>JAIEMP010000022.1 GCA_019752045.1 Chitinophagaceae bacterium | reverse complement strand
GCTTTGAAGTAATTAACAGCTTGTGTATATTTGGAGAAGACAGAGAGTTTTTTCACAAACTGTCGTTGTGCGTCATACAAAAGCGACATCTTACAATATGAAAAGAATAAAACTAACAGCCTTCTTTGTTCTCACATTTCTTGTTGGACAAAGCCAGACAAAAAATTTCATTGACCAACCTTACATTGAAGTAAGCGGTAGCGCAGACACCTTAGTGACACCAAACGAAATTTTTATTAGGATACTTTTGTCGGAGAAAGATACCAGAGACAGGGTTTCAATCGAAGAACTTGAACAAAAAATGGTGGCTGCTCTGAAAGGTTTGGGACTTGATATAGAAAAAGACTTAACAACTGCCGACATGGTAAGCAACTTCAAGTTTTATCTTTTAAAAAGTAAGGATGTAATTAAGACCAAACTTTATACTTTGAAAGTAAAAGATGCAGTTACAGCAAGCCAAGTTTTCATGAAGCTTGAAGAATTGGGAATTTCAAACACCTCTATAGACAGGGTTGACCATTCAGACTTAGAAAATATCAGAAACATTATGCGGACAAATGCTATTGCAAACGCTAAGGCAAGAGCTATTGCTTTGACAAAACCTTTAAACCAAAGTGTCGGACTTGCAATTCATATTTCTGACGCTGAAAATTATAACCAACAGTTACAAGGAAGAGTAGCAGGAATTCAAATTCGTGGTGCGACAACTTTACAAAACGACAGTTACAAAGACCTACCGAAAATAGATTTCGAGAAGATTAAAGTGACCGCAAACATAAATGCAAAGTTCATCTTGAAGTGATGTACGAACGCACAACAGGCGGTTTGGCAATATGGCGGGCGACGAATATATGCTCAACTTTTTGTTCGCTATTTGGCTTCAGTTCCAGCCGACAAATAAAGCCGAGCAATAGAATAAACAATGAACTTTTAGTTATAAATTTAGCTTCGGTTACGGGCTGACGATTTTCAAATACCGCCACATCGCCAAGCCGTGTCCGTTGTAAGCAACCCTGTCAGACAAACTCTGCAAAAAATTACCAGTTTTTGGTATTGCAGGTTTGACACAGACAAAATAACTTACAGCGGTCATTATGAAAATTCAAAACCATTTCATTCCAAGAGACAAAAGCCCACCTTAGTGCAGCGTTAACATCAATTCCTATGTCAGTATTATTGTGACATAAACATAACAAAATATGAAACATTTTTTAATCATAATCATTTCTCTATTAATTACTGCGTGTAAAAAAGACAAATCACATTACAACATCCCATGTAACAACCCGACAAATGACATCAGAATTTCAAAGGATTTAATCATGGGCAAATGGACATGGATTTCTGAATTATACAGAGACCAATTGACCGGGCAATTAATATTAAAAACACCACAATCTGAAGGATATACCAGACAAATGTTTGCCAGTAATTCAGTTCTTGAATATTCAAAGAACTATACTTTTGAACAGAAATATCTTTATGAATTTGTTATTGAAAAATCAATAACAAATTTCCCCGATGATACAACTAATGTCTTGGTGTTTAAGGATTATACGACCGGCCAAAGAAGCAACTATGTTCATTATAAGATTTGTAATGATACATTAACATTAAACTTTCAAATTCGCTCAAGTTTTGCAGGCATAGAAAAATGGGCTAAAAACAAATAACATGAAAAATTTTATAGTAATCGCAGTTTTTCTCTTTTTAAGCATTTTTGGAAACAATGCTAATAGTCAAACAACTTGTGCATCAGAAATTGATATGTCCTTAATTCAACAAGTTAATCCAGCAAGGTATCAACGCATTTTGGCTTTGGAACAACATACTCAAAACTACATTAACTCGGTAAACAACGGCAACAACACAGCAAGGCTCATCAATCCAAACGCAATTATAATTATACCCATCGTTGTTCATGTTTTACATAGAGGCGAAGCGGTTGGTGTTGGGCGAAATATAAATGACGCTCAGGTACAATCACAAATTGCTGTTCTTAATGAAGATTTCAGGAGGCTTAATGCAGACAGATTTAATACCCCTGCGGCTTTTCAACCAGTTGGTGGCGACCCAAATTTTGAATTTCGATTGGCTTGCGTTGACCCTAATGGTAACCCAACAAATGGAATAACAAGAACATTTGCTGGCGTTAATCAATTTCAGCCACTAAGTAATTTAAACCCTGATAGAAGTATTAATGAACAGGCTGCAAGAATTAAGTTTACAGCACAAGGTGGTAGAGATGCTTGGCCTACTGATAGATATCTAAATATTTGGGTTTGCGATATGGGAGGCGGTTTAATTGGCTATGGGCAGTTTCCTGATGATTATCCTGTAAAGCCAAATACCGACGGAGTTGTTATGCTCTTTAATGCATTTGGAAGAGTCGGAACTTTGCAGCCTGGTTTAAACCAAGGTAGGGTATGTGTTCATGAAATAGGCCATTGGCTAAATCTAAGACACATTTGGGGGGATGCAAATTGTGGTAATGATTTTGTTGACGATACACCAGTTCAACAAACAGCTAACAGAGGGTGCCCTGGTTTTCCCCGTGTTACTTGCAATAATGGCCCCAATGGTGATATGTTTATGAACTACATGGACTATACTAATAATGGATGTCAGAATATTTATACAAGAGAGCAAAGTTTACGAATGCGAGCAGTATTTGCACAAGGAGGCCCAAGGGCAGGCTTTATTGATAATTATTTTAGAATAAACCAACCAAATACTACTATTTGTGCTTCGGGCATAATTACGGCAAGAAATCCAAATTGTTTGCCTGTAACATGGTCTATTGTTAACGGTTCAGCGACGATAACTGGGGGGCAGGGTACAAATAATGCAACTGTTCAAACAACAGGTGGCAGTGGCACTTTCCGTATCAGTGCAACTGCTGGTGGATATATCGATGAAATTGATGTAAGTTTCGGAGTTCCTGCTGCTCCTTCAATTTCACCTTATAATTTTGACAATAACTGCGGAACATTCTTTGAAGCTTATTCAACCAGCACTGCCGGAAGCGACAGCTATTTATGGAATTTAAATTTTGGACAGGTGGTGCAGGAAAACCCCGGCTATTATGGTAACTATTTTTATACAGCACCGTTAATTAATAATCCAATCCCGGGTCAGTACTATTATAATTATCTGACAGTACAGGCGAGAAATACATGCGGACTATCTGCGCCAAGTGAAACTTTACAGTTTACAGTTGGACCTATTGCTTCAAATTGCGATGGAGGAGGTGGCGGACCAATTCTGCTTCGGGTATCTCCAAACCCAACAAGCGGAAGTTTAATGATAGAATCAAAAGATGGCAAGATGTTTTCACAACTTAAAATCATTGACCGCATGGGTAACATGAAGAAATTAATCTCCCTTGCACCAACATCAAGAGCAACAATCAATATAAATGAATTGCCTGCCGACATTTACCGGATTCAGGCACTTATAAATAACAACTGGCGCACTGCAACATTCATAAAACAATAACTAAATCACATGTATTCAAAAGACCGCTCAAATTAGCGGTCTTTTTTTTGTGACACAGGCGAAGGGTGTGCTTACAACAAAGTGGTTTTCTGCTATGCTGGCCGACGAATATATCCTCATCTTTTTATCGCTATCAGCCCATATTCGGCTGACCGAATAAATCCCAGCAACATTGCATAACTTCATCATCAGTTTTTCAATCGGCTTCAGTTGTCGGCTGACGGAACACAGAATACCAGCACAGCAGAAAGCCCCGACGTTGCATGCAAGCCCCGACCGACTCCCATCAAACTCTGAACAGTTATTGGACATCACATAATTATTTTACAAAACACAGTTCTGGCAAGCGTTTGACAAAAGAATAACACTTTGGCCATCATACAAATCCTTAAAATATGAAATTGCAGACATTAAATTGTTTCAATAGATTTGAAACTGCATAAAGCATACCTAACATGAATAATCGTCACCTCTTTTTCAATGGCTTTTTACTTCTTTCGGCTTGTGCGCTGCTACTTGCCGCCTGTAGAAAAGAAAAAATAAAAACACAATCGACACCAAAAGCTAAAATTATTACAGGACAGCAAGTTGCTGCAAAAAATATTTTTAATTATTATGGTCGCAATGAAAAATACAATGATATTGACAGTCTTGTAGCTGACACATCATTTCATTTAATTACCTATCCTCCTACGGGAAATTACTATTTTAACGGTATAAATATTGTCTTTAAAGCTCAGTTTGATACGAACTATGAATGCCAGTATCAATGGAAAATCGGCGACGACCCGCTGGTTCGTACGGCGAAACAATTTGAATTATCGTTTGAAAGGCCGTACGGCATCATAAGAGTAAGGCTTATTACTAAATATGTAGCTAAAAGGGGTACGCCAATTTCTGGGACTGACACTACATTTCAGGACATTTATATAGGCAATACACCGCCGCTTTTTGGAGAGTATGAAGGATACAACACTGATAACCCAAATCATAAATTTAGGGTTAAAATAGGCTGGGATTTTGAACCTCATATCTCGGTTAACCGAAGCTCTTTCTACCTATCTAACCTACCTGAAGGATACCCAATCAAAAGTGAAATTCTGTTACCCCATGGTGCTTGTTTTGGAATTGATGATGCT
Source organism: Chitinophagaceae bacterium (assembly GCA_019752045.1). Classification (GTDB taxonomy): domain Bacteria; phylum Bacteroidota; class Bacteroidia; order Chitinophagales; family Chitinophagaceae; genus Lacibacter. The sequence goes on along the minus strand of JAIEMP010000022.1, from coordinate 3,444 downwards.
ACTATTTCAGGCGGGCAAGCCTTGCAATATCAAAGTGAGTGGGTTAATTGTGTGTATGCTCTTGGGTTTATGAATAAAAGGTATGATTCAATTAAAATCCGTTATAATTATGGAATTATTGCTAATTATCCTTTTAATAGCTCGGATTGGAGTCGTGTTGTCGCAAAAGTATTTATAGGTAAAAAATTGTAAATCCTCTTTCACCAAAACAAATAACCGATTATGAAATTAAAATTAAAGCCTTGGCTGGCTGCTTCTATTCTATTGCTTTAACTTTCGCTTAGTGCAAATGTGTTTGCACAATGCTGGACACAACCTCCGATTTCCGTATCCACAGACCCAGATAATTACCAAAACCCTGATGACCCAACAGGTGCATTGAAATGGGACTGGCGGCAACAAACATGGTTTGGCTACAGAAAAGGTACACCCACTCCTGTTTACTATCAAATAAATAGTCCGTTTTATGACCTTCAAAACCCTAATATCTTTGATTTAAGTTCACAATCTGTAAAAAATTATGACCCTAAAAATGGATGGGAGTTAATCAAAAAAGATTTTGGAACAAACTCTACCCCTATTGACAATCCTTATTTTATACTATATAACAAGTACACAGGGCTTGTAAGATTGTTTGTATTGATAACCTCAAATTTTCAGAATACAAAATCGGCAATGTTGACACTTAGATTTAGACCTACTTCTTCAAATACCGCAGGTACACTAAGTCAACTGGCAGATAAATCATTTGCTTTAAACAATTTTAAAGGTAAAGCAAAAGTATCTATTCCAAATCAATATTTGAATGGCGGACAGGGTTCTAATAATTTCTTTTGGTTATATGGTGACTTTAATACACTGTATGACCCCTGTTTGTGCAAACAATCATCTCTTCTTTATATCGAATCTTTTCTGTTTTCAAGTTGGGATGTTACACTGGAAACAAATGGTAAAGCAGAAACGATTATCAGCAGCGACCCCAATGCCTTAACACAGGTAAAAAACACCGATGCAGGGTTTAGTTTTGGTGAAGTGCAAACTGTGACTGATGGTATGTCAAAAGGAATTTTGCAAATGACCGATGCTGCCGGAAAGTTGTTTACTTATGGGGAGAAGTATGTAAATACGTTCAACAAATTATTTCCCAAAAAGAAAGTTCAGGATAAAGATAAGGAAAGCATTTTTAAACAACTAAGCGGTGGTTTAGATGTTTTTAGTAAAGTCGGTGAATTATTGGGTTTGCCTTCATTTTTAAGTGGTTTTGTAAATTCTTTAGTTGGCGGTGGCAAAACACCTGTTACTTTTCAATTTGCACATACCGATATTAATTTAAAAACCACCGGAACATTAACGCAGCAATCACAATTCGGAGCCTCAACTGTTGTTAATCCAGGAGCAGATAAAACAGGATTAACTCCTGAACTGAGCCCGGTTTATAACAATAAATTAGGCGTGTTTAATATTCTTGAATTGCCTAAAATCGAATACTCGATTTATGGTTCGCTAACGGCGGCGAAATCAAAACCCCTAAGAACACTTTACAGCCCTAATGCGGCTTCGCAAATATGGCAATCAGATATTGTAGCCAACACTACTGGAAACTGTTTGAACAATGCCTGTGGAACCTTTGTACCATGTCCGCCACCACCAAAGCAATCCTGTGGTTATTTTCCAAAATACAGACCTGATGTGAGTTTACCGATTTATCATTATAAAGTAACTTCACCATTAAAGTTTGTTATTAACCCAGCTTCAAATCTGAAATTAGTTAGTATTAAGGCAAGTTTTGTTTTTCAAATTGGCAAAAATAATTACCCAACCGGCGAGGGGCAACTTAGCCCTACTAAAGGAAGAATTTCAGCAACCACAGGAACATCTGGCCCTCCTCCGGTATCAAATAACCCGGAAGCATGGGACGAAATAAACGCAGTCGGATTTTCACCAGATATAGAGAAAGTAAAAACAGAAAGTGAATTAAGGCTTAATAAACTCGGATTTGATTTACTTTCAAGAAGGCGTGAAACAGATATGGACAGCAGTTATGTATCAACCCAATTGCTTCCTGCTACCTGTATTGAAAACACCTCTTTTCTGATTGCAAATGGATTTCTCGGTGGCGAAAAGAAAGTAAGCCTCAGGGTATCACTGATATTTGAACCAAAAATACCTGTTGCTGGCAGCACTGTTGACAAAATAGTGCAAACATATACGTTTGACTATGATGACGCATCCATAACAAAAGTAACCCCTACAACACCAATTTATTATACTGACAAGGTTAATTATACCTACATGATGAATAAGGGCTATTACCAAACTGCTCTTACAAGTAATGCACAGCGATTAACAACAGGTGATATTGCCTATAATTTTAATAAAGGTTTTATGCAAGTTCCCACACAATTGAGCTATGCAGGTAACGGCCAATGTATCCCTATTGGTGATAAAAATTTAGTTAGCACAGGTGATATTGTTATTGACGGGTCTCTTTGTTTTACAAATACACCAGTTACTTTTTATGCAATGGGTGAAGTAAAACTTTTGAACGGAAGTGTACTCCCTCCAAATGTAACAGTAGTAAAAGGGCTTGATAATCCATGTGGTTCTTTAACTCCAACTGAAGCCGACCCAACTAATTTATGCAACAGCACTACATACACTACCCTTTCTCAACCATACAGAATAGCACCGGGTATTACGCCTTCCGATACACTCAACAAGAAGCCGGGGACATTTATTACTAATGTTAGTTTTTCACCTAACCCTGCATCTAATCAATTTGTTGTTGGCATTGAGGTTATAAAGAAAACCAGTATTAGAATTGACGTATTTAACTCACTATCACAATTACAACCAACCACCTCATTAAGTGGAGACATACAATTTGAAAGAGGAAAGTACAATTTCAGGCTTTCGTCTGATATGTTACCAACTGGTATATACTTTGTTAAGATAACAGCAGGCAAGGACGTTGTAACTAGGAAATTAATTATCCAACGATAAAACAAAAACTCTTGATAATATACATTAAAAGGGGCTTCAGACGGAGCCTCTTTTTAATTTTTATTCATTACTCTTTCACAAATCATTTACTTATACTCCACTGCATATTTTGATTAATGACATAACTTTTTGAAATCGCTATAGTTTTGAATGACCCATAACTATGACAGGCCAGCATGCAACAGGCGGTTTGCTGCTATACTGGCTGACGAATATATTCTCATCTTTTTATTTGCTATCAGCAGCAGTTCCAGCCGACGTAATTCTATTTAGCTTTTTGTTGTTAACTTCATCTTCATTTTTTCAATCAGCAGCGGTTCCGGGCTGGACGTTCAATGAATACCAGCACAGCAGCAAGCCCTGCTCGTCAGACTGTGAAAAAACTCTCCTTCCTTCAAAAAATCAGGCGGTAAAGTTTCGTGTAAGCGGCATCGTTATTCA
>JAIEMP010000023.1 GCA_019752045.1 Chitinophagaceae bacterium | reverse complement strand
TTATTCAGTCTCAGCCCTCATGCCATACAAGGCTTTATTTGTAATTTTCCAAATAATCAGAACCTTTCACATTATCGAACTACATGACGACAAAATATATAAGCCTTAAACAAGCCCTTAATAAAGCATATCGCCTCATCAAGCCAAGGCGGCCTGAGATGGAAGCATTCAAAAAGAACCTCATCACTTTGCAGAGCCAGATTGATGAAAAGGAATCAGAAGAGAATGTCAAAATACACCTGATGAACTTTCTGAGGGATACTTTCTACAATCCCACCTACCATGTTGCCACAAAGGGCCGCACAGATTTTGTAGTGCATACTGGCAAAGATGCTGCTACACCTGCCGGTGTTCTGTTTGAGGTAAAACGTCCGATGAATACCGCAGACATGGTAAGCAAAAGCAATCTCAATGCAAAAGCATTGCATGAGCTGATGCTCTACTTTCTCAGGGAGCGGATTGAGCATAAGAATAACGACATCCGCCAGGTGGTTATCACCAACATATATGAATGGTTCATCTTTGATGCTTCAGTATTTGAACGCATCTTTCATAAAAACACACAACTGGTAAAGCAATACAAAGAATGGGCATCAGGTCAAAAAGTGAGTAGCAATACCGACCTCTTCTATAAAGAAATTGCCAAACCCTTTTTAGAAAATCTTGATGATGAAATTCCTTTTACCTGGTTTGATATAAGGGAGTTTGATAAACCACTCCGCAATACCGATAAAGAAGATGACAATAAACTCATTGCCCTATTCAAGGTAATATCGCCAACGCACCTGTTGAAGCTGTCTTTTGCCAACGACAATAATAGTCTTGACAAAAGTTTCTATTCAGAACTACTGCACATCATAGGGCTGGAAGAAATAAAAGAAGGCAGTAAAAAAATTATCCGTAGAAAAAAAGAAGGTCAGCGAAACGAAGGCTCCCTGTTAGAAAATACAATTGCAATTCTTGATACAGAAAATTGTCTGCATAAAGTACACGACCTGAAAAGCTACGGTGAAACCAGGGACGACCAGCTTTTTAGTGTAGGTCTTGAACTTTGCATCACATGGGTAAACCGTATTCTGTTTTTAAAACTGCTGGAGGCACAGCTACTCAAATATCATAAAGGAAATAATCAATACCGGTTTCTAAACTTTGACAACTTGCCACAGTATGATGAAGTGTATAAACTTTTTTTTCAGGTGCTGGCAAAGCGGCATGAAGAACGTATAGAAAAAGTACAAAAGAAATTCAGCCACATACCATACTTAAACAGTTCGCTGTTTGAGCCAAGTGAAATGGAAGAATCTACTATTAAAATAAACATGCTGGATGGCACGGCAGAACTGGATTTAATTTCTTCCACCGTTTTACGCAATGATAAAAACAAAGCGAAAGCAGCAAGACTAAACACATTGCAGTATTTTTTTGAGTTTCTCGATGCCTATGATTTTGCAAGTGAAGGCAGTGAAGAAATACAGGAAGAAAGTAAAACGCTTATCAATGCTTCTGTACTTGGATTAATATTTGAAAAGATAAACGGCTATAAAGACGGGTCTATCTTCACCCCCGGCTTTATTACTATGTATATGTGCCGCCAAAGCATACGGCAGGCGGCAGTAAACAAGTTTAAAGAAAAATATAACTGGAAAGCTGAAACATTTGATGACCTGTACAATTATATAAGTGAAGACCGCAGCTCAAAAAAACTGAAAGAATATAACGAACAGATTAACTCACTCACCATTTGCGACCCCGCCGTAGGCAGCGGCCACTTTCTTGTTTCTGCTTTAAACGAACTGATTGTTGTAAAGGATGAATTAGGAATATTAATCAGTGAACAAGGTACACGGCTTTCTGAAATTGAAATCACATTGGAAAATGATGAGCTGATTATTACAGATGCACAGGGTGATATTTTTCAGTACATCATTGCGCCGGATAAAAATAGCCAGCATTATATACAACCATGGAAACAGGACATACAAAAAACACTCTTTCACGAAAAACAAACCATTATAGAAAACTGCCTGTTTGGGGTGGATATAAACCCCAAGAGTGTGCAGATATGCCGCCTGCGGCTTTGGATAGAACTTTTAAAGAATGCTTACTATATAATACCCGAAGGGCAGCCGCAAAACAGTGGCCGCATTGGTAACGAATTACAAACATTGCCCAATATTGATATAAACATAAAATGCGGCAACAGCCTTATAAGCCGCTTTAGTACCACCGAAGATTTAAAAGCAGCCACACCGTATTTTGAAAAGAAGATACTGGAATATAAAAGCTGGGTGGCTGATTACAAGCATGAAGTGGACAAAGATAAAAAGCGGGGCATACAGCAATTGATGAAGGATTTAAAAACCGGATTTATTTCTAAAATAACAGACCGTAACCCAACAAAAATTAAGCTGATAAAACTGAATGATGAGTTTTTGAAAAAATATGTAAACGAAAAATTGTTTAGCGATAACCTGACTGCAGCCCAAAAGAAAGATAAAGACCGGCTGGATAAAGAAATAAAAAAACTGAATGAAGAACTGGAAGCCTACATAAAGAACCCGGTATTCACCAACTCATTTGAATGGCGGTTTGAGTTTCCGGAAGTGCTGAATGAAAAAGGAGACTTTATTGGTTTTGATGTGGTGATTGGAAATCCGCCGTATTTCTCTTTATCAAAAATTAAAGAACAGGCTGACTTCTTTGTAAAGGCTGGATATAAAACTTACTCTAAAGGTGCTGATATTTATTGCTTGTTTTATGAGAGAGCAAATCAACTTTTAAAAGATAACGGCTACCTCACTTATATTACATCCAACTCATGGATAAAATCTATTTATGGCGATTTGCTGAAAAAGTATTTTTCAGAACAAATGCAACCAATAAGCCTTTTGAATATTGAAGATGTTCAGATTTTTGAAGAAGCTACTGTTGAATCAAACATTATTACTTTAAAGAAAAAACAAAGTCGGGAACCTTTTAAAATTGCTACTCTTACAGACGAGTATATTGCAGGCACATCATTAATTGATTTTTTTGAAAATCACAGCTATCTCTTTAATGTTCCAGAAACAACAGATTGGGTTATTGGCAATGAAGTTGATTCGGTCTTAAAAAAGAAGATAGAAATTGGTTCAAAAATTCTGAAGAAGTTTAAAGTAGCTATCAATTTTGGTATAAAAACTGGTTTTAATGAAGCATTTATTATTGACGAAGCGACTAAAGATGAATTGATTCAAAATGGACCTGAAAGCAAAGAGATAATAAAACCAATTTTGAGAGGCAGAGATTTGAGAAGATATGTTTACACATTTTCAAACTATTGGGTTATTAAAACATTCCCTTCCCTAAAGCTGGATATTGAAAATTATCCAGCAATTAAGAAGCATTTTCAAAAATTTGGGCAAGCCCGACTTGAACAATCAGGAAATGAAGGAAGCAGAAAAAAAACTCAAAACAAATGGTTTGAAACACAAGACACAATTGCATATTGGCATGACCTTGATAAGGAAAAAATCATTTGGGGAGAAATTTCTGATAAGCCCAAGTTTGCATACGATAATGGTGAATATTATGCAGAGGCAACAACATTTTTAATGACAGGTGAAAACCTTAAATACCTGCTTGCAATTCTTAATTCCAAAGTTTCTGAATGGTATTTCAATAAAATAAGTACTACAACCGGTATGGGCACAAACCGATGGAAGAAATATAAAATTGAACTGCTGCCCATTAAAGATATTTCTTTAAAACAACAGCAACCTTTTGTTGCCTTAGTAGAAAAGATAATTGATGGAAAAAAGAACGGAGTTGATACAGCAACATTAGAAACAGAAATAGACAACCTTGTTTACAAACTCTATGACTTAACTCCCGATGAAATAAAAATAATAGAAGGTGCTGTGAAATAAAAAATATACTATGAAACTCTTTATAAAGAACATGGTTTGTAATCGCTGTGTAATGGCCGTTAGTCAGGAGCTTGAAAAACTGAACCTAAAAACAATCCGGATAAACCTGGGAGAGGTTGAATTACAAAAAGAGCCTACAGCAAAGCAATTGCTGCAATTAACTGATAGATTGAATTTATTGGGCTTTGAAATTCTTGATAACCAGAACCAAAAGCTGATTGAGAAAATAAAAGGCTTATTAATTAAGAGAGTTCAGTCAGGCGAAATAGAAGAGCATTTTAGCATCATTCAATTTTTAAGCGCTGCTTTAAATAAAGACTATAGTTATATTTCCCGCCAGTTTTCTGAGGTGGAAGGCATAACCCTTGAACAGTTTTTTCTTCTCCAGAAAATTGAGAAAGTAAAAGAATGGCTGGTATATGGCGAAATGAACCTGAGTGAAATTTCTTACAAATTAGGATATAGCAGTGTGGCACATTTATCTTCACAATTCAAGAAAATTACAGGGCTTACACCCAGTCACTTTAAAAAATTAGGTTCTTCTCATCGCAAGCCTTTAGATAAGGTGAAAATCAAATAGGTATAAATCTTTCTCATAATTCTATAACATTTGGAGATATATTGAATAGAACTTTGTGTCGTTAATCTTTAAATTATGACACATACATATTCCGTAACCGGTATGACCTGCACTGGTTGCCAGGCTAAAGTGCAAAACCTTTTATCAAAAGTATCAGGAGTAAAAAATGTAACTATTGATTTGCCAAAAGGAGAAGCCAGTATTGAAATGGATAAACATATTTCTGCTAATCAGTTAAAAGAAGCATTGAAGGATTATCCCAAGTACCAGCTTTCAGAGAAGAACCACCAGCCTCCTGCTGCTGCATCGGTTGTACAGGATGACGAAAAAAAATCATGGCTTCATACTTATAAACCCATACTGCTGATTTTTGGATATATCACAGGCATTACATTGCTGGCAGAATGGGTGCAGGGAGACTTTATATGGATGCGTTGGATGAACCATTTCATGGCAGGTTTCTTTTTGGTGTTTTCATTTTTCAAATTACTTAACCTGAAAGGATTCGCTGAGAGTTACAGCATGTATGATATTGTAGCAAAAAGATGGAACGGCTGGGGCTATGTTTATGCGTTTACCGAACTGGCTTTAGGCTTAGCTTTCTTAACCGGGTTCAATCCAATCCTTACCAATACTGTTACCTTTGTAGTAATGACGGTGAGCATCATAGGGGTTTTACAAAGCGTTTTTAACAAACGAAAAATAAAATGTGCCTGCCTTGGTGCCGTATTTAATTTACCCATGAGTACCATCACCATTATTGAAGATTTATTAATGATTGGCATGAGTGGGGTTATGTTATTAACTATGTTATCATGACTGTAATAAAATCAATAGGGCAATTTTTCTGGAAAATCTTCAAAGCCCTCTTTGTAAGGAAAAAGGATTGCTGTAAATAACAATCGTATTTTTGAGAATTATAACTTGCACTGTTTACTGGTACAAATTGAAAAGTGCAAATAGCCATAGATACCTCTTTTAGAGATACAAACAATTGTACTCCATATCCGTAGTCAAAAATGGCAATTCCTATGTAATTATGAGATAATTCTTAAATTTATGACTAAAGTCATTGTTTTGAATGACTAACCTCTTTTTTTTTAAAACCGGTTACGAGTAGTTTTACATTGTAAATTTATTTTCAGTGAAAAAGCTAGGGGCTATATTTCTTCTCTTTATTTACACCGGCACAGCGCTGGGAGCCTCCATTAATTTTCATTTTTGCAGCGGTCATCTGGCTCATATTTCAGTTTTAAACTTTGGAGGAAAAACCGGGTGTTTCTGCAACCCCGAAGCTATGCCAAAAGGCTGCTGTGAGGATAGACTCCTTATAAGCAAAGCAGACAATCACAATTCAATTCAGGTATCTTATACAATTAGCAGTATTTCATTTGTACCTGAATTACCTCCGGCTACTAATCATTTTGATTTGGGTTTATATAGCCCCGCTTTAAATTTTGACAATTCCTATAAATACGTCAGACGAAGTTTCCCCGACCCTATTTACCTGCTCATAAGAGTATTTCGCATTTAATACCCTCCTCTGTATATTCTCACTGAATATTTCTGCCCTCAATTTCTTCTTTAGGTGCAGAAATTGAGAGTACACAATTACTTAAAATTCTTTTCAAACGATTTCTTGCCAGCATCCAGCCACTTGACAGTGTACAGATGTATTAACTAAAAACAATTTTCAATTCCACTAACATTTAAAATTTAAAAAAATGAAATCGTTTAAAATGCTGATGATGGCCGCCTTAACCATCCTTACAGTTTCAGTTTTCGCTCAGGATTCAACACTGCAAAAAAACAAAAACAAGGAAACCGTTGAAGTAACATATGTATGTCCAATGCATCCTGATGTGATTATGGATAAGTCGGGAAAATGCCCAAAATGCGGCAGAAACCTTACTCCTAAAGAAAAAATGAAAATGGAGGTAGTTGGCCTTTATGAATGCCCTGCACATCCAGGTAATACAAGTGATAAACCCGGCAAATGTTCAGTATGTGGTTCCAAAATGAATCTTTCGCCCAAGGAAAAAATGAAAATGGGGGTAATGAAAACTTATACCTGTCCTATGCACCCGGATGTGTCAAGTGATAAATCTGGCAAATGTCCAAAATGCGGAATGGATTTGAAAGAAGAAGAGCAATCTGTTCAAACATATTCATGCCCTAATCATCCTGATATGACAAGTGATAAGCCTGGTAAGTGTTCAAAATGCGGAACTTCATTGGCACTTTCTCCAAAAGTGAAAATGAAAATGGAAGTGATGAAAATATATACCTGTCCCATGCATTCAGATGTAAAAAGCGACAAACCGGGAAAATGCCCAAAATGTGGTATGGATTTAAAACAGAAAAACAAGTAATTATCGTATCGTCACAAGCAAACAGAAAATGAAACTAAAATATTCAATACCGGTATTAGTTACTTTGATGCTTTTGGCAACGCATCATTTATCTGCACAAAAAGACAGCAGCGGTATTTATAAAACAGCCGAAGATTTTCAGCAAAGAAAATTATCCTATGCTATTAACTGCAAAATAGAAAAGCATAAGATTAACCCCAATTTGATTTTTAACATCGATGAGGTAAAAGTTAAGCACCAGGGAGAGACTTATATGTTGAAAAAGAACGAGGTTTTTGGATACAGGGATTGTAAAGGGAAAGAATACAAATTTATAAACAATGTTGAGTATAGCATTCTGAATCCCACTGAACCATTGCTTCTCTATTTTTATCAGCATCCGGCGCATTCTGCGAAGAATGTTGACCAATATCCCCCAATGTATTTCTTCAGTAAAGATGCAACTTCTCCATTACAGGCATTAACTAAAGAAAATCTTAAAGCTGCTTTTCCAGACTATCATAAATTCCATGATGTACTGGATGTAAATTTTAAAAGGGATAGTGAACTGTATGCCTATGACCGCTTTCATAAAATGTATAAACTAAACTGGATATTGAAGAACTACAAAAACTAAGAAGATGGACACAACTCATTTGCATATCAAAAATATGTGCTGCGACAGGTGTGTTGAAGTAATTATGAAACTTTTGAAAGCTACAAAGTATAAAGTTATTTCGCTAACACTTGGGGAATTGGTATTGAAGGGCAAAATCAGCAGCCAGGACAGGTATAACATTGAACAAAGACTGAAAGACAAAGGTTTTTCGTTTACTGAAACCTATAATGAAAAAATGGTTTCGCAGGTAAAAGCACTCCTGCTTCAATACCGAGATAAGCTTTCTGTTAATGATAAGTCCGGTAAGTTATCTGCATTTATATCTGGTGGTATGCAAATGAGTTTTTCACACATCAGCAGAATTTTTTCGCAATTAGAGGGGATTACAATTGAGAAGTATTTGTTATTGCTGCGTATGGAAAGGGCAAAAGAATTACTTATTCAAACGGAGTTATCAGCTTCCGAAATCGGTGATAGATTAGGATACAGCAGCCCACAATCATTCACAACTCAGTTTGGGAAAGAAACCGGAAAAACACCGGGAGAATACAGGCTCAATCCTGCACCGGCCAGGATGCATTTGGATAAGATGGTATATCAAGATATCAAACAAAAAAGACGTGTTGGCAAACAACTTGCAAAATAAATGCGGTTTAATTTTGTGATAATTAATAAAACCGCACTAAATAATGGATTTCAGATAATTGATTGATTGAAAAGATGATAAATATCAGTTCTTGATAAAACAAAGGTCATTTTAATTCGGAAATTGTAGCTATAGTTTTACTTGAACTTGCAAATTAAAAACAATGTCAAAATTAATTTTTAACTAACAATGAAACCCCCAAGGGCCATACAATACAAGGCATTATTCCTGCTGGCTACCTTTTCAATGAATACGGTAGTCGGCTTTGCCTGCTCAATGGGGGTTGATATGGGGTTTAATTCAAAGCACCATTCACATAAAGACAGTAAAGAGCATGACCATGCAGATGCAGATAATCATCATGAACATGATGGTAACAATGGTCACAGCCATCATCATGGTGGAGCGGCATCACATCATCATTCTGATAATGATAACAAAACGGCATCCTTTACATCTCAGAGTGAAGAAAATTGCTGTAAAGATTTCGTTGCAGGATTTAACTCATTGGATAAACAACTTGCAAAGCAAAGTAGCACTCAGCCTAAAATAACATACCTGTCACCATTTATTATATCTGCGTTTATAATTGACGCAAATAATGCAAAAGGGTATGTGCAACATCTGCGTATCCCTCCCAGGGAAATTGATTTCTCCCCTCCAGACATACGTGTCTTCATACAGTCTTTCCTTATTTGATACCGCTTTAATTGTGTA
>JAIEMP010000024.1 GCA_019752045.1 Chitinophagaceae bacterium | reverse complement strand
GCAACAAGATTCTACAGGTTACGGATATTAAATGGTTCTAATGCCCGTATCTATAACCTTGCTTTAAGTAATAATGCCGATTTAATAATAATTGGCAACGATGGCGGTTTGTTAAGAAATCCGGCAACAGTTAAAACAGTTTTACTGGCTCCCGGCGAAAGATTAGATGTGCTCGTAAACTTTGCCGGGTTAACCATCGGCACGGAAGTATATTTAGAAAGCAGAATGTTTGATAATGCTGGCAGTGCACAGGGTAAGCAAGGGTTTAAGATTATGAAGTTTAAAGTAACACAAACTATTAGTGATGGGTTTACTTTACCAGCTTCACTTTCTTCTGTTAATGCTATTTCGCCTTCCTCATCTTCAAAGACACGAAACTTTATTATAAATGCCATGCAAATGAGCAGTGGTATGAATATGACAGGAATTCACAGAATCAACAATAAGATTTATGATAAAAACAGGATTGATGAAAATGTATCAGCCAATGCCACAGAGATATGGGTATTTGATAATTCACAGGGCGATGAGCCGCATCCTATGCATTTGCACGGAGTACATTTCCAGGTATTGGAAAGAAGTGGTGGCCGGGCCCAACTGGCAGCTTCTGAGAATGGCTGGAAGGATACAGTTTTAGTAATGCCCCGTGAAATAGTAAAAATTATCATCCCATTTTCAACATTAACAGGTGTATTTGTTTTCCATTGCCACAATCTTGAACACGAAGATGACGGCATGATGTTACAATATCAATTGACTTAAAATATTTTATTATTCAATTATGAAAAAAAAGAAAATAGCAATTATTATAGCGTCGGTGCTGGTATTACTGGCTGTAGCCACATGGATATATTTTAAAGTACTGCTTCAAAAAAGTGATACACATACACAGCACGAAGGAATGACAGGTATGGAAAATATGAAGATGGATAATAAGGATATGAATACTGCTGCAAAAGAAAAAGTACTGTACACCTGTTCTATGCATCCCGAAATCATTCTTGATAAGCCCGGCAACTGCCCTATTTGCGGAATGCAGTTGGTAAAAAAGGAAAGTGAAAGCAAAGAAATACACGATGTTTCATTACATACTTTACTGCAACCTACCAACGGCTATGCAATTTCTGCCATACCTGCCACAACCTTAAAAAAAAGTGAAGAACCCATAGAAATAAATGCGCTTGGATATACCGCATACAACACTTCAGCAGTTGGAGCCATATCTGCCCGTATAAGCGGCAGAATTGAAAAACTGTATGTACGGTTTCGTTACCAGTTGGTTAAAAAAGGCCAAAAGATTATGGATATCTACAGTCCGGAGTTACTTACTGCACAGCAAAACCTTTTATTTCTGTTAAAGAATGACCCATCCAATAATTCACTAATTAATGCTGCAAAAGAAAAATTACTATTACTTGGTTTCCCATCAGAACAATTGAAGCAGGTCATAAATAGTCAAAAAACATTTTTTACTGTTTCGGTTTACAGCAGCTACAGCGGGCATATTCATGATGCATCGAATATGGGAATGAACAGCACCACAACGGAAACTCCTGAAATGAATGAGGCCATTTCTTTAACAACCCAGGAACTGAACCTTAAAGAAGGTATGTATTTACAAAAAGGGCAAACGGTTTTCAAAGTTTATAGCCCCAGTAAAGTATGGGCTTTGCTGAATATTTATCCATCAGACCAGGCTTTTATTAAAGTTGGCAATAAAGTAAGAATTGTACCTGAGGCCAAACCTGGTAATGATTTCCGTAGTTCTATTTATTTTATTGAACCTTTTTTCCGTCCTGGAAGTAAAACGCTGACAGCAAGAGTAAATGTAGATAATAGTGTTTTACAATTGCCCATCGGTAGCCAGGTACAGGCTACTATATTCAGCAACCCGGTAAATGCGGAATGGTTGCCAAAAGAAGCAATACTATCACTTGGCCTTGAGAAAGTGGTTTTTGTGAGAAGCAGTAATGGGTATAAAGCACAAAAAGTGGAGACGGGAGTAAGCTATAAAAATTTAATCCAGATTACAGGAGGCATTACTGTTACAGATTCAGTAGCAGCAAATGCACAGTTTTTAATGGATAGCGAAAGTTTCATAAAAATCAGGGATAAAGACTGACAAAATAGAAAACTAAAGAGGGTGAAATAATGCAAGGCAGAAAAAGATAATAATGATATTAATAGCCGGTAACAAAAAAATATATAAAAGATGAAAAAATTATTTATCGCAGTAGTGCTTGTTTTTTTATTAGCCGCCTGCAAAAATAAGAATGCAAAATCTTCAGACCACGCAGAACATAATATTGCAATGAACGATGTATATTATACCTGTTCCATGGACCCCCAGATAATGGAAGACAAACCCGGTAAATGCCCCATTTGTAAAATGCAACTTACACCGGTTAAAAAAAGCAGCGGGCAAAAAAGTGATGAAGTGCAACTCAGCGACCAGCAAATTCAATTGGGCAATATCTCAACAGATACTATCCGCAGCGGAATGATTGGCGACCAGATGGTTCTTACTGCAACATTGAATGCCGACCAGCGTAACATTAATGCGGTAAGTGCAAGAGTAATGGGAAGAATTGAACGGCTTTATTTTAAAAATCTTGGCGATTATGTTAGTAAAGGAGATAAATTATTTGATATATATAGTGAAGAACTGAATAATGCCAAACAGGAATATATACTGGCACTGGAAAAACAGAAAACAATTGATAATCCGCTGATTGATTTTACTGCATTGTTACAAAGCGCAAAAAATAAATTGCTGCTGTGGGGTTTATCCGAAACACAAATACAGGAAATAGCAATAAGAAAAACTACAACAGCCTTTACCACTTTTTATAGTCCTGTTGCAGGTTATATTACCACATTGGATATAAAGGAAGGTGAATATACAATGGAAGGCGGTACTATTGTGCGGATAGCAGATTTATCAACCCTTTGGGCAGAAGCACAGGTTTACACATCCCAATTATCGCAGATAGATAATAATGCAGTTGCTTCCATTCAGTTCCCCGATTTGCCAGGCAAACAAACAAATGGAAGGATTGAATTTATGAACCCTGAAATTAATCCACAAACCCGTATTAACCTCTTGCGTATAAGTATATCCAACTCTGGTAACCTTTTGAAACCGGGTATGCCTGCTTATGTTACGATAAAGGGGAAACAAGTAAACACTCTGACTCTACCATCTGATGCCGTACTTCGTACGGGAACGGGGACATCAGTTTGGGTGCAAACCGGTGACCATAGTTATAAAAGCAGAATGGTGACAATTGGTATGCAGGATGGTGACAAGGTTGAGATAAAATCAGGACTTCAGTCCGGAGATATTGTTGTTATCCGCGGAGCTTATTTATTAAACAGTGAATTTATTTTTAAGAAGGGAGCAAATCCAATGGAGGGAATGAAAATGTAGGGATGGTGACTGAAAATATTTTAAATGATTAGTGAAAAGAAATACGACAAGGGAAAAATAATACTCTTATTCGGAGTGTTTCTTGTAATGATGGGATTTGGAATGACACTTCCGGTATTGCCATTCTATATTGAAAAGATGCTGTCAGCAGAGGATATTTCATCCAACAGTGTTTCATTTCATGTTGGATTGATAACTGGTGCTTTTCCGCTAACACAATTTATTTTCTCATCTTACCTGGGTTCAGTATCTGATAGAGTAGGGAGAAGACCGCTCATCTTAATGGGTATTGCAGGATTTTCGATTTCAACCTTTATTTTTTCTCTGGGAGGAAGCCTTGTACTGCTTTACTTCTCCCGTTTGATTGCTGGAATTTTTACAGCCTCTTTCGTAACTGCATCGGGTGCTTACATTGCTGATAAAACTCCAAAAGAAAAAAGAGGAACGAATTTTGCAATATTGAATGGTGTGGCAGGATTAGGTGCGGTTACCGGCCATTTGATAGGCAACCTGTTTTCAAATATCAGCATTCACTTTAAATTTCTATTCACACAGTTCACACTCAACACTTTTTCCTCACCATTTATTTTTTCTTCTTTGCTTACCTTAATAGTACTAATTCTATATTTTATTTTTTTGCCGGAATCACTGCAATTTTCAAGTAAAACAACAGATGAAAGTGCAACAAAAACAAAAATATCTTTTATCCCAAACTTTAAATCCCTTAAAAAGGCGTTCATCCTATTGTTGGCATTATCTTTCTTCGGTCAGATTGCACATTCGATGTTTGAAGGCACATTTGCCATTCATTCACAACGATTTTTTTTGTTTGGCCCAAAGCAAATGAGTCTCGTCCTTATTATTTGTGGGTTGCTGATGGGCTTATTGCAATTAGGCCCCATCGCATGGTTGATAGAAAAGAAAGGTGAAAAGGCATTATTGCCTTTCAGTTGCCTGTTCCTGAGTATTGGTCTGTTCATGCTTACTGTTTCAAGGGAAATGGGATGGATTTTGTTTTACGTCTCTTTCATCTCAGCCGGAATAGCAATCCTCACACCAAGCCTCACCTCACTTGTTACAAAAGACTCTGGAAAAGAATATGGAACATCATTGGGCATTTTTAGTGCCGTTAATAGTTTGGGCCAGGTTGCAGGTGTGGTAATGGGAGGAGTAATTATGATATGGTCCGACCATCTTGCCTATTGGATTGTTGCAACTATACTTATTCTGTTTGCTATCATCTTCCGCAGCGCTGGTTATAGTAGAGCTAATGACAAACAGGAATCGAAATCTGCCTGAAAAAAAATAGGTCTCTTTGTGGTTTGGCTGAAGTAACCCTACCTTTTGAAAATTAAATCCATAAAACGGCAACAACTCAATGGAACGACTTTAGGCAAGCTTTAATAAAAGTGCTGAAATTTTTTGTTTGGGGCAACCCTTTTCTACAAATATTTGTACCAGTATAAAACCGCTTTAAAACCAAAATATCAATAGTTGTCATATTGTAACGAGGAACTGAAACATTTGCTCGACGGATGCCGCAAGAACAGTCGTTCACATGAGAAGCTGTTTTTTGAATGGCTGAAAGAGTTTGCAGCAAACGTTTGCTACAGGTACGCTTCAAGCAAAATAGAAGTGCAGGACCTCGTATGCGATGGATTTGTAAAAGTGTTTAAAAACCTTCACCTGTATAATGAAGATATTTATGGTTACAGTGAAGCTGCTTTTAAAGGCTGGTTTAAAAAAGTGCTAATCAACAATTGTATCAATTACCTGAATAAATTTCATCCCAAAATTGAATTTAGTGAAGCAAATGTGTTGTTGATGGCAGAAATAAGCGACGATTCTGAATCTGTATTGGATGCAATGAGTTACAATGAAATATTAGAGACAGTTATGGAGTTACCACCTGCATATAAGATGGTGTTTAACTTATTTGTGATTGATGGCTACACACATGAGGAAGTTGCCGGTATCCTTGGCATAACTGAGGGTACATCAAAGTCAAATCTTTTTAAAGCCAAGCATTGGTTACAAAAAGCATTACAAAAAAAAATGAAACATAAAAGATATGTTTAATCAAAATGATTTCTTTTTTGATAACAGGGTTCGGTTTGCTGCTGAAAGGCACACCGACCTGAGCCTTATTCCGGACTGGAATAAACTGGAAGAAAAATTGGATATTGAAATGCCGATAAAGAAAAAACGGAGAAGGTTTATTGTGTTCTGGCTTCTTTTTACTGGTTTGCTTGCAGGTTCGGCTTATTGGGGGTTCGATGTTAATTTTAATTCAAAGAAGAATTATACAAATGTATCTGCTGATACAAAACAGAATATTATTATACCTGCTGAAAGTGGAAAAAATGAGAATGTAAACCTTCAAGATGAAAAAGTTATAAAAGACTATATTGACAATTCACCAAAAGATACAGAACCCAAAAGCACAATCATATCGTCATTGGCTCAAACGCAGACAATTTATTCAAATCCTTCTCCTGAGAAAAGGAACTCAAAGAATAGAACATCCCTTACTACCTCACGAAAAGAGCAAGTAAGTGTAGTTGGCGAAAACGCTAAAGCTGTCAGTAACGAAATCAGCAATGAAAAAATATCCCGGTCTGATATTGTGTTTGAAAACAAATCAAATTTAGCTACTGATACAATGAATGTTCTCAAAAAAACCTCTTTCCCAAACACTGATTTATTAAAAGAAGAGAATATTGCAAACATTGTAAAGGATACGGCAAATAGCATTACAAATAATCCAAAGTCAAACGTAAAGAAGCCAAATGTTTCCCGCTTTTCATTCACCGCAGTTAGTGGTGTTAACCTCAATAGTGTTCAATTAAACAAACCTTCAAAACTTGGATATGAATATGGTCTTTTGGTGGGTTACAAATTCTCTCCAAAAATAGAAATCAGGTCAGGGATATTATTCTCTAAAAAGTTCTTTACCACTTCCGGTAAAAACATCTCGTTTGATTCTGCTAAACTGAATTTGCCGTCTTATACAAGTATAAACCTGGAAGATGCAACCGGGTATTGCCGCTTTTTAGAAATCCCCGTTATACTTTATTATAATTTCCCGTCAAAAAATAAAACCAGTTTCTATACCGCTGCAGGCTTCTCCATAAATAAAATGCGGATGGAGAGTGTGCATTACAAATTTGTTGCTGATGGCAGTACAGTAATAGAAAGAAGCCATAGCAGGGCTTATCACAATAGCAACGATTTTTCTACTTCAATCACATCTAACTTTTCGATTGGTATTAAACAGCATATAAATAAAAGTTGGAACATTTCGTTCGAGCCATATTTAAGATTGCCTTTAACCCGTTTCAATAATAATAATTTAAGGTTCAGCAGCTTTGGCACCATGCTGTCGGTAACTTATTCCCTTCAAGGGCAAAGAAAAAAATAGTTTAGAGGCAACCCTTTTTAGCCTTTTATTGTATCTACATCTATAAAACAAATCCCAGAAAATGAAACAATTAAAATCCAATGCTGCCATTCTATTGATAATGGCAGCAATCTTTGCAATTCCGTCCTGCAAAAAAGACGATGGCATGTCAATGACCGAAAAAAATATTGACTACCCGGCTGCTTATGTGGTAAACGGAGAAAGCAGCACCATTTCCGTAATTAAACTTAGTACAAATACTGTAACTGACAGTATTGATTTAATGGGCAGTGGCGGCAGCATGATTATGTGGCCGCATCATATTTATCATCACCAGTCAGGTAGCGAACATCATCTGGCCATTGGCGTTCCGGGTATGGATTTAAGTGCAGGCCATACTGGTGGTATGCCCGGTATGAAAGGCATGGTGGTTGTAATGAATGCAGTTACAGGTGCAATAAAGAAAAACTTTGAAGTGCCGGTAACGAATCACAATGCAGTATTTTCTCCTGATGGAACTGAGATATGGACATCTCAAATGGATATGGCAGGAAAAGTGTTGGTCTATAATGCTACTACTTATGCGTTGAAGAATACAATTACTGTGGGTGATGAACCTGCTGAAGTTACATTCAGTGCCGATGGTACTAAAGCTTATGTATGCAATGGCATGAGTAATACAGTAAGTGTAATTAATCCATCTACTAAAGCTGTAATAGCAACTATAAATGTTGAATCAAATCCGGTTGGCGCATGGCCTGCATCGGGTGGAAAAATGTTTGTTGACAATGAAGATTCTCAAAGCATTTCTGTAATTGATGTGGCAACAAATGCAAATCTGGGGACGATTATACTAAATTTTAAACCAGGATATGCCGCATTCAATGCTACAACAAATGAATTATGGGTAAGTAATGCCACTGCGGGTAAAGTGGCTTACTACCAGGATATGGGTGGCAACACATGGATGAAACATGGAGAATTTGTAACCGGTGCAGATGCACATGCTATCGCCTTTAATGGTGGTTTTGGATATGTGACCAACCAAGGTGCCAATACTGTGTCTGTAATCAATGTTTCTACACATACAAAAGTTAAAGACATTCCAGTTGGGAAAAAGCCAAATGGAATTGTATTCAAACTATAAAAGTAACGTCATATCATTTAAAAATATAAAAGTAAAATAATGAAAAAAGTAATTTTCGGTATCGCTATGATTACAATTGGCTTAGGATTTACAGCATGTAAAAAAGATGCTGATGGTATCATCCTTCAATCGCATGATGCTAACAGGATGATGGATAGTATGCATATTATGATGGACAGAATGGAAGCAATGACGATGACGATGGACCCTGAAGTAGATTTTAGTGAGATGATGATTATGCACCATGAGGGTGCCCTAAATATGTCGAGAGCATTGGTATCTGCCGGGAAAAATGACAGCCTGAAAAGATTTGCACAAAAAGTTATTACAGACCAAACATCCGAAATTGCTGTGCTTAAAACCATAAGGATGTCTTTAACAGTAAATAATATGGACATGGATTTTATGCAGGAGCAAATGGATAATATGGAAAAAACCACTAAGCAATCTGATGTGCAAATTGTTACCGGCGATATAGATAATGACTATGCCACCTTAATGGTTATTCATCACCAGGCTGCCATACAGGATGCTTCTGCTTATCTTCATCACGGGGACAATGCTCAGTTAAAAACAATCGCAAACAATATCATTACAGCACAGAATAAAGAGATAATTGAATTGAGTAATTGGCTCAAGGCAAACAAGCGGTAATTGTTTATAACATATCAAAATAAAAGAAAGAGGCATAATTTAGTGCCTCTTTTCTTTTCATAACTCTGTTCAAAGGAATAGGGTTGCTCTAAATTTCTCATATCCCCTCTTATCTTTCTACAAAAAATAACTACCACTTTGTGGTATTGACATTGCCGTACATAGGTGGTACTTTTAGGTTTTGTAATCATTCAATATCGGTTGATGCCTCTTCTTCGCTATAGGTAAAACGAGGCGTTCATATTTTTTTCAGCATTAAGAAAAAACAAACCTTAAACCTTTCATATCATGGCACACAGTAAACTATTTCCCCGCAAAACAAAGAGTGTAAAAGAATGGACAATCAGTCCGGTACAAATGAGGCAACTTTTAAAAGAAGCCCCAAAAGAAATTAGCAAACAAAAAATTAAATCGCCTGAACTAAAAATAAACATTGAAGAATTACGTTTTATCCCGGAGAAATTTTTGCATAAAGATTTACTTGCCCCACATTGGTTTTGGCATAAATACTTTTGCAAGCCATTATACCACCGCAGAAAAAATCAAAAGAACCTAACCCCATTGGAATGGAACCGTTTTATTTATGCCATTGAAGCATTAGCCGATACGGATACACCTGCACCAACTTATCAGGAATTTGTACAAATACATGTGCAGGCAATGACAACACCTGCCGGACACATGTGGGGTGCACATGGAGGCATAAATTTTTTAACATGGCACAGGGAATACCTGGCAAAATTGGAAGCAAGATTAATAGCAATCAATCCCTTGGTAACAATTCCTTACTGGAACTGGATAGAAGACAGGTATATACCACCTCAGTTAAATAACAGCGCTGATTTTACCCGTTGGGGAATTACAAGAGGTGGTTCTTTTAATGACACTTTATTGCCAACAGCCGCACAACACGCTACATTAATGGCAAATACAAATTTTAATACTTTTTCTTTTCAGTTAGAAGCATCACCTTTCCACAACAGGCTGCATGGTTTAGTAGGCGGCACAATGGGAACCGCTTCATCACCTGCGGACCCCATCTTCTGGTTACATCATGGTTTTATAGATAAGTTATTTGCAGACTGGCAGATTTTAAACCCTGCTGCCACACATCC
>JAIEMP010000026.1 GCA_019752045.1 Chitinophagaceae bacterium | reverse complement strand
GTGATGAGTGATGAGTGATGAGTGATGAGTGATGAGTGATGAGTGATGAGTGATGAGTGATGAGTGATGAGTGATGAATTTGCGGAGGTTAAACTACAAACTATTAACTACAAACTTTACCCTAAGCTTCCGCATCTTTCTTAATCTTATCACCAAAAAGTAACTCAACAAGAATATTATAAATGAAGTGTGCAATCATAGGTAATAATAACCCGCCACTGATCCATGCAAGAAATTGAAAACCTATAGCAAAAGGAATAATCTGAATGATTGCCCTTTCACCTTGTGTACCATGGCCAAATGCAAACACAACCGCACTGAGTATTGCAGCCAATATCCAAATGTGTTCGGTATAAGTCATAATCATCTGAAACAAAACACCACGATAAATATATTCTTCGCAGAAACCCGCCACTACACAAGCCAGCACCCACATCAACCGTTCAACTGCAGTATCGGGTAAAATATGATGGAGTGTGCTCTCGTCTTTCTCTTTTGAATATTTTTGTGATATCCATGCAAGTCCCAGCGCCAGTGCAATTAAACCAACCGACGCAGAAATGGATACTGCAGTAAATGAACTGGATAATGAAATACTGAGTTGTTCAGTTCGCCCTGCAAAGTAGGCCAGTACACAAAGAATGACCTGCATGGCCATGGATTGCAGGTACACAGGTATCTTGGCAATCTGTGCACCATCCAGTTCGGCTTCCATCTTTTTGATATTCCTGTAACTCAATGCAGTTAAAAAAGGAAGACCCGCCGCCACAATAATCATAAATAATAAACTCATACACGTTTACAGCTTCAAACTGTTTTTTTATTACAGGTTTTTTTCCGGTAGATTTTTCTCAGAAAGCAGAATCAGTTTTTCATGCAGCTGGAATACCTGTGGTAAGATCAACTGTTGCTCATTGTTCTGAATCACAAAATCGCATAAACGGATTTTGATTTGCTCATCAATCTGATTAAGCATACGTTTCTTTACTTCTTCTGCAGTTACATGGTCCCTGTCCATCACCCGTTTCAGCCGCAAGGTTACAGGAGCTGTTACTCCAATTACATAATCTAAACCTTCAGCAGTTCCGCTTTCAAATAACAACGCCGCTTCTTTGATCACATAAGGTGAGGTTTGCATGCTGAACCATTGTGCTGCATCGGCAATGGTAACAGGGTGTACCAGACTATTCAGCAATTCCAGTTTTTCTTTATCTGCAAATACAATAGATGAAAGATACTTTCTGTTTAAATGGCCATCTGCATAAGCATCTTCTCCGAAATAAAAAATGAGCTGTTGTTTCAACAGCTCATTG
The DNA here is from genome assembly GCA_019752045.1 of Chitinophagaceae bacterium. Lineage (GTDB taxonomy): Bacteria > Bacteroidota > Bacteroidia > Chitinophagales > Chitinophagaceae > Lacibacter. The sequence continues at coordinate 11,529 of JAIEMP010000026.1, read as the reverse complement.
GTATGCATCAATTCTTTTGCCCGTTCATCAGCATTATAAACAGGAATGCCCAGCACCTCAAATATGTTTGCAACAGTTGTTTTACCGCTGCCAATGCCTCCTGTTAATCCGACTTTTAGCATAGTGGTGTATGATAGCCGATAGTTTTTAGTAGTTAGTATAAAACAGGTGTTGACTACCGGCTAACTACTACCGGCTGAGGACTGTATTATTTCTTCACTTCAGCTACCTTGTTCAACTGTGCTGTCCAATCCATGCTGATAGAGCTGCGTTCAATTTTAATATAACTGCCGGGATTAATTTCCAGTGAAAGAGTGTTGTCTTCGTTTACTTTGTTTACCACACCATGTATACCGGCAATGGTTACAACTTTATCACCTTTCTGTAAATTATCAATAAACGTTTTTTGCTGTTTTGCTTTTTTAGCTTGCGGACGGATCATGAACATCCAGAGTACAAGGATCATTAATCCGAGAAATAATAACTGAATAGTACCGCCGCCGGATTTAGGATCGCCGGCTAAAAGAATAAATAAATTGATCATTGCTATTTGTTGTTTTTATTTTTTAGGAAGTACTTCGCCTTCAAACAAAAGATTTACCACCTGGTCTTTTGTGTTGCAGGTTACATTTAAATATTTAGATGCTTTTCCTACACGGCCAACGCTGTTAAACTCGGCAGTAATTTTTCCTTCCTGTCCGGGAGCAATAGGCTCTTCGGGTTTGGCAGGAACGGTGCATCCGCAACTGGCAGTAACGTTTGCAATCACCAGCGGGTTAGTACCGGTGTTTTTAAAATGAAAGGTGATCACTACTTTTTCACCATCGGTTACCTTGCCAAAATTTTGAACAGAATCCATCCATTGAACGGTTGTCCATTTGGTTGAATCATTTAAAAAAGCCTGTTGCTCTTTTGTAGCGGCAGCAGGATCAACGGGCTCTTTTGGATTTTTAGGAGCATTCTGGCAGGCTGCCAGCAGCATCAGTACAATAGCTGAAAGAAAAAATTGTTTCATATTAAAACGTATTTACAGAATGCAAATGTAAAGGAAACGTATTACTACAGGTGTAAAGGTCTGTTTTCAGTGTTTAAACAAGGCAGCCCGGCCTGGTATGCAACGGTTGTTATTTTTTGAATGATACTTTGTTCAGTTTATTCTCAGCAGCAAGGTCTTTGTGAATGTTATCCAATATACCATTTACAAAATGACCGCTTTGCGGTGTGCTGTAATCTTTTGCCAAATCAATGTATTCGTTGATGGTTACTTTAGGCGGAATGGTTTCAAAATATAAAAATTCACAGATACCCATCCGCATCAAAATCATATCAATAATTGCTGTACGTTCCGGATCCCAGTTTTGAAGTTTTCCTTTGATGTATGTGCCTGAAACGTCTTCTTTTTCAAGTACACTCACCAGCAGATCTTTTGCAAACTTCATCTTCTCTTCACTTACAAAATGCTGAAAGTCGTTGCTGTGCGGTTTTTGCAGGAAAGTGAGCATGAGCAAATTCATCATTTCACAATCATCATCCCAGTGTACAAAATGCTCTTCAACCATGGAAATAAAATCCTCATTGGGCAGCATCAGATCAGTGAAAATAAATTCAAGAATTTCTTTTTCTTCTTTCTTTTCACGCAATGGTTTATTGATGTACTCTTTGTACAGATCTGTTTCAACCAGTTCCTGATACAGCTTTTTAATCCAGTCTTCCTGGTTCAGTAATTCTGTCTTCAGTTCTTTCAACACCTCTTTGTACGATGCATGTTCAAGAATTTGCCACAGGAGCTGGTTGCCGGCAAGCTTGGTATTTACTTTCAGATCTTCGGCAGTTGGTAAATGCTTGGATGCCCTGATGCGGCTGTCAACTTCTGCATAACGGGCTACTTCTGTAACAATATGTATCAGGAAAACAAACAGTTGTCGGCTTTGATCTATATGCCTGTGCAGAATGCGGATGGCTTCTTCTTTTGTAATATCTCCCTCTCTTGTAAAACAGGTGTAGAGGGTCTGCATCACCTTAACACGTATATTTCTTCTGCTAATCATTTCTTAAAGAACTTATTTGAGAAGCGGCAAAGATAAGAAACGCTATTTTTGCTGCCAATAAATACGCCTAATACTTTAAATAAATAACCATGACTAAACTTGTGATGCCCCTTTTGTTTTTGTTGATGAGTTCTTCAGCCATAGCACAATTCATTTCTGATGCGGCTACCAACCGGCCATTTTATCAATCAACCGATGCCAATATTCAGGGTTCTGCTTTTTATCAGAAAGACTGGAGTGCAGGTATCATCCGCACCACACGTGGTGTTGAGTACAACAACCTGCAGCTGAAATACGATATTTATTCAAAAGTGCTGGTTTTTAATGTAAACGATTCGTTGTACCGCTTTACTGAACCGGTAAAAGAGTTTGAATTAAATACGCCCAAAAAAATAGTCAAGTTCGTGAATGCGTCGCTGGTGCACAACCTTCTGCCAGGCGATTTTGCAGAAGAACTGGTAAAGGGTAAGCTGAATTTTTATAAACACTACAAGAAAATAGTGGTGGAAATTGCTGCTTATAATTCTGTAAACGGCACAAAGCAGTTCGAAGATAAAAACAGCTTTTTTCTCATCAGAGAGAATAAACTCACAGAAGTAAGCCTGAACAAAAAAAATCTGGAAGAGCAGATGAAAGATAAATGGACGGTTGTAAGCGCTTTTCTGGAAGAAAAACAGCTTTCTGCTAAAAACGAAGCAGGATGGATTGCTGCCATTCAATATTATAACAGCCTTTGAGGGCAAGGCAAATGAAAAAATTATAAAAGGGGACATGAAAATTTGTCCCCTTTTTTCTGCCATAAATTTTCATTTACATGCCCTGTTTACGCCAATTCTGAAAATTTTTCCTGTTCTGCCCTGATGGCACTGTATTCGCTTACCTTCGTTGCCCCTTTAAAACAGGGTTGTAAATAATCATTCATTTCAAAACCAAAAAAAGAATAACTATGGCCAAGAAGGTAAGTGTTACCCCTTTGCACGACAGGGTAATTGTGAAGCCAGCCCCCGCTGAAGAAAAAACAGCCGGTGGAATTATCATCCCCGATACAGCAAAAGAAAAACCACAACGTGGTACCGTAGTAGCTGCCGGACCAGGTAAAAAAGACGAACCCGTAACTGTAAAGGTTGGGGATACGGTTCTTTACGGTAAATATGCCGGAACAGAAATCGCTATTGATGGTGATGATCTGTTGATCATGCGTGAAAGCGACATCCTTGCAATTGTGTAATTTGAAAATTTGAAGATTTGAACATTGGTTCGAACCATTTTGTCAAACTCTTCAAGTTTCGGATACTGCAATTTTCAAATTATCAAATTCCTAAATTTTCAAATTAAAAATTATGGCAAAGCAAATATTCTTCGATATTGAAGGAAGAAATAAAATGAAGAAAGGTGTTGACATTCTGGCCAACGCTGTGAAAGTTACCCTCGGTCCAAAAGGACGTAACGTAGTAATCGAAAAGAAATTCGGTGCACCACAGGTAACGAAAGATGGTGTTACTGTAGCAAAAGAAATTGAACTGGAAGATCCCATTGAAAACATGGGCGCACAAATGGTGAAAGAAGTAGCATCTAAAACTGCCGACATTGCAGGTGATGGTACTACTACTGCAACTGTACTGGCTCAATCAATTATCAGCGAAGGTTTGAAAATGGTTGCTGCAGGTGCAAACCCAATGGATCTGAAACGTGGTATTGATAAGGCTGTAAGTCTGGTTGTAGCTAATTTGAAAGAACAATCACAAACTGTTGGCAACGACAGTAAAAAAATTCAGCAGGTAGCAACCATTTCTGCAAACAATGATGAAACAATCGGTAAGCTGATTGCAGAAGCGTTTGCAAAAGTGGGTAAAGAAGGTGTAATTACCGTTGAAGAAGCAAAAGGTACTGATACTACTGTTGATGTAGTAGAAGGTATGCAGTTCGATCGTGGTTATATTTCTCCCTACTTCGTTACAAACAGCGAAAAAATGGAAGTTGAATTGCAGAACCCATACATTCTTATTTATGATAAGAAGATTGCTGCAATGAAAGATATTCTGCACATTCTTGAGAAAGTTGCACAAAGCGGCCGTCCGTTGTTGATTATCTCTGAAGATCTCGAAGGCGAAGCATTGGCAACACTGGTTGTAAACAAACTCCGTGGTACATTGAAAGTGGCTGCTGTAAAAGCTCCGGGTTTTGGTGACCGCAGAAAGGAAATGCTCACTGATATTGCGATTCTTACTGCAGGTACAGTGATCAGCGAAGAGCAAGGGTACAAACTGGAGAATGCTGATTTAACTTATTTAGGTCAGGCATCTTCTGTAACAATTGATAAAGACAACACAACAGTTGTTGGTGGTAAAGGAAAGAAATCAGACATCACAGCACGTGTAAATCAAATTAAAGCACAGGTTGAAAATACAACCAGCGATTACGATAAAGAAAAATTACAGGAGCGTTTGGCAAAATTAGCCGGTGGTGTTGCTGTATTGTATATTGGTGCTGCTACTGAAATGGAAATGAAAGAAAAGAAAGACCGTGTGGATGATGCTTTACATGCAACCCGTGCAGCGGTTGAAGAAGGAATTGTTCCGGGTGGTGGTGTTGCTTACATCCGTGCAATTGATGCTTTAGAAGCAAAAGTTCGTGGACAAATTGAAGATGAGCAAACCGGTATGCAAATCGTTCGTCGTGCACTGGAAGAACCCATGCGTACATTAACTGCAAATGCAGGTATTGATGGTTCTATTGTTGTACAAAAAATTAAGGACGGCAAGGGCGATTTTGGTTTCAATGCCCGTACAGAAGTGTATGAGAACCTGTTTAAAGCAGGTGTTATTGATCCTACCAAAGTGAGCCGTGTTGCTTTAGAAAACGCAGCGTCTATTGCAGGTATGTTGTTAACAACAGAAGCAGTGATTGCTGATAAGCCAAAGAAAGAAGAAGCACATGCACATGGCGCACCTGATATGGGCGGCATGGGTGGTTACTAATTCTGAAATGCGAAGTACAGATTGTCAACAAAGCAGTAGCGTAGTTGATATGTACAAAGTATAACCGGTTTAGTGATTCTCCTGCAAACGGAATAATATCATAAACGTCCTCTGCTCATTGCAGGGGATGTTTTGTTGTAAAGCATGTTGTGGACTATTCTAAAATAAAAATCCCATTCCGGCTAAGGAACGGGATTTGTTGTTGAAGGCGGGATTTGTTACAGACTATACCATCCCAATGTGCCATTGCAGAGCCATGCAGCTGCATAGCCCAGCTTCTTTAATGCAGTTGCAGCATCAGCAGATCGTCCTCCACCTTTGCCGCAAATTATTATGTATTGATTTTCTTTATTAAACAAGATCGCTTCGTTAATCAAATCTTCTATAGGGATATTGATTGCTGACGGAATATGCATTGCTGCATACTCTTCTTTACTTCTTACATCAATCAGTACGATAGAATGTTGATTGTGCATATTCTCACTGAGCCATTTAGCTGTAACACAATCATGAGGTAATGACATGGGACTGTTGATGTTGATCATGTATTTGGTTGAAAAGGTTCTTTGTGTCAGTATCTGCACATTGCATACGGTAATAAATGATTAGTGCAGATATAAACGTTAGTAAAGCAATCAATACAATTGCTGTATGTATATTATAGAGATCGGCAATAATACCTGTGAGTACAGCACCAATTGCATAACCCAAATCTCGCCATAGCCTGAAAATACCAATGCTCTTTGCTCTGTCCTGCGGATGTGTGTGCTCAGCAATCGTTGCCAGAAAAGTTGGATACACCATTGCTGTACCCCAACCTAAAACCACTGATATGACAATGAAATGCAGCATGGATCCTGCCCATACCATGGCCACTAAAGCTGCAGCCTGCAGCAACATACCTGTGTACAACATCTTTTTTTTGCAAAACACATCCGACATTTTACCGGTAATAATCTGTCCAATGCCCCATACTGCAGGATAGATGGCCGTGATGATACCAATTTGCTGTAACGAAAAATCTTGTGAAGCAAGGAGAACCGGTAAGATACCCCACACCATACCATCGTTGAGGTTGTTGATAAGCCCCGCCTGTGTAACAGAACCAAGATGTTTATTTTTCCAGGTGGTATCCCAAAAAATATTTTTGAGTCGTGGGATGAAATTTGTTGTTGTTTCTTTTGCCACATGATATATGGTATCTCTTATAAAAAAAATACTTCCAATCAATCCGGCAACAGACAACACGATGCCAATATAGAAAGGGTAGGGTCGCAAACCATATTCACCGGCAACCCAACCTGTAAGGAAAGCAACAAGTGCTACAGAAAGATAACCTGCAAATTCATTCAGCCCCATGGCCAACCCCCGTTGTTTTTCGCCTACAAGATCAATCTTCATCATTACCGTGCTTGACCATGTTAATCCCTGGTTGATGCCCAGTAAAATATTGGCTGCAATTATCCAGTTCCAGTTTGGGGCATACATTAAAATAAAGGGAACAGGAAGGGCAATGATCCAACCGGCTACCAATAATTTTTTACGACCGAATTTGTTTGCAAGTATGCCTGTATAGTAATTTGTAATGGCTTTTACAATGCCAAACACAACAATGAAAGATAGAAGGGCTGTTTTAGCTGCAACAACAAACTCCTGTTCTGCAATCTGTGGAAGAATGGAACGTTCAAGACCCACCATACCACCAACAAACCCATTGATGATCACAAGTAAAATAAATTGTTGCCGGTTTTCTTTTAACCCAAGCTGAACTGTTTTCATTCAACAACAAAATTCAACAACAAAAACTGCAATGCACTTTACATATGATAAGTAATTACTTGATGGCCCTGATGCGGCTGAGGCTTACCGCAGTAATACCAAGATAGGATGCAATGTATTTTAACGGAACCCGTTGTAAAATATAGGGGTGATCTTTAAGCAGGTTTTGATAACGTTCTTCTGCTGTATGAAACTGCAGACTTTCAAGCCGGACCACAGTTTTTACATAAGCATCCTCAAAAATCTTTCTGAACAAACGTTCCAGAGAAGGATAATCATCATATAATTTAAATAATGCCGGCGCATTGATTGCAATCAATGCTGTATCTTCTAAAGCCTGAATGGCTTTTTTGGAAGGTTTTCCGGAGAATAAACTTTCAGCTCGTGCTACAATTGCATTTTCAAATTCAAAACTTTCTGTTACATCAACTCCGTCTTTTAAATAATAAATCCGCAAAGCCCCTTTTTTAATAAAGTAAACTGTACGGCAGGTATGGCCAATGGGCTGTACATCTGTATTTTTTTTAAAGGCAACTTCGCTGCTGATTGAGAATAATGCTTCCAACGCTTCTGCGGGAAGAGGATGAATTGATTTGATATAATTGAGAAGTTGCTGCGTAAATCAGGCAACTAAAATAAGGAAAGGAACAGATGAAGTGCAACAGTTTATTTTATACATCGTGTACCTATGATAAACAACACGCTACTCCTAACTTTTTTCGAATTATTACACGATATAGTAACAATAAAAATTACAACCACAAGTTAGAATGCTCTTTCCATAAATTCTGCTAACGTTGACGGCTTGGCGATGGCAGGGGATTTTATAATGTCCAGCCCGGAACCGCAGCCGATTGAAAAACTAAAGTTGAAGTTACAAATAAATGTTGATAGAAATTCTTCAGCCCGAACTGAAGCTGATAGTAAGGTGAAGCTGAAGTTTCATTGTCAAGCCCTGCTATTGCCAAACCGAATGTTGGCAGTAGTATTATCTTGGTACGAAGCTATTTGTTGAAAACCTTTCTGCCTCAAATTCATAAAAATTTCTAAAGTAATGTGGGGCCGCATAGCGTCCTGCCAAATTGTAACTTATTAATGTAAAAGGAATGTCAGGGTAAATATATTTTGTAAAAATAGTTTTAATTGATTTTGATTTTATTTTCTGTCCCAACGGCTCTAACCAAGTTGTAAAAATTTGATAATCGTTGTATTGAAATTGATGAATTATTTCGTGGGCTAACAATCTGTATTTATTTGGGTAAACTTGGTTGTTATTTACAAAAACAAGTCCTCTGCCGAAACTTGTCCCCGCTGCTGTATTACCATTTGAGTAAGTCATTAAGTTTTTCCTTGAAAAAACAACTTGTCCTGTTGCTAAAGTATTTTCTAAATCAAATTTTCCGAAACGACTGGCTGCAATTGTCGCATAGATTCCTACAGGTAAAAGTCTTACCCTAAAATGTTTTTTATTATGAATAGCAAAGTCAAATCTTACTAAGCCATAGTCTAAATTCCAATACTCCAAAAATGGTTGATTTAACGAAGCGTTTTGCATTATAGATGTCCCTGCACTATGCAAAATTTTGGCTGGCCAAAAGAATGCTTTTCTTTGATACTTATTGTTAAGGTAAAGAGTCTTTTTACTTGAATAGTTAATCAGTCCGCCAATAGAACCTTGCCAAAAACCTTTCACAAAATGTTTTTTCCAATTTGCTCCTTTAGGTTTATTGATAACTGCTCCAATTCCTGATGTCAGTCCACCGAAACCAACATTATAAATAAAAACTTCCCTTTCCTGTCTTTGTGAATAGCAGGTAATTGTCAAACAGCTTAGTGATAAAATAAAAAGAAAAATTTTCAAATTGTTAGGGTCTAAAAATATTACTGCCAACGTAAAGGTATTGCCGAAGTGCAGGAAATAGAATTACGTCAGCCGGGCTAACTGCTGCCGAATAAAGATAAAAAAGATGATGATAAGAACTAAAGCTAAACAACTAACGTCAGGCTGGATATGAAGCTAAATTAAAAAACAAAAGTTGAAACACGGCTTCCCTCAGCCTGCATTTTGGCAATACTTTTGTTGGCAGAAGTATATACTATTCGTCGCTTGCAAAATCAAATCAGTGTCAATAAATTAAGAGTCATATGCATTTACACAAATTTATTTATAAGTAGTAATTGTGCAATAGAAAGCATATTTTTATTCCCTGATTTCTTTCTTTTCTTTGTCCTTTCTGTTTTTATCAACAATTTTTAGAACATCACTCCAACGTTTATCTGAATACAAATTCTTAAAATTGTAATCATTAGATAACAATTCTATTTGACTAAACTTGCCTTTTTCAGATATTCTATATAAATGATGAAAGCTGCTGTCATTCATCTTTAAAATTGCATAGCATGAAGCAATTCTATATCTATGCAATACTGTACCAATATCATTGTTGGAGGAAAATGCTTTTTGATAAAAATTTATTGCCTCGGTATATTCTTGAATTAAGAATAGAGAATCTCCTTTTTGAGAATTTATTTTGTATTCAACAGATTGACTAAACGAGTATTGGAGTGAACATAAAAATAGGAAAAGAAAAATAACTCTCATGATTATTGTGTTTTGTAAATTAATATTTTGGTAATTCCAGATAATGACAATGTGTCAATTATAGTGGAAATTAGTATCAATTTATTTCTGTTAAACCTTGTTATTTCTTTACTACCGAATTTATATATTTTGTTGTCTATTATTATTAGACTAGTGCTATCTTTATTATTTTTAACTTTTATCGGATTAATTCCAATTCGGCTAACATTTCCTCTTTGCAGGTAATCATAATCGGGAATCGTATCCTTATTTTTTTGCGCATGGCAACTTTGTGAGACAATAATAAACAAAAAAAAGAATATAGCTTTCATAAAATTAATATTATACACCCTGCCGTATGACAGGGTGTAAGTTAACAAATTGTTCAACACAGAGCATCAAATTCTTCAGGGTCCATACAAATTGTGTTAGTACAACACCATGCATAACCGTATTCGAAACCGACTGGAACCCACCAAACTGATCCGTCAGGATAAGCTACTTCAATTCCTAAATGATAACATCCGTCCATGAACAAAATGTAGTACATGTCACCAGGAAGCGTTTTGATTGCATCTGGCATTGAGGAAATTCGAGATGAAGCTGAAAATCCAGATAAAGCAAAAATGAGGAAAACAGATAGAAGTAATTTTTTCATAAACATAAATTTGAGTGTTAAATAGGAAAATCCTTTACGTAGTTTAACTTGCTACGACCTGCATACTTTTCAGGATAGATGTCGGTGTCTCCAACCGTCGGCAAAATAATGATTTCCTTCATATTTTCCAGTGTCATTTAGTATGGATCTATTGTCCTATATTGACACTTGAAGTTTGTCGGTTCACAATCATATTTCTGCCAACGGTTACGGCTTGGCGATGTGGCGGTATTCCGTGTTCCGTCAGCCCGTAACCGCTGCTGAATTTATAGATAAAAGTTCATTGTTCATTCTATTGCTCGGCGTTATTCGTCGGCTGGAACTGAAGCCGAATAGCGAACAAAAGCTGAGCATATATTCGTCGCCCCGCCATATTGCCAAACCGCCTGTTGTGCGTTCGTATTTATTTCTGCATTAACCAATTTCGCCATTCGTCAGCAACTTTGTCCCAATTAAATATGTCATAATTTGGTTTACCATTAACCTTTAATGGAAAATAATTATGTTCTGTCCCAACGTAAGGTTTGAATGTAAAGTTGTTCCTTTTTTGTCTTATCATTTCTACTCTTAGATAGTCGTTAAATGGCGAACCCCAATCCCTTGTTCCATAGCAAATGAGAACAGGAATTTTTAATTTTTCTAAATACTGAATAGGTGGAACTGAAAAGTCGTAAGTCGCTTTATAAGTGTCGCCGTTTGAAGCATCCATATTTGTTGGGTCAGCCGTTATGTTTTCCCATAACTTTATTGTTTTTTCAGCAAGCTTAGTTGTGTCATTTTCATTTGCTCTTTGTTGCTCAAGGATTGTCATAATTCTTCCCATTGGATTGCCGCCTGAATAAATGAGATGTGTTACTTTAGGATAAGTCAAAGCAAGTTTTGCTGCAATTGTACTTCCTTCCGAATGTCCTGCTACAACTAATTTATCTTTTGAAATCCAAATTTGTTTTTGCAAAAATTTAATGACTTGAATATTTCTGTTTACATAATAGTCAAGCAAATTTCTTTCTAAGTATTTTTTTGAAAATCCTCCTGTATTGTCTGCATAAGTAAAGTCTTCTTGTAATGATTTTTTGTCAGCAATGAGTGGCGTGTAGGGCTTACTAACAATTGCCAAATGATAATTAATTATCAAGCTATCAGGATTGAATGGAAAAACGCCATACATACCTTGTTCATCATACTTAATCAAAGGCTGCGGTAAACTGCCTTGACAAAAAAGAAACAAAGGTTTTGGTTTTTGTTCCTCACCCTTTTTTGATTTAATTAATATGTCAACTGTGTCACCCTTGTAAATGACTTGAAGATGGCTGAAACCGAAATCTTCTGGTCGCTTATTTTGTCCGAATATGGAGATTGAAATTAATAAAGATGCTATGACAATTAGAGTCTTCATAATATGACGCACAACGACAGTTTGTGAAAAAACTCTCTGTCTTCTCCAAATATACACAAGCTGTTAATTACTTCAAAGCAGTATGATAA
>JAIEMP010000017.1 GCA_019752045.1 Chitinophagaceae bacterium | reverse complement strand
TACTGCACGAGTTATTAATTTTTATAAATAACTCAGTTGGCATACAACAAATAATAGTGAATCAATAAAGTCATGGCCAAAGCCAGGTGCTTGCTGATTGACGTCCCCGACTTGAAAGTCGGGGTTAGGATAAGAAAGTCATATCCTTACTTATCATGCATTTTACTCTTTTATTAATAACCACTGCGCTTTAGCCCGGGGTAAGTATGAGAATGGAGGATGGCTTTAGCCATGATTTACGATCAATATTTGACAGAGAGATTCTTTTATTTCGTTCACTAAGGGTTATAAATTCTCATTCAACAACTTTATAAACGTAGCCCTCTCTATCATTCTTGCTCCAAGACTTTCCAGGTGTGCAGTATAAATCTGGCAATCGATCAACAGCACTTCTTCTTTTTGCAATTGTTGCACATACTTTATAAATGCATACTTACTTGCATTGCTTACTTTGGCAAACATGCTTTCACCAAAAAAGAAAGGCCCCATGCGGATGCCATATAATCCACCCACTAACTCATTTCCCTGCCATGCTTCAACACTCACAGCATGGCCTAACCGATGCAGCGCAGTATATGCTTCTTCAATTTCCGGAGTAATCCATGTTCCATCCTGCCCTTTTCTTTTTTGACGGCCGCAGTTACGGATCACTTCTGTAAATGCGCTGTTCTTTGTAATCTTAAATATTCTGTGTTTTAAGAGTTGCTGCATGCTTTTACTTACATACAATTCCTGCGGAAATAATACAAACCGTGGATCAGGACTCCACCAGAGAGGAGGCTCATCTTCATTATACCATGGAAAGATGCCGCTGCGGTAAGCCAGTAACAAACGTTCATTGCTGAGATCGCCACCAATAGCCAGTAATCCATCTGGTGCTGATTCATCTACTGGAGGGAAAAAAAGTTGATCCGTTAAAACGTGTAAAGGCATGTGTAAAATAAACGGAATGTAAGTGAAGAAAAAAATCAGGCAATTACTTCAACAGTTGCGCCAATGCCTCTGTCTGTAATGGCATCGCATAAAGGTTTCAGGTCATCATAAAAACCATTCTTTACGGCATACTTCCCTTTTGTGTGAATGATCCACGCACATTGTTCGGCCTGCTCCTGTGAATGGCTGCAAAGATCCATCAGTGTTTCAATCACCCATTCAAAAGTATTCACCTCATCATTCCACATAATTAAATGACAGGGTTCTTCAAGATCGGTGAGAACATCTGTATCAACCAGCTCTTTTGTATGTGTATTGGTATTGTACATCTCAAATGCAAATTTAAACATAGCAATCCAAAAAACAATTCCTTCATATTGCATAAGCAACTTATGTTGCAGAAATCTTGTCATATATGCGTTTTACCAACCGATTTATGAAGTTTCGACTCCCCAACAGAAAAAAAACAGCAGAAAACTCCCTTCCTGAAAAGAAGGGACTTGTGGTTTCCATTAACTCCAATAACAGAGGGCTCGATTTTTTGGTGGAACTTTTTCAGCAAATAAGACCTGCCAATGCCGGAAATACGGAAGTTGCTGAACTTAAATTTAAAGCTTTTCTGTTTCAGCTGAAGGATGATAAGTCCTTGCTGTTTTCACTCCGCCGGGCATTACTATCACAATTCAATCACAGTGATCTTACAACCGCTTTGTGCGAAAGCGGTCTCATCAGCTCAAGAGGTTTTATTCAGGAGCTGGGTTCTAAACTGAAACACAAAATCATTCCGCCATTATTAAAGCAAACCGATTTTCTGTTTGTATTTGAACGGATTTTTTATAAACGCAATGATTATGTATGGATTGAAAATATTGACATCACGCTGTGGATTCGCTTTTTTGAATTGATTGGGATTGAAGTCAATCTTTCAGAACCAAAGTTAATAAATCAGTTATCACATTCCATGCAGGTACTCTCATACCGGCTAGCAATGATGGGTCTGGAAAAAGAAGTGACCCGGCAATACGATGAAGCAAATGATGCTGTGTTCCCTTTTTTAGAACAGAACAGGTTGGTGAATCTCTTCATGGAAAAAAAACAAAAGCCACATACAGAACAGGAGCAGAAACAGATACTGGAAGGAATCGCAGAATCATTGCATAACTGTTTGCAGAGTATTAAGTGGATCAAGGATCAACGGATTTCTGCAGGTACCAGTTTAGCAGAAACCTTTTTGCTCACCAGGATGGAGCAGCATGTGGAACGGATATTTATGCTCATAGATGCGTTGGATCAGGATCATGAGTTTAACACACGGCGGTTTATTCACTATTTTATTACTGTTATACGCAATCAAAACAGGAAAAACAGTTTGGGTGAATTCCTGTCGCAAAATCTTGGATTACTGGCTTACCAGATATCAGAACATGGCGGAAAGAGGGGAGAGACATTCATCACCAAAACAAGAAAAGAATTTTATAAATTGTTTGTGAGTGCAATGGGTGGCGGGTTTATTATTTCATTTATAGCCATCTTTAAAAACCTGTTGGTAAAAGCAACTGTGGCTCCTTTCTGGCATGCCGTTTTATACAGTACCAACTATAGTATTGGTTTCTTGCTCATTCAATCATCCGGTTCAACTTTGGCAACCAAGCAGCCTGCGTTTACGGCATCGGCTGTGGCCAGTTCATTAGACAGTAGTAAGCTGCAGGGCCGTCCCGATCTCAATAATCTGGTAGTAACCATTGCTCAGGTTTCAAGAAGTCAGCTGGCATCATTTGCAGGAAACTTATTGGTTGTTTTTCCGCTCACTTATTTGCTGGCCATGATTTTCTTTGAGGTAACGGGAACAAAGATCGCTGCAGGCAATGAAGCATTGGGATTGTTAAATGCACAACATCCGTTTAAAAGTCTGGCATTGCTGTATGCCTGTTTTACCGGTTTCTTTTTATTCTTAAGTGGATTGATTGCAGGCTGGGTTGAGAACTATGTAGTGTATGCACAATTACCTCAACGTATCCGGCTGCATCCGCTTCTGCATCATATCCTTGGGAAGAAGCAAATGAGCTGGCTTGTAAATACTGTTGAAAACAAATTGGGTTCAACAGCAGGTAGTGTATCGTTGGGCTTTTTTCTAGGCATGGCCGCTTTTATTGGTAAAACATTCGGAATGCCATTTGATATACGCCATATAACTATTTCTGCCGGTAATACTGCCATTGGTTTTTTTGGAATGGAAGGCCCCGTTGATTACCGTTACCTTTCTATGATTTTATTGGGGGTAAGTCTTATTGGTTTTCTTAACTTCCTGGTGAGTTTTGGATGTGCCTTTTATGTAGCCGTTAAATCCAGAGGCATTCAGTTGAAGGATTATCCTGAGTTTTTTGGACTTCTCTGGAAATACCTTCGCCGGCATCCGGCAGATTTTTTTCGTCCACCCCGGAAATAATTTTTAAAAATATTATTGAAAGAAAAATTTTGTAAAAATTTTTCAGCCCTTATCTTTGCACTCCTTTAAAGGGAGCATAGCTCAGTTGGTTCAGAGCATCTGCCTTACAAGCAGAGGGTCCGCGGTTCGAGCCCGTGTGCTCCCACAAAGAAACCCCGAAGAAATTCGGGGTTTTGTTTTATACATCACTTTCTGAATGAATTCGTGCAAATTGATTTAATACGACACTTTTATATAGCCGTATCCCTCTGCCTGTTTTTTAATGAGTTCATAAATGCCATCCGGTACAGTTGTTACTCCAGTTAATAACTGACCTCTTTCAATTTTATGCACCTGCATAGCCTGTTCACAAACTACAAAGCTGGCTTTCTTATCTGCAGCCAGTTGCAGAACGGCTTTACTCACCGTTGATTTTTCTTTCACAATCATGTTTAGAGACATTCCATAGTATACCACTTCAATTTTTGCTTCGGGGTTTGTAGATATGATGAGATTAATCATGCGTATCACCCGTTGATGAACCATGCTGTCGGCCGATGTTACATCAAATACCACATGATAGGGTTGTGTTTGCGCCACCAAATGATGGGAGCTCAGCAGCAGAACTGCAAGCAGGACAATTCGTTTCATATGAGAATGTTTTAGGCTATAGAAGGTAAACATTCTTTTTGTAAGATCATAGTACCGGTTTCAGATTTGACTTTATTACCGGTAAATTATCTGTTTGAAAGAAGCTGTTATTATGGATACAGCAGGTATTTCTTCCGCATGTTTTTATATCTTGCTAATCCGGGCTCCCAGGTTGCCTGTATTTCTTTTGCAGATTTACCGGCAATGATCTGTTTTTTAAAATCATACACACCCGACAGCACGTTGATATCTCCAATTTGATTGCTGTAAGACCGGTCGAAAAATTTTGTTTTCTCCGGATAGGCCTTATACAAATCAATCATCAATTGAATGTTGATTCGTTTTGATTTTCTTAATTCATTTACATCATACTTCCCTAAATCAATACCGTAACATACTTCGTTCATGTGCAAGGGAGTTTCACTCATACCCGGAATACTTACCGGTGTAAATGAAAATGAAAATTTTTCTTTCAGTACAGGACTGCCAAGTACCGTGAATGGCATATACGTACCACGGCCATGATTCAGGATTGTTCCTTCAAACAAACAGGTTGAAGGATACAGCATAATGCTTTGCTGTGTGTTGAGATTGGGTGATGGTTTTACAGGTAATGTATAAGGCATGTCATGATTGTAATTGGCAACTGTAATGATCTTTAATTTACACTTCAGTTTTGTCTGCATCCATCCCTGGCCATTAATCATTTGTGCAAATTCTGCAATGGTCATTCCATGTGCAATTGGTATTGGGAATTGACCAATCCCTGATTTTAATCGCATGTCCAGTATCGGTCCATCAACCAGGTATCCATTCGGGTTAGGTCGGTCTAAGATTAATAATTCTTTATTGTTTTCTGCACAGGCTTCCATTACATCTCTCAATACGTTGATGTAAGTATAAAACCGGCAGCCTACATCCTGTATATCAAAAATCATCAGATCTACATCAGCAAGATCTTTTTTTGAAGGTTTGCGTTTGGCACCATATAAAGAGATTACAGGAATACCTGTTGCAGGATCTCTTTCATCATTCACTGCAGTACCATTGCTGGCATTGCCTCTGAAACCATGCTCGGGGCCAAATACTTTTACAATGTTTACTTTTCTTTCAAGCAAACTGTCAACCAAATGTTTTTTACCAATAATCGTAGTGGGGTTTGCAAGAATGGCAATACGTTTACCAGCGAGATAGGGGAGATACTTTTCTGTTTGCTCAGCACCTGTTCTCAAATCAGTTTTAGAAGCTGTTACTGTTAACACAATTGACTGTTTGCTATTCCATGAAACAGCGATTGCTGAAATCAACAGCACGGTATATATGATTTTCATAGGGTAAATATAAATTGAATATTTTACGTATGGCAATTCAGGATAATGTATTAAGCTAAAAGATGAAACAGTTTTTTTTTTGATGTATCAATATTCCAACAGGCTGAAATGAACTGCTGAATAATTGTTTGAAATCTGTACAATTCTCTTTGATATTTGTTAGTACCTGTTAAGCAGATCTTTTTTCTTTGGGTTATAATTTTCAGATATATGCCAATCACAAAGGAGTTTACTTCTGCAACGATGCTGAGCTTATTATTTATGCTTACTGCTGCTACAACGCTTGGGCAACAAAAGGATAGTATACCACGGATGGTTCATTTTGGAGGCACTATCACAGCCACACAAAACGGTATTTCACTTATCCCATCTTTTTCTTTGAACAGACCGGCTGTTTTGTTTGATCTGAATATGGGAGGAAAGAAACTGACGTTTGAACCCTTTCTTCGTTTTGGTACAAATGGTAAGCCCTGGGCTTTTGTTTTCTGGTTTCGATACAAAGTTGCTACAGGTAATAAGTTTAAGATGAGTATTGGTGCCCATCCCTCGTATGTGTTCAGAAACATCAGCAACCCGCCCGTTCCCGATGCCGTTCAGGTGAGCCGTTTTGCTGCTATTGATTTTACCCCCACATTTATAGTTGCAAAAAATATTTCAGTTGGAGTTTATTATCTTACTTCAAAAGGCATTGACAAATCTTCTGTACGTTATACCCATTTTATTACACTCAATGCAAACTTCAGCCATTTAAAAATTGCAGGTAAAGTGTATGCAAAATTCAATCCGCAGGTATATTATCTCAATATGGCCGGCAGTGATGGATTTTATGTTACACACAGTTTAACATTGGCTCACGAAAAATTTCCGGTAAGTCTGCAAACCATTATGAATAAAGCTATCCGCACAGAAATTGCAGGTAACAGCTTTGTATGGAATCTCAGTGCAATTTACTCCTTCAATAAAAACTATGTGCGCCACTAAACTGCAGGAAACCGTAAGTTTGTGGATGAAGCGACAGGTGGAAACCATAGAAGAATTTTATAAGCGGAAGTTTAATTGGGTACCAAACAATCTCCATAAAGAGATCGGGCATTTCAATGTGTTTCGGTTAGATCCTTATGTTGGCAGCCGGGCAAAGTCAGTGCCTTACAGCCGCAGAGATTTTTATAAGATCACAATAACGCTGGGCAGCGGTAAAGTTTATTATGCTGATAAATGCTATGAAGTAAAACAACAGGCACTTACTTTTTCCAATCCGCAAATTCCTTACAAATGGGAACACCTCGATACATTAACAGGAGGTGTATTCTGTATTTTTGATCAGCAGTTTTTTCATCAGTTTGGTAACTTAAATCAGTATGCAGTGTATCAGCCAACAGGTAACCGTGTGTTTGAGTTAAGTAATGAACAACTGGAAAAAGTATCGCCTGTTTTTCAGCGAATGTTTGAAGAAATGAATTCGGATTATATACATAAGTATGATCTGTTGCGCACACTGGTACTGGAGTTAATTCACTTTGCGTTGAAAATGCAGCCCAATACCGATATCAGTCAGCAACAGCAGCTCTCCGCATCACAACGCATTTCCTCTATGTTTATGGAGTTGCTGGAACGACAGTTCCCGATTGATGAAAATCATCAACAGATCACACTTCGCTCAGCTTCTGATTTTGCCGCACAATTGAATGTGCATGTAAATCATTTAAACAGATCAGTAAAAGAAGCTACCCATAAAACCACTTCGCAAATTATTGCCGAACGAATTTTGCAGGAAGCAAAAATTTTATTAAAACATAGTCCATGGAATGTGTCAGAGATCGCTTTTGCTTTAGGGTTTACAGAAACAACGCATTTCAATAATTTTTTTAAGAAGCATGTGCAGTTAAGCCCGTTGAAGTTCCGGAACGTTTGACATGCGGGGTCGCTCACTTTTTTGTAATCTTCAAGTCTTTAAAATATCCTTCTGTACCAATATCAACCCACAATGCAACAGCGCCCGAAGTATTGGCGCCATGTTTCAAGTCATTTACAATGAGTGAAGGTTGCTGATTGCTGCCAAGGAAAAGTTTTGCCTCTGCGCCGTTCACTTCAATGCGCATAGTAATCCATTTATTCAATTCCATATCTGCATACCCTTCATAGCGCTCAGGTGATTCTTTACGCAAACGGTCAAACTTATAATCGGGGTATGAATAATATTGAATGGAATGATTTCGCCGCACCTGGTCATTTGCTCTGCCATTGGTTGGGCGCAAATAAATGCTCTCATACTTTGTATTACTGTCGTTAATACGGAACGCAATACCGACAAAACCTCTTGCAAACTCCGGTGCATTTTTCAACAGCCTGCTCAACACTTTTACTTCAATGGTGCCGTTGCTGAAATCAACGCCTTTGATCTTTACAAAGGTTGGTTCATCCACGCCTTTCACACTTGAATCCTTGATCGCTTTTACTACTTCAACTCCCATTAACTTTTCAATGAACATAGCTACTTGCACTGCTTCAAGTCTGCTACTATCCAGCTTGATCGTTTGTGCATTTACATTGATTGAAAGTATAATGCCTATGATAAATAAGAATCTGTTCATCGTGTTAAGTTATTTAATAAATGGAACTATGCATGCCCATACAGTCATAAAATTATCAAGGAAAGCTGCATGGCCTGCATTGGGAATTATTCCTAATTGGCTGTTAGTAATCATTTGAGCTGTATGAACAACACGCTTTGGCGGATTGCTTGCATCTTTATCACCTGCCATAACTAATGTTGGGCATTTAATCGTTTGAAAAAAAGTACTATCCAATGTGAGATGGTTGTACATATTACCCAATTTGGTAAACATTTCCTGCAATCGTTGTGGCTCCGGCATGAGTTTAAATTGCTGATTCCAGTATGCCGTGTCTAATGCAATCCCTTGTTTAGCATCAAAAGTAAAATCACGCACACCGGGAGAAAGTTCAGTGGCTCCAATAGCAATGAGTTTTTTTATTCTATTGGGGTATTTGTTTGCCAGTGCATAACCTGTATAACCGCCATCGCTAAAACCTAATATGATCACACTGTCTTTGGTTACTGCATTAATAACAGCCATTACATCGTTTGCCTTTTGTTCTTACGTAATAGGTTCCGTACCGAGTTCTGATTTTCCATGTCCACGTGTAGAGATGGCAATCACCTGAAATTTTTTCCGCAGGCTATCTATAAACTGGTGCATTTCATAGGTTGAACCAAAAATGCCGCCATGCAAAACAACGATTGGTTTTCCCTTGCCATACACTTCATAGTAAATCTTTGCATCGCCGGCTTTTACATAACGACCGGCCTGGGAATTATTTCCATATTGAACTGCATGGGCTGCTGATGGGGCAGGTTGCATAAAATGTCTTAACGGTTTGCTGCTTTCTGTTTGACAGAATGTATCTAACGACAGAAATAGAAACGTAGAAAAAAGTAAAGACTTCATTTGTTTTATTATTATTAGTTCTCAATCCTATATAATTAAGATCTTTTATGTCAACTGTTATTCCCGATCATCATCTATTGCAATCCAATTTGTTTTGCATAGGTCTGGTTATCCCAGAATAAATGTTCTTCTATCATTACGCCATCTTCCCAAATACCTACTGTTGCCATTGGCATCTTAAAAGCTTTGCCGGTTGGCTGTATAAATTTACCATTTCCAATGGGCATTGGCTGGGTAAATGTTCCTTCAAATACACCCGTTACCAACGTGTAATTGCCCGAACCGAATTTGATGGGATGTTCTTTGATCCTGGTATCAGGAGCATGAACAAATAACTTCTTCATGTCTTCTAAGTGTACATCAAGCCCTTCGGTTACATGACCATCAGGCCAGATAACTTTGATGTTTTGTGCATGACTTTCTTTAAACCTGTGCCATTGTTGATTACTGAATACTTCATAATCCAGTGTATCAAATGTTTTCAGACGGCTTGCAATGGTATCGTTAGAAGCAACTAGCTCCATGGCTATCATTTTCAGGCTATCAATATTGTCGGTTGAATTGCTGGCTGTTGAAGTTGATGTTTCACAGCTTTGAAAAATGCCTGATAAGATGATTAACCCGAAGGTAATGATTGATAATTTTTTCATGTTTTAATTTTATAATTGTTTGTTGTTATGCAATCACTGTCTTCGATGGCCGTTGACGGAGATGTAACCCTTTAGTAATTGCAGCATCTACACTTGCTCTGCCACCACCTGCAACCAGTGAGATAATTGCTAATCCAAACAGAAGAATAAAGTACTCAATACCTTCTCCTGTATTTGGTTGTGCATACCAGTTCATAAAGAATCCGTTGCTTATGTGAGATGTTGCTACCACTCCAACAAAGTTGGCAATGATACCAATTGCTGCTAACCTCGTAGCAAATCCTGCAATAAGAAATAATGAACCGAAAAATTCAATAAGGATAACCAGTAACGCTAATACAGATGGCAAACCTGCTGTGCCTGTAAGAAAACCGATTGTCCCGTCGAAACCATAACCTCCAAACCAACCAAGTAATTTTTGTGCTCCATGTGGGAATACGACAACACCTAATGCAATTCTTGCTAATAAGGCTGCAGTGTTTTCAGAATTTGTTGCGAATAACTTTTTCATTTTTATTTTGTTTTAAATGGATGAATATTATGCTGGCTCTACAACTTGATTTGTTTCACTTAGAGTAACTGTTTTACCCAAAGCGCCAAACTCATGCAGATCGCCAAATACTTCGATGCGGATGCTCTGCTCAAGACCACCGACATGCACCGGCTCAAAGCCATTATCAAGAATTAATTCTTCAATCCGGATATTGATGCTTGCGTCATCAGTAGCATAGAATTGAACAGCTTTTTCAGGTTGCTGAAATGCTGCATTTGCAAGTGAAGCAGCACCCAATGTGCCCAATGCTTTTGCAAGCTTTACATCCTTGGGTAATAATGCAGAGAGTAATTGACCTGCAGATTGATCTGCGTCAATAATCTTTTTAAAACCACCGTTTTCGTCTGGAGCGATGGGATTAGAAGGATCAACAATGATTTTTCCCTGCAGTTCAACAGCATAAGTTTTAAAGAATTCTTTTATTCCATCAAACCAAATGGCGAGTACAATGATCTCTGCATCTTTAACTGCTGCAGCTATTTCTTTAGGTTGTGCAAGGGTTCCTAATTTTTTAGAAAGCTCATTTGCTTTTTCGATAGTTCTGTCAGCAACTATTACTGAACGATTACCTTTTACAAGGTTTGCAGCAACTGCAGATCCGATATTTCCAAGACCAATAATTGCAATTTTTGATTTTTGTGTCATTTCTATTTCTTTTTATTATGAATGAATAATTTGATCATGCAAAGATGCACCGGCAGTGAGGCACTGTCCAATGAACTGCATCAAGAAATAGTATTGATCTGGATTAAGATTTTTTGGTTTGCCTGCTACGCAGACGGCTTAAAAATTCAGGTGTAACACCTAAAAATGCAGCTATTTGTGTTTGTGAAAGACGATTAGCTAAGTGGGGGTAAAGTTCCAGGAATGACTGGTAGCGATCTTCAGCAGTAGAACTGATGTTCTGCAGCAATCGTTCCTGCAGGCGAACAAATCCTTTTTCTATCAGCACCCTGAATATGCGGTCAAATTTCGGGGCTTTTGTATAAAGAGATATCAGATCGTCGTGGTTGATTTGTAATACAACAGTATCTTCAAGCGCATCAATGTTCAATGTAGAAGGTTTTACTTCGTGAAAACTTCCAAGATCATTGATCCAATTATTTTCTGCTGCAAACTGCAGCACATGGATTGTTCCTTTTTCATCAATCTTATACGTGCGCAAACAACCACGTACAACAAAATTAATATGCGTACATACATCACCTTCCTGCAATACATATTGCTTTTTACGGTAGAGCCGTGAGCGAAATTTTTCAAGCACAAGTTCACGCTCTTCGTTGTTGAGGGGAATTTTACTTTCAAAATAATTCAGCAGCGGTTCAATGGAGGCTTCCGACAGATTTTCTTTCATCTGTAATCTTATTAATTGTTTGGTTTCTTTATTTGTGTTAAAACTACAGATTAAAATTTAGTTGCTTTAACCTTGTGTATGTATGCTTAATTTTTGTTCTTTAATCCCCACTCTTGAAAGTCTTTAGTCATTATAGTTTTATGTATTCTATATCTTACAGGATTGAAATAGATAAGTCTTGGTGCTTTTAAAAAATTAATATTATTTTTTTTTCTTGTAGATATGTTCTGATATTTATTACAGCATAACAGAAAAATAAAACAAACCAGATGATATACATAAATCGTTTAAAACCATTATCCTGTTCCGATGGGTTTAAGAAAAAATATATGAGGAAGAGGATTCCTGCAACACAAACAATTGCAAGAAACAGAGAATAGTATTTATGTTTAACTCTTGGGTTCATTTATGTTTTTTTAAATGAATCATCAACCCTTGATCATCGTTTTTAAAAACTGCTGCACTGCTTCCGATTTTCCCAAAGGCTCAAGTAAAAAGATAAAGACGTTTACTGCAAGTGCAATAATGGTAGCCTGATGTTTTAGTTTGCCATATTTCCATGCGGCAAAAAGCAGCATGCCCATGATCAGGAACTGCGTAAAGTAAATGGGTGCCATAATATCAACATTCGGCCACTTTTTTATATACATGCCGATGTACACATTCTGTATGCCTCTGCCAAGTGCAGGCATCATGATCAGAAATACTGTTGAAACCAGCCACCATGCATGATTCTCTAACTGCTTCCGGTGAATGATGCTTTTGATTACTGCATATCCAAATGCAGTCATCATTACAATTTCAACGGCGGCCACACCAAAAAAGAACCAGAGTTTAAATGGTCCAAACTCGGTTGGATTTTCTAAGATTTTTTCTGTTGTAACAATGTCTCTGTGCATCATACTCAATGCAGTTAAACAAACTGCGCCGGCAAAAAACATACCGATGATGCCATTTGTTCTATGCCGTGGCAACTGACCATGCGTAGCAAAGTAAGGTTGTATGATGAGATAGAGATACCAGACAGTACCCGTCCAGTAATGGATATGAACGGACCATGCATTCTCCCTAAAATCGCCCCAATAATCTCTGAAAATTCCAAACTGCATAAAGACCATTGGTACAAACATCCATTTGTACAGGTTTTTATATTTGTTCATATACTGCATTAGTTAAGGTTGGCTGCAATGTGGTATAGCCTGTTGAAGATAATACAAATACTGAATTCAGGAAACCGAGGTAATGCGATCGTTTTTTTCTTTTTCGATGATTGAATCAATAAAAGGGTTCGCATGTAATTCTTTCAATGCTGCATATACTTTTTTATCCTGATTGGCTTCTTCGGCCAGCCGGTATTTTATTTGTTGATATTCCAGCCGGGCCCATTCATGTTTTCTTAAATAATCACGGGATAAAATATGCCGTTCCAAAGCCTTGCTGTGTATTGGACAAACATACAGGTGCTGTTTCACGGTATCTAAAACTGCATGACTGCATGTTGCGTTTCTTTTAAACACATCACGGTCTTCTATTCCCTGATTTCCATGATGAGTATAACCCAGTTTTTCTAACGCTGATTTGATGAGCTCAAAATCTGCAGGCTGTTGATAGATGATATCCAGATCAATGATTGGTTTTGCAGCTAAGTGTGGTACAGATGTACTTCCAACGTGTTCTATGCTATATTCAATTTCCGGCAGTACGGTTTCGATTGCGAGTTTGATCGCTTCAAAATCGGTTATCCATGTGGGGGTATATTCTGTGATGAGCATTTCTGTTTTAAGTAATTAAACAGCAATGTAAATTAAAACGATTGTTCAAATTGAAATACTTCAATCCCTGCTATGTCCAGTCCTATAAAAAGTTGATTGGTATAGTTAAGAGCTAATGCCCATCAGAATCCCACCCCCTCAAATAGGTAGCCTGCATATATGCTTCCGATGATTGCTTCAACGTCCAGCCCCACTTGCAGCAATACTTTTGTTGGTGGCATGTGCTTCTTGTCTGCCGTTATTTTGCTGCTTCAATGTCCGCCCAATTTTCGCCACGTTTAATTCTGAATATTTGTGTGTCGGTTACTTTAAACTGTTTAACAAGCTGCTTCATTGGTTTACCTTGATTAATTAGCTTTTTCATCAACATAACTTTTGTCACAG
>JAIEMP010000025.1 GCA_019752045.1 Chitinophagaceae bacterium | reverse complement strand
CCATGACAGGTGATGGCGTAAACGATGCCCCTGCTTTGGCTCAGGCTAATGTAGGCATAGCAGTTGGTTCAGGTTCTGATATCGCCGCCGAAACAGCAGGGATTGTATTGGTGAACAGTAATCCCAAAGATGTTGTTTCATTGATTCAGTTTGGTAAAGCCACTTACAGAAAGATGATTCAGAATTTAATTTGGGCAACGGGGTATAATGTAGTGGCTTTACCATTGGCGGCAGGTGTATTATACAAAATGGGAATCCTGTTAAGCCCGGCTGCAGGTGCAGTATTGATGAGTGTGAGCACAGTTGTGGTAGCCATTAATGCAAGTTTGTTGAAAGTAAAATAGCGGTAGAATACAAAAAAATGGAAATTATTCAGAACGTTATTCACTATTTTCTTCACTTTGTTTTTCCCTTAGGAATTGCTTTTATCTTTTTTAGAAAACGATGGAAACAAGCTTACCTGATATTATTGTTAACAATGTTGATAGACGCTGACCATTTATTAGCAATTCCTTTTTACCATCCCTGCCGTTGCAGTATTGGTTTTCATCCATTGCACAGTTATATCGCCATAATTATATATGCTTTGTTGTTATTGTTTCCGAAATTTCGTGTCGTATCAGTAGGACTATTAATGCACATGGTAACTGATTATATAGATTGTATTTTATTACTCATACCCGTTTGCGGAATTAAATTTAGAGAAGAAGCGTTAAAAGATGTCATGCAGTTGTCTAAGAAAGTGACTAAACCCACTCATTCAACATGCACAACATCAAAACAAATTTCGACAAAATACATGAGCTTTTGAAAGATATTTTATGTGACGAAATAAATGAGAAAGTGAACTATAGACGACGTGGTGTGGTGCCAAGGTTTTCTGATATAGAGGTGATGATACTGAGCTTAACTGCTGAATGTTTGAGTATTGACAATGAGAATTATTTGTTTTCAAAACTTGTATCGGAGTAAAGCTATGATTTTGAAAACATCATCAGCACCAGACATTACAATGACCAAAGGAAGTTATTATTTGAAAAAACAGAACAAGCCAGAAAGTTAATGGCAGCAAGGCTTAACGAGCATGTAGATGTGTTTGCTATTGATACAATGCCACTTGATATCTGTAAAATAAGCAGAGTGCAAAGAAACAAAATGGGCAAAGAATCAGTACATCATTCGCCGGACAAAGGATACTGTGCATCACAGAAAAAATATTTCTACGGTTATAAATTGCATAGCGTTTGTTCTGCATCAGGTGTTATTGAATCATTAGATTTAACAAAAGCAAGCGTACATGATATTCTTTACTTAAAAGACGTAAAAGAATTGTTCTGTAATTGCATTTTTATAGGCGACAAAGGATATATCAGCAGACAGCATCAAATTAACTTGTTTGAAACAGCATGCATCCAATTAGAAATGCCGCTGTGAAACAATCAGAAGGAACAGCAGCCTGTGATGTAGATATTGAAGAAAATAAGAAAGCGGATTGAAACTGTTTTCTCTCAATTGGGCGACCAGTTTATGATACAGCGTAACTACGCTAAATCCTTTACTGGCTTCAAATTCAGGATTCTGGCCAAGGTAACAGGGTTTACAACTTTACAGTTCTTAAACAAGTTTATTTATAACAAAACCGTAAGCAGAGTTAAACATGCCCTGGCAAATTAATTCCGCCAACCGGTTAAATTTAATCAATTCCGACAATTTGATATGCACCCAAAACATATTCTCATTATTTTTTTTAACCTCATAAACAATGAATAGTCAGTTTCCAGATAGAGATGAAAATCTTTCCCAATTACTGAAACAGGATGTCCGAAAGGGATTTGAGGCTTTATATAATCAACAATTTACAGCAGTATTTTATTTCTCCCGGCGGTTTGTGGCGGAACAGCAGGTGGCTGAAGACATCACCTCAGAAACTTTTTTGAAGCTTTGGCAGAGGATGAATGACTTTAACAATGTAAATGCGATGCGTTCTTTTTTATATACCACTACCAAAAACGCCTGTCTTAATTATTTGCGGGACAGCCGCCGCCATTTTGCTGAAAACGAAAAAATAGCTTACCTGCTGGAGCAAAATGATGAATCAATTCTGGAATCGGAACAGATTTATTCAGGCATTTGGCAACACATTTACAACGCTATCGAAAACCTTTCTCCGCAATTAAAAAAGGTATTCAAAATGGCTTATATCAACGGGCTTTCCAATGAAGAAATAGCTGAAGCCACAGGTATCAAAAACCAATCAGTACGTAACGATAAAGTTCGTGCATTGAAGCAGGTACGACTTACGCTGTTGGAGAAAAACCTTTTGAGCAACTTTTTCTTCTGTGTTGCCTTTTTAAATCTGATATGAAAGTAAAAAAGGTCTGAATTTCCAGGTACATTATTTTTCTTTACTTTTTTGAGTACAAAAACCGGGTACAGGTGTTTAACAGATATAACCTGCAATATGCCATTAATAATTGATCGTATAAAAGAATTGGTGATTAAACATTTAGATGCCGGATTAGATGCTGCCGAACAGCAGGAACTGAATACCTGGATGAGTCAATCGAAAATAAACAAGGAAGCGATACAGGAGTTTTTAGATGACAAAAGCCTGCAAAAAGGTATTGGCGATTTGTATAAAACAAAGGAGAGGATTTGGCAAAAGCTTGAGCAAACAGTTGATGAAAGGAAGATAGTATCCATAAAGCGTAAGATATGGCAATGGGCTGTGGCGGCTGCCATTATTACCGGTATCACTGTATCTGGCTATTTTATATTTCCCGATAACAGCAAGCATGATAATGCGAACACACAGGCTAATACGGAGCATCTGCAAAACAATATAAAGCCCGGAAGCTATAAAGCCAAACTTGTTCTGGCCGATGGTACAGAAATAGTCTTAGACAGTGCTACGCTTGGAAAACTTGCCCAACAGGGTAATGCAGCAGTGGTGAACCAGGATGGTAAATTAGTTTATATACCCGGAGCTGCAGGAGATGAAGAGGTTTATAATACGGTAATGACTGCGAGAGGTGAAACATACTCCCTGGTGCTTGCAGATAAATCCAAAGTGTGGCTGAATGCGGCGAGTTCGATAAAGTTTCCCGCTTCTTTTATAGGCAATGAACGAAGAGTTGAAATTACTGGTGAAGCTTATTTTGAAGTTGCAAAAGATGCTGAAAAAAGATTTATTGTTAGTGCAAAGGGCATAACCACGGAAGTTTTTGGTACACATTTCAATATAAATACTTACAACAACGAATTTGCAACAAGAGTTACATTACTGGAAGGCAATATACAGGTTAATAAAAATAACGTTCAGTCTGGGCAGCAGGCCGTAGTAAATGATAATGGCCATTTGGAAATTACCAGCAATATAGATTTAGAACAAGTGGTGGCATGGAAAAATGGTGAGTTTCAGTTTGGAGATAAAACAGATATAAAAACCGCCATGCGACAAGTGGAACGGTGGTATGATATAGATGTAGAATATAGAGGAACCTTCAACAGCCATATTGGTGGTTCAATTTCCAGGACTGCTTCGTTGCCAAAGATTTTAAAGATGCTTGAAAAGACCGGTGTGGTAAAGTTTGAGATTCAAGACAAAAGAATAATTGTTATTTCCGGACAGTAATTCAACCCCAATCCTGTACACCATCTAAACCGTTTCCCTACCCCTTTGCTTACCTGATGAATAGTTCTTATGGTTGATTTAAACAAAAACAGGGATTCCGTTGGAGCGGAACCCCTGCAAGTAGTTTGAGTTAGCCCAAATATACAATCGCCGGAACTGCTTATTGTTTAACCCAAACAAAACAAAGTTATGTATTTAAAGAAAAACTGCAGCTCTTCTTTATTTCAGAGAAGGGCACTAATCAAAACTCTGATGATTATGAAGATTTCAACCCTCTTCTTTCTTTCAGCTTGTTTAACCGCAAGCGCAAAGAGTAGTTCACAAATTAACCTTTTTGAAAATAAGGCTTCGCTTCAAAAAGTATTTAAGCAAATAAAAAAGCAAAGCGGTTACAATTTTTTGTACAGGTATGAGCTTTTGGAAAATGCGGGAACCGTAACTGTAAAGGTTAATAACGCCACACTAAATCAGGCGTTGGATGTGGTACTGGAAGAGAAGCAACTCACCTATGAAATAATCGATAATACCGTGATTATTAAGAAAAAAGAAAGTGAAATTTTAAAAGATGCTTTTTTACCTGACAGAATAGTAACAGGAAAAGTAACGGATGATAATGGAGATCCCATGCAAGGAGTAAGCGTTGTAATAAAAGGCACCACTACAGGTACCACCACTGATAAAAACGGTAATTATAAAATTCAAATGCCTGATAAAGGAGTACTTGTTTTTTCAAGTGTCGATTATATTACATTGGAAGTGCCAACCAACGATAGGCTTGTTGTTGATGTAAAACTCCTTCCATCTCAAAAGGAGATCGACCAGGTGGTAGTAATTGGTTATGGAACCCAAAAGAGAAGAGATGTTACCGGCAACATTTCACGGATATCAGCAAAATCCATCAAAGATGTACCAATGGTAAGTTTTGATCAGGCTTTATCCGGACGTGCAGCCGGAGTTAACTTTACCATACCCAACGGGGTACTCGGTAATCCGGCTGTTATCAGAATACGTGGCATCAATTCCATCTCCCTAAGTTCTTTCCCGCTGGTAGTGGTGGATGGCATTCCCATTTGGAGCGGTGACGTGGGCAGCGGCTTTGCAGCCAATAATGCGCTGGCAGATATCAATCCCTCCGATATTGAGAGTTTCGAAGTATTGAAAGATGCGGCAGCTACAGCCATTTATGGATCAAGAGCCGCCGCAGGCGTTATACTTATCACCACTAAAAGAGGTAAAGCAGGAAAAGCAAAAGTGAATTTAGAAAGTTGGGTAAGTGCCACAAAAGCAATGAACCTGATTGAAATGCTGAATGCGGAAGAATATACAATGATCAAAAACGAAGCTTTGCTAAATGCCGGTACACCCGCTAATGGAACTACCCGTGGTTTTTATACCATGAATGATGCAAACGGCAAACTCGTAGATACCCGCTGGTATGATGAAGCCTACCGCACGGGCTTATCCAGCAACCACAGTTTAAATATTTCCGGCGCTAACGAAACCACGCAATATTTTTTCTCATTAGGTTATTCAAATCAGCAGGGCATATTTTATACAAACGATTTTAATCGAAAAACAGGACGCTTTACCCTAGACCATAAAGTTAACAACCGCATAAACATTGGCGGTTCCTTCAATTATACGCAGTCCATGAATAAGGGATTAATAACAGGAACACCAACCGAAGCCAGGCCCGAAGCCGTTTTTGCAGCAGCCGGCGCTGCCCGTTTAGCAATGATCCTTCCACCAAACGTAGGTCCTTATAAAAATGACGGCAGTTGGAATTATAATGGATTTATTGCTATGGGGCAGGGCAACAATATTACCCCGCTAAGCTTCCTGCCCAATTTTAAAATGGCCATGGCCTTGAATACACAAACCTCTCAATCCGACCGTGTAATGTCCAATGCCTATATTGGTATTAAGCTGATAAAAGGCATGGAGTTTAAATCTATTTATGGAGTAGATAACCTGTTGGTTGAAAACAAAGAATTTAGAAATGCGTTACACAGCGAGGGTTCACGGTTTGGAGGAGCGGCTTCTAATATTATGAGCCGTTTTCAGCGATCAAACTGGCAAAACTTACTAAACTACAATACCACTATCAATCAAAAACATCAGATTGGAATATTAGTGGGTGCGGAACAACAAAGCTCCAGCAGGAATAGTTGGGGCGCCGACAGAAGAATTGTAGCTGACTCCCTTTATAATATTTATCAGGGCTCGTTCGGCACCATCTTTCCCTTTGGCAACGTTGTTGGCATCAATTTTCTTCAATCCTATTTTTCACGGGTCAACTATGATTATAAAAAGAAGTATTATTTGTCCCTAAGTGCTCGTCGTGATGGCTATTCTGCCTTTGCACTAGGTAAAAAATTTGGAAATTTCGGCGGCGCATCAATAGGCTGGGTGCTGTCGCAGGAAGATTTTTTCAAAAATTCTTCCATGGCCAATACAATAAACTTTTTGCAATTACGTGCCAGCTACGGTAAAGTAGGCAATAACCTGGGCATTGCCGATTTTGCATCCCAAAATTTATACAGCTCTGGTTTGAACGGACCTAACAATACCCTGTTTTTTTCACAGGCCGGAAATCAAAACCTCACATGGGAAACCAGCCGTAAAATAGATATGGGCTTTTCGTTTGGCCTTTTGAATAACCGCATCACCGGCGAAGTGGCTTACTATAAAAATAATATTGATGGCCTTATACTAGGCGACCCTCAATCACCCTCAGCAGGCATTCCGGGCAATGCCATACTGAATAATATTGGCGGTATGTTTAACAAGGGCTGGGAGTTTACTGTGAACGCCAACGTAGTACGGAACAAAAATTTTAACTGGAATACAAGCCTGAATTTTACCACCCAAAGAAATGAAATAACGTCATTAGCCGCAGGTAATTCAGATATAATTTTAGTCACTGCTGTTCAGGCGCCGTTCAGTATTGCCAGGGTAGGAGAATCGTTGGGCAGCTTTTATGTGGTGAAGAGCGGCGCTGTTAATCCTGCCAACGGAAGAAGAATATTTTACTACCGTGATGGAACCGCTGTGCAGTTCGATGCATCGGCCCCAAGCTCTGCGCTCAGATGGACCTACCTTGATGGTTCTCCGGCACCGCGGTCTCCTAACCAAAACCAGGATGGTGTGGTGATGGGGCCGGCCCTGCCTAAATGGTTTGGCGGGTTCGATAATAATTTTCGTTACAAGGCTTTCGACATGAACATCTTGCTGTTCTTTTCCGGTGGCAACTATATGTTTAACGGGACTAAAACCACTATCCGTAGCCCAACAACCGCCAATAGTGACAAGGCCGTGTTAACACGGTGGCAAAAGCCCGGTGATGTTACCAACATTCCACGATTGGTTTACGGCGATCTTATCTCTAACGGAAGTACAAATTTTATAACTTCTGAAAGTGTGGAAAAAGCAGATTTTGTGAAAGTGCGCAATATAAGCCTGGGTTATACAATGCCTGGTTCGCTGACAGACAAAATTGGCTTGAGCAGAGTAAGGTTTTATGCGGCTGCATTAAATGCTTTTGTATTTACAAAATACACGGGGTTCGATCCGGAAATTTCGACCAATAGAAATTCAACCGGTACCCCCAGCGTTGAATTAAATTCGGCACCTATGTCCCGGTCATTCAGCTTTGGTGTGAACA
This sequence comes from Chitinophagaceae bacterium, assembly GCA_019752045.1. GTDB lineage: Bacteria > Bacteroidota > Bacteroidia > Chitinophagales > Chitinophagaceae > Lacibacter. Next base: position 7,852 of record JAIEMP010000025.1, on the reverse strand, counting down.
TTGGGTTTTAAAATCGGCTTTTAAACAATAAAAAATCATCATGAAAAATAAAATATTACTGTTTGCTTTTTTTGCATTCATCTTTGCTGCCTGCAACAAAGAAAAGCTTTCACCCACCCCGCCCACCAACATAAGTGACGCTGATGCCTTTGGCAATGCCCAAAGAGTGCTGCAGCAAACACTTGGAATGTATTCTGCCGTAAAATCTTCTAATTTTTATGCTGGCCGTTACCAGGTAAACATTGATATAAGAGGTGAAGAATTTCTTAATTTAACCCTCAATGTTCAGGCAGGATTATCTACCTGGGAATTTACTGTGTCTCCTTCACACGACGAAGTACAACTGACCTGGCAGGAAGCTTATGCGGCCATTAACCGTAGCAATGTGGTGTTTGAGGGTATCGAGACTTCAACTGTTGTTTCAGCAGCACAAAAAAAGCAATATCAGGGAGAAGCACGGTTTCTCAGAGCCTTGTGCCATTATGCGCTGGTTACGCTTTACGCCCGTCCTTATTGGGATGGCAATGGTGCCAAAGATGGAATTCCGCTTCGGCTGCAGGCAGAAATTTCCGGTGGAAATAATAAATTAAAAAGGGCCACTGTTGCAGAAGTATATGCACAAATTCTTAAAGACCTGGATTTTGCAGAAACCAACCTGCCACTAACTTATGCCAGCCCATACGACCGTACAACAAGAGCACACCGTAACACCGCTATTGCACTTAAAACAAGGGTGTACCTAAGCATGCAGCAGTACGATAAGGTTATTGTTGAGGCCAATAAAATTGTATCGGCAGCTGCGCCTTTCACAGCTACCACAGGTGTTCCGCACCAGCTTTCTCCATCCGTAAGCGCAGTTTTTTCTTCACCTTACACAACTTCGGAAAGTGTGTTTTCATTTGCTTTTACAACGCTCGATGCGCCAACAACAGCGGGCATTTTTTATAATCCACCGCTAAATGGTTCAGGACACTATCCACTTAATCCAGCCGGTATATTAGGAAATACGGGATGGAAAACTACAGATGCACGCAGGGCTTTAACGCAGGTTCGTTTACCCGGACCATCAACCTGGCTAAGTAATAAATGGCCAAAAAATCCAAGCAACGAGGCCGATTATATGAATGTAATACGCTATGCCGAGGTGTTGCTGAATTTGTCAGAGGCCATCGTCCGGCAGAACAATACAGTAGATCCAAGGGCTATGGATCTCTTAAATGCAATCCGTCAGCGATCAGATCCCACCACTGTTTTTACTGTAGCTGGTTTTGCCACGCCGCAGGATTTATTAGACCAAATTGCTATTGAAAGAAGGATAGAATTGTTAGGAGAAGGCTTCCGGTCTTTTGATAGGTTGCGGCTTGGACAACCGCTATTGGGTAAAGGCTCAGTTCCCGCTATTGCTCCAAATGATATACAGTATATCTGGCCAATTCCGCTCAACGAATTGCTACTTAATTCAGAGGCAACTCAAAACCCCGGTTACTAGGCTTTTATTATCATTTTAAACTATCAGTAGTTTTTAAAGGTAAACTATTGAAAAGGATGCTGTGCAAAAAAGTAAAAAAAAATACAATCTTCAGTTGATTTAAAAATAAATTAATCATTAATTAAATTTCATTAATAAGGGGAATCTTTTTCCTTCTTGCGACAAATAGTTGAGGAGGAAAAATCTTTACCCAAAATGGAACTATCATTGATTCACTGCCTTTTGATATTATCATCATCAACAACAACAAAGCCGATAGTATAAATCCAAAAACAGCAAACACTTTTCTGGGTTTTCGGGCAGCCTACGTTAATACAACAAGAAATCATAGAAGCGGTATTGGCTCCGGAGCACTCTTTTCCAATACAATCGGCACACATAATACTGCTTTAGGGTTAGTACACTCCAGTTTAGCACCACCGGTATATTTCTGCAAAGTTTAAAAAACAAAAGTTATGAAAAAGTATTTATGTATCATTTTATTGGCCGGTGCGGTAGCCTGCACCAACAGCAAATCGGCTGACCCTTCAACAGAAAATGCTGCGACTACTGATAATAGCAGCGAACAAAATAAAGCAATTGTAACAAAGTTCATGGATGCCGAACTAAAGGGTGATACAGCAGGAATGTCTGCTTTAATGGCGGACAATTACACACAGTATGGTCTTGGCGTAAAAGATAATGCTGATAAAGCAAAAACACTTAATGGAGTACAGCATCATTGGGAAGTATATAAATAGGTGGCAAAAGATACAGCAGTATCGAAACAATTGCAATAACCACCATTAAAGATGGTGGCAGGGGCAAAGGTGACTGGGTTTTTCTCTGGGGTGACTTGGCTACTGATTATCCACCTACCCCTGATTATGGAAATAAAGCTGCTACGGCAACATTTGCTTACCACGCTGCTTACCGGATAACAAATGGCAAGATTGATACACGAACAATTTATTTCAATCATGAAGATATCATGCGACAGTTAGGATATAAAATGATTTCAGTTGCAGAACAGCAGAAGCCAGGTGCACAGGGCTTGATCTATAAATAAATGTTTTAGCAGGTGCTATTCACCATACAGGTTTGTACACCCGGTAGAATAATCTTTCTTATGTGCAGTTAGTCTCCTGCCACCTTATATGTAGTGTGGCGGGGATTTTTTTAAGAAGTATTATTAGTATGCCTTTTCGTTTTAGCTCTTATAGTTCTTGCAATGCTGATGCGACATATAAATATAGAAGATAAATAATTGCAGGTTGAAAGACTACAGTATTGCCCAATCATGGCCATTAAAAAAAACATTTATTCTTTAAAGAAACACTTCTGAAATTGGGAATTATTCGCTGATAATCCGATGATTTGCAACATTATCACTATTTTAATAAACGGATAATGTTTAGTTTGCAACAAAACATCCTATTTTTGCAACTAATGAAATTTGTATTCTTCATAATGGGTGTTTTCCTTCTTTACCTGTCATGCCTTCCATGTGGCGACAGTAGAGAGTGTAACTCAAAAGCAGAAGTAAAAATTTCAGTTGCGAATAATCACCAGCAGCATAAACATAATACAGAAGCCTGTTCTCCTTTCTGTTCATGTTCCTGTTGTGCGGCCTCAGCCTTTTACTCTCCTCTTTCTAAGGCTCAATTAAACAAAGTGGAATTTCAATCAGAGAAATATCCCCTTTATAATGTAGCGTTCAGTACTGAAGCTCAAAATAGCATCTGGCAACCTCCCAAACTTTCTTAATCTCACTCCTTTATTGAATTTGCTGTAAGTCATTTATTGGCTTATTCAGCTATTGTATCATTCATTTCCCATTGCTGGCAATGGCCACAGCCAAAAAAATTGCAAAAGGCAAGAAAAGAAAAAAGCCTTTAGTAATAAGAATAATCAGAATCATTCTTATTGGAATTGCCTGTGCCATACTTATTGCCGCAATAGTGGAAAGAACCATTCATTTTTTCAGGTATCATATATAACCAAACAGAATTAAGACATGCTCAATAAAATCATTCAATTCTCCATAAAAAATAAATTGGTCATTGGCCTTTTTACACTTGCATTAATAATATGGGGTGTTTATTCGGCAAAAAAATTACCGATTGATGCCGTACCCGATATTACCAATAACCAGGTACAGGTAATTACACTAAGCCCATCATTAGCTGCACAGGAAGTGGAACAGTTAATTTCTTTTCCGGTTGAACAAACAATGGCCACCATTCCGGAAGTGCAGGAAATACGTTCTATATCCAGGTTTGGGTTATCCGTGGTTACTGTTGTATTTCATGATGATGCAAATATCTATTGGGCCCGTCAGCAAGTAGGCGAACGGCTGATAGAAGCCCGTAACCAGATACCAAATAATATTGGCAACCCTGAGATGGCTCCTATCTCTACGGGATTAGGTGAGATTTATCAATATGTTTTACATGCAAAAAAAGGATATGAAGATAAATACGATGCCATGTCGCTTCGGACGATACAGGACTGGATTGTCCGTCGTCAATTGCTTGGTACACCCGGCATTGCTGATGTAAGCAGCTTTGGCGGTCTTTTAAAGCAGTATGAAATTGCATTGAATACAGATAAACTTCGCAGCTATAATCTATCCATAGCAGATGTATTTAATGCCCTTGAAAAAAATAATCAGAATACAGGTGGTGCGTATATAGATAAGAAACCCAACGCTTATTTTATCCGCAGCGAAGGCTTTATTAAAACAATCACTGACATTGAAAAAATTGTTGTTACAAGGACTACAGGCGGTGCACCCGTATTGGTAAGGGATATTGCTACGGTACAACTTGGTCATGCTACACAATATGGGGCATTAACCCGTAATGCAGAAGGGGAAGTAGTTGGTGGCATTGTATTAATGCTCAAGGGGGCAAATTCCAGCATTGTAATTAATAGTGTAAAAGATAAAATAATCCAGATTCAGAAAAGCTTGCCTGAAGGTGTGGTCATTGAACCCTTCCTTGACAGAAGTGCTTTAGTTAGCAGGGCTATTGGAACTGTAAAAACGAACCTTATTGAAGGTGCCTTGATTGTGATTTTTGTATTGGTGGTTTTCCTTGGTAATATCCGTTCGGGGTTGATAGTGGCTTCGGTAATTCCGCTTGCAATGCTTTTCGCTATTTCGTTGATGAACCTGTTTGGTGTGTCGGGTAATCTTATGAGTTTAGGTGCTATTGACTTTGGGTTAATTGTAGATGGCGCAGTGATTATTGTGGAAGCCACCATGCATCAGTTGGGCCATCGAAAGCCCGGAAGAATGACACAAGACCAATTGGATGATGAAGTATATAAATCAGCAGGTAAAATGATGAACTCTGCTGCATTCGGACAAATTATTATCTTAATTGTGTACCTGCCAATTCTTGCATTGGTTGGCATTGAGGGAAAAATGTTTAGCCCGATGGCACAAACAGTTTCATTTGCCATACTTGGTGCATTCCTGCTTTCACTTACTTATGTACCCATGATGAGTGCACTTGTTCTAAGTAAAAAAATAAGCCACAAGGAAAACCTTTCAGATAAAATGATGAAGTTTTTCCAAAGGCTTTATACGCCATTAATACGTGGCGCATTGAAGATGAAATTATTGGTGGTAAGCATTGCTGTGGGAGTATTTGTAATCAGCCTGCTAATTTTTAAAACCTTAGGCGGTGAATTTATTCCCACATTGGAAGAAGGTGATTTTGCCGTAGAAACAAGGTTGTTAACAGGTAGCTCATTAAGTCAGACAATTGACAAGATAACGCAGGCTTCTGATTTACTGATGAAAAAATTTCCTGAAGTAAAAGAAGTAATTGGAAAGATTGGTGCCTCTGAGATACCAACCGACCCTATGCCCATAGAAGCATGTGACATTACCATTCTTTTGAAAGATAAAAAAGAATGGACCAGTGCACATAACCGGGAAGAACTGGCCGAACTGATGCAAAAGGAACTGGAAAAAATTCCCGGTGTTTCCTATGGGTTATCTCAACCTATCCAGCTTCGTTTTAATGAATTGATTTCGGGTGTACGCCAGGATGTAGGTATTAAAATATTTGGAGAAGACCTTGATGTACTGGCTGACCTGGCAAAAAAAATCGGTGTGATTGTACCTACGGTAAAAGGTGCAGAAGATTTATATGTAGAACAGGTAACCGGCCTTCCACAGATTGTGGTTAAACTAAACAGGGATAAGATTGCACAGTTTGGTTTAAATGTAGAAGATGTAAATCGCACCATCAGTGCTGCATTTGCCGGTGAAGCTGCCGGTATTGTTTATGAAGGCGAGAAACGTTTTGATATGGTGGTAAGATTAGAAAAAACAGGCCGCCAGAATATTGATGATGTAAAAGGATTATTTGTTGCTGCACCGGATGGTAACCAGATTCCACTGGAACAGGTAGCCGATGTCAACTTGCAGTTAGGCCCTAACCAGATACAACGGGAGGATGCCAAAAGAAGAATCATTGTAGGTTTTAATACAAGAGGCAGGGACATCTCATCAGTTGTAAAAGAAATGCAGGAAAAAATTGAGAAGCAGGTAAAAATGCCCCCTGGTTACTTTATTACTTATGGCGGGCAATTTAAAAACCTCGAAGAAGCAAACAAAAGATTATCCGTTGCTGTTCCTGTGGCATTAGCATTAATCCTGCTGCTTCTCTTCTTTACGTTTGGTTCAATTAAATATTCCTTACTAATATTTACAGCTATACCGATGAGTGCTATTGGCGGTGTATTTGCCTTATGGTTCCGGGGTATGCCATTCAGCATTTCTGCAGGTGTTGGATTTATCGCATTGTTTGGTGTGGCGGTATTGAATGGCATAGTACTTATCAGTGAGTTTAACCGGTTAAAAAAAGAAGGCATGACAGATATAAATGCAATCATCCTAAAAGGAACTTCTGTAAGGTTGCGACCGGTATTAATGACCGCCACGGTTGCTTCATTGGGCTTTTTACCAATGGCGTTGTCCACAGGCTCAGGAGCAGAAGTGCAAAAGCCGTTGGCGACGGTTGTAATTGGCGGATTGATTACGGCCACTTTTCTTACGTTGGTGGTTTTGCCGGTGTTATACACATGGTTTGAAAAGATAAAACCAAAAACGAAGAAGTCTGATGTAACGAAAGGGTTGGCTTCACTGCTCATCCTTTTTTTAGCCTCGTCATTTGCTGCAACTGCACAACAGCCAAAAACGGTTATCAATCTTAATGATGCGGTTGCATCGGCTATGAAGAATAACCCATTGGTAAAAGTGGGAACACTGGATATAAGTTACCAGCAACAATTGAAAAAAACCGTCAAGGACTATGGTAAAACAAATGTCGGCCTTACGTTTGGGCAGTACAACAGCCGCATTGCTTATGACAATAATTTCAGTATTAACCAGGGCATACCAAATCCGGCTTACTTTAAAAGTCTCATACGGCTATCTGAGTCAAATATCAAAAGCAGTGAACTGCAATTGAAAATTTATCAAACTGAACTGGCAGCGAATACTAAAACATCTTACTACCAGTTAAGCTTTTGGATAGAGGAAATTAGGCTGTTGAAAGAGTTATTGGCTATTTACGAAAATGTATTGAAGGCGTCTGCATTACGATATAAAACAGGTGAAACCAATGCACTGGAGAACTACAATGCCGAAAGCAAAGTAAATGAGATAAAGGCGCAATTGAGAAATGCCGAAGAAGATTACCGTATTGAATTAAACCGTCTGAAAGTGTTTACTGCAGATTCATCAGTTACGGCCATTGCCGACACTTCACTTATTGAAAAGCAGATACAGGTAAACTTTGATACTGCTGCCATTGCTGCCAACCCTACACTGGCATTTATTAAACAGCAGATTGATATTGCAAACAGAGAGAAAGCTGTTGAGCAGTCAAGATTAAAACCTGATTTCTCTGTGGGTTATTTCAACCAGTCTTTAGTAGGTTATCAAACCGTAAATGGTGCTGATAAATATTATGGTGTTGGCCGCCGATTCCAGGGTGTTAATTTGGGCATCAGCATTCCCATATTTGCCAGGGCACAAAAAGAAAAAGTAAAAGCGGCAGAAGTAAACCGGGTACGCCGTGAAGCAGAACTGACCAATTATCAATACAACCTGCAGGCAGAATTGACCAGGCTGTTTGGTGAATTGCAGAAGCAAAGGGTTCAAATCAACTATTACCGCAATACAGCTTTGCCACAGGCCAATCTCATTATTACGCAGGCGCAAAAAGCTTTTACTGCCGGTGAAATCGGTTACTATGAATTGACGCAATCACTCAACAATGCTGTAATTGTAAAACAGGAATACACCAAACTTTTAAACCAATACAATCAAACCGTCATTGCTATCGAATTTATCGGCGGCAT
>JAIEMP010000021.1 GCA_019752045.1 Chitinophagaceae bacterium | reverse complement strand
GATAAGTTATTTGCAGACTGGCAGATTTTAAACCCTGCTGCCACACATCCCAATCCTTCAGAAATATTAAAACCATCACCTATTATGACAAGAACAAATGCACAGGTGTGGAGTACATTGGGCTTAGGATATATTTATGCTTAGGACAGACTTTATGAATTTGTAAAACTTTTAAAATATGTGCAGGCTTATATTAGAACCGGTAATTCTTATTATAAAAACATTCATTCAGTTAGCCAGGGATATAGCAAGAACAGTTTGCGAATGGGTTACCAGAACAATACGTACAGTTAGGGAAGTAGTGGAAAAAATTTGCAAATCGCTTCCCTGGCCACTTAGCCTTTTATGCAATTTTGTTACCAAGGTGATTGAAGTAATAGAAAACATAACAGAATGGGTATGCCGTGAAGTAATTGACAGGGTTTTTGAATGGGTTCAGGTTGTAATGGAATATATCTACTACATTGCCCGGTGGGTTTGCTGGCTCATTACATGGATAACAGTCAGGTGGATTGAATATTTGCTTTGCAGGGCTGGTATTGAAGTAAGTAAAAATATACGGATATGCGTAAAAGTATTGAGCGAAAACATTACCAATAAAAAAACTGGTGCCGTAACTATTCAACCGGCTGCTACCAACGCCGAGTTAAACGCTATGCTCAGCCAGGTATCAGCAGTTTTCAGGCAATGTAATATCAATATTATTGTAGATAGTATTGATATAATTGGGCATCCAGAATTTTTGCGGACTACAACTTGCGATTTTGGTAACACATTTTCCAGTTTCTGGGTCACATTTAGCAGAGAGGCATGTTCATCAAAAAAACTATTCCCTGTAATTACTGTTTATGTAGTTGAAAAAATGACCAACGCAGGTGGTTGTGCTTTCCCAGGTACTGATTGGGTAATTACTAATAACCCTGCCAACAGCAGCGGTGGTTTACCACTAAGTGCTGGTAATACCATCGTTCAGGAAATTGGGCATTTATGCGATTTATTTGCACACTCATCCGACCCAAATAATGTAATGACCGACCAGCCCGGTGGCACATCAGACAAGTTAGATGAGCATCAGTGTTGTATTATCAGAAGCTCAAGATTTGTAACATTCGGTTGAGTTGCTATTTACAACTGATACAAAAGATTTACTTAAATTACCGTTGTTTAAAGCAGCGGTATTTTTTTAATTGTTAACTTACTAAGTAACCAAATGTCTGAAAACCTTTCCCAAATCATCCAGCAATACAAAACAGATAAGCAATCTGTTTATAACACATGGTTCATCAATAATGAAGAACGTCTTAAAGCCTTCCGTTCCATACGTCGTGGTGTGATGCAAGTGGTGGATGATATTAAAAATAAAAAGTTCCCTAACGATTTCAAAGGCTCCTCACTTGAGTTTGTACTTACATGCATTACAGAACAAAAGCAAGTGTTTGAAGGAGCTTCCCATCCATTTTACTGGAAACCCAAATTGAGGATTCCTGATATTTATGAGAACGAAAACAATAAACAGTCTTTCGGCCAGTTTTTAGAAAATTGTTTGAATGCAAAGACTGAAGAACAAATTCTTAAAGAAATCATCAGGCTGGACAGTTTAAAAATAAAAGGGCTTGGCCCTTCTGTAGCAAGTATTCTTTATTTTCTGCATCCCACTATTATTCCCCCATTTAACACAGCTATCATTAACGGCTTTAATTTTTTATACAAAGACAAAAAGAAACTGGGTAGCTGGAGTGAATATCTTAAGCTGAGAGAAGTAATGATTGATACCAATAACCAGCATCGTTCCGAACTATCATCCGATTTAGGTGCTATATCTGGTTTGTTGTTTGAAATCGGCACTCAAAAATTGATTTTGGGAACTGATGTATATTTATCTGAACCCGAACGAAAGAAACTGGAGAAACTGATTGAAAAACGTCAGGAAAGTGTTCAGCAGGAAAAGGATGAGGAAAACTTGCATACAGAAATGCAATATCATTTATTAAAAATCGGAAATGCTTTGGGCTATGATGTAATTGCTGCATCCAACGACCGCTCCAGGTCACATTGCGGCAACAGTTTTTCGTTTATGAGTTTACAGCAATTCCCTGAAATCAACTTGGATAAAGAAACATTAAATACGGTAAAGCTGATTGATGTGCTGTGGTTTCAAAAAGGAACTAATAACGTTATTGCTGCTTTTGAAGTGGAAAAAAGCACCAGTATCTATTCCGGTATTTTGAGGCTTGCAGATTTAAGTTATACCATAGCTGATGGCGATGAAGTATTCTATTTGATTGTGCCTGACAAGAGAGAAAAAGACGTTTGCCTTCAACTTTCCCGTCCTGCAATTAAACAAAACAATGTAGTAATTAAATACATCCTCTTTTCTGAATTACGCAGTCATTGCGATGCATTGTGTAAGTTTGGAGAGAGCCATCATATTATGGAGAAGATTGCGAAGGCAGTATAAAAAAGCGGCAGTTAATATCGCTGCCGCTTTTCATTTAAATTTTTGCTCCAACGGATATAAAGAATGTTCTGCCATCAGCCGGTAAAGCACCCGGCCCCGGATAACCACCTGCACGACGGGTGAAATATCTCTCATCAAACAAATTGTTTACCCCTGCTTTAAGATTTAAGCCTTTTGAAAATTTATATGTAGCTGTTAAATCAGTTAAGGTATAAGAAGGGATAAGGCCGGTATTGCCATTTGCCGAAGGTGCAACTGTGTTATTGGCATCGCTGTACGTTTCTCCAACATTGCTTACCTGTGCAGTTAATAAAAATCCTTTATAGCCGCCGGTTATACCACCACGGAAAATATTAGTTGGTGCATTCTCCACTTTCTTTCCCAGTGCTTTTTTTGTCCACCGCTTTAGATGGCTATAATCTTGTCCACCGTGAAGTTCTACATAGGTTATTACATTGCTTACAGTACAGAATATTCATTAAGTTTTTGTAGGTTGTTCCGTGTGCTGCTAAAGGGAGGTCAATCTATCATGATTGCCTCCCTTTTTTATATAAGACATTCTTATTTTACCTTAAAACGATGCTCCTATACTCACAAAAATAGTTCTACCGTTGGCTGGCATAATACCTGGCCCAGGATAGCCACCTGCTCTGCGGGTCGCATATTTTTCATCTGCAATATTATTCACACCTGCATTAATGTTATAACGCTCCATAAATTTGTAAGAAAGTGAGGCGTCCATAACTTGGTAGCCGGAAAGTTTGCCTATTGTTCCTGTTGCATTTGGAATTTCGGTATTAGCTGCATCGGTAAATACATCTCCAACACTATTTAATTGAAACGTTGCCGAAAATCCTTTTAAGCTGTATGTTGTTCCAAATCGGTGAATAAATTGAGGAGCGTTTTCTACTCGTTTATTTTCAATAGATCTCAAGGGGTCGCCTGCAATGGCTGGATTATCCCACTTTACATACTTTGCATTCATAAAAGTATTGGTTGCAAAAATATTTATGTTACCAAATTTTGAATTCTCTGTAAATAATTTCACCACATTTAATTCAATATACGATTCAACGCCTTGACTTACCGATGTGCCAATATTTGTTCTGAATGGTGCACCGTTTTGAGCAATCGTGCCTATTCGGTTATTGTAATTCAAATAAAACACACCAACATCAAAGCTTAAAAAGTCTTTTACGGTTCCTCTATAACCAAGGTCTGCATTAAAACCACTTGCATCTTTCAAATTAGGGTCAATAACTTCGGTGGTGGCAGAGGGTGTAAGTTCTGAAAATGTAACGGGACGGTATGCAAGTGAGTAGTTGGCATAAATGTTAGTGTTTTTGCTAACATTATATTCGCTTCCTATTCCATACAATAAAAACTGCCTTACTCTTGAGTCAGGACTCAGTGTGCCTGTTGGTGATGTGTTAATATATCCACTTTTTTTACTTTCAATATATTCTAATCTTATGCCAGGCACTATTTTTAGCCGCTTTCCAACTTGAAAAATATTTTCTGCAAATACTGCATAGTTAGTTGTTGCATAGTCTAACGAGCGCCCGAACTGCGGATTGGTAACTGATAAATCGTAGTTATTACCTATTGTACCTATGCCAAGTTGGTCTCTTTTAGTTGTAGATCCGTAGGCTCTGATGCCCCCTGCAAAAACATTTTCATTATTAAAAAGTTTATACTTTACCGAAACCCTTGCTTCCGCTCCATAACTCTTATAATAGTCTCTATCCACTTGCCTTGCATTGTATTGAAGTGTAGCTGAATTAATCGTGTCTTTTACTGTAACAGGGCTTGTGAAACCAACGCTGTTACGCTCTGCAATTGAACCAAATGATTTAATGTTAAAACTTACTGATTTAGAAATGTCGTATTTGAATGTGAGCGATGCTACATTCCATGGGGCACCAAACCAATTTCGTTCTCTAAATGATTGACGGCTATTCTCCTTATACTGCGCATCTGTAAGCCCACCCGGTTGTTGGCTTTTGTAATCCATTTTTGTATATTCTAATGAAATATTCATTTTTTGAGTAAGCTGATAATTTGCCGAAAAATAGCCTGTGTAAGTATTGTATCGGCTATTGTTTCGCCATCCATCGGCTGAGCGTGTATGAAAAAAACCATAGTAGGAAAACTTTTTGTGAGTTCCGCCAATGGCATTGTACGAGTTGAACAAACCATAAGAACCAACCGTTTGTTGGGTTTCAAAAGTAAAAGGTTTATTTGGGTTTCCTTTTTTAATTTGATAATTGAGCAGTCCGCCAAACTGCGGTCCAAATTGCAAGGATGCGGCCCCCCGTATCACTTCAATTTTTTCTAATGCTTCCATAGGCGGATTGTAATATGCTTCAGAATAACCAAAAATATCTGGAGTAATATCGTAACCGTTTTGCCTTACGTTAAATTCCCAATTACGGTTTGGGCTTAGTCCTCTTACACCCACTCCCACTTGTATTCCAGAGCCGTCATTTTCCCATATGCTCATTCCGGGAACTTTTGCAAAAACCTGCCTGGTGTTATTGGTGCTCAGGTCAGCATTTATTTTATCCAACCGTATTACTTCTGTTTTTTTGCCTGCGAAAATTACATTCTCTTTCATATCAGGCATTCGTTCCATTCCGCCTATAGATTTTTGTCCTTTTACTACAACCTCTCTGAGGAATGTAATTTGTGATGTGTCATTTTGCTGAGCGTGTGCTATTGAAAATACAGTGATACTGAAAATGGAGATAAATAAGTATGTTTTTTTCATTTTTTAAATTTATGTGTGATTTTAAGATGCAAAAGTGCAGATGCCTTGTTTAATACTACTTATGCAAAAGGGAAATTGAGTTATGCAATGCGGAAATGTTTGATTTCCGATAAAATAAATTGCCAACAGGCAACCTGATTTTTATTTTACTTGTAACATTAAAATTGTGTGGCTGTTATTAAACGATAATAATTCGGTGATTAAGTAACTCAGTTGAGTGGCTTGAAGATGTTAGAAAGCAAGTGGAAAACCCAGTTAACTGACACAAATGGTACATTTTCAACGGAAAAGCAAAGAATAAGTAAAGGGGGTTAACCACAAAATTTTGTAAAAATTGGCTATAATTTTACAAATTCAGTAAACCATTCTACCATATCTTTACTCCGTTAAGGTGCTACTTTTCAATAAAATAGCTTTACTTTACAACTATTAAATGAACCGGAATTTATCCATAAAACTAAAAGCACTGTTCCTGCTGGTTGTATTTGCAACAAATACAGCAGTGGGTTTTGCATGTGCTGTAGGTGTAGATATGGGTTTTAATTCCCCTCATCATAACGAAACTGAAGAGCCTGCAGAAGTGCATATTCATGATGGTGGTAAAAAACATGTTCATGAAAAGGAAACATCAGTAGCAACTGCAATTGTTCATGCAGATGGCAGTAATCACCAACACGATAGTGAGCCGGCAAAACAAATTCCTGTTGATGGCAGCAACTTACTTACAAAAGAAGATGGTGGATGTTGTACCAATGAAGTGCAGGAGTTTCAAAATTTAGATAAAAATATTTCTATAAATACCGGTATCAATGTACCTGTGTTTGTGGCAATCCTGAGCACTTATTTTGATGTCGATTTCTCAACGGCTCTCAAAGATTTTCCTGTTAACTATAAATCCCGTTTTTATTATCCCCCACCGGCTGACATACGCATAGCGATTCAGCGTTTCCAGATTTGATTATAGTAAAGCAGATGAAGCTTTTTGCTTCATCCAACTTCATTTTGCATTTTGCAATTTGAGGCTATTTGTTTTACCGTAATCAATTTTTATGTTCAGATATAGTATCATAGTTTTTCTTACTGGAGTCATCAGTTTTTCGGCAGCGGCACAGCAGGTGCTTACAGAAAACGAAGCTGTGTCCAAAGCATTAGCTAATAACAAGAATATCCAGGCCGCATCACTGCAAGTAAAACAGCAGCAGCAGTTACTGAAATCAGCTATCAATCTTCCCAATCCGGATTTTTTCCTTGAAAGCCCGACGGGTAAGTTTTATACCGGAAGTATCACTCAGTCATTTGAATTTCCTACCGTGTACAGCAATCAATACCGTTTGCAAAAACAGCAAATTGGTGTAGCGCAACAAGAAAAGAAGTTAACGGAAGCAGAGCTAAAGTACAGGGTTAAAGTTTTATACTTAGAAGTACAGTATGCTGATTCACTATCCGCACAATTGTATATACAGGATACACTGTATGAAAAGATAAAGTTGTCAGCCATACGCCAGTTTAAAGCCGGACAAATTGATTACCTGCAACAAACTTTTGCTGAAACACAGTATGGTGAAATCCATAATCAATACCAGCAGTCGCTTATAAGAGCAGCAGCTTTAAAGTCTCAGTTGCAATGGTTTACTGGCATTAAGGATTCAATTTCGGTAGAGCCGTTGATTGTTGTACAGTCACAATCGCAATTTTTATCTGCACCTGATTCTACAACGTTACTTTCTAATCCTGCCATACAGCTATTGCAGCAGCAGGAGATTGTTGCCAAACAAAATATTTTATTGCAAAAAAGCAAAGCCTTGCCCGGTTTGGCTTTTGGCTACTTCAACCAGGGTGAAAGAAATACAATATTGTTCAATCGCTTCAGGGTTGGTGTAACTGTTCCGTTATGGTTCGGACAATATAAGAGTAATATCAATGCAGCCAAAACAGAGCAGCAGGTTATTCAAAGCAAACAACAGGGTTTGCAGCAGGACTTATCTGCTCAGGTTATAAACGCCAACAGCGAAATGCAAACCAACTGGCAGTCTGTTCAGTATTATCAGCAATCAGGGTTAAGAAAAGCACAGGAAGTAATTACTGCTTCACAGCGCTTTTTTGCAAGTGGCGAAATTGATTATATCAGTTTGCTGAGAAACAGTAATGATGCGTACAATGTTTACCAGAGATATCTGGAAGCAGTAAGAAATTATAATCTCAGTATTATCAATCACAAATATTTAATGGGTCAGTTATGAAAAAATTAATCATCCAATTTTTATTAGGGCTATTGCCGGTACTTGCATTTGCACACGGCGGCGAAGACCACGGCGATGCTAAAAAAACAACTCTATCGCCTGCAAGTTACTTCTCTTCTGAAGCTGCTTCAGAAATCTATGAACTGTTGCTAAAGTACAGTCCCATAGTACCGGGCAAGGAAACATCGCTTCGCCTGTACTTAAGCGAGTACAATACCAATACCCCTATTGATAGTGCCAAAATGGAAGTAACAGTGGCCGATAATCCCAACATAAAAATTACTGTTGTTAGGATTGACAAAGGTGTATTTGAACTGAAAGCCATTTTTCCGGAAAAGAAAGCCTACAACCTTGTAATCAATATCAATAGTTATGCAGGTGTTGACTTAATCCAGCTAAACAATATTGAAGCAGGAAAGGAACTAACCACATCAGCAACAATAGAAAGCATCCCCCACGCTCATTGGTACAGCAGCAATTGGTTTTTTGGCTTGATAGGCCTGTTGTTTGGTTTGATCGTTATGTACTTTGTAAACAAAAGCCACAGCCGGAAGATGATTGCGGGAGCAATTATTCTATTTTGTCTTTTACCAGCGGCCACTTACAACCCGGCATCCGCACATGGTGGCGAGGACCATGGTGATGGCGCTGCTAAAAGTGGCGGAGCCTCTTCCACAACATTCATAGTTGAAAAAGAAACACAGTTCCTTTTTAATATTCAAACAACGAAAATTGGCACAGGTGATTTTAGTGAGTCATCTGTTTTATTAGGAACTGTAAATGCAGCTCCGCAAGGCCGGGCTGTAATACAATCGCCGCAAGCAGGTAAAATTGTTTCTTTAAGAGTAGCCCCCGGCCAACGGGTCGGTAAAGGACAGGTGGTTGCTGTAATAGAACAACAGGTAGATGCCGGAACGCAAATCAGTATCATCTCTCAAAGCAACAGTGTAAATGTGGAGTATGAAGCTGCAAAATCGCAATATGAAAGGTTACTGGGCATAGCAGACATTGCAGCGAAAAAGGATATTACCGAAGCAAAAGCCCGTTATGAAAGTGCCATGAGAAATAAAGCGCTCTTTGATGCAAATACCGGCCGGAACACTGGCAGTAGAAAAGCCATGATACTTACATCTCCTGTAAGCGGCGTGGTTAGCACATTTAATTTTGCTATTGGTGCTGTTGTAAACAGCGGGGAAACCTTGTTTGAAATAACCAATCTTGACCAGGTGTTTGTAGAAGCCCAGGTATTTGCAACAGATGCTGAAAAATTAAAATCTGCTACAGGGTTTACCACCATTTCAAACACGGATACAATGGTTTATAAATTAAAAATGATCAGCACTGCCCAATCAGTAAATACAGGTAACCAATCTCAGAAAGTTGTATTTGAAATCATCAATCCAAAAGGCCAGTTCAAAATTGGTGAGAATGTAAATGTGCGGATGACAGGAAATAATGTTATGCGGCAGGTGGTAATACCTAATGAAGCAATTACCGATGTAAATGGTAAGCCCGCCATTTTTATAAAAGGCAAAGCTGAACAGTACAGTATCAGCTTCGTAGTAAAAGGGCAAAGCAATGACAAGTTTACTGTTATTACCAAGGGTACTGAAGATGGCGAACGGGTTGTTACCGCCAATGTGTATCAAATGAAAATGATGTATTTAAACCAATAATTAAAATAAACAAACATGAGAAAGTTATTAATGATGTGCTTGCTGCTGTCAACTGTTACCGCAGCCCTTGCACAAAGCGGCGATAAAGAAGCCGTAAAAGCAGTTCTTAACAATTACAAAAAAGCAATTGAAAAATTAGACACAACTGGTGTTGTCAATCTTTTTGTAAAAGATTCCAAAGTATTTGAACAGGCAAGCGATGAAGGTACAATCGGCCACTACCTGGAACATCATTTAGGTCCTGAACTGAAAGAATTCAAATCATTCACCTTTAGTAATTACAAAGTGGATGTAACAATGGCAGGAGAATATGCCTTTTCAACGGAGACTTATATCTACACTATCATTCTTGCTAAAGATGCCAAGGAAATAAAAAGCCAGGGAGTAGCTACTTCCGTTTTAAGAAAAACAAAAGACGGCTGGAAGATTGTACAAACACATTCTTCCTTCAGAAAAGCAAAATAAATCTCAAACAATAAAAAAAGAAAAAATGAAACAAATCAAAATCATCCTTATAATGGCAACAGCAGTTTTTTGTTTTACTGCTGCAAATGCACAATCAACAAAAACAAAAAATAAAACTGCAGTTGCAGATACAGTCGCTTATCAATGTCCTATGAAATGCGAAGGAGATAAAACCTATGATAAAGCAGGTAAATGCCCTAAATGCAATATGAATTTGAAGGCTGTACCAAAACCTGTTACCGCCCTTTACCAATGCCCCATGAAATGCGAAGGCGAAAAAACTTACGATAAGGCAGGTAAATGTCCTAAATGTAATATGAACCTGGTTAAGCAACAAGCAAAAAACGCAACAGAAAATCATAACGGTCATAATCATAATTAACTAATCAATTAAATAAAACAAATGAAACAAGTATTAAAAATTACCATTGGAATTTTCGCAATCGGCACTGTTGCAATTTTTGCAGCATGTAATAACAGCGGCGATACCAAAACTTCTTCAACCGATACAACAAAAACAGAAATGTCACATGAAGGCGGCGACCATATTTACGCCTGCCCTATGCACCCGGAAGTAACGGGCAAAGAAGGCGATACCTGCCCAAAATGCGGAATGAAACTGGAGCATAATGACAATACTGCTGGTCCAAGTAATGTTAGTATGCAGTTTACTGCTACCCCTTCATCACCAAATGCTAATGAAGAGGTTACTTTATCAATGACTCCAAAAATAAAAGATAAACCCACTGAGCAGGTGCCATTAGATGTTGAACACACTAAAAAAATACACCTCATTGTGGTTAGCGATGACCTTAGCTGGTTTGACCATATACACCCTGAGCTGAACGCAGATGGTTCTTATACAGTAAAAGAGAAATTTCCAGCCGCTGGTAAATACACTTTGTTTGCTGACTATAAGCCAAGCGGTGCCAATCATACAGTTGACTATCTGAATGTAACTGTAGCAGGTACAGTGCCGGCAGCAAAAGTTTATGGGGCAGATAAATTAACAGGTTCAGCCGGTGATGGGTTCTCCGTTTCACTTACTCCTGAAGGCGGTAAATTTTTAACCAATATGGCTATGCATATTAATGGTGTAATGATGCTGAATGGTAAAGAGGTAGACATAAACACCCTGGAAGATTACCTTGGCGCAAAAGCCCACATGGTAGTGGTAAGCCTTGCGGATAAAAAATATTTACATGTTCATCCAGGTGTGGAAGGTGGGAAATTTGATTTACATACTACGTTTGAAAAACCTGGTGTCTATCGTGGCTGGATTCAATTCCAAAGCAAAGGAAAAGTTTACACCAGCGACTTTGTAATGAATGTAGCGGAAGGCAATGCTGATAATATGAAAGGCATGGATATGAAGAAGGACGAACAGGAGAAACACTAATATTCAATTTATTTTCTAACAATAAAATTTAAAACAATGAAAAAGATAACAATTCTTATGGCGGTGATGATGATGACATCTTTCGCAACATTTGCACAGCAAAGTGGTGGCGACCACAAACACGGTTCGCCACATGGTGGAACAGTGAAGTCTGCCGGTGATTTTCATATTGAAATAAGTGTAAAAGACGGTATGATAATGGCCTATTTGCTGGACGCTAATGAAAAAGCAATGAAGAATACGGGTGTAGCAGGAACTGCTGTTATACAAATGGCCGACGGAAAAACATCAACTATCACTTTAATTCCAAACGGTAGTGAAGGCTTTATGTACACACTTGACAAGGCTAAAAAGTACAACAAGGCTATTGTAACTTTTACAACCGGCGGTAAAACTGCATCGGCATCGTTTGAGCTTAAGGCTAAGGAAAAGCCTGCAGCAGATGGACACAATCATCAACATTAATTCCTGTTATATCATGGCAGGTGGAGAGCCTGCCATGATATAATTAATTCTATTGCTCTAATGAGTGTCTGTCTCAGAGATTAATTATTATATCAAATGTTAAGTTCTGCTCAAAAATATGGTTCAAAAAGAAAGCTTCGGTTGATACCGGATATTATTTCCGGCTGGAAAACGATTGCAGTGCTTTTTTCTGTAACAGTATTTTTTGGGTTGTTAATTTGGTGGCTCAATCAAAACCCGGCATTGCAGGGTTTATGGAACAGCTTTATTGTAGATAAAAAAGTGCCGGCTTCATTTTGCGAACAGGGGCATTTAAACAACCCTGTCCGTCAGCCTGTAAATACTTTCAGCAACATTGTTTACCTGGTTATCGCTATTGTTGTTTTAAAAACAAGCTGGGAAGAAAGATTTAAAAGAAATTCGCATGACCTGGTTACTGTTAACACAGTTTATGGTTTTCTTTTTGGCTTAATTCTTCTTTATGTTTTTTTTGCCAGCTCATTTTATCATGCGTCACTTATAAATATTGCGCATAAACTGGACTACTCAGCCGTATTTGCATTTTCTCTTTTCCCGATAATATTTTTTTTACACCGCAGGTATTTAAATCACAACAGCAAATTGCTGGCCGCTCAAAAAAGAAAACTGACTATCGTATTCTTTTCCACTTATCTTTTGGCTAATCTTTCACTCGCTTTTTTAATACCCAGGGGAAAAGAAAGCTTAACCGCTCTTATTCTTATCCAGATTTTTTTGGGATTAGCATTCTTTGCAGCCATAGACAAGTCGGGTAAGCAGGGAAGGTTTTACCTGGCTTTAAGTATTGTTAGTGTTTTGATTGCATTTATATCGTTCGAGTTTGATAAATACAAGTTTCTGTGCAGGCCAAACAGTTATTTTCAGCTGCATAGCTTATGGAATTTATTTATCGGTCTTTCAGCCTATAATTTTTATCTCTATATAAGAAGTGAACCTGATTCGGGAACATTAGTTATTAAAATGAAACAAAAAGAATAAAAATAGTATTGATGAAATCGCAATATAAAAACAGCAGGCACCTGTTTGTTATACGAACTGCAATAATTAAAAGGACAAAGTCCGGCTATATTATAATCTGAAAACTTAATAAATAAATCAAAAATGCTTAACAAACTCATACACTTCTCTCTTAAGAACCGTTTACTTGTAGTGGCCATGGCTGCACTGTTAATGGTGTATGGCGTTTTTACTTTGGTAAACCTGCCTGTAGATGTATTACCAGATTTAAACCGGCCAAGGGTAACTATTTTCCTTGAATCTAATGGCATGTCACCAGAAGAAATTGAAGCACAGGTTATATTACCTGTTGAAACTTCTTTGAATGGCGCACCCGGAGTAGAAGTAGTAAGGTCAGTAGCATCACCCGGATTGGGTTTGGTATTTGTTGAGTTTGACTGGAATACAGACATCTACCGTGCAAGGCAGTTGACCGCCGAAAAAATACAAACAGTGCAATTGCCCAATAAGATTGTACCTGTTATGGGGCCTATAAGTTCCGTTATGGGACAGTTTATGATGATAGCCGTTTCTTCCGATTCAACATCTCCTGCGGATTTGAGGACGCTTAGTGATTTTGTTATCCGCAGAAGGCTGATGAGTGTTAAGGGTATTTCCCAGGTAATTCCCATTGGCGGTGTACGGATGCAATACCAGGTTTTAATTTCCCCCGACAAATTACGGCAATATAATTTATCAGTTGCTGATGTTGACGAGGCTTTGCAGCTTACCAATATTAATACCACCGGCGGTTTTGTAAATGACAATAAAGGCTCTGAAGTATTGGTCCGTAATCTTGCCCGGGCCAATACATTGGAAGATTTGGCTAATACAGTAGTGTCCAATAAAAATGGCGCACCGGTACTCCTTCATCAACTGGCCGAAGTAAAATTTGGCGGGCCAATTAAAAGAGGTGATGGCTCTCTGAATGGCAAACCTGCGGTAATCCTGAGCATAGAAAAACAACCGAATGCCAATACGGTTACTCTAACAGCAGAAATCATCAAAGCAATTGATGATATAAAAAAATCAGTCCCGTCTGATGTAAAAATTAATACGGATGTATTTCAGCAAAAACATTTTATTGAAAACTCCCTCACGAATGTGGAAGAGGCATTAAGGGATGGGTTTATCCTGGTTATTATCATTTTGTTTCTCTTCCTGCTTAATTTCAGAACCACTATCATCACACTCACTGCTATTCCTTTATCACTTATTATTACCGCTATTGTTTTTAAAATATTTGGCATATCTATCAATACCCTTACACTTGGCGGTCTTGCCATCGCCATTGGAGAACTGGTTGATGATGCTATTGTAGATGTGGAAAATGTATTCCGGCGATTAAAGGAAAACTGGACAAGCCCCAATCCAAAGCCTCTCATGAAAGTAATTTATGAAGCCAGCAGTGAAGTAAGAAACTCTATTGTTTACGCCACTATCATCGTAGTACTCGTATTTATTCCATTGTTTTACCTGCAGGGGATTGAAGGAAAAATATTTGCACCATTGGGTATTGCGTATATCACTTCCATCATAGCATCTTTAGCCGTGTCACTCACTGTTACACCGGCTTTGTGCAGCTACCTGTTAGGTAAAAAAAGAAATCTTGACCATGTAAATCTTGCCTTCTGGAAAGGAAGAAAAAAACACACCCATACATTTGAAGAGGCAGAGCAGGAAAAACCGCATGGACGGACGATTGAAGAAGAAGCACTGTATGCATCTTCTCATGATGACAGCACTTTTGTGAAGTTCTTAAAACGGCAGGATATTAAATTGCTTAAAATAGGACTAAAACGTCCGAAAATAGTTATTGGAATTGCAATCGCTATGATTGTAGCTTCCATGAGTATCATCCCCTTTTTAGGAACAGAGTTTTTACCCCCTTTTAATGAAGGAAGTTTCACTATTAACCTTTCTCTGCCACCCGGCACTTCGCTGGAGGAAGCCAATAAGACAGGAAGCATTGCTGAAAAAGAAATTTTAAAAGTTGATGGTGTGCAGCTTACTGCCCGCCGTACAGGCCGGGCCGAACTGGATGAACATGCCGAACCGCCAAGTAATTCTGAAATTGAAGTAGCATTATACCCGGATAAAATTGGTAACAGGGATAAAATACTTGCTCAGATAAGAGAAAAGCTTGCCATATTAAAAGGTGTAACGGTAAATATAGGACAACCCATTTCTCACCGGCTTGACCATTTACTATCAGGCGTGCGGGCACAGATTGCCATCAAAATTTTTGGCAACGATTTGGCTGATTTACGCAGTAACGCTGCCAAGCTAAAAGATATAGTCAGCGCAGTTCCCGGAGCTGTTGATGTACAGGTTGAAAAACAGGTACTGGTGCCCCAGCTAAGTATAAGAATAGACCGGGCGGCTGTACAGCGGTATGGATTGCAGGTTGGTAAAGTAGCCGAGGATATTGAAATCTTTTACAACGGTAAAATAAGCACCCAGGTATTGGACGGGCAAAAAACATTTGATATAGTGCTGCGTACTACCGATAGTATCAGAAACAATCTTGATGAAATCGGGAATACACAAATCGCAACATCAGATGGTTCATTAATTCCGCTAAAGCAAATCGCCCAAATTGAAATGGAAAGCGGTGTTAACTCTGTGTACCACGAAAACACATTAAGGCGAATTGTGGTTTCTGCCAATGTGCAAGGCAGAGATCTTGGCAGCACGGTAAAAGAAATGCAGCAGAAGGTAAATGAACAACTTCAATTGCCTCAAGGATATTTTCTCCAGTGGGGTGGCCAGTTTGAAAGCCAGCAATCAGCTTCCAAGCTTATTACAATTCTCAGCATATTTTCTATTGCCGGCATCTTCTTGGTATTATACAGCCATTTCAAATCAAGCCGCATTACGCTGCAGATTATGCTCAATGTGCCACTGGCGTTGATAGGGAGTGTGGTAGCTGTATTACTTACCGGCGGTGTTTTTTCTATTGCTACGATGGTAGGCTTTATTACACTTACAGGTATAGCATCAAGGAACGGTATTATGATGATTAGCCATTACATACACCTGGTACAGCATGAAGGTGAAACATTCAGTGATAAGATGATTATCCGTGGTTCGCTGGAAAGATTAGTGCCGGTATTAATGACTGCCTTAGTTGCGGCATTGGCTTTAATTCCCTTAACAATGGATGCTACCGCTCCGGGGAAAGAGATTTTATATCCCGTAGCTACTGTTATACTCGGAGGCTTAATCAGTTCAACATTATTAGATATGATTGTAACACCTGTTGTATTTAAACAGTTTGGCAAAAAAGCATTGGATAAATACATAGCTGAACATAATAAAAAAGATATGGAGTAACGGGCACACACATAAAAAACGTATCACCATGAATTCCAAGGCATAAAAAAAAATAAACAATTTTAAATTAATTTATCATGGACATAAGCACTGAACTTATATTACTGCCCCGTTTGCTAATTGCTACTGTCCTTGGCGGTATCATTGGTTATGAAAGGGAGATACATGGAAGAGCGGCAGGCATCAGAACCTACGCCGCTGTTTCTTTGGGTGCAGCCATGTTTACCATTATAAATGCACATGTACCAAACTTATCTGACCATACAAGAATTGTTTCAAATATTGTGACCGGAATAGGTTTTTTAGGCGCTGGTATTATTTTTCGGGATGCTGGAAATGGATTGATAACCGGGCTTACTACTGCTGCTACACTGTGGGCTACCGCTGCCGTTGGCGTTGCCGCTGGTTTTGGTATGTATGTTATCAGCATATTCAGCATGGCCATTCTTTTTCTATTACTGTACCTGAATAACGTCCCTTTTTTTAAAAGGCTAAAAAATAAGAATAAGCCATCTCAATAAGCGGGACAATTATAAAGAGGTATATAATTGAAATTGACAAACAGAATACTTTAACGGAACTATTTTGTAAACATCTTAAAATAAAAAATTATGAACCAGAAAATTATCATCCCGCTAATGTGGCTGTTATTTACAGTAGCAGGATGCAGTACCGCCTACAATTTGTCGTATAACGATTACGACCAAACTGTGGATTTCAGTAAATACAAGACATTTTCCTGGATACCCCACACAGATAATGATAATACCCCTTATCATAACCAGATTATTTTCAACAACAGCATCAATTATTTTTCGCATGAACTGGCAGCAAGAGGTATGACGCTGGATAATGATAACCCGGATGTGCTCTTTGAGCTGAAGGTAACTGAAAGTAAAAAAAGCAGAACCGAACAGGTCCGCACAACTGTTCCGACCTATAATTACAATAATTCGTATCAGTACCGGGCTATCTCACCTTATAACCCCTATTATAATGTTAACCCCAGGGCTTATTATTATAACAGGCCATTAAATTACAATTATAACAGTTATACATACGGCTATACTACCAAAACGGTGGAATATATCCGGGGAGCTATAACTGTAAATGTAATTGACAGGAAGCAGAATAAATTTATTTATACTGCCACTGTGGAAGCTGATTTATACGACCCTTCCACTTTGCAAAGAGAATTACATCCTGCTGTGCATACACTTTTGGCCAATTACCCGGTAAAGCCCCCTGCAACAGCAAAAAAAAGCAGAAGATGACGACGTTCAATGAAATGAATTTGATTTTTAAAATAACATAGCATTAAAAAACTAAAATTATGAAACAGTTATTTGCATTTATCATGATGCTGTTATCTGCATCATTTGTGTACGCACAGGATATTATTACGCTGCGTACCGGTGAAACTATTATTGCCAAAGTATCAGAAGTAGGTATTAATGAAGTAAAGTATTTAAAGTCCTCTAATGTTAATGGGCCGGTTTATGTTGCGGCCAAAGCCGACATTAGCCAGATTGTGTATGAAAATGGAGTTAAAGATGTATTTAATGCCACAACACAACAGCCAACTACTGTAATTGTACAGCAACCTCAAACTGTTTATGTAGAACAGCCCGTTCGCAGAAGAAACTTCTGGAACAATGGCTGGTTGTATCCTGTTGTTGTTAGTCATATTGACATTGGGCATCATGGCGGACATTATTATGGTGGTCATCACGGCGGTCATGGCGGGCATCATTAAATATAAAACATGGGTCGGAACCCTGCTTTGGTTTCCTTATTTATAGTGAAACAATTTATGGAGCAGGGTTTCCGAACCCACCAACTGATAAATCCGTTTACAACTGGATTTAATCAGAGTATCATTTTATAAAATAATTATTATAGTGGAGCAAACAAAATACATACCGGCACTCCGATTCCAATGGTTAACTCCATTATATGATTTTTTGATAAATATCACCATGCCTGAGAAGAAAATTAAACAGGCATTAATTGAAACAGCAAATATTCCGGCAGAAGTGAAAGTATTGGATTTTGGGTGTGGCACAGCTACACTAACTATTATGGTAAAGGAAATGCACTCTGGGGCGAAGGTGACAGGGATTGATGTGGATAGAGAAATATTAGACAGAGCAACTCAAAAAGTAAAAGAAAAGAAGTTAGATATTTTTTTACTGGATTATGATGG
>JAIEMP010000029.1 GCA_019752045.1 Chitinophagaceae bacterium | reverse complement strand
TCAAGCCCGTTTTTATACCGTATCTCAGCGCTTTGAATCATATAGTTTAAAAGCTTTTCATTATCATCTAAAATCAATAACTGCTTTTTGATTACTATCCATTCATAATAATTCTTCTTCGCATCTGCATATAGTTGATTTAATGTATAACTTTTCTTCTCCTTTTCTACAGATGACATGGAAGACATGTATTTATAATCTGCATTGAGCCGTTTGGGGTTAGGTATGATTTGTTGTGCTGCTATGGTATATTGTCCCATGCCAGGTTGCCCGTTCATTGACTTCCAATAACGGGGAGCATAGGGTGTCATAAAAAAACCCGATGACAGCTCAGGGGCCATCCAGCTTTTAGCTCCTTTGGCAGCTTCATCTAATGAACGAACTTCTGCATCATACATTTTCAATGTTGGATTACTTGCCTGAATAGAATCCAGAATTGCATTGATGCCCATTGGCTTTTGGGCATTGACCGGGAGAACAAATAAAGCCGTGAGCCCGAAAAGTAAATAAGGTATTTTCTTCATGATATCTATTTTTATATTAGTTAGTCTTTTCATTCTTATAATTCGTTTTCACATTTACTGCTGCTTTCAAAACAATCAAGGTTATGAATAGTGGTAAAAGCAATATTATCAAGGGCGGTGTTTGTTAGAAAAGCCTGATGGCTTGTAATAAGCACATTATTAAATGTAAGTAACCTCGAAATGGTATCATCCTGCAGCACATCTTCTGAATGGTCTTCAAAAAATAATCCTGATTCTTCTTCATAAACATCAATGCCCAGGTAACCAATTTGCCTGTTTTTGAGACCTTCAATTACATCCTTTGTATTTATTAAAGCTCCCCGGCTGGTATTGATGAGCATAACACCGGGTTTCATTTTACTGATAGATTCTTTACTAATCATATAACGTGTAGCAGGGGTAAGTGGCACATGTAGTGTAATGATATCTGACTCTTTATATAACCTTTCATAGTCGGTATAAATTATACCGTATTTTTCTTTGAGCATTTCATTTTCTATATGGTCGGTAGCAAGTATTATACAATCAAATCCATAAAGTATCCTGGCAACCACGGCTCCAATTTGCCCAGTACCTATTATGCCCACTGTTTTACCGTGCATATCAAACCCAGTCAACCCATCTAAGGAAAAATTTAATTCATGTACCCGGTTATTGGCACGGATAAGTTTACGGTTTAGCGCCAGCATCAATGCCACCGCATGTTCTGCCACTGCATAGGGCGAATAAGCCGGCACCCTTGCGATACGGAAGCCCAGTTGTTTTGCCTTTTCAAGATTTACATGATTATACCCGGCAGAGCGAAGTACAAGAAATCCGATGCCTGCTTCACTGAGTTTTTCTAATACAGGAGCAGACGCATCATCATTTACAAATATGGATACTGATGTAGCACCTTTTGCTAAATAAGCTGTTTCACTGGTTAAGGGAACATCCAATAACCTGAGATTATGTTTGCTGCTATTCGCTTTTAGCAGGTATTCCTTTTCAAACTTGTGTGTGCTGTATATTACCGTATCCATTTTATATTATTTAATAATTCTCCCTTTTGAATTATTTATTTAAAACTTATTAATTGCTATTTACTCAATTGCCTTTGTTTATAGTTTTTATTAAAATACTCTTTGGCGTTTGCATCTGATTTAAAATACAATACATCTTCCTTAGAACCAGGCTTGCCAATTATAAAAGCTATTGCTTTATCAACCTGTTCCCCGGAAAGCGGGTCAGAGGTAAACCGGGAAGTAGAATCTTCATTCAAGGTTTTTACACATCCTTCACAGCAGCCGTAGTATGTTTTATTATTTAAGGGGACTGCAATCTGAACAGAGTTCATAAATCTGTTGTTAACCATACACACCTCATTATTCGGAAGTTTTGTAATAGCAGAATCAGAAAATATTACCGCATTAAAAGTATTTTTTGCCGTGCTCTTGCTATCTGAATTGCATGAGATTAAAGCAAACAGAAAAAGAACAAAACTAATCGGGGAATAATATTTCGTTTTCATTTTAAATTGATTTTTTACATTTTTAAATAACTATAAATTATCTGACTGATACATTTAGTGGGTTTTTTTTAGAATAAGTGAATGACATAATTCATGGCCTTCGCTGATAATTCTTTCAGCCCTTTCTTCTTCAATGCCGATTTGTGATAATAATTGCGGATTATGACACAGTTCTTTACACATCACAATATGTTTATTTAATAATTCATTTTTTTCACGACTGCTTAATGTGGTAAGACAGGTAAGGGGATATAAACCTGTTTCATCAATGATATCTTTTAATCCTTTACCATAGGGATAATCCCACGACCATAAATGCAGCCCTGCACAAGAACCATATTGAACCGCATCTGTTGTTAATCTTGTATTGGTTACCACCCAACCCTGGTGGAATTTCATACCATGCCCCGGTATTTGCTTCCATTGTTCTTCAACATCCCTAAATCGGGAATGTATGTAAAGCGGAATTTTTACGTCTGATACAGTACCGGGCTGATTATGATATTTACATTCTATCATAAAATGCTGGTTATCTTTTTCTGCTATTACATCCACTTCATGCTTTACACATTTGCCCTGCACTGTAACACCTACCTGAACAGCATAACCCTGTTCTTTCAACAAAGCGGCAATAAAATTTTCAAAAGGGAATCCCGAAGGGCCCAATTCCATAATTGCCTGTTTCAGATGAAACCTTGCTGCCATTGGCTTTGAACGGCTTTTTAATTTACTCATAGCCATTTTATAAATTTTTTTTGTCGGGATTCCATCATACAGCCTGCTTTCAACATCTATGAGAATACCGGTGGCCAACTTTTCATTTGCGCCTGCCTTGCCTAAAGCATGCAGTAATTTTTCTGCATTAAAAGGCACCTGTTCGCCACTGTATTTCTTTATAAATATTTGTTTACTCTTAGCCATTATTTCAGCTTATTTTTTTGTTTTGTTGCGATGTTTATTGTAAGGTTTTACCGGGTACAGTTCCAGTATGTCATATACCACAGGGTGCAGATTCATCTGCAAATAAGTAGTATCATATAAGTCTGCCTTAGCCGTTCCTGTCCAGACAATTTTTTGATTAGCCCTGTCAACAACATTCAGTGTAACTGAGTTCTTGAGATAAGTTTCTTTGGGCAATTGTTTTTCCGAGGGATAATTGAAATATTTATAAGTAAAAGGCTTATTGTATTTAAAAGGATTAGACAGTGGGTGGAGATAGGGATTTGCATAAGTGGTAACTGTTGTCGTGCTAAAGGGCTTGGGAAGCATTGGGTCTTCCTTTTCTTTTGTCTCACTTTTAATTATCAGTTCCAGTAAAACATCAGGGTTGTCTGTATTTGCTTTGTAGCCTCTTTCGCCCATGCAATGTGTAAAATAGTTTACGGTATTATTCCGCATCATTCCAAAAAGGGTTTTTGCATCAATGGAATCTTTATCCGGTAGCCAGGCGAAAGTTTTGTATCGTTTAAAATCAACACCCTTGTCAGAACTGCTTTGTATGTCCTTATAAATCTTTTGGCTGCAACCTGCAATTAATAACAGAAGAATACCAGCAATGGCAAATTCCTTACTACAGTATTTCGTATTTAGTTTCATATTTCAATATTTTAATGATGTGTTTCCATTACTTCTATTTTCCCGTGCTTTCTTAATTCATATTCCTTTTGCATTAAAAATATCAATGGTGTTACCAATAGAATATGTGTGGAAGAGGTCAATACACCACCAATCATCGGTAATACAATTGGTATCATCACATCACTACCAACACCAGAACTCCACAGTATAGGAACCAAACCAAATAACGATACACTCACTGTCATCAGTTTTGGCCTTAATCTTTTGGCAGCACCCGCTATTACATATTCTTTTAAATCAGCCCTGGTAATTGTGTCCCGGGAATTTCCTTTTTTAGCAACTAATTGCTGCATTGCATCATTCAGGTAAATAACCATTACGATCCCTGTTTCCACTGCCAGCCCAAATAATGCAATAAAGCCAACAGAGACCGCAACGGAAAGATTTACCCCCCAGAAATAAACAAAATAAGCTCCTCCAATTAAAGCAAAAGGAATAGATATAAGACTAAAGAAAGCCTCCCTTGCAGAATGAAAGGCAAAATACATACACATAAAAATAATAACCAGTACAACCGGTAAAATCATTTTTAATGTTCTTTCTCCCCGGATTAAATTCTCATATTGGCCACTCCACTCAAGAAAATATCCTTTGGGCATTTTACTAATCATGCTATTGAGTCTTTCTTGTGCTTCCTTAACAGTGCTGCCTAAATCCCTCTCTCTTACATTAAATAGTACAGTGCCACGCAGCATAGCATTTTCAGAATTTATCATCGGCGGCCCTTCGTTTATTTGAACATCGGCAACAGCTTCCAATGGTATGGGGCCGTAGTCCATTGTTTGCACCTGCAATCTTTTTAGTGCCTGGATATTATTACGAAAATCCTGTGCAAAACGGGAGTTAACTGAAAACCGCCGACGTCCTTCAATAGTGGTAGTAAGGCGCATTCCGCCCAGTGCTGTTTCTACTACCGCATTTACATCATCAATACTTAAACCGTAACGTCCAATTTCTTCCCGTTTAACAGCAATGTCAATATACTTGCCACCAGTAATAGGCTCAACGTATAAATCTTTTACACCGGGTGTTCCTTCTAATGCTTTTTTAATTTGTTGCGCAAAAGCATAAATAGTATCCAGGTTTTGGCCATATACTTTGACCCCTACATCTGTACGGATGCCTGTTGAAAGCATGTTGATACGGTTTATGATGGGTTGTGTCCAGCCATTTGTAATTCCGGGTATCTGAAGCTTTGAGTTTAGCTCATTTATAATATCATTTTTAGTTAATCCTTTTCTCCACTCTTTTTTCGGTTTAAGCATAATGATTGTTTCCACCATGCTAATGGGCGAATTATCAGTAGCAGTATTGGCCCTGCCTGCTTTACCCATTACATGGGCTACCTCCGGTACAGTAGTAATAATTTTATCCTGCACCTGTAATATTCTCTTTACTTCTGAATTAGAAACATCAGGCATGGTTACGGGCATAAATAAAAGGGAACCTTCGTCTAAGGGAGGCATAAACTCACGGCCAAGGCTCATTACCAAGGGGATACTAATTAGCAGCGCTATAATATTAGCACCCAGGGTTATCCATCTTCGCTTAATACAGGCCCTTATAACGGGCTCATAAATTTTTTCAAGTATCCGGTTTACCGGATTTGCATTGTCAGGCAAGAACCTTCCTTTCATAAAAAATGAAATAAGGACCGGGGCCAGCGTTACAACTAATATCGCATCCACTGCCAGGATAAAAGTTTTTGTATAAGCCAGGGGATGAAATAGTTTTCCTTCCTGTCCGGTTAAAAGAAATACCGGCAGAAAAGAAGCAACAATAATAACAGTAGAAAAAAATACACCCCTTGATACCTGTTTGCAGGCACGTTCTATAATTGACATTCTTATATCTTCCGGCACTTTGCGGTAAGATGGTTTGCTTGTTTTCCTAAAGCGTTCTTTTAATTTTTTGATTAAATTCATACCATTAAAATTTTTCAGGGTGTTCACTGTTTTGCCATTCAGAAAGCTGGCGATAACTATTCTCAGACATGATGATTCCGTTGTCCACTATTACACCAATAGCCAAAGCAATACCGGTTAACGACATCAGGTTTGATGATAAACCAAATACATCTAATAAAATAAAACTGATAGCCAGTGTTATAGGTATTTGAATAATGATACTTAAAGCACTTCGCCAGTGAAACAGAAATATGATTACAACCAGCGATACCACAATCATTTCTTCAGTAAGTTTTCCTTTCACATTTTCAATAGCAGCTTCAATTAAACCGCTGCGGTCATATGACACTTTAAAACTTACTCCTTCTGGCAATCCTTTTTCTACTTCTTTCATCTTTGCTTTTACAGCTTTTATTACTTCATCAGCATTTTCGCCGTACCGCATCACTACAATTCCACCTACTACTTCACCTTCGCCATTCTGGTCGAAAATACCCAGTCGCAAATCACCACCCATTTGCACTGTGCCAACATCTTTCACCCTTACGGGTATGCCATTGTATTGTACTAATGAAATATTTTCCACATCTCCCTTGTTTTTAATATAGCCTAACCCACGAATTACATAAGCCATATCACTCATTTCAAATTTTCTGCCGCCTACATCATTATTATTGGCTTTTACTTTGTTCATTACATCCATCAGTGATACGTTATAGAATTGCAGCTTCACAGGGTCAAGGACAATCTGGTATTGTTTTTCGAAGCCGCCAAAGGAAGCAACTTCGGCCACACCTTTAACCGTTTGCAGGGCAAACTTTACATACCAGTCCTGCAAGGCCCGCTGTTCTCCTAAATCTAATTTTGGGGCTTCGAGATGGTACCAGAAAACGTGGCCAACACCAGTCCCGTCAGGGCCCAGAGAGGGTGTTACACCTTGTGGTAACAACCGTTGGGCATAGTTTAATCTTTCCAGCACACGGGTACGGGCCCAATAGATGTCAACATCATCTTCAAAAATCACATACACAAAACTCATCCCGAACATTGAGGTGCCTCTTATATTTTTTATACGGGGGATGCCCTGCAGGTTAGATACAAGGGGATAGGTAATCTGGTCTTCCATCAGTTGAGGGCTTCGTCCCATCCATTCAGTAAATACAATAACCTGGTTTTCGGATAAATCGGGAATAGCGTCAATAGGATTTCGTTTAACAGAATAAATACCCCAAACAAATAATACTGCTGCTGCCAGTAGAATTATCATCCTGTTTCTTAATGCTATTTCTATGAGTTTTTGTACCATTTTATAATTTATATTCTGTTTGTTTTTTCAAAGTATTTTTATAATACTGATAGCTATATGGTTTTCATTTTTGTTTTAAGAATATGCGTCATTTGAAACTTGCTCATCCAATTTCTCTTTGGCGGATAGTATTTCTAACTTTCTTTTCCCCCATTTAATACTCTCAAAACCTGCCAGGTAAAAAAGACTGGCAGCAACCGGAAAAATCCAATCTCTGATGGTTAACGGACCAGTATGCAGGTAAAGGTTAAAGAAGGGTGTATAGATGATGGTAAACATGGCAAGAAATGAAAGCAGCATACCCCAGATAAGATTTGGATTGGAAAAAAGGAAGCTGCCAAATACACTCTCTTTTGTGCGGATACAAAAGATATTGATGAACTGCGTAAGTATTATGGTAATAAAGGTTCCTGTGACAGCCGTTGCATGCTGGTCTGCTTCGCCTTTGTGGAAATAGAAAACAAAATTAAATACAATTACAGCCAATAAACCCCTGATAGTTCCCGAGCTGAGGACCTGTAGCAATAAAGAACGGTTTAACAATTGTCCTTTTTTGCGTGGATGGGCTTTCATAATGCTTTCATCTGCCTGGTCAAAAGTGAGCATCAGCAACGGAAGCATTTCCCCAATTAAATCAATCAATAAAATATGAATGGCAAGGATGGCTATTGGCTGGTTAAAATAAACACCTATAAAAC
The DNA here is from genome assembly GCA_019752045.1 of Chitinophagaceae bacterium. Lineage (GTDB taxonomy): Bacteria > Bacteroidota > Bacteroidia > Chitinophagales > Chitinophagaceae > Lacibacter. The sequence goes on along the minus strand of JAIEMP010000029.1, from coordinate 16,909 downwards.
CATACAGAACACAAACCAGTTCGGCTGTGTTGGATGCCAGTGTGGCAATTACATTTTTCCGTATGTTGTTAAAAATAGTTCTTCCTTCTTTTATTGCTTTTACGATGGTCGAGAAGTTATCATCAAGCAACACCATTGCTGCGGCCTCTTGTGCTACTTTGGAACCATTCTGTCCCATCGCTACGCCTATATCAGCTTTCTTTAAACTCAATGTATCATTAACGCCGTCACCGGTTACGGCCACCACTTCACCCATTTCCTTCAGCAGGGTTACAATTTTTAATTTATCATCCGGCGATACACGGGAGAATATCAATGTTCGCTGAAGCAATGCTTTTTTAATATCCGAATCATTCATAGTGGCCAGCCTTTTTTGTGTAATAACTTCCGGCAATGAATTATCAGGGTTGGAAAGGCCTATATTCTTTGCAATAGCACGGGCTGTAATTTCATTATCGCCGGTAATAATGAAAATGCGGATATGTGCATTAAATGCATCCTGCACCGCCTGCGGCACTTCATCCCTGGGAGGGTCGAACATGGTAACAAATCCCGCAAATACGAGATCAGTTTCACTTTCTTGAATCGTGTATTTATCTGCTTCAGTCTTATCCAATTCTTTATACGCAATGGCAATTACCCGCAATGATTCTGCTGCAAATAATTCTGCATGCTCCAGAAATGCCTCTTTTTCATCGCCCCTAAGGGGCTTTATTTCTCCATGAACAATTTGTTTATCACTTACTTCCAATATACTTTCAATAGAACCCTTTACAAAGGAAATATACTTGCCGGCATTGTTCCGAATTACCGACACCCGTTTTCTCACTGAATCAAATGGAAAAAGTTGCTGGCGGGGATATTCTTTTTCCAATGCTGCAAGGTCATAACCACTCTTCATAGTAAGCGTACAAAAGGCGCATTCTGTCGGGTCGCCAATACCATACCAGGTGGTATGAAATTCATCGGGTGGGTTTACAGATGAAGTGGAAGAAAGAAAACCTGCACTAAAGAAAAATTTATGGTCATTAAGCTGAGCTTGTTCGAGTGGTTGTAATGTATGGTCGAGTACCTGCCCTTCGGGGGCATAACCTGTTCCGGTAATGGTAAATGGCTGTCCATTGAATACACAATTATTTATGGACATTTCATTTTTTGTTATTGTCCCTGTTTTATCAGAAGCAATAACTGTTGCGCTGCCCAATGCTTCAACAGATGATAGTTGCTTTACCACGGCTTTCTTTTTTGCCAGCCTGCGAACACCCAATGCAAGGGCAATAGAAATTTGCGCAGGCAAGCCCTCCGGAACCATTGCTGCTGCAACGCTGATAGCAAATACAAGAGCCGCTGTTATTTTTTCACCCTGTGCCATACTAAATGCAAACAGGGCAACACCCAGGAAAAGCGTAATGATGGTAATTTTCTTTGCTACAATGTTTATCTCCTTTTGCAGGGGAGATATATCCTGTTTTATTTGTTGTGATTTACCTGCAATTCTACCCAGCTCTGTTTGCATCCCGGTTCCAACTACCAATCCTTTTGCCTGTCCTTTTGCAGCAGTTGTTCCCATGAATACCATATTACCTTGCTCTGCAATTGAGGCATCATCTTTTACTGCAGATGTATGATTTTTCTCACTAGCCTGCGATTCGCCGGTAAGAATAAATTCATTTACATATAGAGAGTGGCTTTCCAGCAGACGCATATCGGCTGCAATACCATCCCCTTCATTAATAATTACTAAATCCCCGGGTACAATATCTTCAACAGGTATTTGACGGGATTTCCCATTCCGGATAACAGTACATTTTTCAGTAATTAAATTCTTTAATGATTGTAAAATATTTTCAGATTTCCAATCCTGGTAAAAGCCAATAAATGCATTTACTACCACAATAATAGCCAGTACAATGCCATCACGATAAGACCCTAACTGAAAAGAAAGCAGACTGGCAACAATTAAAAGAATCACCAGCAGGTTATTAAACTGAGACAACATTATCTTCCACCATTTTCGGGAAGCGGTGCCTGTTATTTTATTGGGGCCAACTATAGCATATTGCTGTGCTGCCAATTCATTTGTTAGGCCAGCAGATGCATCAGTTTTAAATTGTGCCAGTAAGTCGTTTATATTTTGTTTATAGAATGACATAATTTATTTTTTATTCGGATGCGTCAATTAGTTCCACAGTTCCATGTTTTTTAAGTTCCCTTTCTTTTATTATCTCAAAAACTATTGGTGTAACCAGCATCACATAAATAGTGGCCGATATAGTACCGCCAATTAAGGGAATGGTGATGGCAAGCATTACATCGCTCCCGGCACCACTTGCCCACAGAATGGGTATTAAACCAAAAAGTGACACAGAAACTGTCATCATAAAAGGACGAAGCCTTTGGGTTGCTCCTTTGATAACATAGCTTCTTAATAAAGCTGGTGTTATTGCTTCTTTTGAATTACCATGCTCTGCTACCATATTTTTCATCGAGAGGTTAAGATATATGGTCATCAACATAACGGTTTCAATGGCCATCCCGAACAAAGCAATAAATCCTACTGCTACGGCTACAGATAAATTCACACCATAAAAATATACGGCATATACACCGCCAATCAATGCAAAAGGAACCGTTATCATAGACATTAGTGCTTCCTTCATTGAATGATAAGTAAAGTATAATACCAGGAAAATAATTACCAGCACAATTGGCATTATAATCTTAAGCGTTTTGTTTGCCCTGAGTTGGTTTTCCCATTGTCCGCTCCAATCAAGAAAATATCCTTTAGGCATTTTACTAATCATTGCATTCAGTTTTTTTTGTGCTTCCGTAACGGTACTTCCCAAATCTCGTTCCCGTACATTAAACAATATGGTACCCCGTAGCATCGCATTTTCTGAATTAATCATAGGAGGCCCTTCAGCAATTCGTATGTCGGCAACTGCTTCCAGAGGTATTGGGCCAAAACTCATAGTTTGTACCTGCAATCTTTTTAAGGCTTGAATATTATTCCTAAAGTCCTGTGCAAACCGTGCATTTACAGAAAATCGTTGCCTTCCTTCTATAGTAGTAGTAAGTCGCATACCGCCTAATGAACTTTCCACTACAGCATTTACGTCATCCACATTCAATCCATATCTTCCAATTTCATCTCTCTTCACAGCAATTTCAATGTACTTACCACCGGTAATAGGTTCAACATATAAATCTTTAACACCCGGTGTTCCATCCAATGCTTTTTTTATTTGTTGTGCAAAAGCGTATATCGTATCAAGGTTTTGACCATATACTTTTATACCAACATCCGTTCGGATACCTGTAGAAAGCATATTTATACGATTGATGATGGGCTGCGTCCACCCATTAGTGATTCCGGGTATCTGCAGTTTGCCATTCAGTTCATTAATAACATCATTTTTAGTCATCCCTTTTCTCCACTCACTTCTTGGCTTAAGTAAAATGATAGTTTCTATCATACTCACCGGAGAATTATCAGTTGCTGTATTAGCTCTGCCGGCTTTGCCCAAAACATGTTCTACCTCCGGAACAGTTTTGATTATTTTATCCTGCACCTGCAACAGCCTTTTGACTTCTGAATTGGAAACATCTGGCATGGTTACCGGCATAAACAGCAATGAGCCTTCATCAAGAGGGGGCATAAATTCGGAACCGAGGCGTGTGAACATAAAAAAACCTATTGCTAATGCCACAAGGTTTATACCTAACACCGTCTTCCGCCATCTTAAGCAAAATGAGAGTATTGGCGTATAAACTTTTTCTAAAATTCTTGTAATTGGATTTTTGTTTTCGGGCCTGAGTTTTCCTTTTATAAGAAATGAAATTAATACAGGGGTGAGTGTAATTGCCAGAAAAGCATCCACAATCAAAATGAAAGATTTTGTCCATGCTAAGGGGGAAAATAATTTACCTTCCATACCTGTTAAAAGAAATACGGGGAGAAAAGAAGTTATCACTATTATAGTTGAATAAAACACCCCCGGGCCTACCTGTTTGGAGGCACTTTCAATAATTTGTACCCGCTCTTCACCTGAAAGAATCTCGGGGCTTCTTTTAAATATTTTTTTAATCCATTTCATATTTAATTTCTTAAATGTTAAGTCAAATAGTTTCAATTACTTTTTATCTGCCGTTCGTTTTATTTGTTCATCACAAATATGCCGGTAAGAGTTTTCAACCATCACAATTCCATCATCTACAACTACACCAATAGCTAAAGCAATACCTGTTAATGACATAATATTTGAAGAGAGGCCAAATGCCTGCAATAATATGAATCCGATGGCAACAGAAATAGGAAGTTGAATAAGTATTACCAATGCACTTCGCCAGTTAAAAAGGAAAACAAGTATTACAATTGAAACAGTAATTAATTCTTCTATCAGCGTTCCCTTTACTGATTCTACAGCTTCTTCAATTAAAGTGCTTCTGTCATAAGAAATCTTAAATGATACACCTTCCGGCAACCCTTTTTCTACCTCCTTCATTTTTGCTTTTACTGCTTTTATCACCTTGTCTGCATTTTCTCCGTATCGCATCACAACTATACCGCCAACCACTTCACCTTCTCCATTTTGGTCAAAAATGCCAAGCCGCAAATCGCCGCCCATTTGCACGGCGCCCACATCTTTTACTCTTACAGGGATGCCATTGTATTGCCTTAATGAAATATTCTCTACATCTTCCTTATTCTTTATATACCCCAACCCACGAATAACATACGCCATATCACTCATTTCAAATTTTCTTCCACCTACATCATTGTTGTTTGCTTTTACTTTATTCATCACATCCATCAGGGTCACATTATAGAATTGTAGTTTTACAGGGTCCAATAAAATCTGGTATTGTTTTTCAAATCCTCCAAAAGATGCTACTTCGGCAACACCAGGTACTGTTTGCAAAGCAAATTTGATATACCAATCCTGCAAGGCCCTTTGTTCGCCCAAATCCATTTTCTTTGCATCAATATGATACCAGAATATATGGCCTACTCCGGTACCGTCAGGACCAAGGGAAGGAGTTACTCCCTGTGGCAATAAGCGCTGTGCATAGTTTAATCTTTCCAGCACCCTTGTTCTTGCCCAATAAACATCCACATTATCTTCAAAAATGACATACACGAAACTCATTCCGAACATAGAAGTACCTCTGATATTTTTAATACGTGGAATGCCCTGCAGGTTTGAAACCAGCGGGTAGGTAATCTGGTCTTCCATCAACTGGGGGCTTCGTCCCATCCATTCAGTAAAAACAATCACTTGGTTTTCCGACAAATCGGGTATTGCATCAATCGGGTTTTGCTTTATGGAATAAAGGCCCCATACAAACAGGCCTGCTGCAGCCAGCAGTACAACAAGCCGGTTTTTTAATGCAAATGTTATAAGTGCCCTTACCATATACCGATGAGTTTATTGTTTAATAATTTTTTAGAATAACCAGTTGCATTGGTTTTAAATACAGTTTTATATAGCACACCGGATTAGCAGGGTCTTTAGAATGCATGATTTCAACACTTTGTTTTTTCCCAAATACTGCTGTCATCAACTTTTTATCACGGTTCAATTGGCAATCCACCAATATGTATTCTTCCTTTACATCACTCATAGATGAATTAAATACAAAAACTATTTCCTGGTCGTATAATATTCTTGAAAAAGCAAGGATACATTTATTGCATTCAGGTAAATGAAAATGAACCCCATCCTTTGAGGTTTCCCGCATGAACATTCTGCCAAATTTCAATACGTTGCTTTCATTCCTGAACCGTGCAATTGAAGCAATGGCTTGATATACCTCTGATTGCTGATTCAATAAATTTGAGGTCTTATCGTTCGGATTAAACATACATTCCCTGATATAGCGGTCACCCTTGCCACAACCATCGAACCCTTGTTCTGTTCCGTAATAAATACAAGGAGTGCCTAAAGCACAGAGAAGAAATGCAGCGCCGGCAATAATTTGATCCGGTTCGGCATTATATCCAAAACGATGCTTGAATTCGTCTCCAATCTGGTCATGATTGTCAAGAAAGGTCACAAGGAATTCGCCATATTCGCCCCTATCCAGTGCATTTTTTTGCAGTTCAGTATAACGCTCAATTAGTTTTGCGGGAGAGTCTTTCCCTTTTATAACTCCTTCGAGTGCAAAATGTAATTGAAAATCCAGTGCTGAGTTTAAACCAAAGTAGATGTTTTGGTCATTATAAGTAGTCAATGTTTTTGGCCCTAAATAGTTACTTGCCATTGCATCAGCTCCAACTATTTCGCCAAATAAAAAAAAGTTTTTCTTCCCAAGAGAATAAGCATATTCTCTTACATAAGAACAAAAGCGACTGATAGATAATGCTCCCATGTGTTTTACAGCATCCAACCGAAAACCATCAATATCCAACTCTTTAATCCAGTAACAGTGTATGGCAGTTAATATTTTTTGAACATGAATGGCTTCCCTTGACTCGTCATTTTTAAACGCCTTTAAACTAAAAAAATCTCCTTCCCTTGTTTCAGGGTAATCATCAAAATTTCTTATCTGTCCTTTGCGGCCATACAGGGCAGGGTTTCTTAGCTCAATAGGAACAGGTCTGTCCGGGTATCTCCATTCGCCAAAATCAAATTCAGTTCCTTCATGATAATAATATGGCTTGCCTTCAGGATAGTTCCAGTTATCACCGGCATGATGCAAAACAATATCAAGGAACACCCTCATATCATATTGATGCGCCTGTGTTACCAGTTCTTCAAGCTCATCCTTTGTTCCAAATCGTTCATCTATTTCCAGGTAATTTTCAATAGCATAACCATGATAGGACTCCGGATTGTTTTTAAAAACAGGGCTTAACCAAAGGGCCGTACAACCCAGATTTTTTATGTATGAAAGATGACTGATTATTCCCCGTAAAGTGCCCCCACATTGTTTGACTAATTGGGTATCATCACCATAGCCCGAATGTCTTACATCAAAATCTGCACTATGTCTTTTATTACTGTCGTGAAAGCGGTCAACCAATAAAAAATAAATAAACTCTTCCCGCCATTCACGGTGGCAACTTTTCCAGTATTTTTTATCGGGCTTTGGAGACAGGTCAATATCTTTAATTGATTTCATACATTATATTTTTAATCTACAACAAAACTGTTTTTGCATATTTCCTGCCCCAATAATTCATCTATATAAATGGCATTTGAAGGATGAGTAATTGTATTGCAGGTAATTACTTTTTCCGCACCGGCTTTTATTAATTTGTCATAAGCCTTCGCAGCGAATACTGCATGGATACCTATGCAAACAGGTGGCTTCATTCCCGCCTTCTTTAAATGACCGATGGTTTCTATCATAGTATTTGCGGTTGAAATAATATCATCAACCAGCACCGGAGTGTATTCTTTATATTTTTCAACCTGTGGTACAGATACTTTTACATTACGGTCCCCTTTGCGGATTTTTTCAAGTATGATATAAGGAACATTTGCATCTGCAGCCACTTTACTTACCCATTGTTCGCTTTCACTATCAGGACCTATCAATAGGGGTTGTTGAATATTTTCCTTAATCCATTTTGAAAGCTGGTGAGAAACATGCAATACCGAAGTATGAATAGAATAAATTTCATTCAGTGAAATGCGGCGGTGTAAATGGGGGTCAATGGTGATGAGTTTGTCAACAAATGATGAAAGTAGTCTGGCAAATAAATCGGAACTGATACATTCACCATCGGTAAATCTTTTATCCTGCCGCATATAGGCTAAGTAGGGTACAACCAGTGTAACCGGAAAGGCACCGAATTCCTTTAAGGTTTGGGCCAGAAAATAAAGTGATAATATTTTATCATCAGGTTGGTGAAGTGAACAAATGATGATTGCTTCTTTCTCATGCACATTCGAGTTTACTTTTACATAAGTCTCTCCGTCTGGGAAATGACGGATGATTGCATCCCCCGGATCTGCATGCAATAATTTTATTAAAGAGTTAGCCAACACTTCATTACCGGGTATTGTAAATATTATACAGTTACTCATAACTAAGTTTTATTAATTGCTTTTCATTTTGTTTATAATATTCATAAGCATATTCCAGTTCGCCTGGTGAATTAGCATGAATTGTAAACAGCGGTTGCCCTGATCCAATATCCTGATTGAGTTGCACCAGAAAGTCAATACCCGCTTCTGCCGAATCTGGTGCCCCGGCCAGTTTAGCTATCCTTGCAATTTTCCGATTATCAATTTCGCTGATGATACCGGCGCCTGCTGATTCAATTATCTTGCAATATTTTGCTTTCTTTGGTTCGTGAAATTCACCCTGTGCTTCACAAATACTGATAAGCTTGTCAAATGCTTCTCCGCTATCAATTTGTTTTATCACTAAATCTTCTGCCGGTTGTTTCTCCATATTCCAGACTAATTTTATAATTTCTGTCGCAATGGTAATAGCTCTTTGCCGTAAATCTTTTGGGGCATCGGTGGCATTCTGCAATACGGCTAACACATCTCTTGCTTCCAATGACGGGCCAATGCCATAGCCCACCGGCTGCTCTCCATTAGAGCAAATTGTTTGAATGTTCAATCCTATATAATCAGCCACTCTTTTCAGGCGTAGTGTCAAAGAAATAGCATCATCAACTGTTCTTACCTTTGCTGTAGCGCCAACTGGTATGTCAATTACACAATCGGTAGCTCCTGCTGCCGCCTTTTTGGATAAGATTGATGCAATCATCTGGCCTTCGCTGTCAATATCTAATGCTCGTTCCACTTTTATAATAATATCATCTGCCGGGCTCAGCTTCATGGATCCGCCCCATACAATGCAGCCGTTTTCTTTTTCTACTACTTTACGCATCTGTGCAAGGGAGAGGTTTACATTGGTGAGTACTTCCATTGTATCGGCAGTTCCGGCGGGAGATGTGATGGCTCTTGATGATGTTTTAGGAATCATTATTCCAAGAGATGCAATAATGGGTACAACAATCATGGTGGTGCGGTTGCCCGGCAAACCTCCAACGCAATGTTTATCTGCAATAACTTCATTACCCCATTCTAATTTATTCCCGGCTTTTATCATTGCAACTGTAAGAGAACATATTTCTTCCAGTTTCATATTAGTACCTGAGCAAGCCGCAACAAATGAGGAAAGAAAAATATTGGAATACTTTTCATCCGCTATGTCCTGTATAATTTCGTCATATTGCTGTTGGTTCAAAACATTACCATATAGTTTAGCCCTTACATGTGTCATTGATTGCAATGCCTCAATATGGGCCACCTGCAACAAATCGTTATCCTTTACTTTCAATTTTTGAATGGCACTTTTAGATAAACTTATTTCCCCCTCGTGCAATAATCCATCACTCGTTATATTCAATGCAGCAATAATAGCAGAGCCGTTAAATGAAACGGACAGCCTTGTTAACGCCTGGAAACCCTCAGATTTGCAAACATGACAACTGGCAGGCATAAATACTACCAGTTCCTGGTTGGTATCAATGCCCAGGTCTCTGAATCGTAGCGAATGTTTTGTATGTTGATTAATAACTTTCATTTTTAAATAATTCATGTTCATAAAAGAGAATGGCCTGTACAATTTTATCATCTAAACTCTATTTGCACACCTGCTTTTATACAGGCTCTTTCTCCGGTTTTTCATTTAATATTTTTTATAGTTTCTTGATTTCTTTTTATGATGACATTCATAGCTACCTGATTTTATGACTGCGTTTTAATAAAGGCTTCACCGGGTATTCATCTAAAATTCTGTGTACCGCAGGATGCAAATCACTACTAATCTGTGAAGCGTCATAAATATCACCTTCGGCTGTGCCGCTCCAAACCAATTTGTTTTCTTTACGGTCAATGAGATTCAGCGTAATGGAGCCATTAACATATTCTTGTTTTTGAGTAGTTGAGTTGCCAGCAAAACGGGAATATCCATAACCATAAGAAGGATAATTATTATAATAATAGCCAAAACGATAAGGTGAATAATAATGACTGCCGTAATAATAAGGGCTATAATAATAAGAGGATGGATAAGAAGTTACCACCCTTTCTTTTTTGGCATTCGTAATTACCAACTGCAATAAGAGTTCGGGATTTTCGAGGTCTGCATTATACCCCCGGTCGCTCATACACTGTCCAAAGTAATTGCGGATATTATTGCGGATAATCTCATTATTATACCTTGTATTGTTTGTATCTGCCTTATCGGGCAGCCAGGCAAATGTTTTGTATTTGGTAAAATCAACAGACCTGTCATAATCTGATGATACAGCATTATAGGTGGTGCTGCAACCAACAAGCATCACGATGAGAATGCTTGTTGAAATCCATACAATCTTTTTCATAATGTATCTATTTAAAGGTTTATTAATCTTATTATTCGCCGGGTTTCTTTAAAACAAGCTGGTGAAATTTTATCGCTACCTTTTCTTCTCCCGGAAAAAGATTTTCGATGTTGAATTGCTTCAGGTCAATAACAAATTCACCTGATAAAATGCAACTTGCATTCCCTCTTGGAAAATGTTCCAATACTGAGCTGAAGCTAAATGCTTTGCTAATACCATTTAAAAACAACATACCCTGTGTTGCAAATTTTTGCCTGGGGTGGCTTTTGGTTTGAACAAAAGCAATATTCATTTTGCCGGTAAAAATTAATTCCTGTCCTGCAAGCTTATATAGCAATTCATTCAAAGAATCATTCTTAGTAGTAATAGTGGGAATCATCAGCCGCAGGTGCATTTCTGCCTTGTCATAATTCAAATGCATGAACAAGTGATTGCTCACACCCGTAACACCTGCACCCTTATACCTTCCACTTGCCAGAATTGTTCCTACTTGTGTTTGGTATACTTGTGCGGCTGATGAAATTCCCATAACCAGGAGCCATATAACCCATATTGCCATTAAACCTAAACGCATTGAAAATGGTTTTTTGTTTACTTTGATAACAGGTTCATTTCAGATAATTTCATTAATACATAAAGAATACCGGCTTGAAATCCTTAATGATGCCCGTTCATATTCATGCCCTGATGACTGCCGCCAGAATGCATTCTACCACCATTCATTCGCATCATGTTTCTTTGAAACATTTGATGCGACCGGTATTTCCTGCCATTCATATCCATGCAGTGTCCATTGCCTAACTGCCGGTTTTTGCCATTTTTCAACTGGTAGGAGCCGTCTGGGTGCATTACTGTATTGTTATGCAATGTCATCGGGTTTTCCATCATAATTTCCTTTCCATTAATGCTGTGGTACATTTTGCCGTTTTTCATTATCAGGTGTTCATCCTTTACAGTAGAAGGCTGTTGATTGCCGTTTCCGACAGGTACTTGCTGAGCAAATGATGCAGATGCCAGTAATACTATTGACATAGCTGCTAAAAGAATCTTTTTCATGTTGTTTATTTTTTTTGTTTATAAAATTTATAAATCACTCCTAATGACCAGAAAAAATTATTTTTAAGGTCTTCTTTATAGGTATTCTGATTATCTGTAATTGTTGCCGGGTTTACCGGCATAGCATATACGGGCAGAAACTGGAACCGAAAATGTTTTAAATCATATCTTACAGGCACACTGAACTCGTAATTCTGAATATTGAAAATATCCCCAGTCATCATACCAGTGCCCATTGTATTAGAGTTGCCGGTATTAATCATGTGTTGCCCAAACCTCTGATTATTATTGTAGTTGCTGTAATAATTTTGTGTGCCGCTATACAGCGAAAAGGTTGGGCTGATTTTTAAATTATCATTCGCTGTATAAAAATTATGGCTTATAGCTGCACTAAAAATAAAATCACTTTGGCTGCTTAAATAAATAGTACCATCAGCATACAGTTCCAATATATCAAAATCAAAGTCTGCATAAGCACTCAGGTTAGCTGTTAATGCAGATTTGACTGTATAACTTTTATCATTGAAAACATATCCAGTTGCGGAAACCCCGGCACTGAAATTTTTCTTATAATAGTCGTAGCCGCCGGAGGCTGTGAATAAGTCAACTCTATTTTCTCCGGAAGCTGCCAGGTAAGAAATACTGCTGTTAATAAACAAACCTGATTTATGATAATAGCCTGCAGACACAGAGAAGTAAGGTGACCTTCAAGGGCTTTTGCGCCCTAAGAAGACAATATCACTTGCATAGCCCGTTCCAATCAGTGCGTAAGATTTTTCACCGGCTGAATCTACAGCAATTGAATCAGGTCTATTTTTTTGCTGAGCAAACGATTTTACACTTACCGTAATTAGTGCAGCAAAAAACATCATAAAAAAAACAATCTTTTTCATATACAAAGTTTTACGAAACATATACATCAATCTTTTACATTTTGAATGCTTTGTTATATTGATGATACACTTCAATTATTCACCTGCCTGCATGAATTCAGTTATTTTTTTAATCTCATCTTCAGTCAGCATAGCCCGTTGCCGCATGTGGGTATTAATAACTTCCCACTGTATATTGGTAAAAGCAGAACTGGGTGGGGTGTTATGGCATCGCTGACAGTTTTCGCTCCACAACTGTGTGCCGCTTTTATCGGTTACTTTGGTTGATACACAACTGGCGATGACTAACCCTGTTGTAAGTATCATTGCAATTGCAATTATTAATGTATTACGTTTCATATAAAATATTTTAAATTTTATTAAAAGCCAACCGCAAATTGTACCAGGAAGGCATTGTCATTTTTTTGGCTTTGATACGCAAGCTTTACTGCTGTCCTCCAGTTTATCCAATAATTCAAACCATAAGCATACTGCTTTATTTTATCAGGCTCTTTTGAGCCAACTGGTGGATTAAAGCCGGAATATCGAAATACCAATTCTGTTTTCTTTAAAAATTTATTGGGCGACATACTGGGCCGGTAAGCTGCCTGTGCAAATACACTGCTTCGCTTATTGTCGTAAGTGTACATTGTATTTCCTGTTGGGTCATCAGGGTCTATGTAATCAGCTTTGTCAACATTTACCCAATTCCATTGTGCTTTTACATCAAACAGGCCTTTAATGAAATCAAGCTGCTTTACATAAGTTAAATCCAGTGCATACTGCTGCGTTTTCAAACTCTCATATACCGACCCTTTATCTCCGGGTTTTGCCAATTGCCAGGAGCCGCCTATTTCAAGTGAGGAATTAGATAAAGGTAAAAAGCCAATGCGTCCTCCAAATGCTTTGTTGTTGTTATTATCATCTGCGTTCTCATAAGAAAGCATGCCTTCTTCACCTGGTTCATCTACGCCGGTATTTAACACGGGGCCATTGGAAACATAAATACTGTAATTCATTTTTGCGGAGCCAAGTGGTATGCCACCCCTGATGTCAAAACCCAGTTCAGCACTTGGGCCTACACCATCATGTCCGTAGCCGGGCGGAGCCGTTGGAAGTTTATTTATCCATGCCGGATGCAGCCGGTCCTGGAATATGCCATAAGGAGAAAGGAATTTACCAGCCCGGAAGGTGATGTACTTATTCACGAAATAAGAGACATTAGCATATTCAAGATTAATGACTGTTTCATTGCCTTCCAGTTCTGTTTCCAGTTCTGCCTCAACAAAGATTTTCTCTGATGGCTTCCACAGCAATATGGGGTTTAAAGAAAAGCCATTAAACTTTGTATCATCTTTTGCAAATTTGGCACCTGCAGTAGTATAGCCGGTGATTACAAATTTGCTGTTTCTTGAAATTAGGGGTTGCACCTTGTTTTGAATCAGGCTGTCTAAGTAATCCTGATTGTATTGCTGGCTAAATGCTGTTGCTGAAAATAACAGAAGGCCGGCAAACTGAATTAAAATTTTCTTTTTCATATATTATTGTTTTAATGTTCTCATATAAACTATGGTCTGCCATATTTGATTTTCGTTCAGTTTCTTTTTGAAAGATGGCATTGGTTTTCTTCCTTCAGCCGTTTTCCAAAAGAGAGCCCCATCGCTTTGGTTTTGCATGGTTACTTTAGAAAAATCTCCTGCCGGTATATCTAAGTCTTTTGCTGAAGGCCCATCGCCTTTGCCTTTTTTTCCATGGCAGGATTGGCATTCTTTTACATACACTGTCTTGCCGGCAGCGATGGTTGCAGCATCGGCGGTTAGCGGATTCTTTTTGGCATCAGCGGAAGCAGGAGCTTTCCATTCTTTTTGCTGGAAAAATGCACTGCCGATGATAGCAATCATTAAGAGCAATGAAACTGTTAGCAGCTTTTTTTGGAAAATCTTTTGAAATAATACTTTCATGATTTAAAAATTTAATTATTAAGAAATAACTTTCATTGAAGCTTTTTTAATCCGGTAAATCAGATACAATACATAAACAAACAGTAACCACACTGCGCCTACTGCTGCCGTAAACGTGATAACGAGCCACCAGGGAGCATGAGCACCGGCAATGGAACGTTGTATTGGCTTGTCTGCCGGAAAAGCAAGTCTGGATTTAATGACAACCTGAAACGCAGTATCATTCATCACATCATTCTCTTCCACTTTGGCGATGAATATCATTTTCCGTGTTGAATCGCTGCCCTGAATATCCAGCGGAAACTCGGCAGAAATAATACCGGTAGTGTCGGTTGTTCCTTCAGCTACCTTCATCAATCCAAAAGTTCGTTGAACATAAAAAATTAACTCAACATCTTTCACAGGCAGTTGTGTGGCAATATTGGTAACCGTAGCTGTTACAACATGCATACTGTCGTTGGAGCCCATCTGCAGCGCTATGTTTCCATTTATTTTTTCATCCTGCGCAGCTACGGTCATTGTCAGCAGGAATGACAATAATGAGAGGATATAATGTTTATTAACTTGCATGGCCTGGAATATTTTGAAGGTTTGCAATATTTTCCACCCCAATTTCTTTTTCGCCACGTTTTTCCACTTCTTCAATTACTTCCCACATGGTGATTACCGGAAAGGGTTTAAAAAGAAGAATAATCAGCAATACAAAACCTGCTAATGAAGAAGCGGTAATTATCCACTCAATTAAAGTAGGATTGTAAGTTGCATACCCGTGTTGTGCATGTTGAATTGGGACAAAGGGATGCAGCATATTGGGAACAACGATGAGATAACGGTTGATTAAAGCACCGAGTAATACCATTACGGATGCTGCCACAACCCACTTGATAGATTGCCTGATTTTTTTGAATGACAGAATGATAATTGGGATTATAAGGCCAACGATTTGCGTAAACCAAAACAGGAAAGCATTTTTGCCATAGAATAAATCTTCCAATACAGCTTTTTCTTCCTTTGCCATTTTAAAAGCAGGCACACCATATTTATTAATATTGAGGTAAAGATAAAAGGCAGTTAATGCCAATAATATTTTAGCAAGATTATTAAAATGCTTTGGCGTAAGGTAATGTTCCAGCCTGTATCCATGGCGGAGCTTAGCGATAATCAGAATCATAATAGCGGTACCAGCCATCAAAGCGCCGAATACAAAATAGGGGCCCATAATAGTAGAGTTCCAGCCAGGTCTTAATGTAAATGCAATTAACCAGGCGCTAATAGTGTGCACCGAAATAGCCACAGGCAAAATCACAATACATAAAATGAGCATAGCTTTTTTTAGCAGGCGACGTTGCAGTAAATTGTCTTCCCAGCCCATTGCCAGCCATCGCCACATTTTTTTCCTCCATTTCGGTGCATCAGTAAGTTTGTCCCGCATAATAGCTAAATCAGGTATAAGCGGCAGGTAGAAATAAATTACGCTTCCAATAAAGTAAGTTGCAATCGCTACAACATCCCATAATATAGGCGATTGAATACGGCCATGTGTAATAAGAAAATATAAACGTTCAGGCCGGCCCATGTCCAATACGGGCATAAACCCTGCAAAGAAGATGGCAGAAAGTGTAACAGCTTCTGCAATACGGATAAGGGGATAACGCCATTTAGCGCCTGACATACGAAGCACACAGGATACCAATGCGCCAATCAAACTCACCCCTACAAAAAAGAACAGTAATGAAATATACAAGCCCCAGGAAACATAATCCCTCATGGCTGTAACACCCAATCCCTTCCGCAGTTGCATAATCCAGGCAATTGTTCCTCCTGCACATATCAGTCCCAAAAAGATTACCCAAAATGTTTCCTGCCTGTAACGTCTGCCTACTGTACCCAGCAGATCGTTTTCAATTTGATTTCTTATTTCAGGATTCAACTTTTCCATAATTCGTAGTTTATTTTTTTGAGTTACTGCTATCTGTTTGAATTATGCCCGTGCTATCTGTTCTAACTTCATTGACCCTACTCATATCAATTTCTTTAGCATCATAAGTTCGGTTAACAGGCGGCAGATAATAAACTCTTGGCTCTGTACCTAATTCTTCCATAAAACGATAGGCTCCGCCATCTTCCAGCAACTGGGATAACTTAGTTGTTGTTCCATCATACCTTGTAACTGCATCTTCATTTGCATCGCCAAACCATATTGCATTCATGGGGCAGCCGGTAACACAAGCAGGCAACTTTCCTTCTCTTGCCATGTGTGGGCAGAAATCACATTTTTCTACACAACCCTTTTTACTTTGAAAAACATTTTCAGCGGCAGGTGTTGTTTCAATAATGTCAGGCTTAACAGGTTCTGTCCAGTTAAAGAGCCTAACTGAATACGGGCAGGCAGCCATACAAAAGCGGCAACCAATACAGCGGTCCGTATCTATTGCCACTATACCGTCTTCTCTCTTAAACGTGGCATCCACGGGACAAACTTTTGTACAGGGTGGGTTATCGCAATGGTAACAGGGTTTTGGAAAATAGTAAGGTGCTACTTCAGGTGAGTCCTGCATTTCCAGCACTTCAATCCATTCTTTATTTTTAGGCAGGTAATGCATTTTATTGCAAGCCTTGGTGCACTTACCACAGCCATCACATTTAGCCAGGTCAATAACCATCAC
>JAIEMP010000018.1 GCA_019752045.1 Chitinophagaceae bacterium | reverse complement strand
ATCATACTGCTTTGAAGTAATTAACAGCTTGTGTATATTTGGAGAAGACAGAGAGTTTTTTCACAAACTGTCGTTGTAAGCAACCCTTACCGACATTTTACAAAATTTATTTTGGTAATTTGAACTTTTCAATTTTATTTTTGTCTATGCTTCGTTGCAGCACATACCGCAGCCGCACAAAGCCAGACACAAAGCAAAGCTGCGGTAAGAGCTGCAACGCCAACGCACAACCGAGCTGACAATTTACTATCAGCAGTTGTGCAAAACTTGAACAACAGAACTTTTTTAAACATATTCAGTAGCTACGAATTGCGGGACGTTTTGCCTTTGTTGACCCAAAGAAAAATTAACAGAGGACTGTATAGCAGTGGCAGGGACACTGCAAGGAGTACCGCAGGTACGAGGGAACTACAACTCTATGCCCTGTTCGTTTGTGCAACGAATTCAAGAAGATTATTTATTAACAAACAAAATCGTAACAAATGAAAAAAATGGAACTTTCACAATTGGAAGTTGTTAACGGAGGAGCATTTGATTGTTCTGCGGAAGGACAATTAGCATTTATTGCTGGTGGTGCAACTGCTGGGACTTTATTTGGCGGTGCTTTTGGCTTCTTAGGTGGTTTAATGGGTTCAACCATCTACAGCATTTATAAATGTAATCCAGGATTAAAATAAATCTAAAATTTTAAAGTATGAAAAAACAACTTAGTTTATCCGAAATGTCTTCAATTGCAGGTGGTGATAACATAGACAACTTTTGTGCTGGCTTCGGTGCAGTTTCAGGAGTTTATATGGTTGGTGTTTGGGCAAATTGGTGGAACCCCGTTGGCTGGGCGGCTGGTGGTGCTGCAGTTTTAATTGGAGGCGGCTGTGCACTTTATGCCATCAGGTAAAATTATTTCTTATGAAAGAATTCAATAAGAGTATTCGATTTTTTCTATTGCTTTTAAATGTAATTGCATTGGTTTTAATTTTAATTTCCATCGAGTATAAAGTTAATAAATGGCTTACTGCATTAGCCTATACTTTAATAGCGATTTCAGCTTTTATAATTACATGGAAGAAAGTGAATAGCCAAAAATCGTGAATTATCAATAACCGATTTGAAAAATCGACATATTCCATAATTAGTTTACAAGAAATGATTCTTTGCATTGCGGTTAATGTTCGATATTAACCGCAATGCTTTTAAAACAAATTATTTACAATCATTTTTATCTTCCTTGTTTAAATGATTAAATCAACATGGCCAATTATTCTCTGTCTTTGTATAATTCAATTTTTAATTGCCTTCTACAGCCAAACTTATCTCTTAACGGATGATTTATATCGTTTAATTGTTGGTGCTCAAATGACTGACCGTCAATTTGATGATTATCTGGAATTCGTTCGCAAATGGCAATGGGTAAGTTATTTATTTATTCCTTTGGCATTGCTCCTGCGTATCAGTTTTACATGGATTTGCTATCTTCTCAGGCGAGTCTCCTGCAAGGGACTCGCCGTCATGAAATAAATTTCTATTCGTATTACGGCGAGTAGGCTGCGCCAGACATCGCCTGAGAGCGATTTCATTTACGTTAATACTTCTATGTATGCCTTACCCCAGCGCAGGAAAAATAACATTGGCTTCTTGTGCCTTGCATTAAGAGACAATATTGTACTTTCAATTAGCAAGGATAGCAACCGATGCAAAAACTTATCTCTACATTTTTTCTATTCATCATCTGCACACAGGCGCTTGCGCAGAAAGAACGCAAAAAGTCGCTGTATCTGCAGGGACAATACAACCATACTCTTTCGGATGTAACAAAAGGCAACAATCCCTCAGGAATGGGGCTGGGTTTGCAAATGTTCTTTCGGCAGGCATCCATCGTAAGACCAACTGTTGAATTAACTGCCGATGCCTATCTCATGGATGATAAAGTGTATAGAGGATATTCTGACGGTACGGCTATAGAAACGGTTGGCGGCATGGTAAATATTTTTGCCGGAGCATCGGTACATCCCATACGCAACGCTTACTTTTCTTTTGTTGCCGGTCCCAGCTTTGTTGGCACACAAACGCTTTTAGCACTAAAACCATCGGTGGGCTTTTATTTTTCTAACAATCAAAAACTGAGCGCCAAAATTTCTTACATCAATGTATTGAAGCGGGAACTGAGAGCAAAACAAAACTTTACCTCTATCAGTTTTACTTTAGGTGTGAAGCTGTATTGATGCTGTCTTACTTGCCTTTTCTCTTCTCATACCCTCAGATTGAAGTATCTTTAAGAGTGAACGATTGCCTGATCGTTTGTATACTTCAATTAAATATTTTTTTATATCGGCATCAGAAAAAATAAAGACCGCTCTTGAGCGCTGCAAAAAAGCATTTACACTTAAACCTTCCATGGGCAGAGGTACTGGCTTGTCGAAAGCACGTATCGTAAACGGACTTAGCTGCGAGATCACCGAAGGCAACTGGAAATTTATGGTTGATATGCCCGAAGGAATTGGTGGTAACAATACCGCACCCACACCCGGTGTATATGGACGAGCGGCTCTTGGTTCCTGTCTGGCAATTGGCTATATGATGAAAGCAGCCGAATTAAACATCAACGTTCAATCGCTGGAAGTAGAAGTAGAAGCCGATTATGATGACGGTGCGTTGCTGGGCACAGCAGATCAGCATGTTTATCCCGGTTATCATGAGGTGCGGTATAAAATCAACATCGAAAGCGATGAGCCGGAAGAAAAAATTATGCAGATGCTCGATAAAGGAGATCAACACAGTCCATACCTTGATGTGTTTACAAGAGCGCAAACCTGTGTACGAACAATCAATATTATTTCAACTAAAACGCATTAATGTATGGAACCGGGTTTACAAAGACGTGTACAGCGATATGGATGGGATAAAGCCGCATCTGCTTACGAACATGCATGGCAACAGCAACTGAAACCTGCACATGATTGTTTATTTGAGCTTACTCACATAAAACAGGGAGAACATATTCTTGATGTTGCCTGCGGTACAGGTCTTGCAGGTTTTCGTGCAGCAGCAGAAACAGGAAATGAGGGTTTTGTTCTGGGCACAGATCTGTCAGACAAAATGATTGAGTTAGCTACTCACACATCCACACAAAACAGTCTCAGCAATATAACCTTTCAACGGATGGATGCTGAAGAGTTAAACATACCGGATGAAACTTATGATGTAGCCATTTGTGCACTTGGTTTAATGTATGCTCCCGGTCCGTTGAGTGCATTGAAAGAAATGTACCGTGTATTGAAAAAAGGCGGACGCTGTGTGAGCGCTGTTTGGGGAAAGAGAGCACATTGCGGCTGGGCCGACATTTTTGAGATTGTTGATAAACGTGTTTCATCTGAGGTGTGTCCGATTTTCTTTAACCTGGGCAATGACGGAGTGCTGAAAAAAACGATTGAGTTAGCAGGTTTTTCAAATATTCAAATCAAAACAATAAAGGCCCTTTTACATTATGATACTGCTGCGGCTGCATGTGCGGCTGCATTTGAAGGCGGACCTGTGGCATTAGCTTATTTTAAATTTTCTGAAACGGTTCAAAAAGAAGT
Organism: Chitinophagaceae bacterium; assembly: GCA_019752045.1. Taxonomy (GTDB): domain Bacteria; phylum Bacteroidota; class Bacteroidia; order Chitinophagales; family Chitinophagaceae; genus Lacibacter. The sequence goes on along the minus strand of JAIEMP010000018.1, from coordinate 21,337 downwards.
GTGCGAAGAATACCTTACTTCTATTGAACCATTTAAAACAGAAAACGGATATGCAATACCAGGTGAGTTTGTGATAGGCACAGGAATAAAAGAAGAATGACAGGCTCAATGCTGATACTGTAAACAGCAACCGGGTAAAGAAGTAATTCTCTATACATCCTTACAACTTACAACAATGAAATCAATGACATGTAAACAGCTGGGTGGTGCATGTAATCTGGAATTTCATGCAGACACATTTGAATCAATGGCTGATCAAAGTAAAAAACACGGCATGGAAATGTTTCAAAATGGAGACCAGCCTCATATTGAAGCAATGAACAAGATGCGGGAGTTGATGAAAACTCCGGAAGCGATGAGAGAATGGTTCGATAACAAAAGAAAAGAGTTTGATGCGCTTTAATCAACCTTAAATCTGTTTGAAAAAAATTCCTTCATTGTTTCCAAGGAACAATACCGTTCTATCTGCTTACTCATTACCAATTCACTTTATTCCGTACTCTGTTCACAATATCCTGATAAACCCTTCGCATCATTTCATTCATCGCATCCTGCCTTGAAGGCAATTGCTGATTACGGCTGCGGTTGATGAGTGTAAGATCGTTTGCATCCAGTGCTCTTCTGTCGCCGGTATAATCTGCATATTCATAGGTATAACGGTATTCCGCAGGTAAACGGTCCCAGCCGATCTGTGTGCGTTCAGCCGCATCCGTTAGAATCACATTCATCTCTGCATCTGCATTCAGCTGACGCTGTGTTACATGCACTGTTGCTGTTACAGTTGTATAGATAGGGCGGTTGGCAGTATCTCTTCCTGTTTCAATTTGTTTACTTCTGTTGTAAGATCTTGTATAATCTCTTGGCTGATCAAACCGGAGATTGCGCCATACCAGATCGGTTACAATATCGGGTTGACTGTTTTGCTGTCTTAACTGAAACGCATCGTAAAAACGTGCAGGTATGCTGGTAGATGTTTGTCCACCCAAATCACGGATCAGATTATTATGCAGCATCCGGTCGTTGTTATTGTATTGGTTAAAGTTCCAGTTGCTGTTGCCCCAATCATCGTACTGCACTTCGTTGATCAGTACATGCACAATACTGCGTTCAAATGCTTCTTTCATTAATTGTTTTGAATCACGGTAGTTTGGTACAAACCGGTTTGCTTTTTCAAATGCATAGTAGGCTTCTTTATTATTCTCCCGCAGGTTCTGCTGCAATTGTTCCGTGCCGTATTGATAATAATCTCCCGCCGCAGAATCTTTTGTTGCAACCAACCGTGGATAATAATTGACAGGTTTGATCATTCGTAAAGCATACGCACTCTGGCTGATGGTTTCGTACATGCGTTGCAAACCTTCGAGTTCCGGGATGATCTTATCCCACTTTTGCGGAGCAGCATCATAACGGTAGTTGTCTAAACGAAGTGCTGCTTTTTGAAAAGCAGTGCCATACACTTCCTGCAGATCGGCAATGATCTTATCGTCGCCTCCTTTTTTATTTAAACGTTTGATGAGTGTGGCCAGATCTTTTTCTTCGGACCTGGTGCCGGATCTGCCGCCCCTGCAGGCGCTTAGTGAAATGGAAATGAGAATTAATAGAATGGGTAAATATTGTTTCATGATGCTGAGGTTTTGTGGATCTTCTTAAACCTATTCAAAGCAGATACCAACTATTCAAAGGATACTGTTTTTAACAAATAAAAAACTCAGAACAACTTACGTATAACATCTTTCTGATCTTCCGGACTCATTTCTTTTCTCCATAATAATTCCAAAGCAAGGCAGATAATTTTCTGGTGAGCACCCATGCTTCATTTGTACTCCCCCAGCTTTGATCTTTAATATTTTTAGTAATGGTACAAAACACATAGGGATGATGCGGTGCGTTTACCAGCATTACTTCGCTGCGGCTTGCGTTCACTGCTCCGTTTTTACTAAACACTTCAATTGTTGGAGGTATCTGCGAAAGCCCCTCTTCGTCCCAGTAATTACGGCCCAGCATGCGCATCATTTGCACACAGCTTTTTTCATTGAATATTTCTTTACGGTATATTTTTTCAAGCAGGGCAGCCATTTCAAACGGAGTGGTTTGTCCCCAGCCATAAACATTTCTGTTTTCTTCTCTTCCGGGAGTTCTGGAATTTACTCTTGTAGAGCGAAATCCAAGACTATCTAACAACTCATTAATTCGTGAGCCCGTTCCTGCAATATGTTGTAACCACAAACTGGCAGTATTGTCGCTGGTGGTAAGCATCAGCATCAACACTTTTGACAACTCAACCGACTCGTTGTTTTTAAACGATCCGAGAATATCAACTCCTGCATATAATAAAGAGTCTTTATAAATCAACGGTTGATGATAGCTGAGTTCGCCTTTGTTGATCTTATCCATAATGCCAATGAGTATAGGAACCTTCACTATACTGGCTGTAGGAAAAACAGTGTCTGCATTGATAGCAACGGTTTTTCCTGTTTTTAAATCTTTGATATACACACCTACTTCTCCGTTGAATCCTTTGAGCAGTTCATCTACTTTTTTTTGGAGTTTGCGATCTGTAAGTTGTGCAGTACAAACCTGTAAGCTTAGCAAGCTTAAAAGAAAACAAATAAGTTGTTTCATCATTATTGTACAGAAGAAGAGTCGGTTTTCCAATCATTAAAATCTGTTCGGTTCCAGGTGGCTGGTCTTGCATGAGCGCCTGCCGTAAACACATAGGTTACATAATGAATACCTTTTGTTTCAAGCAGGTTTAGGGTTGCAAAAGACAGGTATTGAGCTGCGCCTGCACTCCCAGCTCTGTCGGTAAGCCAGTCGGCTTTTTCAAACGTTACGTATAATGTATCTCCGGAGATATGATCTATTTTCATTTTGATTTCACCATAGGTTTTATTGATGCCGTTGATGAAGGCCTGTGCAAAAGGAACAGAGTCGGTGGTATTAAAAATTCGTTTCCGTTGTTTATCATCTGCATTACAATCCCATGCAATAATTGTATCAGTAGCAAACCACTGCTGCGCAGGGATGGCTGCTTCTTCTTTGGGTTGTTTTTCATCTGTTGCGCTGTTATTACAGGCCATCAGAGAAAACAAACAGGCAATTGTTGTAAGATATCGTGTCATATCCTAAAGCTACATAACAGTTCGCAAGATGAAGAACGAATGTTTAAATTCGTTTTAAATTTCCTGTATGAGCAAGCGGACCTCTTACCTCGATCTGGTGCTGAACCCTTTTAACCTGTTGCGTACCAAGAGAATACTGCACGTTAATCCAACTGTTACGCCCAGCCGTACAGAACCCGAACAAATCAATGTATTTGTATATGACTATGATCAGGAAAACATCCATGAAGAGCGGCTGAAAAATATACAGGATTGTTTTATGTACAAACACTCCCCCCGTGTTACATGGATAAATGTAGATGGGTTGAGGAGAAAAGACATTGAGGAAATCTGCAATCACTACAATATCCATTCGCTGGTACAGGAAGATATTTTAAGTATTGGTCAGCGGCCCAAGATGGATGATATTGATGATGTTATTTTCTGTTTGCTCAACATGCTTTATTTCAACGAGCGGGACTCAACTGTAGAAACGGAGCAAATTTCGATTATACTCGGTAAAAAATTTGTTTTGAGTTTTCAGGAAGATGCCTCCCGTGATGTGTTTAATCCGCTCAGAGATAAACTGCAGTTCCGAAATAATAAAATAAGGCAGAGTGGAACCGATTATCTCTTTTATACTTTGATTGATCTGATTGTAGACAATTATTTTCTGGTGATGGAAAAACTAAGCGACCGTATTGAAGTGCTGGAAGAAGATATTGTACGCAACGCCAATAAACGATCGCTTGCAAAAATTAACCAGCTTCGCAAAGAAATGATTGTGTTAAAAAGAAACATTACTCCGGTAAGAGACATGATCAATGGCATTTTAAGAAGTGAAAGTCCTTTGCTGGAAGAAAAGACAGAAAAATATTTTAAAGACGTGTACGATCATATTGTACAGGCCAATGATCTTGCAGAGAACTACCGTGATATGATGATGAACTTAAACGATCTGTACATCAGCAATGTAAACCTGAAGATGAATGAGGTAATGAAGGTGATGGCCATTGTTACCTGCTTACTTGCTCCTGCAACCGTTATTGGCGGTATGTTTGGGATGAACTTTGATATTATACCTTATGCACATCATAAATGGGGATTTTATCTTACCTGTGGTATGATGATTTTAATTCCGTTGGTGATGTTGTATATTTTCAGAAAACGTGGTTGGTTTTAATTTTTAAACTTCTGTTGATATGAAAATCTTATTTGCTTCTGTTTTAATCTTCTTTGTTATGAACGCACAGGCACAAACACCCGATGAAAAAATAACATCATTAGGTTTACAATTACCTCCTGCTACAAAACCAATTGCCAATTATGTAAAGTATGTACGTACGGGTAATTTAATTTTTCTTTCGGGCCATGGTCCAACAAAAGCTGACGGCACAAACATTACGGGAAAAGTGGGGAAAGACTTAACAATTGAACAGGGCTATGATGCTGCAAGAGTTACCGGATTAAGTTTACTGGCTACACTCAAAGATGCACTGGGTGGCGATTTAAGTAAAGTAGTGCGTATAGTAAAATTGAACGGCTATGTCAATTGCTTACCCGATTTTACAGAGCAGCCAAAAGTGATTAACGGATGCAGCGATTTAATGGTAGCTGTGTTTGGTGAAAAAGGAAAACATGCAAGAGCTGCAATGGGGATGGTGGCGTTACCAAACAATATTGCTGTAGAGATTGAAATGGTGGTGGAAGTAAAATAAAGAAGCCGCTTTACAGCGGCTTCTTTATTCAACTAATTGCTTTACTGCACAATTAGTTTTTCTGTTATCCAGATAAACCCATTGAATACTTTTACATAATAAACACCTGTTTTCAAAATTCCTATGTTGATGTTACTACTTTGTACGCCACCAGAAAACCTTTTTTGTATTTTAATGTTCCCCAGCATATCAGTAATTCTAATTTCCTTTAATTCTACAAGCTCCTTTCCGTTATGATTTATTAGATTAATGAGAACGTTGCCGCTTGCAGGATTAGGAGAAACTGTCAATTTCATACTTTTTACCTCTTTCAAAAATTGCTGTTTCTTTTTAACTGTATCAACAGGATTTACTCTCAATGGAACACCTCCGCAATTTCCTGCTACACTGTTAAACCAATAGCTGTTTGTAATACTGCCACAAGTGTTGGTAGTTGTAAGAGAAAATCTTACCCTTTCGCCTTCGTTAAACATAATCAGGTTTAAATTATTACCACTCTGATACCACTGAATTTGTGGCTCAGAAGTTCCGTTATAACCCCCGTAAGACCAAAGAACAGTTGCGTTTGCAGTTATATCCATATTTGTAATTGTTTGGCCGGCCTGACAAACATCGTTATAAACAGGATTAAAACGATTCGTATTTATCACTAATGGCTGTACAGGATTTGCCGGCGAATTATACCACCCCCTAACTACAGGTGTTCCAACGCCAATATATCGTTCAATTATTTCAGGAACTGTTGTTCCGGCAATTAAAACAGAAGCTCGTAAAAGAACTGTACCATTTCCATATTTTGTAAGTGTTGTGCTGTTACAGTTTGTGCAGCTTATCGTTGCAACATTCGGATGATTATTGAGATAAACCATTTCCCATGTTACATCAATATTACAGGTGGTGCCGGTAATATTATACGTTCCTGATGTACAAAACTCAGCAGGCCCCGAAATTTCCAGTTGAACAGCATCGTTAGAGTTAATGACAGTTACCTTGCTGGTTAATTGGTCGTTTCCTGCTTTTATTACAACCTCTACATCCTGTGGCAAAGGTGTGCCGCTGCATGGCGGAATTAATGTAAGTGAAGGTGTGGTTGTAGTAATAAACGTTGTAATCGGATTCCCCGCTGCATCGAGCCAGCCTTTATTTGCTACGTTCCATTGATATTCGGTTATACAACCTGCTTGAGCTGCATTTTCCACTGTAAATATTCTTGCTGCATTGTCTCCTTTACGGATGATGATTGTTGTTGCACCGTTTTGTGTTAAGCGTAAAGATGGTCTGTTTATTACAACGCTTCTGGTTTGACCCTTTGTTAAACCTGTTGCTGAACAACCGCTTACAGGGGTTACCTGAATTGTACCGCCAGACAAAGGGTGAGGTGTTAATGTGGTTGTGTTCGATGTTGTAATAACAGCACCTGTACTTACCACTGAACCAACTTTCCAGCCAACGGGTACTATATATTCATAACTGTTAATAGTTGCTGCACTTGAATAAGCAAAATTATTTGGAGGAAAATTAAAGGGAAATGCGGTTGTATTACACAATGGGGTATTGATAATAATCCCAGATAAATTAGGTATTGGCCGGTCGTAAAGGGATTTAATCTTTGAAAAGGTTATTATTTCAGAAGTAGAGCTTGTTTGCCCTGTTATTTTATACTCAATTCTGATTTTTGAATTCTGGCTGATATCACCAAACGTAGCTTTAAATCGAAATGTTGATGAGGAGCCAGTTGATATAGCTCCTCCCAATACTTGTTCGGTATTATGATCAGTGAAGACCTTAAAATCAGTAGCATTTACATTAACAGAAAAAATGAAATCAAGGGATTGTTTGGGGCAGTAGGGCTCTGTTATAGATGGAGTTACGAAGGATGTAACTTGTGAAAGAGCTGTTGTTGTAATTACAAGAAATATAAAAATAGCTTAGCTATTTTTATGATATTTCACTTTTGTTTCCTTTTTCATAATTTTTATTTTTTGCTGTTTAAAATGTGGCTAAACGTAATGTTAATGGCCTGTAAAAAATTGTTTTTCACATAAATATCTGTTACTTCAATATTACTGCCCGCTACCTCTCTTGAGCCCTTTTTCCGTGTGTACCCAATTTGTGTTTCAAAAAAGTTGATTTCAAGCAACCCTGATTTTGAAAATTTATATCCTATTCTTAACGGCTGAAAACGAACTGCTGTTTCAAATAGATTTATACTATAAAAATCCTGTGGCAAGGAAGCAATTCCATCGCTTCGCCACCTGTTTTCTTTTCCTACATCAACAATAATAATAGCTGTAGGGTTAATATAAAATTTATCAAAAAGCGGTATAAATTTTTTAACCCCTCCATGTACCCCTCCTGCAATCTTAGTTATACCCGTTCCCTCTTTTGAAATTTTTCCTAAAACTTTACTTTCTTCAAATAAAAATTGCACCCCATAAAAAAAAAGAATTCTTTTTTTGAATTTTCCGATGGAGGCTATATACTTAACACCTAAAGAAGGGTTAAGTCCTAGTGAGCCGCCCCCATTAAAAGTATCGACTGTTGATAGTCTTTGATAGCCAAGTGATACATCATGCATCATCAACCAACTGCTGTCTTTAAATTGTGCATTAACCTGGTAGCTGATAAACGCAAGAGCAAGCACTAAGAGTGTTTTTTTTGTTCTCATTTGTTTTGTTTTTGTTATTAATATGCAACAGTATGTTGCGTTGTAAAATTTGGGAGGAGGTGATCATGCAGTTAGTTGTGAGTATGTAATATATCACATTTCTGCATTTACAGTTTTAACCCGTAAGACTAAAGTATTATAATAAGAGTTTCTACTTAATTATTAATTTGGTAAACATCAGCAGATAAAAGAAGAATAGAAGGTAAAACAACTAAAAATGCTCCATGCTTTTAAGCATTTCATATTCTGTTTCAAAGCTGCGGTGTTTAAACCAGCCAATAATACCGCCGCCGCCAAACCAGAAACAGATTTCTAATACAAAGAAAATAATGCCCATGGCATTAAAATAAAATCCGCCGAATGCAGATGGATCAAATGCAAACTGCAGCAGCTTAATGATGAGCATGCTTACAAGACCTTCCCTTAACACACCATGAAACAAAATATATTTCCACCTGGGAATTTCTCTTCGCTTTTCCCACAGTTTCAGAAATTTTCGTTGTCTCGGAGTAAGCCGGTAAGGATGGTAGTTTCGATAATCGTTGAATTGCACCGTGGTTTATACAGTTGGTTTTGGTTGTTTATAAATGGGCACTGTACTGCAGGGCTCCCCATACATAATACTTTTGGCAAGAGGTCTTAAACGGCTGGTGATTTCAAGATAAGCTGCTTCAGGTAAAGGCTCGTCTCCACATCCTTTAATCACTACACGTTGATCTTTACAGGCCGACAGATCTGCTGCTGCAATGGCATCCATCAGTTTTTTCTTTTTCCATTCTTCCTTTGTGCCTAAAAACAGTTCAGCGGTTACAGGCTGCAACTTTGCTGCTACCAGCATATAAGCCCACATGGGAATAATAGCATCGGCACTGCAGGTTACAAGAACTGTTTTATTTCGGCAAAACTCAATATCGGTTTCCTGTAAACTTGCTCTGAACTCTTTTTCTTTTACAATTAATTCCATAAACAGAAACGGCTTCAGATCAAACAGTACCGGCTCTTCTTTTGGAAAAAATTCTTCCAGATCTATGGTTACCAGGGAACTTTCTGCTACTTTATTTACGATCACATCACCCATGATTCATTGTGGTTGATCGTAAATTTACTCCAAATATGCCATATACTTTTTTACGACGCAACAGTACCGTAGTTTTTCATACTGTTACTCGTAAAACTACTGTGCATAAAAATGGGCATAACTTCCGCTATGCCCATTTATTATATAAAAGAAGGTCTATTAATAAAACTTAATTCGCCTGTCTTTGATGGTAGCTGCTTTGCGTAAAGCCTGTACCGAATTATTGCCGGATGTTTGTTTCATTTCCTGTTCCATTTGCATACGACGCATGTTGTAATCCATATCTGCAGCGGGTTTTAAACCTGTGCTTTCTGTTTTAATTACAAACACTGCGGTGTTACCGGGTATTGGATCGCTCACTTTTCCTTTTACAGCCGGGTTAAATGCTGCACCAATTAACTTCGACTCTGCTCCAACACCCGGAACAAAAGGAGCAAGAAAAGAAATACTGTCTGCACGAAGAACATTTGTTTTAAATGAACCTGCAATGGCATTCAGATCTCTGTTGTTTCCAATCTTAGAAATTATTTCTGCAGCTTTTTTCTGGTTGCGGATAGTATTTTCAACTACAGGACGAATACTTTTTGCATCGGGCAACCCTTCTTCTCTTTCTTCTGCAATCAATGCAACAATAAATTTATCACCCAGATTGGTTGGTTCAGAAACATTTCCTGTTTTGTTTTCATAAATCCACTTTACCAGAGATCTTGCACTTCCTATACCAATAATGGTGTAGTCGTTGGGCTTTACATCGGCAATACGTGGAGAAAGTTTTTTATTACGGGCGGCTGTTTCAAATTGTTTTGCATTGCGGCTTTCCGCTGCAAACTGAGCTGCGGCAGTACTGGCGGCAGTTACCGTTTCATCGCTTGGCTCTATTGGTTTTGCAAAGTAGGCTATCTTATATGCGGGCTCAACCTTCTTTTGCTCAAGAATTTCGATGAAGTGATAACCAAAACTTGTTTTAACCACCTTGCGTTCACCTTTCTTACCATCGAACAAAATAAACTGTGCAAACTCTTTTGCAAAATTGGGCGATTGTATCTGGGTGGAAGTAAAGGTCATTTCACCATTGTTCTCACGGCTTCCGTCTGTTGGGGGATTGTATTTTTTTACCATTTCACCCCAGTTGGCTCCACCGTTAATTGCATTTTTTATACTGTCAATCAGTTTAGCTGCTGCACTGTCGCTCATAATGGCCTGACCGCTCTGCTGATCATTTGTTGCAATTAAGACGTGGCGGCATTTTACTGAATCGGGCAACTCTCTTTTGCCCAGCATTTTTGCAATCACAATATTTCCTGCATCAAGATAAGGTCCATATGTTGCTCCAACAGGCAGGCTGCGGATAGAATCTGCATTAGGAACCTGCATAGTAGTTTTTAACACATAGCCATCAAAGAAAGGCAGACTTGAATTATTGGCGTTAATAAATTGTGCAGCATCTGTTGAAGCAAAAAAAGCCTGCTTTAGTTTACTTACTTCCCGGTAAGCATAAGCACTGTCTGCAGCAGTAGGTGATGCATCAAACAAAATATAAGAGATGCTGCGGCTTTCTTCCTGCTTAAACTCGTTTTTGTGTTTACGTACATAGGCATTAATCTCATCGTCAGAGACTTTAATCGTACTGTCGCTGATACCTGCATAAGGAATAGCCACATAACTGATGGAAGCAATACTGCTTTGGTCAGTAATATCTTTATCGCTCAGCCATTTTGGATAATACACACTGCCTGCAAGCATGGCTGAGTATTTTACACGCAAACCATTTTTAATTAAATAGTCAATAATATTACGTTCAACGTACTGCCTTTGCGGATCATTTGTTTTTTTCTTACGCATGGAGTTAATAAACTGGCGTGCAGCATTGGCATCATAAGCACCCGTTTGCTCATTTTTGAATTGCTGAGCTAAAACCGGAGGAGGGTTGCTGCCATATAACGCTTCATTTAAATCGGCAGAAGTAAACTGGATACCGAGTTTTTCATATTCACCGGTTAAAATCGCTTCATCCACTTCGGTATTCCACAACATATCAATTAACTGAGCACGCATATCATCATTAATATCCATACCCTGCTGTCTGTAACCGCTTTCAGTTTCAGCAACCAGTGTTTGAAAGGCATTAAAATCAATCTCTTTCCCGTTAACTTCACCAATGGTTGTTGGCTGAGAACCACTGGAAGTGTTGCGGCTTGAAAAATAGTCAGTTAAAATAAACCCCACCAGGCTTAAAGCAATCACAGCAATACTCACAGCTGCATACTTTTCACGGATCTGCTGAATAATGGACATAATAGTAGATTATACGTTATAAAAGTGAGCGGCAAAAATAGGGGGAAAAAGAGGTTTGAACAAATTGTGGAAAACGTCCAAAAACTGCACAGGATAAAGGTTGTAGAAAAAAATACAGCCCCTGATAAAAAAAGCGACAGAAAGTATACACATCTGCTGTGTGAATAAAGGTAAAAACCCGTGGATATCGGCTCTTTTACACCTGATAAAAAAGGGGATGGTTGGTGAACAGATGGGAAAGGAAACCACTTCCTTAAAAAAGAAGTTTATAACCCGTGGTTTATCCTCTGCTCATTCACAACAAAAAAAGCATCTCACAGCATACGATTTATACATCGTTCTTATAATCCACTACTGTGTATAAACTGCCTCAACAGAGAACTGTCTTAACTCTCACTTTGTGGATGAAGTGGGAATACCTGTTAATAACTGATGCTTTAATAAAGTTGAACAAAAACTATAAATGAGATATCCACTAATTCACACTCCTAGTAATAATAGTTTATTAAATAAATAAGTATCTATTATGAGTTACTACGGTAAAACTGCTTTGAAAATTTAAAGTAAATTGCAGCAGAATTTAAACAAGCAAAGATGCAAACAATGATTGTTACAGATAAAAAAGCCAGTGTAGAAAAAAATGGTTTTTTAGATATTGAGCTAAATCCGGAGCTGGATCTCTTTGCAGAAATTGAACGGTTGAAAAAAGAAAAAAATGCCATTATCCTTGCGCACTATTACCAGGAACCCGATATACAGGATGTAGCCGATTATATTGGTGACAGTTTAGGGCTTGCACAAAAAGCAGAACAAACAGAGGCTGATATGATTGTGTTTGCCGGCGTACACTTCATGGCTGAAACGGCAAAAATATTAAACCCTTCAAAGAAAGTGGTGATACCTGATTTTAAAGCAGGTTGTTCATTGAGCGACAGTTGTCCGCCGCCCTTATTTGAAGCGTTTAAACAGAAACACCCTGATCATGTGGTGATTTCTTACATCAACTGCAGTGCAGGTATAAAAGTACTCAGCGATATAATTTGCACCAGCAGTAATGCACAAAAGATTGTTGAAAGTTTACCTGCAGAGCAACCCATTATTTTTGCGCCCGATAAAAATCTTGGCGCTTACATTAACAAAGTAACCGGAAGAAACATGGTATTGTGGAATGGGGCCTGTATGGTGCATGAAATATTCAGTGTTGAGAAAATAACCAAACTAAAACTTCGTCATCCATCAGCTAAAGTGATTGCCCATCCTGAATGTGAAGAACCTGTTTTACAGCTGGCTGATTTTATCGGCAGCACTACTCAGTTATTAAAGTTTACAGAAAAAGATAACAGCAACGAATTTATTGTTGCTACAGAAACAGGTATACTGCATCAGATGATTAAAACCAATCCGCATAAAACATTTATTCCTGCACCACCAAATAACAGCTGCGCCTGTAACGACTGTCCGCACATGAAACGCAATACACTTGAAAAAATTTATCTGTGTATGGAGTATGAAATGCCAGAGATTATTATGGACGAAGAATTACGTTTAGCAGCTAAAAAACCCATTGATAAAATGCTTGAGCTGAGCGCAAGATTTGGATTGTAAAATTCAGGGCATAAAAAAGGGGCTAGATAGAAATCCTGCCCCGTTTTAAAATCCAATATCCTATGAAAAACCGAGTGTAAGATAGAAAGCATTTTTAAAAACTCCCATCTTTTTCTCTTTTTTATTTTTCAGTTTCTTTTAACAGATCATTTGCCCTGCGCAGATCATCAGGCGTATCTACAGAAACACCCCATGGGCGGGTTACAGCCATACGGATAGGTATTCCATAATCAAGTAAACGGAGCTGCTCCAGCTTTTCTGTAAGCTCCAGTGAAGAAGGCGCTAAATGTATAAACTGCAGTAAACTTTCTTTTCTATACCCATAAATACCGATGTGTTTATAAACAGGCTGCTGAATTGTGGCATCCCGTTTATAAGGAACAGCACTGCGGCTGAAATACATTGCATCCATTTTTTTATTTACTACCACCTTTACACAATTCGGATCAAGTATCATCTGCTCATCTGTTATTTCATGCATCAGCGAAGCTACCTGTACGTCTGTATCAGAAAATAATTCAATCAGTTTTTTTAAAGCAAGCGTATCCACAAAAGGTTCATCGCCCTGTACATTTATCACTACATCCACATTCATATCAGCAACTGCTTCAGCAATTCGATCGGTTCCGCTTTCATGTGGTTGTTTACTCATGATTGCTTTTCCACCAGCATTCATAATTTCAGAAAAAATCAATTCACTGTCAGTTACCACAAATACATCAGCAAATAAACCAGTGGCAACAGTATTGAGATAGGTATGAAGAATAACCGGTTTATCGCCCAGCATCTGCATCAACTTGGCAGGAAATCGTGTAGCTGCATAACGTGCCGGTATTACTGCAACAATCTTCATCTTTTTTTAATGAAGGTAATAAAGCAAACAGAATCAAAACAAAAAACCCCGACAGAATAGCCGGGGTTTTTGAAAGAAAGTGTAGCCTTTATTTTTGATTCACTACAAAACGTATAATAATCTGCTGACTGTTTTTAGAAGAAGTTACTTTCATTGTATGAATTCCTCTGCCGAGATTACCCAGATTTAGTTGCTTAATAAATGAACCGGTATTACTTGTTCCGGTTAATGCACTGTACAGCAGACCGCCTTTTGCATCAAAAACCTGCAGTTGAAAACTCTGATCAGCCTGTACCCCTCTGATATCAATATAAAAAACTCCGCTGTTTGGATTAGGATACAATTTGGTAAACGATTTCCAGGTATCCGGAGTTACATTGAGTTCAATCAGTTTATTTGATGTTGCAATACAACCATTGGCATCTCTTACAGAGATTGTATTTTGTCCAATCACATACCCGCTTGCAAAATCACTACTTGTTTGATAAGGAGCCCCGTTAAGTGAATATTCATACGGACCGGTACCGCCCGTTCCAACAACTTTTACTGAACCCACAAATCTGTTCGATGCATCAGGATTTACTGAAGTAACTGTTGCAATTAATTGAGGACGTTGCGTTACAGTTATATTCTGTGTGGTTTCGCAACCGTTGGCATCTCTTACCACAACAGCATAAGAACCTGCAGCTAAACCCGTAAAGAGCGGATTGCTTTGCAATGTTCCTGTACCTAAACGGTATTGATAGGGACCAACACCACCTGCCGCTGTAACAGTAATTCTGCCCGACGCTTCACCAAAACATTTTGCTTCTTCCATTGATGGAGAGTTGGTAACAGCAGCCGGCTGTGTAATAGTCACTGATCTTGTAACCGTGCAGTTATTTGCATCAACAATTGAAACATTAAATGTACCTGCAGAAAGATTTGTAAACTCATTACTTGATTGCAATGCTCCTGAACCAATACGGTATTGATATGGACCCGTACCACCTGTTGCTGTTACAGTAATCTTCCCATTGTTACCACCATTACAAAGAACGTTTACCGGAGTTTCAGAAGAAACAAGCGCAGCAGGCTGTGTAATGGTTACTGACTTTTGATTGCTGCAATTATTTCCGTCTCTAACTGTAACGGTATATGTACCTGCAGTAAGATTGGTAAACACATTACTTGCCTGTGGAGTGCCACTGTTTAACTGGTAAGAAAGTGTACCCACTCCGTTTGATGCATTAACAGTGATGGTGCCGTTATTACCTGCATTACACAATACATTCTGCACCGCTTCGCTGATGCTGATCTGTGGTGGTTGGGTAACGTTTGTTGTAGCAATGGAAGAACAACCTGTTGCATCATTTACAGTAAGTGTATATGTACCTGCAGTTAAACCGGTAAATGTATTAGATGCCTGCGGTGTGCCGCCGTTTAGCTGATACGTATAAGGACCCGTTCCTCCCTGTGCTGTTAAACGGATTTAAACAATTGTTGAATTTAAAGTGTGCTACTCTGGTACGCCATAATACACCACCGGTTGAGTACATACCATTGAACCAGAAATTTTCATCGGTTACAGGATCAACTGCCATGTGAAAATAATCGCCCCAGCGATTAGATGTAGAACTGTTTGTTCCGGTGGCTACTTCCATTTCAGCTTCAGTCATTACGCCTAACGGATCACTTGCTTTACGACCGGTGATACGCAGCGAAGGAAATTTTGTTGTTGAACTGACTGCATAACCCAACGCAATATTTCCATGTTTGTCTTGTGCAATACTTCCCATCCATCTGTTTAAACCATCTGCAGGTGCAAAGGTTCCTTCCTGATACAAAGCCCAGGTGCCCGTTGTTTTGCGTAACTCACACCAACGAATACCACCACGATCACCGCCCACATCTGTTACAAAATTCAACACAATACTTTCATGAGTTGCAAATCTTCTGTACTGCACACGGTACATCATCATTTCTCGAATGGGCATCAGTGTTTGAGTAGTACCTGGTTGACCAAAGCATCCGGTAAACGCCAATCCGCATAATTGTGTATCAAACTCCGCAATGTTAATGCGGATGGGTCCCGTCATTGTAGAAGAAGATGGAGTTGAAAAATTAATATCCAGCTCCCAGTATTCAATAAAGTCTTTGGTATTATCCGGTGTGCCGGGATTAATTTCATCATCACCGGTGACGAAGAATAATTGCTTTTGAATTTGCATCCGGATTTAACGGACCATCTACATCTGCCGGTCCTGTATTTTGTAATGCATATCCTGCAGGCCTGTCGGTCATAAAAGCGATGGGTGTTACCGGCGAACCTGCCGCCATATTTGCACGGTTTAAAATATAGGTATTGCTGTTAGGAGGCGTTTGATTGGTGGTGATCACCAGCTTATCATTCCAGATACCGTACTTGGGATAATCGGGAATGCCGGTACCGCTGCTGGGAACAATGTATTGAAAGTATGCACCTATAGGATTGGGAGTTTGAGACACATAAATCCTGAACGCACCGCCCACCATTTCAGAAATAAACCAACGGCTCGATTGATTATCGAATAAAATCACCGGATCGCCGCTTCCTCCTGTTTGTGTGCCCAAACTATTAAAACTAACCGAAGCAGAAATGACCGCACCCGATTTATCATACACCGCAAAACGGGTGCCTCCCGATGTGGATGATCCGTTGGTGGACCTGTTTGTGTGCCCAAACTATTAAAACTAACCGAAGCAGAAATGACCGCACCCGATTTATCATACACCTCAAAACGGGTGCCTCCCGATGTGGATGATCCGTTGGTGGAAGTTACCACACGATCTATTCCTGCATCACCGCTGGGATCAGCAGGAGTAACACCGGTGAGGTTAAATCCATCGAACTGATTAATCACCGTCATTGTATTAATTGCTTTACCGGCTTCTTTTTGCTGAACAGGATCCGTTGTGTTTGGTGCTTCGGGAACTGTTCTGGGTATATTGTGCCTGATGAGATCTTCCCTGTCTTCATAACCTTCTCTACCCGATCTCACAATTGGTTGTACAGGTTTTGCATACACCACTGTTGGACGAATAGTGGGCAATACTTTTCCTTTTTGAACTTTGGTTGAAGTTATTTGTGCTTGTGTTATTGTTGCAGTAAAAAGGAGTAATACTGCAGAAAGCAGAGAGCTGAGGAGGTTCATTGCAGAAAGTTGAACTCTAAAGATAGAAATATAGTTGAGAAAAGGAAATAGTAAAAACAACAGTTTAAATAAAAGACGAGCCCCGCATTTGCGGGGCTCTTAAAAAACTATTTCTGTGTGATGACAAATTTCTGATTCACGATTTCTTTTGAGTTATTGGATTGGATCCGCATGGTATACACACCCCCCTGCAACTGACCGATGTTTATTTGTTTAACAAAAACACCGGTACTGATAATACCTGTTTCAAAACGATAAACCAAGGCCCCTTTATGATCAAACACTACTACACTGAAACGATTGCCTACTTCAACACCTTTTAATTCAAGTGCAAACTTTCCATCGTTGGGGTTGGGATAAAGTTTGATAAAGCTCTTCCAGGTATCTTTTGTTACAACCAGCTCCATTAATTTGGTTGATGTAACGGTACAACCATTGGCATCTCTGATGGTAAGTGTGTTTTGTCCTATCACAAAAGAAGAAGAAAAGTTTCCGATGCTCTGGAACGGTCCGCCGTTAATGGAATATTGATAAGGCGCTGTACCGCCGGCAGCTGAATCTTTGAGCACACCTGTAAATCTGTTTTCAGCAGAAGGATTAACTGCAGTAACAAATGAAATCAGTTGCGGCCGTTGTGTAACCGTAACCTGTCGTGATGTTTCGCAACCATTGCCATCTTTTACTGTAACTGTATATACCGAAGCCGCAACATTATTAAATACATTGGCAGACTGGAAGCTGCCCGTTGCAAGTTTGTATTGATAAGGACCCACACCACCGGCAGCCTCTACTGTAATTCTTCCTGAAGCTGCACCAAAACAAGTGGCTTCTTCTGCAGCGGTAGTTGCTGCAAGCACAGGTGGTTGTGTAATAGTCACCACTTTAGAGAATGTACAGTTGTTGGCATCAACTACGGTTATAGTGTAAGATGCAGCAGTAAGATTTGTAAACTCATTACTTGTTTGCAAAGCACCTGTTCCAATACGGTATTGATAAGGTGCTGTACCGCCTGCAGGTGAAAAAGTAATTCGGCCATTGTTGCCGCCGTTGCACAACACTTCGGTTTTGGTTTCAGCAGCTGTTAAAAGATCGGGCTGTGTTACAACAATTGTTTTTTGATTGCTGCAGTTGTTTCCATCTCTAACGGTAACAGTGTAAGAGCCTGCTGTAAGATTGGTAAACACATTACTACTTTGCGGAGTACCGGCATTTAACTGATACGTAACCGAACCAACAGTGTTGGTTGCATTCACTGTAATTGTGCCGTTATTACCTGCATTACACAACACATTTTGCACAGCTTCATTAATACCTATCTGTAAAGGTTGCGTAACTGTAGCAGATGAAACAGAAGTACAACCGGCAGCATCGCTGACAGTAATATTATATGTGCCGGCTGTTAAGTTATTAAAAACAGGCGAAGCCTGTGTTGCACCGCCATTGATACTGTAAAGAAACGGAGGTGTGCCACCGCCACTTGTACTTGCTTCTATACTGCCATTGTTACCGCCAAAGCAATTTACGTTTTGAGTAGTTGTTGCATTGCTGTTAAACGGATTTAAACAATTGTTGAATTTATAATGTGCAACTCTTGTGCGCCAGTTGGTATTTGCTGTGCCGTATAATCCACTGAACCAAAAATTTTCATCGGTTGCAGGATCAACAGACAGGTGTTGATAGTCGCCCCAGCGATTGCTGTTTGAACGATTAGTGCCCGTTGCAATTTCAAGTTCAGGTTCTGTCATTTGTCCTAACGGATCTGAAATTTTTCTTCCGGTAATTCGCAGCGAAGGAAATTTTGTTGTGGAAGAAACACAATAAGCCATAGAAATATTTCCAAACTTATCCTGTGCAATACTTCCCATCCATCGGTTTAAACCATCAGCAGGAGCAAACGTTCCTTCCTGGTATTTAAACCATGCACCCGTTGTTTTTCTTAACTCCGTCCAGCGGATACCACCCAGATTAGAACCGTTTACATCGGTTACCCAATTCATCACCATACTTTCATAACCGGCAAATCTTCTGTATTGTACTCGATACATCAACACCTCACGTAAAGGATCCAGTGTTGTAGTAGTACCGGGTTGAGGAAAACAATTAAAGGATGTAAGACCACAAAGATCACTGTCAAATTCTGCAACACCAATACTGATAGGCCCTGTCATAACAGAAGAAGAAGGAGTGGTGAAGTTGATATTGAGTGTCCAGTAATCAATCCAATCCTGTGTATTATCGGGTGTTCCTGTACCAATGCGTTCATCATCTCTGTGACGAAGCAACATAGGGAGCGAAGTAGGATCGGGAGATAAAGGTCCATCCACATCAGCAGGTGTGGTTGCCTGAAAACCAAAACCGGTTACACGTGGTGTAAAAAACAATTGCGCAGTGATGGGGTTGCCCGCAAGCATATCGGTCTTGTTCATGACATACACATTACGAACAGAACTTTGATTACTTGTTACAATCAGCTTGTCGTTCCAGATAGCATATTTCGGATAATCGGGCAGGGTTCCTGTTGCAATCTGGTATTGAAAATAAGTACCGATTGGATTGGAAGTTTGTGAAACATAAATGCGCAGAGAGGAGTTAGACATTTCAGAAATAAACCAACGGTTACTTTGTTCATCATACAAAATAATAGGGTCGCCAATACCGGCGCCGAGTGTGCCTAAACTCTGAAACGTGATATTTCCCTGTACCAGATTGCCGGCTTTATCATACACAGCCAGCAAGGTTGATCCGCCGTTGGTTGAGGTTACATATCTGTCAAGACCTGCATCACCACTGGGATCGGGCGGATTGACATTGGTAAAATTAAATGCATCAAACTGGCTGAGAACCGATAACTGATTCACCGCACGCTGCGTATAATTTTGCTGTATCACCGGATCTTTATCAAAGGCCGGTGCTTTTTTTCTGAACGTAACGGTATCTCTGCCTTTTAAATCATTGCGGTCTTCTTCGTGCTTTAAGTTTAAGAACGCTTCTTCTTCGGCAGTAATCACTCTTGTGGAAACAATCACCGGTTTTACGGTTGGCAGTAAAATAGCTTTGGTTGTTTTAGGGATTCCTTTTTGTGCATAGGAAGCAAAATAAAACGAACAGCATAAAATTGATGTAAGGAGGAAAATTTTTCTCATGATGTTGCAGTTAGGAGGCTAAAGTTAATGCTCCCGACAACAAGATACAAGAGTAAGAATTCGGTGTAAGAAAATTAATGGAAGATGTATCCCACCTCATTTTGTCAACAAACTTTTCGGGACGAACAGCTTATACAGTTTTTAACAGGAAATCAACGGAAAGGTCTTCGTCAATTAATGGCCAATGAATTCCATACCCGGAAGGAGAAATGGTAAAAAAATTTCTTTGAATTTCATTCGCTGAATCTAATTTTTTTGACACTTTAGCAACGGGAAGCTTTATTAGCTTACCATCTATTTGTAAACAAATTTGATTCTGCTCAAAAGATACCGATTCAATATGGTGTGTTGCTATCATTTCTTTAGTTTGGAAAATGAGTATTCCAGGATTCAATAATTAAATCAAAGTGCTGGTATATAATTTTTTTAATTTCCTTTTTTTGCTGCGGGAGTCAGGTTATAAGAAAAAGCTTCACGAATTTCAATATCATCAACTAATAACCAGAATTTACATTCCATGCCTGCCTTTTGAGCATGCACATGTATTGGTTCTGATCCTTCATTCGAATAAAAAAATAACCGCCAGCCATAAATAAATAATATTGTGGGCATATTTGAATTAGCAATCTTAAAGGTAACAATTTTAGCTTTATTTTTTACACGATTGCATTTACTTACAAAATATAGTAAATAAGGAGGGCCGCTTAAAAAAGAGCAAGCGTCTCGCTTGTGCTGCTAACTTTAATTTTGTTTGAACAAGGTACAAGCGAGACGCTTGCACCAGTGGGGGAAGGCGGGAGGTAAGTGAAACTTAAAACCCTCATTTATCTCTTGCTTTCAAAAGAAAATAATAACTTTAAATATTATCTCTCTCTAAAACCTATATACATAGGAACCCAATGTTAGCCGCTGGTATTCTTTTTGAATTTTAGGATGTTCATATTTCCATCATTCTTTTTCTTTATTGCCATTGTTGTCGTGTCAGCAGAGATAAGGCTAAAACCATTTTCAGAGAATGTATTTACTAATTCTTCTTTAGATAAATGTCTCTTTTTACAATAAGGGTCTATATCATTTTGGTTTTTAGGTATTGCTTCTTCAACAATTAAAGTTCCATTTAATCTCAGGATTCGTTTTATTTCGCTTATCATTTTCTTGGGGTTGTCAAATTCGTGAACAGTCTTGCGACAGAGGATAGTATTATAACTGTCGCTTAATAATGGAATAGAATCAACAAAGCCATTTACATATTTTGCATTGTCTTTAAAATATTTTGTCTTGCCATTGATTACAATGAATGATTTGTTTAGTCTTGAAAATTTATTGTCTATATCAACCAATACAAAAAACATATTTGGATAAAACCGAAATAAAGTAGCGTCCTCATAGCCAAACCCACTTCCTATGTCAAGAAGAGTGTCACCATTATTCAAGTTATATTTTATAATTTCATTGTTGAATTGTTCCACTTCATATTTACTGTGGTTTACCTTGTTTTTATCTTGTAAGGTTGGTGTCACAGCACACGAAGTCAAAAGAATGAAAACTATAACTATTAGTGGTCGCATATACTTGCAGCTAACGACAGTTTGTGAAAAAACTCTCTGTCTTCTCCAAATATACACAAGCTGTTAATTACTTCAAAGCAGTATGATAATTGCAGTAAAGAAGTATGCAATACATAACAGGAGTTAACCGACATC
>JAIEMP010000028.1 GCA_019752045.1 Chitinophagaceae bacterium | reverse complement strand
CGCAAGGATGTGAAGGGCAAACAAGTTCTTAAAAAAAACAGTATAAGTCACATGCCCATGTGGCGGAATTGGTAGACTCATCCCGATCAGAATCGGGACATTCGCAAGGATGTGAAGGGCAAACAAGTTCTTAAAAAAAACAGTATAAGTCACATGCCCATGTGGCGGAATTGGTAGACGCAGCAGACTCAAAATCTGCCATTCGCAAGGATGTGAAGGTTCGATTCCTTTCGTGGGCACTTTTTTTTACCCGTACTTCAAATGAAGGTGGGTTTTTTTATGCCCGTCAGACGCCCTCGTCGGACGGGATAGTAGTTTTTTAAGACTTATTCTTTCTTTTCATTGGTGATCTATTTTCGTCCGTACAACCATCTGTTGAAGATGTAATTTTATAAATCCATTCCTCAGTAAACAATCGTTAATTTCTTGTTGCAGATTGAACAAAATCCTCTGTTTTTTATTATTATGGTATTCATTCATTAATTCAATTACCATGAGAAAAGGAATAGCAGAAGCCCGGAGCGCAACAATCGAATTTAACACAAAAGCACTGGATCATCTTCAGAGCAAAGGTTACAAGTTTGTTCAAGTAAAAGGATTGACTATTGATAAACATTACGATTATGTGGAGCCACATTATCTGGTATTAGTCCCAATGAAAGAACTGCCAACCGATCCGTTGAAGCGTGATATTTATGAACCCATCGGCAGTGCATTACTTTATCAATGGGCTGCAGAAAAAAATGAATACCCCGAAATCGTTATTGCAAACAATCATTTAAACTGATCATGGCTACCTTTTCATTAAAAACTGTACAAAAGATTCCTGTAGATATCGAAACTGCCTGGGAGTTTTTTTCGAACCCTGCAAACCTGCAAAAGATTACTCCGAATGATCTTGGGTTTAAAATTCTTTCAAAGCACCACGGCACAAAGATGTATCCCGGTCAGATTATCGAGTATAAAGTAAAACCTGTACTTGGAATTCCCATTTACTGGATGACGGAGATTACGCATGTAAAAGACAGGGAATTTTTTGTAGATGAACAACGCTTCGGTCCTTATCAGTTATGGCATCATCAGCATCATTTTAAAGTGATTGAAGGTGGAGTGGAGATGACGGATATTGTCCATTACCGCAACCCGCTTGGTTTTTTGAGCAATATTGCCAATGCGTTATTTGTAAAAACGCAACTGAAGAAAATATTTGAATACAGAATTAAAGTAGTTGAAGATCTGTTTGGTAAATGGCCAACCGCTCAGATAAATAAAGTTGAATTTCACAAAGCAGCATAACAAATTTATTATACCATAAACGAAATGGCTGCCAAACGGCAGCCATTTCGTTTTATCAAATCGCCTGATGATTGAAGGGTTGCACCACCATTTCACTTACTACAGCACTGGTTGGTTGCTGGCATAAAAACCAAATCGCTTTGGCTGCTTCTTCGGCCACCACCATTTTATCACGCTGTACACGCAGATCAATGCCATCCCAGAAAGGGGTATCAACTCCACCCAGGAATAAATTGGTAATGCGGATCTCAGTACGCTTCACTTCTTCACGAATGCTTTGCATCATCCCGTTTAATCCGTACTTCGATGCACTGTAAGCCGCCGCACCCAACATCGGCACTTTACCCAAAATACCGGGGATATTAATGATCAACCCTTTCTTTGTTTCTTTCATGTTGGGTAGAAAAGCTTTCACCAATAAGAATGGTGCATACAGATTAGTATGTATGGTTTGCATAAATTCATCTTCCGTTAATGTGTCCGATGATTTAATAATGCCAAGCCCTGCTGCATTCACCAATACATCTATTGCAGGATATTGCGCAAAGAACTGCTCTTTCAATACAGCTACTTCGTTTGGTTTACTGATATCGAGTGCCAGTGTTTTAGATGCAGAGAGATTAATCTCCTGTGCCAATGCTGCCAGTTTTTCACTGTTACGGCCGGCGAGAAATAAATTGGCTCCGCTGCCGGCTAATAATTTTGCAACCCTGCTGCCAATGCCGCCCGTAGCACCAACGATCAATACGTTTTTATTTTTTACTGATTCCATGAAATGAGTTTATGCTTTAACAAAAAAGAATTGCTTTGGTTGTACGATGGCTATAAATAGCGTTCACATTTTTTCCAATAGGCGAAAAACGAATTGAAGTAGCCCGTAACCTGCGGAAATATCCAGTCACGGCTGTCTTTTGTTCCGCTGTAATGTTCAAAGGCGGGATGTTCTTTTGAAATGACAGTCGCATTTTCCGCTAGTTGCAACAGCTCATCAAATTCGCCGACAAAAATTTGTATGTTCTCAATGTTCTTCGACAGATCAAGAATGAACTGCATTACTTTTTCACTAACCGGATAGTTTGTAAAATGTGATGGCTCCAGTAACAGTATTCTGTTGGCATCTTCTTCGCTATGCCATATTGGATCAAGATTATAAGAGTTGTAAATCAACACCGGTTTTGACGAATCGATCTTGATTGTATCTGCTTTTGGTAAAACCGTGTGTAACGACAATTCAACTGTTTGTTGTAATGCATTCGGGATGCCCATCTCCGGTAATTCTTCATAACTCTTGTCAAGAAATGTATTCCGTTGTTGGCTGTTGCAATACCTGTTGATGTTTTCCTGGTTGCAAAAATATTTTTTAGATGAGAATACAGCAGATACCCATTGCCAGCTGCAGTTATTGCTGGCGAGATCGCCATCGAGCAAATGATAGTACATCCATCTACTTGGTTGCAACCAATGTGCTTTACCAATATTGCAAACAATAGAAGCCGTATACATACGTGCATGATTGTGCATGTAACCTGTTTCGTAAAAGGTGTTGATCTGTTCATCAATTGCCTCAATACCTGTTGCTGCATCTACAACTGCAATGATCATTTGTGTATGCTTTACATCAACCTGCTCTTGTTTCAAAACAGTGTTGATGCCCGCTGTTCCTTTTGCCTGCCAAACACGTTGAAAATATTCACGCCAGGCAAGTTCCTGCAGAAATTTCTCAATCTGATATGGTTTGAAACCTTTCTTTAAAATGGAATTCTTTACTTCCTTTACACTGATCACTCCTCGTGAAATGTAGGGCGAGAGATAAGTGACATCACCATCAATAAAATTTCTCGTCTTACTGTAGCGGATGGGATCAATGTGTTCGATACGTTCAAGAATCGAATTATAATCTGCGGGAAATGCAATCATGTTCAACTTATTTAATCGTACGGCATGTATAAGCCCAGTATAATAAAATTGGATGGATGACAATGAGCCGAACCCATGCCACCCACACCGGTACGCACAGTGATTCACTTAAACATCCACCTTTCTGAATAAAATAAATATGTGCAGGTAAAAAGGCGATCAGTAAAAAAAGAATGGCATTGCAACCGATTTTTCGTGTGGATGGTATCAATACTGCAATGCCTGCCAATACTTCACCTGCGCCGCTTGCATAATTGAGCAGTGAATGAAAAGGAAAATAATCGGGGATCAACGGTAAATAAAAATCAGGGTTGACAAAATGATTGATACCTCCAAGTACATACAGGATTCCCAGAAGATACACAGCGATTTTGGGTAAGGAATTTCTCATGATTGATGTTCTTCTTTTATCAGTTCATTGATCATGCCATTAAAAATAAAATAATGAAAAGGCAATACGCTGTACCAATACAACCTGCCCCAGATTCCTTTGGGGCGAAAAGTTGCAACCTGTCTTATTTGTAGTTTGTTTTTCAACTTCATAATTCGAAATTCCAGCCAGGCCTCACCCGGTAATTTCATTTCAGCATACAGCAACAATCGTTTTTGTGTTTTATCTGCAACCAGTACCCGCCAAAAATCCAATGCATCACCGGCTTCAATTTTATTTGTATTGGTTCTTCCACGACGCAAACCTACACCACCTAATAATTTGTCTAAAAAACCTCGAAGCATCCAAAGAAGGTTGCCATAGTACCAACCTGTTTCACCACCAATACTCCATACTTTTTTAGCGATGGCCTCTATCTGTTCAGGTTTTATTTCACGTTGTTTTACATCTCTGTAACAACCAAACTCCGGTACACGCATGTATTGCATTAACTGCAGAGAAGTATTGCTGCTGCTGAATGCATCTTTCCAACTGCTTACCACCATGTTCTGTTCAATTTTTTCAAATGCAAGCGATACCGCTTCTTTATAGGAAAATGGGTTGATGTGTAATTCTTTTTCAAGATCATTTGGTCTGCAAATCACATCTACTTTCATACTGTTCACAAGATTCACTGCAAGCGGGTAAGAAGTTGATGTAAGAAAGTATAGCCAGTAAGATGAAATACGTGGCGTCATCACAGGCAGTGTATAGATGTATCTTTTCAATCCACGTACTTCGGCAAATTGCAGGATCATTTGTTTGTACGTAAGCACTTCACGCCCGCCAATATCAAAATCCTGATTATAGGTTGATGCTTTCAACATCACACCCATTAAATACTGCAAGATATTACGCACAGCAATGGGCTGACATTTTGTATTGAGCCATTGCGGGGTAATCATGACCGGTAGTTTCTCCGTAAGATCACGGATGATCTCAAACGATGCACTGCCCGAACCAACAATGATGCCTGCACGTAAAATAGTTAACGGAATAGTAGTTGCTTTTAAAATACTCTCTACATGTAAACGGGAGGAGAGATGTTGCGACAGATGTTCGGCATTAACAATCCCACCGAGATAAATGATTTGCTGCGTATTCGTTTTCCTGATAAGTTGATTGAAATTTTCAGCACACCGTTGTTCTTCCACTTCAAATGTGCCGGCAACTGATGTTAAAGAATGAATGAGATAGAATGCTACATCCAGTTCAACCGGCAGTTGTACATTGCCGGGGTTTAGGAAATCAATTTCAATAATGCGTATTTTCGGATGACGATATTCTGATTCAAACCGTTCTTTGTTTCGTACACAGCAATAAATGATATGATCCTCCTGCAACAGCAACTGAATGAGTCGCTGACCTATATAACCATTGGCGCCAGTAAGGAGGATATTCATCGTTTATCTTTTACTGATTTTGTTCATGCTGATACTGCGTTGTCGGTTACACTTAAAACGGTTCACATCATCACTTCGTAACGCTGTGTGTTTGGTAGAGCGACCTGCCATACGTTTGCGCCACATGCGAAAGCTCGATGGTTTGCTGTTGACCCGCATAAAAGCAATCACATCTTTTTCCTTTAAGCCAAACTGAAGTTCAATGGCTTCAAAAGGAGTGCGATCTTCCCAAGCCATTTCAATAATGCGGTCTTTATCTTCTATGCTAAAATTCATTGGTCGAGTTGTTTTAAAAAACGATCAGCGTTGTTTAAATGCAAGTTTTGTTTTTCACTCGACATCTTATCAAATGTTTTGATCAGCATGCCCAATCGTGGATTCTGTAAAAAGAAACTTCGGTGTACATGCATGAAACGCCAGAACAAACCATCCCAAACCTCCTGCCAGGTCCCTTTTTCATAGTCACTCATCTTCATCAAATAGTTGCTGCCGCTGATATAAGGTTTGGTGGTCATCAACCCTCCATCTGCAAACTGAGTCATACCATAAACATTCGGTAACATTACCCAATCGTACGAATCGACAAACAATTCCATAAACCAACGATACACTTCATCGGGATCAAATTCACAGAGCTGCATAAAATTACCCAATACCATCAAGCGCTCAATGTGGTGACAGTAGCCCGTCTTCAATACTTTTTTAATCGTTTCATCAATCGGCAATATACCGGTAGTGCCATTCCAGAAACTGGCCGGTATTTTTCGTTTAAATTTCCAATAATTGGTTGTGCGTTGTTTGGTTCCCTCACGTTCGTACACAATACGGATAAACTCACGCCAGCCCATGATCTGCCGTACAAAACCTTCCAGTGAGTTGAGTGGAATATTGTGCTTTGGAGCTTCGTTCAACACTTTATCCAAGACCTGTTGTGGTGTAAGCAAACCAATGTTCAGCATCGGTGTAAGCACGGAGTGATGAAGAATGATTTCTTTTGTTACGATGGCATCTTCATAAATACCGAAATGCTGAAAACGTTGTTCAATAAAATCATCCAACCATTTCTCTGCCTCTTCAAAGCTGCAAACAAAAAGATGCGGCCCGTCAATGGAACCATAATTGCCTGCAAAATGCTTTTCAACATATTCAATCGCTTCCTTGATGTACTGGTTCGGCTTTGGAAACTTAATCGCAGGGGGTGTTTGCTTCTTCGGATATTTTTCCCGGTTCTCGGCATCAAAGGTCCATTTGCCGCCAACGGGTTTACCATCTTTCTCTAATAATATTTTACGTTGCTTTCGTTGATGTGTATAGAAATCGGTTTGGAAATAGGTTTTCCGTTTGCTGAAATAATCAGCCACTTCCTCCATTGTATTGATAAAGCCGGGAGTTGTATGAGTGATGAGTTTGATTTTAAATTGCTGACAGGTTTCATTAATGCGTTTGATTAACCAGTTATCGGCAACATCTGCAATATGAATTTCGGTGGTTTTTTGTTTGACCAATGAAGCGATCAATTGACGGACATTATTCTCTGCTTTGGTTGTTTCAATGTAGGTAACATCGTACTTTTTTTCCTTCAACCACTGAGCATAAAACTGCATGGATGCACGATGCAACAGCAGCTTTTGTTTGTGAAAATTGTATTGACGGAAAAACAAGCCTTCTTCAACAAGGTAAACAGGGCGGCTTTTATCCAGAGCCGGATGAACTTTGAATAACTGATGCGGAAAAATGATCGTAACAGAACTCATAGTAACACAAAACAATTTTGCCTCTTTAATGTTTAAGAATCTAAAAGAAACAGGATGGCTTTTTTCAGTTCAATAGAAATACAGCAGTGGGATCGGTTTTACAGAGGCAACTTCATCAACAGCCTGAGTGGGTTTAAGAGCGCCAGTTTAATTGCAACAGTCAATAAAGATGGTGTGAGTAATCTGGCCATATTCAGCAATATTGTGCACATCGGTGCCGATCCTGCATTGATCGGTTTTGTAAACCGTCCACGGGAAGCTGCGCCGCATACGCTTGGTAATATCGAAGCGACCGGTCATTATACCATCAACTTAATTCCTGCCAATCTTATTGAACAGGCGCACCAAACAAGTGCAAAATATGCGGATGGGGAAAGTGAATTCAGTGCGGTGGGTTTAACAGAAGAGTTTACAGAACATAGCAAAGCACCGTTTGTGTTTGAAAGTCCGGTGAAATATGCCATGGAGTTGAAAGAAATTATTCCCATCAAATTCAACAATACGTTTTTTGTAATCGGTGCTGTTACGGCTGTGTTTGCAGATGAACAGATATTAGCTCCTGATGGTTTTTTGGATTTAGAGAAAGCAAATATCATTACCTCACTTGGCATTGATGGTTATTATGCAACTGATAAACTGGCAAGATTCAGTTATGCAAAGCCCGGCAAAGCACTCACTTACATTGATTGATCATGGCTTATGAATCTGTTGGTAGAATTGAAAAAAAATATTGTCTTATTGCTCCATAGGAGTAAAATGTTAGTAGAAAATTTTCCCACAGTAGTTTTTAAGCTCCATAGGAGCGTCATGTAAAGAAACCTATCACCCCGATGAGGCTCTTTGATTTTGCAATTTGAATTACTACTGATATAACGCCTATCCAAGGCTGGCGTAGCTGAATTATAACAATAGGTTTTCTTTATTTTTGATGATGCAGAAAAAGAAAGTGGTTGTATTAACCGGCGCCGGCATCAGTGCCGAAAGTGGCTTGCGTACATTTCGTGACAGTGATGGTTTGTGGGAAGGGTATGAAATTGAAGAGGTAGCCACGCCTCGTGCATGGCGAAAAAATCCGCAGCTTGTTCTTGACTTTTACAATTACAGAAGGAGAGATGTATTGAACGCTCAACCAAATGCAGCGCATATTGGTTTAGCTGAATTGGAACATGATTTTGACGTAACCATCATCACACAAAACATTGATGATTTGCATGAACGTGGTGGCTCAACAAAGGTGATGCATCTGCATGGAGAAATATTTAAAATGCGAAGCGAAGAAAATGAGCAGTTGATTTATGAGATTGAAGATGATATTCAATTAGGAGATAAAGCGGAGGATGGAGCACAACTTCGTCCGCATATTGTTTGGTTTGAAGAAGCTGTGCCAATGATTGAAGTAGCAGTACCGATTGTGCAACAGGCTGATATTTTTGTTGTAGTGGGTACTTCATTGGCTGTGTACCCTGCAGCAGGATTGATTACAGTTGCTGCGAATTCAATTCCTAAATTTATTGTTGATAAAAAAATTCCTTCTACAACATCAGTTTATAACTTAACTGCAATTGAAAAACCCGCAACAGAAGGAGTGAAGGAGTTAAAAGAGTTACTTAAACCCTTTGTTCTTTAAATTTTACTCCATGCATTTTTAATTCTTCCAGCACAGGTTCATAAATTTCTTTTCTTGTTGGAATGTGCAATCCCTTCAGTTTAATTTTTTCTTCCAGTATCAGCTTAGCTGCAATGCCCAATGGTAATCCTACAGTTTTTGCCATAGCCGTATGCAAACTGTCTTCACCTTTAACAACCAGACTGCTTTTAATGGATGATTGTTGACCATTGATTGTGTAATCAATTTCATGCAGCATCACAATCATATCTTTATCGGCCGGTTGAAGGGCTAATTTTTTTTCAATCCGCTGTTGTAAAATATCTGCACTTGATTTTGCAGTTGAGGGAATGGCTTCATCACTCTCCAGTTCAAGAAATGCAAACTGCTCCAATATGGTATCATGTGCAGCTTCTGCAACATACAGTTCAAGATACATGCGTAAACTCAGATCACGGCCTTCTATCTTTTTCAATTTAGCTGCAAACCATTCCTGATAGGTTTGATGCTGTGCAATTTCAGTTGCATCCGTTTCATTGGTTAAATCCAGATCAACCACCACATCCCAGCCATTGCAAAACGGAGCATACCGCAACGTGGTGCGGATAAAAGTTTCTGCTTCCTGTAAATGATAAAGCGGAATATAACTCAATGAATCACGGTTGGGATACCATGCAAACAAAGGAAGTTCGTCAATTTGTAATTGCTCACAGTTTTCAAAAACTTCATTGTAGTTTTTCCGAATGATCTTGTTTGCTTGTTTATAAGAAGCGCCTGCCTGTCCGGCCATCAGTATGTTGCGTGGGTTCCAGCTTATTTTATAATGCCATGGGTTATCATTGCTTTCAGGAGCAATCAATCCGCCACAATGCGATTTAAAAGAAGAAATTGTTCCGCCTTTGGATCTGATCTCGTCAATGAGTTGCATGGCGCTCATATGATCAATACCCGGATCGAGGCCCATTTCGCATAAAAAAAGGATTTCTTTACTGTTGATCTCTGCTTCCAGCTGTTTTATCGCTTCATCAACATAAGATGCTGTGAGCAGGTTGCGGCCAATAGCCACACAATCTTTTGCTACATGAATATGTAAAGATGGGGGTAACAAGGAAACAACAATATCTGCCCCTTCAATCAGCATACTTCGTTCATCGGCTGCCGTTACATTTACTTCCACCGCCTGTGCATGGCTGTGCTGCTGCACTTTTGCTTCGGCCTGCTGCAGATTACTGTCGGCAACAATGAGCTTCCAGTTTTTTTCTGCGCAGGTATCTTTGAGATAGTCAATTAAAACAGTTGCCGATTTTCCGGCACCAAATACAAGAATCGTTTTCAAACAAAAGATTTTTGGCAAGATAGAAGAAATTGCTGTTTGACCGCTTACATTTTACGTGCTGCAATCTGTTTTGGGTGTTTGGGCATCTATCAATAAATTTGCACACCCGTTTTTAACGGAATTAAAACAAAGCTATTTCAATGAGAACAATTGCCATGCGTGAAGCACTGCGGGAAGCAATGCAGGAAGAAATGCGCAGAGATGAGAACGTTTTTTTAATGGGTGAGGAAGTTGCTGAATACAACGGAGCCTACAAAGTAAGCCAGGGAATGCTGGACGAGTTTGGTGAAAAACGGGTGATTGATACGCCCATTTCTGAGTTGGGCTTTACTGCTGTTGCTGTAGGCGCTGCACAAAATGGGTTACGTCCTATTGTTGAATTTATGACCTGGAACTTTGCTGTACTGGCGTTGGATCAGATACTGAACACTGCATCAAAAATGCTGGCGATGAGTGGTGGCCAGGTGGGTTGCCCCATTGTATTTCGTGGACCAAACGGTTCGGCAGGTCAGTTAGGTGCTCAGCACTCCACTGCATTTGAAAGTTATTATGCCAATATTCCGGGGTTAAAGGTAATTTCTCCTTCAAATCCGTATGATGCAAAGGGCTTATTAAAAGCCGCTGTCCGTGATGATGATCCGGTTGTTTTTATGGAATGTGAAGTATGTTATGGTGATAAGGGCGAAGTACCGGATGGTGAATATTTGATTGAAATTGGAACATGTGATATTAAGCGACCCGGTCGTGATGTAACAATTGTATCATATAACAAAATGATGAAAGTAGCTCTTGGAGCTGCTGAAGAACTGGCGAAAGAAGGGATTGAAGCAGAAGTGATTGATTTGAGAACTATTCGTCCGTTGGATTGGTTTACTATTCTTGAGAGTGTGAAGAAAACCAACCGCCTGGTGATTGTGGAAGAACAGTGGCCATTTGCATCAGTTTCTTCTGAAATTGCATATCGTATTCAAAAAGAAGGATTCGATTATTTAGATGCACCTATCCGCAGAATTACCAGTAGCGATTCACCTATGCACTATGCACCAACACTGGTAGGAGCTTATCTGCCCGATGTGCCAAGAACGGTAAAGCTGGTGAAAGAGGTGATGTACATGAAAAAATAACGACCGTTTGCAGTTAAAGCAAAAGCCGTTCAAGCAACTTGAACGGCTTTTTTATTCTTAACAAATAAATGTCCTGATACTTTGTTTTTCAAAAGATTTAGGGCATATTTGCAACGGTTTTTCATAGGATATTGGATTTTAAACGAAGCTGGATTTCTATCCGGCTTTTTTTATGGCATAGCTTTTCTGGCGGATAAACCGCATTCCTCACCGTTTTAAAAGGTATTTTTCTGAATGTTATGGCATAAGC
The DNA here is from genome assembly GCA_019752045.1 of Chitinophagaceae bacterium. Classification (GTDB taxonomy): domain Bacteria; phylum Bacteroidota; class Bacteroidia; order Chitinophagales; family Chitinophagaceae; genus Lacibacter. The sequence goes on along the minus strand of JAIEMP010000028.1, from coordinate 14,495 downwards.
CCCTCTATAAACAACCGAAGGGTACTTAAAATAAGCCAAACAAGTCCGTAGGTAATAAACACCAGCGACAGGCCTAATGCAGAAATCTTAACGGCAATTTTCCAGGCCGGTTGCGTAGTAATGGAGCTAAGCTTCATAGGGATTGGTATTGGTTCAGTTCAAATGTAGGCATCATTTCATTCTCAAACAATCGGATAAAACCTGTATTTTAAAATGGTATTTACCGAATTAAAACGAAGGCCAGCTACGTAGTTGGTTTGCGTAGAAAGTCCATTCAGGAGTAAAAATTGTATTTTGTAAAGGCTCTTTAAACCATGGACTTATGCTTTTATCTCTCAAATTTTGAAGGATATGTACATCCTGTGCGGGCATATAACTCTGTGCAAGTAAAAACAACTGCTCACCCGTACCGGGGTGTCTGGCAACATCCATTACCAGTACCGCATGCCCCGGTGAACCGCCTTTAATCAACACATCGCCCGGCTTCAGATTTTTCCAGGATGTGGGTTTCAATTCTTTTTCAAGCGACAGCGTACCACACATGCCAAAAACCGTTTCAAGATAGCGCTGCCATCCCTTGTGCTGATAGTTAGACCAGCAATACTTTTTGCCTGCATTGTCAGCAAAACAAATGGGTTGATTGGATGCTTTCAGATACTCTGCTCGTATCCGCATAATCGCATCGGCACATTGCTGCAGATCTTTGTTACCCACAGAAATATTTAAAACAGCATATTGCGCCTGCTGATTATACTTTTCTGTTCCATTGTACAGATAAACCGTTTTTTCTTTTTTCAGTTCCTGCTTTCGCAGATACCAGCCAAAACTGCTTGAGCTTACAGTTATCCGTTTATAGTTTGCAGGTACTGGAATTTGTTCTACTGTGCGGTTTGTATGCTGTGTTGGAGCCGGACAATAAGCACAAACACTCATCCATGAAAAGAAAACAATGAGCTCATTCATAGTTGCATGGTTTTTGGTTAGCTTTGAATCAATTCACATTATTTTCCACAAAAGAATTTGTTAAACAGGTATGAGTCATATTTTAATTGTAGATGATGAAAAAGCAATCCGTAAAACTTTGAGTGAAATACTTTCTTATGAAGGTTACCAGATTGACGATGCAGAGAACGGTGAAGAAGGATTAAAAAAAATAAAAGAAAAGAATTACGATGTGGTGCTGTGTGATATTAAAATGCCCAAGGTAGATGGTCTTGAGTTTTTAGAAAAAGCAAGAGAAAGTCATCCTGATCTGCCCATTATCATGATCTCGGGACATGGCACCATTGAAACAGCAGTAGAAGCGGTTAAGAAAGGTGCATTTGATTATGTAGCCAAGCCACCCGATTTAAACCGCCTGCTCATTACCATTCGCAATGCAATGGATAAGCAAACACTGGTAACGGAAACCAAGGTGTTGAAGCGCAAGGTGAGTAAGGTGCAGGAGATGATCGGCGAAAGTGCAGCACTTAAAAAAATTAAAGACACTATTGATAAGGTTGCTCCAACAGATGCAAGGGTTTTGGTAACAGGTGAGAATGGATCGGGTAAAGAACTTGTGGCAAGATGGATGCATGAAAAGAGTAACCGCAACAGCGGACCGATTGTAGAAGTGAACTGTGCGGCTATACCCGGGGAGTTGATTGAAAGCGAACTCTTTGGTCATGAAAAAGGATCTTTCACTTCAGCCATCAAACAACGCATTGGTAAGTTTGAACAGGCCAATGGTGGCACTTTGTTTTTAGATGAAATAGGTGATATGAGTTTAACTGCACAGGCAAAAGTGCTCCGGGCTTTGCAGGAAAGTAAAATAACCAGAGTAGGAGGCGAAAAAGATATTACCGTTGATGTGCGTGTGATTGCTGCTACCAACAAAGATTTATTGAAAGAAGTGGAAGCGAAAAATTTTCGATTGGATCTGTACCATCGCTTAAGCGTCATCATTATACATGTACCATCTTTAAATGAACGGAGAGAGGATATTCCATTGTTGGCTGAACATTTTTTACAGCAGGTCGCAGATGATTACGGGCAGGTAAAAAAAGCGATTGATAAAAAAGCAATTGAAGCACTTCAAAAGCATAACTGGAGCGGTAACATCCGTGAGTTCAGGAATGTGATGGAACGGCTCGTGATCTTATCGGGTAAAACAATTACCGATGAAGATGTGCAGAATTTTGTGATTCCCCGGATATGAGTCAGCGAATTTACTGTATAAGTGGTTTGGGCGCCAATGAACAGGTGTTTTCTAAACTGCAGTTGGAAAATATTGAATTGGTTTTTTTAAATTGGCTTGTACCAATGGTAAATGAACCAATTGAATCCTATGCTAAACGAATGTTTCAAGATGTTAAAGAAGAGCATCCTTTGCTCATGGGGGTATCATTTGGCGGAATGATTTGTATAGAAATTGCTAAACTCTTTGAGATTAAAAAATTGATTCTCATTTCTTCAGTGAAACAAAAAACAGAGATTCCGTTTTGGTTTCGGACAGCAGCAACACTTCAGTTACACCGTTTCATCCGACCTGAAACTGCAAAAATTTTATCTCCCTTTGAAAATTATTTTCTTGGTGTACAAGGTATTGATGAAAAGAAAATGACCAATACCTTTCGAAAACAAGTAGATAAAAATTATCTGCGATGGGCTATTCATCAAATTGTACACTGGAGTAATGTAACAATTCCCTCAAATTGCCTACATATTCATGGAACAGGGGATCGCATATTTCCATCCCGGTATGTAAAAGCTGATTATTTAATTCAAAATGGAGGTCACTTCATGGTTTATAACAAAGCAGGTGAAATCAGCCCGATCATAAACCGTGAATTAAGCAGCATATACAGTCCTGTTAAATGAAACAGAATATTTTTCAGCTCAAACAAGGGCACAAAACCGAAACCCTTACTTTTGTGAGCATTAAAAAACAACAGCATGTCGTTCAATGAAATCCTCTGGATTTTTATCATTAATATCCTGATTGTGTTATTACCTGCCATTGGGTTGTATGGCATGTTTAAAAAAGCAGGTGTGGCGCCATGGAAAGCATTGGTGCCTTTTTATAATCTCTGGATAATGACGGAGCTGGCCGGTATGAAAAAGTATTGGTTTTTCCTGCAGTTTATCCCTGTAGCCGGTTGGTTTATTTCCATAGCTATTCTGATAGAATTTGTAAAGACTTACGGCAAGTTTACATTCTGGGAACATGCACTGGCTGTGTTTGCTTCTTTCTTTTATTTCATTTATATCGGCTTTAATCAAACCGATAAATATCTTGGAGTTGATGCTATCAAAACGCATAAAAAATCTGCGGCAAGAGAATGGGTTGATGCAGCCATATTCGCCATTGTTGCAGCAGGTTTAATCCGTATGTTTTTGTTTGAAGCATATGTGATTCCTACACCTTCCATGGAGCGTTCTCTTTTGGTGAATGATTTTCTTTTTGTAAGTAAAACAGCATATGGCTCCAGAGTGCCTAATACACCACTTGCATTTCCGCTGGTTCATCATACACTCCCAATCGTTAATACAAAGTCTTATCTCGATATCATCAATCTTAAATACAGACGCTGGTTTGTTACACCTGTAAAACGCAATGATGTAATGGTGTTTAACCTTCCTGTTGGTGATACTGTTATTAATGACGAAGAAAATTTTGGTTCAAAGAAAACTTATTACGAAGCGATCCGTGATAAGAATGAAGGAAACGGCGATAGGAATTTGATCTGGGATAAATATGGCGATATCATCATTACAAGACCTGTTGATAAGCGTGAAAACTTTATTAAACGTTGTGTAGCTATTGCAGGTGATACACTTGAAATCAGAAACGGTGTGGTGTTTATCAATGGTAAAATGAACGATATTCCTCCGGCATCCGAAACAAATTATGTGTTGCGCACAAAAGGTCAGCCGCTTGACTTTACTATGCTGGAAGAAGAATATGGCATCAGAGAAAATCTGGGCGAAGTAAGAGGCATCGGCAACAATCTGTATGAAATATTTTTAACCAGAGAACAGGTTGCAATCTTCAGCAAATTATCTTTTGTTGATTCCATTATGCCGGTGAATTATCAATATGAACCGGGCATTACAGGTATTGGTGGCTATGATCTTTTTCCCAATGATACCGTTAATGCAAAATGGACCATTGACAATTACGGGCCGTTGTATATTCCTCAAAAAGGAGCAACCATTTCCCTTACACCTGAAATTTACAGTCGCTACGAACGTGTGATCCGTACATACGAAGGCAACAGTTTTGAAATGAAAGAAGGGAAGTTCTTTGTAAATGGTCAGCAAACAGACAAGTATACGTTCAAAATGAATTACTACTGGCTGATGGGTGATAACCGCCATAATTCACTCGACAGCCGCTATTGGGGTTTTGTTCCGGAAGATCATGTGGTTGGGAAGGCCTCGCTCATTTTCTTCAGCTGGGACAAAGGTCCAAGGTGGAAACGGATTTTCAGATCAATAAAATAATAGTGTATATTTGATACCGAGCTTTTATGATGGATCCTCCGACATGTTCGGGGGATTTTTTGTCTCATACCATCAACCCAACATTGAAAAACCTAAAAAACAGTACAATGATTAAACAAGACTATCATTTCGCCTACGAAATATATGAGTCCATTGATGATCTTACAGAAGAAGATAAGTGGCTGTTAGATGAAGCAAGAGAAGTAACCCAACATGCTTATGCACCTTATTCCCGTTTTCAGGTAGGCGCTGTTGCAAAGTTGAGTAATGGTGAAATTGTTGCAGGCAGCAATCAGGAAAATGCATCCTTCCCAGCTGGACTTTGTGCAGAGCGTGTGGTGCTGGCATCTGTATCGTCACTGTATCCAAAAATGCCGATTGAAACAATTGCCATCAGCTACAACAACAACAATGGGGAAAGCAATCATCCCATTTCTCCCTGTGGTATTTGCCGGCAGGCGTTGCAGGAGTTTAAAGAAAAAACCAAAGTGCCGGTTCGTCTTATTCTTGGCGGCATGCATGGGAAAGTGTACATCATTCCTGATGCAGGGATGTTATTGCCGCTTTCATTTACCAGTGAAGATTTGCAATAATTAAAATAAAGAAGATTTTTTGCCGGCTGCTTTTGCTTCATGCTCCAGTAACCATTGTTTGCGATGTAATCCACCGGCGTATCCTGTTAACTTGCCATCAGCACCAACAACTCTGTGACAGGGAATAATAATGGCCAATGGATTTTTACCGTTGGCTGATGCGGCTGCCCGTATGCTTTTTACATTACCCAACCGTTTAGCTACATGCAGATAGGTGATGGTTTCTGCAAAAGGAATCTGTATAAGCTGCTGCCATACTTTTTGCTGAAAGGCAGTGCCGGCAGGAGATAGCGGCAAACTGAACTGTTTACGCCTGCCTGCAAAATATTCATCTAACTGCAAAATGGTTTGCAGCAAAACAGGTGAATCAGTTGCTGAAAGAACTGCATCAACCTCATCATCCATAAAATGAACAACAGTTAATTGATTCTCTTCTTCCTGTAAAAGGAGAGTGCCAAGCGGTGAAGAATAATGAACGGTATTAATCAGTACATCAACCAATTTTTCCTCCGTTTTGAACTGCTTTATCCGGTTTTAATAAGACCACTTCCTTGTGTTCATCATACACACCAAGCACCAGGCACTCACTGAAAAAATTGGCAATTTGTTTTACAGGGAAATTGATCACCGCAACAATCTGTTTACCGATTAATTCTTCTTTAGAATAGTGATGGGTAATTTGTGCAGATGAGCGTTTGATTCCTTTCGGTCCAAAATCAATCGTTAATTGATACGCCGGTTTTCGTGCATTGGGAAAATCGTTCGCTTCAGTAATTGTGCCTGCACAGATATCTACCTTTTCAAAATCGTTCCATGAAATCAGCTCATTGGTCATCTTCTGTATCATTTAATTGCGAAGCAAGTGAAAGCAGATCATTTTTTTTATACAGACTCTTTTCGTCTGAAAAGCATTTTGCATATTCTTCCAGCAACAGCTGAATCATGCGTTTATTGCTGAGCGGTTTAAAATAAGAAGCAGTAGGCGTTACGCTGATGCGTTTGAAATAAGTCTCCACATCTTTGTGCGAAAAAATCTGACCGCTTGCACTGTCCAGAAAAAATTGAATATGCTCCGGAGGATAAACTGCCTCCTCAATGTTTTCCGGCTCCTCATCAAAATAAGCCAGTATAAACTGTCGGGGGATGTTGATCATGTAAATGTTTATGTCCAGTAAATTGGCAATTGTTATAAACAAAAGTCCCATGGGTATTACATTCCCTTTCTTTGTTTCTACCAGTTTGTGAAGAAGAAAGTCGTCGGGTTGTGTATAATTAATTTCAGTGCCCTTGATTTTATAATAATTGAATAAGATATTGTTGAGTACATTAATTTTTTCAAGCGATGTTAAAAAGCTGTTGAGCTCCAGCCAGATGTTGCGTCGCATTTTTTCCAGCTCCTGGTAATGAGTGGCCAGATTAAGATCAGGATACTGATAACGGCTAACCAGTAATGCGCCTGTAAATAAATCGTGTTCTTTATCGGTTGCCCAGGCTGTAATGTCCATTTGCAGATCACGGAAATGCAGACTGTGAATCAGCATTTCTATCCGCTCCTGAATTGCTTCATCGGGTGTGGTTTCCCATAAATGTTCCAGATTGGGGATGATATCCTTTCCGAATGAAATGATTTTTTCACTAACGGTTGAGTATACCTCCGCATCGGGATCATCTATGAGGTGAAGCAGGGCCGAAATTTCTGTTGTTTGTTCCATTCAATGTTATTTCAAAAATAAGATGCCGTAAATCTGATCCTTAAATTGCAAAAACTGTGATTTTTTTACATAAAAAGTTGTTCACAGTAATGTGGATGAATGATTCAATGCATTGAAAACAAGCGCCCATGCTGTAAAATATAGGTAATAGCACTTAGTATAGTACTGAGTATCTATGCGTTTTTTGATATTGTTGCGTTATTCTCTTTGTTCTGCAGATCTGTTGCTGTAATGTTGCATACCAACAGTTACAAATCCAAGCTATGAAAACCAAACCGCCAAAAGCGGCAAAATCCAAAGGCCTGTTTTAAATCCCGTCCCTATGAACTGTCAATGGCTTCTGTACCTAAGAGAACGGAAAAATTGAAAAAGAATAATTTTTGAAGCCACAATAAAAGTCCCCCGAACTATCGGGGGATTTTTTTTTGCACAGCCTCGTCCTGTATCTGACATTGAAAAAATCATCCTTTATAAATCGTCAAATGTTGTTGTAAAATTTTGATGATTTGTGGTAAAGATGGCAGGCGTTTACAAATACTGTAATTTCAGGCATGCTTTCGATCACTCATTTATATGTTTATCCCATTAAATCGTTGGGTGGAATTGAACTCAGCACTGCCCGTTTAACCGATCGTGGTTTTGAACACGACCGCCGTTGGATGCTGGTGGATGAACAGCATCAATTTTTAACGCAAAGGGATTTTCCGCAGATGGCGTTGTTGCGTACAGCCATTCAGGCAAACGAATTAACCGTTTATGAAAAGGGAAATGAAATGGATAAGATCCATGTTAACTTGTATCCAACGGGTAGCAATCGTATTCGTGTGCAGGTGTGGGATGATGTGTGCGAAGCAATTGAACTGAGTGATGAAGTGGATCATTGGTTTTCGCAAAAGCTGAATCGTATTTGCAAGCTGGTGTACATGCCTGATGCAAGTAAACGTAAAGTAGATGCTGACTATGCAACAGATTATGAGCTCACCGGTTTTGCTGATGCATTTCCGGTATTGATGATCGGGCAGGCTTCGCTGGATGATTTAAACAGTCGCTTAGAAACTCCGGTGCCCATGAATCGGTTTCGGCCGAATATTGTGTTTACAGGAGGTACTGCTTTTGAAGAAGATACCATGCAGCATTTTCAAATCAACGGCATTGATCTGTATGCAGTGAAACCTTGTGCAAGATGTGTGGTAACTACCACCGATCAGGAAACCGGCATCATTGCAAAAGAACCTTTGAAAACATTGTCAACTTACAGAACAGGAAATAACAAAGTGTATTTTGGACAGAATATTTTATACAAGAACGAAGGAATGATAAAAGTAGGAGATGAGTTGAAGCTTGTGCAAACAAAAGCCGGGTTGCAGTTGAATGCCTGATCATCTCTCAAATAAAAAGAAGAATATGTTGATCGACAAATATAATCGTGTACATAATTATTTACGGATATCGTTAACCGATAACTGTAACCTGCGTTGCTTTTATTGCATGCCGGAAGAAGAGTATGAATTTACAAAGCAGGCCAACCTCATGCAGGCAACTGAAATTGAATCGCTGGCAAAAACATTTGTACAACTCGGCGTCAACAAGATCCGCTTAACAGGCGGTGAGCCATTGGTACGAAAAGATGCGGCCGACATCATTCTTCGTTTGTCGAAGTTGCCGGTTAAACTTACACTCACAACCAACGGTACCCGATTGCATGAATTTGTTGATGTGCTGGAAGAAGCAGGCGTGCGTTCACTCAACATCAGTCTCGATACATTACAGGCCGCCACTTTTCAGCATCTTACACGGAGAGATCAGTTTCAGAGAGTGATGGATAATATTCAACTCCTCATCAATCGCAACTTTCATGTAAAAGTAAATGTGGTGGTGATGAAGGGTTTAAACGATGGCGAGATCAATGATTTTATTGCATGGACGAAACACACACCCGTGCATGTACGCTTCATCGAGTTTATGCCTTTCAGCGGTAACCAATGGACAAGCAACCAGGTATTCACCTGGCAACAGATCTTACAAGTTGTGGAGCAACAGTATTCTTTTCTTCCGTTGAAGAATGAAGCGCATGATACAGCAAAGGGATATATCGTTCCCGGTCATGCAGGAACTTTTTCTGTTATCAGTACCATGAGTGCACCTTTCTGCAGCAGTTGTAACCGTTTGCGTTTAACGGCAGATGGTAAAATGAAAAATTGTTTGTTTGCTGAAAAAGAAATGGATCTGTTAACTGCTTTGCGAAGCGGACAAGATGTAACGCAACTCATCCAGCAAAATATTGCATCCAAAGCAAAAGAGCTGGGCGGACAATTCACTGCCGACTTTGAACACATCCATCCAGAAACAATTCACAACAGAAGTATGATTGGGATTGGAGGATGAGGAGGGGTAAAAGGTAAGCTTGTTGAACTTAGCCTTGGCATGAATGACTTTGCCGAAACGACCCGACGCTATTTTTAGCACATTGCAAGGCACACAAAACCCCGACACAAAGCCAAACTTGCAAAGAGCTAAAAAATGCCTGCGCACAGCCCACTCACCCAAGCTGACGAATATCTAACATCTTTTGTTCAACACTTCAGCGGTATATCCTTATTGAACATCAAAGCCCACCCACCACCCAACAGGTAATGGCGCTAATTTTCAATATATTTACTACTATATTTTGTTAAATGTAGTGAGTAATCTATATTCGCACATTCTAAAATGTTTATGACATGGCAAAGAAAAATCAGAATTTAAAACGGGACAGGTTTATCAATGTTGCTGGCAGGCGAGTTCAGAAAGTGCTTGATAGTTTAGACAGCCTTTCAAAGTGTGCCAACCGAAATAATTATGATTTTAATGAGGAGGATATTTCAAAAATGACAAAAGCCATTAAGGAAAAAGTAAGATTGCTTGAATCTTCATATACCAGTAATACTAAAACAACCAAAAACTCTTTTCAATTCTAAACCTAACATTAATGAAGAAACTTTTTAAACAATTATTAGAAGCAAATACAGCCAAAGAAGTTACTGACTTACTTGAAACTTTGATTGATGAGCATAATGTTAGCTGGACACCTGTTGGTGGCTACAAAGACAACATTGCTACTATCAACATCGGAACAGACCCAGCAGCAGGTTTAGCAGAAAGGATTACTAACGCTATTGATGCGGTTATAGAACTTGAATGGCAGAAGCAAGGAAAACCAACAGATATAGTGAGCCCAAGAACTGCTTCTGAAAATTGGTTTAATTTAAAAGATGGAAAATTAAGAAGTATTGATAATGCCTCTGATAAAAAGATACAAGAACTTGCAAGAAAAATAAAAGTTACACTTCGAGATTCAGAGAGAGAGAATTATCCAAGTGTAGAAATAAGAGACCAAGGTATTGGAATAAAAGGCGATGATTTTTCTAAAACTATTTTAAGTCTACACGGACAGAATAAAATTTCCAAACTCTTTTTAATGGGAGCTTATGGGCAAGGAGGTTCTACTGCTTTATCTTATAATAATTACACCATTATAATTTCAAAACCTGCTATTACTGAAAAGAAGGAAAAAGCAAAAACATCCTGGACTATTGTTAGGATTAATCCAGGGAATATCAATTCAGACAAACTTGAATGGTTTGAATACTGCGTTGACAGTGCAAACGGGCAACCTTTTAATATTGAACTTGAAGATAAAGATTTTACACCCGGTACATTGGTAAGACATATTGGAATGGACTTAGGAAAGTACACCGCTAAAATGACCGGTCCTACTTCTTCCTTATGGTATTTAGTACATCACTATTTATTTGACCCAATTATTCCTGTAACAATTAGCGGCGAAAGGAAAAAGGATTTGAATGCAGGGAAAATTGAAAATCGTAGCATCTTCGGAAATAATAGACGATTGACAAAAGGAGGTGGCGATGAAAAAAATTTAACGCAATACCAACAAGAAGTAAACCTAACTTTTAGAGATGGGAAAGTAACTATTTATTATTGGGTTTTGACTTTGGACGGCTCTGATAAGCCAATGGATAGAATAAAAAATTATTGCTTACCCTCTCAACCAATCATAATCACTTTCAATGGACAAAAACAAGGACAGCTAAATAATTCTCTCATTAAAACCGATTTGAAATTACCCTTCATCGAAAAATACTTAGTAGTTCAAGTAGAATGTGATAATCTGGATAATGAATCTAAGCGACATTTTTTTAGTAGCACAAGAGAATCTCTTAGAGACACTTCTATTTTAGAGGAACTAAAAAAACTAACTATTGATACCTTAGCGGAAGATGATGAACTAAAAAGACTTGATAAAGAAAGGAAAGACCGTTACTTAAAGAAAGATGAAACTGAATCCTTAGACAAATTAAGAAAACGACTTGCAACAAGAATAAATGCTTATATAAAAACTTCAGGCGGCGGCAAAACTGTAAAAGCATCCGAAACAAAGGATACTGTTAAAACAAAAAAGCAGCAACCAATTCCTGTAAATGACCCACCAACATTTTTAGAAATCACTTCCGAAGAAGAAAAAGAAGTTTACATCGGAAAAACTTTCAGTGTAAAGTTTAAGACAGATGCACACCCAAGTTTCTTTAATAATCCTGATGCATTTCTTGCCGTTATTGAACCACATTCATTCGGAAGCTTCACTGGCTCTGCAAGAGTAATAGATGGTTACGGTATCGCCTTTTTCAAAACAAGAGATAATATAGAACTGGACACTAAAGCTTCTATAACACTTGAATTAAGACCGCCAAGACAAAAATCATTGAGTGATTCTGTAAATGTTATTGCAGTAAATTATCCTGATGGTGCTGATTCAAGTAAATCCGGTGACAAGAATACCCCAAATATTCAAATCCATGCAATCAATGAAAACGACCAGTATTATAAAGACCAATCATGGACTATCGAAACAGTCGCTGATGTTGATATTGGAACTGAGGCAGTGGACATTTTCATAAATGATTCCAACAAACATTTGACAAAACTTATTAGCAAAGCTCAACAGTATAGCACCGAAGCGGTTGAATCAATTAAAAACAGATATAGGGAACATATCGGATTTTGTGCATTTATGATTTCTCAAAATAAAATCGAAGAACGTTTAATTAAAGAAGATGGGAAAGAAATTTCGCAAGAGCATATTGAAGCAGTTAAAAAGGCAGATTTAGAAAATGCTTGCGAAACAATAGTGGATTTAATTCATGATTTCTTTCCCGTAATAATAACCGAAAGTCAAGAAAGTTGATGATAACCGAAGAAAATTTTGTGACCCCGTGGGCTAAGCTTAGTGCAAGAGAGTTTGATTCTTGGCATTCTATGTGTTCATATTTAGGAGCGTTTCCGCCGCCTTTGGCTAATTACTTTATTCGTTATTTCACAAATGAAAAGGAATTAGTTTTTGACCCTTTTTCTGGAAGGGGAACTACATCTTTGGAAGCAAGAATTTGTAATCGCAAGATCTTAGCCACTGACCTTAATCCAATTGCTTTAGCATTAAGCGAAGCCAAAAATTATAACTTAACCAAAGAGGAAATATTTACGAGAGTTGAAGAACTTGAAAAGAAGTATGACCATGCTCTTTATCAACCAGAGGCTATGGCACAGTCAGATGAAGTTCATTTAATTTTTCATCCCCGTACTTTAGCACAACTTTGCTATTTAAGGCGTAAGCTATTAAAGTCAGACAAACCAGTTGACAAGTACCTGGTTGGAGTAACTCTTGGTGTATTGCATGGTGGAGAAAGGGCTAATGGCAGTTCAGGGTACGCTTCAATTGATATGCCAAACACATTCAGCATGTCGCCTGAATATGTACGGCGGTTTGTGCAAACGAAACAGTTAAACCGTTTTTACAGAGATGTTTTTGACTTACTAAGAGAAAAGACGGAAAGGCTTTATAAGAAACATTCTAAGCTTGGGCAAACAGGACTGATTATTAAGGCAGATGCAAAACAATTATCCAAAGTCGAAGAATTAAAACAATTTCATAAAAAAGTAAGTTTAATTCTTACTTCGCCGCCTTATTTGGGAATTGTAAACTATGCAAAGCAAAACTGGATAAGGTCATGGTTTATTAATCAAGACCCACTTTTGATTCATGATGAACTTGATGATGATTTAAACCTTGATGAATGGATTACATTTTCTAAAACATTTATTCAGGAGCTTAAAGGATTTTTAAGAAAAGATGGCGTTGCTGTTTTTGTAATCGGTGATGTTGCAAAATCGAAAACAAGTGTTATCCCTCTTGCAAGAGAATTTTGTTTAATGGTGAAGGAGAACAATTATTTTAAAAATGTTTGGTGTTTTACGGATGTAATTATGGACACAGATAAGACTACAAGAATTTGGGGCGAAACTAAAGGAAGTGCAACAGCTACCGATAGAATAGTAATACTTTCAGACATTAACCCTTTTGAAAAATTCATCAATCAAAAAGAAGTAGAGTTATTAAATTTTAAGTTTATCGAAAAAAGTACAAAAAAATTTATTGGTCTATAATACAATTATGAAACCAACTTCAAATAAATACAATCAGTTACTTGATAACATTGGCTCTACCCTTCAAAAGGCAAGAGAAAATGCTATCAAAGCAATCAATACTGAATTGGTGAAAGCGAATTGGGAAATAGGCAGGCACATTGTTGTATTTGAACAGCAAGGAAAAGAAAAAGCAGATTATGGTAGTGCCTTGCTTACAAATCTTGCAAAAGATTTGAAAACAAAATACGGCAAAGGTTTCAGCAAAAGTAATATTTACTTGTGCAGGCTGTTTTATATCAAGTATCAAAAATTCCAGACAGTGTCTGGAAAATTGAGTTGGAGCCATTATGCTGAATTGCTTACCGTTTCAGACGACTTGGCAAGACGTTTCTACGAAAAGCAAACTATCAAAGAGAATTGGAGTTTCAGAGAAATGAAACGACAAATTGATTCTGCTTTGTTTCAACGCTTAGCTTTAAGCAAAGATAAAAAAGGAGTATTGGCTTTAGCTGAAAAAGGACACGAATTAATTGTTGCAAAAGACGCTATTAAAGACCCTTACGTTTTTGAGTTTCTTGAATTGCCGACAGATAAAATCCTTAAAGAGAGAGGACTTGAAAAAAAACTTGTTGACAACCTACAAAAATTTTTACTAGAACTTGGCAAAGGTTTTTCATTTGTGGGAAGGCAATTTAAAATCACGGTTGACAATGAACATAATTTTATTGACCTTGTTTTTTATCATCGCATTCTTAAATGCTTTGTTCTCATAGACCTCAAAACACGGAAAGTAAAACATCAAGACATTGGGCAGATGAACCTTTATTTAAACTATTTTACAGAAGAAGAAAATACAGAAGGCGACAATGAACCAATAGGAATTATCATTGCGGCAGACAAACATGAATATACAGTTAAGTATGCAACAGGCGGGCTTGCTAATAAAATTTTTGTTTCAAAATATCAACTGTATTTGCCCGACAAAAAAGTATTGGAAAATAAAGTAAAGGAAATAATTGACAGCGAGTAACATCGTTTGGACAGGATAAGCAAAGTCTCTAATAACCTACGCACTAAGTCAGTCACATTTGCAAGGCACACAAAGCCGACACACAAAAGCCAGCCTTGCAAAAGAGCCTGCCCCTCTCTGGCCTTTAGGTTTGTGTCTGTGATTTATTCCTCAGATTTAGGAACTTAGTAATTGATAAGTTAACCAAGCGGC
>JAIEMP010000002.1 GCA_019752045.1 Chitinophagaceae bacterium | reverse complement strand
AGAAAACCGGTCTATGATTTTATAGCCTTTTGATAAAGATGTTCCACCTTTCAGTTCAAAATCCAATCCCTGTTTCTGTAGTCCATACAGCACATGCATAATCCAGTAATCCTTCTCAACAAGACCGGGTAGTATATTGTTTCTATCTGCCAGTATATTCAGCAGGTCTGTAAAGTCTTTATGATTATGCAGGTAGCCGTCAGCCATATTACAGCGTATGAGGTTGTAGTAAGGGAGCAAATAATTTCTTTGCCTTTACACTGCCATATTCCACTACAGAATGTTTCAGCTTTTTCTTATCCATCACTTCAACTTTACCTGCCACTTTCTTCAATACTTCGCTGCTATCCTCTGCCAGTGATTCAAGATTATTTACTAAATCAACCAACAAAAATTCGGGTGTTAGCTTTTTAGGAAAGTGAGGTTTTATCTTAAACTGAAATGTTTTATTACCCAGCTTAAACTCCCCGTGGCGTTTATGATTATACACAGTTCTTACATTATACAATTGGGTGGTGCCCACACCCAGGCTGTTATATACATTAGGTGAGGTAAGCAAAAAGCGATGGTCTTTTAAAAAACTTTCAACCAGCATATTTTCATCAGGCGGTGTTTTACCAAAAGCACTTTCTTTTGGATAATAATACAGCCCTTGAGACAATTTTTGCAAAGTCCCTTCCTGCACCAATTCATCCAGGTGCCGGTCAACCGATTTAGACCAATTGGCCAGTTCAGTACGGCGATAAACCTCACCTGGTGTTAGTTGCCTTTTTAATTGTTGTAACCTGCTCATATACTTCCGATTTACTGAACAAAAGTACAATAATTTTTTGAAAAATAACTGAATTTTTATTTAAAATTCATGCAAATATTGTATTAATACATTGATATTCAACTATATTAATAAGCCTGTAACCTTATATAGTTTTTACTTTACTATCGTATTGATATTAATTGATGAGAATGGATGAAAATCAGGAGCCCAGCTAATCAGTTGCTCTTCCCTAAGTTTCTGGTTTTTGCAGCCAACCGATTTCGTGACGAGACATTACAAATGCTCACTGTTATTCTATCTACTCAATTTACACAGATTTCATGTTGTAAGCAGCCTTTGTTTCGTCTGTTTAGTTTTTAACAACAGGTATTAGCAAAACACTTTGATGTTTACTGTCGTTGTAAATTTTTATGTGTGCTGTTTGAGCATCTTTAGCTGTTTCGTCTGCCACTACTCCGCCACTACAATAATTTTTCTGTGCATAGATTGAGTTAGGAGAGGAAATGATTAAACGTAACCTGCTGCCCTTTTCAATGACTCTTGAAATAAAGGGGAAATTTTTGAAATGAAACAAACTGATTTCTCCTGGTTGTAGCAATTTCTCCTTCTCCAAATCATCTTTGTATCTTGCTCTTATTGTTTGAGTTGTCAAAAGTACACTTGTACCGTCATTTTTTATTTCATAAACACTTGCCATTATGTCCACATCTTTTACATCTGTTTCTATGAAGGCTTTGAGTTCAAAAAATCCTGAAACTTCGGTTTCATTTTCATATAAAGCCGAATGATAAACTACTCCTGCTGCACCAATGCTATATATGCAAGTCTTTGGTCAGTTAAATAATTATCGGCTATCCCTGTCATCCCAAATTCAATGTTACTGAATGTTTTGTCCAGAGGGTTATAGGTATATTCGGCTGGTGTACTACTTTGGGGAATGCTTGACTGTAAAACAGCAGATTGTAGCAAATTGTACGGACTATTTTTTATAGTGTTCAAATACAAACTTTGTTTGTCCTTGCCAATTTCGTCAAGTGAAGAAGCATATTTCCAAATGTTTTTGTTTGAAACGAAGTAGGCGACTTTATTTTTCAAAAAATCGGGTTTTGAACTACCTTTTAAAGTATAATCATACCATTGTTTATGTATGGTTTTCATATCAAGCAAACTGGCATCACCAAAAGTTAAACCACCTACATCTTTTTTAGGTGATCTCGTACCCGAATGGTCCCAAGGTCCAATAATAAGAAAATGATTGCTTTTGGCAGAAGGTGAGGCATACTGCATAAATTCTTTGTAAAACGTCATTGCTCCAACTTGGTCGTCATCGTAATGACCCGTAATAGTTAATATTGGAATATCTATATTAGCATACTGTGCAGGAGTAGGCGACATGCTTTTGAAATAATCATCGTAGGTAGGATGCGTTAACCATTTTTGAAATGTTGAATTAGGATTTCCGACCAATGTATCCAAATTCTTGAACCGAAAGCCCTTTTGAAAAAGCTCTCCGTATTTACTGTTCCAATATGATTTGTCATTAAATAGAAGTTCATTAGGTGTTTTACCATTGGTATAAGTTAGCCATTGAGCCACATATGGGTAGCTTACATTGTTCTGCATTGGAAAATCAATTCCGGGTTTTACAGAAGCAACAGGTACGATTGTTTTCAAGTGTGGTGGCAATTCTTTGGCAGTTGCCCATTGTACGTAACCAGTATATGAGCCACCCACCATTGTTACTTTTCCATTGCAGTATTTTTGAATGGCAAGCCACTCCACAATGTCATAGCCGTCTTTCGCCTCTTGCATAAATGGGTCAAAAACCCCTTCACTGCTGCCTCTGCCTCTTGAATCTACAGTGGCAAATACATATCCATTTTTGGCGAAGTAAGTTCCTACATGGTGACGACCGTCACTAATGTAAGGGGTCAATACAAGGATTATAGGTAATGCTTCTTTCTGTTCGTGGGGTTTGTAAATTGTTGCATTCACATGAACCCCGTCCCTCAATTTAATTTTGACACCTGATAAAATATCTATGTCCTGTGCTGATGCTGGAAGGGTTAAAAAAATATTTATAATTATAGAAAAGAAAAAATATTTCATATTTTAAAATGTTAAGTTGTCTGATGATGGTCTGTTAAGGTTGCTTATAACTTGATGATTGCTGTACTCTCTTGCATATTTTAAATTGATAATCAAGGAATAAATATACAAATAAATAGCAGTTAGCCCTACCTCACTTACCACACAATTCCCTTTCTTGGTAAAATAATTGCAGAATATACAATTGTGGGTTTGGAAAAATGTGTGAGTGATGTTTCAAAAAACAAAAAATATTGATACAGCTTTTCGGTATATCCGATTCTTCAGCCTGGCATTTTTAGCTGCCTGTGTTATCATTTCTCTTTTTATTGCCTATAAGAGTTATCAATTATCCTCTCAATCTCAGAACAAAGTTTTTATACTGGCAAACGGAAAGGCGTTAGAAGCCTATGCAGCAGACAGGAAAGACAATATTCCTGTGGAAGCAAAAGACCATGTAAAAATGTTTCACCATTTTTTCTTTTCTCTCGACCCGGACGATAAAGTAATTCAGGCAAATATCACAAAGGCATTATACCTGGCAGATAATTCTGCAAAGCAGCAGTATGACAACCTGAAAGAGAATGGCTATTATTCAAATCTTATATCGGGCAACATCAGTCAGGAAATCACAGTGGACAGTATCATAATCAACACCGATGTGTATCCATTTTATTTCAGGTATAAGGGTGAACAGAAAATTATTCGTCCTACCACCATTGTAACCAGGAATCTGATTACCGAAGGATACCTGAGAAATGTTTCCCGTAGTGATAATAATTCACATGGCTTTTTAATAGAAAAGTGGCGGACGTTGGAGAATACAGACATCAACATTCAAAACAGGTAGTATGTGGTTATTCAAAAAGCGGAAAAAAGAAGTACAGTCAGATGATAAAACTACAGTATCTGATAAAGTGGCTGGTAAAATTGCCGGTGTCGGCATTAAAGCACAACAGCTATTTGCAGAAAAAATGAATAGAATATTTATGAAAACAGATTTTAAAAGATTAAAACTGATAGTGATATTTTTCTGCGTTTCCGCAGGCGGCTATAGTATCTATCTTATTGCCAACAGTGTTTTTAGTCCTGAAAGAGAACAGAAAAATTTTGAGATACAGCAAATGGATATTCCAAAGCACTTTGATAAAACAGGAGATGAAACCGTAATGCCGGACGCAATTGTAGATGAACAAACTTATTTGCAAATACAGGACTTTAGAAAATACTTGGATAGTTTAAAATTGAACAGAACGAATGAATACGACAGCATTCTGCAGGCCCGGCCGGGTTTGATGGATAGTGTGCAGGTGCTGGAACAAATTTATTTATCACAAAAACAAAAATGAAGTGTATGAGCAGTGTGCAAAGGTCGTCCCGCCTGATTGCGGGACGGAAACGGAAAATGATGCTGGTGTTACCTTTATTGGTAATACCATTTCTTACAATGGCATTTTGGGCATTAGGTGGCGGCAAAGGCAAAGTACCTGTTGCATCAACAGAGCAAAAGGGGTTAAACCTGAATCTTCCCGATGCTAAGATGAAAGATGAAAATTTAACTGATAAATTGAGTTTTTATGATAAGGCTGATAAGGATTCAGCCAAGCTGGAAGAATGGATGCGGACAGACCCGTATTACCAACAGAAAGAAGATACTGGCTTAAGTCCTGTAAACGAATTAGAACTACTTACGCAAAACTCGGCTTCAAAATATAATCAGCGTCTCAATTCATCGCCGTATGAAACATCGTCAAATAATCCTGAACAAAAACTACTGCAAAAATTAGCATTGCTGCAAAAGGAAATTAACAAACAGCCTGAAACAGAAACAACAGGTAATAATGAAGTTTCATTGCCCAATCAGGGTGATGAATTTTCAAATGAAGTTGACAGGCTTCAAAATATGATGCTGACTATGGATAAGACCAATACCGGCGACCCTGAAATGCAGCAACTCAATGGAACTTTAGAGCGGATATTAGACATCCAGCATCCGCAACGGGTAAAGGACAAACTCAAAGAAAAATCATTACAACAAAAGCAGGTAGTATTTGCTGTCACAACTTCACCCAGGTTGGCAAATGTATCATTGATAGATACGATTAAGAAAAAAACAAACAGCACAAATGAATTTTATGGAGCAACAAAAGAAGCAGAAGAAGCTGCTGACGGTTTTGCTATTGAAGCGGCGGTGCACAGTAACCAGTCATTAGTAAACGGTGCTGTTATTCAGTTACGTTTATTTACAGATGTGTTTATTAATGGGATTCTAATTCCTAAAGGCACACCTGTAAACGGCATAGCGTCGTTGAACAATGAACGGCTGGAAGCAGAAATAAATTCTATCCGCTATAAAAATCAACTTTTCCCTGTGAAGTTAGAACTGTACGATTTGGACGGCCTACCAGGCATTTATATTCCAGGTTCTATTAGCCGGGATGTAGCAAAGAACTCTGCTGATAATAGTTTGCAGTTAATGGAGCTAACCACACTTGACCCTTCTTTAAAAGCACAAGCGGCGGCTGCCGGAATCAACACCGTAAAAAGTTTAATGAGCCGAAAAGTAAAGCAGGTAAAAGTGATGATTAAAGAAGGATATAAGGTTTTACTGAAAGATAAGAATACCGAAGAAACCGATTAATAAATGTATAAATCAAAGCAATGAAAAAAATATTGAGTATGATTTGTGTATGCTTTGCAATAATTGCCGCTCATGCACAAACAAAGTTGAACATTACAACAGATAAAACTACCAGCCTTGTATTTCCGTTTGCAATCAAGCATGTTGACAGGGGTACTTCATCTGTGCTTGCACAACAAATTAAAGAGGCTCCGGAAATTCTATTAGTAAAAGCAGCCACTAAAGACTTTACAGAAACAAACCTGAGTGTTGTAACAGAGGATGGTAGCGTATATGCGTTTATAGTTAACTATGATAATAAACCAGCTATCTGGGTGCATTACTTACCCGTTAACAGAACGGCTACTATCAGTTCTTATGCCAATATGATTTTGGATAATGAACGCATAGTAAAGAAAATAAAGGATAAGAAGTACAATATGCAAGCGGGGCTCAGAGGCATCTACATTAAAGACAATATCATCTACTATCAGTTATACATAACTAATGATGGTACGGTTGATTATGATGTTGACCTGCTCCGCTTTTTTATTAAAGATAAGAAACGAAACAAAAGAACGGCAGTACAGGAAATGGAACAGAAGCCTGTTTATACAGCAGGCAACCTCAGTAAAGTAAAAGGCAACAGCAATACCGTCTTTGTAATAGCACTGGAAAAATTTACAATACCTGATAAAAAATATTTGGCTGTAAAAATTACAGAGAAAAACGGGGGCAGGCATTTTCTGCTTAAAATAAATAACAAGGATATAATGAAGTCGAAAGTATTACCCGATTTGAAATGACAACTGAACATCCCATAGCAGATGAAGTGCTCGACCTGGTGAGTATTGCTTTGTCAAAAGGTGAAAACTATATGGCGTATAACAACAGCCTTTATTTTATTGATAAGGCTGATGTTCATTTTTTCAGCACAAAGGAAGAGGCTGTAGATTTTGCCGAAAGCAATTTAAGTGACTGTGACAGATTCTCTGTACTTCATTTTAAATCGGTAAAAGATGTTCTTAGTCAAATTCCGTATGGTGAGCAGATTAGTCAGCAGTTAAACCTTGACCCCGATGCAAATGGTCTGTATAACAAAGATGGCAATGATTTTACAGACGCATTAATTGACCATTTTGAATCACAACAATTATCATTATTTAATAAACAATTAAAAACAGATGTTATGAACAACGAAAATCTTCAGTATTTGAAAGACAATATCAAATACATGGGCTTTGGTGAAAACATGTACCGGGAACTGGAAAGAAATCTTGGTGAAGGGAAAGCAGAGTTTCAACTGCATTTCGCTGCCGAAATCAACAAGAAGCCTTTTGAGGCTACGCTGAATTTCCGCAAGTCTGATTCTACGGACATGTATTTTTTCAACAATTACAATGCTTCATTGGAAAAAAACAATGGTGAAAAGAATGAACAAACCTTCTACCTGAATAAAGGTAAAGGTGTAACTGCAAAGGAAGCTTACAACCTGCTGGATGGCCGGGCTGTTCACAAAGACCTTACTACCAAAGAAGGCCAGCCGTACAAAGCCTGGATACAGCTTGACTTTGAAAACAAAGACAAGAACAACAATTTTGAAGTGAAGCAATTTCATGAAAATTATGGTTATGATTTGAAGGCAGCAGTAGAAAAATTTGCAGTAGCAGAATTGAACGACCTGGAAAAAGCAAAGGCGCTGATGCAATCATTGGAAAAAGGAAATGTACAATCGGTAACTATTGAAAAAGATGGCAGCAGCCATAAAATGTTTATGGAAGCTGACCCTCAATACAAAAAGGTAACCATGTATGATTCCAACATGAAGATGGTGGCCAAAGAATCGCTGGAGCAATACAAATCCGGCATTGATAAAGGCAGCAAAGAAGTAAAGGCAGGCCAGGAAAATGATAAAAAAAAAGACTTGAAACAGGAGCCTAAAGCAGAAAAGGAAAAACTGGAGAAAAAGAACGGACAAAGTTTGCTGCCTAAAAAAAGAGAAAGCAAAGGGAAAGGGTTAGGGGTGTCATAGTACATCCCTAAACCATTTTAGTAATTATCAAATGTAGTGAAATGAATATCCAGAATATAGCAGAGTTGAGTAAGCAGTTAGAGGTGCTTGGCTTTCACGATGCCGGTAGCTTGCTGTTAAAACGAATCTGTTTTAAACCTGCTAATTTTTATCTGCTTCAAAGAGTGATTAAAGAAAAAGATGTAATGCTTTTCAGTTTGTATTTTGAACAGTTACAAAAAACTGACAACTACCGGCTGCAATACTATGATGTAACGCTGCAAAAAGCAAATGGCAGTTTAGCCTTGCCTGTTGATGGAGTAAACCCTGCAGAATTAGAAAAACAAATGGCAGCTATTGATTGGAAAAAAGCATTCAGCATTGATGAGAAGAAGCAATGGAACCTTGATGATAAATCAACCTGGGAAACAGAATTGAAAATTTCTAACATCATGGATAGCCTATCCGCAATTGAACAATCAGAAACGGGAAAAGTTATTGCATCTGCATTGAAACAAAAGTTCTGGGCAGGTACGTTGCATCAGGAAATAGTTGGCTCAATCACACTTGTTAAAAACAAAGCAGATGTTAACCAGCGGTTTTATATTTCTGAAGATGGTGGTGGAATTACAACAGATGAAGCCTATCGCTTTCTGCAAAACAAATACATGGAAAAACAATTGCAACTTAAAAGAAAGCAATCTGATAGCGGTGATGAATCAATTCCGGAAGAATCAAATGGTACATCAGGTAGCGGACTAATGAAGAAAAGGCGAATTGCAGGCAAGGGAAAACGAAACGGGGTTAGCAACGATTAAATAGTATGGGCATCTTTCCGCCATTAACTGGTTTCTATAATGCCATTGCAGCCGATACCCGTATTGGGGCTTCGCATATCAGCATTTACATGGCGTTGCTGCAGCAATGGAATGTTAATGGTGGAAGTAATCCAGTGAAAATCGAGAGGGCTTCAATTATGAAAGCTGCCAAAATAAATGCAAGGCAGACTTATAACAAGTGTATGAATGAATTACATCGGTATGGATACATCAACTATAAACCCTCAGTCAATATTAATTCAGCAAGTGTCGTCCATCTAAATCAATAATTATTAATTCTTAATAAAATTTTATTATGGAGACTTTATTTATTCCCACGGAAAATGATTTTAAACGGTGGGTAAAAGAAGCAGTTAAAGAATTTATAACAGAGCAAATACAACCGGTTGCTCCTCAAAATACAGATGACCTGCTGAATAGAAAAGAAGTTGCCAGGTTCTTACGGATATCCCTTGTTACTTTAACCGATTGGATAAAACGGGGGTTGCCATCTCACAAACAAAGAGGCCGGATATATTTTGACAAAAAAGAAGTCCTTGATTATATTAAAGAAAAAAAGATAAATCAGTTTAAAATTGGCTCAAAGCTGCATCATTTGAAGCAGCAGGTTGGTTAAAATAAATTGCAAGAGCCTGAATAACTTTCAGGTTTTTTTGTTCAGTTTCTTTACCAAAATTTTTAGGAAAGGTTGTACCTTTACATGACCAAAAGTTCTTTTACATCATAAACTCAATATATTAGCAAAAGAGAAAATGCAAATCTTTTTTAAACTCTGTTTGTTTGCAAATTGTTTGCAAATCCGAAAAACCGGTATTTAAACTTGATTTGGAAAAATATCAATCTAAATGATAAATGGGAAAAATAAATCCTATAAAACAAAAGAGATTGACTTGTTTTACCAAATCAATCTCTTTACAGTAAGTTGAAAATCAGTGACTCTGTTAGGATTCAAACCTAAAACCTCTTGATCCGTAGTCAAGTGCTCTATTCAGTTGAGCTACAGAGCCAGTTAAAACAAATTATCAAAAAAGAACTTTCCAACCTTCTGATCCGTAGTCAGATGCTCTATTCAGTTGAGCTACGCAGCCATTCCGATTATCGGGCTGCAAATATATGCCTGTTCATCTAATTTCTGAAATCTTTATCTGCATCAGTCCACAAAAATAAAAAAAATAAAAAAACTCCCGGTATAGGGGAGTTTTTATAAAATCTTCAGTAATTAAAATCTGTAACCCACTGAAAGACCAAAACCAGTATTGCGGTAAATAGTCCTGTTGTCATTAAAGCCCTCAATATCGGGGTTAATTTTAGCTAAACCGAGTTGTGCATTTAGCTGTACACTCAAATGACTTGTAAATTCAACTCCAAACAGCAAATTTGCACCGGCATCCATACTGCGGTAATAAGGATCTGCTAAAGCTTCTCCAAGGGTAACGCTGTTTTTAAATTTAACGGATGAGCGGTTGCCATTTTCAGATTTTGTTGATCCGGCAATACCAAACCCTACGTAAGGCCCGAGACCCATAATTAATTTCTGAGATCCCAGCGTTGGTTTAAATAAAAAATTTACCGGCACCTCAATATAAGAAAGGTTGAGGTTGGTGTTTGAACCCTTAAATTCTGTTCCTTTTGCTGCAAATAACAAACCCGGCTGTAAATAAAAATCATCTGCTAAAGGAAGCTCCACATTTACACCACCCTGAAAACGTGGAACAAGTTTGTTTTCCAGTTTATTGTCACCCGCATCTCTGCCATTGATATTCTGAAAACTGATACCTGCTCTTACTCCAAAACTAACAGCTGAAGAGTTCTCTTTTTTATCCTGTGCTTTTGCTGTTAAGGCTGCAACGCTTACAACTGCTGCTGCCATCATAGTTATCCATTTCATATTGATCATTTTATTTTTAAAATTTGTTGTCTTTTTATTTGCCTGAATTCTCTGCTTCTTTTTTAGCATCTGATTTCATTTTTTCATTGGCTGTAATCATAAATTCTACACGACGGTTTTTTGACCTGCCATCTTCAGTTTCGTTTGTGTACTTGGGTGAGCTTTCGCCAAATGCTTTCGGATTCATTCTTGAGTTGGGAATACCTCTGTCAATTAAATACATCATTACGGCGTTTGCACGGCGTTGTGCAAGTGCATTGTTATATGCATCTGATCCCTGATTATCAGTATGACCCTGAATTTCGATATCCGTATCCGGATATTTTTTAAGTATAACAGCCAGATCGTTTAAGCTTTTTTTCACTTCAGATTTCAACAGCGCTTTATCATAATCGAAAAGTATTTTACTTTCAAATTCCACTTCAATTCCCTCCCCTATACGCTCAACTGTTGCATTGGGTATTTGCTTTTTAATTTCTTCGGCCTGTTTATCCATTTTTTTCCCGATTAATACACCGGCTGTACCTCCAACAGCTGCACCAATGATGGCGCCCAGAGCTGTATTTCCCGATGCCCTTCCAATAACTCCGCCAATAGCAGCCCCGCCGGTTGTACCGATAACGGCTCCTTTCTGCGTTTTCGTCATGCCCTTACACGCTGCCAGCAGTATGCTTGCTGCAACTACATAATAAAGTACTTGTCTGCTTTGTCTCATAAAAATTTGTTTAATGAAGGCAGCATGCCAAAGATTGTGCCAGTACGTTAAAAGCTGTATATTTTTAAATGGAAAAAATGAGGAAATCTACAGAAAGTTATTCTGTACATACATAATAAACATATGCTTCAGATAAAATTGAACACCTGAAAGCCACACTAAAATTTGCGGTCCGGGAAGTATTTCTGCATCATGCTTTTAAATGCAGCATTTGACCGGAGCTCCTGAAACTCTTTTTGTGTGAGAATGGTATCTGCATCAGCAAATTGTTGTTTTAATGCATTCTCCAGATTACTGATTGCTTTTGCATCATTCTTTAAAGAGGCGTAACAAATGGCGAGATAATAATAAGCAGTTCCATTTTTCTTATTTTGTTTGATGACCTGTTCAAGATATACAATGCCTTTTTCAAACTGCCCCATTGTTGTATAGATGATGCCAGTAAATAATAACGGGTTTTCATATGCAGGATCAAGTTCTAATGCTTTCAGATAATAAGGCAATGCATCGGCATACTTCTTCTGCATGTAATACATATTGCCGAGGTTATTGAATGGGCGGATTAATGTTTTATCCAGCTGGGTTGCACGTACCAGATAGTATTGTGCAGAATCGTACGCACCCGATTTAATAAAGATGATGCCTAAACTGTTATACAGATCTGCTACATCGGGTTTTAAGTAAATGGCTTCGTGTAAATATTTTTTTGCAGAATCCAGTTCGTTCATATCTCTGTACAGATCTGCCAGATCATTGAGCACAGCAATATTTTCATTGTTGTATCGGTAAGCTTCTTTATAATACATCAAAGCCGTATCAGAATGATTCTGCTTTTTGTACAACAACGCAATACTGTTATAAATCTGTGCATTCCCCGGACTTAACTGCAATCCTCTGCGCAGGAAATACATGGCCGAATCATTTTGTTTGAGGCGTTCATACACTGCTGCAAGATTGGTTGCGTAGGTGGAGTTCATGCTGTCATTCAACACAGCGGTTGAAAAATATTTCCTTGCAGAGTCTGTTTGATTGCGTCTGAAATAATACACCGCAATTGAATTGTAAGTGCCGGCATCAGCAGGATCAACTTCAATGGCTTTGTTGAAATACACATTGGCCGAATCGGCTAACTTACTGTTCTGGAAAAAAGTTGCCAGACTTAAATATGAATTTTTCGATTGCGGATTAAGGCTGATAACTTTCCTGTAATAATAAGTTGCAGAATCCATCCGCTTAGCCTGTTCAAACAATTTTGCAAGATCTATAAAAGGTTGTGTATAATTGGGATCTGCATTAATGGAGCGGTGGTAATAATTCAATGCAGAATCGCCCAGGTTAATTTCTTTATAAAAATTCCCCAGCAAACCATACACATAGGCCTGATCGGGGTAATGATCCATACTTTTCAGGTAATACATTCTTGCAGAGTCGTATCGTTTCATTACACCATATACTCTGGCTAAACCATTATAGGCATATACAAAAGAAGAATCGTATTGTAAACAGGTGTTGAAATACTGTGCTGCTTCGCTGTACTTTCCTTTTTCTTTCATCAACCATCCCAAATTATTCAGAGCCGACACATTCTTTGGATCAAACTGCAATGCTTTGAGATAATGCGTTTGTGCTTTTTCAACCCTGCGTTGCTGAAATTCAAAATATCCAAGATCAACATAGGCATCTGCACTCTTTTGATCAATTTCAATGGCTTTTTCATAATACATACGTGCCACATCGAACCGCTTCATTTGAACATACGCAAATGCAACAGTGCTGTAAGGGTAACGCCATCTTGGAGCTTTCTTTATGGCCCGCAAACCAAAGTAAACAGCACTGTCTGGCTTTCGTAACTGTAACTGTAGAGAAGCTATGGTATGCAAAATATAAGCAGCATTACTGTCAATGGCATAAGCCTGGTAAATGAGTGCACGTGCTTCGTGCATATCTGTTACCCTGTTTTTTGCATCAAAAAAACTTCTTGCTTTAAAGAAATATAATTTGCCGAGTAATCCTTTAATGAGTTCTGTGTCTGCAGGGTCAACCAGATCAATTGCTTTTTTTATCATAACAGCCACATTGCCGAAATCGAGCCCCGCAATATATTCCAGCCGTTCAATTCCTGATTGTATTTCTTCGCTACGTTGCGATTCATCTAACTGTGTACGGATCTGTTGTATGCCCAGTGCATCTTTTCCGCTGAGGTATAAATTAATTTTACGTTGTGCAAAATTGATGAACTCTGCTGCAAGTGTTTGCCGTGCATCAATGGTTAATACATTATCCGGATATAATTTATTGAGTTGATTGTAATAGTAATCGGCAGAACTGTCTCCTGTTAATTTCAGTTTGCGAATAGATTGATTAAACTGGTTATAAAGTATGGCTACATTACTGTCAACCTTTAAAGCCCCACGCCCACGGGCATTACGCACTATCTGGTTCACATCTTCTTCATTTGAAGCAGAAAGATTTTTGCTCATTTCCCACTGCCTGAAAAATGCGCTGTCAACCACTGCAATTGGCCGCTGTCCTGCTTCATCACAACAAATAAAAGGTTCTTGTTTCTTTTTGTATTTCTGTACAGCTAATGCGGGCACTTTTGCAAGTACATAAGAACGAAGCTCCACCAACGTAATCAATCCATCCTTGCCTTCATATCCATCAGCCCAGCCACTCAAACCATCTACAAGATAATAGGTAAACAACCCATGTCCGTTACCGATAGTAGCATCTTCCATTGACTCCTGTCCTGCTCCTGTTGCCAGCATGATGATCTCCCCTGCTTTACGTTCAGAGATGGCAGAGTTTAAAATCTGCTGTCCATCTTCCCCACCGGGCAATTCGTTGGTACGACAGGCATCCATGATGAGAAAAATTTCTACATGCTTTCTGCTTAACTCGGCTATACGGCTCTTCAGATTGTACAACTGAATACTTCCTGTAACGATGTAATTGTTTTTATCGCCGGCGGGATTACAATCGTAGGTTAAAAAAAAATACTCATCCTGGTTTATTGCATCACCATGACCGGCGAGGTAAATGTATAGTCTGTCTCCTGCTTTCATGTTTTTCTGCCGCAGCCAGGCCATACCCTTTACCCAGAAGTTAGCAGCTGTTGCATCTTCATTAATCATAAACAGGATATGGTCATCTGCAATATTTCCTGCGCCTGCCGATTTGAGAAAATCTTTAAATAACCCTGCATCGCTGTCGGCAAAAGATAACGGACGGATGTGTTTGTAGGTTGAAATACCAACGATCATGGCATAACTCTGGCTCCCCTTCACAATGCCGGTTGAATCAGGTTTTGGTGATGATGCGGTTTGTTGTGCAGGTAACTCTACAGGCCTATAAATAAAAAATGCTGTAAGCAGTATTGCAAAAGCAAAACAATTTCTCATATATTGGAGGCTAAAGTACAGTTTCAGTTTTAATAAGCCAAGCATTGAATTAATGAAACCACCCAAACAACTGCATTCAAAAAAAAAGTCACCCCGCATTTCCTTCTTAAAAAGAGCCTATCAATGGATGCATCACTTTTATCTGCGGTATTTATATAAGAGAGATACTATTTTGGCTACCCTGTCTGTTTTTGCTGTAATCTGGATGCTCAGCCTGATTCCTTTAAACACAAGTATTCTCAACCCGTTTAAAACAGCATTAAAAGATCTCGATTTTAATGATATCGCTTACTCTGTTCTGAATAAGAATGCCGGAACACCTTTCGACAACAGAATCATCATCATCAATATTGGAAATGCTGACCGGATTGGACTTGCAGGTATGATTGAAAAGATCAGAAACGCAAAACCAAAAGTGATTGGACTGGATGTGGTGTTTCATGCAGCACAGGAGCCCATTCCGGATTCTTTACTCAGGAACATGATTCAAACCACACCCAATCTGGTGATGGCATCATATATTAACTGGAAAGACAAAAACAATAACGATCAGGAAAAAGAAAACACAGGATACTTTGGTGCAGTGAGCAAGAACCGTGGTTATGCCAATTTTATTGGTGAAGATGGCGGCACTATCCGAACATTTTCTCCATCTGAACAAATCAACGGCAAAAAATGCCTGAGCTTTCCGATAGCTATCCTTTCCATTGCCGATCAGGAACTGGTAGATAAAATGGAACAGCGAAAGAAAGAATTTGAAGTGATCAACTACTCCCGCAAAGAAGAACAATACATGATTATTGATGGCGCCGCTTTGCTGGAAGATAATATTGCTCCAGACTTTTTAAAAGATAAAATTGTGTTGATGGGCTACATCAACCCAGATCCAAATAATGTGGAGGACAAGCACTTTACTCCCATGAATCCGAATTTTGCCGGCAAATCAATTCCCGATATGAACGGGATAGTGATCCATGCCAATATCCTTTCGATGATACTCGATGGAAAATATATTGGCGACATTCCTGTGTGGCTTTTCTGGATCATTACCATCCTGATCGCATGGCTGCACGTAGCACTGTTTATGCGTTATTATATAGAAGAGCATATCTGGTTTCATCTGGTAGCCAAACTGGCGCAGATCTTTTTTGCCGTTCTTTCAGTTTATATCGGCATCATGTTCTTTAAATGGTTTAACCTGAAAATAGATACAAAAATTTCACTGATAGTGATTATCTTGGCCATCGACGTTATTTATTTTTACGAAGCGCTTGCCGTCTGGTTACACACAAAATTTGGTTTCATTACTACATTTCACTCAAAAACACACTAACATGAAACGTATTCAAACGCTTCTCGTTTTCCTTTTCATCAGTACAGGACTTTTAGCTCAGAAGCCTAATTCATTCTTAATTTATTCAGTAAAAGGAACCGTTACTGTAAGTGAAGACGATAAAAGTTCTAAAGCGCAGATTGGCAAATTGCTGAATGACAGATCGAAGATCATTGTAGGACAAAACTCATTGGTGAGTATTATCTGTAATGAAAACAGTTTGTTTTCTGTTGTAAAACCGGGCACTTATAATATGACCCAATTTAAAGACTCCTGTTTGGTAAACAAAAGTTCCATTACCTCCAACTATTTAAAGTTTATCTGGAACCAGTTAACTACTCCTAAAGGATCTCCCGAAAAGAACCGCAAATCTTATATGAACAACCTTGGAGCGGTAAGCCGCACCAATATCAGTATTTGGGTTGATTCAAGACTGGATACCATCAATTACTATAATGGTGAATTCCCGATTTCATGGAAATGCTACAGTGATGTTACAGAATTTGATTTCCAGCTTTTGGATGATACAAAACCGGTTTTTCAAAAAAACATTAAGGGTGCTACATTCATTAACATTCCTGATTTTTCAGATAAATTAAAAATCAACCAACCTTATACCTGGACGCTGAAAGCTAAAGATGAAGAAAATACTGAAACAAGAATATTGATCAAATGGGATAAGCCGTCGTACGAAAAATTAGTCAACAGATTTATTGCAGCAAAGAATTCACCTGAAACAGAAGCCGAGGAAAGCTTCCGACTTGGTTTCTTACTTGAGTCTGCAAGGTTTTATTCAGAAGCTTATCAGTATTATAAAAAAGCATCGCAACTAAGTCCGGATATGGAGCTGTATCAGAAAACACTCGATGCGTTTAAGAAAGATTATCACATCGAGTAATTTTCCTGATCATTAATTTATTCAACACCCGGCTGCCTTAATTGCCAGCCGGTTTTCTTTTTTTCTTCATCCACCATCAGCTTTACATCATTCAATAATTTTTTTGAATCGTACACAATACCATCTTTGATCGTATACTTCACACCACCTGCACGGATCACTTTATTATCAGCTGTTAAACGAATAGCACCTGTTCCATAAAGCAGTTGCAGGTTTTCAAGCGGGTTTACATCAACCACCACAATGTCGGCCAACTTACCAACCTCAATACTTCCCAAATCTTTTTCCATCCCTAAAGCCTGTGCACCAAACAATGTTGCAGAACGAATCACTTCTAATGGATGAAAACCAGCTTCACGCAACAACTCCAGTTCACGGATATAACCAAAGCCATAGGTTTGATAAATAAAGCCGTTATCACTTCCTGTAGTTACACGGCCGCCACGATTCTTGTATTCGTTTACAAAGGTCATCCACAAACGATAATTTTCTTTCCAGCTTACTTCCTGTTCTGTACCCCAGCTATGCCAGTAACTTCCGTGCGAAATTTTGCTTGGTTCATAAAATTTCCAAAGTGATGGCAGTGTATAAGTTTCGTGCCACTCAGCTCTTCTTGCACGCATCAGATCACGGTTGGCATCATAAATATTAAATGTGGGATCTAATGTAAAATCAAGACTCAGCAATTCATTCATTACTTTATTCCAATGTTCGCTGTAAGGCGATGCAGCCTGTTTCCATAAACGACCGGCTTCTGCAAAACGATCCTGTTCATTACTGTAATTATAATTGAGCGGAAAATCCTGTACGGTTTTATTGGTGAACAATGCTTCGGGCAAACCATACCAATGCTCCATTGAAGTTAACCCGGCACGTGCTGAGTTTACAACATTCCAACGTGCCACATCCATTTGCGCATGATGACAGCAACTGCGTAATCCCAGTTTTTTATTTTCTCTTAATGCTGCATCCATCACAACTGGTGAAGCACCAAAAAATTTAATCCCATCTGCACCCTTCTGTGCATTTTCTCTTACCCATGCAATGGCTTGTTCACCGGTAACAATGGGTTGATTGCTTCCTTGTCCAAACGCTGTGTATGCATATATGCGTGGAGCAGTAATTTTATTTTCTGCACTTAACCGTTTTTCTTCCAGCACCCAATCGAGACCGTTACCACAAGATGGGTCACGGATGGTAGTGATGCCATGCGCCATCCACAACTTGAACACATATTCTGCATTTGCTCCTTGTCCTGTGCCACCAATATGTCCGTGCATATCAATAAAGCCCGGCATTACATAATGACCTTCGAGCAAAAGCTCTTTGCCGCCTGCTTTTAATTTCGGACGGCTGCCATCATTAACGGGAATACCACTGCCCACTCCTGCAATTTGCACAATGCGGTTGTTCTCAATCACAATATCCATGGGGCCTGTAGGCGGTGCACCGGTACCATTGATCATCATCACGCCACGAAGGATCAGTTGAGTGTAAGGCCCCTCGCCTTCCTTTTTAACGGGAGCTTTTGCAACCTGTGCAAAAGAAACAGAACAGTAAAGCAGGCATGCAATTGCAACAGAAAATAATCTCATAGTTGTTGTGTTATTCCGAAATTTACAAACAATTGGTTGATTGGGATTCAACTTTTATAACTCAATTATGAAAATCAGATTCTGCAGTGTTGGTAAAGCACATGAAGCATATATAAAACCCGGTGTGGAAGAATTCACTAAACGCATCTCTAATTACTACCCTGTTGAGTGGAGCATACTTCCCGCTCCCAAAAACGCAGGCTCGTTAAGTGAAGCAGATCTGAAAAAGAAAGAGGGAGAAATGATTCTTGATTGGCTGCAGAAAGATGATTACTTAGTTGCGTTAGACGAACGGGGCAAACAGATGAGCAGTGAAGGCTTAGCCGATTTTATCATGAAGCGCAGCAATGAAAGCACTAAGAATCTGGTGTTCTTAATTGGCGGTGCTTATGGAATTGATGAAGCGGTGATGAAGAGGGCGAATTATAAATGGAGTTTGTCGCAGTTGGTATTTCCGCATCAGTTGGTGCGGTTGATCCTTGCTGAACAGCTGTACAGGGCCTGCAGTATAAACCGGAATGAGAAGTATCATCATAGTTAAGTAAGAGGTTTGAAGTACGGCGGTTGCGCCTTATTCATCACTGATCACTCATTACTCATCACTCATCACTGATCACTCATCTTTTTAATTTTTCTTTTTAAACTTAAGCATCTACATTTATTCAATGGAATTTACAATTACTCTGGCCATTATCATTATTACCTGTATTGTTTCCTTTACAGCATTTAACAGCGAAAAGATCATTAATGATTTAATTTTCTGGCCGCCGATGATCAAAGAAAAAAAACAGTTTTATCGTTTTATTACTTCTGGTTTTATTCATGCTGATATAATGCATCTTGCCTTTAATATGATTGCTCTATATTTTTTTTCAAGGGCTCTTATCATTGATGGAATGAGTTTAGAAGATTACTTTGTATTTAAGATCGGAAAACTGGGTTTCATTTTATTTTATTTAATAGCAATAATAGTTTCAGAGGTGCCTTCTTATATAAGACATAGAGATAATTATCAATATAGAAGTTTAGGAGCTTCAGGAGCTGTTTCTTCAATAATTTTTGCCTCAATTTTATTTGACCCTTGGAATGTTATTGGTGTCTTCTTTATCCCTATGCCAGCAATTGTTTTTGCTGTACTGTATATTGGATTTACAATTTACATGGACCGTCGTGGCGGTGACAATGTTAATCACAGCGCCCATCTTTGGGGAGCCATCTATGGAGTTTTGGCAACTATAGCCCTTGATCCAAGAGTAATAAATATTTTCCTAGAACAATTAAAGCATCCAAGATTTTTGTTTATCATTAATAGCTAAAAAAATCTCTGTAAATACTTCAGTTGATGCATCCGGGTTTCAGCCTGAGATAAGATTGATTTTTAGAACCGCTTTTGTTGATGGGGTGATTTTAAAACGATCATCAATGCGTTGCCCTACAACCCAGACAATGCGCTGATTACTTTCAAGCACCCATATTTTTTCTTTATCCGTTTTAGATAATTTCTGATCAATCAGGAAACGGGCGACTTTCTTTTTCTTTTTCATCCCTAACGGATAGAAATAATCACCCTGTTTGTATTTGCGTAACAACAACGGAAATTGAATTTTAGATGCATCCATTGTTGCAATAGTTTGAGAAGTTGATAACTGATGATTGTTGATTGATAATTTCTCTATAGTCAACTGACCTGATTCATAGTCAACTTCCTGATTGCTTTTTTCAATCACAATAGTTTGCGCCACGGTAGAAATAACAGGAGCAATAATAAACCAATGCCGGTGTTTAATAAGGCGAAACTTCATTGAAGCTGCATCCATGTATTTTCCTGAATCACTGTCAGCCAGTTTCTGCACTTCATCAATCTGTTTTTCAGAAAATCCAAAGGGATGAATGATTTCATAAATCAACGCTCTGTTTTTATACTCCATCAGTTGCTTTACCGGAATATGCAGCTCTGCTCCTTTTTGCTTACATAGTTTTTGGATGAGCTTTTGTGTTGATAATTGATACAGTTGTTCAATCTCTTTAAACCGGTTGATATTATCCTGCAGATTTTCATTCACCTGCGGATACACTTTACTGATAGCAGGAATCAATTCGTTACGAAAAAAATTGCGTGTGTATTTGGAAGAACGGTTTGATGCATCTTCCCTGAACTTCAGTTGATGTTCCTGTGCATAAGCCAGCAACTCTTGTTTTGTAAACGACAGCAATGGACGTTTCACGTGCCCATTGGCAACAGGAATACCTGTTAATCCATGCAAACCGGTACCACGAAAGAAATTCATGAGCAGCGTTTCGATGTTATCGTCGGCATGGTGGGCGGTGAGCAAGCACGCCACGTCAGACGCCCTCGTCGGACGGGATAAAGATCTTCGTTCATTTAGTTCGTCCGACGAGGGCGTCTGACGATTCATCAGTTCTTCAAACCATGTATACCTCAATGCTCTTGCTGCCTCCTGGATCGACAGTTTGTTTGCTGCAGCATATTCTTCCGTTTCAAATTTCTTTACCAGTACTTCAACCTTGTACTTCTCTCCTAATGATCTTACAAATATTTCATCTGCATCACTCTCCCCGCCTCTTAATTGAAAATTACAATGGGCAATAGTGAATTTGTAACCTGCTTTATAACAAAGATCCGTTAATACAATACTATCCACGCCGCCGCTTACGGCAATTAGCAAGTATGCATCTTTTGGAAAAAGATTTTGCTTAGAAATGAAAAGTTGAAATTTTTGTAGCATGTCCATGAAAACCATTCTCAATTATATCGATTTCCTAATCATCTGTTCGATCTTCTCTTTACTATCCAGTATTGAACCTTTACCTGAAGAAGAATTAGAGTTTAAGTCAGAATAAATTGACAAAGACCAATTAGCATTTTCTTCATTCTCACCACTCTCATATAAACAAACTTTTTGGTCTTTAAATTTATAAGTTAGAGTCTTTTCATCATAATCATCCTCAAACGGCAATAACCTGGTTGAATCTTTAGAAAGGATAAAGCCAAATTCGTTTTCAAGAAAAATAAAATGTTGTTTCCATAACGAAACTGTATGATGTGGTGCTGTTAGAAAATAAATTTCATTTAATGGAGTAACCGGCCAATAATCGGTTTCTAAAATATCGATTGAACTTTTCAAACAAACCTTTATTGCCAGTAATTGGTTAAAAGGATAATCATCTGTAATGCTATCTTGCAGAGCTAAAAAAGCATTCTTTTCCTTTTTCTTAAAATCAAAGAGTTCTGCTACACTCAACCAGGATTGCCTGTTAGTGAAAGCGTTCATTAAATCATTTGTATTCTTTGTAATAAAGCATTGGAAGGATTCATTGTAACCACTGGCAAGAATGAAAATTTGTTTTCTAAACTTAGAGTGAGTATACCTGTAAACAATATACTCACCCGTATGGCTTTTTTCACTTTTAATCGTCAGAAAACTAAACTGATATTTGTAGGTATTTTCAAGAAATGAAAAATGCTTATTTACATATTTCAAATATCCATTTTTACTTTTTGGATAGAGCTTTTTATAAACTTTAGACAAATCAAAAGCATCCCACCAAAAAAAAGCATTCGACATTAGCTTATCTGGTTTTTGCTCAATCATCTGCTTATTAAAAAACTTTGCATACAAATAAACCATTAAAATAAAAAGATTTGTAAGAAATAATATAAGCCCCCATCCGGTTGTTAACCCTACCAGTACTTTATAAACAAAAAATACATCTTTTCCCAAACCTTGTACTTTAACATAAATAAAATAGTAGTAGCCAAGAGAAAAACCTGCTAATAACAGCAACAATCCCCAAAAGAATTTAAATAATACATTATGTTTAGCTTTTTTCATTTTTGAGATTTGTGCTTACTTAATTTAATTGAGCTATTGGACATTAAAAGATTATCTGAACAAGTTTAAATATCAATGAAAAGAATTACTCTCAAATAAAAATCATTAAAACGTCAACTCTTCCAACGCCCCTCTTAACTCTCCCAATGCATGCTGCTCTCCTTTTTCCTTTGCCACCTCCATTCCTTTCTCATACCATTCAATTGCTTTATTATTTTCACCCAGTCGCTCAAATAATTTCCCAAGGTGATAATAAGAACCCACATAACCCGGGTCATTTGTCAGCACTTCTTCAAATACGTTTCGTGCAGTTTCATCATCTCCAAGCTTTATGTGTTCAAGCGCCAGTGCATGTTTTAAAAAGCTGTCGTTGGGACTGGCTTTTAAAAATTCAACAATCTGTTCAATTCTGCTCATGGATGTGAATATTTTTTACTACAATTTTGCCGACGTGAAGCACAAAGCTTTATCTTTGTATAGTTGCATAAACAACCATTTTTAACCTCATACAAAATTCGCTTGCATGAAGATTTTAGTTTGCATCAGCAAAACACCCGACACAACGGCAAAAATAGCCTTCGCCGATAACAACACAAAGTTTGTACAGGAAGGTGTGCAATGGATCATCAATCCGTACGACGAATGGTATGCCCTGGTTCGTGCCATAGAACTGAAAGAAAAAGATCCTTCAACAATTATTCATTTAATTACGGTGGGTGCTGCAGATACAGAGCCCATCATCCGCAAAGCACTTGCGCTGGGCGGTGATGAAGCCATTCGTGTAAATGCCGACAGTCACGACAGTTTTTATATTGCTTCGCAAATTGCTGAGGTTGCTAAACAAGGCGGTTATGATTTAATCTTCACCGGTAAAGAAACCATTGATTACAATGGATCATCGATTGGTGGCATGGTTGCAGAATTGCTTGATCAACCATATGTTTCACTTGCAACAAAATTTGAACTGAACGGAACTACCGCTACCATCAACCGTGAAATTGAAGGTGGTGAAGAAACCTGTGAGGTTAGTGTGCCCGTTGTAGTTAGCTGCCAGAAAGGGATGGCGGAGCAACGCATTCCGAATATGAAAGGCATCATGGGTGCACGCACCAAACCTTTGAAAGTTGCCGAACCGATAGCTGTTGATGCACTCACTTCTGTTTCATCATTTGAACTACCACCTGCAAAAGCCGGTGTTAAACTGGTAGATGCAGAGAATGTGGGAGAGCTGGTGAGATGGCTTCATGAAGAAGCTAAAGTAATTTGAGAATTTGAAAATTGGCTAATTTCAAAATTAGCCACCTGTCAAACTCTCATCTTCAAATTTTCAAATCTTCAAATTTTCAAATTATATGTCTGTTCTAATCTTTATAGACTCTGCTGATGGCCACGTAAAAAAATCTTCGTTTGAAGCACTAACATATGGTGCACAGTTAGCGAAACAATTGGGCACTGCAGCCGAAGCTCTTTTGTTAGGAACTGTTGCAGATGATATTGCTGCCCTTGGTAAATATGGTGTAAGTAAAATACATCATGTTGCCAATGACACATTGAATCATGTAGATGCACAACTCTACACAAAAGCTATTGCTGATGTTGCCACTGCAAGCGGCGCAACAGTGATTGTATTATCGCACAACTTAACAGGCAAAGCCGTTGCTCCAAGATTGAGTGCAAGATTGAAAGCCGGTTTGGTAGCAGGTGCTGTAGGTTTGCCAAATACAGCCGGAGGATTTGTTGTGAAGAAGGGAGTCTTCAGCAGCAAAGCGTTTGCTTACATAAACGTAAACACAGCAATGAAGATCATCTCCATCAGTCCCAACTCTTTTCAAACAATTGCAGGTGAAGGAACAGCTGAAGTAGTTGCAGCAAACATCAATGTGGATGCAGCTAAAGTAAAAGTAACGGCAACCAATAAGGTAACCGGACAAGTTCCGTTAAGCGAAGCTGAATTAGTAGTGAGCGGCGGCCGTGGACTGAAGGGCCCTGAAAACTGGGGTATGATTGAAGAATTAGCAGGTTTACTTGGTGCAGCTACAGCCTGTAGCCGTGCAGTTGCAGATGCACATTGGCGCCCGCATCACGAACATGTTGGACAAACAGGTGGCTCTATTGCACCCAACTTATATTTAGCAATCGGTATCAGTGGTGCCATTCAGCATTTAGCAGGTGTAAACCGCAGCAAAGTGATTGTGGTGATTAATAAAGACCCCGAAGCGCCATTTTTTAAAGCAGCAGATTACGGTATTGTGGGTGATGCATTTGATGTTGTACCTAAGATGATTGCAGAAGTAAAGAAGCTCAAAGGAGTGGCTTAAGTCAGCCGATAGTAGAGAAATCTTTAGTTGATAGCCTTTGGTTGAAAGTTGTTAGAATCTTACTGACGACTATCGGCTAAAGGCTATCGGCTTTTAGTATTTATTCAAATCAAAGCCCTTAAATTTGCCGACGGGTTATGAAAAAGATAGAACTGGAAATAGTAGCACTCTCTCACAGCATCACGCAAACACATAGTTATGCAGTTGTGTTGGGTGAAATAAATGGCCTCCGCCGTTTACCCATTGTTATTGGTGGTTTTGAAGCCCAGGCAATTGCCGTTGCGCTGGAACGGATGCAACCAAGCCGACCGTTGACCCATGATCTGATGAAAAATTTCATGCTGGCTTTTAATGTTGATCTGCATGAAATAGTGATCAACGATCTGCAGGAAGGCATCTTCTACTCCAAATTATTATGTTCTTCTGATAACGATACGGTTGAAATTGACAGTCGCACAAGTGATGCGCTGGCATTAGCTGTTCGTTTTGGCTGCCCCATTTATACCTACGAGCATATTCTGGAAAGTGCCGGTATTCTCATGGAAGATGATGACGAGAAAAAAACAAAAGAAGAGGTAACAGTAACAGGCGGCAATGAAGGCAATGCCGATCTGAAGACTTTAAGCATTGAGGAACTGCAGGCGCTGCTCAACGAAGTGCTGGAGCAGGAAGATTATATGCGGGCCATTGCTATTCGTGATGAACTCTCGAACAGAAAAAAATAATTGCTTCAAATGGA
Organism: Chitinophagaceae bacterium; assembly: GCA_019752045.1. GTDB lineage: Bacteria > Bacteroidota > Bacteroidia > Chitinophagales > Chitinophagaceae > Lacibacter. Next base: position 15,343 of record JAIEMP010000002.1, on the reverse strand, counting down.
TAATTGAATAATTCATAATTGATAATTTTTATGCCAAAAGGTCCACGGTTATTATCCATTATCAATTACATAATTATCAATTCATGATTTCCTTCCCCAATTGCAAGATCAATCTCGGCTTACATATTCTCAACAAAAGGGAAGATGGCTATCATAATCTGGAAACAGTTTTTTATCCGGTGAAGTGGAGAGATGCGTTGGAAGTGGTTAGAATAGACGACGGACGACGGACGATGGACGACAGTAAGACCACTCTCTCCTCCGCTAAACCTACGGAGAGCAGGCACGACTCACCACTCACTACTCACATTTCTTTTTCATCCACCGGCTTACCCATTCCCGGCGACGAAACAAATAATCTCTGCATCAAAGCCTATCACTTACTAAAAAAAGATTTCCCTTCCCTCCCACCCGTTCAAATGCATTTACACAAGGCCATTCCCATGGGGGCTGGTTTGGGTGGCGGAAGTGCCAATGCTGCGTTTGCATTGAAATTATTGAATGATCAGTTTCAATTAAAATTATCAACGCAGCAGTTGATTGATTATGCATTGCAGTTGGGAAGTGATTGTCCGTTCTTTATTATAAACAAACCATGTTTTGCAACGGGCCGAGGTGAAATCCTAGAAACAGTTGAACTTGATTTATCTGCTTATCATTTTGCAATTGTCAATCCGGGTATTCATGTAAATACGGGTTGGGCGTTTGCACAGTTGAATATCCGATCAGACCACGAGACCTGGGCCGACCTGAGAACAATCATTCAACAGCCCATTGAAACCTGGAAAGATCAACTCATCAATGATTTTGGAGAACCGGTAAGCAAAGCACATCCGGAGATTGCAACCATCAAACAGCAGTTGTATAATGCAGGTGCAGTTTACGCAAGTATGACAGGAAGCGGCAGTACGGTGTTTGGGATATTTGAAAAGCAGCCGGAGTTGAAGTTTCCGGAAACGTATTTGTGCAAAATAGTGTAACTGATTAACGCATGTAACGCAAAAGATATTCCTCTAGTTTCCATGCTCTGATATCTCGTCCAATTATTTTTCCATCTGCATCCAGTAAAAAATTAACGGGTATTCCTCTCCCAAATAAATTGAATGCTTTGGTTATGTCGCTGTTCCAATATTTAAAATCACAAACCTGTATCCAAATCATACTGTCTTGTACAATTGCTTCTAACCAGGCTTGTTTTTCTTTTTCTCTGTCTAAAGAAAAAGAAATTATCTCGAATCCCTTTACCTGATATTTTTTATAAACCTCAACCAGATAAGGGTTTTCTTGTCTGCAAGGCACACACCAACTTGCCCAAAAATCAAGCAGCACAAACTTTCCTTTGAAATCAGAGAGTTTATGACTGACAGAATCCTTATCTGTGAATGAAATTATAGGCGCAGGTTTTCCAATCTGCAAACTATCTTCTTTCAAAATAAATTGCCCCAATTCAATTCCGTTTTTTGTTTGTTTTACGATGGAAGCAAGATTGTGATAAAACAAATACAGTGAGTCAAACTCCAACTTGTGCCTGTTAAATGAAAGTAAATCCAGACTGATATATGAACCGGGGTTCGTGCGAACAAAGTTGATGTAAAGCTGCTTCTTCCCGTCTACATAAGGGATCATAAACTTTTCAGTTAAAGAATCGTACAACTGCCAATTCTTTTCCGATTCTGCTTTCTTGATTTTTGCGAGAATTGGCTGCCATTTGTTTTCAAAAGCTGTTTCGCTTTTTTGATAACTCATCCATTCGTCTTGTGTTTTAGAACCTGACACTTGCAGTTGAAAAAACTTACCCTTTTCAAGCCTCAACTTCATATCTGAGGGTTCTATGAAAATCATTATTTCATTCGCATTTTCCCGATCAGTTTGCTTTTTGGAACTACTGTACAAATAAGCTCTCGTTGGTTCGCTCACTTTCCCTCTGATACTGAATAAGCCGTTGGTTACAACAACACTATCCAACACATTTACATTTTCAATATTTCGATAGTTGAGATAAATTATTCCCCGATCAAACCCAGCAATCTTCCCTTGTAACAGAAAACTGCTATCCTGCGCATGTGTGATAACCGATGCCGACAAAATCAAAAAACAAGTAAGTAAATTTTTCATAAGTAGTTTTTAAATAGATGCCAATCCGATCACATTTCACATCTTATTCAAAAAAAATAGTCGATATATCAATCAACCGCCGACAGGGTTTTCAACCGCTGTCGGGGTATCACACCCGTAACATTCAACCCATAACCCTTAACAAGATTTTACTCCACCTCTTTCAACAACCCTTCCAAATCCAATCGCTCACTAACCATTTGCAAGTTCCCTACTTCATCAACCGGCCATTCTTCTTTTGGTTTATCCCAATACAATTCAACACCGTTTCCATCGGGGTCGTTTAGATAAATGGCTTCACTTACTCCATGATCCGATGCACCCGTTAATGGATAATTTGCACCCATCAACCGTTTTAAGATGGTAGCTAAATCTTTTCTTGTGGGATAAAGAATTGCTGTATGATACAACCCTGCAGTATTAATTGGCGCCGGACCAGCCCCTTTGCTGTGCCAGGTGTTTAACCCGATATGATGATGGTAACCGCCGGCAGAAATAAACACAGCCTGCGAACCATACTGCTGCATTACTTCAAACCCTAACAAATCACGGTAAAACGATAAGGATCGCTCCAGGTCCGATACTTTTAAATGCACATGCCCAATGCGGGTTTGGGCGGGAACTATGTAACTCATTTGAACAACAATTTTATTATTTCAAAGTAAGGAAGTATTTTTGAGCTCTCATGCAAAAGGTTACACCCTTTCTTCAGTTGAATCTTGATCTCCTCAATCATCGAGGATAAGCCCCTCCTGACCTCCCCAAAGGGGAGGAACCAATCCGTTTTTTTATTTTTTACTTTATTCATTTTCAACTTCAGTTATGCATACAACTATTTCCGTTTCGGCAACTGCCCAATACGCTATTGATCTGGAAGAAAAATACGGAGCTCACAATTATCATCCGCTGCCCGTTGTTTTAGAAAAAGGCGAAGGTGTTTTTTTATATGATACCGATGGTAAACGTTACTTTGATTTTCTGAGTGGTTACTCTGCAGTAAACCAAGGACATTGTCATCCGAAAATTATTGCTGCATTAATAGAGCAGGCTCAAAAATTAACACTTACTTCCCGTGCCTTTCACAGCAATTTACTGGGAGAGTATGAACAATTCATCACCAACTTTTTCGGTTACGATAAAGTGCTGCCCATGAATACCGGTGTTGAAGCGGTTGAAACAGCTATTAAATTAGCACGTCGTTGGGGTTATGAACGAAAAGGCATTGAAGAGAACAAAGCAAAGATTATTGTGTGTGCACATAACTTTCACGGAAGAACAAGCACGGTTATTTCGTTTAGCACCGATCCTTCTTCTTATACAAAATTTGGTCCGTTTATGCCGGGCTTTCATGTAATTCCGTATAACGATCTGGAAGCTTTGCACGAAGCATTGCAGGATAAAAATGTATGTGGATTTTTAGTAGAACCAATACAAGGTGAAGCTGGTGTGGTTGTGCCCGATGAAGGTTACTTATCTAAAGCCAAACAATATTGCGAAGCAGCCAATGTGTTATTCATTGGCGATGAAATACAAACGGGCTTATGCCGCACAGGAAAAATGCTGGCCTGCGATCATGAACATGTTCGTCCGGATATTTTAATTCTTGGTAAAGCATTGAGTGGTGGTGTATTGCCTGTGAGTGCAGTGTTAGCAGATAATGAAATCATGATGACAATTAATCCCGGTGAGCATGGAAGCACTTACGGTGGTAATCCGTTAGCATGTGCAGTTGCAATGACGTCGTTACAGGTTTTGAAAGATGAACAACTTGCAGAGCGTTCAGAAAAACGTGGACAACAATTGAGAAATGAATTGAATGCACTCAATTCTCCTTTCATCAGTTTGGTAAGAGGTAAGGGCTTATTAAATGCCATCATCATCAAACATCATCATCCTGAAGCTGCATGGGATCTTTGTATGGAAATGAAAGAACAGGGCTTGCTGGCAAAACCAACACATGGCGATAAGATCCGTTTAGCACCGCCATTAATCATAACGGAAGAACAGATTCATGCATGTGTTGAAATCATCAGAAAAAGCCTTGAAGTACTTTCATGAATTAGAATTTAAGCTTCATAAGGTAAATGGATATGCAATGCTGTACCACCTGTTGGATTAGGCAGGATGCTGATACTGCCCTGCAGATGATTAATCCGTGCATCAATTGCAGATCGCATGACATCCATTTCAACTTCTTCCATTCCATAGGATGTACTGTCATTTTCAATATTCAATTGTACCGAACCGTTGTAAGTAAATAAAACCTGAACATTTGTTACATCAGTGCGGTTTTTGAGATTATTGATCCAGATTTCAATTACCCGAAACAGTGTGAGGTTAATATCCATGGACGTAAAAAGTGAATTTCCTTTAGAACTCACCCGAAGTTTAAACGGCATATCCTCCTGAATGTTTTTAATGTAATCGCTCACAATATCCTCCAAGGGTACATTTGGAAGTACAGCCGGTGTTAATAAACGGGAAAGCTTTCGCATATCAGTAATTACTGTCGCCAGTTTCTCATTTACTTTTTTAAGATATTCATTCCGCATTGCTTCACTTTCCCCGGCAATACCAATATATAAACGACAGGCTGCAACCTGTTGTGCAATTTGTTCCTGAATTTCTTCGGCTATCTGTTGTTTCTGCAACTCATGATCCTGCAGCACCTGATTTACACTTTGTTCTTTTAACTCAATAATTTGTTCAGCTCTTTTTCTTAAGCTGGCACTTTTTTTACGCAGCTCCAGCAAACGGGTAATTTGATGTGATAAAATAACCAGGGCCCTTTCCTGTACATGAGATAATTTTTTGGGAGTATGGTTGATGACACACAGCGTGCCCAGTTTATAACCCTCTGGTGATACGATTGGTGCACCTGCATAAAACCTTACCGGTTTTTCCAGTTGTGTAAAGGGATTATCTTTAAACCGGTCATCGAGCAGAGAGTCTTCCACTACCATTACATCGTCATCAAGTATTGTATGCGCACAAAATGAAAGATCACGGGAAGTTTCAGCATATTCCACTCCGATTTTTGCTTTAAACCATTGCCTTTTTTCATCAATGAACGTAACCATAGAAACCGGGCAGTTACAGATGCTGGCAGCCAGTTCAACCAGTTCATCAAATTCCTTCTCAGAATCAGTATCCAGAATATTATAAGAAAACAGGTCTTCTAATCTTAGTTCCTCATCACTGGGTAATTGGGCAATTTGCATGTTTGTTATTGGATTTGGATGAATTTTTTCAATATAAACTTCAGCCGGTTGATCTTGTACAATGCGGTTTTCTATAAAGAAAGACAAAATTACGAAAGGGCAGTGGGCTTGGTTTTCATTAACCACTAGGGAAACACTTATTTTTATAACTTAATATGTATTTAGGCCTGAACCGAGATCTTTGCAGGCTAATGAATTGGCCGTAAATTCGCAGCCAACAAGAACCCAGCTATGAGTGAATTGAAAAAAGAAGAAGAAAAAAGCCTCAATTTTATTGAAGAAATCATTGAAGAAGATCTTCGTACCGGCAAATATCAGTCGGTGCTGACTCGTTTTCCCCCCGAACCAAATGGCTATTTACATATAGGACATGCTAAGAGTATTTGCCTCAATTTCGGTTTGGGACTAAAATATGGAGGTAAAACCAATCTTCGTTTTGATGATACCAACCCTGTAACGGAAGAAACCGAATATGTGGAGAGTATAAAAGAAGATGTGCGTTGGCTGGGCTTCAACTGGGCCAATGAATTTTATGCTTCCGATTATTTTGAACAACTCTACGCTTTTGCAGAGAAGCTTATAGAAAAAGGATTGGCTTATGTAGATGACAGCAGCAGCGAACAGATTGCCAAAGAAAAAGGCACACCCACTCTACCGGGCATCCGTAATCAATACAGCGAACGAAGCATTGACGAAAATCTGCAACTGTTTGCAGATATGCGTGCAGGCAAATACAAGGATGGAGAAAAAGTGTTGCGTGCAAAAATTGATATGGCAAGTCCCAACATGCACCTGCGTGACCCATTGATGTATCGCATCAAGCATGCACATCATCACCGCACGGGAGATGCATGGTGCATTTATCCGATGTATGATTTTGCACACGGACAAAGTGATTCTATTGAAAACATCACCCACTCTATTTGCACATTGGAATTTATTCCGCATCGTCCGTTGTATGATTGGTGCATTGAAAACTTAGAGATCTTCCCATCGAAACAATACGAGTTTGCACGGTTGAATCTCAATTATACCATCATGAGCAAACGCAAATTGCTTCAACTGGTGAATGAGAATCATGTAACAAGCTGGGACGATCCCCGTATGCCAACCATCAGCGGCTTACGTCGCCGTGGATATACAGCAGAAAGCATCCGTGAGTTTTGTGATAAGATTGGTGTAGCAAAAAGAGATAACCTCATTGAATTCGGATTGCTTGAGTTTTGCATCCGTGAACATCTCAACAGGATTGCATTGAGAAGAATGGTGGTATTCAACCCTATCAAACTCATCATCACTAATTATCCTGAAGGACAAACAGAACAATTGAGTTCTGAAAACAATCCCGAAGATGCAGATGGCGGTGTAAGAAGCATTCCATTCAGTCGTGAAATATTTATTGAAGCAGATGACTTCATGGAAAATCCGCCAAAGAAATTCTTTCGTCTGGCGCCGGGACAAAAAGTGCGTTTAAAAAGTGCCTACATCATTCAATGCGATGAAGTGGTGAAAGATGTGAACTTAAACGTAACAGCCATTCATTGCAGTTATATTCCCGAAAGTAAAAGCGGAAGCGATACATCCGGTTTAAAAGTGCAGGGCACATTGCATTGGGTAAATGCTGCGGATGCTGTAGAAGTGGAAGTAAGAGAATATGACCGTTTGTTTAAAGTGGAGAACCCTGCCAGTGAAGAAGGCGATTTTAAAGATTATATTAATCCTGATTCCTTAAAAGTTGTAACAGGTTATGCAGAACCGGCTATTAAAGAGGCCACACAAACAGACCGTTTTCAGTTTATGCGTAAAGGTTATTATTGTTTAGATAAAGATACCACCGCAGAAAAACTCATCTTCAACCGCACTGTTACATTGAAAGATGCCTGGGCGAAGGAAGTGAAGAAAGGATAAATACTGTTGTCTGCTCATCCGCTACTGGCGGATGACTGTACAACATGAACAGATAAAAAGAGCGGATCAATGATCCGCTCTTTGTTTTATAGCTTTTCAAGTTGAATAATATTTGCCGCAGATGCGCAGATTTTTTTTCTATCTCTGCGTTCAACTCTTTTTCTCCTTTCTCTGCGCCAAAAAATACATTTGAAGAAAAGAAAATTGGCCACAGATGCGCTGATTATTTTTAATCCCTCTGCGTTAAACTCTTCTTCTCTTTTCTCTGCGCCGAAAATAATTACCTGAATGATGAGTAGTCATCTAAATCCCCGGCCGACGTGCCGTCAGACGGGGTAGTTGTTAATGATGCACCGTTTCCAATGCCTTCGGATCATGCTTATGCCGAAAGAATAAACCAAATGCAATGGCTACTACCAACGAATAAACAGCAAACGCAATCCAGATGCCGTGCCAGTTACTGCTGTTATCGGGGTTGATGTAATATTTATTGATAACGTATCCACTCACCTTACTGCCCAGCCAGGCCCCTACTCCATTGGTCATCATCATAAACATTCCCTGTGCACTTGACCGTATGGCAGCATCGGTTTGTGTTTCAACAAACAATGAACCAGAGATATTAAAAAAGTCGAACGCCATCCCATACACTATACAGGAAAGAATAATTAATGCAGTACCTGCAAGAGAAGGATCGCCGTAAGCAAACAAACCAAACCGCAGAACCCATGCAAACATCGAAATCAACATCACCTTTTTAATACCAAAACGTTTCAGGAAAAACGGAATAGCAAGAATAAACAGTGTTTCTGATATCTGCGAAATGGATAAAATGATAGTTGAATATTTTACAACAAATGAATCTTTATAAGCAGGATTTGCTTCAAATCCAGTTATGAAAGAATCACCATACATATTCGTCAACTGCAAAGCCGCACCCAAAAACATGGAGAAGATAAAAAACAACGCCATCTTATAATTAGCAAACAACTTAAATGCATTCAAACCTAATTGCTCAATGAATGATGCATCTTTTGAAATGGTTTTTTGCGGCGGACATTTAGGCAATGTAAAAGAATAGATACCCAGCAGGATGGCAAAGATGGCAGCAATCACAAACTGATTGGCGTTGGCCTTGCTTCCTGTAAGATTGGTCACCCACATAGCTGCAATAAATCCAATGGTTCCCCATACACGAATAGGCGGAAACACTTTTACAACATTGTAGTTGTTACCTTTTAATATGGTATACGCAATAGAGTTAGATAAAGAGATGGTAGGCATGTAACAGATCATCGCAGCAAAGATGACGTAGTAAAATAAATCAGGATCGTTTACCTGCGGTACAAAAAAGAGCACTACGCCATAAAGAATATGCAGAATACCATACAGCTTTTCCGCATTCAACCATTTATCGGCAATAATACCTGTTAATGCAGGCATAAATAAAGAAGAGAGTGCAAGTGTAGAAAAGATGGCACCAAACTCAGGAAAAGTCCACCCTTTTGCATTAATACAATAGGTGCCAATGGTAATTAACCACGCACCCCAAACAAAAAACTGTAAAAAACTCATAACTGTAAGACGCAGCTTAATACTCATCAGACTATACATTTGGTATGAAGGGGAAAGATAATAGTTTTTACAGAACAACAATCAGAACCGTTGGCTGTTTACCTTTTGTTTAGGCAGCTTTTATACGGTGGATGGCTGTCTTACTCATAAGATCTGTATTTTAGGTCTTGTTCGTACATTCACATACTTAATATTTTATATAATGATATTGAATCGTTTTCTGTTGTGCTTTCTGCTCTCCTTTTTTACACTTTCTGTATTAGCTCAAAAACAAAAGCAAACTGCAGCTGCAGTACCTGTCGGTTTTCAACGTTGCGGCACACAGGCGGTAATGAATGAGCTGTTGAAAAAATATCCATCCCTTCAAAAAGAAACGGAATTAAACAGGCAACGTACGTTGCAGGCTTATAATCAACTGAAACAAACACTTCGGCCCGATGTAATTTATACCATACCGGTAGTGGTGCATATTGTATTACCCAACCCCGGTTCTGTTACCAATGCACAGGTACAATCGCAGATAGATGTATTAAACGAAGATTATGCAGGCCTTAATGCCGATTCAACAAGAATACCTGCCGCTTTTAAACCGCTCTTTGGAAAAAGCAATCTGCGTTTTTGTTTAGCCCGGCGGGATAATAAAGGCGATGCAAGCAATGGAATAGTAAGAGTTACATCATCCGTCATTTCATCACCCGGATTAAAGGATCCCGTAAAGTTTACCTGCGCCGGCGGAAGTGATGCATGGGATGCCACTAAATACCTCAACATCTGGGTATGCCAGATGCCATCAGGATTTTTGGGTTATTCTTTCTTTGCATCCGATCCGCTTTCGGCTGTACCGTTAAACGAACGTGGTTTTGTAAACAGTCAGCGTTCATTTGGGCGAGGCGGCTCAGCACAGGCGCCATTTAATCAGGGCCGCACAGCTACACATGAAATCGGTCACTTCTTTGATCTCAATCATATCTGGGGACCCAACAATTGTAATGGTACACAGGGTTGTGGCGATGATGATGGATTGAATGATACGCCACCGCAATCGGGCTGTACGTTTGGTGCACCTGCTGCCGATAGTGTAATAAGAGATGCCTGTTCACCTGCAGCACCCGGTATTATGTGGATGAATTATATGGATTATGTAGATGACCGTGCCATGGTGATGTATACGCCGCAACAATGCAACCGCATGGAAGCAATACTGCTGGCCAATCCCTGGATGCAGTCGCTCATTACATCCGATGGTTGTACTCCTGTACCAACACTGAACAGAGATGTTCGGTTTGAAAAAATAAATGATCCTTTTTATGAAGTGTGTGGCAACAACGCATCTTTCATCTATTCCTGCAGCAATACTTATTCACCGGTTATAACAATAAAAAATACAGGCACCGATATCATCACCAGCTTAACCATTACTGCAAGGTTTGGAACAGGCACACCTGTTGTTACCAATTTTACCGGCAGCATTGCACCACAGGCAACAGCAACCATTACACTCAATCAAATTCCGTTAAGCCCGGGAACCAATGCAAACTTTATTGTGTACACATCCAACCCAAATGGAAGTGCAGATCAGAAAGTGGCGAATGATACCGGCAAAGTAGCAGGTATTGTTTTTCCATTAATCACTGTTCCTTATACAGAAGGTTTTGAAACAGTTTCATTTCCTCCCGCCAACTGGCAACGGTTTAATGCCAATGCTGATACAACCTGGCGACGCACCACTGCTGCATCAAAAACAGGAACTGCATCTATGTTTATTAATAATTACGATTATGATGCAAACGGATTAATTGACTGGATGTTTTCGCCACTTATTCCGGTAAAAGGAAGAGACTCTGCATTTATGACCTTCCAGGTTGCAGCTGCTACATTTAATGTGCCCGATCTCGCCAATAACCCGACCGATACACTGGAAGTATTGGTAACAGCCGATTGCGGGCTGACTTATAAAAGTGTATACAAAAAGTGGGGAAGAGAATTAGTAACAACGGGCAATGTAGCCACCAATGATTTTTTTATTCCCAATGCTGCACAGTGGAGAAAAGATTCTGTTTTTCTGGGCGATTTTTCAACAGGCAGTACAGAATATATTCAGGCGGTGATCCGCAACACCACCAATTTTGAAAACAATATTTATCTCGATGATATTAACATCACGGTAAAAGATGCCAACCCCAATCTGAAACGGAAAGGAGTGATGATTACACCCAATCCGTTTAGAGACCGGTTTGCATTGCAGTTCTACCGTCAACCCATCAATATCGAATACATCAATGTATACAACCACATGGGGCAATTGGTTTGGCAGAAACGGATTGCACTCGGTCAATCAGGAACCAATATTGGCGCTACATATATGGAGGTTGATTTAAGCACGCTCAACAGCGGTGTGTATACCGTACAGGTAGTGTACCGGGCTAAAGACACTGAGACCTTCCGTGTAGTAAAAGTAAATTAACGGAAATCATTTTCCTGCCTGATCCCAGCGTAACTTTGTAACAGTTACGCTGTTTTATTTTTACAACATAACAGACCGCATTCAATGTACAGATTGATGATACAACGGTCCCGGTTGCTGTTCACAACAACCGGAAATATAAAATGATCTAATATGCTACTAGCCCAGGTTGCTGTCCTCACCAACCGGAAAAATAAAAATGATTGAATATGCAAACAGGAATTGAAGCATTGTTACAGAGCAACAGAATTGAAGCAGATTTAAAAATCATTGCTGATAAAATCTACAATCAACAACGTATTACCGAAGCCGATGGGTTGTTGTTATTTGAAAAAGCAAGTCTCCCCTTTTTAGGTGCACTCGCCAATCATGTACGTGAACGACTGCATGGTGATACCACTTATTTCAACCGCAACTTTCATATTGAGCCTACCAATGTATGTGTGTTCAGTTGTAATTTTTGTGCGTACTCCAAATTGTATGCAAAGCGGGAAGAAGGATGGGAACTGAGTATTGAGCAGATGTTGCACATGGTGCAAAAGTATGATGGCGTTCCTGTTACCGAAGTACATATTGTTGGTGGTGTACATCCTAAAATGGATCTGCAGTTTTTTGCTGATCTGTTAAAAGCCATTAAAACACATCGCCCCGGTTTACACATCAAAGCATTTACTGCTGTTGAATACGATTATATGTTCCGCAAAGCAAAAGTGAGTGTAGAAGAAGGATTGAAGATATTGATCAGTCATGGATTGGATTCCATACCCGGTGGTGGTGCAGAAATTTTCAGTCCGGAGATACGTGAAAAAATTTGTGCAGATAAAGTAAATGCAGATGGATGGTTAAAGATTCATGAAACAGCACACAAGTTAGGACTGCATAGTAATGCAACCATGTTGTACGGACATATTGAGAGCTACGCTCATCGTATTGATCATATGAATCGCTTACGGTTGTTACAGGATGAAACAAAAGCCCGCCCGGATGACCCGTTCGGACGGGGCTTTCAAACGTTTATTCCGCTTAAGTTCCGCAACAAGGATAATGATATGAGCAATATCAGTGAAAGCACGGTTGCAGAAGACATGAAGATGTATGCCGTTGCCCGTTTGTTCCTTGATAATTTTCCGCACCTGAAAGCGTACTGGCCCATGCTGGGGCGACACAATGCTCAAATGACTTTGAGTTTTGGTGTAAATGATATTGACGGCACCATTGATGATACTACCAAAATTTACAGCATGGCCGGCAGCGAAGAACAAATACCCAGCATGACAACCGAACAATTAGTGGCCCTCATTAAACAGGTAAAACGCAAACCGGTTGAACGGGATACCTTGTACAATGTGGTGAAAGATTACAGTGAAGTAACGGTGGCGGAGGAAGCAGGGTTTTCGAGTAATTAAGTGAAATACTTCAATCAATAACGGATGTCGCCTTTTGAAATTGTTTGTCGCCTTGTGAAAATCCACAATCTAAAAAGGCGACATGGCTACGTTTGCAAATCAATAACTTAGGGAATTTGGAATTGTGGGGAGTGGCGTATAATTTAGTGTTAAGTGCCATTATAAACCGACACTCTATTATGAAACAAAAACTTTTGACAATCCTTTTAGCTTTAATTTCCTTACAGTCTTTTAGCCAAACACCAAATTCAAAAAACACATACCTAAAATTTTCAGGTGGCCGAGTCTCTTTTGGGACTGGTGACTTTTTAGGTTACTCTTTTGCATTTGACGTCTCAAAGAATGTTGTAAAAAAATCAAACTGGGGACTAGACAAATTACTAATTGGTGGCGAATTCATATTTGAGAATGGAGTAAAAAATCCGGTTATTCAAAACCCAACTTTTGATGAGTTTATTAGTAAAACATTTAGACATACATCAAACGCAATAGTCTGGACAAAAGCATCTTATTACCCATTTAAAAAAATTGTAAAAGGATTCAATATTCAAGTTGGACCAACTTTTGGATATTCTTATCGTTCGACCGAATCGCAAGCAAGAAGAGTAGTTGATGCTTTAGGCAATTCTGTTCGACAATCCATACTTTCATTTGACAATGGATTTATAGTTGGTTACCGTATCTCTACTGGAGTTGAGTTTGACATAACTAAGAAGTTGCAGGCAGGCTTCAGGCTTGACTTTTCAAACAATAACCAAGCAGAAATAAATACGTTAGCTGGATTGAAAATTGGTTTTAGATTTTGACAAATAACGGCACTTAACATTGGTATCCTATGTATATAGGCTTTAGAGAGAGATAATATTTAAAGTTATTATTTTTCTTTTGAAAGCAAGAGATAAATGAGGGTTTTAAGTTTCACTTACCTCCCGCCTTCGCCAGATTTTTTCCCATATCAAAATTATTTTACCTTCCGCAATTACACAAGAGTTTTTCTCCTGCTATTGCAGACTTTTATTATCCATTACCAGCATCCTATGAGTAGATGCCGCCAACAGCGGCACTACAAGCTCCTGTGATTAAATAAATAATTAAGAACAACCCGCTACAGTCTTGCCGAAGTCAATGCTTCGTTGTTTGATTATATCACGATGACAACCCATGTTTTGTAGTCCGGTTGCTGTATCTAATTCATTCAGGTAATGAATGATATTTTATAGTTTGTTTGCTTCTCTATTTTACAACGGCTGGTTGATACGGCTCGCCGCTCAGCCAGACATATCGTATACGGCTCAATAATTTCCTGGCTACTTTCACAATGGCTGCTTTTCCGTTCTTCCCTCGTTTTATTTGCTCGCTGTAATATAAGGCCAGTGCAGGATCAGTTCGTTTTGCTGTCCAGGCACATTCAACCAGATCACTTCGGAGCTGCCGGTGTTTTCTTACGGTGATTCTTCCTTTTAATTCCCGTTCACCGCTGCTGTGCTCCATCGGCATCAACCCGATAAAACTATTGAGGTGATAAAAGTTTTTGAATCGTTTGATATCTCCAATCTCTGTTAGTAACGAAGCCGCAGTTAACGGACCAATGCCGGTTACGCTTCTTAATAAGTAATACAGCTTATTGTATTTTTTGCTGCGCATCAGTTTACGGATAGCGTTACTGATGTTTAAGAGTTCTTTGCGGAGTAACTCCATTTCACGAATCATAAAGTCAAGTGTAATGCGGTTACTGCTATGGGTGAATGCTAACTTGCTTAACCAGGTGATGAAATTTTTACTCCAGTTGGCATTGTCGTATTGTGGGGGCACTTCGGTTCCGGTGTAATCTAAAAATCCTTTGATGCGGTTTTTACAACGCACCAGATCCCGCCAGATTTTTTTTCGTTGACGTACCAGGTGACGATCGGCTTCCTGCTCTTCATGCGGAACATACACCGCTTTTAACTGTCCTTTACTTAATGCATCACCAATGCCTCTTGCATCACGGCTATCGGTTTTATACACTTCGTCTTTGTGTGTGCTGGGTATGTCGGCAGGGTTTACTACCATACATTCTATTCCTAATTGTGTAAACGTTCGCTGCATCCAATAACCGAACTTACCGCACTCATAAGCACAAGCATATTCCGCTCCGGGATAAGTATGTGTTAGATAATGATGCAATGCTTCAGGATGCGGAGGCTGATGAATGTTGCGGATAAACTGATCATTTAAATACAGCGCTGCATTCCAGCTGCGTTTGTGTACATCCAACCCAACATACACTTTCTGATGTTCAAAACTTGCTGTAACTTTAGTCATGGCGTTTAGATTGAAGTGTGAATAATCTTGTTTCTGTAGCCAAAGTTAATTTGGACTACTTCCTTCTCTAAACGCCTTTTTATATTGCATAGGGGCTTGCCAATAGTGGGGCTGGACATTGGAGCAATCAGCAGCGGTAATTCTGCTGTTCTGTGGTTCGGGGCTGGACGAATAAAGCCCAGCTTTAGTTCTTAATATTTAACTTTATCAAAAAGCCAGGCAGCAGTTCCGGGCGGACGAATATAAAATTCCCCACCATCGGCAATACCTGCCCGTCAGACTGTGAAAAAACTCTCCTTCCTTCAAAAAATCAGGCGGTAAAGTTTCGTGTAAGCGGCATCGTTATTCAA
>JAIEMP010000027.1 GCA_019752045.1 Chitinophagaceae bacterium | reverse complement strand
GTCTTCTTTCCTTCCCGGCAATTATTTTTCAGAAAAACAAAAAGATAACTACAGAGTATATTTTTTGCCGGTAAGACTGTAAGGCGGAAAAGAATCAACTACTTCTCGTCTTCTTTCCTTCCCGGCAATTATTTTTCAGAAAAACAAAAAAGATAACTACAGAGTATATTTTTTGCCGGTAAGACGGTAAGGCGGAAAAGAGTCAACTACTTCCCTTCTTTTTTCCTTACCGACAATTTTTTGCATTGAACGTTAACAAAGCACAATCCACTTATTTAGCTGCATTCAATTGATATTCCTGTTCAATTGTTTGTACAACAGACACCATGTATTTTACAAACTTGGTACTCTGTTTGTCTATCTGCTTATCAAGCTTCACATACATGCCCACAGAGGAGATCCCTACTTTTTGAAAATTGGCAACATCTGTAATATCACTACTCAGTTGCGGGGTTATGGTTGTTCTTGCACTCGGAATATATACCCAACCAAGAGGCACAGCAAAACCGGTTGCAATTAATGCAGTGGCAGTTCCAATACCTGCAACGGTTACAGCGGTGCCAATAAGATTTTGTTTAGATCGAACAAATTTTACCCGTACTACTTTTACCTCACAACTGGTTGTTTGCACCCCGCTGTTTAAGGATAATTTAAATGGATGAGATTCGCTGTTATACACGTCCACAAATTTTGTCATCTTTTTAATGATAGCCTGCTGATATTCGTATTCCTGTACAATCCGTAAATCCAGTTGCAGGTGTAAAGTGTCTATTCTGGCCCCCTGTTTCACCAACAGTTTTGGTCCTTTACAGGAAGCGGAAAAGAACAATGTAAAAACAAGCAGAATGACAAAATGAACGGTGTTACGCATGGAGAAGTGATTTATCTGCCAGCAAAATAAGAAATCAGCAGTAAACCTGTCAAGAACTTTTCAGGTTCGGTATTTGTTACTATGGTTGATCTGCCGGATGAGGAACAATTTTGGGAAAGTGCAGAGTGGGTTTATCCATTTCAACCCGCTTTTGCAATTTAAGCAAAGTTCGATTTAGCAGATTCATTTTAGCGGGCTTTTACAACTTTGCCAAAGTTAATTTAAAGATGATTTTTTTTAAAGTGGACATCCTTTTTTAAACGGTGAATTGAATTTGAAGTAAATTGAAACAACAATGACAGGCCATTTCTTTTCTAAATATGATCCTTCAGAAAACAATAAATCTAAGTTTGAGCAATTGCTTGATCTGTTTACGCAGTTACTCACTTATACCAGTGGCGATGTAACCGAAGCCATGGATTGGCTCAATCAGTTAGATCGTAAATTTCAACTCACCAATGATGAGTATGGAATGGGCGATTTTATTGATGAGCTGAAAGAGAAAGGTTATCTGGAAGAAAATAATATTACCGGTCAATTCAACATCACATCCAAAACAGAACAAACCATCCGCAAACAATCTCTGGAGGAAATATTCGGCAAACTGAAAAAAACAAAACAGGGTAACCACCAGACATTTAAGCCGGGAATGGGTGATGAGATTAATCCGGAGACAAGACCGTTTCAGTTTGGCGATACATTAGAGCAAATTGATTTTACCAGCTCCATCCGCAATGCACAGATCAATCATGGAATAGATAGTTTTCAGATGCGGGAAGATGATCTGGAAATTCGGGAAACCGATTTTAAAACACAAACATCAACAGTGTTGATGATTGATATTTCTCACTCTATGATACTTTATGGCGAAGACAGAATTACGCCTGCAAAAAAAGTAGCCATGGCGTTGAGTGAATTAATTACCACACGCTATCCAAAAGATACACTCGATATTGTGGTGTTTGGTAATGATGCCTGGCAAATTGAAATTAAAGATCTTCCGTATTTACAGGTAGGGCCTTATCATACCAATACAGTGGCAGGGTTAGAGCTGGCGATGGAAATATTGCGCCGCAGAAAAAATCCCAACAAACAGATTTTTATGATCACCGATGGTAAACCCACCTGTTTAAAAATTGGCAAAAAATATTACAAGAACAGTTTTGGGTTAGACCGTAAAGTGGTGAACCGTTGTATTAATCTGGCAGCACAATGCAAGAAATTAAAAATTCCTATTACAACGTTTATGATTGCCACCGATCCTTATCTGCAAAAATTTGTACAGGAGTTTACAGAAACCAATCATGGCAAAGCATTCTTTGCTTCGCTGGATAAACTGGGGGCATTTATTTTTAAGGATTTTGAAAGTGGAAAAAGGAAGACGGTGTATTAAGGGCCTTGTGAAGATTATTGTTTTTGCCGGAAAGACGGGAAGGCGGTAAGGAAAATAGATACTATGCATATACTATCTGATCATGAAAATTACCTGTGCGGTGAAATTGTTGATTGTGCTTATAAAGTACACAAACAACTTGGTCCGGGTTTGCTTGAAAAAATTTATGAAGCCTGTTTCTGTTACGAACTTGAAAAAAAGAATATTCCTTTTCAGCGGCAGGTAAAACTGCCGATTTACTATGATGGAAAAATGTTTGATGAAGGATTAAAAATGGATGTGTTGGTTGATGAAACGATAATTTGTGAATTAAAAGCAATTGATATAATTAATAAAGTATGGCAAGCTCAAATAATCAGTCATTTAAAACTGACTTCTTTGAAGGTTGGATTTCTAATAAATTTTAATACAGCGTTGATAAAAGACGGAATCAGACGCTATTGTGTAGAATAAAACGGGAGTTTTCCGTCTTCCCGACTTACCGGCTATGATTCAGATAAAAACATTAGGTGAACTAAAAAAAAGTGGTTACAAACCAAAAAGCATCAAAGAAGAAGTACGCCAAAATCTCATTGCAAAATTACAAGACAAAGAGAATGTGTTTGAAGGCATACTGGGTTATGAAGATTCAGTAATACCGGATGTTGAGCGGGCATTGCTTTCTCAGCATAACATTTTATTTCTTGGTTTGCGTGGACAGGCAAAAACCAGAATGGCCCGTTTAATGACGGATCTTCTGGATGAATATGTTCCGGTTATTGCAGGCAGTGAAGTAAATGACGATCCATTCAACCCAATCTCTCATTTTGCAAAAGAGCTCATTGCTGAAAAGGGCGATGCAACACCCATCGAGTGGGTTCATCGTTCAAAACGATATGGTGAAAAATTAGCAACACCCGATGTAAGTGTAGCCGATCTCATTGGTGATATTGATCCCATTAAAGCTGCCAATCTTAAATTAAGTTTTGCAGATGAGCGTGTAATCCATTACGGTATTATTCCAAGAAGCAACCGCAGCATTTTTGTCATCAATGAAATTCCTGATCTGCAGGCACGTATTCAGGTATCACTGTTTAATATTTTAGAAGAAGGCGATGTGCAGATTCGTGGATTTAAATTACGATTGCCGTTAGATATTTTATTTGTGTTTACTGCTAACCCGGAAGATTATACCAACCGTGGATCTATTGTAACACCGTTGAAAGACCGTATCGAAAGCCAGATACTTACGCACTATCCAAAAACCATTGAAGTGGGCTTGGCCATTACCGAACAGGAAGCAAAACTCCATCCCGATCAGCAAAAAAGAGTGGATGTAAGTGATTTAATGAAACGGTTAATTGAACAGGTTGCATTTGAAGCAAGAAGCAGCGAATATGTAGATAAGAAAAGTGGTGTAAGTGCAAGGCTCACTATTTCTGCATTTGAAAATGCGGTAAGTACAGCAGAGTTACGTGCCATTCAAAACAAAGAAAAACATACACAGGTGTGGATGGGCGATCTAATCGGCATCATTCCATCTATTACCGGAAAAATTGAATTAGTTTATGAAGGAGAGCAGGAAGGCCCTTATCAGGTGGCGTTTCATTTGCTGGATAAAGCTGTACGCACACAGTTTCTGCAGTTCTTTCCCAATCCTGAACAATTGAAAAAACGAAAGCAGGATGCAACTGCAGATAATCCATACAAATCCATCACCAACTGGTTTGATAAAGGCAACCAGTTAAGTCTGATGATGAACATAAAAGACGAAGATAAAATTCAGCAGCTGTACAGTGTTGATGGATTGTATCCTTTGGTAAAAAAATATTTTAAAGGTGCCAATGAGAAGCAGGCTGCATTGCTGATGGAATTTGTGTTGCATGGGTTATCGGCTTACTCTCTTATCAGTAAAAAAATTGTTGAGGGAAAGGTACAGTTCAGTGATTTGATGGGCAGCATGATTAATCTTGGCTCAGACAATGATAACGATGAAGATGATTTTGACAGCGAAGATTTTACCTGATAATAATTTAGTATACCGGTATCATAAAAAAGAGGTGAGCATTTGCTCACCTCTTTTAAATACAGTTATGCTGTTTGTTTAAAATTTATAACCGATCGATGCACCGCCATAAGCAGGGTTAAAAAAACCATTACCAAAAACCGGATTAAACGCAACTCTTAATGTTAGTCCGCCTTCTTTTTGCTGATAGCGGTAACCGAAATTGAGATGGCCGAAATTTTGTGTAAAAGGTGAGAATTCAATGAAATCATTATTATCTCTTGTATAGTTTACATATGTAAAGCCTGCACCAATTTCAAAATAGTCACGGTCATTTTTTGTGAGCAGATGAGTGATACCAATGGGTATATAAATGGCGCCGGTGTTGTTGGCTTTATAGCCGCCTATACCTATACGTCCGCCAATACCTTTATCAGATGCAGTAAATCTTGTGTCGTAATTAAAGGAAATTACTCCCGGTCCGCCTGCTTCAATAAAAATGGACATGCCCGGTTTTTTTACAGGAGCAGATTCCTGTGCATGTAACTGAAGAACGAAGAACAGAACGCCTAAGCTGCATACAATTGCCTTTTTCATGTGTGTGTTTATAACAAAGATACCTTGTGCAGAAGGATAGCTGCTTTGCTTTTATTTTTTCTTAACGGTGAAGCATATCCTGATTTAATACATTGCAAATGCTTTCATACAGAGCCGGATGATCCTGTTTAAGATCAGCCGGTTTTTCGAAAAACAGTTCAACGGAGGTTGCCCAGAATTCATTTTGATTGCTCAATGCATTTTTATCAAAGAGAGAGTTGGTTTTTATTTTTTCTTCACTTCGTATTTTGTCATCAATCCGGTCGTAATGCTCAAAGTCATGTTTAAACTCATTTTCTCCCCTGGATTTTCTGAATAAATATTGTACCTGTAATGCATGAGCCATTTCATGCAGCCCTACATTTTTTCCATCTGCCGGTTTTTGATAATCGTCAAGAAAATGTTTCCAGGAAAGTGTAATGGATTGTCCCTGTACATTGCCAACCAGTATTCGTAGAGGATCTGTTGCAAAATATTCTTCCGGATGAATAATAATATCAGAAAAATGAGGGAGTAAAAAATGGTTCAATCCAAAACTGATCTGGATGGCAGCAGCAGAAATGAGGATGGGCATTTCCTTGTAGCCTTTTGACGAATAAATATGAAAGTTTTTATGCCGGATGAATTGCTGTACACGTTCAATAAAACGGGATTGCTTCTCCGGACTCAGGTTTCTGAAGTAAGAATTGTATTTTAAGCAAACAGATTTTATTTCCTCTGTGCCAAAATGTAATTCAGCTCCTTTATAGGTTAAACATGAATCAGCAGAATTCGGATCGCTATTATCGACAATAGTTTTACGCAGCTCCTTTTTTGCAGACCAGATCATCTTCATGAACATGATGAACATAAATGCAGAAACCAGCATAAATACAACAGGTGTATCTTTTGTATCCGTTTCTGCCGGATAGTTCTCTGATAAATAGCTTTGTATTTGCTGCAATACTTCCGGCTGCTTCAATGAATCAGGGAGTTGGTTGTACTCTTCCATGGAGGAAAGCAAAAAGCTGGTATCATCATAAGTAATAAGAAAGGGAATGGTATCCTGCGGCATATTATTCTTCGGTTAACAGATCATTATCTTCCAGTAAATTAATGTTTACATCGGAACCTGCAATCCCTTCAACAGAGCCACGGATATGCGCCGCATTAAGCAACACTTTCTCTAGTTGCTTTTCACGTTGCTTCCATAATTTTTCCATGGCATCCCGTTCTTTCTGGATCGAAATTTTCATACTCATAAATCCTTCACGGATGGCTTTCCATTGTTCTGCAAATTCATTCCCGGTAAGATAATCATAGAGCATGTGCATTTTTTCACCTTTGTTTTCCTGCCCTGTTGTTGCCTGTGCAATACGAACAATACTGTCTCTCAGCACGTGTGTTAATGCTTTTACTTCAGCAAAACTGCAAACCCATACACCATCTTTTTCGCCAAAGCGATCTAATCCTTTTGGCATCGCCTGTGTAACAATTACTGCAATATCTGCAGCCTGGCTTCGCATATCTTTTTTTAATTTTTCAATCCACTGCTCAGAAAAATCTTTGGTGCGCTTGCTTTCAAAAATAATCTTGCCACATTCCTGTCCGAATTTATTCCGCACAATTAACATACAATCGGCGCCTTTAATTCCTTTTCCCACTTCTTCAATTGAATCGTAAGGGAACGATTGACGCAGCAAATCTTCCAGCATCAGTTCCTGCACTTCGCCCTGCAACTGCATAGATCCCTGTTCAGACTTCCGTTTCATTTCATCTACTAATTTTTTCTGCGCTTCCAGCTTTTCTTCCAGTTCTTTATTCCGTAGCTGATACTCTGTTTCTTTCAACGAAATTTTTTCAGCTTCTTCTTTGCGGATGATGTCGGCCAGTTTGTTGCGCTCTTCCAGTAACATTTTTTGCAACTGCAGATCCAGTTCCTGTTCCTTTGATAATAAGGCCTGTTCTTTTTTCAGAAATTCAATTTCTTTTTCTCGGGCAAGTTTTAATTTTTCCTGCGTGTCTTTATTATTTTCTTCCAGCATCCGGAGTTTGTTTTCAAAATCGGAGGCAATGGATTTTCGGATGATCTCTTCTGTTTCCTGCTGTGTTTTCTTTTTTTCTTCAGCAAGTTGCACATCAAATTTTTGTTGCTGCGTTTTTTGCCACTCCGTCATTTTTGAACGCAGCTCTTTCTGTACTTCTTCACGGATACTTTCTGTAGGTTCAAATTCATGACCACAGTGCGGGCATTTTATTTCAGTTGACATGCTTATTTTTTTAATCGTTTACGAAGATAGGATACTGCCTGTTCCCGTGAAACGGCAATATATTCCATGATCTAAAGAATTGCGTTTAAACAAACGGAAATGTTTCACTCAAAATAACATTCTATTTTAATTTAATGAAAGAAAAATTGCAGCTGCTATTCTTCAAGCCGGCTTTATGGTGATGGCTTTTAATTTTGAAGTTTTAAATCATGTTCGGGCAGGGTTTTTAATTATCTTTAACGATGCAATCGATTGACGAAATAAAACTCTTCGAAACCGTCTTTAATAATGCCAGCATTGGTATAGTTGTAGTAAACGGACAGGCTGAAATTACACTTTGCAACAGGTTTGCGTTAGCCCAGTTTGGATATGATGATGTAGAGGAACTGGTGGGAAAAAAAATTGAAGTGTTGATACCGGGCAGATTTCGGCACAGGCATGAAAATCACCGTGATCATTATCTGGGCGATCCTAAAAGCAGACCAATGGGTATTGGACTGGATCTGTTTGCAGTAAAAAAAGACGGCACAGAATTCCCGGTTGAAATCAGTTTGGGTAATTATCAGGTAGAGCACAACAAGTATGTGGTTGCATTTGTGATTGATATTACATTACGTAAAAAGGCCGAGGATTCGATCATACAACTCAATGCAGAACTGGAGAAAAAAGTAGAAGAACGTACAACCAGTTTACAGCATATTGTGGGGCAACTGAACGATCAGATAAAAGAAACGGAAGAAAAAGATATTGAGCTGCGTGCCGCATTGAGTAAAGAAAAAGAACTGGGCGAATTGAAGTCCCGTTTTGTTTCAGTGGCCTCACATGAGTTCAGAACTCCTCTCAGCACGGTACTTTCATCCACCTATCTGTTACAGAAATATACCAGTACAGAAGACCAGCCTAAAAGGGAAAAGCATATACAACGAATTATATCTTCCGTAAATCTGCTCACTGATATATTAAATGATTTTCTTTCTGTTGGTAAAATTGAAGAAGGAAAAATTCAGGCAAGGTTCAGCATCTTTGATTTGCAGAAAATGGTTAACGAAACCATTACAGAGATGAACGCCATTTGTAAAAGCGGCCAGCAAATAAAGTACACACATACAGGTAAAACTGATGCAGAACTTGACCCTACCATGTTTAAACATATCTTGCTAAATTTACTTTCGAATGCAATTAAATTCTCACCCGAAAACGGGCGCATTGATATTACTACTGCAGTTGAAGACAGCAATATTCAGCTACGAATAAAGGACAGTGGAATTGGCATATCAAAAGAAGATCAGGAGCATTTGTTTGAGCGTTTTTTCCGAGCCAGAAATGCGATCAATATTCAGGGAACGGGATTAGGGCTGCACATTGTTTCAAAATATGCAGAACTGATGAACGGAACAATTACCTGCAACAGTATGCTGGAAGAAGGAACCGAATTTAGAATTACATTTAAACACAATACAGATCTGTAATGAAAAAGATTTTACTGATAGAAGATAATGATGAAATAAGAGAGAATACCGCCGAGATTCTGGAACTGGCCAATTACAAAGTTGTAACGGCAGAAAACGGAAAACTGGGCGTGGAAGCTGCACTGGCTGAAACCCCCGATTTAATTGTGTGTGATGTAATGATGCCGGTACTTGATGGTTACGGGGTGCTGCATGCCCTGCATAAAAATGAATCGGTAAAAAATATTCCGTTTATTTTTCTTACAGCTAAAACAGAACGCAGTGATCAGCGCAGGGGAATGGAAATGGGGGCAGATGATTATATCACCAAACCTTTCAGCGGTACTGAATTGCTGAATGCCATTGAAGGACGGATGAAAAAAGCTGATCTGCTGAAAGAAGAATATACATCAGGTATTGAAGGTGTTAACAAATTACTTGCAGCAACAGGATCGAAGGATGCACTTGAAATGCTTACTGCCGACAGAGATGTAAACAAGTATAAAAAGAAACAGGTGGTTTATAATGAAGGGAACCGTGCTGCACGTTTGTTTTACGTAGTGAAAGGGAAAGTAAAAACCTACAAAACAAATGATGATGGAAAAGAGCTGGTGGTAGGGTTGTATAACGAAGGTGATTTTCTGGGCTATGTTGCATTACTTGAAGCCAGCTCTTACAAAGAAACGGCAGAGGCAATGGAAGACAGCGAGCTGGCCATTATTCCCAAAGCCGATTTTGATGAGCTGATGAATAACAGCAGCCAGGTAGCTAAAAAGTTTATACAACTGCTTGCAAAAAATGTAGTGGAAAAAGAAGATCATTTGCTGGGACTGGCATACAACTCACTCCGTAAAAAAGTAGCTGATGCGCTGATGAGCCTGCAAAAAAAATATCAAAACAGCGAGGGTAGTTTTTCCATTAACATCAGTCGTGAAAATCTGGCGAGCATTGCAGGTACTGCTACTGAATCACTCATACGAACATTAGGCGATTTCCGCTCAGAAAAATTAATTGATATTAAAGACGGACAGATTATTATACTCAACGAAAAGAAACTGGAAAATCTGCTGAACTAAACTCTTCAGCAGATTTTCCAACATTCAATTTTCTGCAATATGCTACAGCATTTGCATTAAGTACAGATTGAAGTCTGACTTCAGTTTGCTGAACTGCCGCTCAACAATCTCCATATCTTTCTGCATCTTCTTTAATTTCTTTTGCAGCTCTTTTAAGAAAGTGCCGTCATCCTCATGCAATTCTTTTGAAAGTAAATGGTCCAGTTCATGAATATCCTGGCGCAGCATATTCACTGTATCATCTTCAGTAAGAAACCGGCTTTGAAAATATTCAGCTCTTTCCAGGAACTGCTCATCTGTATCATGTTGTAACACCTGTGATAAACGGTTTTTTAAATGATTGTTCTCCTGCTGAATAAACTGCAGGTAGCGTTTCCACGTATCACTTTCGTGCCGGAACTGTCGAAATTTCTTGTTAAGAGTCATAGCAATAGTGATCATTGAATTAGATGTGAACAAATGAGCTTCACCGTTAAACAAATATAAATTTTACCCTGAGGCTTGTAAATAACTGCTATCAATATACATGCTGATACAAATCATTCAACTGGGTTTTAATGACAGGGTACTGCAGCTGCCGATGGCCCAGCCATGATGGGGCTAATAAACGGAATGCCCAGATTCAGTCCACGTAAAATCAGCATCACTGCAATCAGCATCATCATGTACGGAACAGCCCTCCTGATTTTTAGCCTTACAGGAAAAGAAATCCGATGACCTGCCATACTTAATAAAAGCATTAACGGTAAAGTACCTGCTCCAAAAGCTGCCATAAACAAAACGCTGGTTTGCACTTCACTGAAATTTAATGCTGCTGCCAGGGCAATGTAAACCATCCCGCAGGGAAGTAAAGCGTTTAACATTCCAAACAACAGGAACAACTCTTTTCTGTCTGTATGTAATAAACGGATCATGATCTGCTGAACTGTTGTATGTAATCGTGTTGTCCATTTCGGTTGCCAGTCTTTGTGTAATACATAGTATTGAATGATGAAAAATAAGATAACGGCTCCGCTGATAATGGATAACCATTGTTGTAAACCGGCGATGTTTAAACTGTGCCCGGCAAAACCAAACAATAATCCAAATAAACTATAAGTAAGTATGCGGCCGGCATTATACATAAGTGCAGCAAAACGTTGCTGCCACACAGATAAATGCTGTACAGGTAGTGCCAGTGCCAGCGGGCCACACATACCAATGCAATGCAAGCTGCTGAACGCACCCAATAATAAACCTCCTGTAATGGCTTCTGTTATCATTTGATCTGTAAATGCTGTTCGTTGTAATACGTTTGTTCATCGGCCTGCCAGTTTATTTTGATTAAATAACCGGCTGGTAAAATTGTTTTGGTTGAAATAGCCTGTCTTCCGTTATCATCCAAAATCAATTTCAGTTTTCTGTCTTTCTTGTCATCTGTTGGGCAATAGAGCCAGATGCCTCCGGTAATGTTTTTGAATTTCATTTCGTTTGGCAATTGCACAATCAATTCATTGTTTATTTGCTGAACTGAGACAGCCGAACTTAAATGGTTGGCCCGGTTGCTGCCATCAATTACCTGCTGGTAAGCCAGTTCTTCTTTGTAGTATTCTTTTGATACTAATTGAAAATCGGTGTGCATACTTTTATACACCAACAATAAAATGAATGCTGCAAAAGCAAGAAATACGATTGTTATTTTATGTCCCCAGTTTATTGTCATAATTATTTTTTTAGTTGTTACTGAAAACAGGACCAAGGAAACTGGTCTTTACAACATCAATTTTTCTTGTTCCCTGATATAGCCCGACATACAATACGGTTTTACGTTGTTCAATTTTTTGTTTGGGCAGAATGATAAAAAATGATCCGGCGCCTTGTCCTTCTTTTTGCACCTGAATGCGATGACCGATGAGCTGTACAGATCCAAACGCATTTTCCAGTTGTACAGTCAATGGAATTTCATGCACTGTTTTGTTTACAATTTTAATGTTGTACAGGTTTGAAATACTATCGCTTCCTTTTTCCTGATACAATAAACCAGGCGTACGCATAACCGTAGCAGTAATATCTTTTCTTGTAACCAGTAAAGCTGTTAAGAGCCCTGTTAAAACAATCAGCAAAACTGTATACATTTTCATACGGCGTGTATAGCGTAATTTTTGGTGATTGGCAATGCCATTTTCACTGGCATAACGCACAAGACCTTTTTCAAACCCTACCTGTTCCATCATGTGATCGCATGCATCTATACAGGCGGTGCAGCCCACACATTCCATTTGAGTGCCGTTGCGGATGTCAATTCCTGTAGGGCAAACGTTTACACATTGAAAACAATCAATGCAATCGCCTGCTGTGCGTTCTTCCTTTTTGTTGATTTTTTTTCTTTCTTCACCACGTTTGTAATCATACGCTACTACCATGGAGTTCTTGTCGAGCAATACACCCTGCAATCGTCCATAGGGACAAACAACGGTACAAGCCTGCTCACGAAAAAAGGCATACACTGCATAGAACACCGCAGAAAAAATCATGAGCGATGCAATGGTTCCAACATTCTCAGAAGGTTGTTTAATCATGGCCCACAGTTCCTTCGTGCCAATGATGTAAGCAAGAAAAAGATTGGCAATGATAAAGGCCAGCAAATAAAAAACAAGATGCTTGGTTGATTTACGGAGGATTTTTTCAGTTGTCCATGGGGCAGCCGCTAAAAGCTTTTGCTGAGCTCTGTCACCTTCAATCAAATATTCCAGTTTACGGAACAGCATTTCCATAAAAATGGTTTGCGGACAAACCCATCCGCAAAACAAACGACCGAATGCGGCTGTAAACAATACAATGAACACAATGAATGTGATCATGATGATGCCGAAGATGAAAAAGTCCTGGGGCCAAAACACTTTGCCAAACAAAATGAATTTTGCTGTGGTTATGTTGAAGAGAAACAAAGGCCGTCCATTGATGTGAATAAAGGGTAACGCAACAAACAACACAAAAAAGAACCAGCTTACATAAGTGCGGATGTTGTAAAATTTTCCCTTTGGTTTTTTTGCAAAAATCCAATTGCGTTTGCCTTCTGCATCCACGGTTGCCAAACGGTCACGAAATGATTCTACAGGTTGCTGGTTGTTCATCTTTTATATTCACTTTGTTCATTAATGATTCACTGCAACTTCTTTCACTGCAGTTGAATCAACAGTTACCTCAGCAGTTTCTTTATATAGTTCTCCCTGCTTTTCTTTTCCGTTTGGAGGATTGGTACCCTTTAATGATTTAATAAAACTGGCAAGCTGTGCAATTTGTATTGGAGAATAATCTTCCTGCCAGCTCTTCATTCCTTTTTCCGGGCGTCCATATTTAATCATTTTAAACACATCTTTTATGCTCCCGCCATTTAACCAGTAATCGTCAGTAAGATTTGGTCCAACAGCACCTTCTCCTGCTTTACCATGACAGGCAGCACACATTTGTACAAAATTATTTTTGCCTGCATTCAGTGCTGTTGCTTCAGTAAGCATCACAACTGTATTTTCATCAATATTATTAGCCGCTTTTGCGAGATACACAGCTTTTTCTTCTTCTGCATGACGCATAGCTATTTCATATTCCTGTTTGCTCAATGGAGCTGTTTCTGCAATATGATAACGCCATAAATAAATGCCGGCAATAAGAATCGTTACATAAAATCCATACAACCACCATGGCGGTAAACGGTTATCCAGTTCACGAATGCCATCATAATCATGACCAAGATCCATGTCGGCTTCCTGCTCCACCGGTTTAAAACGGTTGAATTTATCCCACCATGTTTTAACGAATGCAGGTTTTTCTATTGTTTGTTTAGCTGCAAATGCAACCTCTTCTTTTGCAAGAAAACGTTTTACAAACAAACTCATGACCACTATCACCAGCAGTTCAATTATAATAACCGTAACCAGCAACCAGAATGTGGTTGCAGACAGTCCGCTATAGGAAGACACTGCAGGAGCTGTTACAACCGCATCTTGTGCAGTAGAAAGTAAAGGCGTAAAGAGAACTGAAAATACAGTAAATGCCTTTGCTTTTTTTCTCTCTTTATCGGTAAACAACTTTGCTGTACCTAATAACACATTTGCCAATAAGAATATAATCAGCAGCAATGCAAGTATAACCATGAGCAATGTAATTGCTAATGGATTGCTCCAGGTAGAAGGTGGTTTTGAAGCTGCTGCCTGCTGTGCGGTAACGCTAAATGTAATGAGCAGAAGAAACAGCATGAGCAATGGTTTCAGCAAATGCCTTTTTGTAAGAAATGGTTGTAGCGTGAACATAGAAATATATTTATGAGTTAATCCAATGGAATACGACTGATGCTGTTCAATTCTTTTTTATCTGCACGGAGCACATAAATGAACACAGCGCAGAAGAAAATAAAAAAGATGAGAAAGGAACTGAGACCGTAAACACTTACGTTGCTGATCTTTTCGAGATAGTGTATAAATTTCATCTTGTGTTGAATTAGTTGATGATTGAATGATTATTTTATTGCAGCAGTTTCTGTTCTTTTTTCTGCTTTAATATCTTTTCCCAAACGTTGCAGGTAAGCAATGAGTGCAATAATTTCTTTAGTAGCCGGTGTTTCTATTTTATCCATTTTTAAATTAATGCGGATGCTGTTGGCCTGTATCATTAAATCTCTGTTGGCCTGTTGATCGTAACCCTTGGGATAAGGAACACCCAATGTTTGCATTGCCCTGATCTTAGCCGGCGTAGAAGCTGTATCCAGGTTATCATCCAATAACCATCCATAGCGTGGCATAATAGAACCGGGCGACATCAAGGCAGGTTCCATCATATGATTGTAGTGCCAGCTGTCGGGATATTTTCCACCTTCACGTGCAAGATCCGGTCCTGTACGTTTGCTTCCCCACTGAAACGGGTGATCATAAATAAACTCACCGGCTTTAGAGTATTCACCATAACGTGCAACTTCATCACGGAAGGGACGAATCATTTGTGAGTGACAGGTATAACATCCTTCCCTGATATAGAGATCTCTTCCCTGCAGTTCAAGCGGAGTATAAGGTTTTACACTGCTGATGGTAGGTACATTCGATTTAATGAGGAAGGTTGGTACCAGTTCAAGTAAACCACCAATGGCAACTACAATTAAACTGAATACAAGTAAGGTAGCAGGTCTTCTTTCAATCCATCTGTGCCAATATTCTTTTGCATGTGAACTTGCTTTTACAAGTGGTGCTGCTTCTGCTGCTTCATTTGCAATAAAGGAACCCTGTTTAGCGGTTTTATATAAATTGTAAACCATCATGAATGCACCAATGAGATAAAGCGTTCCACCTACACTACGTGTAATGTACATGGGAATGATGCTGGTAACTGTTTCAAGAAACTGAAATTTTAATTGACCAGATTCAGTGAAGGTCTTCCACATATCAGCCTGTGCAAAACCTGCCCAGTATAACGGTATGGCGTAGATGACAATTCCGATTGTTCCTAACCAGAAATGATTGTTGGCTAATTTTTTTGAATAGATGGTAGTGCCCCACATTTTTGGAAAGAGCCAATAGAGCATACCAAAAGCCATGAAACCATTCCAACCCAAACCGCCAATATGCACATGCCCGATTACCCAATCAGTAAAGTGTGCAATGGCGTTCACACTTTTCAAACTCATCATCGGTCCTTCAAAAGTTGCCATACCATAACAGGTAACAGCAACTACAAAAAATTTCAACACCGGTTCTTCACGCACTTTATCCCATGCACCACGAAGTGTAAATAAACCATTGAGCATACCGCCCCAACTGGGAGCAATCAACATGATGCTGAATACAACACCGAGCGACTGTGCCCAATCGGGCAGGGCGGTATACAACAAATGGTGGGGCCCAGCCCATATATAAATAAAGATGAGGGCCCAGAAGTGGATGATGGATAAACGATAGGAATAAACAGGACGGTTGGCAGCTTTTGGTAAGAAGTAATACATCAAACCAAGAATAGGAGTAGTTAAAAAGAAGGCAACCGCATTATGTCCGTACCACCACTGAACCAATGCATCCTGTACGCCTGCATACCAACTGTAACTTTTAAACAGTGATACCGGAATTTCAAATGAGTTTACAATGTGTAACATGGCCACAGTAATCCAGGTGGCGATATAAAACCAGATGGCTACGTATAAATGTTTCTCTCTTCTTTTGAAAATAGTGCCAAACATATTGATGCCGAATACAACCCACACTAAAGTGATCATGATATCAATGGGCCATTCCAGCTCTGCATATTCTTTGCCGGTTGTATAACCAAAAAACAAAGTAAGTGCTGCTGCTGTAATAATGGATTGCCAGCCCCAGAAATGAATCTGGCTCAGCTTATCACTGAACATTCTTGCTTTGCATAAACGTTGCAGCGAATAATAAACACCTGTAAACATACAATTACCAACAAAAGCAAAGATGATGGCATTGGTGTGGATGGGGCGTAAGCGTCCAAAAGTGGTACCTGCATAATCAAGCGATGCCGCAGGAAAATAAAATTGAATGGCTACCCATAACCCGGCGGTCATACCTACTAACCCCCAAAGCGCTGTGGCGTTGGCAAAGTATTTTACAATCTTGTTGTCGTAATAAAATTTTTCCAGTTGCATAGTATCAGTTTGGTTATAATGATTTTGACGGAGGGTTGATGTTGGCAGCTTTGGTTTCTTTTTCGGGTGCTGCAGTATCATCAAACAACATTCGCAGGGGAGCAGCGGCTTCATCATCGTACTGCCCGTTTTTTACATTCCAGATAAATGCCGCCAGAAACAAGCCGGCCACTGTAATGCTTACAATAAGAAGTAAAAAGATAACAGACATGAACGGTTGTTTTTGATGTTGTAAAACTATTGTTGCCCAAAAAGCTGAATGCTGATGGAAATCAGACAAATGCTTGATTGTGATCAAATACATATGATCTTGCTCATGTTTCTGTTAGCCAAGCCTGATCAGTTTGGCGTAAATAGCTGTTGCGGCATAAGTAAACAGGATAATTGTAATGGAGCTGGCAGGCATAAGAATAGCAGCAATTAAAGGTGAAAGCACACCCTGCACGGCAAATGTTAACCCGATGATATTATACAGAATTGAAAAAATAAAACTGGCCAGTATAATTTTTTTATTGGCTTTAGCCAAACGCAAATAAGAAGGTAAGTGCTGCAAATGGCCTGCTTCAAGTATGGCATCGCTTGCAGGAGTAAAATTATTAGTGCCTGCAGTAATGGCAATGCCTGCATTGCTTTGCTTTAAAGCGCCGGCATCATTCAGGCCATCACCAATCATTACTACACGGTCGCCTGTTTTTTGTTGCAGTTGAATATAGTTGAGCTTATCATGCGGTTGCTGACCGAAGAAAAGTGCTGCTTTTTTTCCAATGGCCTGCTGCAGTGTTTTCCGTTCGTGTTCGTTATCTCCGGAGAGTACTGAAATTTTATAGTGTTTTTGTAACTGTTTAATTTGAGCAAGCAGTGCCGGACGGTAATGATTGCGGATGCTGAAATATCCTTTTGTATCTCCATCAATTGAAATGTACAATACACTGCCGGTATGTGTATTTATTTTTTCGCCTGTAACAAATTCATCAGAGCCGATGGCAATGATATGCTGATCAATGATACCCCGTATGCCTTTGCCCGGCAGTTCGTTAAAGTTTGAAACAGCGAAATATTCTTTTCTATTCAGCCATTTAACCAACTCTTTACTGAGCGGATGATTGCTTTGTGCAGCCAGTGCAGCAATACAGGTAAGTTCTTCATCCGTTAAATGTTTGCCTGTAAATGCGATGTCCTGTTTTTCCGATGAAGTAAGTGTGCCTGTTTTATCAAACACCAAATGGTTTGCAGTTGCCAGTTCTTCTATTACCTGTGCGTTGCGTAAATACAATTTGTTGCGGCTGAAGATGCGCAGCACATGGCCGTTGGTAAATGTATTAGAAAGCAGTAATGCACATGGGCAGGCCACAATAAGAATAGTGGTTACTACATTCCATGCTTTACTGCTGTCGTAAAAACTCCAGTACAATGCAGCAACAGCCGCAATGCCAAAAACAATCCAGGTAAAATAACGGCTGATGCTGTTAATGAATGAATAGGTATGTGATGTTTGTTTATCTGTGTTGTTCCATAGTTTGGTTAAATAGCTCTGTGCCATTTCTTTCATTACCAGCAGCTCCATAACGCCGCCGGTTTGTTTACCGCCGGCATATAATAATTCTCCCATCTCTTTTACAACGGGTAACGATTCACCTGTAACAAAACTGTAATCAATCACTGCTTCGCCTCTTGTAAGTAATCCGTCAACAGGAATTAATTCTCCGTGATGTATAATAATGGTATCTCCCGCTTTCAGATCGGGCAGGGCAGTTTCCGTTTTTTGTTCGTTTTTTAAAACTGTAACAGCAATCGGAAAGTAGGAGGTATAATCTCTTTCAAAGGATAATTGCCGGTATGTTTTTTCCTGCAATGCACGGCCGGCCAGCATAAAGAAAACAATGCCGCTCATTGAATCAAAATATCCACTGCCGGTATTGCTAAGTACTTCATAAGCACTGCGGCCAAAGGTCATAAGAATGGCTAAAGCAATGGGCGCATCAATATTTAAATACTTGTGTGTAAGACTTCCCCATGCACTGGTATAAAAAGGTAACGAACAGTACAGCAATACAGGAAGTGCCAATGCCATGTTTGCATAACGGAATAATTGCTGCAGATTTTTTTCAGCATCATCCAGTCCCAGATATTCCGGAAAGCTCATGAGCATAATGTTAGCAAAGCAAAACCCTGCAATACCTAACTGATAAATTAAACTGCGTTCTAAAACCGGTTTAGCTTTTTGTAAATTTTGTAAGCTGATGTATGGTTCATAGCCAATGCTGGTAAGCAGTTCAGCAACGGACCGTAATGATGTATTTTGGTGATTAAACACCAGATCAATTTCTTTTTTGCCAAAGTCTACTCTTGATGAAATAATATCAGCATTCAGTTTGTGTAAGTGCTCCAGCAACCACAAACAGGAGCTGCAGTGTATTTGCGGCAGATAAAACGTAACATGAGTTTGCTCATCATCTTTAAAAGAAATGAGCTGCTTCTGTATTTTTTCATCGGTTAAAAATGAAAATTTGTCTTTGCGTACAGTTATGCGTTGTGCAGATCCCGGATTGTTATTCAGTTGATAATATTGGCACAGATCACTCTTGCTGAGGATTTGGTACACGGTTTTGCAACCCTGGCAGCAAAACGATTGATTGTTGTATGTAATCTGATCTGCAGTGCAATCTTCTCCGCAATGATAACATTGAGCAATGGGTTTTGCAGTTACTTTCATAGCATGCAAAATAATCTGCAGCTGCTGCACAGCAGTTGATGCAGATCATCACATTCTCTGATCAATCTCATAAAAAGCCCCGCCACAAATCGTTTGCGGCAGGGCCGGTTTTACCATCCCGCCATTGGCAGGATTATTTTACAGCGATGTGTTTGCCCGCTGCCAGCTTTGTTTCCTCTTTTTTAGGAAGCATGAGTTTTAAAACGCCTTCTTCGTACTTTGCTTCAATGTTTTCTTTGTTTACTTCCTCAGGCAATGTAAAGCTGCGGCTGAAAGAAGAATAGTTGTATTCCTTCCGGGTATACATTTTTTCATTTTCTTCTTTGCTCTCTTCCTGTTCACTGCTGATGGTGATCATGTTGCCTTCCACATCAATATTAAAATCTTCTTTTTTCATACCGGGTATGGCCAGCGATACATTGTACTCGTTTTTAGTTTCAATGATATTTACAGCCGGCACAGTCATTACACGGCCAAAGAATGAACTGCCATGATCAAACCACTCGTTCCATGGCTTAAAAAAATCATCCAATACAGCAGGTAACATGCCTGATTTAGCAATAGCTCTTGTAGACATACATCCTCCTTTTGTTTATCAATCAATAAATAATGTTAACAGTTTAAAGTTATTTTTTTGAATGGCTGAATACAAGAACGGTCGTCAATAAATAGCATGAGAGTAGTCATTAAAAACTGCTATTCTTTTTTCTCCTGCATCCATCTGATTATTTTTTCTGCTGCAGTTTCAATTGCATTTTTAGTAAAAGCAGCAGCAACGGCTGCCAGAATATCGGCCAGTGTATGTTTTTCTTCATTTTTTTCTGTATGCAGAAACTGTTTCAATGCTTCTTCTGTAAGTGAAGCAGGTCGCAGGCTGTCTTTTACATCACGCCAATCGTAACGGATGGCTTTTTCCAGTTCTTTCCTGCGTTGATGCAGCCGTTTTTTTTCGGCTTTGAGAAATTGTATAGATCGAATTTTATTCATCCTCTTCATTCTCAGTATAAAATTGTTTCAGCAATGCATTCATCAATGGTAATTGAAGCAGTCGCTCTTTTAAGATCCAGATCAGTAATGCCATGATGAGATAGAATCCGCCGGTAATCAAAAAGCCCCAGTACAACTCACCGGTGATTTTTGTAAAAACAAATGCCAAAGCAATGCTGGCAAAGAAAATAAAGCTCATGAAAAAGAAAAATACAACTGCCCCTGCAATCACTGCAGCTGCAAGCCCGGATGTTTTTTCTGCTGTGCTCAGCTTTACTTCATCCATCCGGTTGTTGATGTACTCTTTCAAATGCTCCGCCAGTTCTTCAGCTTTGGCAAATGTTTCTTTCATTGTGTTGTTTTTGAATGGTAACTGCTTTTGAAAAAAGGGCAATCATGATTTATGAAAGTTCGCCTTCCATTTTCTTCAGTTCCTCTGTTTTGTTTTTGATATTTACCCGCAGGCTGCTCAGTTTGTCCTTTACAGTGTCTGTTAAGCGGTTGCTGCTATCTGCTATTTTTTTTCTGGTAGCTGTACCTTTATCAGGTGCAAACAAAATACCCAGTACGCTTCCAACCGCCAACCCAGCTGTTGCAGCAATAGCAATTTTTCCAATGGTATTCATGTGCATGTTTTTAAGGTGAATAATAATTGACCTCCCTAAACTATGTTCATCTTTTCTTCTGCACAATGACAGTACTCATTGGTATCTGTGACAGTTGTCAACCCGAAAAATCAAAAGAACAGCTGTATTTAGATGATACATTCTATAACATACTTCATAAATCGGGTAATTGCTATGAGAACCATCAATACAACAGTTGATGCTGATCATTTCTTCTGTTCAAAAACTGAAATAGCTTAGCTGCTATTCTTCATTACACAACTACCGGTTATGCACGGAACACTCAACGAACAGGAGATGAACAACCTGCTTTCAAGTCAGGGAATTGGGCGTATAGCCTGTACCAATGGCACGCAGCCTTATATTGTACCTGTTACTTATTTTTTTGATGGTGAGTATATTTATGGACAAACGTCTGACGGGATAAAGTTGAAACTGTTGCGTAAAAATCCAAAAGTTTCTTTTGAAGTAGATCTGATAACTGATATGATTCATTGGCAAAGTGTTGTTGTAAGAGGAAGGTTTGAAGAACTGCATGGCGAAGATGCGGAGGAAGCACATAAACGATTTTTTTACAAACATTATTCGCTTGCAAGCACTTCTAAAGTTCATTTGCATGAACATGACTCTGTGTCTGAAATGGAGACTATTGAAAATATAAAGCCCGTTGTGTACCGGATCCGCATCATTAAAAAAACCGGACGGTTCCAAAAAAGATAAGGAGTAACTTGCCATGCATGTCATCGGGTAAACTTTTTCCTGTCTCATCGGCTTACAGTTTGTACAATCATGTACAATTGGTAAGGGGCGGTGTAGATTATTTTGCCACCCTCCATCGCATGATTGATAAAGCTACACACAGTATTCACTTACAAACCTACATTTTTGAAGCAGATGAAACAGGTATAGCTGTTGCAGAAGCATTAATGAAAGCTGCAAAACGTGGTGTACAGGTTTATCTGTTGGTTGATGGATACGCATCGCAACAATTATCTGCTGCATTTATTGCAGCCTTAAAAGAAAGCGCTGTTCAGTTCCGTTGGTTTGAGCCGGTATTTAAAAGCCGGCATTTTTATATTGGTCGCAGACTGCATCAAAAAATTATTGTAACAGATGGGTTAAACACTTTAACAGGTGGTGTAAATATTTCGAACCGTTACAATGATTTGCCCGGGCAACCTGCATGGCTCGATTGGGCACTGTATTGCAAGGGCGAAGTAAGTGCAGAGTTATATCATCTTTGTGTTGATACATGGAATAAAGCAGGGTGGGGCAAAAAGAAAGATCAACTGCTTAAAGAGGAATCAACTGTTCATTATAAAGAAGAAGAATGCCTGGTTCGTGTGAGGTATAACGATTGGGTGAGAGGTAAAAATCAAATCAGCCGGAGTTATCTGGAGATGTTCAGAAAAGCGGAATCTCATATCACAATTATGTCGAGTTATTTTTTACCCGGCCGTTCGTTCAGGCGCAACATGGCACTGGCATCAAAACGTGGTGTGCAACTGAATGTTATTACTGCAGGCACCAGTGATGTTGCGTTGGTGAAACATGCAGAACGTTATCTCTACCGCTGGATGCTGAAAAATAAGATGGCTATTTACGAATATCAACCCAATGTATTGCATGGCAAGCTGAGCACATGCGACAGCCGCTTTGTAACAGCCGGTTCTTATAACATTAATAATTTAAGTGCCTATGCAAGTATCGAATTAAATCTGGATGTACATAACCGGCCCTTTGCAAAAACTGTTGAACAGCAGTTAAACCACATCATGCAAAAAGATTGTATACAGGTAACTGAAAAGTGGTTTGAGCAACACAATACATTTTTGAAACGTATCTGGCAACGTATCTGTTACGAACTGATTCGCTTTGTTCTGTTTTTATTTACGTTCTATATGCGGCAAAGAGGTTAAAGTCCGCCAATACGTTTAATATAATTACGAAGCTCGTTTTTATTCCAGCCGCTGAAACGGCCACGTTGTACAATCAAATCATTTTCGTCAGGGTGTTGCAGGTAATAATAAAATACAAATCCTCCCTGCGGATTTTGCCATCCGAACCTTTGGCCAAAACGCAGATCATTCATCAACAGTGTATCGTTTCGTTTTTCTACCGTATAAAATTCCTGTGAAAAACGACGAAGGAGTTGCACATCTTCATGATCTTCTACCGGTTTCAGCAACGAATCGTTACGGGGAAAGAAAGTAAACTTCATCATTTCTGTTTTGTCAAATACCGAACGGAAACCAACGTAGTAACCACTGTCGTTACCTGCCACCACATACCATAGCCAGTTGTTGAGCGGAGCAGGTGTTGTAAAATAACGTTCATGTGGAATTTGTTGTTTTGCAAACTGTTTGTTTACTTCTTTATCTATCTGATATTTATTGTAGCAGCAATACAGCAGATAAAGTGCAGGCAGTAACAGACCTGTTTTCCATATAACTGAACGCCATCTGTGAAAACGATGTAATACTATTAATAACAACAGTGCAATGCCAGGCCAGATGGAAAAAAACAGATCAGCAACGTACAGCATATTGAAAGAGAAGCGCTGATTGCTGAAAGGAATAAGCCAGCCAATACCATAATTATTAAATCCATCAAG
Organism: Chitinophagaceae bacterium; assembly: GCA_019752045.1. Classification (GTDB taxonomy): domain Bacteria; phylum Bacteroidota; class Bacteroidia; order Chitinophagales; family Chitinophagaceae; genus Lacibacter. The sequence continues at coordinate 24,188 of JAIEMP010000027.1, read as the reverse complement.
AAATAAATGCAGAAACACTTCTGCAGCAAAAAATAATATCCATCTTTTGAATGAAATATTATGTGGCCGGTGAATTTTTTCTGCTGTTAATGCAAACACCGGAACAATAAGCAGCGCAAAGAGAATAGAATGCGTAAACCCCCGGTGTGCCAGCAGGTCTTCTGCCGTGTCCATCCAGAACGATGCAACAAAATCAATATCCGGAATGCTCTGTGCCAATGCACCCCAGATCATGGCTTTTTTACCAAAACCTTTTTCAAAAAAAGCTTCACCTATACATGCGCCAATGGCAATATGAGTAATGGAATCCATTCACTGTTTTAAAGAGTGAATATAAACCGAATAGCATTTACACCTTGGTATAAACAGCAACTTTCTTTAATTTATGAATGCTTATGTGCCTTCTTTACTTTACAGGTTGAAATGCCGAACAATGAATAGATGGGGCAAAAACTTACAAAGCTTGTAAGTAAAAATATTCCGGCAACTGCCAGTGCTGCATATCCCCATGTGCCGGTAATAATTTGCTGAAACCACAGCAGCGCAAGTGTACCTGCAATTATCAACCGTATAATGCGGTCTGTATTTCCCATATTCTGTTTCATTTTATATAGTTTAAGAGTTTAAGAAAAGCAACCGGTTCATTTGTTGCAGTAACAGTGTAAAAATATATTGTCCTGTTGGGGCTGTATATGATAACGAATGCCTGATTGTATGATCATGATCATAACAAAGTAAGGCCGGATAAACATCCAGCCTTAGAAACAATAACAACCAAAAAAACTACTTATGTGCTATAAAAACCGGTAAATGCCTGTTGGCAATAATATCGGCTATAAAACTTTTTTTGAACAGTTGAGAAAAACCTGAACGTCCGAATGCGCCCGATACAAGTAAAGCTCCTTTTCTGTTTTCCATCCAGGTGCTGAAATATTTTTCAGGAGGCATATCGAGTTTCATGAGTGTGAGATCTTTGAAATGTCTTGCAGCCAGTTCTTCAATATTCGATTGCTTTGGCACTTCATTATCGCCTCCATCTTCTGCATACACCAGAATGGCCGGTTTTTCACTCAATGCAGGCAGTACATAAGAAAACTGTTTGATGGCATATACCGATGAACTGCTGCCATCGTAACTGAGTATAACCGAAGTGGGGAATTCAAATTTTTCAGGAACAACAATCACGGGGCACTCAGCTGTATGCAAAACATCCTGTAAATATTCATTGATGGTATTGCCCATTTGCTGATAAAATACTTCGCTGCCAATGATGAGTAAATCAGCAAACCGGGTTTCTTCTCTTAATTCGGGTAAAGCAAAATCATACCTGTCTTCATGTACTCTGTACTCCATGCCATTTTTTTGGCAAAGGGTTTCAAATTTTTCAACCGAAGCTTTCAGTCGTTCATCATCCATACTATCCGCTAAGGGAATAAACATGGGTGCCGTCATTCCATCGGCATAACTCCAGGCATTGGTTGTTTGTGCCTGTGGTAAAAATGCACCTGTTACCAAAACAGGTTCCAGTTCATGTAACTGCCGGGCAAATTCAAATGCACCGGATGAAAAGTGACTTCCGTCAAACGCCAGTAGTATCTTTTTCATAATGCATGTATTTACTTTACAAAGGTCATACATTATGCCAAAAATGGCATGATGGCTGATAGGGAGAAAAATGATCTGTATCAGGTTGCGTTTTATAGTCTATCTCAACACTGCCCTCCAAGGATGAATAATTGTGTTTTCTTCAAGTCTGCTTTTATTGAAAAGCTGAATCAGATTTTAGAGATTCACAATAAAAAACCGGATAGACTTATTCAAAAATGTATACCCGCAACATGTCTTTGAAATGAATCAAACGGAATAATTTATGAAACAAATAATATTTAAATGTTTTGTAATCTTACAAAAGTTTAACCCGGTAGTAAATATTACTTCTTTGCAGTGTTTTTGAAACAGCAGTTGCTTTCATAATTTACGGGGGAGTACTAAAAATTTATACATGCACACAAAAGATACCATTAAACAAGCGTTCATTCGTCAGTTTTCTTCTGATCCGCTCATCGTTCGATCACCCGGGCGCATTAATATCATTGGCGAACACACCGATTACAATGATGGATTTGTATTGCCTGCAGCAATTGATAAAGCCGCTTACATTGCCATGAGTCTTCGTAACGATGACGAAATACATTTGCTTGCACATGATCTTAATGAAACATTTTCAACAACCATCAGTGATTTAAAACCGGTAGGAGATATCAGCTGGCCCAATTATATGCTGGGCAGTGCAGCGCAGTTTCTGAAACGGGGTATGCAGTTAAAAGGATTTAATGCAGTCCTCTCAAGCGATGTGCCAATGGGAGCAGGTTTATCATCTTCTGCTGCAGTGGAATGTGCTGTTGTGTTTGCATTAAATGAATTGCTGGGTGCAAAACTCGATCGTATTACCATGCTGCAAATGGCTCAAAAAGCAGAACATGAATACGCCGGTGTGATGTGTGGTATTATGGATCAGTTTGCCTCCATGATGGGCAAAAAAGATCATGTTATACAATTAGATTGCCGCACGCTGCATTACGAATACAAACCGTTTAAACTTGAAGGGTATAAAATTCTGTTGCTGAATACCAATGTAAAGCATTCGCTTGCTTCAAGTGAATACAATACACGCAGAAAAGAATGCACACAGGCTGTTCAATGGATACAGGAGCATCATCCAGAAGTAAAAGCATTGAGAGATGCAGATGAAACAATGTTGGATAAATATGTATTGCCCAAAGATGCATTGATTGATAAACGAAGTCGTTTTGTGGTACAGGAAATCAACCGTCTTTTAACAGGTTGTACAGATCTGGAGAGGGGTGATACAAAAGCACTTGGCGCAAAAATGTTTCAAACACATCAGGGCCTCAGCGAAATGTATGCAGTGAGTTGTAAAGAACTCGATTGGCTCGCAGATCAGGTAAAAAATAATCCGGCAGTGATGGGTGCACGTATGATGGGTGGCGGCTTTGGTGGTTGTACCATCAACTTAATAAGAGAAGAAGCTATTGAACCACTCATACAAACTTTGCAGCCTGCTTATGAAGCAGCTATGCAACTGCCACTTACTTATTACATCGCAACAATTGAAAACGGAACAGAAATAATTGCATAAACCATGTTTGATTTAAAAGAACATTCTCATACAAGAAAAAATATTCTTACCGGCGACTGGATTCTGGTATCACCACACCGCATGAAGCGCCCCTGGCAAGGGAAGGTTGAAGATCTTCCTGCAGATGACCGGCCGCAATATGATGTAGGTTGTTATTTATGCCCCGGTAATAAACGGTCGGATGGTACAGTTAATCCGGTATATGAAAACGCTTATGTGTTTACCAACGATTTTTCTGCATTGCTTGCAGATACACCCGACGGTGAATACAACAATGCATCGTTGCTGATGGCAAAAAGTGAAAGCGGAATTTGTAAAGTGATTTGTTTTTCACCCGATCACAGTTTAACGTTGCCACGCATGAGTGAACAGGCAATTGAAAAAGTAATTGAACTGTGGCAACAGGAATTTGCTGAACTGTCTCAACGGCAATATATCAAGTACATCCAGATTTTTGAAAACAAAGGAGAGATCATGGGTTGCAGTAATCCGCACCCACATGGACAAATCTGGGCTTCATCATCCATTCCATTAGAACTTTCAAAAGAAACTACACAACAACAGTTGTATTATAACAGCAACGGTAAAAGTTTGCTGGGCGATTATTTACAAATTGAACTGCAGCAACAGGAACGTATGGTTGTGGAGAATGAACATTTTGCAGCACTGGTTCCTTTCTGGGCAGTATGGCCTTATGAGACAATGATCATCAGTAAACGGCATGTGCAACATCTGCTTCAGTTTACCGATGCAGAAAAAGAATCGCTTGCTTCGCTGTTAAAAAAACTTACCACTAAATACGATAACCTCTTTAATGTATCGTTCCCTTATTCAGCAGGTATGCATCAGGCACCCGTGAACGATGGTGCTCATGAAGAATGGCATTGGCATATGCATTTTTATCCGCCTTTGCTCCGTAGTGCTACTGTTAAAAAATTTATGGTGGGGTATGAAATGCTGGCTAATCCGCAACGGGATATAACAGCAGAGACAGCTGCTGCTGCACTCCGTTCATTGCCTGAGCAGCATTATAAAGATCAGTAGTTGCAATTGGTAAAAATGAAAAAGGATAAACAAATGAATCTGTTTATCCTTTTTTGTGCCCGGGACTGGATTCGAACCAGCACGTCCTTTCGAACACCACCACCTCAAAGTGGCTTGTCTACCAATTTCAACACCCGGGCTCGGGAGGGGAGCAAATGTAAAATGAAATGTGCAAAGTGAAAAATTAAAAACAACTATCAACTATCGGCTAATGACTATCGGCTTAACTCACTTCTTCAACACAATCCTGAACGTAGTTCCTTTTCCCTGTTCAGAATGTTTTACATAGAGTTGTCCTTTATGATATTGCTCTATGATCCGTTTGCTGAGTGAAAGGCCTAAGCCCCATCCACGTTTTTTTGTGGTAAAGCCCGGCTTAAATACTCGGCTGATGTTTTGCGATGAAATGCCTTTGCCGGTATCTGTTACATCAATCAGGATGTTTTTTTCTTCTTCTTTCATCAGTACAATAATGGAGCCTTTGCCATCCATTGCATCAAGCGCATTTTTTAATAAGTTTTCAATCACCCAATCAAACAAAGGAGCCGAAATAGGTGCAATCATATCTGCATGATCTTTTTTTACTTCCAGATGCACTTTACCTGTTGCCCGTTTGCGGATGTACTCCACCATTTCTTCCACCTGCCGAACTACATTATGGGGTTCAAGCTGCGGAATACTGCCAATCTTTCCAAAACGGTCACTTACCAAACGCAAACGTTGTACATCTTTTTCAATTTCAACTGCAATGGGATCATGGACGTTATTTTCTTTCAGCATTTCAACCCAACCCTGCAATGAAGTAACCGGTGTGCCAAGCTGGTGAGCTGTTTCTTTAGCCATGCCCGCCCATACCTGATTTTGTGTTGATTTATTTCTTGCCTGTAATGAAAAAATTGTGATGATGATAAACAAAGCCACAATCAATAACTGCACAATGGGATAATAACGCACCTGTTGTAACAACACCGAATGACCGTAGTAATATTTATTGATGAGCAAGGGATCTTTGCTTACTTCTAATGTAATGGGATTGTTCTCTGTTTTAAACTCTTTTAATTTTTTTTGAACATAGGCAGGGTCTGCAGCAGCTTTGGCTGTATCAATATTTATAAAACTCACCACGCTGTCTTTTTCATCCGTTTCAATAATGGGGATGCTTTTTTGTTCGTTGCGGATCAACGATGGCAGTTTGGTATCTGCATCAACAGGTGCGTTGATGATGAACTTGCCGGCTTCAACCCATTGCTCTACTTTTTGCCGTTCGTCTTTTGCAATTTTTCCCGCAAGAAAGTCTGAGTAAAAGATGGTTCCTGTTACAATACCAATGGCCACCAGTGCCAAAAGCGTTCTCCAGTTAAAATATTGACCAAGCATGCACCTAATTTAGAGAAGGTTTGGCTGCCAACAGCTATTTTTGAAAAAATATTTATCACACTTGCTGCATCAACCATCTGTTGCGATTGTTATTTTAAACTGGAACGGGAAAAAATTCCTGCAACAGTTTCTTCTTTCGGTACTGGCATCAGCCTACACAAACAAGCGGATAATTGTGGCCGATAATGCATCGGCAGATGATTCGGTTGCATTTGTACAACAGCAATTCCCTACCGTTGAAGTATTAACCAGCAGCACCAATAATGGCTTTGCTAAAGGATACAATCATTTTTTAAAACAGGTTGAAGCAGATTATTATGTATTGCTCAATAGTGATGTGGAAGTTGAGCCCGGTTGGATTGAACCGGTGATACAACTCATGGAAGGCAATACATTGATTGCGGCTTGTCAGCCAAAAATTCTTGCTTATTACAACAAACATCAGTTTGAATATGCCGGTGCGGCCGGTGGCTGGATAGACAGCCTGGGTTATCCTTTTTCAAGAGGGAGGGTGTTTGATGAGTTAGAAGAAGACAGAGGACAGTACAACAATGCCGCTCCTGTTTTTTGGGCCAGCGGCGCAGCTATGTTTATAAAAGCAAAACTCTTTCATGAAATGGGTGGGTTTGATGCACATTTCTTTGCTCACCAGGAAGAGATTGATCTTTGCTGGCGGTTGCAACGCAACGGATACCTTATATATACATGTCCGCAATCGGTCGTCTATCATGTGGGAGGTGGCACATTACCAACAGGCAGTTCCTTAAAAGTGTATCTCAACTTCAGGAACAACCTCATCATGCTGTATAAAAATCTGCCCTTTTCTCAACTCATTTGGAAACTTCCCTTGCGTTTGGCACTCGATGCGCTTTCTGCATACAAAGAATTGCTGAGTGGCAAAACCGGTTACTTTATGGCAGTAGTAAAGGCCCATGTACATTTTACAGCATGGGTGTTACGTAAAAAAGAAAAAATACAAGCAGGCTATCCGGCCATGAAGGGAGTATATAAAGGAAGTATTGTGTGGCAGTATTTCGTCAAAAAAAGAAGGATTTTTTCAGAAATTGTGCAGCCCGATTAACAGGATATGTTTAATCATCCCTTACATTTGCAGCAGAAAATAAATTGATATGGCACAGGAAATCATCGATAACAAGGCAAAAGACATCACTGGTAACTGGGTAACATCTTCCCGTTTCCTTTTTTATGTACAGTTGTTTTGTATTGTTGCGTTTTTACTTGGCGGCTGTTATCAGTTATACAGCTACCGTTACAAAGGCAAACCAACGGTTGAAGTACCGGAGAGTACATTGTATAATCCCAAGTATAAATAAACAAACTGTTTCAATACATTAATCCCTTCCTTTTTTGCGAAGGGATTTTTTTTATCAGAAATAATTGGGTGAGTTTTTTGTCAATTACAAAGGCTTCTTTACATTTGCACCCCGATAGTTCTTTTTTAAGCGGAAGTAGCTCATTTGGTAGAGCACGACCTTGCCAAGGTCGGGGTGGCCGGTTCGAGCCCGGTCTTCCGCTCAAAGTCCCGCATCTAAAGCGGGATTTTTTTTCACCTCTTTGGAGCCCCGGTGGTGGAATTGGTAGACACGCAGGACTTAAAATCCTGTGACCCGCAACGGTCGTAACGGTTCAACTCCGTTCCGGGGCACAAAAAATGTAAGAGCCTTGATCGATTAACGATCAAGGCTTTTTTGATTTAAAATGGAATTATCACCTATTCTCTATCCTTATCCCCAAGATCGCTGGGTTCTTGTAAGTATAGTATAATCGATTATTTATAAACAAGAACACCTGAAACGATATTCTCAAATTTCTAGGCGCACTTTTAAAATTGTACGAATTTAATGATAGGCACTTTTAATCGATAAATAAGCGAATAAAACAGTACAAGATTATTTGATTACTATTTTGGAAAACGGGATTTGCCGACATGATTTATGACTTTATCTACAAAAGCCGTAGTGCGAATTTTTAGTGCATTCAAATACTATTATTGTTGAGTGACCATACTTGAATTTGTTGTTGCAACTTGCTCGAAAAGGGTTCTAAATTCAATAATTGTATCTTTAAATGAAAATTTAGATATTAATATAATGAGAATCGATTTTCTAAAAATAAAGAATGAGCTTCAAGGGCAAAAGGGATTGATTAAGATTGTACGTGAAAGACACTTACCCCAAACTTTGGCTATGGCCGAATTAGCTCAACAAAAATATGAGTCATTAAGTAGTCAGTCTACTGATATTGATGTGGCACTTGATAAATTGCTAATTCTGGAGTATGAAATTTTTCTTCAGAAACAAAAGGAAATAACTGATCGATTCATTGAATATGCTGATAAGGATGCAAATGCTATAGACTTTCCAACTGTTAGAACAATCATTGATGAATACAAGAGATCTCCTTTGTTAGAATCCGAACCAACAAAAATTTTAGATGGGATAGTTAATATAATTGTGTCATTAGCAGACTCCAACCGACAATCGAGAGTTTCAAGATCTGGATCAAGTTTAATGAATCATATATCTTATCTTCTACTGAAAAATGGGTTTATTTACAGACAAGATTATCAACGAGAATTTGTACTTAAGACAGGCTGCAAATTAGACTTCTTTTTCCCTAACCTTGAAGCTTATAAAGAAGAACCAAAAAATTGTTGTGCTGTAGCCTGTCAAACAACTTCAAATGATAGGTTCCGGTTGACATTTGCTCAAATGCCGCATGATACTAGAAATAGAGCTTGCACTGCAATTGGGAATAGCAATTTCGGTAAAAAATTAGGTCCATCCAGTTTAACTGACAACAAACTTGAAGAAGCCAAAAGGAATGGTGTAAAATTTGTCATTATTTCAAATGGCATTGACAATCGACTTAGGAAAAGTAAAGCTGTTATGTCTTATCAAGATTGGTTTGACGAATTAAAGACTTTGCAACGATTCTGGTAATTGTTATCTAATGTTTTTAAGTATCTCCAAAGCCACCGCTCTAGCCATTAATGGTGGAACAGCATTTCCGACTAAAGTAAATTGAGGTACTTCCATTTTCCTTTTATTCCCGCCAGTTGAGCGTTTCCCCTGAAAAACGAATGAATCATCGAATGATTGCAATCGGGCCATCTCACGAACTGTCAGTGCTCTTGGGGTTGAATAATGGATATAATCATCCGGAATTGTCATTACAGTTGGACTTTGCCCGTCTGCCTTCAAAACATTATAGTTTCTTTTTTCAGATTCAAGCCCAATCTGCTTTAATTTTTTCTTTGCCAGGTCATAATCCCCGGCACTCAAAATAACATCAAGCCTTTTTACTACATCATCGTTTTGCTTGCTCGTCTTATGATTATGCAAAGGGGCAACCATGTGAGTTAAATGATTCTCTAACTCTTCAAAATTCCTAACATAGAATGGATTCTTAGCATTCGCAAATCTGCCATTCAAACGGCCTTGTTTAGACCACTCTGAATAAGTCATTCCTTTACGTTCATCAATCTTTCCATCTACCGTTCTCTTCTTTACTAATGACACCATCTTTTCAGTAGTACCATTATACTTTGCTTTTAAGTCCACTTTTTCATAGTTAAACTTTTCTTCATCATTACCCACAAAATCTAAATCGTATAATGCTTCAAAAATGGTTACCTTTTCTTTTCCTGAAACAGTTGCTGGTACTTGTTTAATTAATTGCTGGTCTTTGCGGCAACCAATGAATAAAACCCTTTCCCGGTTTTGTGGCACTCCATAATTTGAAGCCAATGCTACAAAAGGTTCATCAATATTATAAAGTCTTATGTGCGACAAGATTTCATTAAACTCACTTTCGAGTTTCGCATTTTTCACAAATCCGGCCAATCCATCCATACATTCATCAAAAGAATAAGCATAAATTTCTAAAGCCTTTACTATTTCATTTACGTCAGTAATAAATTCTTTTGCAGGCTTGAGGTTTTTAAAGGCCGTATTAACCCTTTCAACAATTGATTCGGATTCTATGGCTGTCAAAAAATTATTAAAATCTTCATAAAAGAAATCATTATCCAAATCACAAAATGCTTTTTCATTAATTACTTTCTTCCTGATAAAAGCAAGTTCATGTGCCCTTTTCAACAAATTAAATCCGTGCCGGATTGTACTAATACTTGAATCTGTTTTACTTGTTTTGTAATCAACAATTTTTGGAGTGAGAATCCTAAACTTATTCTCGACATTCTGAATGTATCTTTCTTTTATTCCTTCAATTTCCTTGTCATTGGCAGTTTCGAATTGTAAACGCAAATTGTAGCAATCAAGAATAAATGCTTGTTCTTTTTCCTGACGCCTTAGTTGAGCAACAAAATGAATTAATTGGTGAAACTCTTTTAAATCAACAATAGACCTAATTTCTTGCAAAATCATTTCACGAATTCTTCCTTCCTCTTTTGTTAGGATGCCTTTCACATTTTCCATTACAAAGTATTTCGGCCTCAACTGCCTTATAACTTTTAAGTAGTGTGCAAACAAATCATCTTTCTTATCAAATTTCTTTCTTTTGCCTGCAAGACTAAAGCTTTGACAAGGAGGTCCACCGCAGACAACATCAACTTGTTTACCTTTTAATCTCTTTAATAAATTATCGAGAAAATCCGGCTCACTAATATCTTGTCGTAAAAATTCAGCATCAAGTCCTAATTGATAATTGTACCGGGCAAGGTGAGTTAATTCGCAGTTTTCATTTATATCACTTCCTAACAAGAAATCATACACTTTATTTCCATGCTCCGCCTGTAAAAAGCCTTCACTGAACCCCCCAGCACCAGCGAACAAATCCAAAAATGTAATTTTCTGTTTACCCTCGTAGTATTCCTTGTCTTCGCAAACCATTTTTACATCTGTATTACCTCTACGACTATTTACAAGCGAAAGTATTTTCTCTTTTATCTTTTTATCAGTCAGTTGGGAGTGTGGAGCAGTTTCCAAATGTTTCTCAACTTCCTGTTTTAAGAACGACAGGAATTTATTTATCCCTTTGTGGTTATAGCAACTATCTTTTACAGACTGGGACGCATTATCCCAATCTTTCTTTTTTATTTTTTCACCGGTTGCAACTTTCACCTGTACATCTTTCTGACGGAGCACAAGGTGAATAGGGAAAAGCTTATTCTTATCTGCTTTATCTAGGTAAAATTTGACATTAATCATTTTGCGGACAATTTTGCGGACACGGACAAATTTACGGACAAAATCGGTAGTGCCAAATATTTTAGTAATTTTTTTAAAATCAATTTTGGCTATGTAGTTAGGATAAAAAAAGCAACGAGTAATCGTTGCTTTTTTTGATCCAATAGTTTATTTCATTTTTTTAGAATTCTGCTACTCACCATTCATCACTCATACCTATACGTAATATATCCCATCAACTGCTTCTGTTTGCTGAAACAGCTTTCCCTGATTTTTAATCCCTGCGGGTTGTATTGATATTTCCAGGTAACATAATTGCTGCTGCCACTTTGCACAGAGATCATTTGTGCAAGCTGCGATTGCTCATTGTATTCGTAAATATAATCGGGTAATAATTTTTGTACACGGTCATTGAAACGTACAATATCGGTTAGGCGGTTCTGCTCATCGTAATAATAATACCATGCCTGTGTTTCTGTTCCTTTGCTGAGCCATCTTTCTTCTGCAATATTTCCTTTTTCATCGGCCGTAAAAAGTACAACAATGGTATCTGTATTGTTTTTGATCCGGACCATTTTTACGGGCAGGTTAGCAGAGTCGTAGGTCCAGTATCTTTTTTCAATTTCTTTTGTTTGGTAGGCATACGCCTGCGATACAGATTCAACACTTATTAAACTTCCGTTTGCATCATAGTTATAAGACGATACATTTAAAGTGGTATTGGAACTGTCGGCACTTCGAGTGAGCTGTCCTTTAAAATTAAACTGACTGCTCAAAACTGATTGCAATGTTTGAATAGTTTGGCTGTATGTTTTAATACTGTTGTAAGAGGGTGACACTTCCTGGTAGCAGATAAATTTATCAACCGGTTCACCTGTTGCTTCAAACGAATTGAGGATTACTTTTTTTATCTTATTCGTTTTGTATTGTTTCAACTGGCTGGCAGCTTCTTTGGTACTAAGTATATCTTTTTGATAAAACTGGCTGTAGCTGCAGAATGGAATAACTGCGATGGTTAACAGTGTAACTAAATAATGCTTAATGTTCATGGTAAGGGCAAAGATATTTGAAGTAGACGTGGTTTTCTGTGTTTTTCCACAGTTCACGGTGCTTAAACGTTTGGTGCTCATGAAATGTTGTACCTGTTTACTCTGAAAAGCAGGCAAAGCTCAAAACTTGATTAAAGTTGAGGCCGATTTTCTATTTTTAGCAAAAATCAGCTGTATGTCCCACGGGAAGGAACGCAAAGAAAAGAACTGTTTAAATTGTAATGCGAGGGTGTTTGGCAGGTATTGTCATTTTTGCGGACAGGAAAATGTTGAGCCAAAAGAATCGCTGGGCGGGCTGATTGTGCATTTCTTTAACGACATCACTCACTTTGAAGGAAAATTTCTCACCGCTATTCGCTATCTCTTATTTAAACCTGGTTTTTTGCCGTCTGAGTATACCCGTGGCCGCCGTGCTGCTTACATGAACCCGGTGCGGATGTATGTATTTTCATCGGCTTTCTTTTTCATCATCTTCTTTTCCATTTTTAAAGTGAATGATACTGAAATGGAAATTGGTTACAGTAAGTTGCAGGAACGTTTCCGTAATACCTCTGCTGATTTCAATGTAGGTTTTACTACCGGGGATATTAAAGTAAATGGAGTAAAGGTTGGTAACATCAATCAGTTATCTGAGATGAACGAACCCTTGATTGATTCACTGGTGAAAGCAGCCGATCTGGAGGAAAAGAAGGATACTACTGTAGAAGAGAATAAGAAATCTTCATTTAATGTGATCAATTTCGGAAAACAATACAACAGTATTTCAGAGTACGATTCAATACAAAACAGTTTGCCGCCTGAAGCTAAAGACGGTTGGTTTAAAAAAGCACTGAACAGAAAATCGGCAGCGCTCAATGAAAAATACGGCGACAGGCCCGGTCTGGCTTTTGCACGCATGACAGATGTGTTTCTGCATAAATTACCCACTATCTTTTTTATTTCGTTGCCCATCTTTGCCTTTATACTTTCCCTCTTATTCATACGGCACCGCAGCCGCTTTAATTTTGTCAATCATTCCATCTTCAGCATATACTATTATATTTTTTGTTTTCTGTTGATGCTCATTTCCTTTGCTTCAGATAAACTTTTAAATATTACCGGCTGGTCATTGTTTTCATGGATCAATGTATGTCTGTTTTTTGCCTCCTTTATTTATTTATATAAGGCCATGCGGAATTATTACCGGCAGCGAAGAGCCATTACTGTCATCAAATTCTTTCTGCTTAACTTCATTTTTTTCTTTTTTGTTCTTTTTCTTTTTACAGGGTTTTTAGTTTTTTCAGCTTTTAATATTTAATGTATGCAAGTAACCGCCGATAGTTTTTTGCGATTGGTAAAAATTATGGATGAACTCCGTGAACAATGTCCATGGGATAAAAAACAAACCATTGAAACCCTGCGGCCGTTAACCATTGAAGAAACCTATGAGTTAGCCGATGCCATTACCGAAAAAAACTGGCAGCACATCAAAGAAGAACTGGGCGATCTGATGCTGCACCTCTTGTTCTATTCTAAAATCGGTACCGAACAGCAACAGTTTACATTAGATGAAGTGATTAACGGAGTGTGTGAAAAATTGATTGCAAGGCATCCGCACATTTATCCTCCGGCCGGTTCTGAAACAGTAGAAGTAAAGAATGAAGAAGATGTAAAACGCAACTGGGAAAAATTAAAACTGAAAGAAGGAAAAACTTCTGTACTCAGCGGTGTACCCAAAGGATTACCATCGCTGGTAAAAGCCATCCGCATACAGGAAAAAGCAAAGCAGGTGGGTTTTGAATGGGATAATAAAGACCAGGTGTTTCAAAAAATAGAAGAAGAAATGGGCGAGCTGAAAGAAGTGGTGCTGGCAAATAACAGGGATCAGATGGAAGAAGAACTGGGCGATGTGTTTTTTTCACTCGTGAATTATGCACGGTTTTTGCAGATAGACGCAGACCATGCGCTGGAACGCACCAACCGCAAGTTTATTCAACGGTTTACACAAATGGAACAGGAAGCTGTTGGTGAAGGAAAACAACTGGTTGATATGAGCCTGCAGGAAATGGATCTTATCTGGAACCGGATTAAAATAAAAAACAGAGAAGTTTAATTCTGATCACTTGAACCACATTCAAACCATCCGCCACTTTTTGTTCAAAAATGGATACCTGCTCATTTTAGCCGGATGGCTGTTAACTTTTTCTTTTCTGTTTGAATATTACTGGTCTTACACTTCGGCTCCTGTTCAGGTTAAAAAAACAATTCAACGAACCATTCACAGCAGGGAAACAGATTTTGAAACAATACTTGGAGATTCGTTGCTGCTGGCCAGTTTAAATAATGGAACGTACAATAAAACAGTTTTTAATCAACTCTTAAACAAAGACTATTTTGTATTTGTGGCATCTGCCGGCAACGATGGATTTCAAACACGTTTCTGGAATACACAAAGTATACTGCCCGATGAAGAATTGTGGAAACGTGCAGATGGTGTTTGGTTTGAACAGCTCATCAATGGATATTATACGGTGTATAAAAAAACATGCCGGCTTGCGAATGACAGCACATGCCTGGCCATGGCTTTGATTCCGGTAAAGTGGAATTATTTTGTAACAACCGATTATTTAAGCAACAGTTTTGCCTATCTCAAAGGCATCGAAAAATATTATTCCATCAGCGATGTGGTAAAAACAGAGCTGGAAGTAAAAAGTAAAGACGGTACTGCTCTTTTTTGGCTCAACCGGCAAACCAATTTTCCGCAACCGCTCAATGCTATAACTGTTGTGCTGCGTTTACTGGCCATATTTTGTTTTTTATTTTTTATACATAAAGCAGCAGCAGAAATTGCACAGAAGCAATTATTTTCCTATGCTCTTTTTTTCTTAGTTACATGTATTCTTGCCATTCGCATCTGCAGTTACTATTTTCCTATACCACTCAACCTCCGTCAGTTCGATTTGTTTGATCCTTCTATTTACGGATCCAATAACATTCTGAAATCACTGGGCGATTTACTTATCAATTCTTTTTTGTTGTTATGGGTATTGCTGTTTATCAGAAGATACCGGAGTGCTGAACCACTTTTTCGTTTCAGTATTAATCCGGTAGCCGGCTTAGTGGTAACATCGGCCATAATTTTTTTTATCACCATTCTGTTTGGCAACATTGTTCAAAGCCTGGTTGCCGATTCACAGATATCATTTAATGTCACCAATTTTTTCAGTCTGAGTGTTTTCAGCTTTGCAGGATTTTGTGTGCTGGGTTGCTTAGCATTAAATTATTTTCTGCTGATTGACTGGCTGTTTAGTTTTTTTAAACACTATACGCACAATAAATTAATCCAGCAGTTGCTGGCTTTAACCGTTATCGGACTGTTGTATTTAACGGCAACGTTTAATTCAGGTATTGTACTGTTTCATTTGTACCTGCTGGGCTGGCTGCTGTTGATAACTGTGTTGCTCAATAATAATAAAATTGATTTCAGGTTTTTGCCTTCCGGTGGGCGCAGTATTTTCTGGCTGTTTTTCTTTTCAGTGTCATTAACTTTTTTATTAATTACAGAAAATGCAAAACGTGAATGGCAGGATCGTTTGCGGATGGCAGAGAAACTGAGTTTACAAACAGATCCATCTGCAGAAAATCTGTTGAGCATAGCACTGAAAAATTTCAGAAGTGATTTTTTGATTGACAATTTCAGCCGTTTTACAACCTCAGGCAGTAGCCAGTTTTTAAAAGACAGTTTGCTCAGCGAACATTTCAGCGGATACCTGAATAAGTTTGAAACTGAGCTGTATACGTTTAATCAACAGGAGTATCCCTTGTACAATGCAGACTCAACTTCTTATAATACACTCAATATTATTTACAAGCTGCAAAGCAAGCCCACTACTGTAAAGGACTGGCAGTTTTATGAAGAGTCGTTCGATAAATTTTATTATATCGCCAAAAAAGAAATCACCAATCCGCAAACAAACCGTATTGAAGGATATGTGTTTATTATAGCAAGACCCAAGCGGTATGCTGATGAAAAATTTGATCCGCAGCTCTTCTCTAAAACATTTAACCTGTTACCGGAGAGTATGCCATCCTATGCCTATGCCGTATATAAAAACAAGGAACTCATCAGCAGTTATAATGATTATCCGTTTCCTGTACATTTAA
This sequence comes from Chitinophagaceae bacterium, assembly GCA_019752045.1. GTDB lineage: Bacteria > Bacteroidota > Bacteroidia > Chitinophagales > Chitinophagaceae > Lacibacter. Next base: position 8,244 of record JAIEMP010000027.1, on the reverse strand, counting down.
CCGAAGGTCAGAGCAATCAGTCATCTTTCAATAAGGTTAAGCGGAACGGATTTAGTGAACTATGGTATACAGCAGCTTCCAACTTAACGGTGGTGATTGCAAAGCCGCAAAATAAACTGCTCGAAACCATTACCCTGTTTGCGTATTTGTTCTGTGTGTTTTTATTAATGGTAGCTTTTTACCGAATAGTACGTTTCATCACACAGTTCGGTTTAAAGCCATCGGGCTGGAAGAAGCATTTACAGCTTACTTTTCGTACACAGGTACATACAACCATTATTGGCATCAGCATTTTTTCATTTCTTGTAATCGGCGTATCTACCATTTTCTTTTTTATTAACAGGCACAGCCGTATCAATAAAGAACGTTTGTCGAGAACAATACAGATCATGCTCACAGAAGTACAGGAAGCGCTCAGCCAGCATGCAGTTTTTGACGATGTACTGAAAGTGTATGATGAAGTAAGCTCTGCCGATCTGCAGGGGAAAGTAAACCGTATTTCAGAAATACACGGGGTTGATGTAAACATTTATGATCCTTCGGGCAATCTCAGAATATCATCGCAACCTTATTATTACAGTAAAGGATTACTGAGCCGTAAAACAGATCCTGCTGCTTATTTTAAATTGTCAAGAGAGTACCTGGTGCAAACCATCGAAGATGAAAAAGTAGGCACCCGTTCTTATATGAGCATCTACGTACCTGTGAGAGATGAAGAAGGTAAAACCTATGCCTATCTCAACATTCCCTACTTTACTTCGCAGGATGAATTGAAACAGGAGATTTCTAATTTTCTTGTTACGCTCATTAATCTCAATGCCTTTATTTTTTTAATTGCCGGGTTGATTGCGTTTTTTGTAACAGGCCGAATCACCAGTTCGTTTTCAATTATCAGTGATAAGATGAAAGAAATTAAACTTGGTAAGGCCAACGAAGCAATCGTTTGGAACAGGAATGATGAAATTGGTGAGCTGGTACAGGAATATAACAAGATGGTGTTGCAGTTGGAAGAAAGTGCTAACCTGCTTGCACGCAGCGAACGGGAAGGTGCCTGGCGTGAAATGGCAAGGCAGGTAGCACATGAAATAAAAAATCCGCTTACACCCATGAAGCTGAGTATTCAGTATCTGCAAAAGGCGGTTGATTCCAATTCGCCCGATGCAAAAAATATTTCGCAAAGCGTTGCAAAAACATTGGTAGAGCAAATTGATTATCTCTCCAATATCGCTTCCGATTTCTCCAGCTTTGCAAACATCGGTAATCCAAGATTAGAACAGGTAAATCTTGGCGAAGCTATTCAATCAGTTGTTGCATTGTTCAGCATGTATGAAGAGGGAGCAATTGATTATGATAAACCGGATCAATCTGTTTTTATTATGGCTGATAAAACCCAGCTCAACAGATTATTCACCAACCTTATCCGCAATGCATTGGAATCGGTACCAACCGATCGCAAGGCAACCGTAAGTATTCATTACACTGTTACCGGAAATACTGTACTTATTCATGTGCAGGATAATGGCGATGGTATTGAACCTGAGCTGCAGGAGAAAATTTTCTATCCCAACTTTACCACTAAAACATCGGGCACAGGATTAGGACTGGCCATGTGTAAAAGTATTGTAGAACAGATGAAAGGTGAAATCTGGTTCACAACTGAACAGGGGAATGGCAGTACGTTTTTTATTGAGCTGCCGGTGATTTCTTAATCATCATTCCTGTGCAATGCGGATAACCACATTGCCTGTTTTTTGTCCGGTTAATACATACCGGTATGCGTCAGCAATTTCATTTAAATCATACGTACGGTCAATCACCGGTTTAAAATGACCGGCTTCTGCAAGTTCTTTCAAAAACACCACATCAGCCTGGCTAATGGTGGGGATGGGGAACAACAATTTTTTACCGCCAAAAAGAGGAGTGATGAGTGCAAGAAACGGATTTTGCGACATAGGCCCCAGTTCAGTTGAAATATAAATCCCTTTTTTTGAGAGTAGTGGTTTGCATTTTCCAAACGTACTTTTTCCTACTGCATCAAAAATAAAATCAAAGGATTGTTTCAGTTGAGTGAAGTCTTCTTTTTTATAATCAATCACCATATCTGCACCAAGCGATTGAATTAAATCAATATGATCGGTATCACAAACTGCAGTAACTGTTGCGCCAAAATATTTTGCAAGCTGCACGGCTGCAGATCCAATGGCACCTGTTGCTCCGTTGATGAGGATCTGTTGTCCGCTTTTAATTTTTGCTGCACGCAAATCGCACAATGCATAATGTGCACCTTCTGTTAACGGTGCAGCTTCTTCATATCTGATATTGGATGGCATGAGAGCAATGGGCGCATCTTCTTTCATACAGATATACTCTGCATGTGTACCAAATGTTACATCGTTATAACCAAATACTTTGTCGCCCGGTTTAAATGCTGTAACATTTTTACCTGTTTCTGTTACCATACCTGCAAACTCGTTTCCTGTAATTTGATTGCGTGGTTTAAGAATACCACTGAAAAGGCGTGCGATGTATGGTTTGCCTGTAAGGAAACCACTGTCTGTTCGGTTAACGGTTGCTGCATAAATTTTTATGAGTACTTCATTGTCTTTGGGAACAGGTGTGGCAATTTCTTTTAGCTGAAGAACCTCCGGTTGCCCGTAGTTGGTATATATGCTTGCTTTCATTGCAACAAAATAGTTGTTTTATTGCAGGGAGAAAAGTAAGTGCAGAAAAACAACAGTACAAAAATGCAGACTGCTTTCTGCAGAGCAATGAAAATTGTAAACTGCTGCAAATGTTTACTTCTTTAATGCCGCTCTCACTTTGGGTGCAATCTGTGTTCCAAAAATTTCAATTGATTTCATGAGTGAAGTATGCGATGGGCCGCCAACATCCATATGTGCAGAAAAACGGGTGATGCCAAACATTTCCTGCATGTACAAAATTTTATCAATTGCTTCAGATGCATCTCCAATGAATAATGCGCCATCTCTGCCACGTCCATAATCATATTGCTGACGCTGATACGGCGGCCATCCTCTGCTGTGTCCTACACGGTCCATTTGAGCGGCATACAAAGGATAGTACATGTCTGCAGTTTGTTTACTGTCTGTACCAAAAAAACAATGCATGTGTACCCCTGTTTCAAACTGCTTCATGTTATGTTTAAAATGCTGGTATGCTTTTTTGTAATACTCAAACAACGGTTTAAACTGCGCAGGATTGCCGCCAATAATTGCAAAGACCACCGGCAGCCCATGTGTAGCTGCACGTAAAACAGATTCGGGTGTGCCGCCAACTGCCACCCATAATTTCAGTTGGTTGTTAACTGCTTTTGGTAAAATTTCCTGATCGTTTAATGCCGCACGGAAATCACCTTTCCAGGTGATGCGTTCGTTTTGATTGATGCGTACCAGCAGATCCAGCTTCTCATCAAACAACGCATCATAATCGTTGAGGTTATAACCATACAACGGAAACGATTCAATAAAACTTCCACGGCCTGCAGTAATTTCTGCACGGCCATTGCTTAACTGATCAATGGTTGCATATTGCTGGTATACCCGAACAGGATCGGCGGAGCTTAACACCGTTACTGCACTGCCCAGTTTAATCTGTTTGGTTACACTTGCAGCAGCAGCTAAAATAATTTCAGGAGTTGAAACAGCATAGTCGGGGCGGTGATGCTCACCAAGTCCATAAAAATCAAGTCCCAGTTCATCCATCAGTTTTATTTCTTCAACCAGTTCTTTTAAACGTATGCCCACAGGAAATGCCTTTCCGTTTGCATCGTAATGATTATCGCCAAACATGCTTATGCCTAATTCCATAGTTGATATTTGCAGCAAAGATAAGTGGTGAACCCAGAGGAGTTATTTACCAGTTTATAACAATGTATTGGCTCTAATTGTCAGTCTTTTGGAACAGAAATTTCCAACGTGCAGCCTTCGCCAGGTGCTGATGTAAGCGACATTTTACCGGCATAAAAATGAACTCTGCTGTTGATGTTTTTTAAACCAATACCGTTACTCTGCAATTGTGTGTCGAAACCAACACCATTATCATTAATCATCAGTGTAAGATTATTTTCCTGCAGTTCAAGACAGATCACAACTTCAGTTGCATTGGCATACTTTACAATATTGGTCAGTTGTTCCTGCACTATACGGTACAGCATCAGTTCTTTCTTTTTATCCTGCAGCGCAAGTTCAAAATCTTCATCCAGCAATAACCGGATATCTATTTTGTTCAGGTCCTGTACGCTTCTTGTAAGATCTTCCAGCGCTTCTTTTAATCCGTCATGACCCAGTGAAGGTGCAACCAGTGAATGGGATAACTTGCGTATATCACGAATAGCTTCTTCTAAATGCAGATAACTTTTATCAATCATTTCTTCACTCAATGCTTTTTCAGTTTTTGCTCTGCCAAGGTAAAGTTTCACTACGCTCAGCAGTTGATTAATATTATCGTGCAGCTCAAGCCCTAATTCGTTGCGTTCCTTTTCCTGTGCAAGAATGGTGATTTCAGTAATCAGTTTTTGTTTCGACCGTTCTTTCTCACTTAATTCCTGTTCCATTTTTTTCTGCTCAGTAATATCAACCATAATACCACTCAGTTTTACCGGTTTCCTGTTTTCCATTAATACAGAAACAAAATCCCGTAACCAAAGTATTCGTCCGTCGGCAGCAATCATCCGGTACTCAAACTGGTGTGGCTTTCCCTGTGCTGTTGCTGCAGCACAAAAATTTACTGCCCATTTGCGGTCTTCTTCAATAATATGATCGGCCCAGAAAGTAGGTTCGGTTACCCATCGCTCTGCAGGATAGCCCAATATCTGTTCTGCCTGTTTACTGATAAATGTAAAAGCAAAGGTTTGTGCATCGGCCTCCCATACAATACCATCCACACTGTTCATAAGGGTAAAATAACGTTCCTGCGATTGCTTGATTTTATACTCCGTCATCTGTCTGCGTTCTTCATCTGCTTTTTGTTTTTCGAGTAATCTTTTTTCTTCCGATTTATTAATGAATCGTGCTGTTGCCCAAACGAGCAAACCGAACATAAAAATTACTGCACAAACAAAAAGCGACATCCATACAACTACAGAAAAATTTCCCTTTGAGATGCCCTTTAAAATATAGTAACCCAATAAAGCAGGGATGGCAACAAGAGCAGGTAATAAGATTCGTGCTGCTTTACCGCCGGCATGCATGTTGGTAATCTCGCCCATAAATCCCTTTGTACTTTCTGCCAGCAATAAGGTCATGGATAAAAACATAAACGTAATGCCTCCATGAAACGACATTGGTGTAAAAGAGGTAACTACATAATAAGAACTGATGTGGTAACTGTAACCAATAATCGAAAGTATGCTCAATGCATTCACGGGCAATGCCATCCACTGTGCTGTAATTGCACGGCCGTGTATTAGCAGCAGAAGCGCTGTTCCGCAAATGAAAAAAGAAACAGCAGCATGCGGAACTATATGGTTGGTTGTGCCGTTATAAATGGTTGACTGCAATTGCTCAGCAAACAGTAACCGGTCAATGCCTGCATCGTACAAACCAATGATTGCAGCTATTCTTAATAATGCAATCAATATTACCAGGGATGCCAAAGTGATTGCAAGGATGCGTTTATATCCTTTTTGCTGATGGAGAAGAAAAGCGATGCCACACAAAATAAAAGAAACGGCTTCCATCGGATTCATGGCTACCATTTTTGGCAAAACCTGTTTCAGCGAAATGTTATTTATATGCCAACCCCAAAGGACAAGTATACCAACTGTAATTACAATAATTGCAGCTGTTCTGGTTATGTAGTAACTGATCCGGATCAATGGATGGCTTAATTTTTTGGTGGATTTGAAGGACTGGCAATATTAAACAGATTCTTTTAATTTGTGAATGAAGATTTTGGAAGATTTTTTTTGCTGTAAACGTTGAATTGGTTATTGCGGAGTAAGTACGACATAGTGCCGGTCCTGAAAATTCAGCGGAGGGTTTACCTGCAGGCAGGTTGGTTTATTTGCAGCTTATTATTTGTGTTTATTTTTATTCTCACAGTAATGCAACGTAGCGCTCCAATCCGCTATTTTTAAAGATCTTTCAATCCCTTTCCGTTCAGAATCTGCTGCATGTATTTTTCAACTCTGGCTTTGCGTGTTGCAGATAGTTTTGGCTGAGAAAAATGAAACAGATAAGCTTTTTGTCGCCCCGGTGTTAAGGCTTCAAATGCTTTTTTTAATGCAGGTTTTTTTTGCAGCTTCAGTTGAAATTCGTCGGGGATTGTATATTCAGCCGTTTTTTTCAATGTTACTTTCAGTCCCGCTTTTTCCACTTCAATAGCTTCGTAGATATAAGCTTTTATGATGTTTTCTTTCTTTATTATTTCCTGCAGGCCGGTGAAACGGAGTTGTCTTGCAGACTGTACATTTTTTGTTTGCTGAACGAGTATGCCGTTTGCATCACTTAACAATGCGCCTTTGAAAAACAATACGGCACAGTATTCTTTAAACACATGAATTAAAACAAGATTGTTTTTTTGATGGGTGTAGCATGGGCAGCCCCATTTCAATTCTTCTGTTAAACCGCAGTCAAGAATAATAGTTCTTAGTTTGTTGATTTCTTTTTCCCAGCGTTCATTTTTGCTGAAATACCAGTCAACTTTTGGGTTCATTCTATAAAGTTAAAAGAGTCACGTTGAAACATACAAGTTAGCTGACGTATTATTATAAAACCGGATCCGGAATTGTTTTATTTTGCAGATGCAGCGGAAGCAGCATACAGGGTAAACCAAGAATTTACAAACGTGGCGGTAAAAACTTAAGTGATGTGCTCTACATGTGCAGTATGAATGCGATGAAAATCAACACAGCCTGCAAAGCATTGTACGATAGTTTAAGAGCAAATGGTAAAACGGGAAAACAGGCTTTGATAGCAGTGTGTAATAAACTGTGGAAACAAGTATTTGTCCCCATAGTAGTGGGGATAAAAAACAACAGTTTATATCAACCAAATTATTGTTCAGCTAAACCGTAAGAAAGATAAAAATTTGTTTGGTTTTTTACACAGATTTCATGTTGTGCGTTCGTTCTTTTTCGTAAAGAAAGGTAACCGGTTGAGATGTTTTATAAACCCTCAAGCAAGTTATTTGAACTCAATTATTTGATGGCTAATAGGTCTACCATTTCGATAATAGGGTCTTTTGCCAGGAGAGCTGACGCATTGGCCATTAATGCAGCTGCTATTGGCCCATTTAAATGAGCTTTACGTCCTTCTTCTGTTTCAAATGTGTCAAATATGCCAAAAGTTGATGGCCCAATTTGTAAGGCATACCATCTTAGTGTCCCGGGTTCTCCCTCAGCAAGTGGCAACGCCGATTTTAAAAACTCTAGTACTTCCTTTTCTTTACCAGCTTTCGCTTCAACCCTCGCCAAAATTGCAAATTTTTCCATGATTTTATTTTTAGTATAAATGAGAAATGAAATTCAACATAAGGTAATTTAATTTTGTTGAATCAAAAAAAAATGCTTTCCGTTTGTCGCCAATAAGACAATTCATCTGCTCTTATCATGTTGTTCTATTTGAGTGCTTATGTGTGATAAATAACGCAAAAGGAAGGAGCAGTGACATAATTAAACAACGCAGCATTGACTTCGGCAAGACTGTAGCAGGTTGTTCTTAATTATTTATTTAATCACAGGAGCTTGTCATCACACATGTTGTGTGGTTGACTCATAGGATGCTGGTAATGGGTAATAAAAGTCTGCAATAGCAGGAGAAAAACTCTTGTGTAATTGCGGAACGTAAAATAATTTTGATATGGGAAAAAAATCTGGCGAAGGCGGGAGGTAAATGAAACTTAAAACTCTCATTTATCTCTTGCTTTCAAAAGAAAAATAATAACTTTAAATATTATCTCTCTCTAAAACCTATATACATAGGAACCCCATGTTGGTGGCAGGCAAGTCGAATTAAGTTCTCTTACAATTTTCGCAAATGTCGTTTAGTTTTAAAAATGCTTTTTCCCAAATGGGTGTGTCAAAATTACTAAGCATTAATTCGTCAAGATATTTGTTTACGCTTTTGTCAAGTGATTGAACAAAATGTCTTGCATTTATTGAAAATTGTGTTGTGTCCAACAGTTTGCCACTTCTAAGTATTCGCCATGTAGGCTCCCCCAAAAACAGTACGTTTTAAAAGTAGACAAAAGTCTTAATTTTAAAAACGTAAATCATGAAAAAGA
>JAIEMP010000016.1 GCA_019752045.1 Chitinophagaceae bacterium | reverse complement strand
AAACTCCTTGAGTATGCTGGCAATTTGCGTGGGACTGAATTGACTCTTTTTCATGATTTACGTTTTTAAAATTAAGACTTTTGTCTACTTTTAAAACGTACTGTTTTTGGGGGAGCCTACACGACCCGTTGGCAATCCAGCTTGACAAAGAATATTCAAAAGCCATCAGTAACTCATATTTCTTTAAAGTGGCTTTTACAAACAAAACCGGTGTGACATTTTCCGCAAAGACACTTGACGAACTAATTACAAACCCTAACTATACAGATAAGGAAAAAGTTTTTTACACTTATCGCATTTATGACTTAAATCATTTCGTAACTCTTTATTTCCAGCATTGGCTGCTGTTTGACACTTATGAGTTTTGGGTCAAGTGGCAACTTTATTATGACTTCATAGTTTCTAAGTGCGACACAACACTGGGAGGGCTCTACCAATATATGTGGTCAACAATGCTCTGGAGACTTGACCGTTATTCTCATGCTTTCAAAGATGTTGAACAATACAAGAAATTCAGAAATCAACTTGAGCATATAACAGAGCAATCAAAAAACATAGAAACAGAGTTTATCAAAATACGAGACGGTAAAAAACAAACGGCAGAGTAGTATGCTCCTTACATGATCTGTGTAAAACTCAATCAATAACTAACCGGCTTAACGTTCTTTTATTTCGAACAAAGTATTCTGCACTCTACGCATACGTTTCCAGTCTTTTACTTTTGAGCTTTGTTATTCGCTTCAACAGCGGTCTTTTTCATTAGCTGCGGTTGCGGGCGGTATTCAACTTTGCCAAAGTTTTGAGTTGCTGTAATGCTGCAATTGGTCTTTTACAACTTTGGCAAAGTTGGTTTCACTCATGATTATTGTTATTGGTAAAGACGGTAACCGATATGAAAATATCATTTCATTCATACCTGACATCGCCCCTTAACCGTTCAAAGAATTTCTACTCCGGGCTTCTTCCGGAAACATTAACTTGAACATCCAAACTTTTTTGTATGAGAAAATTTCAAACGCAGTTTTGTTTACTGTTCTTTGTGTGCAGTACATTCTTTTCAATAGCAGCAACCGCCCAAGGCACTTTACTGTTACGCCAGCCATCGGTAAGCAAGCAACACATTGTATTTGTGCATGGCGATGATCTGTGGGTGGTATCCCGTGAAGGCGGTGATGCACGACGGTTAACCAGCGCCGTTGGTGCTGAAAATAATCCACGCATTAGTGCCGATGGAAAATGGGTTGCTTTTACCGGGCAATACGATGGTAACACTGATGTGTATCTGGTTTCCATTGATGGTGGCGCCCCAAAACGTCTTACCTGGCATCCAACACCCGATCTTGTTCAGGGTTGGTCAAATGATAACAAGATCATTTTTACCTCCGACCGTATGGGTTATCCAACGGCCAATACAAAATTTTATACTGTATCAACATTGGGCGGTACACCGGAACCAATGATCATCCCGTTTGGTTTTGCTGGAAGTATGAGTGATGATGGAAGTATGATGGCGTATCAACCGCATCGCTTCTGGGATCCTGAATGGAGAAACTATCGTGGCGGACAGGCGCAGCCCATCTGGATCTTCAACATGAAAACACAGGAAACAACAAAAACAATTCAGGGCGATCGTGAACGACACACTGCACCTGTTTGGGACAATGGTATTTTATATTTTCTCAGTGAGCAGGATTATGCAAACAATGTATGGATGTACAATCCAAAAACAAAAACACAGAAGCAGCTCACCTTTCACAAAGATTTTGATGTAAAAAATTTATCGGCAAGCAACGGCATTTTAGTTTACGAGCAAGCTGCACGTTTGCATAGCCTTGATATTGCAACAGGTAAAACAAAACCATTAACCATTAACGCCAACGGCGATCTCAACTGGGGCCGTGCAAGATGGAATAATATTTCAGGTGCACAATTGACCAATGCAAGTCTTTCACCAACAGGCAAACGGGCTGTGTTCGAACATCGTGGTGAAATTTTTTCTGTGCCGAAAGAAAATGGCGACTGGAGAAATATTTCCCGTACTACGTCTGCTGCTGACCGTTATCCTGCATGGTCGGCTGATGGACAAAAGATCGCCTGGTTTTCGGATGCAAGCGGAGAATATCAATTGATGGTTGCCAATCAGGATGGATTGGGAACACCCAAAGCATATCCTATCCCCAATAAAAAATTCTATTACTTTCCAACATGGTCGCCTGATGGAAAATACATTGCATTTACTGATACTGATTATAATCTCTGGAACCTTGATCTAGCCAGTGGTAAAGCAACATTGGTTGCAACCGACAGGCTTGCGCATCCTAACAGATCATTGCGCCCCGTTTGGAGTCCTGATAGTAAATGGATCGCTTATGTGCAGATCATGGAAAATCAATTTAAAGCAGTGAAAGTGTATAATGTTGATGACAATAAAAGCACCGCCATTACCGATGGGTTGAGTGATGCCATCAGTCCGCAATGGGATGAAAGCGGAAAATATTTATACTTTCTTGCCAGTACCGATTATGCATTAAGCAGTGGTTGGTTAGATATGAGCAGTTATAATTATCCGGTTACACGTGCCTTGTACATGGCTGTTCTTTCAAAAGAAACAACCAATCCGTTTGAACCAAAAAGTGATGAAGAGCCAACAAAACCCGGCGAAGAAAAACCTGTGCTCACAACCAAGAATACAGGTGATACGGTGAAGCCTGTGGTAACAAAACCAACTGGTGTACGAGTGAAGATTGATTTTGACGGCATTGATCAACGAATTATTGCTGTAAACATTCCGGTACGTGATTATCAGGAGTTGGTTGCCGGACCAGACGGTCATGTATTTATTGCAGAAGCCATCCCCAATGAAAATGGATTGGTATTGCATCGTTACAGTATCAAAGACAGAAAAGTAATTGAATTCATCAGAGGCATTTCAACTGCATCATCCAGCTTCGACAGAAAAAATTTATTGTACAGCAGCGGCCCATCCTGGTTTATTGTAAATACAGTTGCGGCTGCACCAAGACCCGGTGATGGCAGATTGCAAACAGATGGCATGCGTGTATATGTTGATCCTTCAAAAGAAGCGGAACAAATTTTTAAAGAAGGTTGGCGCTATCAACGTGACTTTTTGTATGTGAACAATACACATGGTGCACCATGGGACAAAGTGTATGATTGGTATCAACCATGGCTGAAACATGTAAAGCATCGTTCTGATTTGAATTACATCATTGATATTCTTGGCGGAGAAATTGCAGTTGGTCACTCGTATACATCAGGCGGCGATTTTCCGCAAGTACCAACCATACCTGTTGGCTTACTCGGTGCAAATTATAAAGCAGAAAATGGTTTCTTTAAAATCACTAAAATATTTACAGGTGAAAACTGGAATCCGGAGTTGCGTTCGCCTTTAAGTGGTCCGGGTATGAATGTAAAAGAAGGTGAGTATTTGGTTGAAGTAGATGGCCGGCCATTAACTGCCGATATGAATTTGTATAGTTTGTTTGAAGGCACTGCTAACCGGCAAATAAAAATTCGTGTCAACAATAAACCATCAACAGAAGGTGCAAGATTAATCACTGTTGTGCCTGTTGCCAATGAAGGCGGATTGCGTTCAAGAGCATGGGTGGAAGATAACAGAAGAAAAGTAAATGAATTATCTAACGGCAAGCTTGCGTATGTGTATGTACCAAACACAGGCAATCCCGGTTACACTTCTTTCAACCGCTATTATTTTGCACAACAGGATAAACAAGGTGCTGTGATTGATGAGCGAAACAATGGTGGCGGATCTGCAGCTGATTATATGATTGATGTAATGGGAAGAAAACTGCAAGGTTATTTCAACAACCGTGTAGAAGGACATAAAGTTTCTACTACACCAATGGCCGGCATCTTTGGTCCGAAGGTGATGATCATTAATGAAAATGCAGGATCGGGTGGTGATCTGTTGCCTTATATGTTTCGCAAAAGTAAAATCGGTCCCTTAGTAGGCACACGCACATGGGGTGGATTAGTGGGTACATGGGATACACCTCCTTTTATTGATGGCGGAAGAATGGTGGCGCCTCGTGGCGGCTTCTTTGATACCGATGGTAAATGGGCAGTAGAAGGAGAAGGTATTGCTCCCGATATTGAAGTGATGTATGATCCCAAAGCATTGATTGAAGGAAGAGATCCGCAACTGGAACGGGCTGTACAGGAAGCATTGAAATTATTGAAGACAGAAGGAGTAGAGTTGAAAAAAGAACCTGCAGCACCAATACGTTATAAGCGACCATCGTAGTTCTCGATAAATATTGTTTCTGAAAATCCCCTCTGGTTACGAGGGGATTTTTTTATAAGAATAATATAATTTCTGTGATTGCGTGTTTAGAATTTATGGTTGAAAACCATCTAAACCTTTGTTACTTTGATCTTTCAAAATAAATTCTATGCTTACAGAAACACTGGCAGCCATCTTTGATAGAGATCTTACAAAACTCTCTTCCGAAATTGAACAATACAAAAGCGAAGACAAGCTTTGGGTAACAGATCATGCCATTGCTAATTCTGCAGGTAATCTTTGTCTGCACCTGGTGGGAAACTTAAAAAGTTTTATTGGTGCAGAGCTTGGTGGTTTTGCTTACATAAGAAAGCGTGATCTTGAATTTTCGTTGAAGGATATACCTAAAGCAGAAATGCTTGCAATGGTTGCAGAAACGAAAACAATTGTTATTGAAACATTACGCAAGCTTCCATTACATCAATTGGAAGAAGAATATCCGAAGCTGGTGTTTGCTGAAAAAACATCCACTGAATATTTTCTTGTCCACCTTGCTGCACATTTAAGTTATCATCTCGGACAAATTAATTATCACAGGCGTTTGCTTGATGTGCAGGAATGATGAGTAAAGGTTTTTAAATTGTTATAAGAATTATCACTAATGATTAGTCTCATAAAAACAAATTCTGACAGCAGCGATTTCCGTTCGCTGGTTGTTGAACTCGATGCGGACCTGCAGGCACGCTATGGTGAACAGCAATCCTTCTTTGCGCAATTTAACAAGCTCGATCATATTCATCATGTAATTGTTGCATATGAAAATACGCAGCCAATTGGATGTGGCGCATTTAAAGAATACGAATTGGGAGTTGCAGAAATCAAACGCATGTATGTAAAGCCCGAACTGCGTGGCAAAGGCATTGCTGCCGAAATACTAAGCTCCCTCGAACTATGGGCAAAAGATGAAGGTTTCAAAACCTGTATTCTTGAAACCGCCATCAAACAACCCGAGGCAATCAGACTTTATGAAAAATGTGGTTACACCCGTATGCCCAACTATGGACAATACATTGGCGTAGAAATAAGCTTATGTATGCAAAAAGACATCAACTGATTGTTGATGTCTTTAAACTTTTCAATTGATTTTATTTATTCGCTTACCATTTGCGGTACATTGATCAGGCCGCCAAAGAACAAAGCATTTAAAAATAGTTTGTTGGTACCATACCATGTTCCTCTGAAGTTTGGATTATCGCTGAACATAATCACACGGCCGTTTCCATCTGCACCAACTAATATGGCAGCACTGTTTTTTACTTTCTTTAAAGAAGTGGGATGGAGATAACCGGCAATCAACGGATTATTTCCATACAATGCAATGGTTGCATATGAATTTATTGAAGGCTGCAGAACGGTTAATCCATTTCTATACACAGGCAAGCTGCGATTTGTAAATCCAAAACCGATTGGATGCGTAGTATCAAGATCAACATAAAAAATAGAACCTCCTAATGATTTAGCCCCTTCACGCTGAGGTGCTTCATCAAAATTGTAACGCTGCTGCGGTTGCTTGCTGCTGTCAGAAAATAATTTTTCTTTGCTGAAGCCGTTACGGATAGCCCATTCACTTCCTGATTTAATCGTTATCAATGTGCCGCCATTCTGCACCCATGCTTTTAATTTATCTGTTGCTGCTTTATCGAGCAGTGCATAATTACCACTCACCATTACAATGGTATTGTAACGGTCAATGGATGCACGGCCAAAGTTGAGGATGTCCATTTTTGTAATGGGCATTTGCAAACGCTGATCCAGTAAATGCCAGATCTCACCAGCTTCAGGTGCAGCAACACCTGTACCGATTAACAGCATCACTTCCGGTTTTTTTACCGTGCGGATATAATTACTTCCCAAATCAATTCCCTTTGTATTATATCCTGTACTTAAAGAATAAATTGTTACTTGAGCATTCTTACTTGTATTGCTCACTAATGTGTACAATGAATCGGCACTGATGCGTTGCAGATTAACCGGAATAGAAATTGTTCCGTATCCAAACTCCTTTGCTGCACCATTCACCGTTGCTGTAAACGGACGGAAAGCTGTTTGCACTAAAGCGCCTCCCTGTTGTAATTGAAAGATGGCTTTGTGTGAGTTGTAATCTTTTACTTCAAACACATATACATAATTACTTTTTACAACCGCAGGTACAATTCGTTGCGGCGTTTGGTTGATGCGGTTGCCTTTTGTAACAGCAGTCTTTATTTCTGCAAACGGTATATTGTATGCATAAGGCAAGCTCCATGTTGATGCATCGTAGAAAGTACTGTCAGTATACTGAATTTGTTTTTCAAAAACCGTACGCACCATAATGTAATTCGGCTGATCAGTTGGAACGATATAACTGTTTGCTGCATCAAACTTTTTTCCATCTGCATTCATTGTTCCATTTAAACCATACACTTCTATTTCATGTAAGAGTAACATATCCAAAAAGGCTCTTGTTTTTGTTTCATCCTGTGCATCGCCAAACACATAGGCTTTTATGGACGATGCCTTTGACTGTTGATTACTTACACGATAAAATTCTTTACGCAGGTTGAGTAGAGAGGTTTTTTCTGACAGCGAAGCACGGATAGTTGTGAGCGAAGCAGTAAACTGATTGCGGATGGTAAATGCAAACGTAACGGGAATGGTTGTTGTTTCCTGCACATGACCACGACTGCTTCCCTGTTCAAATAAAAATCCGGCACCTCCATAAAAATTAATATAGCTGCTGCCATATCCGGGATAGAGTTTATCAAATGCTTCTTTGGTAAAATACATGGAGCCGATCTTGTTTGCAGCTTCTGAAAAGTATTCACCAAATTTTGGATAGAGTTTTTTGTATAAATAATCCGGTACTGTGGGATTGTTGCTTCCATCCATACCGGGATCAAAATAAAAAGTAGAGGAGCTTCCCATTTCATGATGATCGGTTTGCACATAAGGTCTCCATTGATGAAAAAATTTAATGCGGTTCCTTGTTTCAGGAAATGTACCAAGAAACCAGTCACGGTTGAGATCAAACCAATAATGATTGAATCTTCCGCCCGGCCAAATTTCTGTATGCTCTCTATCGAACGGATCCGCAACAGGCGGTTCGGCTTTGTGCATGTTAGCCCAATGGCTATGACGATCACGGCCATCGGGATTAATCACCGGATCCATCAGGATCACCATATCGTTCAACCATTTATTTGCTTCCTCGCTTTGTGATGCGGTAATATAATAAGCAGTAAGCATTGCCGCCTCGCTGCTGCTGGGTTCATTACCATGAACATTATAACCTAAATGAATCACCAGCGGCACATTTTCTGTGTTGCCTGTTTGTTGTCCGGCAAGATGTGCTTTACGGATCTCCTCAATTCTTGCATGATTTTGAGGCGAAGTAAACACAGCAGTAATCTGTTGCCGCTGCTCAAACGTTTTACCAATCACCTGCATTGTTACACGATCACTCAGGCGATCCAGTTCACGGAAGTACTCCACCAGTTTATCATGGCGGGTGTGCTGTGTGCCGATGGCATAACCCAGAAACTGTTCGGGTGTAGGAATCTGCTGATTGAAATTTCCGCTGTTGGGATAAAAATAATTTTGTTGTGCGGCTACTATATTGGAACCAATGAATAAAAGAAGAAGAAAAACAGATCGCAGCATGGTTTTAATTTTTAATACTTAAAGCTAAGGATTTTGTGGTTTGAAAATTTAACAGGCGTCATTCCGTCACATATGCAACGTTGGTATTTCATTTGCAATCTGAAACAATGTTATAAACAACAACAACATGAACAAACAACAAACATCGCTTTGGTTTTGCATTTTGATGGATGCAGTGGGTTATGCCACTTATGCGCTGCCTCTACTGGGTGAGTTTGGAGATATCATTTGGGCGCCCGTCTCAGCTTTTGTTTTCTATAAAACATTTGGCGGCTGGAAAGGTGCTTTGGGTTCTGTGTTCAACTTTGCAGAAGAATTATTACCGGGCCTTGATTTTATTCCCAGCTTCAGTATCATGTGGCTGATGAACCGTTTCGGTTCTGCAAAGACCAACCTAACCGTTATTAAAACTGCATAAACAAATTCCATAAAAAAAGCCCCGAATCTTCAGGGCTTTTTTGCGTTACTTTTTTTCGTTTCCAAATCTGTATCTATCATTGGTCTCCTTGGTTGGTTTCATTTCTTCATCGTTTTCTTTTTCATAAACCCGGAGATAAACAATCCATTCAAACTTATCATACTCAGCAACCAGTTCCACTACCAGTTTACTGTATTCGCCTGTAACATCATTAATGCGGAATTGATTGGTCCATAAACGCAGCTCTTCTGTAGGCGCATTGTATGCAGTTGTTGCATGTAAACTGTTGATGTTTCCTTTACTCAACAGTGATTTGCCGGCAATATCATTATAATAAGCTTTGTATTGTTTTTTCAGCAGCTCTATATCTTCAGTAACTAAGAGCTTGGCTTCCCACAACCAGTGAATTTTTGTTTTGGATGGATAACCAATCACCTTACTTTCCACTGCACCTTTTATTTCAATGGTTGATGCGTATTCAATCGTATTTGGTTCGCCCTGACTTTGTTCACCTTTAATGGAAGAGAATTCGCCGGGATAGGCGCCTATTACTTTTTCAAGCTGCGGCCTGATAGATGTAAGCGGATTTTTAACCTGTGCAGATAAGAATGATGCAAGGAAAATACACTTGCAGAGAAGCAGTAGTTTTTGTTTCATGGATAAAGAATTGTACTGCAATATAAGGAAACAAATGAAAAATTAAATGATGCCGGGGATGAGGCGTTTTACTTTTTTCTGATAATTTTTATAATCATCCCCAAACCACATAACCAGCTTTTGCTCTTCATACTGCATGCCAATAAAAATATAAATGATCATTAAAACAAGAAAGAGCCAGACTTTCAGATAAGGCAGTGCGATGCAAAAGCCAAGCACCAATACTATTGTTCCGCTGTACAGCGGATGACGCATGTATTGATTCAACCCTTTTATCTGCAAAGGCATTTTTGTTTCGGATCGAAAAACGAAAAACGAAGGGAGATCATAATTTCTGACTGCCAGAAACATGATGATGGACCCTGAAAAAGCAACCAGAGCCCCTGCAATTGTAAGTTCTGTGCTTTTTGGATAAAGAAGCGGCGATTCCGTCTTGTATAATAAAAACAACAGAAGCCCCAACGCCATAACATTGAACAGGTTATAACCTTTCCTGTAACCGTTAGCTGATAAGCGAAAACCCTTAGCCACAAGCTGTTTTACAGCCTCATTGGCCAAATAACTATGCAAAAAAAAGTAAATTCCGCAACCTGCAAAAAGCAAAAGCATGCTGCTAAATTAATAAGAAGAGTAAAATAAAACCAGTAAAATTCACATGTGTAAAAACATTATTTATACGCTTGCGGGAGTATAAACAAGAGATTATATTTACAGTCTTAAATCCAAATCGAAATGAAAAAGAACCAATCCGTACGCAAAAGTTCTTCATTTATGCAATCCCTTAAACAGATTGTTCATTTACTGGTTGAATCGTTTGAATCTCCGCAAACAAGAGAATTCAGAAGATTAAAAAGCTTTATATCAGAATAATATGAAAGAACTTTACCCATGAAAGCCATTCGCTGACGGTGTATGGCTTTTTTTTATGCCCCGAACTTTCTCATCACTTTTTCCATTTCTGCTTTTACTTCATCGTTGCAAAGGTTACCGATGCTTCCTTCATGTAGCCCCCTCCCAACCTCCCCCAAGAGGGGAGGAGTAAATACAGCCTGCTCGATATCTTTACCTACTTTTTTGTAAGCATCTCGAAAAGGAATTCCTTTTATCACCAGATCATTCACTGCATCTACACTAAAGAGATACTTATACTTCTCATCGGCAAGAATATTCTCCTTTACCTTCATATTGTTCAGCATGAGTTGCATTAATAGCAAACAGGCTTTCAGTTCTTCAATAGCAGGAAACAGAATTTCTTTTGTTAACTGCATATCACGGTGATAACCGGAAGGAAGATTATTGATGAGCAATGTTAATTCATTCGGAATCGATTGAATGCGGTTGCATTTGGCACGGATGAGTTCAAACACATCCGGATTTTTTTTGTGCGGCATAATGCTGCTGCCTGTTGTTAACTCATCGGGAAACGAAATGAAACCAAAGTTTTGATTCATGTACAGGCAACAATCCATGGCCAGTTTGCTAAGTGTTGCAGCAACTGCACTCATCCCAATAGATGTTACCTTCTCTGTTTTGCCCCGACTCATTTGTGCATACACACTGTTCCAATTGAGTGTACCGAACTGTAATAATTCTGTTGTACGTTTTCTGTTTAAAGGAAAAGATGAACCATAACCTGCACCACTACCCAGTGGATTTTTATTTGCTACTTGATATGCTGCTGCTAATAATTCCAGATCATCTACCAAACTTTCTGCATAAGCTCCCAACCATAAACCAACGGATGATGGCATGGCTATCTGCAAATGTGTATAGCCAGGGAGTAAAGTGTTTTTGTATTGATTACTTGTTGTGATCAACAGATCAAACAAATTTTTCACTTCGTCTTTAATATGGTTGATCTCTGCACGCAGATACAATTTAATATCAACTGCCACCTGATCGTTACGGCTGCGGCCACTATGAATTTTTTTTCCAACATCACCAATCTTTTGAGTAAGCAGGTATTCTACTTGTGAGTGCACATCTTCAATGCCTTCGTCAATGGTGAATTGTGAATGGTCAATGGTTGCTGCAATTTCTTTTAATCCTGCAACAGCTTGTTCCGATTCCTCTTTCGTCATTAAACCCACTTCGCCCAGCATGGTTACATGCGCAATGGAACCTTGTACATCGTACTTTGCCAGGAGCAAATCAAATTCTTTATCACGACCAACGGTGAATTGTTCTACCAATGCGGATGTGCTGCTGTTTTCTTTGCTCCAGAGTTTCATTGTATTTATTTTTCACACAGAGGGCACAGAGGCCACAGAGTTGATTAGAAAATTTTATTTAACAGCTGGATATAAAGTTCTATTCCAGCTTTGATCTCATCGATATAAATATACTCATCGGCAGTATGACTTCTTGCACTATCGCCGGGACCCATCTTTAATGCAGGGAAAGGCATCAATGCTTTATCGCTTGTTGTTGGCGAGCCATAGTAACCACGACCCAACTCAATACCTGCTTTCACCAACAGATGATCCATTGGGATGGAAGTTGATTTCATTCTGGTAGTTCGGGGTTTGAACTGGCTCTTGAGATTTTGTTTTAACTCTCCGAGAATTTCATCAAACGTATAGAATTCATTCACCCGCACATCAATTACAAACTTGCATTGTGGTGGTACTACATTGTGTTGTTGATTTTCAGTTCCGATGACAGTAACTGTTAACATGGTCTCACCCAACAGCGGACTTACTTTTTCAAACTTGTAATTACGAATCCAGTTAATATCATCAACGGCAATATACAATGCATTCTCGCCTTCTTTACGTGCAGCATGACCGGCCTTGCCTTGTGCAATACAATCAATCACCATCAAACCACGCTCAGCAACAGCCATTTCCATTTTTGTAGGTTCGCCTACAATTCCAAAATCAATTTTACCAAGAAACGGAAGCACCAGTTCAATACCATTTACACCACTGATCTCTTCTTCAGCACTTGCTGCAAAAACTACATTGTGCGAAAGATTTTCTTTTTCGTAGTAATAAAGAAAGGTAGCAATCAAACTTACCAAACAACCACCTGCATCGTTACTGCCAAGACCATATAATTTTCCCTCTTCAATAATCGGTTCAAACGGGTCTTTTGTGTATTTCGCATTTGGCTTTACCGTATCATGATGTGAATTGAGTAATACCGTTGGTTTCGATGGATCGTAAAATTTATTCTTTGCATACAGATTGTTGCCAACTCTTGCATGTTCAATCATTTTCTTTGCAAAAAAAAGTCCGAGTATTTCTGCCGTTTCGTTTTCTTCTTTTGAAAAAGACGGAGTGGCAATCAACTGCTTTAACAATTCAAGTGCCTCTGTGTGAAGTTGGCTGATGTCCTGGTTGGCCATAATAATTTGTTTAACTGTTTGTAATGGATGTTCCACCTTCTCCGTTGATCAGATCTTCTAATTTTTCTGCTTTCCCAATTACTACTTTTTTTACACCACTGTTTAACGCAGCGAATGCGTTATCAAGTTTCGGGATCATACCCGCAAATATTCTGGCCCCCTCACCCCCCGGAAGGGGGGATTTCAGCTCCTCATAGTAAGCTGGCGTGAGCTTTTTAATTACGCTGTTATCATCGTTTACATCCAATAGTACACCTGGTTTTTCAAACGAGTAGATGAGACTTACATCGTACAAACTGCTCATTGCCTTCGCTACTTCCTGTGCAATCGTATCTGCATTGGTATTGAGTAGTTGCCCCTTTCCATCGTGTGTAATAGGTGCAACCACCGGAATAAAACCATGCTCTAACAAACTGCTCCAGCTTTGTGCATTGATCTTATCTGATTGTACATCACCTGCAAAACCATAATCAATAGCCCCCTCCAAACCCCGTCCGACCGAATCATCCGGGCGGGCTCCCCCGGAAGGGGAGGCTTTTTGAACTACATCACGCTTTTTAGCAGGAATAAGATTAGCATCTGCACCTGTAACTCCAATTGCATTGCAATTAAATGACTGCAATTGTGCAATTATTTTTTTGTTGATGAGACCAGCATATACCATCGTTACTAAATCAATGGTTGCTGCATCTGTAATGCGTCGGCCATCTACATATTTACTTTCTATGCCTAATGATTCACCGATCTTGGTTGCAACTTTACCACCGCCGTGCACTAAAATCTTTTTAGTGTCGACACCAGCAAAACTTTGCAGAAATGGTGAAAGCTTTGCTTCATCGTCTACAATGTTGCCGCCGATTTTTATGACAAGTAAAGCCCCTCCCGACCTCCCAGGAGGGGAGGAGGTTGTAACCTCGCTATTAAAAAAAGCTTTTTGCATAATCTTCGTTTGGCCTCACCCTTCATTTCCCTCTCCATCCTTCGACATGCTCAGGATTTCGGGAACGGTGCTGCATTTCTTTATTAAACAAAATATTTACCACATCGACTTCACTTTTCTATTCTGCATCTATTACTATTTTACCAGTCTCATTTATTCATGTTGGTTAAATAAGTTAGCCTTGTGCCTTGTCATTCTCCTCCTTTGGGGGAGTTAGAGGGGGCCGCTTCTTAATATTTCTGCCAACACAGTTTGTGCAGCCCAAACACGATTGCTCGCCTGTTGGGTAACAATACTGTTGCTGCTGTCGAGTACTTCATCGCTTAATTCCACATTTCGGCGAACAGGTAAGCAATGCATCACTTTTGCATTATTGGTTGTTTTCAGTTTTTCTTCTGTGAGCATCCATGCTGGGTCGTTACAATAGATACGGCCATAATCAGTATAAGTGCTCCAGTTTTTCACATAAACAAAGTCAGCATCTTTCAATGCTTCGTCCTGGTTGTGTGTAATGGTTGCGCCATTTGTAAATTGTTCATCCAGTTCATAATCTTCCGGGTGTGTAATTACAAAATCAGCTTCTCCCCATGCATTGATCCATTGTGCAAAACTGTTGCTCACACATTGCGGCAATGGTTTTATGTGTGGAGCCCAGGTTAAAACGATTTTAGGTTTTCGAATTACGATTTCAGATTTCTTTAAACACTCTGTGATTGTAATTATATCTGTAAGACTTTGTAACGGATGCAATGTTGAACTTTCTAAACTCACCACCGGCACACCTGCATATTTGATGAACTGTTTAATAAACAGTTCGCTGTAATCATCTTTTTTATTCTGCAACGATGGGAATGTGCGGACGGCCAGCACATCAAAATAATTTCCAAGAATAGGTGCTGCATCTTTTACATGCTCCACCGTTGTACCACTCATGATTGCTTCTTCTTCAAACTCCCAGCTCCAGCCTTCACTGCCTACGTTGAAAACAATTGGTTGCATACCGAGATTTTCGGCAGCAATCTGTGTACTCAAGCGTGTACGCAAACTGGGGTTGAGAAAAATTAAACCCATGCGCTTGCCTGCGCCTAACGCTTTATCAGCAAGCGGGTTTGTTTTATAGGCCAACGCTTTTTGTACAAGAGCGTTGATGTTTGCTACATCATGAACGGAAATAAACTGTTTCATATTTATTTTGGCCTCACCACCCCCGTCCGACCGGTTCATCCGGGCGGGCTTCCTCCTCTCTCCCGAATTAGTCGGGACAAGCAAAGAGAGGAGGCGGTGCTGAAAATATTTAATTAAGTTTTTGTTCTACCACTTCATCTATCAATTTTTAATCATCACAACTCGACCAATTTTAATTAAATCAACATTTTTTGCAAGCATGGGTTGTGCTTGGCAAGTCCCCCTTTGGGGGATTTAGGGGGCCAGCTCTTCCTTCACTGCATCAATAAACATTTCTGCATCTCTCTTCTTCAAACCAAGATTTGGCAACAAACGGATCACATTCGGTTTTGCTTCGCCGGTGAAGATCTTATGATTGAGCAATAAATTTTTCTTGAGGTCTTTATATTCTTCAGGCACATCAAAGCCGATCATTAACCCACGGCCACGAACATTTTCCAACTCTTCAATCTTTTCTAATTCTTCACGGAGGTATTTACCGATCATTACCGCATTGCCCATCAGCTTCTCTTCTTCCATTACTTCAAGCACTGCTAATGCAGCAGCACAAGCCAAATGATTTCCACCGAAGGTTGTGCCTAATTGAAAATGTTTTGGTTTGATATGTGGTGCTATAATAATTCCGCCGATCGGGAAACCATTGCCCATGCCTTTTGCCATGCTGTAGATATCGGCGTTTACACCTGCAAAATCATGACTGAAAAACTTACCGCTACGGCCATAACCACACTGCACACTATCAGCAATATAAACTGCACCATACTCATCGCAGAGTGAACGAATTTTTTTAAGGAATGAATTGTCAGCCACATTAATACCACCCACTCCCTGGATACCTTCAATGATCACCGATGAAATTTCATCACCTTGTTTTTTAAAGCAGGCTTCCAACGCAGCTTCATCATTGAATGGAAGAAAGATCACATGATCGGTTTCATTTACTGGTGCGATATAATTTTTATTATCAGTTGCACTTACAGCCAATGATGTGCGACCATGAAAGGCTTTGCTGAAAGCAATAATTTTTTTACGACCGTTGTGAAAGCTTGCCAGTTTCAATGCATTCTCGTTTGCTTCTGCTCCTGAGTTGCAAAGAAAAAGTTGATAATCTTCTTTGCCGCTTACTTGACCAAGCTTTGCTGCTAATTCTTCCTGCAACGGAATTTTTATGGAGTTGGAGTAAAAAGCAATTTTGTTCAACTGTTCTTCAATTCGTTTTACCCAATGCGGATGTGTGTGCCCGATACTGATCACGGCATGACCGCCGTACAAATCGAGATATTGCTCGCCTTGATCGTCCCACACATAACTGCCTTTGGCTTTTGCAATGGCGATATTGTTAATTGGGTAAACGTCGAATAAATTCATATAGAGCCCCTCCTAACCTCCCCGGTGGGGAGGAATTGTTACGTTAATAATAATAATTTTACTCTTCGATTTAAAGCCACCAGTTCTCCCCCTCCTGGGGAGTTAGAGGTGGCTTTAAAAATAATTTGCTTTTAAATTGAGTCCTGTTCTTTCATCTAAACCAAACAACAGGTTCATGTTTTGTACCGCTTGTCCGCTTGCGCCTTTCAATAAGTTATCAGCTGCTGAATGAACAACGAGCATATTACCTATTTTCTCCAGTTGAATCAAACACTTGTTGGTATTCACGACCTGCTTTAAGAAAACAGCCTCTTTAATTACATGTGTAAAGGCTGCATCGGCGTAAAACTCTTCGTAGAGTTTGTATAACTCATCCAGGCTCTTTTCACATTTTACTTGTGAGCTGATGAAAATACCTCTGGTAAAATCGCCACGCCAAGGAACAAAATTGAGCCCCCCCGCCCCTGAAGGGGAGCTTGGAAAACTCTCCTGCAGTTGATGGAGTGATTCATGTATTTCACCAAGATGTTGGTGCGTTAAAGTTTTATATGCTTGTATATTATTTGCTCTCCAGCTGAAGTGTGAGGTAGCTGCCAAACTTTGTCCTGCACCTGTACTACCGGTGATGCCTGTTGTGTAAACATCTTTCAACAAACCAGCTTTTGCCAATGGCAATAAACCAAGTTGCAAGGTGGTAGCAAAGCAACCGGGGTTCGCAATGTTGTTTGCGGTTTTAATTTGTTCTTTGTTCAACTCCGGTAAGCCGTACACAAATTTTCGGTTACCAATGGTTGAACTATTCGCTAAACGAAAATCGTTGGCGAGATCAATCACTTTGATCTTTTCATCAATTGTATTCTCAGCCAAGAACTTTTTTGATTCACCATGACCAAGACAGAGAAACAATAAGGCCCCCTCTAAATCTCCCCCGGAAGGGGAGACTTGAGCCTCCGAAAATTTTAAACTCGTTTCGCCAATCAAGTCTTGGTGAACTTCATACAAATATTTTCCTGCATTGCTTCTGCTATGCACAAATTCAATTTCAACATTCGGATGATTGATCAGCAAACGGAGCAGCTCACCGCCCGTATAACCTGCACCACCAATGATTCCAACTTTAATACTCATTTGTTGTAGGTTTTAAGTTATAAGTTGTAAGAGTGTCTTACAACTTATAACCTATTACTTATTACTTTCCTGTACCGAAGTCCAGATAGAAGTTTGATTGCCGAATATTTTTGAGAAGCCTCTCACATCATCACCTGTAAAGCCGGTGTTCATTTCACCATACTTACCAAACTTGCTGCTCATGAGATCGTATTTGCTTTCGATACCAATTACCTGGAAACGGTAAGGCATCAGTTGTACAAACACATCGCCTGTTACATTTTGCTGGCTGCTGATGAAGTAAGCTTCAACATCACGCATCACAGGATCAAGAATTTGTCCTTCGTGCATCCAGTTACCATAGAATTGTGCCAATGTATCTTTCCATTGCAACTGCCATTTGGTAAGCACATGTTTTTCTAATGCATGATGTGATTTCAAAATAATCATCGGAGCTGCTGCTTCAAAACCTACACGGCCTTTAATACCGATGATTGTATCACCCACATGAATATCTCTACCAATACCATATGGGCCGGCAATCTTTTGAACCTCCTGAATTGCTTCTGTAGGGTGACTGAATTCTTTTCCATTCACTTTTTTGAGCTCGCCTTTTATAAAGCCTAATTCCAAATTCCCAATTCCTGTTTCCGTTACCTGTGTGGGCCATGCTTCTTCGGGCAACATGCCTTTGCTGTTCAGTGTTTCTTTACCACCAATGCTCGTCCCCCACAGTCCTTTATTAATTGAATAAGCTGCTTTTTCAAAATTCATTTCTACTCCTTTGCTCTTGAGGTAAGCAATTTCTTCTTCACGGCTCAGCTTCATATCACGTATGGGAGTGATGATTTCAACGCCGGGAATCATGATGTGGAAGATCATATCGAAACGCACCTGATCATTACCGGCACCCGTGCTGCCGTGTGCAACTGCAGCTGCATTTAATTTCTTTGCATGTTCTGCAATGTGCAATGCCTGGCTTAAACGTTCTGCACTTACACTTAATGGATAAGTATTATTCTTTAAACAGTTTCCGAATACCAGAAACTTAATAATTCGTTCGTAATAACCTTTTACTGCATCAACCGTTGTATGCGATTTTACACCAAGATTATAAGCATGTGCTTCGATCTTTTTCAATTCTTCTTCGCCGAAACCACCCGTGTTTACAATCACCGAATGAATTTCGTAACCTTTATCATCGCTGAGATATTTGGCACAGTAAGTAGTATCCAATCCGCCACTAAAGCCGAGTACTACAATTTTGCCCCCATCCCCTGAAGGGGTGTTATTAACAGAACTATTGTTTTCAACAGACATTCTATTCTTGGTTTTTATTGTTGAGTATGGTTATTGTATGTTGAAGTGTGCGACGCAACAAAAGTTTAATAGTCATTCATCTGTTGGTTACATTATAAATTGAAAAAGTAACTTAAAAACTTTTTGCCTTTTGAAGGAGTGTTGCCTTGTTCCCCTTTAGTAGCTGGGGGCCTCAGGAATGGTTTTAATAATTTCCATTCTTTGAAACGCAACAAACGTTCAAAGCCTTTTTTATTTTCTTCAAAGAATTGTTTTGTTTCTTCGGGTTCGTAGTGATCTTTTGGATCGTAAAGCATGGCTGTACACATACAGTTCTTTCGCTCCTTGCTCATGAGAATATCGTAGTTCACACAACTCTTGCAACCGCTCCAGAATTCTTCATCCTGTGTTAGCTCACTGTAAGTAACAGGTTCGTAACCGAGATCAGAATTAATTTTCATGACAGCCAAACCCGTTGTTAAACCAAAGATCTTTGCTTCAGGAAATAACTGTCTTGACAATTTGAAGATGCGTTCTTTGATCTGTTTTGCAACACCACTTTTTCTGAAAGCAGGTGACACAATCAATCCGCTGTTGGCAACAAACGCTCCATGGCTCCATGTTTCAATATAGCAGAAGCCCACCCATGTGCCATCTTTCGTGAGAGCGATCACCGCTTTGCCTTCGTTCATTTTATTCGCTACATATTCCGGGCTTCGTTTGGCAATACCTGTGCCTCTTGCTTTGGCACTCTCTTCCATTTCGTTTGTAATAGTTTCAGCATAGTGCGTATCGCCACTATGGGCTACACGTATAATTATTTCCTGATTGTCCATGTTTGTAAATGCTTATAGAAACAAGGGATCACCAATCCTAAAAGTATTACCGGGGGGTTGTTCACTGACAGGGGCCGTGGTGAAGGGCTCGTCCTATCAGACGATGCGTCGAGGTCGTGGAGAAAATACATAGAAGTGTACAGTGCTGTTATTGGCACTTACTTCAATTGCGTAATATGTATTTGCGTTTGTCAATTGTTGATAAATTGTAGAAACAAAAGTAATTGATATAATTATAAGATGGACATAAAATTTTTGTAAGGGTTTAAGAACGGTTGTTAGCGAAACCGTCTGCTTTTTTTATTCCTTTCAATACAGAGTTGCTGAGTTTTGGAGAAACACAGAAGCTCTGTGTTTCTCTCCTTCTCTGAATCTATGTTGAAAAAATCAATTGCCAACATGCTTGTTTACTCGTGGCACCAGATAAATTTCTTTTTGTCTGCCGCCAATGTAACGGAAACCATTCTCATCAAAATAACCATCCTGCTCCAGCATGATGCGAATACTTTTTTTCCACTCAGGAATTTCTGTTGCAGCGTTTAACTCAATGCTGTAAGCTGTTCTGTAGTTCATGGGAAAATCGCCTGAACCGGGCACTCCACCTTGTTGATCCCATAAACCAATGGTTGGTCCGGCTGCATGTCCATGAAAACCTAATGGATGTGTATAGATAGTAGCTGCAATATTT
Organism: Chitinophagaceae bacterium; assembly: GCA_019752045.1. Lineage (GTDB taxonomy): Bacteria > Bacteroidota > Bacteroidia > Chitinophagales > Chitinophagaceae > Lacibacter. Next base: position 28,521 of record JAIEMP010000016.1, on the reverse strand, counting down.
TCTTTCTTCGCTTGTGCCAATGCGTCTGCCAAAATCTGGTTTCCTGTTTTATCTTTTTTGAATTGTGAAGTAAGAATATCCTGCAAACGATTTGCCTTTGCAAATGCATCACGAATTGATTTTGGCACTTCAGTTTCGCCCGGCTTTAATACATAAGCATGTTCCTGCACATCTGTATTCAACCGCAAATAGGTAATTCCAATATCTACATGTAAGAGATCACCGGGTTGAATGACATCATCTTTCGGTCTGTTAGAAAAACTCCGCAGGTGTTCAAAGCTTTGCGGATCGTTTCGTTGTACAGATACGGATGGATGAAACCATGTACTGTAACCCATGCTTCTGATCTTTTCACGAAACCACCACACTACATCATCTGTTGTGGTGATACCCGGCGTAATTACTTTTTCAGAAAAACCTTCTTCAATAATTTTTCTTGTTTCATATATCAGTTGCGGATAAATCTGCATCTCCCGTTCAGTTCTCGTTTCTAACCAATTAACAGCAAGGGTTTCTGCACTCATCACTTTTGATTTGAAAGCAGCAGGCATTTTGCTCATCATTTCATTATAATCAGTTACATCCAGTCCGTCGGCCTGATTATGATGGGTAGAAGTGTTGATACCGATCTTCTTTGGATTTCTTGTTGTGATGATGTTCATCAATGCATCCCACTGGTTGGGGAATTTCTGCATATCCCATTCGGCTTTGATATTCTCACCCACATTGTAACGGGCAATAGCCAGTTTCTCAAACACTTTTTTTTCAGGGTTATTATAAAAGACGATAATAGTTCTGCGGCGTGCAGAGATCCAGGTTGAAGGTAACATGGTGCGGATCACCGGATCTTCGTTATACTCTCTTGAAACAACAATCCATAAATCAATACCATTGCGTTCCATTAAAAGTGGTAACATATTATTAAAGCGATCGGCCAGAATTTCGTCTACAATTTTTGCCTGCTCCCTCATGGAAATAGCCTGCGCATTGGAGCTTTGATAAAAACTGATCATCAATAAAAAACAAAGTATTCTCCGCATAAAAATAATTTTACCGAAAATAACAAAGGTTTGTTGATGTGCGAAGTATAAAAAGACGGAAGCGGAGAAATGCAGTTGAATAGAATTTTATATTATCTTAGCTGCTCTTCTACAAAAAGAAAAAGGTCAACTGTAGAAACAGCCGACCGTTAACGATTGCTTGCCATATAAAAAAGAGTTCTGTTTGTTTTTGTTACAGCTTCCTGCTGTATGTTCACCAAGGCCGTTAATGATGCTTGTTCAACGATTGCTTGCCATATATTTTTTTCTGGCCTTACTGATGATGTAAAAGTAACCACAAGGTGGTTCTGCATCAAATCAAAAAGCGCATGTTTTCATGATGTCAAAGTCATACAAAAACAGTTAAATGCTTTCTGACAAAGGCTTTCATGAAAAATAAATATTATGGCCAACCGATTTTCAGATACACTTTTTCAACTGGTTCACTCTCTGGAGAAAGCAGAGAAGCGGCATTTTAAACTCTACATCAAACGAAGCTCTTCAAAAGAGGACCTCAAAATCATTCAGCTGTTTGATGCGCTTGATAAAATGCACGAATACGACGAGCAGGTGCTGCTGAAGAAATTAACAGATAACAGCAAAACCAAACTTGCCAATTTAAAAACACACTTATACCGTGAGCTGCTTGCCAGTCTGCGCCTGCTTAAAACAGGTGAGAATGTAGATCTGCAGCTCAGCGAACATTTAGACAATGCCCGTTTGTTATACAACAAGGGACTGAAGCAACAAAGTCTGCGCATTATTGAACGGGCCAAAGAAGTTGCCCGTGCCAATCAAAAGATGAATACATTGGTGCAGTTGATTTCGCTGGAAAAGAAAATTGAAATCCTGCATATTACACGAAGCACTACCGATAAGACGGAGAAAATGGCGGAAGAGGGTCTGGAGATCAGCAGCCATATTGATCGTGTAACTCGCTTATCGAATCTTGCTTTGCTGCTTTACCGTTGGTATGTGATCAATGGTCATGCAAGAAATGAAGAAGATGAAAAAGACATCAAAGTATTTTTTAAAGATTATCTGCCCAAAGATCTTACAAGAGTCAGTGGTTTTTATGAGCAGCTGTATCTCTATCAAAGCTATTGCTGGTTTGCATTTATCCGTCAGGATTTTTTAATGTACTACCGATATGCACAAAAGTGGGTTGATTTGTATGAGGAGCATCCGTTTCTTAAAACAGTTGAAACGGGTCATTACATTAAGGGTATGCACACCTTGCTCAATGCACATTTTGATTTGCGTAATTTTCAAAAATTTGATCTGGCGTTAAAACAGTTTGAAGATTATTCAAAAACGCATGAAGCAAATATGCACGACAACTTCCGAACGCATACTTCTATTTATATCAACAGTGCCAGAATCAACGGGCATTTAATGAAAGGAACCTTTAAAGAAGGATTAAAACTGGTTGAAGAAATTGAAGAACGTTTAAATGAATATGCACTGTTTGTAGATCAGCACCGCATTCTGGTGTTCAATTATAAAATTGCTTCGCTTTATTTTGGAAGTGGTGATTATGAAAAAGCGCTGGACTATCTGCAACGTATCATTAATGGTCCGATGAACCTTCGTATAGATCTGCAATGTTATGCACGGTTGATGCATATGATTTGTCATTACGAACTTGGCAACTACGAGATCCTTGATTCACTGGCAAAATCGGTGCATCGTTTTATGGCGAAGATGAAAAATCTTACAGTAGTGGAAGAAGCTATGTTCCGTTTTTTAAAGAACAGCTATAAATCGCCTGAGCAGATCCGTGAAGCATTAAAGAAATTTCTGGAACAGATTAAACACCTGGAGAAAAGCAGATTTGAAACAAGATCATTTGCCTATCTGGATATTATCTCCTGGCTCGAAAGCAAAGTGCATCATAAAACAATGAGTGAAATTATTTATGGCAAGTATGTAAAGAGTAAGAAAAGAAAGTATTGAGTTTCTCCCTTTTTCTTTTTTGCTTCTCCAATCCTTCAACCTCGCTCAGGAGAAACAAAAAAGTAACGAGCTTAAATCTTCATCAACTTCTCCACTGCCTGTTGCAAGGTTCTGTTCTGTTTGCTGAAACAGAAACGCAACACTTTATCATCTTTCTGATTATGATAAAATGCAGATACCGGAATAGTAGCAACACCGGCTTCTTTGGTTAATCGGATCGCTAAGTCTTTATCGCTCTCATCGCTGATGCGGCCATAGCTGGCGCAAATAAAATAACTGCCGTGTGTGGTGAGTAGATCAAACTTTGTATTCTTCATCAGTTCAATAAAGTAATCCCGTTTTTGTTGCATAAACCGTGGCAGAGATAAATACACTTCTTTGTTTTTCATATAATCGGCCAGCGCTGCCTGTGCCGGCGTAAAACAACAGAAGGCATTAAACTGGTGTACTTTTCTGTATTCTTTCATCATCGCTGCAGGTGCAATACAATAGCCCAGCTTCCACCCGGTACAGTGATAGGTTTTGCCAAAAGAGAAACAAACAAAACTACGTTCAAACAGTTCCGGGTATTTCAATATGCTTTCATGTGGGAGATCATCATAAATCAAATGCTCATATACTTCATCGCTGATGATAAAGATGTTACTGTCTGCAACAATCTGTTTCAGTTCTTCAATATCATTTTTATCTAACACACTTCCTGTAGGGTTATGTGGTGAATTAATTAAGATTGCTTTTGTTTTTGCAGTAATGGATGAACGCACCAACTCCCAATCAATTTTATAATCAGGATAGGTTAATGGTAAGGGAATAGCAATGCCACCATTGATCTCGATGTTGGGAATATAACTATCGTAAGCCGGTTCAAATAAAATCACTTCATCGCCGGGACGAAGAATGGTCGTGAATGCTGAATAGATTGCATAGGTGCCGCCGGGAGTAATGGTGATTTCTGTATCGGGATTGATTGTTGTTTTGTAGAGGTGCTGCACTTTTTCTGCAATGGATTCCCGCAGACTCATTAAGCCGGGCATGGGCGCATATTGATTTTGTCCCTGCTTCATGGCTTCATATACTTTAGCAGTGAGTTCTTCGCTCATGGGATAATCAGGAAAACCCTGACCCAGATTCACTGCTTTGTGTTCTGTTGCCAATGCACTCATGACCGAAAAGATGGTGGTGCCAACGTTGGGAAGTTTGGATTGAATATGCATGAGTGCAAATTAAGGAATGTAGAAGGTATTTTGTAGCAGATACTACTCCAAAGAAAAAGAAGTAAATTCGCTTATGCAATTGGATCAAAAGGAAATAAAATTGATAGAAGACTACTTTAGCACACAACCTGTGCTGCGTGCTTTTCTTTTTGGTTCGTATAGCCGCAACCAGGCAAACAAATCAAGTGATCTTGATATTCTTGTTGATCTTGATTATTCCTGTCACATTGGTTTTGGGTTTGTTGCTATTAAAGAAGGTCTTGAAAAAAAACTTCATCGTAAAGTAGATCTTGTTTCTTCCAAAGCCATTTCCAAATACATTCTTCCTTTCATTGAAAAAGAAAAGCAATTGATCTATGAAAGAAAAAATGGGTGATAAGCAACGTCTTCTTCATATACTTGAAGCAATATCAGAAATTGAACAGTATACAAAGAATGTAGAGATGCAGGCTTTTCTGTCAAATTCAATGATGCGTTTTGCTTCAATTAAGCAAATTGAAATTATTGGAGAAGCTGCCAACTTTATTACAGTTGAAACAAAAGCAAAATTCAGTGAAATTGAATGGAGCCAGATCACAGGTATGCGTCATATACTGGTGCATGAATATTTTGGTGTTGATGCAGATCTGGTATGGCAGGTAATTGTTAAGGATTTGCCTCTTCTTAAATTAAAAATTAAGCAGATTCTGGAGCTGTTATGATTTTGAAAAATGTTCGTCGCCTAACTAACTACTTCATTCCGTCAGAAGGAGCCTCCACCTCATCCACCCACAACTTTGCATACTCCTCTTTCCAAGGATGCTTCCATCTTTTATGACTCCATAAATATAACTCCGGCTGGAGACGGATGTTTTCTTCGAGATGACGCACATACTGCCGGATCAATTCACCATCGGGCAATGCTTTAGGATCTTCACACAACAGAAAATAATCAAAATGATAATGCCCTCTTTTCTTTTTGGTTGTGGTCATCATCACCACAGGTATATTTTGTCCTCGTGCAAATTTTTCGGGGCCCTTTACAAAACCTGCCGGTTTATTTAAAAAGTTGAGCCAGTAAGCATTGTCGGGTGTAACAGGGCGTTGGTCTGCACCCAATGCCAGCAGGTATTGTTTTTTGCGCCATGGAATAATGGCTCTTGCCATATCATTGCTTGATAATAACGGATTACCCCATCGTCCACGGATATACAAAATCAACCGGTTCATAATTTTGTTACTCTGCGGCAAATAAACCGTTAGAAAAGTATAGGGCTGATTAATGCCTGCATGCAGCGTCATCATTTCCCAGTTAAAAAAATGACCAAGGTTTACCTGCACCGCTTTTCCGGTTGCAAACAACTGATGAAACACCTCAAAGTTTCCGGTTACCCGTTTGTTCATGGAAGCCTTGCTGATGGACATCAGCTTGATGGTTTCAATCCAGTTATCTGTAAAATTGCGGTAGAATTTTTTTGCAATGGCTTTCCGTTCCTCTTCTGATTTATCGGGCAAAGCCTGTGAAATGTTTCCAAACACAACATCTCTTCGATAGCGAAATACAGCGTACATCATAAAAGCGCCAAGATCTGAAATGCGGTATAAGACCCACATAGGCAGTAATGAAAAGAGATAAAGAATTCCAAAAACAAAATAATACATGTGCTTATAAATTCGGCTGCAAGTTACACGCTTTAAAGAGGAAACATTTGTTGTTCATCCTTTCTTCTTTCCTTTCACCAACTCATATGAATGATCAATCCATTCCTTGATTTGTCTGGCAGGTATGGTTCCGTCCACAACAATTGTGTTCCAGTGTTTTTTATTCATGTGCCAGCCCGGCAACACAGAGCTATATTGTTCCCGTAGCTCCAATGCCAGTTCAGGATCACATTTTACATTAAACCGCAGGTCTTCTTCATCGAGCAGTAAAAATAAAAAAGCTTTGTTGTTTACTTTAAACACCAATGTATCGGGCCCAAAGGGCAGGGTTTCTTCTGCATCTGGTTTAGACAAACAATAATCCCGGATGGTTTCTATATGCATGCAGCGGTTTTTTCTCTTTTCGGGTCATGAAGATATGAACAGGATATTTTTTCTGCTGCTGACCGCATTATTCTTTTTTTCCTGCAACCGCAGGGATGAACCAATCGGGTACCATTGTACCGGTGCACCTCCTGCCTGTGCGGCTGTAATGTGTATAGCTTTCTGGACCAATTTTAATTTTACATTGATTGATGCACAAACAGGTAACGATCTGTTATTTGGATCCAACCCTTCTTTATCTGTTGCTGATATAAAACTGTTTGTAAAAACCAACTCTCCTTACCGTGAAGTAAAACTGTGGGCCGACAGCAACAACAACCGTCTGTACAGCATGACGGCATCCGATACCATGGCTCTGCAAATCAAAAACGAACCCTTGAAGTATTTGCTGGTAAAAAAATTCTGCTCAACCGATTGTTGCAGCCGCACTGTTGTAGAAATGCAGTACGAAGGTCAATTACATGTAGCAGATAAAAATCAATTCTTCCGTATAAAAAGATGATGATTCATTTCTCTTGTCAGTTAAACTTTTTATTATCAACTTAATTTCTGCATGGCTTCTTTCAGTTTGCTCAGGAATGCAGGAATAGCTTCTTTTCCACAGGTGCCAACGCTTAAACGATACCAGGGCGAATTTTTTTCTGCGCCAAATGCATAAAACGGAACAATGGCCAGCTTTGCTTCATCTAACAAATACTGTGTTACATCGGCCTGTGTTTCCAACACATTTCCTGTTGCTGTTTTCTTACCAGCAAGATCTACCTTAATGGTTAAATAAATTCCTCCCTGCGGTGCAAGTACATCTACATTAAATCCTTCTTCTTTTAATTGATGAATTCCTTTTGAAATTTCAACCAGGCGATAACGGATCTCTTCTTTAAAGTTTATGAGATAGCGATCGATGTTTTCTTTTTGCAACAAATAATTGGCGGTTGCTTTTTGTTCGGCCATGGGCGCCCATGCACCTACATGAGAAAGAATCGCTTTTATTTTGGAGATGATCATCTCAGGTCCAAAAGTCCAACCTACACGAACTCCTGTTGCTGCAAATACTTTGCTGATGCCATCAACAAATACAGTTACGTCTCTCATGGCAGGGCGGAGAGTAACAGGATTGTAGTGTTCGTTATCGCCAAAGGTTAATGTCCAATACATTTGATCGAACATGAGGAACAATTTCTTTTCACCTTCAGCTCTTGCATTATTTTCTTCCAGAATCAGATCGCAGATCTTTTCCAGTTCCTCTTTTGGAAACATGGTGCCGGTAGGATTTTGCGGTGTACACAAACACAAAAGTGTTGCACCTTTTATATGTGGCTGAATTTCGGCAGCCGTTGGCATAAAATTATTTTCTGCTGTTGCTTTTACCACAACATGCTCTGCTTCTGTAAAATGGGTGTAGTGATTATTGTTCCAGGATGGTGTTGCATAAATCACTTGATCACCTTTATCTATCAGTGCACGAAAAATTGAATAGATGAGTGGGCGGCCGCCTGCTGCAATCTGAATTTCATTTACTCCATAATCCAGCCCTTCCCGCTCTTTTAAAAACTGCGAAACACTTTTGCGCAGTTCAATAATACCTTCGGCTGCAGGGTATGTCGTGTAATTTTTTTTGTACGCTTCCACAATCTCATGCTCCAGTTCCTGCGGTATGGGAAATACGCTGCTGTCAAAATCGCCGATGGTGAAATTGTAAATATGTTCGCCCATGCGGATACGTTCTTTAATCTGGTTACCCAGTTTTACAATTTCCGAACCCACTAATGTTTCTGAGAGTTGAGATAGTTTCATGCCTGACCGTATTTTAGGAAACCGCAAAAGTAGCAGTTCCTGAATAAACAGGTGCAAAGAAGGCGGATAAACGGTTCGGTTTCTTTGCAAAAGAACCAACGCTGCATCTGCTTTCAACAGGCGAAAACAAATTGATCATTTAACCCTTATCTTGCAGCTTTAACAGATAAATATTTGTTACCTTCCACGCTATAAATCAGAACAGTCTTATGAAGTTTATCGTTTCGTCTTCTGCTTTACTGAAACAACTGCAACAGATCAATGGTGTCATTAATGCCAACACCGTATTGCCCATTCTTGAAGACTTTTTATTTGAGATCAACAAGAATAAATTAACGGTTGTTGCCACCGATCTGGAAACGGTGATGAAGATCCATATGGATATTGAAGCCAAAGACAATGGCCGTGTTTGTATTCCTGCACGTATCCTGATGGATACATTAAAAAATTTACCGGATCAGCCACTGACTTTTAATATTGATAAAAATTTTGGTATTGAAATTACCAGCGACAGCGGTAAGTATAAAGTGATGGGCGAAAACCCGGACAACTTTCCCAAAGAACCGGTAGCAGATGATACCACATCGTTTACTACAACTTCTTCAGCCCTGGTTACTGCTATCAATAAAACATTGTTTGCAGTAAGTAATGATGATTTACGCCCAGCTATGACGGGTGTGTATTTTGAACTCGATAAAAAAGGATTAACCTTTGTTGCAACAGATGCTCATCGTTTAGTGCGTTACAAACGTACCGATGTAAGCTGCCCTAAAAACGAAACCTTTATTGTTCCAAAAAAACCATTGAATTTATTAAAGACCGCTTTGCCGAATAATGAAGATGAGATTACACTTTCCTATAACAGCAATCATCTCTTTGTGATCCATGGTACCACAGAACTGGTGTGCCGGTTAATTGATGCAAGATTCCCCGATTATAAAGTGGTGATACCTGCAGACAATCCGTACAACATGATTGCCGGCAGAAATGAATTGGCGGGAGCTTTACGCCGTGTAAGTGTGTTCAGTAACAAAAGCACCAACCAGGTGGTGATGAGCATCAGCGGAAGCCAGTTGCAACTTGCAGCGCAGGATGTTGATTTTAGTTTTGAAGGTAATGAGCGTATGAAATGCCAGTATGATGGTGAGGATATGCAGATTGCTTTCAATGCAAAGTTTTTGGTGGAAATGTTAACCGCTGTTGAAACAGACGAAGTACGGATGGAGTTAAGCACTGCAACCAAGGCCGGTCTCATTAAACCAACAGAACAAAACGAAGGAGAAGATGTGCTGATGCTGGTAATGCCGTTGATGTTGAATCAATAAAATCCTTCGACTTCGCTCAGGATTTTTGAGAAGTATCGAGCGATAGTCGAGATACGAATATTATAACCAAAGCCAATATTAAAAAAGTCCCGCTTGCAAGAGCGGGATTTTTTATGTGCTTTCTTTTTTAGTCAAACAATACGAATATACCCTGTGGCGGGTACAAGACTGTGATAAATGCTGGCGTACTTAGCCATCTAAAACAACCCCTCTTTTATGCCACAAGTAAAACAACCCATCAGCACATTCTGTGTTTTATTCATTGTACTGTTTTTAAGAACAACTCAATTACAGGCCCAGGACGATTTTGGAAAAGGATTTGGTATTCAGTTAGCAGTTCCCGTACAAAACGGAACGTTCAGCGGCGAAGATTTTGGTGAAGTAAATATGGGGCGGCAAGGTCTTTATTTACAGGTAAGCCGGCAAACCTATTTAACCAGAAATAATCTGGGTTTTCATTCTTACAAAACATTTGGACTTGCACTGCGTTCGAACAACATTAATATTAAAGAAGGACAGTATGCAGGCACGCAACTTAAAATTTCAACTGTTGAACTGCCGACTACGATTGGAGCGTATGGATATTTTTTTGGTGTTCTTCCGATGGGTCTTAATGTGGGAGGGTATCTTGCTGTGCCACTGCAATACAGCGGTACAATTAAAAAAACCGGAGCTGCAGATTATGCATTTGGTAATAAGTATGAAAAGCCTCTGGGCTATGCAGGATTGTTGGGTAATGTAAGTGCAAATATTGTAGTTAAAAAAGTGGGAGTGATCCGTTTACTTGTTGGTGGACATATTGGTTTAATCCCTGCTTACCGTCCTGCACCGGAAGGCAGCGAACCTCTTTACGCAACCCCGCTACCCCGTAGTTTTCAAATTGGTGCAGAAATTGTGTTGGGGAAAAATTAGGTTGATTTCTTTTAATTTTTTGCTCTAAAAATTCAATTGTACATTGAGCTATGAGCTACATCACCCTCTACTCTTTCGACAACTACATCAATGCTAACCTCCGCATGATGCAATTACAGGAAGAAGGTATCAACTGTTGGCTCAAAGATGAACATACGGTGACCATTGATCCTATCTTAACCAATGCCATTGGTGGTATTAAGCTCATGGTGCATGAAACGCAGAAAGAACGTGCTGCCGATCTGCTCCGCACAATGATCAACCGGGAAAAAGAAAACAGGGCATGCCCAAACTGTCAGTCATTAAACGTAGAATATATTGTGAGCAACCGCAAACCATCGAACTGGTTCAGCGCCATTTTTACTTTTCTGCTGGGTGATATGGCTATCGGCGCAAAAAAAGTATATCACTGTTTCAACTGCGGTCATGAGTTTGAAGAAGTGAACGATTCTCCGTCAGACGCCCCCGTCGGACGATAGTGTACTTGTTTTTAATCGTCAGCTATAAGCGTCAGAAGGGGTTAAACATTTTTTCTCTTTCAGCCGATCAGTTCGTAACTTTTCTCCGAAATTCATCGTTATGTGGAATCAAATTCTGGAACATTTTAAAACACTGGAGCAACGTCCGCTCGAACGCATGGCTATTTTGGTTGGCGGCCTGTTGCTGTTCTGGATCATTGAAGGTGCTATTCCATTATTTAAACTCAACTACAAAAAAACCAAACTGCGCCATGCAGGAGTCAACTTTGTATTTACAGTTATCCATCTCATCATTCATACCTTTCTTGCATTGCTGATTATAAAATTATCCGACTGGTGTTTGCAAACCGGTTTTGGTTTGGTGTATTGGTTTAATGCAGGAATTATTGCAACCATCCTCATTGGAGTACTGGCTCTCGATTTCAGCATCTGGCTGGTTCATTTGGTGATGCACAAAGTGCCGCTGCTCTGGCGCTTTCATCTCATTCATCACAGCGATACAAATGTTGATGTTACAACAGGGCTTCGTCATCATCCCGGCGATAGTTTGTTAAGGGGCATTTTCTTTTTGCTGCTCATTTTTATTTCAGGTGCACCCATGTACAGCGTTATGATTTATCAAACACTGGTTGTTATTGCAACAGCCTTTACACATGCAAATATCAGTTTGCCAACGGGGGTTGATAAATTTCTAAGCTATTTTCTCATTTCTCCCAACATGCACAAAGTCCATCATCACTGGAAACAACCTTATACCGACAGTAATTATGGTGCGGTATTTTCTATCTGGGATCGCTTGCTGGGTACATTCAAAAACCTTGATATTAAACAGGTGAAGTACGGGCTCGACCGTTATTATCCCGAAGAAAAGGATGAGGAGGTATTAACGCTATTAAAAAAACCTTTTGGGAAATTAGATAAGTAAACAGGGTTTCACAATCTTTTTCTTATAAATCAACGAGCAGGCTGATTATCTAGATTCCGGAATCAATTTTTAATTAATCTGTATCATACATCATGGCTAAAGCCATCTCTTTGCAATTCATTTAACCCGGGCCTTAAGGCCTGGGTTATAATATAAAACAGCTAAGGCTTTAGCCATAAACCTGCACAAAAACAGAAACTATCTTCCGTTTCAAAAAATCTTTAAATAATTTGAAAAATAATAATTGAAATCAAATCATTGATTTTCAACTGTTTTATTTAAAAACACTATCATAATCTGCCAGCTACTAAAAAAAAGATGGTACTTTGTGTTGCATAGTACTGAATTTTTACTTAGTTTTGTTTTGTCAATGAAATTAAGGTGATTGGAAGGCAGAAGCAGAAAGGAAGAGCTCTCCCCAACTTCTCCGCCACCTTTCACAAAACAAACAAACTCCTCAGGTTATGAATATCGAGAACACACAAAGCCAGATGCGCAAGGGAGTACTGGAGTTTTGCATTCTCTCCGTTATCCAACGGGGCGAAGTGTACCCCAGTGACATTATTGAGGAAATGAAAAAGGCAAACCTTAACATCCTCGAAGGAACCCTGTATCCACTACTTACCCGATTGAAGAATGCCGACCTGCTTACCTACCGCTGGGTAGAAAGCAGCAGCGGACCGCCCCGCAAGTATTTTGCATTAACCGAAAAAGGTGCAGCTTTTTATAAAGAACTGGAACAAACCTGGAACGAAATGTCCAGCTCGGTACAAGCCGTTACAAAAGCAAATGGAAAATCAAATGCCGTTGTTACAGCCGAAACCATCACCGTTCATCCTTCTTCGGAAAATGAAACTCCACTTTAACCACCATTAAACTGTTATTATCATGAAAAAGGTCATTAATATAAACTTCAAGGGCCGGGTGATCCCCATCGAAGAAACGGCTTTTGAACAATTACAAAAATATACCGAGAGCCTGCGCCGCTACTTTGCCAATGAAGAAGGGCGTGATGAGATCATCAATGACATTGAAGATCGTATTGCTGAGCTCTTTGACGAAGAATTGAAGAAAGGTGCTACCTGTATTACCGATGCAAGTGTAACTAACATTACAGCAAGTATGGGTAGTGTAGAAGATTTTGAGCAAATGGATAATGAAGGCACTACAACATCTAACGGACACAGCAACACTTCTTCATCTTCTGCCGCTTCATCATCTGCATATACAACTGCTGATGAACCAAGAGGAAGCTTAAGCCGCAATGGAAACGATAAAATCCTTGGTGGTGTGTGCAGTGGCCTGGCTAATTACTTAAAGATAGATCCTACCATTGTTCGTATTCTTTTTGCCCTCATCAGCTTTGGTGGTTTTGGTACAGGTGTGCTCATCTATATTATTATGTGGATTGTGTTACCCATTAAAGATCTCAAAACAAATATCCGCAAGCGTTTATTCCGTAACCCCGATGAAAAAATAATTGGTGGTGTTGCAAGCGGACTGGCGAATTACTTCAACATTCCGGTGTGGGTACCAAGAGTTATTTTTTGTTTGCCGTTGATCCTCGGAATTATTTCTTCTATTTTTCACAACGCCTGGTACAATTTTGATTTTGAACCCGACTTTGTTTTCGGTGGATTTGGCGGAACACTCTTTGTAATTTATATCATCTTATGGATTGTGTTACCATTAGCCAGCAGCGCAACTGATAAACTGCAGATGCGTGGCGAAAAGATTGATGTAAACAGCATTAAAAATGCTGTTCAGGAAGAGTTGGGCGGAAGCACAATTAAAGAACGTGCAACACAAATGGGCGAAGAAATAAAAGAAGGCGCTCAACGTGTAAGTGCAGAAATCAGTTCAAAAAGTAAAGCTTTTGCTGTGGAAGCAGGCCCTGTTGCAAGAAGCGCAGGTGCAGGAATTGGTCATGCTATTGGCGTGTTGTTTAAAGCATTCTTTTTATTTATTGCCGGCATCATTGCTTTTGCTTTACTGATGGCTTTAATTGGAGTTATCATAGCTGGTGTAGCAACCTTTCCGTTAAAAGGATTTTTCCTGGAAGGTACATGGCAACATGTAGCAGCATGGGGAACGTTGCTGTTGTTCTTTCTGGTTCCAGTTATTGCATTGCTCACATGGGTTATCCGTAAAATCATTGGCAGCAAAAACCGCAACCCATATCTCGGTTACACGTTTGGAGGTTTGTGGATGATTGGTGTAGTGTGTCTGGTGATCTTGATTTCATCTTTTGGAAACAACTTCCGTGTGTCTGCACACGAATCACAATCTGTAGACATTGTACAACCCGCAGCTGGTAAAATGATTGTGAAAGTGCCATCAACCAAAGTAAAAATTTACGGACCCGGTCTAAGTTTTGATGATGTGTTTACTATGGATGGCGACAGCATGTACATCAACAACATCCGTTTACGTATTGTAAAAAGCAACGACAGTCTGTTTCATGTGAATTATGATAAAAGAAGCTCCGGACAAACAAAGCAAAAAGCTGAAAGCAATGTGCGCTCTATCCAGTACAACCTGCAGTTTAAAGACAGTCTGTTAACCTTAGACAGAGGTTTTACCGTGAGTGAACATTCAAAATTCCGTAACCAGCGTGTTGCAGTAACCATTGAAGTGCCTGTTGGTAAAAGAATTTTTATTGATAAAAGTGTAGATCGTTTAGAGTGGCACAATGTAACCTTTAATGGTCCAAGACATGGTAACTGGGAGTGGGATGATGATTGGGACAGCCGTGGATGGAATGATACCAATGTGGAATATGTAATGACGGAAGATGGGCTTGAGCGTGTTGATGGTAAAGACAAACAGGAAGAGCTTAAAAACAAAGAGCAAAGCATTGAAGAAGAAATGAGCGACCTGGAACGTGAAAAAAAGGAACTGGAACAAAAAGAAAAAGAACTGAAAGATAAAAAGAAAGAAAACGACAGCCTTCGTTACCGTTATAACCCTTCTCAGCAAAAGGCACCTGAGAAAAACACCAAACAGATTGTAGAAAAAATAAATGCCGGCAGTGAAGCTCCTTTTCATCCAATGACATTGAACGCACTGTAATCAACTCGGTTAAAGTTGGAACAGCCAACTGGCCCCAATGTTTCACAGAAGCGGCGGGGCTTTTTTTCTCTCCCCTCCTTGGAGGTAACCGATCCGCCACAAGCGGAGAAGGTTAGGAACGAAGTTCGAGGGGTGGGTAAATCGTTAATCCCGCCTGAACCGCTTTAGTCGGGCAGGCATTAAACCTTATTTATGCGTACGTTAAAATTTATTACCGCCCTCTTACTCGCCATGATTGTGTTTGGTACAGCACATGCACAGCAATCGAATCAGAAACATCAGGACAAAGCTTTGTTCGATACCATCTTAAAACTCGACAGTACCTGGTTTGCTGCATTTAATAAAGACCTTGCTGTCTTTAGCAGTTATATGGATTCTACACTTGAGTTTTATCACGACAAAGGCGGACTTAGTTTTTATGCAGATAATATTGCTGCTTTCAAAAGAATACAGACCAATGTGCCCGATTTAAAAAGAGAGTTGCTGAAAGAAACTATGGAAGTGTATCCTGTTCCCGGCTATGGTGCCGTGCAAATTGCACAACATCGTTTCTGTCATATGGAAAACGGCAAAATGGATTGTGGTGTGTTTAAGTTTATTCATGTTTGGAAAAAAACAGAAAGTGGCTGGAAGGTGACAAGGATAATAAGTGTAGATCACTAACACAAAAGCACAAACTGATTACTTTCTCTTCGTTGCCTTCAAACATTTAAACAACTGTTTCATTTTGGGCAGCAGGAATCCGGCTTCGTATAGCTATGAATGCATCGGGGAATAATGATTCCAGCAAGCTGATATAAGGTTGCAGATACGGTACTTCATTATCTACTTTAAAGCGTTCAATGATTTCTTTACAGATATGCGGAGACTGATTATTGTCAATAGATTTAAATGTTTTCTGAATATTTTTTAATGCTTCGTTTTTTTCTGTTTCATCAAACGCTTTCTTGTAATCCATAGCAAATACCTCCAGTTTTACAGCATAGGCTGTTCCGTAATCCTGCAAACGTGAAATTGATTTTTCGCAGGAATACAACGCCGATTCTCTGTCAGATTTTACACCATAATAATCATACTGGTAAGTAAGGGCAATCGCAGCGTTTACATAAGTTTCAGGCAAAAGATCAACTTCTGATTCATATTTGTTTACAATTTCAATCATCCGTTTGTACCTGTTTTCTCCTGCAGGCAGTTCGTTGGAATAGTAGTAACAATTTACCAGCGTATCAATCAATCTTGCTTTTGTTTCTTTTGAAATCACAAAGCTTCTGTTATCTACAAATGCATTTATTTCATGAATAAGCTCAACTCCTTTAAACTTAAGGTTTGCTGCACGGCTTTGTATGCTCTCTGCAACATTATTTTGTATAATTCTTGTTGAAGCGTTTACACGTTCATCAATCATGCTTGCTGTTTCGTCTCTAAACCTTTTCTGTGCCTCAAAGAAGGCAGCATTTTCATTTTGCAGCAATTTTAATTTTTCATCCTGCACATGGTTTTCCCGTTGCAGTTCATTGTTTATCTTTTCCACTTTGCTTTGCAAATCAGCAAACTTTTTATCTGTAACCGTCTCCACTGTTTCTTTAATCAGTGTGCGGCTGTATGCACTTACTAAAAAACCGGCAATACCAATCAGCAGTGCCAGAAAACCAATCCATTTATAAATAGAGTTATATACTTCGCTGCTCACTTTGTTGTCAAGTAGTTTTTCAAAGTCGCCGGCCGGCACTCGGGTGTAATTTTTTTCATCCATCCTTCGCTCAAGAAAGTCTATGCGTTGTTGCAGTGAATCAACAAGGTTGGTTTGCGGCAAAGCAGTCATAAATGAACTGCTTAAAAAAACTGCCAATAACAGCTTTTTCATGTTGGCTGGTTTTAGGTGAATAGTATCAGAAAGTTATCTATTCCTGACCGCCTTTGCAATACTCCAACAATCTATTTTTCATTTTTACTCGTTGCAAACAAAATGCAGTTGCCTTTTGAACAAGGAATTGAAATCTTTCCGTCGCTTCCTTTACATTTGTGGCCACGATTAAAGAGCTTAAAGTATGAAACAAACCCCCTTTACAAATAAACACATTGCGCTGGGTGCTAAGATGGCTGAGTTCGCCGGTTACAATATGCCGATTTCTTATACAGGTATTAATGATGAACATGCAGCAGTGCGGAACAATGCCGGGGTGTTTGATGTAAGCCATATGGGAGAGTTTATTTTGAAAGGAGAGCATGCACTGGATTTAATTCAACGTGTTACCAGTAATGATGCAAGCAAACTGACTGCAGGCAAAGCACAGTACAGTTGCCTGCCCAATGAACAGGGTGGTATTGTAGATGATCTGCTGGTGTACTGTGTAGAAGAAAATAAAACCTATATGCTGGTGGTGAATGCCGGTAATATTCAAAAAGACTGGGACTGGATCAGCCGTTTTAATTCCCCTCAACCGGGGGGGCAAGGGGGGGCCGCTGAGATGCATAACATCAGCGACAAAACCTGTTTACTCGCCATTCAGGGCCCCAATGCAACAAAGATTTTGCAGTCTTTAACGGAGATGGATATTCTTAACCTCAAGTATTACACATTTGTAAAAGGAACATTTGCCGGTGTTGAAAATGTGCTGGTGAGTGCAACGGGTTACACAGGCGCAGGTGGTGTAGAAATTTATTTTGAAGACAGCAATGCTGCGGCAGATAAAATTTGGGACGCCATTTTTGAAGCAGGAAAAACGGCAGGCATAAAACCCATTGGATTGGGTGCAAGAGATACACTCCGTTTAGAAAAAGGATTTTGTTTATACGGCAACGATATTGACGATACTTCATCGCCATTAGAAGCTGGTTTGGGCTGGATCACTAAATTCAGCAAAGAGTTTACAGCAAAAGAAATTTTTGAAAAACAAAAAGCCGAAGGCGTTCAACGCAAGCTGGTAGGTTTTGAAATGATTGACCGTGGCATTCCCCGTCATGATTATAAAATTAAAGATGCCGATGGCAATGAGATTGGCAAAGTAACCAGCGGCACACAATCTCCTTCTCTGCAAAAAGCAATTGGTCTTGGATATGTGGCAACAGCACATGCCGGTTTCGATTCGGAGATTTACGTTGAAGTGCGTGATAAATTACTCAAAGCAAAAGTGGTAAAGATTCCTTTTTTATAGTGTGTTGATAAACTCCGTCCGACGGGGGCGCCGGACAGATTTTGTATATTGGTATAAACATTGCTGCATTCATCATCGTTCAAAAAGCATCATGCCATCTATCCATCTCACCACATTTATAGCTGCACCCGTTCATATCGTATTTGATCTGAGCAGGCATATTGGTTTGCATAAAATTTCTCAACAGAACAATAACGAAGAGGCGGTTGGAGGAACAACTTCAGGCCTGATCAATAAAAACGAATGGGTTACCTGGAAAGCAAAACATTTGTTTAAAACAAGGTTCATGACGGTGGAAATTACAGAAATGAATGTGCCTGTATTTTTTGAAGATGTTATGACAAAAGGAGATTTTTCGACCTTTACACATAAGCACCATTTTAAAGAGGCCAGTAATGGTACCATTATGATTGATGAGCTGGAGTTTGAAGCTCCTTATGGTGTAATCGGAAAACTCTTCAGCAAACTGTATCTCACCAGCTACATGAAAACACTTATTGAGCAGCGGAATAAAACAATCAGGGAATATGCAGAAAGCAGTAAGTGGGAGGCTTTGCTGAGCTGATTACTTTCTGTACTTAAAAAAATCTCCTCTTCATTGCAGCAACCGTTGTTTTATTTGTATACTTGTAACTCCAAACAATATCCTGTATGAAGCCAACTCTGAGTTTAGCTTTTCTGCTGTGTTTTTTCTTTCAGCTTTTTTCTGCTCCCGTTTTTTCACAATGTATGATGTATCCCGTTTCGCTTCAGGAACGTGTATCACATGCTGAAACGATTGTGTTAGGTACAGTTGTGCAGAAAGAAACTTTTCTTGATTCGGTTTCCATGCAGGTGTATACACTCAATAAGATTGAGATCACCGCTTATTTAAAAAATCCTCAGTCTGTTTCTGCTGTGTATGTGATTACCAATGGAGGCGTGTTTCAAAACCGCTCTACCATTGTTTATCCATCTCTGCAGCTTCAACAGCAAAATGAATATGTGTTGTTTTTACAACCGGCATCTTCTGCTTCTGAAAATAAACAATTAAGAAAAACAGAGCCCGCTGCCAAACAAATGATTGCTTATGCGGGTGCACAGGGTGCTCTTGTAAAATCAATGAATCAGTTTGCTGATTTGTTTGACCGGCCAAAACAAAATGAAGAGCAGCTTTTATCAGCCATTCAGCAATACACAAAAACACAGGCGTTAACACCTGCCGGCACTTTTTTTCGTGCAAGACCAATCCCTGAGCAACTTGCTCCCGGTGCCATACATGCCATCACTTCCTTTACACCATCAACCACCAGATCGGGAACAATTGTTGCCGGTGATCAGATCACCATCAGCGGCAGTGGTTTTGGTGCCGCACCCGGTACTGTTTTTTTTACCAATGCAGATGATGGAGGTGCAACTTTTGCTTCATCCGGTGTAGCAAGCGATATTGTTTCATGGAGTGATAACACTATTACAGTAAAAGTTCCCTCCTTTGCAGGTACCGGACCAATCAATGTAAATGGTACAATGACTTCTGCAACCAATCTTACTGTTGAGTATGCACATACAGAAATCAACAGCAGTTTCAGTGGTTTTGGTTCGCCTACCCGTCAGCGTTATTATTTACGCAACCTCAACAGCTTGGGCGGATATACCTTTGAGTTTAATACAACATTTGCAAGTAACACTGCTGCGGTATCTGCTTTTAACCGTGCAGTTGTTTCATGGAGATGTGGTACGGGTGTAAACTTCAGAGCAAACGGAACGACTGCCATTGCTACTTCTGCAAACGACGGTACCAATTGTGTGTATTTCAATCCATCTATTCCATCGGGAACACTTGCAGTTTGTACCAGTAATTTTCTGGCATCGGCTAACGGCAGTTGCAACTTACAAAATACAGTCTGGTGGTTAAATGATATGGATATTCAGTTCAGAGATGTGCCAACAGCGGGTACCACCTGGGAGTACGGTCCATCGGCACCTTCTGCTTCGGAATACGATTTTGAATCGGTTGCCTTGCATGAAATTGGCCATGGACATGGCTTTGGTCATGTAATTGCACCGGGGCAGGTAATGCATTATTCCATTGCAAATGGAGTACAGTCAAGAACGCCGGCTACTAACGATTTAGCTGCAGGTACAAGTAAAATGAGTTACTCAACTGCTGCCACCTGTTTTAATCCTCCCGGATCGGGCACGCCAATGACAGCTGTTTCTGCAGGTGCATGTGTTACGCTTCCTATTACTATGGGAGAAGTAAAAGCAAGACGCATCAATAAAACCACCAACGAAATTTCATGGAGCACCATTCAGGAATTAAACAATGATGGCTTTACGCTTGAACGTGGAGAAACAACACAGTCATTTAAACCATTGGTATTTATAAAAGGAAAAGAACTTTCACTCAGTCCGCAGTCTTATCTCTATAACGATGAAACCGCCGGACCTTACGATTGGTATTACCGTCTTATACAAAGAGATCTCAATGGTCAGCAGGTGAGCTCGCCCATTGTTTTTGTAAAAGGAGAAGACAGTAAACAATGGAAAGTATGGAACACAGATGGTGGAGCTGTTATTAATGTGTACAATAAAGAATCGGTTAACCGCTCTGTACAATTTGTGTTGTATAATCAGTCAGGACAAATCATGTTTTCATCAACCGTTACAACGGGCAGAGGACAGTTTAACGTTGGTCATCTTCCGAAAGGAATTTACAGTTACAATATTACTGATGCGCAGCAAACCATTGCAGGTAAACTCATCATCACTCAATAATAAAATTTGTTTTCAAAAAAACGCCTCCCATAATGTGGAGGCTTTTTTGTTTCAGCAACATTGCATACAGTTTATTATTTTTACCGTTTTATGATGCATTCAAAACCTACGCTGTTTACCTGTTTATCGCCTGCCCTTCTTCATTTATACGATCTCAATAATGCGGTTGTTGTAATTATTGATGTGTTTCGTGCAACATCAACCATTGCATCTGCATTGTACAATGGTGCACGTTGTGTTATTCCGGTTGATGAAGTGGCAAAGGCCATTGCACTCAGTAAAAATGTAGATGGTATTGCCGCAGGTGAACGGGATGGAAAGCTGGCAGATGGTTTATCGCATGGTAACTCACCATTAGAATACAGTCCTGACTTTATCAGCAACAGAACACTTGTGCTCACCACCACCAACGGAACAAGACTCTTACAAATGGCGCTTGATCGGGATGCGCATACCATTGTTACCGGATCTTTTCCCAACCTCAGTGCAGTGTGTGATTTTCTGATCAAAGAAAACAGGAATGTGGTGTTGGGATGTGCAGGTTGGAAAGACCGTTTCAATTTAGAAGATACCTGGTTTGCAGGCGCAGTGATTGACAGGGTGAAAGAACATTTTACCATTCACTGCGACAGTTCACATATGGCAGAGCAACAGTACCTGCGTGTAAAAGACAACATACACGATTATGCACCGCAGCTTACACATTATCACCGTTTGGTTGAGCGCTTTGGATTGATAGATGATATCCGCTTTTGTTTAACTGCCGATGTAGCTAATGTGCTGCCGTTGTACAAAGAAGGGATGTTGTTGAAAGCGTAAGTTTTAAAAAAAGGCAACTAAGATACTTCGGTTTTTTTACATTCTGTTCCTTCATTGTGTGTTTTTATTTCTTTCTCTTTTTCACAGGAAATGTGAGCAGAAACCTTTTACTTTTGCAGATTGGCCTTTACACAACGGCCCCTTAATAAACTATTATCCAGAATGGCGTTACCACATTTGCTGAAGTTTGCTTACAATCATGGAACCGAAGAAGTTGTCCGCAGAGGAAAAAAAATACACGCCATTGGTTTTGCCGAAATGGTGGAGCACGATGAGTTGATGGGCTCTGTAGTATTTCGTGTAAGAGACGATTCTTATTCTACTTTTTACAAAGTATATATTCAAAAGTACAAGGATGCAAACGCCATGAATGTGCGTTGCAGCTGTCCGTATAATCTGGGCGATATTTGCCGGCACGAAGTGGCATCTTTGTTTCAGCTGCAGGATTTAATTGATAAAAATATTCTCGGCATCCGTGATCTGCGGTACGATCAGCGCCACACAGTGGTGAAGATGAAAAACATTGAACTGAAAACCATCCGCTCATTAACTGCAGCAGCTGCATTAAGTGACGCAGAAATTTTTTTACGCAGCAATAAAGCATCGGTGCTTTCAGCTAAAGATGAGTGTGTAAAAGCCGAAGTACAAATGAACGGCGAGAGCTGGCCGGTAACCATTCAAAAAAACGATGAACGTAATTTTGATACCTCCTGCACCTGTGCAGAAAATGCACATGCTATTTGCGAACACAAAGCCATTGTATTTATTCAACTGCTCAACTCACATGGCCCCATGTATTTCGACAGTATCCGCAACATGGAAAAAGAGAAAGGAAAGTTACTTGCTATATACGGTTACTCATTAACAGACAACTGGAAGGAGAAGTTTGAGTTTATTTATAAAGACGGCAAGCCTTTTTTACGTGTGCTTGATCCGGGTGTAAAAAGAGTAGAGCCGTCTGCACTAAAAAAACCGGAGCCTGTTGCCGCCGTTACAGTAACCGAAACAGAAACAGAAGTTGCAGAGGAACAGAAACAGGAAACCCGATTGGGAATTGTTTTTAATAATAACAGCAAACAGTTTCCTTATTTCAGTATTGATGTTGTAAAAGGCGAAACCTCTGAAGATGGTGCTGAGTTTATTGGTACCGTTGAAAAACTGGATGTAAGTAAGTTTATTGAAACAGATGATCTTTCAGAAACAGATAAACAATTGCTGCAATTGCTGCGCAGGCTGCAACCGGCAGAGATCAGCAAATTTGTAAACAGAAACTCTCCCTTCTCCGGTATCTGGGAAAACATCATTCATCATGAAGAAGATGATTTACCGGAAGACACTAAAACACTGATGCTGGAGTATCTGTTGCCACGACTTCAAAAATTATTTTCTGAAACGAGTGCTCCGTTTTTACACTTACCAAAAGGAAAAGAGTTTAAAACAAAACATCTGTTGCCTGTTTCCACATCCGCCACTTTTTTGAAACCGTTTTTTGAATTAAAGCAACAAAAAAATAAATGGGAGTGGAGTTGTAAAGTAAAAATCAACAGCGCCCCGGTTGATATACATGATAACGACTGGAACAGTCCGCTCATCTTTTTAATAAATGGCGAAGCAAGAACATGGGAAAAACAGGAAGATGCACAACATGTGATTGATTTTGCCGGGAGTAAAAACAAGCTCATCAGTAATCAGGAGCTTTCTGTATTTCTTGAAAAAGAAGCACTAAAGATTGCAAGAGAATATCATGTAGAGTTTGATGAAGCATTGATCAAAGAAGTAAAGTCGGGTGAGCCGGAGGTTACACTGCAACTGCAGGAACGTGGCGATTATCTGGTAATGATCCCCACCTTCAGTTATAAAGGATATAAAGTAAGAACAACAGATAAAGACGAAATTATTTTACCCGGTGAAGACGGATTAATTATTGTTAACCGCAATCGGGAAAAAGAAAACGAATTCATTGATAAGGTTGAAAAACTGCATTCGCAGTTTGTAAAACCCGATGGAAGTGCACAGCTTGCATTAAAAGGAACCGAAGTATTAAAAAACAACTGGTTCTTTTTGTTTGTAGATGCCATGAAGGAAATGAAAGTGCCTGTTGAAGGATGGGATGTGTTAAAAAACTTCCGCTTCAATACTTCTAAACCAAAAACACAAATATATATCAGCAATGGTGTAGATTGGTTTGATGCAAAGGTGAATGTGGTGTTTGGTGATCAACAGGTAAGCATTGCCGAAGTAAAAAAAGCATTGGCCAATAAACAAACACTGGTACATCTTGCAGATGGAACCCTTGGTGTGTTGCCCGAAGAATGGATCAAGCGTTACTCCATGCTCTTTCGTGTGGGAGAAAACAAACAGGACAAACTCCGTTTATCAAAATATCATATCAGCGTTATTGATGAGCTGTACGAAACCCGTGATGAAGCCGAGCTCATGATTGAGCTGGAAGAAAAATATGAACGCCTTCGTGAGTTCAAACACATTAAACAGGTTGATCCGCCAAAACATTTAATGCCCATCCTGCGTCCTTACCAGGAAAGCGGTTTTCATTGGCTCAATTTTTTGAGCGAAGTGGGTTGGGGCGGTATTCTTGCAGATGATATGGGTTTGGGTAAAACCATTCAGGCGCTTGCATTCTTACATCACCTGCAGGAAAAAAACGGATCGTTGAAAGCACTTGTTGCATGCCCCACTACACTGATGTTTAACTGGGAAAATGAAATTAAAAAATTTGCGCCCTCTTTAACCTATCATATACATCATGGTGCACAGCGTACCAGAGATAAACAGATGTTTGAGCAATACAATATTATTATCACCACTTATGGCACTTTGCGCAGTGATATTAAACTGCTGAGTGAACAGGCGTTTGATTGTGTGGTGCTGGATGAAAGTCAGGCCATTAAAAACCCCAACAGTAAAGTAGCCAAAGCATCTTGCCTGCTCAAAAGCAAACATCGTTTGTGTATGAGTGGTACGCCTTTGCAGAACAATACATTCGACATCTATGCACAAATGAATTTTCTCAACCCCGGTATGTTGGGAAGTGTAGAACATTTCAGAAACGATTTTGCAACACCTATTGATAAGTTTGGTGAAAAAGAACAGAAAGATCATTTGCGTAAATTATTGTTTCCTTTTATTCTTCGCCGCACAAAAGAACAGGTAGCAAAAGATCTTCCCGAAAAAACAGAAACCATACTTTATTGCGAAATGGAAGATGAGCAACGGAAAATTTATGATGCTTACCGCAACGAGTACCGTTCAAAAATTCTGGGCACCATTGAAGAGGTGGGTATTGGTCAATCACAGCTCACCATCTTACAGGGATTGATGAAGCTTCGGCAGATCTGTGATTCACCTTCTATTTTAAACGAAACAGAAAAACTTCCCAATCATTCTATTAAGTTAGATGAGATAGCCCGTGAGCTGGAAGAAAACATGGGCAATCATAAAGCGTTGGTGTTCTCTCAGTTTCTCGGCATGCTTGCATTAATCCGTGAAAAACTGGAGCAGCAGAATATTCCTTATGTATATTTTGATGGAAGCACTTCGGCTGCCGACCGTGAAAAAGCGGTGCAGGATTTTCAGAATAATGAAGAAACCCGTGTGTTTCTTATTTCATTAAAAGCCGGTGGTGTGGGTTTAAACTTAACCGCAGCCGATTATGTATACATTGTAGATCCGTGGTGGAACCCTGCTGTTGAACAACAGGCCATTGATCGTACACACCGTATCGGGCAAACCAATAACATCTTTGCCTATCGAATGATTTGTAAGGATACTATTGAAGACAAGATCCTTCAGTTACAGGAGCGCAAGCGTTCACTAGCCAGAGATCTGATTGCAGATGATAATGGATTTGTAAAAACACTTTCACGTGAAGATGTAGAATATCTGTTCAGCTAAGTTTTGTTTTTATAAAGGAGATTGGATTGTGCTAACAACAATACAAAAAGTATAATACTAAATTATTGATTTTCAGATGCTCTCTTTTTTGATTAGTATCATAGTATATCATAAATTAGAGTGTTAGCGGCAAGTATAGACAACCATCAACATAACGACAATAGATTATGAAAAAGACAATTTTAATTATCTCAATACTAACAGCGACACTATTCGCTTGTAAGCAAAGTGATAGTAATCAACAACAATCAAATAATATGGACAATAATTCAAAACCTAAGCACTTTGTATTCATTCCAGGTTCGTTTCACGCATCGTGGTGCTGGTATAAAATGCAACCGCTACTTGACAAAAACGGCAACACTTCAGAAGCCATTGACTTGCCTGCACATGGACAAGACACAACTCCAATCAGTGCAGTAACGCTTGACAGCTATGTTGACGCTGTTTGCAAAGTGTTGGAAAAATACAACGACCCTGTTGTGCTTATCGGACACAGCCGTGCAGGAATTGTAATTTCATCTGTTGCCGAACGTATGCCCGACAAGGTGGACAAATTGGTTTACCTATGTGCCTTTCTCATTCCAAACGGAGAACCTATGGTGGCAACAGCATTGACCGACTCGACATCACTTATGGTATCTAATCTGATATTTAACGAGCAGGACGGTTGGCACATTCCTAAAAAAGAAGTTTACAAAGACGCATTTTACAACGACTGTTCAGAAGAGGATATTTATTTGAGTAGTTCACTCCTGACAAAAGAGCCTAATGCACCTGTTGGGACACCATTAAAACTTACAGCCGACAGATATGGCAAAGTGAAGAAGGTTTACATTCACACAACACTTGACAATACAATCACATACGGACTTCAAAAGAAAATGGTAGAGCGAATTCCTGTTGACAAAACATTTGAACTCAAAGCAGGACACTCGCCATTCCTTTCTCAACCCAAACAACTTGCAGACATTTTATTAAACCTATAATGACAAACCCAACGACACGAAATGGAATACCAGCCGCTAACACGGGTTTTGCGTCAGGCGGGGTGACGTGCAAACTTGGAACTTTGTGCTTCTATTCAGGTTCAGTGCATATTGAAAGTGAAGTGCTTCTAAACCCGCCCGAACGCAAAGCCCGAAAACGTTGTGTGCAACCTTGTGAGACCCTAAACTATTTTAAATTTTATTTTACTAAAAAAAGACTAAATATTATGCGACTAATTTTCACCTTTCTGTTTGTTAGCCTTTTCACATTCACATACGGACAAATTCCCGATTCACTCTCAAAAAAAGTGGACGCCATCTTTGCAGAATATGACAAAACTAATTCGCCTGGTTGTGCTTTAGCAATATTAAAAGACGGTAAAATTATTTACAAAAGAGGGTATGGAATGTCCAATATGGAATATAACATTGCCATCACTCCAACTTCAATATTTCATATTGCTTCCATTTCTAAACAATTTACTGCGGCGGCTATCATTCGTTTATCACTTGAAGGAAAGCTGTCTTTGAATGACGATATAAGAAAATATATCCCCGAAGTTCCCGACTTTGGTCATACAATTACTTTCAACAACCTTATACATCATACAAGTGGCATCAGAGACCAATGGGCTTTGCAAAGGTTCGCAGGTTGGCGTGCAGACGATTTAATTACTGAAAAAGATATTCTTGAAATGTTATCAAGACAAAAATCATTGAATTTTCTACCGGGAGATGAATACCTGTATTGTAATACTGGTTTTACACTGGCAGCTATTGCTGTGAAAAGAATTACAGGTGTTTCACTCAGAGATTATGCTGACTCGGTTTTTTTCAAACCTCTTGGAATGGCAAATACACATTTTCATAGCGACCATGCCGAAATAACACCCAATCGAACTTCTGCATACAGTAAAGACGATAAGGGAATATGGAAAATAAGTATTCCAGTTTTCGACAATTACGGAGCTACCAGTCTATTCACTACTGTTGAAGACTTAGCTAAATGGGATGAAAATTTTTATACTAAAAAAGTCGGTGGAGATGCATTTATTAATTTGATGCAAGCAACCTGTGAACTAAACAACAAAACACCACAGACCTATGCATCAGGACTTATTGTAAGTAATTACAAAGGATATAAAACAGTGGGACATGGAGGTGCTGATGCTGGTTATAGGAGTAATATTATTAGATTTCCAGATGAACATTTTTCAGTCGTGATATTGGCAAACCTTGCAAGCATAAATCCCAGTTCACTTTCCTATAAAGTCGCTGATTTGTTTTTAAAAGATAAAAGTATTCAGCAACCAGCTTTTAAAACAGATAACGGT
Organism: Chitinophagaceae bacterium; assembly: GCA_019752045.1. Lineage (GTDB taxonomy): Bacteria > Bacteroidota > Bacteroidia > Chitinophagales > Chitinophagaceae > Lacibacter. The sequence goes on along the minus strand of JAIEMP010000016.1, from coordinate 813 downwards.
ATAGTGAAAGGTTGGGCAGGAGATTATTTTGAAATGGGTACACAATCTTTATTAAAATTGAATTATAAAAATGAAAAATTAAGTTCAGGTACGACTGAATTTACTGCTACTGACAATGCTACTTTCAAAGTGCCCAACTCCTCATCAACACTATCGTTTACTGGAGATTCATTAAATGCACAAATGGAAGTATTTACTGAGGGTGCTGGACGCAACACTTATAAAAAAGTAAATAAAATTGCATTGTCATCTGAAAAACTTGAAGAATATCAAGGAAATTTTTACAGTTCAGAATTAGAAACAAAATATAGTGTGTTTATAAAAGACAGCATTTTGCTAATAAAACGACCAAGGTATGACGACATAAAATTAGAGCCGTTGTTAAAAGATATATTCACAGTTACAGGCACTTCTATTATACGATTCAAACGTAATAAAAAAGATAAAATTGAAGGATTTTTTCTAAGTGCAGGAAGAGTTCGTAATTTGTATTTTGAGAAAGTATTGACTAAATAGCATTGCTCATTTGACTTGCCGAGAAAGGCTGCACACAACAAAAGTATTTGCAAAAGCAGGGCTGGACAATGAAACATCAGCTATGTGCTACTATCAGCAGCGGTTTGGGCTCGACCTCCAATGTTCAGCTTTAGTTCTTAACTTCAACTCTATATTTTCAATTGGGCATTTGTACCAGGCTGGACAATCAATGAATTCCCCGCCTTCGCAAATACTCGAACGTCAGACTGTGAAAAAACTCTCCTTCCTTCAAAAAATCAGGCGGTAAAGTTTCGTGTAAGCGGCATCGTTATTCAA
>JAIEMP010000020.1 GCA_019752045.1 Chitinophagaceae bacterium | reverse complement strand
GTGCCGCTTGGTTAACTTATCAATTACTAAGTTCCTAAATCTGAGGAATAAATCACAGACACAAACCTAAAGGCCAGTGAAGGCTAAATTTATCACACGCTTCTGTCTGCTCCCATTTTGGCAAACCCCATTTTGCATCACTGTGCTTCTGTGTCAACCCAAAATGTGCATAAAAAAGCAAAGTCACTTTTGATTATTTGTTAAAATGGGTTAATTTGCGTCACAAATATATGAGTCATGAGTAATTTCCTAACAGTCGATGAGGTTGCTAAAACATTAAAAGTTACCCGTCAAACAGTTGCAAAGTATATCCAGAAAAAGGAATTAAATGCTGTCAAAATTAATAAGAGTTATCGTGTGTCCCATTCGGAGTTTGAAAATTTTCTTACATCAAATTCAGTTGTGTCAGAACCAGAAGCCATATATTTTAAAAAATCCAGAAACTGTGTTTTAGATTATCAAGGTAAAAGTGAAGAAAAAGAAATTTTATCTTCTAGGCATTTGGGAACAATTAAACCAATTGAAATTAATCACAACGGTGATTTTAATAAGTTCATTTTTGGTGATAATTTTTATGTGTTGAAGAATCTTCTTTCAGAATTCAGGGGTAAAATTGACCTTATTTATATTGACCCACCTTATGGAACGGGTCAAGATTTTTCTAATCTTGACAATGACCATGCTTATTCTGATAAGCTATTGCACGGCGACTTTTTAGAATTTTTAAGAAAGAGACTCTTTTTGCTAAGAGATTTACTTTCTGAAAACGGAAGTATCTATTTGCATATTGATAAAAAAATAGGGCATTATGTAAAAATTATTATGGATGAAGTGTTTGGCTATAATAATTTTATAAATGATATAACACGAATAAAATGTAATCCAAAAAATTTCGCAAGAAATGCATACGGTAATTATTCAGATATTATTTTGTTTTATGCAAAAGAACGGGACAAGAATATTTGGAATGAAATAAAAGAAGAACTTACAAAGGAAGAGGAAGATATATTCTTCCCAAAAATTCATCCAAAATATGGTCGATATACTACTAATCCATTGCATGCTCCAGGTGAAACAATTGATGGCGATACAGGAAAGGAATGGAATGGGTTAATGCCACCTAAAGGAAGGCATTGGCGATATAGTAGGGAAGAACTCACACGTCTTGATATGCAGGGATTAATTGAATGGTCTGAAAATGGTAATCCGAGAAAAATGATTTTTGCTAAAGAACACAAAGGGAAAAAGGTTCAAGATGTTTGGGAATTCAAAGACAAGGGATTGTCTTATGTTGATTATCCAACTCAGAAAAACCATGATATGCTCCGTAGAGTTATTTTGAATTCATCTAATGAAGATTCTGTTGTCCTTGATTGCTTTGCAGGTAGCGGCTCAACTTTATTTGTAGCGAATGAACTAAAAAGAAAATGGATTGGCATTGATAACTCTACACAATCATTATCTGTCGTAAGAAGTAACTTCAAAAAAGTGAACATAAAATGTAATTTCTTTGAATATATACCGCTTGACTAACTCACCATCAAAGAAACCTCTGCAAATAAGTTTGTAATAACAAAGCACTTACCATGTCGTATTCTGATTCTTGAATGTTTACGGCTTCTTTGTTATTAACCAGTCTATGGTTTATGTTAAAAACAGACCATGGGAATCCGTCTACAACACCTATTCTAATTACATTCCCCCGTTGATGTCTACAAAAATTTAAAACTTCTTGTACTTGCTTTTCTTGATTGCCGCCCGGCTGACCAATCCACTTTGCTTCGCCAATTATTATTTGGCGATTTACTTTTGCTATAAGGTCGGGACGTTTTGCAAGATTTTGGTGTAGTGTATCATTAATAAATGCTTTTCCGGCTTCTTCGCTTGAATCAAGTATGCAAACACCCCGAGTTGACCTTTGGAACGCATCTAATCCAAGTGGTGTAAAATTTCGTCTTAACCAATCATTGAACATAGGTCCCATTTGAGTATTTAATTTGGGAGCGGCTTCAAGTCGAACAACAGTTTCTTCGGCTGTCATTGAATATAAAGATTCAGCAATTCTTTGTATTTGTCTTGGATTATTATCAATGCAGCCTTCAATATTCTTGAGTAAGTACCAAATAGGGTCTTCGTAAGGAAACTTTGTCAAGCCTTTTAATAGTTCAATTAATTCGTCTGTTCTTCGTCCTTGATGTGCTGCAATAATTCTCCGTCTTGTTGCTGCGTCGAGTCTTTCTGGTGCTGCAATTTGGAAGGGATATACTTCTAATATTTGGTCAAGATAATTTGTGTTCCTAAAAAGTTCAATACTTTGTCTGACCCATTCATTTAGGTTTTCAGGATTAGTTTCGATGTCAATTGTTCTGTCCATAGTTAGTTTTGAAGTCGAAAGATATGATAAAATGCTGGCTCATAGAATAGCATACAACATGCTAAGATATGCAACGCTACTAAAAAAAAATCCTAAAAATTTGATTTTCATTCTTGCTATAAGCGTTTTTACAATTGTTTGTTTCCGGAATTGTACGCTTAAGTGGATCCCATTTCCAAACAAAACCCCGCCAGCATCATCCGCTGTCAGGGTTTCAACTATCAACTACAAACTCAACTACGCCAAGGCTTCGTTGAGCATGCTACTTCATCCAAACCGGCCCCACTCCAACTTCCACCAACTTTTTATTCAACACTGCAAGTGCTGTTTCTAAACCAGCAGCACGTTGTTTTAATACCGCCCATTCTGCATCGAGTTGTTTTTTGAGATCAAGATTAGGTTGGTTTACTCTTGGCAGATCACTTTCTGTTTGGTTAATGAGGAACATATAATTGGCTGTAAACTTATTGGGGAAATTTTCTACGTCATCATACGCTTTTGATTTGCGTTGGATCATTTCTTCATCCCATGTTTTCATTTGCTGGATGAGTGCTGTTGCTTCTTTACGCACCACATCAAACTTTGCATCGGCAGGTAATTGTTTTACCAGCTCGGCCAGTTGTGTTTGTTTTGCATACAAACTGTTTACCAGTTGATGCATGCTTGTAACTTCTTTCTCCATCGCCGTCATCAGTTGATGATATTCATTGTATTCGGCTGCTGTTGTGGGGTACAATGGATTGGCCGAAATGACTGCAGTAGTTGTTTGTTGACTTGTGCCCGTTTTCAACGTGAGTGTATACATGCCGGGTGGTACTTTATGACCTGCATAACTGCTTTCAATATATACATTGGCTACGCCGGGCATGGTTGCTGTACGCATATCCCATACAAAACGATTGAGTCCTTTTTGTTTGCTCAATACAGGATCGGGTGCAGGTGCACCTTCATAATAGATATAGGTACTGTCTACTTTTGAACTGATAGTACGTACAACATTGCCTGCTGCATCTTTTATTTCGAGTTGTACTACATCACTTGCTTTTGTTGTTGGAAGATTGTAATAGATCACCACACCTGTTGCAGGGTTTACGCCTGCGCTGCGGTTGGTACCACTGGGGCTTGCAGCATTCATGGCACTGTAACCGTTTACGATGTAAGCTTCTTCGGGTTGATACAATATCAAATCTGTTTGTTCTTTTTTATACTGACGCACCAAACCCAAATCATCCATGATCCAGAAACTTCGTCCGGAGGTTGCTGCAATTAAATCGCCTTTATGAATTTTTAAATCGGTGATGGGTGTTACAGGTAAGTTGAGTTGAAACGGACTCCATTGTTTACCGCCATCCCATGAAATAAATACGCCGAGTTCGGTTCCTGCAAACAGGAGATCTTTCCGCACTTCATCTTCACGTACTACTCTTGTGAATGCATTGTTGGGAATACCGTTGTTGATCTTTGTCCATGTTTTACCATAATCAGTTGTCTTGTACAAACCGGGTGTGTGATCATTAAACTTATAACGTGTAGTGGCAATATAAACGGTTGCTTTATCATGCGGCGATACTTCAATGGCATTGATCAAACATTCCTGCAAACCGGCGGGTGTTACATTTTTCCAGGTAGCGCCATTGTCTTGCGTTACATGTACAAGTCCATCATCACTCCCTGTCCAGATCACTCCTTTTTCTAAATGCGACTCCAACACATAAGCAAGCGTACCATAATTTTCTGCACCTACTGCTTCGTTGGTGTACGGCACACCGGGTTTGCCTTGCTTGTCTTTTTCGTTACGTGTAAGATCGGGCGAAACTTCTTTCCATGTTTTACCCATGTCGGTTGTCTTTAACAAATATTGTGAGCCATGATAAAATGTATTCATTTCATGTTTGCTCCAGATGATGGGTGCATTCCAGTTGTAACGATACTTCATATCCTTTGCATCTCTGCCGAGGTATTGAATAGGTGCAGGCATGACATTGGTGCTTGCTTTTGCTTTGGTATCGAGTACTTCAATGGTGCCTTGATAACTTCCACCCATTACATAACGGGGATCGTTAGGGTCAAATGCAAGAAAGGCACTCTCGCCACCTGCGGATGCTTCCCAATCGCCGGCAGTAATGGAACCCCCACCAATTGAACGATGTGGAATAGAGACCGATGTATTATCCTGCTGACCTCCGTAAATACGATATGGAAATTGATTGTCGACATTAATGCGGTAAAACTGTGCCGTAGGCATATTGTTTTGCGGACTCCATGTTTTTGCAAAGTTCACCGATACTGAACAACCACCATCGTTACTGATGATCATGTTGTTGGAATTTTTTGGATTGATCCAGAGATCATGATAATCGCCGTGTGTACCGCTGAGGTTCTCCCATGTTTTACCGCCATCTCTTGAACGCAATGCAGGCGCACTCAATACATAAATGGTTTGATCATTATTGGGATCTATAAATAATTCAATATAGTACCATGCACGTTGAATGAGGCGATGATCGTTTGTAACCAGCGACCAGCTTGTTCCTGCATTGTTGCTTACAAATAAACCACCCAGTTCTTTTTCACTGTCACTTTCAATCAATGCATATACTCTCTCCGGATTAGAGCGACTAACGGCAATGGACATCTTCCCCATTTCTGTTGGCAATCCGTTGGTTAATTTATTCCATGTATCTCCACCATCGGTTGATTTATACAATCCACTTCCTGCACCACCGCTGATCACCTGCCAAGGCTTGCGGCCATGCTCCCACATGGATGCATAGATGATGCGTGGATTGTTCATGTCCATACTTAATTCATCGCAACCGGTGTTCTCGTTTACAAACAAAACGTTTTTCCATGTAGCACCGCCATCGGTACTTTTATAAATACCACGTTCTTTACTTTTACTATACAACGCACCTTGTGCTGCCACTAATAATGTGTTGGCATCTTTTGGATGCACAACGATCCGTGCAATATGTTGTGTGGCTTCGAGCCCCATCTGCTTCCAGGTTTTTCCTGCATCAGTACTTTTATATACACCATCTCCATGATGTGTCATTACACCACGTACTGCATGCTCGCCCATTCCTACATACACAATGTTGGCATCGCTTTCAGGAACAGCTACTGCACCTACACTTCCTGTTTTAAAATAACCATCCGAAATATTACTCCAGTTGAGACCGAGATCATCGGTCTTCCACAACCCGCCACCTGTTGTACCCATATAATAGGTATTGATATCGCCGGGCACACCGGTACCGCAGTTGGAACGTCCGCCACGGAATGGACCAATGCTGCGCCATTTTACTGCGGAGTATTGTTTGTTGAAATCAAGTTTTGATGTGTCGGGTTTTGTTTGTGCGTTGATGGTTGTTGCTGTGAGTAGAAGAACAACAAAGAAATATTTCTGCATGCTTAATGTTTTGGAAGGGGTAAGATAAAACAAGTTGGGGAATCATAAATGATGAATCTGCTCAATAGTCAGGAGGGCGGGCAAATAAATATTTTTAGCAAAAGAGGAATACCAAGTTATTCTTGTCACTTTTTTGCTTGTCCAAAAAAGTAACCAAAAAAAGACCCCGATTTCGAATGACGGCCCGAAATCGGATTGTTCCCTGATTAAGCTGTTATATTACTGTGGTGAATTACAAATGTGCATACACGATCGTCCTGTGTATAATCCTCACAACTAATTATTACCCTTAAGACCAGTAGAAAGCAAACAATATCGAATACTGTTTTTCGCTATCTTGGTCACATGAAAAAGTTTGTATTTCTGCTGCTTGGTTTTGCAGCATTGTATAGTTCTGCACAGCAGGTAAAGATTTCAAAGAACATTCAACAGGCCATGAACAGGATTGATACCAACACGATCCGTTCGCATATTGCATATTTGGCTGATGATAAATTAAAAGGTCGCTTACCCGGCACCGAAGGTTATCAACTGGCAGTTGATTATGTAGTTGATCAATATAAAAAGATGGGTGTTGCAGCAGGTGGAGATAACGGCGGCTATACACAAAAACTGGTAATCCGTAAATCAACTTTGATAAATCATTCCGCTGTTGCTGTTCTTAAAGATAATTCCGGCAACTCCGATACGCTGGAGTTTGAGAAAGATTTTACTGCTGTCCCAAACCCACTCCGTGAAAATTCATCGGCAGAAGGCCGTCTGGTTTTTGTTGGTTATGGCATTGACATTCCCGGCGGTTATTCTGACTATACCGGTATTGATGTAAAAGGAAAAATTGTTTTAATGGTATTTGGTGCCATTGATGGCTTGCATTCTACTCTTACTTCTCATTATACCAATGCAGGAAATAAATTGAATACGGCATTTAATAAAGGAGCTATTGGCGCAATCATCATTGGCCCGCAATCTTCCGGAACATCAAACGTTACTCTTAACCCGGAAAAAACAATTGCATATGGAAGAGGATTTGTTGGCAACCTGCAGGTTGTTTTAAATGCAGGCAGGGCAACAATTTCACGGTTGTTTTTAAATTCCGGTAAAAACCTTGACAAGTTGCGTGCAGAAATTAAAAAAGGAAACCCATCATCATTTGAATTGCCTTACAGCTTATCGGTTTACTATAAAACTTCACATTCCGATTTTGAAAGTTATAATGTGGTGGGATTAATTCCCGGTACTGATAAAGTGTTGAAAAATGAATATGTGGTGCATTCAGCTCATCTTGATCATGTAGGTATTGGCCGTGCAGTAAATGGTGATTCTATTTACAATGGTGCACACGATAATGCATCGGGTGTTGCTTCGTTGCTGGAAATTGCACGGATTTATAAATCATCCAATGCAAAACCAAAACGTTCAGTATTGATAGTAATGGTGACCGGTGAAGAAATGGGTTTGATAGGCTCATCTTATTTTGCAGCAAACCCTACTGTTCCTAAATCATCCATTGTTGCAGATGTAAATACAGATATGCCAACAGTGATTGCCCCGCTCCTGTCTGTTGTTCCGTTGGGCGCCGAACATTCAAGCATTATGGGTAATGTACAATTTGCAGCAGATTATCTTGGCCTGGATATAGAAAAAGATCCGGAGCCGGAACAAGGCCGTTTTGTAAGAAGCGATCAATACAGTTTTGTAATGAATGGCATTCCTGCGTTACATATAAAGTATGGTAATAAAACAACTATTCCCGGTTTTGATATGGTTGCATTTGTAAAACAATGGCGTGCGAAATACTATCACCAGAGTGCAGATGGATTAGATGGAATTTTTAATTTTACGGCAGCCAAGACTTATGTACAATTAAATTTTCTCATCAGTTATTCTATTGCACAAACCACGCAACGCCCTGCATGGAATAAAGGTGATTTGTTTGGAACGGTACAGCAATAGATCACTTGTAATAACAAAAGAATTAGCCGGATGATAATAGTCCGGCTATTTTTTGCAACTCCTGCCCGACTGACGTCATTCAGGCGGGGATGAACACAGATTTACACAGATGAATACAAAGACCGGATTACTATGTCTTGTGCCTTGTTCTTTGCATCTTGTGCCTATTGCCTTGCATCTTCAATATATCCACCGAAGCTTTAGCGTAGGTGGACCTTCCTAAAAAATGTCTCTTTTCTACCACTAAACTTTTTTGCATGTGGTTGACTTTTACAAAACAAAATCAATCACGATGCAACGAAAAGATTTTCTAACAAAAACACTTCTGGCAATACCTGCAATGGCCGTTGCTAACCAACTGCAGGCGGGCAGCACATCTGCCAAAGAACCTTTTATTGTTGATGCCGGTAAATCACGCTTTGGCGATACGGTAAAGTTTCTCGGCGTTCATCCCAACGATTTAAAAATTTCATCGAAAGATACGGATGGTCAATTGTCGGTATTTGAATACACAGGCCATGGAAAAGCGGGACCCACACTTCATGTGCATTTTAATCAGGATGAAATTTTTACCATAACCGAAGGCGAGTATCGGTTTGTTGTTGGGAAAGAAACGCATCATCTCAAAGCCGGACAAACCATTTTTCTTCCACGTGGTATTGCGCACACATGGATTCAATTAACAGATAAAGGAAAGATGATTTACTTTCTGCAGCCTGCCGGTAAAATGGAAGAGTTTTTTACATTGATGAACAGTTTAAAAGAACGCCCATCGCAGGAAGAAATGGACCGCATCCATGCCGCACATGATATGAAAGTGGTTGGTCCGCCGCTAACACTTTAAGAAAAGCGTTGTATCTTAAATTTTAAACAAGCGCCTTTTTGCTGCTACAAGATTTTATACCTGCACCTGATGTGAGAGAGTTTGTACAACTGTTTCGCATTGTTCATTTTCAATTTGAAAAAGAGCAGCCGTTGCCATTTAAAGCATATCCGCCAAGGCCGGAACAGTGTCTGGTATTTTATCCGTTCGATACCGAAGTAGTTGAATACCCTGCAACGGGCTTGCAGATAAAACATCTTCCGGTTGTATTGTATGGTCAGTTTTCACAAGTCACCAATCGGTTGATTGGTCGCAACTTTCTGGTGTTGCAGATTGTATTTACTCCCGGCGCATTGTATCGTTTAACCGGTATCCCTTCTACTGAATTAAGTAATTGTTATATTGATGCGGAAACATATTTTACCTCACAGATACGTTTTGTAAATGAACGGCTGGCAGCTGCGGCTGATTATCCTGTCATGCTGGACATCGTCACTGATTTTGTTCGCAGTCTTATCAAACAGCAAAAGAAAACCAAACTGCTGATTGATGATGCCTGTTTACGATTACTGCACAACCAGCAAAAACTAACGGTCAAGGACATTGCAAGAGAAGCCTGCCTCAGCAGCAAACAACTGGAACGGAAGTTTAAAGAACGTACCGGCGTCAATCCAAAATTATTTGAACGCATCATCCGTTTTGACAAAGCCTTTCGGTTACGCAATGCACGCCCCGATTTTGATTGGCTGCGGATTGCTGTTGAATGTAACTACCACGACTATCAACACCTTGCAAAAGAGTATCTTGATTTTACAAACCTTACTCCAACTGCATTTCATGAACTTGAGAATAAAGCGCCTGAACGTCAGTTTGGGTTGATTGAGGGGTATTATGAATAGTACAAAATTTATTGTTTGTAAGCGAATGCTACTGATATAACGGATTATGAAGCTTGTATAACGTACCTGTGTAGCTTTTGCTCCACAATGTACACCATGCTAATTATCTCATTTTAATTCAACCTACTGCCTTCTTTTCCATGCCACTGACTTCAGGTAATTATTGCGATGATAGTCTCTTCCCTACCGCCTGTTTTCGTGAAACAAAATAAACTTAAAGCCCTATCTAATTGCTAAAACGAAAAATATGATGAAAGCCTGTAACAACACAGCAACAGATGTAGGTTCGTAAATAATACAAATTTTCAATAATAGCATATTCGACCTAAATATTTCTATAAACGGCCTCTCCAGTTAAAAACGAAAAAGCAGTAACTTATCCGGCTCTTTGGTTTATTTACTTCTTACGGTATAGATAATCGTCATTTTTATAAGCGGGCTATTTGGATTACCAGTATAGTCAAACAGGGAAATGTAAATACCCAGATACCCTTTTTCCGGTGAAAGCTGATAATGTATTCCACTTGTTGTTGCAGTTTCTTTTACTGTATGTTCGGGATAGAGTTGTTTCAGTACCCGGATCCATTTCTGATAAACTTTTTGTGCCGAATCTTTATTGGCAATTTCTGCGATGGTTGTTTCATACTGATGATACGGTTTTGTCAACAGCACAGGTTCCAACGGGCTACTGTCTGAACCGAAGTAAATCCGGCCTTCCCGAAAGCCAAGTGGTTGCAAAGACGCATAAGCAGCTTTCAATTTATTCAGAATAAAAACCCGTTTGTTCGATTCCGTTTCGGGAACAGCAGGGTTCGATGTAATTTTTTGTATCAGTTCATCAAAAGCCTTTCGCAACAGTTTTACATCGGATGAAGGTTCAATAGCAGCATAATATGCAACCAGCTCTCTGGCATAATTATATTGCTCTTTATTGTTTTTCTTAAACGCATCATCACCCATAACAGTTCTGAAATAGAGAAGTGATTTTTCAATATCCTGCGGAACAGCATACTTACCTTCGTAATAAACAGACCCCAGTAAGTAGCTTGCCAACGTATACCCTTTTTGTGCAAGTGATTGCAAATTGGCTATGGCCATAGTTTTATTGCCGTTGGTTTCTAATAAAAGATAAGCATAGTTATAAACTGCTTCATTTGTACCCGATTCGGCTGCCAGCTTCCAGTAGTATGCTGCTTTTACAAGATCTTTTTTTGCACGTGTGCCTGTAAAGTGCATATACCCCAGCGCATTTTGTGCGTCGTAATTATTTTTTGCTGCTGCTTTTTCAAAGTACTTATATGCTTTAATGGTATCTCTGCTGATAAAATTGCCATCGCTCAGTAAAGTACCATAGATGTACATCCCTTCCGGATTTTCATACTCAGCCGATTTCGTAATATAAATCACTGCCTCACTTCTGTCTTGCGGCACAAGTTGATTCTGCATATATATGTAATACAGTGCAACCATGGCTTTGGAATTACCGCCGGTACTGGCTGTTTTTAATTGTCGGATTGCTTCATCCACATTCTCTTTAATGGGGTTGCTGTTTACCAGACAAAAAGCATACAGGAAACGTTGCTCCGGATTTAATACATTGGCAAAAGCCTTGTAGATATAACTTGCCGAGTAATAATCTTTTTTATTATACAGTCGTTCAGCCTCCTGTAATTCAGTTTTGGCATCTCTTTTTTGTGCATGAACAGCGGGAATAGTTACTAAAAAAGTGCAGAGTAACAGTACAACAATTTGTTTCATGGAAGCAAGTTAAATCGTAAAACAGATAGTTCCGCTTTGGAAACGAAAAATACCAACAAAGGGGTAATTCAAAACCGTTGCAGGTTGCCTCACCAATCAACATATCGGAACTATAACGAAACGTCCAATACGGGAGAGTTTTCTTCAATGGGAGAATTAGCAGCGTGAATTTCTTGTCGGCGCAGCTCTCCCGACCTGTGCGTATTTATTATTTCATTTACCTGTACCTGCCGTATAATTCAGTATGGATGGCAACAGGTCCTGTACCTGCGTCAGATAGATTCAACGAGTCAGTAACGAAAAGGCAGGATGGTAAATTCAATAGTCAGAATAATCTGTCGGGCGAAGAAATAGAATATCAATATGCGACACATTATTTTTATACTCCGGCATGGATGATAACTTTTTCCAATAAGGATCCTCCACAAATTTTTTCCAATGTGCATTGCGGTCGTCCATACTTTCAAAACTCGTCATATACATCAGGTTGGGCATTTTACTGCCTGCAATAACTTCAGCATAAAAAATGGCATTGAAATTAAGCCGTTTGAATAAGCCAATCTCATCCCCTTCATTAAACATGTTCACTTTGTTTTGAAATATTTTTTCTGTTGCACTTTCGTAACTGCGCAACTCATACACCCGTTCTTTTTTTGGAGATTTGAGTTGAGGCAGCTGCATTGCCGGTGCTAAAGAAAATGCCTGCAGCAGAATAGTTTCCATACGTTCATATGGCGCAGCAGTATATGCGGCATTCAAATAATCAGCACCGCTTGTCAGGTATGCTTTGTCGGTCGATAACTTTTTCGTTATCTCAGTAACTGCCGTTAACGATTTGACCGGAACCAGCACATATACTTTTTTTACAACTGCTGTATCATTCCCAATTGCTTTAAATACGCCCACTGATTTAATATTGATGCAATGCAGGGCAGGTATCAATGCCTGCTGCAAATATGTATCCAGTTGTTTTTCCTGTGTTTCGGTTGTGTAATGATAAACAGTGAGCTGGTAATACTCTCTTTTTTGTTGCGCCGGAATTTTCGATGCAAAACTGAATAAAAGAAATACCATCACGATGAGTTTGCCTGGTATCTGCTTGCGGAGCTTTTTCATGCAATCAATTTTCACAAAGATGGGGAAACGGTTCCAACAACAATCATTCTATCTGAAATTTGTGCTCAACAAACGAAGCTGTAAAAATGTCTTGATGTAATTGCTTTCACTCTTGTTTTACCATCATGTCAAAAAAAAAAGAAAGAAGCCGGTTTTACCAAAGAGGCTGGAGAAAGTGTGCGTTGTTAACATAAAAACAGGCCAGCAATTGCCGACCTGTTTCAATAGTTATTACAAGTAATTATTTCGGGAGAACTACTCCGTCAATAACATGTACAATACCATTACCCGCTTTCAAATCAGTTGCTACAACTGTTGCTGTACCACCATTTTCATCGGTTAAAATTACTTTACCATCAACTACAGAAGCTGTTAACTTACCACCGCTTACAGTGGTTAACACTGCTTTGCCATTACCATCTTTAACCGCTTTCAACACTGCTGCTGCGTCAATATTGCCCGCCACTACATGATAGGTGAGCACTTTTGCTAAAGTTGATTTATTCTCAGGCTTTAATAAAGTTGCTACTGTACCTGCTGGTAATTTTTCAAAAGCTGCATTTACAGGTGCAAAAACGGTAAACGGTCCTGCACTTTGTAAAGTAGCTACCAGATCAGCCGCTTTTACAGCAGCTACAAGGGTGGTATGTTTGTCAGAACCAACAGCAATATCAACTACAGTTTTTTGTGCAGACACAACAGTTGTAAATGTTACTGCAAATGCAGACAATAAGAGAACTTTTTTCATGATGATGTTTGTTTTTTTGTAGCGATAATTACACAGACATCAGAAAAAGGTTTAAAACAAATTTGAATTGATTTTGATTTAACAAACCTGTCTAAACATACTTTGAAAAAATGAACAGAGCCCTAAACAAGAGGAGCTGCTGATCAGGAAAAACATGAGATCAAAAAATGCTGCCTCCGGCAATCTGCATAATCTGCAACCCACTGTTCAGTTTGTGCAACAGCTCATATTTTTGTCAACGTTATCGGCTGTTGCCTACGATTAGATTGTTTAAAACTGAATATGCTTCCGCCCTTTATACCCCCAATCTGAATTCAAACCGATAAAATAATACTCTGTCTTTTACAAGACCACTTTTGTTACTTTTACTGTTCAAATAAAAAGCAACAGACATGCATGTACATCAATTTTTTTATGCGGTTTCTTTATTCTCCATTGCCAGCATCGGATGCGGAAATAAAAAAACAACCGCTTTAAACAGCAGTAATGGCGACAGCAGCAAATTACCTCCTGTTGAAACGAGAACAGCCAATACCAATTATAAACCTGCATTTCCGGGACAGACAAGAGTGGCGGGGGTAAAAACCACAACTGCATATAAAGTGGATAAACTGGCTCAGAATTTAGGCAGGCCATGGGCTGTGGTTCCACTACCCGATGGTCGGTTGTTGCTTACAGAAAAGTCGGGCTTTATGCTTTTGCTTGATGCAAACGGAACATTGATTAAAAAAATAACCGGCTTACCTGCTGTTGATGATGCCGGACAGGGCGGTCTGCTGGATGTAGCACCCGATCCGGATTTTACAACTAATAAAATCATCTACTGGTCGTACTCAGAAGAATACGGAACAGGAAATTTGATGGCTGTTGCAAAGGGCCAATTAAATGAATCAGCAGGCACGGTTACAAATCCGGTTGTTATTTTTCGTGCAACACCTGCTTTAAACAGCAGCCTGCATTATGGATCGAGATTGGTATTTAATAAAGACGGTCATTTATTTGTGAGCACCGGCGAACGTTCCATATTAGAAGGAAGAGTGCAGGCACAATCACTCTCATCCGGGTTAGGAAAGATTTTTAAACTTACAACTGATGGTAAACCTGCGCCGGGAAATCCTTTTATCAATCAGGCAGGAGCCATGCCCGAAATATATTGTTACGGAAACCGAAATGTTCAAAGTCTGGATCTGCACCCTGTAACCGGCGATTTGTGGGAAGCAGAGTTTGGTCCACGTGGTGGTGATGAACTTAATTTAATACAGGCAGGAAAAAATTATGGCTGGCCCGTCATTACTTATGGTATTGAATACGGTGGTGAGAAAATTGGCGATGCCATTCAGCAAAAAGCAGGCATGGAGCAACCGGTATATTATTGGGACCCTACCCTTTCTCCCGGCGGTATGTCTTTTTATAAAGGCAACACCATTCCTGAATGGGAAAATAATTTGTTTATTGGCGGATTGAGTGGTGCACATATTGCACGACTGGTAATTGTAAACAACAAAGTGGTGGGTGAAGAGCGTTTGCTTGCAGATAAAACAGAACGCTTTCGTGATGTGGCCTATGCAAATGGTATGCTGTACACTGTTACAGATTCCGGAAATCTATACCGCATCAGCAAACAATAACAGAAACAAAAAAACAACAAGCCGCAACAATTTGTTTTACCATTATTGTTGCGGCTTATTTATGCAATCAACTTTTTTATCAACCTTTTTCTTTTAATAAAAGCATCTGACCAATGTGGTTGGCCATATGATTGGTGCGGCTGATGAGTACATTCAGTTTATTCCGATGCGGTTCTTTTGCAAAATCTTCCGGTGATACGGCACTGTGTTTACTCAACCATTCGTTTGCAGAAATGGATTGAGTATGTTTTGCAAGCGCTGCGTTCACTGCTGTAAGCTGTTCTTTTAATTCTGCAACAGCAGGCATTACCTGTCCTGATTTATCAGGCGTTTTAATAAACACTTCTTCCAGCGCAGGAAATAAACGTTCGCCAAAACCAAGTAAAGGGAGCATAGCATCGCTTACCGCAATTAAATGACCAAGCAAATAAATGCCGGTATTTCTTCCGGGTGCAATTTCATGCTGTAACTGTTCATCACTCAGTTCAGTAATGAGGCTGTTTAGATATTTATTTTGTGCGTCCCATGCAGTGACGGTTATTTTAATCAGCAGTTGTAATTGTGTTCCTGTATCCATACAAAATTCATTTTTTGCCGAAGGTAAGTGTAGTTACTCATAAGATTTTATTGTGCTTTGTTTCTGTAAACTACCGTTCAGCACTCTTTTATGGCACATACTTTGCCTGATGCACTAAAAATATCAGCGTTATCCATTGTATAAAATGTTCTATTACGCTGTGTCTGATGCAGATACGGTAATATGAGGACAAGTATGACATTTTTTCTGTTGAAAACTTAGTGTGATGAAACTCAGAGCTTTAACCTGTCAGAGTAGTTTTACATGCATCGTAATTAGGATGCTGTGAAAATGGAGTTTAGTTTTGCTTTCTCATCACCTGCATAACATATAACATCCGCACATGTAATCATTATAGAATGCGGCGCTGTTACAACAAAGATTTTCCTCCAATACATATCTGAAAAACTGTTTTTGAAATCCGTTTCTGTGAATATTTTTTTACGAAAAACAGTACAATGAAAACAATCTTTTGTAAACAGGTTGCTGTGATGGGCATACTCCTGCTTTTTCTTTATAACACATCAGCAACTATCACGCATCCGCAAACGGACGTGTTGCTCACCTATGCACTGCATGATTCGATGATAAAGAATTCAACTGCAGATGCAGAGGAAACAACATCATCTGTAAAGTTGCAATTGCCGGTAAAACAGTTTGTGCATACCTATCTCGATACACATGATGAAATGCTGGAGAGCATTCAGCAAAAAAACAGTTCCAGTTTTAAACTCATTCAAAAAATATTGGTAAAGAAAGGGATACCAGCTGAATTGATGTACCTGGCAGTTGTAGAATCTAAAATGAAAAATACAGCCACATCGGGTGCAGGAGCTGCAGGCATCTGGCAACTGATGCCGGTAACAGCAAGATCCCTCGGTTTAAAAGTAAATGGTAAAACAGATCAACGCCGCAACATCTATTACAGCACGGTTGCTGCTGCTGACTACTTACAGGAATTATATGAGCAGTTTGATGACTGGTTGCTGGTGGTTGCAGCTTATAACTGCGGATCGGGCAATGTGTACAAAGCCATTAAATTATCGGGCAGTCGTGAGTTTTGGAAACTGCAATACTTTTTACCTGCTGAAACAAGAAATCATGTGAAGCGATTTATTGCAACACATTTTTATTATAAAGGCGAAGGAAGTTTTGCTACACTTACAAAAAAAGAACGCATCACCCATATGGCAACATTGAAGGAAATGGTTACTGAAAATAACACAACCGAGAAAACAGTTATTGCATCAAATGTTCATTTTATTTGGATGCTGATAGCAGAGCTTGATGGCGGGATGATTTTTGAGCTGAGAAAATAATGCATAATTATATAAATGCTAAGAGCAGTTGTGTTGCACAACTGCTCTTTTATTTTATAACCATTACTCGGTAAATTTTGATTACTGTCCTTTGGTGTTTTTGGGCTGTTCTTTTGGTGCAGGTTGTTTTGACTTAGGAATATCGTTTTGTATGCGAATGATCTTGCGTATAATTTCTGCCACGGGCGCTCCAATTCCCAATCGTTGAGCATTTGAATTAGCAGGGGCCGCCATGTTGTTCACCGGATCAAACAACAAATAAGATCCCTGTTGCATACCGCTTGAATCCAAGGTTCCTGCAGGAACATACAATTGTATTTTCACCTGCTGATAACCGTTAGGGAAATACCTCAGATAATAACCTCCCTCCTGTTTGTACCATTTTTCTTTTTTGTAATCTGCTTTGTGCACTACAGATTTTTCCCGCAACACAGCCATGCGTTCAATGGTTTCATACGAAGCCGCACCTGCCTCTAAGAGTTGTTTTACACTCCGCTGCGCACCGTTCATACCTGCATCAGGCAATACTCTTGCCACTTGTTTTATTACACCCGCTGCCCCACCCTTTAATTGAAAAATCTGTTTTCGGGTTAATAACTGCTGGGCTGTTAACTGTACCTGCCAGGTAAGTTTATTATAATCAGAACCGCTCACCACCGACCATAACAGCATTTGAATATGCTTCTGATCAAGCTGTGGTTTTTGAAGCGAAGTACGCAATACCGTTTCTACAATATCCTTTCGGTAGGTTTGTAACGGCGTTTGCAGATAAGCATCTCTGTCGGATGGATCGGGTGTACCCGGTTGCAGACAATAACTTTTATACGTTGCTTCATAATACCCTTCGGCTAAAACAATGCGGCCTTCTTCCGTTTGTGGTAAATCGGTTAATGGAAGCAGTTGTTCGTTGATGAGCAGGGTATCAATGAACAAAGCTGATGATGCGGTTGATTGTTTTACAATTCCTTGAAATTGATTACTGCCGGCATCATTTCGTGAAACAGCAGCAATGGCCGTTACAAAAACAATCAACCAACAATGTTTGAGTAGAGTTAAAGACATAAGGTACGATTTAAGTGAGGGGCTGATGAAGAATGTGTATCCTCATCAACATAAATGCATTTATAAATTATAAAACGTAATTGGTATTGAAAAGTTGTTTGCTCCAAAACATTGTTAAGATTCTGCATTTTGTGCAGCAATCAGCTGAACGGCATCTGCAGGTTCAACTAAAAAAAACATAGGCACAACACGTACTTTCACTTTTGCAAAGGTTGAAACACGATGCGGGGCATAGTTGCCCCGCATCGTGTTTATTTATGTATGTTGACCAATACAATCAAGGGCAACTGACAGTTGGATTAAAATTTCTGAACACACCATTGGGATTTTCTTTGTGTACCCATACATGCAGGCTCCAGTGTGGAATGGGTAAAGGTGTTCCACCAATATCAAACGGATGATCGCCAAACATCGGGCGTGCCTGTCCTGTATTTACCACAATATATTCAACAGCCACAAGTCTTAAGTTACCGCCGGATCCTGTTTCATAAAGCACCACTTCCGGTTTTTGCAAATCAAATACAGGATCAACAAGCGATCCATTTACCCAATGGTAGCCCATGCCGCCAAGACCCGGCACTGCTACACAATGATCATCAGGTTCATATCCTGCTTCAATAGCCTGCGTAGTGGAATTAAACCGTGAAGTAGCTGCACGGAGTGATTTTAATAAGTCGGCATTTGAATGTTGTGCAGCATCAATACGGAACAACAGCGACCCCTCATCTCCGGTAACATTGTTCTGTACAGTATTTACAGATTGTGTGTCCGCCGGGTTTTCTGTTTCAATTTGTTTCTCACAACCTGTAACAAGCATCAGCAACATAACTGTGTAAAGCAGGTAACGCACAAAAAAATTCTGTTTCATGATAGAATGATTTGGTTAAAAAATAAAATACTAAGCTGAGCTTTCGCTCTGCCCGGTGCAACTCAAGGCCTGCATCATTTTGTAATTTCTTCAGAAGTAATTTTGTATTGAAACAACGTTTTCAAAGCTGTACATCACAGTATCAAAAGGGAGGATAAGAAAATTAAATAAAATAATCCGGTTTTGCAAGCAGTTGTCTGCATTTCATTCTCAGGAGAATTATACTGCGCATTGATAAGTATTAAAGTTCGGTAATGAAGCAGCGCAGGCTTGCAGATCATTACCGTGTATAAACAGATTACTGCGCCTGTACAAAGTGCCAGCATACACCTGCAGGATCTATGATGTTTACTTCAAGCCCGTATGGCTGTTGACAGACCTCTCCTATCTTAATGCCATACTTCTCCGGTAATTGTTTCGTTATTACCTCTGTACGAAAAACAGCAACATCTTCTACATTTACCGTGAGCATTAAATTTTCAGCAAAAGTCTTTTGATCGTATCGCTGTAAAATAAAACCGTACCCGTTGTTTTCGAAACCGGCATAATCGCCAACATCCCAAACAAGGGTAAAACCGAGGTCCTGAAAAAAAGCACTTGCCTTTTCAAAATTACTGCCGGATGGTATAAAAGGACGTAAGGATAAACATTTCATACACGTATCATTTATTTGAAGGTAAGCTCAAAGTACTATTTATAACCGTTTCATAAAATAAAAATACATGGGCCTGGAAACTGTAAAACCCAATCGTTGATACAGGTTTACGGCCCTTTCATTGTTGGCCCGTACATGCAGAAAAGGTTGCTGACCCTCATTTAAAATAATCTGCATCTGATGTTGCATCAATGCAGCTGCATAGCCCTTGCCTGTATGTTGAGGATGTGTACACACCGCACTGATCTCAGTATAGTTTTCTACATGCAGCCGCTGACCCGTGACAGCAACGAGTTGCTGATTTTCAAAAATGCCGAAGTAAGAACCAAACTCAATAGTCCTTTGATTGAATGGACCCGGCTTTGTAAGTTTTACCAGTTCCATCATTGCATCCACATGTGCAGTTGTTAAGGGAACAATGTTTGAAAAATCTGCTTCGGTTGTTTTACTTCCTGCATATACAAACTGCAACCCTTCAATCTCATGTTGTAACTGCCAACCCTGCGGAGGTTGTATAACAGTTTGCTTTGCATATAATATTCTGCGGCCTGCAGGCAACAGCTCATACAATTCTTCAAAGCCATGTTCATACTCTTCGGCAAAGCCTGCATAGGGCGATACTTCCGCATCAAAATATTTAACCCGCTCTGTTCCATGGCTCAATTGTTTATCGCCGGTGAGTAAAGCGTTAAAGACGGGATTTTGTAACAGATCATTCACGTTGTGAAAATAATAAGAAATAAAAAAGAACAGCCAAGTCATCCACTTCATCAATCCTTCCAACCCCATGGAGCTTCCGGTGCAGGTACCGTTTTTGTAAGATCAAAACGGATGCTGAACAACCGGTCTGTTCCCAAACGGCGCAGATTGTAGGTAAATGATATGCCCGGTATTAATTCTACCCACCAAACATTGCCTCCTGCAGTGGGCAACAGATTCGTGGTTTCAAGATCGGCCGGAAAAAACTGCATGGTTGCTGTTCCATTATTGGAAGTAGAACCGCCATACATGGTTGTACTGTCGGGTGTACCATCTATATGCCGGTGATCATGTTTTAACTCAAGTTGACTCTCCGTTTTTGTAAACACCCATGTGCGTGAACGGTTATCACCCACCACAAATGGAATGCGTACAAGGTTATTCTTACAAGCTCTTACATGCATGTACAATTTTTTATTTTTAAACACTGTATCATTGGAAGGTGCAGCAACCACTGTTCCTTGGTATGCATTACCGCAAAGCTGTTGCAATGCCTTCCAGAATGTTTCCTGGTTTTGGTGCAGCACAGTTCCTGCAGATGATTTTGGTGTACGACAGGCGAAGCAGGATAAATATAAAACGACTGCTAATTGAAAAAATAATTTCATACTGTAATATAAACCTGTTGGTTCGAAGAAAAAAAAGCATGAGCAGTTTCTTATGGCAGATCAAGCTGTGAAGAAAGTACCTGACGCAATCAACCGCTTTTTTGTCGGCATTATACCTAGTTAATCCTGTAAGTAATTGGTAGGTTTAAGGATAACAATAAAAAATACAACCAATGGCACAGATCAATCCGCATATTAACTTCAATGGAAATGCCGAAGAAGCATTTACTTTTTACAAATCCGTATTTGGCGGTGAGTTTGTAAAACTGATCCGATTCAAAGAACTTGCCGGTTTTGATTTTCCTGTAGAGGAAAAAGAAGAGGATAAAATCATGCATATTGCTTTGCTCATTGGGAAAAACAGTATGCTGATGGGAAATGATGTTCCGGAAATAATGGGAAAAACCAACGAGCAGGAAAACAGAAGTAAAATTGTTGTACACACAGCAAGTAAAGAAGAAGCAGATAATTTGTTTCACGGACTTTCTGCAGGCGGACAAATAGAAGGCCCTATCGGCGATGGTCCGTGGGGAACTTATTTTGGTTGCTTCCGTGATCAATACGGTATTGAATGGATAGTGGAATTCGATCCTGCTGTATCAACTGAATAAAAAAAAAGAAAGCACAGGTTGCTGGCCTTCTTTTTCTCCTGATGATTTATGATTACAAATGAATGGACTAACTGGTTGCTGACAGTGAACAGCACTTATACCGTTTTCTTAGGAGGTAAATCAAATGCAATGGCATCATGCTCAAAATGTCCTTTGTGCGAACCATCGCAGAACGGTTTGTTTTTGGAATGACCACAACGGCAAAACGAAACAACTTCTCTGCCTTGTAAATTATAATGCACACCATTTTTATCTACTACTTCAAAATTGCCTTCTACTTTTAATGAACCGTTACTGTTAACTGTAATTTTTGTTTTTGACATATTGCTTTTATTCAAAAATACAGACTAAGTGTACATGAAGACAATTAAAGATTTGTATTCATGTGCCTACTTGCGCAGGTCTCTGACCTGTGCACGACAGTTACTTTTCCTTTTGATCAGGAACCCTTTGTTATAGTATAAAATCTCCGGAATTAAATTAAGCATCAAGGGAAAGATTAACAGAACAAGCACCGAAAAAATCAAGGTATTAACCAGCAACGCTCCTGATTTTTATAATCAAAAAAAGCACGGCGGTGGCCTGCATGATGTAGCCATAACCAATCTAACGAAAGTGCCTGTACACTTATAACTCCAAAATTATGTTTACCTGCTTCGCTTTCTTCCTGTGTGGGGTTGCGTAATGCAAATGCTTCATCTAATCCACTGGTAGGAACTGCTGACGGGATGGATGGCGGAGCAATGGTTAAATAACTATGCCTGCTTGATACACCTGTTTTTTCCCATGCTGTTTCTGTAATGGCATTGTTGCAATGCAACGTGGCTTGTCCATTTATACGCATCTGCATTTTAGCAGCGGCATTATAAAATAACAAACTGATGTTATTGGATTGTTGCAGCTCCTCCCATTTTTTGCTGCGGATATCGGTATGAAAATGTATTTGCTTTTCCTGTGGTATTACTTTGCGGAGCACCATTGTTCGAAAATTGATATCGCCATCTTGCAGTGTTGCAACAGCGGCTGTATGAAATTCGTCTTTGCTTTTCAGTGCACCGTTCAGGAGCCGTACCCAGCAATCTTTATCTAAATCTTCCAGCGTGTAAAACAGATCGTTGATGGTTACACCTGCGCTATTTGTTGTGCTCATACTGCTATAACAACGATGTGGGTTGAAAGTTGAATTGAGCGCTTTTGTTGATGCTTGAAGTTGTTTTTTCTTGCGCAGGTCTCTGACCTGATGCATAGCGGTTACTTATTTTTTCTTTGATAATTCAACAACTGATTTCGTTTGTTTATGAATGAAAATAAGTAACGAGGTAACAGTTCGCAAATCGTTTAAAGCCGTTTCACTTCGTACTTCTGATTGGCAGAGATAATTCTGGTTGCATCGGCTAAGGCTTCCTCATATGTTTTACCGGCACCTACGGAGTACATCAATGGTTTACAGGTGAAGCCACCTGTAACTTCCCTGTAATATGTAATCAGGACAATCACTTCTCCATCGGCAATACGTGTACCTACTTTTATACTTGTACCCTTGTATTTTTTTTCCAGTTCTTTTTGTAACCGTTCCCGTTCATTGTATGGGTTTTGAGCAGGATCTCCCATTACTATTTCAAGATGCTCCCGCACATTGGTTGTATCGCCCTTTGGGTTTTTACATTTGATGTCTTTAAACGCAATGGCATAAACCACTCTTTTTGTTTGAGGTAATCCGTTAAAAGAATAAAGAGATACAATCAGTACGAATGCAACCAACGCATAAACCAGGTTTCCTTTTTTCATATGTCCGTTTTAGCTATTGATGAAGTTCTGCTTCCATTTTTTAATAAAACAATTGCTGATTGTTTATCATCAGCAGCACACAATATTAAAGATTAGCAGCAATTCTGCCAAAAGGCCTAAAGCAAAAATTGTGGCAAGTGCTTTTCAAAATCAGTTGTGCTTTTTCCGCTGTTGTTGGCGTCCTCGCCAACTAACATTCTTAATCTATAAAAACAAGAAATTAACTTAAGTTAATTTATAGTATTGCAGCTGTACTACTTTTACCCTTGAATTGAAAACAGTAACCAACAAATGATTACAGCAACTTGTGTCGCAGTACAATGCTGCAAACGATTGACCATAGCCTTTGTTTATTATTCAAAGCTTTTGGCAGAAATGATCCATCATTGCTCCGCTCATCCAGCGGTCATACGTTTTACCGGCTTTTAACAATAGCTTATACAATGTGCACCCTATTTTCAGTTAAGAAACAATGAGCCATCCTTCAATATTCATTTGTTACTACCCGGAAATGAATAGTTTGTTGTGGCGAATAACATGTAAACAACACAGAATAAGTATATACACATGAAAAAAAGAATGCTCGCCTTTGCACTGCTTTTCGTTACCGGCAAGTTGCTGCAGGCGCAAACAACCAACAGCAGCACGCAACAGCAAACTGCAATCACCAAGGTGTTACAAACGTTTATGCATTGCATGACTACGAAAGACAGTTCAACGTTTTATAACTTATTCTACGATGGACCTGTTGCGTGGGTGGGTGTTTACCAAACTGCCACACAACAAAAAAGAATCAGTACCAATCCCGGTATGGCCGATCATAAATTATCGGATTATAAAACCTGGTTCAGAAGTATTATACAAGGCTCGCCAAAAGAAGAAAAATTTTACAACCTACAAATTAACACCGATGGATATGTTGCTTCCGTAACATTCGATTTCAGTTATTGGGCGGGAGGTAAAAAAGGCATTTGGGGTAAAGAAACCTGGGGCATGGTGCATATTAACAACGAATGGAAAATTACCAGTGTGCTGTTTTCTATTGAACAACAAAATATTACACCGGAGCCTGAGAGGGGGCAGTAAGATGTAATTTGATTGTTTGCTTACGGCGAATCCCTCTCACGAAACTCGCCTGAGAAGAAATTGCATCAAGTGATCCACTGATGTGGAACACTTGCTACAGAAGCATTATAAAACGCTATATTTATTCCCAAAAATATATTTGTAATGCGAATTAAAATGACCGGTTACTATTACCTGCACATTGGCTTACTCATTTTTGTTTCAACGCTTTTTTCTACCAATGCAACAGCACAATTACAATCGGGTAACCCCATCCTGAAAGGCTGGTATGCCGATCCTGAAGCAGCCATTTTCAACAATCAATACTGGATCTATCCTACTTACTCAGCTAAATATAAAGAACAGGTTTTCCTTGATGCGTTTTCTTCGAACAATTTAATCAACTGGCAAAAGCACAGCCGCATTTTAGACACAGCTGCTGTTAAGTGGGCCTATATGGCCATGTGGGCACCGGCTATTATTGAAAAAGATAAACAATATTTTTTGTTTTTTTCTGCGAATGATATTCAAAGTAAAGCCCGCAATGGAATAAAAGACGATACGCTCGGCGGTATAGGCGTTGCCGTTGCAAACAAACCTGAAGGTCCGTATAAAGATTATTTGGGTAAGCCGCTCATCAATCAGTTTTATAATGGAGCACAACCCATTGATCAATTTATTTTTAAAGATAAAGACGGACAGTATTATATTATTTATGGAGGATGGGGACATTGTAATATTGGTAAACTCAACAACGATTTTAACGGTATCATTCCATTTGATGATGGTACGAAATTTAAAGAGATCACTCCTAAAGGTTATGTTGAAGGACCTTTCCTATTTCTGCGAAATAATAAATACTATTTTATGTGGAGTGAAGGTGGATGGACGGGCCCCGACTATTCAGTAGCGTATGCCATTGCCGATTCTCCTTTTGGACCATTTGAACGGGTGGGAAAAATACTAAAACAAGATACAACGGTGGCAACAGGTGCCGGTCATCATTCAATCATGCACAATAAAGAAAAAGATGCATGGTATATCGTTTATCACCGCCGGCCGAAAGGGGAAACCGCAGCTAATAACCGGGCTACCTGTATTGAAGAATTATCTTTCGACGACAACGGATTTATAAAGCCGGTAAAAATTACGTTTGAAGGTGTGAAGGAACAAACGCTGCAGAAAAAACGTTGACGTTCACTTACCCTATATTTTTTTGTTTTAGAATTTTAATCACCCATATGCATAAGCTATTCTTGCGCAGGTCTCTGACCTGATGCATTACCGTTACTTATTTGGCTCTTACAACGCCAACAACTTATTTCGTTTGCCGATTTTATAAATTAAGTAACGAGGCGGCACAGGTCGGGAGACCTGCGCCAGTGAGGTACAACCTTGTGTTAAATGAACAAATTGTCAATTTGATTTATCCTTTATAGATATTAATATTATGCCACTCAATAAACCCTTCATCAGGTTTATCCTTCAATCTATTTGGCAAATTATAAAGATCAACCCCATGAAATTTATAATATTCTTTCCCGTTTTGAAATTCCTCTTTTATCCTTTTACTTACCTCAACTTTTAGCTCTTGTGTAATTGTCAAATAACCAGTATCAAAGAGTTTATGTAAATCAGAACGTAGAAGCAAAGCGTTTGAAATAAAGTGAGGTCCAGATTCAGCAAAAGGTTTTATATGAGCTGCTTCTAGTACAGGTAGTGTTTTTTCTCCAGAGATAGCACATTTACGATTATAAGCATCAGTTACCAAAACTCTAAAAGCGCCTTGCCCTAATCTTACTTTTGTTAATATTGATTTCCCATACATTGGTGTTTCACTTTCTTCTAATATCAATTGACTCTTATCCTCATCTGACACAGGATACAAATATTTCTGTAGCAAACGATCTACTTTTGCCCAAAGAATATTGCCTATTTCAGTTTCTGTTGAGTAAGATTTCCCTTGAACAATACTTTTACTCCAATCTTCAGGAACATCGATCCAATCTTCTCGATTGAAGAATATGGGATTAGTTAATACAATACATCCAATTGTTGGATTAGGAGTAATTCTATCGTGCCTATATTGAAAAATCATCCTTTGTAAGTCTTGGAAGGATTCGCAACCATTTCCCTTGTCAAAAGCATCCCAAGCAATAGAAATTGGCAAAAATGTATGACTCGAGAAAAAACCAATTCCTCCAATTGCGTTAATAGGGCTTTTTAATTTAAAAAGAAAAGGTGCCCCTGATGTAAGTACTTTAAAAGGAGCGTTACCTCCTGGTTGCCAAAAGTTTACGTCCTCTCTATTTTGATTTGCTAAAAAATTATACCAATTATTATCTGTTACCCCTAGATAAAATTTCATTGCATTAAAAATACAGAAGAATAACGAACAGTACGTACAAGAGTGCGACGCAACAACAGCTCAATAGCAGCACTTGCTTCTGCTATAAAATCTTATTTCAGCTTATCTTTAAAATCAAGATCATTTGCTTTGAGTGTTTGCTGTGCAAGTTCATAACCAGCGTCACTATGTCGTATCACTCCCATTCCCGGATCGTTACGTAATACACGTTTCAATCTTTCTTCGGCATCAGTTGTACCATCAGCAAGCCTCACCCCCCGCCCTCTCCTTCAGAGAGGGAGCTACATTCTTAATCGATCATGTATATTCAAACCATTCGCCTGCGCCGTCTCCTTTGCAGTTTCATAACCGGCATCGGCGTGACGAATAACACCCATCCCCGGATCATTTTTCAATACACGACTGAGACGTGCTGCGGCTTCATCGGTTCCGTCGGCGACTATGACCATTCCTGCATGGATGCTGTAACCCATACCTACGCCACCACCATGATGCAGGCTTACCCAACTGGCGCCACCTGCGGTGTTAACGAGTGCGTTGAGGATGGGCCAATCGGCCACGGCATCGCTGCCATCGAGCATGCTTTCAGTCTCCCGGTTGGGGCTGGCTACGGAGCCGGTATCGAGATGATCCCGACCAATCACTATGGGCGCTTTTACTTTGCCGGTGCGTACGAGTTCGTTAAAGGCGAGTCCTGCTTTTTCCCGTTCGCCCTGGCCCAGCCAGCAGATGCGTGCAGGTAATCCCTGGAAAGCAATTTTTTCCTGCGCCATCTTCATCCATCGCAACATGCCTTTGTTGTGGGGGAACATGTTCATGATGAGTTCGTCGGTTACTGCAATATCATTGGCATCGCCACTGAGTGCCGCCCAACGGAAAGGACCTTTGCCGAGGCAGAAGAGCGGACGGATGTAAGCGGGGACGAAGCCGGGGAAATCGAAACAGCGGCCAAATCGAAAGTCGGAAGTGGAAAGTTGAAAGTGGGGTTCTTTATTTTCGATTTTCGCTTTCCCATTTTCGATTTTTTCTTCCTGCTCCTTCGCTCTCGCCCTGATATTATTTCCATAATCAAATGTAATAGCGCCTTTGTCCATGAGTTGCAGCATGAGTTGTACGTGGAGGTACATGCTTTCGTAACTGCGTTCAAGGTACTCCGTTGGGTTTTGCTGGCGGAGGATATTGGCTTGCTCGTTGCTTAATGTATGCGGTACATAACCAATCAATGGATCATGTGCACTTGTTTGGTCGGTTAATGTATCGGGAATGATGTTGCGTTCGATCATTCTTTGCAACAGATGTACAGCATTGCACAATACGCCGATGCTTTTCCCTATACCTTCTGCCTTATACCTTATAGCTTGATCGATTGCTTCGTCAATATCAGTATATTTTTCATCGAGGTATTTTGTTTCGATGCGTTTATCAATGCGCCATTCTTCTACTTCGGCAATGAGTGCCACGCCTTCGTTCATTGTGATGGCGAGTGGTTGTGCGCCACCCATACCGCCGAGTCCGGCTGTTACGTTGAGTGTGCCTTTTAAAGAACCGTGAGTGGTGAGTGGTGAGTCGTGAGTTGTTGAACCCTCCGACTGGGGGCCAAAGTGTTTATCGGCAATTGCTGCGTAGGTTTCATACGTTCCTTGTACAATTCCTTGTGAGCCGATGTAGATCCAGGAGCCTGCAGTCATTTGTCCGTACATCATGAGTCCTTTTTTCTCGAGCTCATCAAAGTGTTTCCAGTTGGCCCAGTTGGGCACAAGCTGAGAATTACTGATCAATACTCTTGGTGCATCCTTGTGTGTCTTTAATATACCAACGGGTTTACCACTTTGGATGAGCAATGATTCATCGTTCTCTAATATTTTTAATGCGGCAATGATATTATCGAGTGCTTCGAAATTTCTTGCTGCTTTACCACGACCTCCATAGACGATGAGATCATCGGGACGTTCGGCTACTTCAGGATCGAGATTGTTTAACAGCATGCGCAGTGCTGCTTCTTGTATCCAGCCTTTGCAATTTAGCTGTGAGCCGGTTGGAGTTTTATATTTAACAGCATCGTAAGTTGTCTGAACCATGATTTATGGGATTGAAAAGATTATTAAGATTTGTTGCTCACGCCTGCCTGACGAATATCATTCTGGCGGGGATTGCTCAGATGAACACAGATTTTTTGCCAGGAAGACGGGAAGGCTCAAAGTTCACAAAGAAGAATTTATTTGTTTTTTGACTATTGTCTTTTACTTTCTACTACCTGCTTCTTCCTCTGTGTCGCTGTGTCTCTGTGGTTCATTTCTTCTTCGTGCTACTTAGTGTCTTTGCGTCTTAGTGGTTCAAATCCTGACTGATGAACTTTACAGCAGCGATCATATCCTCATGCAATACCCGATCTTTATCTACAAAGCTTACCTGCTTGCGAAACGCACTCATCACTTCTTCAACTTTAGCTGAACTTTTTAACGGCCGGCGGAAATCCAATGCCTGCGCTGCACTCAAGAGTTCAATGGCCAATACTTTTTCTACATTCTTCATTACACGATAGGCTTTGGTAGCAGCGTTGGCACCCATGCTTACATGATCTTCCTGGTTGTTGCTGCTGGAAATGCTGTCTACACTTGCAGGTGTGCAGAGTTGTTTGTTTTCACTTACAATACCTGCGGCGGTGTATTGCGGAATCATAAAACCACTGTTGAGTCCGGCTTCTTTTACAAGAAACATCGGCAGGTTGCGTTGTCCGCTGATGAGTTGATAGGTACGGCGTTCGCTGATGTTAGCGAGTTCGCTCATAGCAATGGCATAATAATCCAATGCTAACGCCAACGGCTGACCGTGAAAATTTCCACCACTTACAATGAGATCATCATCAGGAAATACATTTGGATTATCAGTAACGGAATTGATCTCGGTTAAGAAAATATTTTTTACATGTGCAATGGCATCTTTTGTTGCACCATGTACTTGCGGTATACATCTAAAGCTATATGGGTCTTGTACCTGTTGTTTTTTCTGCGCAGCAATTTCACTTCCGTTTAAAATGGTTCGTAGTTGTTGGGCCGTTTGTATTTGTCCGCCATGTGGACGGATAGCATGGATCTTTGCATTCAATGGTTCATCCATACAATCAAATGCATCAAATGAAATGGCAGCAATCAGATCGGCCCATTGCATTAAACGATCAGCCTGCACCAAACAATACATACCATACGCACTCATGAATTGTGTACCGTTGATGAGTGCTAATCCTTCTTTACTTTTTAAATGAATGGGTTGCCAGTTTAATTTCTTGAGTACATCTTGTGCCTTGTGCCTTGCACCTTCATAACTTACTTCTCCCATTCCGATCAATGGCAAACTCAAATGACTCAATGGAGCCAGATCGCCACTTGCGCCCAATGATCCCTGCTGATAAATAACAGGCAGCACATTGTTGTTGTGCATGTCCATTAAACGCTTCACGGTATCTACCTGCACTGCACTGTAACCATAGCTGAGCGATTTTATTTTTAAGGCGAGCATGAGCTTTACAATTTCTTCAGGTACTTCATCGCCCATACCACATGCATGACTCATCAACAGATTATTCTGCAGTTGCTCCAACTGATCATCGGCAATGATCACGTTTTGCAAAAAACCAAAACCGGTGTTGATGCCGTAGAAGGGCGTATCACTTTCTGCTACTTTTTTATCGAGGTATTGCCGGCATTTTTCAATTTTGTGATGTGCACGAAACGTAATGGATACAAATTGTTTGAACTGCAGATAATTCTTCACTTCATCGAAAGTGAGTTGCTGTTCGTCGAGGGGGAGATAGTTGTATTCGGTCATATGTTTTGCAATCGGGACGAAAGTAGGAAATAAAGAAGAAAAAGCCCCCTTCCGACTTCCCCCTGTTGGGGAAGCCACCACTGCACAGCCCACGCAATTCAAACCGTATGAACAATATAAACAAGTTCAATTTTTGCTAAGCAGAGATATACAGATGATGTGGAAGAATAATAAGTCAAAAATAGCACTGAAGAACCGCTCCTTCTCTTTTGGAGAAGGAGGTGGAGGATGAGGCCTAATCCTTACATTTGAAAAATATGAAACAATTTCTTTTTTGTGTTTTGCTTGCAGTGTACAGTTTACAACTATCAGCACAATCCATTCAAATACTCGATAGTAATAAAACCGTTTCAATCCGTGGGTTGAGTGTAGTGAATGACAATATAGTTTGGGCAAGCGGAAGTAATGGAACGGTTGCGCTTTCAACCAATGGAGGAAAAACATTTTCCTGGATGAATGTACCGGGATATCAAAAAACAGATTTCAGAGATATTGAAGCCTTTGATGCAAAGACAGCCATCATCATGGGGATTGATACACCTGCTGTAATTTTAAAAACAACAGATGCAGGAAAAACATGGAAGAAAGTTTATGAAGATAAACGACCGGGAATGTTTTTAGATGCCATGGAATTCTGGAATGAAATGAGCGGTATTGTGATTGGCGATCCCATTGATGGTAAAATTTTTATTGCACGAACATTTGATGCTGGTGAACATTGGCGTGGTTTACCGGATGCTTATTATCCCACCGCCGAAAAAGGCGAAGCGATGTTTGCCAGCAGCGGCACCAATGTAAGGAAGCTGGCAAAAGATGAAGCTTGTTTTATAACAGGTGGCACTCGGTCGAGGTTATTTATCCGTGATCAGAAAATTGATTTACCCATTCTGCAGGGAAAAGAAAGTACCGGTGCTAACTCCATTGCTGTATGGGATAAAAAAACATTTGTGATTGTTGGCGGCGATTTCAGCAATGCCACTTCAACTGAAAAAAATTGTGTGCTTTCAAAAGATGGAGGTAAAACTTTTGTTGCACCCACTACTCCACCCTTTGGTTACAGAAGTTGTGTTGAATATATGTCTAAATCAAAATTAATTACCTGTGGTATTACCGGTGTGGATGTAAGTGAAGATGGCGGCATGAACTGGAGCAACATTTCAACAACAGGTTTTCATGTGGTGCGTAAGGCAAAAAAAGGGAAGGCTGTTTACCTCGCAGGAAGTCGTGGCCGGATTGCTGTATTGCGTTTACCCTAAAAAATAAACCCCGCTTTTGGCGGGGCTTGTTGTGGTTTTAGGGTTTCCTGAATTAAACATTCCGGGCACGTTGCTTTTTAGTTTTTCCGGATATTGGATGTGGATCTGGTTCTTTCAGGATACGGATTCGAATAATTTTCTGTTGTTCTCCGGATGCAAATATATTTTGGGTTTATATATTTAAAAACTGCTCATCGTTCAAAGAGCCTATTTTATCGATGAATACATTCAAATAAAAGTTCAGATAAAAATTGGGTTGAAGAAATCCGCTTCTGCGGCTATTGCATCAGGCAAAAGGGTTCATCAAATAAATGAATCGGCTGTTCCCGACATCATCCTTCTATACTTCGAAAGCTTTGCTGTATAAAACTGCAACCTGCAATAGCTATAAAAAAACAGCCCCGCTTTTGGCGGGACTTATAGTGGTTGTTGGGTTTCCTGATGTTGTTGTTTCAGGGGTCCGGTAACTCATAGGTTTTTCAAGGTCATGAATTTGGATTGGGTTCTTTTTTAGGATCTGGATCTGGTTCTTTTACAGGATTTGGATTGGGTTCTTTTTACAGGTATTGGATTTACTTTTTTCTGTTGCTCTCTGTAATGTAAATATAAAGCAGGTTGTTGTTGCTGTTAAGAGCTCATCGTTCAACATACTTATTTTATCGGTGAGATCCTGAAAACAGGAGTTTAGCTAAAAAGTAAAATCTAAATGATCCCGGATGATGATCATAAAAAAATAGCCCCGCTTTTGGCGGGACTTATTGTGGTTGTAGGGTTTCCTGATGTTGATGTTTCAGGGGTCCGGTAACTCATTGGTTTTTCAAGGACTTGGATTTGGATCTGGTTCTTTTTTAGGATTTGGATTGGGTTCTTTTACAGATATTGGATTTAAATTCTTTTCTGTTGCTCTCTGTAATGTAAATGTAGGGCGGGTTTTTACAGTATAATAGCGCTCATCGTTCAACCATCAGATTTTATCGGTGAGTTCCGGAAAATAAAAGTTTGGCTAAAGAAGAAGCAATAAAAACCGGCTTCTCCCCGAAGAGAAACCGGTTGTGGTTTTACATAGAATGAACAGCACCGTTGTTACTTCTTCAGCACAATTGTCCCCAGCTTTACATCCCGGTCGCCCACAATAATATTCCGGATGGTGGTATCTCTGTAACCATTAGCCGTTGCATCTACAAACAGATCAACCACCCCGGTTTTTATTCCACGAATTTTAAACTCACCGTCATCTTCATCCGGTATTGCAAGCAGGGTTTGTGTACCCGATTTTACAGATACGATAGCTCTGGCTTCTTTAGGCATGATGGTACCTTCAATTCGCCCGTCATCATCATCAGAAAATGTGCGGATACGTGGTCTTAATTCAAATTGGTTGTTATTGATTCTTATAATAGAACCACAGGCATCAAAGTCTAACATCAGTTTAAACTCAGCCGGATTAATTTCTTCCAGATCGTCATCTAAGTCAATAATCACAAAAGGTTCTTTTAACAACAGCGGATAAGTAGTAGTATCAATTACAACTGAGTTGCGGGTACCCAGCGTTATACGTAGTTTCTTTATCTCACCTCCGGGTATATAGCCCTGCGCTATCAACGTATCAACTCCGTTGCGGAAGTTTAGAATATTGTAAACGCCGGGGCGTATCTGCAGTTCATGCCAAAATTCACGTTCAATCCCTGCACTGTCTATTTCAACCTTAACTTCTATACGCTGTATATCAATATTCACGGCTTTAAAATCAATCGGGTTATCAGTTAAATAAATGCTGATTTTTTGCCGGCCGGTATTTACAGATTTTTCTTTATTGCAACTGAGCAGTAAAAAAATCATAAGCAAGGTTACTGCTGCCAGTACTTTAATCATTGTTTTCATGTGCATTGTTTTTAAGTAAAAGGATTTATGATGTACTGTCCTGAATAAAACTCTTTGTGAGAGCCTGTTCATGAACTGATCCATCTCAAATCAAATGTAGCTGCACTCAAATGCCGTTTAAAACGATAGACACTGAAAGGGCAGGTTTGCCGTTTGAACGGGTATGCGAAGGTTTATACGGGAAAGTATAAGTTGAACGTAGAACAGGATCTGCAACACTTAATAAACCATGAGAGAATAACCATGTGAAAAACAGATAAACTGAACGATCATTTTTGTTCTGCAGCTACCCATTAATTTCATTGGTTAATAGCAGGTTCTATCAGTTTTCTGTACGTTTTCCTGCAAGCAGATACAGTGCGGCCATTCTTACAGCTACTCCATTTTCTACCTGTTGCAGAATAATGGATTGTTTGCTATCGGCCACATCACTGTCTATTTCCACCCCCCGGTTGATTGGGCCGGGATGCATAATCACAATTTCTTTATTTAATGAATCCAATAACTTTCGGCTGATTCCGTATGCAAGATTATACTCCCGCAGAGAAGAGAACAATGGCTGACTTTGCCGCTCCAGCTGAATACGCAACACAT
The DNA here is from genome assembly GCA_019752045.1 of Chitinophagaceae bacterium. Lineage (GTDB taxonomy): Bacteria > Bacteroidota > Bacteroidia > Chitinophagales > Chitinophagaceae > Lacibacter. The sequence goes on along the minus strand of JAIEMP010000020.1, from coordinate 59,662 downwards.
TGGCCACATCACACCACTTTAATGTTTCTTCAATGTTATACGATACGTTTACATTAAATGCCTGTTGCAGATATTTTGGTATCAATGTGGGCGGACCGGCAACGGTTACTTCAGCTCCCATCTTCTTTAATAAATAAATATTGCTGAGCGCAACACGGCTATGCATGATATCACCAAGGATGGCAATTTTTTTTCCTTCCAATGTTCCTAATTTCTCCCGTATAGAAAATGCATCGAGTAAGGCTTGTGTGGGATGTTCATTAATTCCATCGCCTGCATTTACTATAGCAGCCGGAATATGTTTGGCCAAAAAATGTGGTGCACCGCTGGCACTGTGCCGCATCACTACCATATCCACTTTCATGCTCAGGATATTATTCACTGTATCTAACAATGTTTCTCCTTTTGCTGCTGATGAACCGGATGCAGTAAAATTAATGGTATCAGCACTCAATCTTTTTTCCGCCAGTTCGAAGGAGATCCTTGTGCGGGTAGAGTTTTCGTAAAACAGATTTACAATGGTTACATCACGAAGTGATGGAACTTTTTTAATGGGTCGTTGTAAAACTTCTTTGAATTGAGTGGCTGTATCGAGGATTAACTGAATATCCTGAGCCGTAAGATCTTTAATGCCGAGCAGATGACGAGTGGATAGTTGCATTAAAAAGCAAAGCTAAGGTTCGGAAGGCAAAACCCAAAATAGAAAATCCAAAACCCAATATCCAAAAGACAGAACCCAAAATAGAAAATCCAAAACCCAATATCCAAAAGACAGAACCCAAAATAGAAAATCCAAAACCCAATACTCAAAAGGCAAAAAATCAGCAACCCCTTGCAATTGAACGAAGTCACTTATCACCCAATTTTAAAAGAATTGCAGAGAATATTTTCCGAAGTTGATCGGCTTCATCTATTAACCTTGACCTTTCCGACTCAAGCTCTGCCTTTTTAGTTTCGATATGTAATAACCTCAGCCAACGGATGGATTCTTTCGCTTCCTTTCTTGAAATCCTTATCCGCATTCGCAAATCTGCCTGACCAAGGTTTTCATTCGCTTCTATGTAATTCGCCTCTACTGATCCGCTTGAACGTACTACCTGTTTTATGTCTTCCTGGTTGATGACGTCCCAAGTTAACTTTCTGCAAAAATTCCTCACATCATTTGCAAAATGATAAGTCCTTTCCTCAAGTTGAGCTGACATAAGAAGATGTTTCTATTTTGATAAATTATTATTATGAAAACTGCCTTTTTTGGATTCTGGTATTTGGATTTTGGATTTTTCTATTCAATTTTATAATAATATCACTTCCGGTTTTTCCCAATCAACCGTTACTTTTTGTGATAAGATGGAGTCAATGGCTTTGCCTGTGTAGTCGGGCTGTATGGGGAGTTGGCGGTTGAACCTTCTATCAACCAATACGCAGAGTTCTACTTTAGCCGGGCGACCAAAGTCAATCAGTGCATCCATTGCCGCACGGATAGTGCGGCCGGTGTATAACACATCATCAATAAGAATGACTTTTTTATTTTCAATGCTGAACTGAATAGTGGTTTGATTGGCCACATGCAGTTGTTTATGTGCATCATCTCTGTAAAACGTAATATCCAGTTTGCCATAGTTTAATTTGATGGCGGGATATAATGTTTCAATGGCTGAAACAATTTTATCTGCAAGAAAAATACCCCTCGGCTGCAACCCAACTAAAACAGTATCTGTAAACGGAAAATGATTTTCGATCAGCTGATGGCTGAGGCGCTGTATGGTTAATTGTAATTGCTCGTTTGTTAAAATGGTCTTCACTCCAGATTGCTTTAGAAAACGAATTTATCTTTTGTAGAGTTGAAACAGAAATTTATTTTACAGCAAAGCCGGCTGCAGTTGCAGCCGGCTTTATGTTATTGAACGAAATACAATTAATACTTGTGTTTAAACTGATAAAACAAACCGGCCTGGAAAACATTGTTTCGCAAATCAACCGGTCCCGCTTCGTTGATGCGTGTAAGACCAAGATTGTAACGTGCATCAATGCCTAAACCATTGGGCGCAACAAAACTTGCACCAAAGGTCCATGCTAAGTCAACAGGCTTAAAATTGTTACGCACACTCGATTTTACATTGCCGCTTTTAACATTCGCTGCAGTAAGAAAACCTGCCTGCGGTCCTGTTTGTAAACGAAAGCCTTTATCAAACATATACTGCAACTGCAGAGGTACATTGATGTAATCGAGCTGCAAAGTCTGATTGCCGCTTTTACCTCCCTGTGCAGAGTACATCACTTCAGGTTGCAAAGCCCATGATTTACTTAAATGAATGTGCATGGTACCTCCTCCATTGAAGCCCACCTTACTGCTATATCCATTTCCTGCAGATGCCGGTACATTTGAAACGTTTACTCCTGCCTTTAACCCGTAATGAACATTATGCTGTGCATAACCAATACCGGATACGACTAATGCTGCTGATAATAATAATACTTTCATCGTTTTACTTTTTTAAATGAATAAAAACTTCTGCCGAATTTCTACCCTCTAAAAAAATCATGCCAAAACAAAAAAAAGCCGCATAAGTTCATCATTAAATCGTATCTATCAGATTGATTATAAACAGATAAAAAATAAAAAGCCGCAGGATTGCGGCTTTACAATTTAAATGACAATACGAATTTATTCTTCGCTCAAAAACGGATAACGATAATCTGTTGGCGGGTTAAATGTTTCTTTAATTGTTCGTGCACTTAACCAACGGTATAAATTTAAAATACTTCCTGCTTTATCATTGGTACCGCTTGCTCTTGCACCACCAAAAGGTTGTTGCCCAACTACTGCACCGGTTGGTTTATCGTTGATATAAAAATTACCTGCACAGTTACGAAGTCTTGCAGTTGCTAATTCTACCGCATCACGATCCTGTGAAATAACTGCACCTGTTAATGCATAAGGAGATGTGGTATCAACAAGTTCCAGCGCACGCTCAAAACCATTTGCCGGATACACGTACACCGTTAGTACCGGTCCGAATATTTCTTCGCACATGGTTACATATTTGGGACTCTTTGCTTCAATCACTGTTGGCTGTACAAAGTATCCTTCTTTTTTATCGCACTTACCTCCCACCCAGATTTCAGCTTTCTCATCTTTCTTTGCATGATCAATGTATCGTTTGATGTTATCAAAACTTTTTTCATCAATCACCGCATTAATAAAGTTGGTGAAATTTTCAACTGTTCCCATTTTGAAACTCTTTACACCGGCAATTAATTTCTTCTTCACTTCCTCTGCCATGTTGCTGGGAATATAAGCCCTTGATGCAGCCGAACATTTTTGTCCCTGGTATTCAAACGCACCACGCAACAACGCTGTTACCACCACATCCGGATCTGCACTTTTATGTGCCAACACAAAATCTTTACCGCCTGTTTCACCAACAATACGTGGATAGGTACGGTACATCCCCATGTTTTTACCAATGGTTTCCCACATGTTGTTGAATACACCTGTTGAACCGGTGAAATGCACACCTGCAAATTCTTTATGATTAAAACAAACCTTACCAACCGTTGGCCCATCCACATAAATTAAATTAATCACGCCATCGGGCAAGCCTGCTTCTTTTAATACTCGCATGATCATTTGTGCACTGTACACTTCTGTGTTGGCAGGTTTCCATACCACTACGTTACCGCACATGGCTGCACTTGTTGGCAGGTTACCGGCAATGGCAGTAAAGTTGAACGGTGTTACTGCCAGTACAAAACCTTCGAGCGGACGGTATTCCATACGGTTATGCATACCTGCACCGCTGATGGGCTGTTGACGATAAATATCACTTAAGAAATGAACATTGAAACGGAGAAAGTCGATGATTTCACATGCAGCATCAATTTCTGCCTGATACACATTCTTACTCTGCCCCAGCATGGTTGTACCATTCATGTACGGACGATACTTGGTTGCAATCAAATCGGCAGCACGGAGAAAAATATTTGCACGGCTTTCCCAACTCATATTTGCCCAGCTTTCTTTTGCAGCAAGGGCTGCATCAATTGCCTGTTGCACATGCTTCTCTTCACCTGCATGAAAGTAACCCAATACATGTTTATGTTCATGCGGAGGGCGCATGGCAATTTTATTATTTGTACGTACTTCTTTGCTGCCAATGTACATGGGCACATCAATCTCTGAACTTTTTAATTCAGCCAACACCTCTTTCAACCGATTCTTTTCTGCACTTCCTGCTGAATAATTCAACACCGGTTCATTCACCGGCATGGGGTAATTGAAATAACCAAGGTTCATAAAAATGTTGTTTAATTGTTGATGAATGTTATTTTAAAACCTGCCTCTTTTTGTTTAAACCACAATGCGCCACCAGTCAGCATTACACCCTGATAACTTCGGAATAAACTATTCAGTTTTTGATTTGCAAGTGCAGTTTTCACTTTGCTGTTAAAGTAGGTACCATACTTTTCAATGAAATCCTGCTTGTTGACTATATATGGATGCACGATAGGATAAGCAAGTACAGTTGCTATACTGTCTTTCATATCATTGGCAGACCAGTACTGCAGTTTCTTCAAAAAATTTTTAAATGCAAGAGGATCAGTAATACCCGCCTCGCTCCAGGTAGAAGGTTTCGCACTCTTTACAAAAGCGGCATCGTCCAGCTCTTCTTCTGCTGTAAGTTCAAATGGCTGTGCTGCTGTTCTTGCTGTATTGCTATCCTTGGCCGTTGCTGACTGTTCTGTTTTAGCAGCTGGTTCTGTTTCAAACGTAAATGGTTTCTCTTCGGCTGTTTCACCGCTGTTGCAGGCTGCAAAAAAATACATCATCAGTAACAGTAAGAAACTCTTTTGCATAGATCCTTCATCTTATTGTTTGATTAAACAATTATTTAGCTTCTGCTTCTTTCTCACTCATTAAATAAGCTTTAATAAATCCATCCAGCTCACCATCCATTACAGGGCCGATGTTACCTACTTCAAAATCTGTACGGTGATCTTTAATCATTTTGTATGGATGAAATACATAACTGCGTATCTGGCTGCCCCACTCGATCTTTTTCTTCTTTGCATTCGTAGCATCCTTCAACTCATTCCGCTTTTGCAATTCCATTTCATACAAACGGCTTTTTAGCATTTGCATGGCAAGTTCACGGTTACCAAGCTGACTTCTGTCTTGCTGACAAACCACTACAATTCCTGTAGGAATATGTGTTAACTGTACTTTGGTTTCAACTTTGTTTACGTTTTGTCCGCCGGCTCCACCACTTCTGGATGTTTCCATCTTCACATCGGCCGGATTAATTTCAATGGTAATGGTGTCATCTACTAACGGATACACATATACGCTTACAAAAGACGTATGTCTTCTTGCATTACTGTCAAATGGTGAAATACGTACCAAACGGTGAACGCCGCTTTCGGCTTTCAGAAAACCATACGCAAACGGACCATCGAATTGATAGGTACAGGTTTTAATACCGGCACCATCGCCATCCTGCCAATCCATCTCGGTTACTTTCCAGCCTTGCTTTTCGCCGTACATGCGATACATCCGGGAGAGCATTTCGGCCCAATCCTGGCTTTCAGTACCACCGGCACCGGAGTTAATTTGTAAAACAGCGGGCAATTCGTCTTCTGGTTGGTTGAGGGTGCTTTTAAATTCAGCGTCTTCAATACCAGCAACTGATTTTTCGTATGCTTCTTTGGTTTCTTCTTCTGTTGCATCGCCTGCCTTCCAGAACTCAAACAGCACAGCAAAATCTTCAACAGCGCTATTGGTATCTTCGTAAAGTTTTACCCAATACTCGTTGTTCTTGATTTCTTTTAAAATTTCAGTTGCACGCTTATTATCGTCCCAGAATCCGGGACTTAGTGTGAGTTGCTTGTCTTCGCTTATTTTATATTGTCGGTTCTCGACGTCAAAGAAACCTCCTCAGGACAAGAATGCGTTCCCTTATATCGTTTAATTTTTCGAGTGTCATAACGGGTGCAAATGTAAGGAGAAAGTTGATTCTTTCGTTTCTTATTCTGCACAGCTAAAAACTACTGCAATAATGCACTTCCAAATAAATGATTAAAGCGCTCACAATGGATCAGGGCATATTTATATTGACTAAAATCAAGCATATTATCAGGTATGTCGTACAACTGATTACCATTGGTTGATTTGAGATTGCTGAGTTTGATAAATGCAGAGGGAGTTTTGTCCTTTGATAAATACACTTTCAAATCGGGCCCGTTACTGGTACTGAAATTTTCTAAGGCAAGAATATATTTTCCGTTTTTGAGATAAATTTTTGCTAGACCGGAAACCGTTCCCCACTGTTCACTCATAAACGGGCCTTCAAACTTTACTTTAGCAGTACTATCTATAATCAATTCGTTTAAAGTGGTCTCAGGACTTTTTTTACAGGAATTAAAAATGGTTAGAACCAACAGGAAAAAAAATAAAATATGTTTCATGATGTAATATTGTCAATACTAAAACTACCTTATATCGAATCCTTTCTTTGTCGGTTGAATGACATTGAAAAATTTTAACAACTCTCCCTTTCGTATTAACTTCCTTTCAATTGGCCCCAATTTCGTAATTTGCCCGCCTTGATTTCACAGTCTACCATACAGCAAATTTTAAGTCGCATTGATATCATTGAAATCGTTGGCGGCTTTGTAAAACTAAAGAAACGTGGCAACAGCTACTTAGGACTTTGCCCGTTTCACAATGAAAAAACGCCCTCCTTCACGGTTTCTTCCACCAAAGAAATTTACAAATGCTTTGGTTGTGGAAGAAGTGGTAATGCGGTGAGCTTTTTGATGGAGCATGAAAAGTACAGTTATGTTGATGCACTGAAATTTTTAGCCGCCAAGTATAATGTAACAGTGGAAGAAACGTACTCTTCACCTGAAGTAGTGCAACAGCGGCAGACTGCTGACAGCATTTTAATCATCAACAGTTTTGCCCAGGAGTTTTTTAAACAACAGTTATTTGAAACAGAAGAAGGCAAAGCCGTTGCGTTAACGTATTTAAAAGAAAGAGGATTCAGAGAAGAGATCATTCAAAAATTTCAACTGGGTTACTCACCTCAACAACGGGATGCATTTGCAGGTGAAGCCATCAAAAAACAATTCAATCCTGAATTGTTAACCAAAACAGGAATTGTTGTTGAACGTAACGGAGAGCTGGTAGATAATTACAGGGAGCGGATTATTTTTCCCATCCACAACCCCACGGGTAAGGTAATTGGTTTTGGTGCAAGGATTATTGGTAAAAAAGAAAACGCACCTAAGTACATCAATACTCCGGAGAACGAAGTTTACATAAAGAGCAAGATCTTATACGGAACTTATTTTGCACGACAAGCGATTGATAAGAATGATGAATGCTTGTTGGTTGAAGGTTATACCGATGTTGTTGCATTGCACCAGGCAGGGATTGAAAATGTAGTTGCCAGTGGAGGTACTTCATTAACACCTGATCAGTTACGCCTGATAAAAAAGTACAGTAATAATCTCACCATTTTGTATGATGGTGATGCAGCTGGTGTAAAAGCAGCCATGCGTGGTTTAGATCTTGCGCTGGAAGAAGGATTGAATGTACACCTGGTATTGATTCCTGATAATGAAGACCCTGACAGTTATGTAAACAAAGTTGGTGCATCTGCTTTTGTTGATTTTATTAAGCAGAATAAAAAAGATGTCATCCTCTTTCAGTTGGAGGTGATGCTGAGAGATGCCGGAACTGATTCAACTAAAAAGGCGGCAGCTGTAAATACCATTGCAGAAAGCATCAGCCGGATGAACAAGGTGGAAGACTTTACCCGTCAGCAGGATTATATTCATAAAAGTGCGGAGCTGCTGAAAATTGATGAAGCCGGTTTGCATTCTTTGGTCAACAAATTTATTCGTGAACGTGTAACAAAGCTTGAGCAAAAATTACCAAGAGAAGAAGAATTGATGCAGGATCAATTCCCTGCAGAAAGTGAGGAAGATGCTGCCACTCAATTACTGAATACAGATGAGGTACATGAACGTGCACTCATCCGCTGTTTACTTGATTTTGGTTTGATGCAGTGGGACGAAACACAAACTGCAGCACAATATATTTTAGCTGAAGCGGAAGAGTGGGAAATGATTGAGCATACAGATCTGTTGCAAATAGTTGATCAGTATAAACAATGGCTGGCCGATGGATTGGAACCCACCACAAAAAACTTTCTCTTTCACGAAGATCAGCACATCAGCAAAACAGTTGTTTCTCTTGCTGATTTGGGCGAAGAGCTCAGTCCCAACTGGATCAAGATTTATGAAAAGCCATTTGCCACCAGAGAAGAGTTGTTTAAACAGGAAACATCGTCAGTAATCACCTATCTGAAGCTGCGCAAAATAAAAAGGATGATTGATGAAAATCAGCATGACATGGAGAAACCTCATTCATCTGATGAGCAGATCACAATCATTAAAACACATCAGCATTTAAAACAACTGGAAATGGAGTTAACCAAAGAAATGGGCACTGTCATTTTCAGATAATTAATCCCAATCTTTATTCCTGAATACCCACAACAATACAAGAGAAGTAAGCACACCTAATGCTGCTCCTGCCAGTACATCTTCGGTAAAATGCTGTCCAAGATAAATGCGGGAATAACCAACAGTACAGGCTGCAGCAAAATATAAAAACTGTACCGCTTTATTTCTTGTGGCAAAGGAAAGTAAACTGAACATCGCAAAAGCAGTAGTGGTATGGCCGCTGGGAAAACTGTTTCTTCCTTTCAGTAACTCACCATCAATATTATGCACCATTTCTTTCTTTTGAAAATACAAACCCGGCCTTGGATCTTTCTTTACTCTTTTAATACCTTGTGCAAGTAAACCGCTTAATACAAAACTGATCAGCATTAAAATTCCCAGTTTACGTTTACCTATCAAAAAAAGAACAACTCCCAGAATTGCCATTAATAACCCTTCGCCCAGAAAAGTGAAATATTTCAATACAACATCAGACAGATCGGAATGCTGGTGATTGAGTTTCAGAAAGACGGCTTCTTTCCCCCAACATAGCAATACAACAATTCCTGCTGTCAGTAATACAAAGACAGCATATACAAACACATTACGTAAGGGATGATTATATTTCCAGTTCATACAACTGCAAAACTAAGATGCATTCATTAACAGATCGCTGTAAGAATGCGTTAAAAGATCTTTTTCAGATAACCGGAACTGCTGCAGATAATACGCACATTGTTCTCTTATTTTTTCCATACCAAGAGAGCCGTCTTTATCAATGGCTTCAATTTCAACAAAACTTCCAAGCCCTTCAACTTCATCAATATGAAATTTAACATTCTCAATAAACCAGATATCCCGTTTCTTCTTCACCACTACTTTAATACCATTTGCATTGGTTAATGCCTGTTTTAACAGATCACTGTTTTGCTCAACAGGAAATAATTGAACTTCGCTGAGCTTGGGACCTGCGATATTTTCACGCTTATAAAAGATGAGTGAGTTCTCAATAGCGCCCTGTCTCAATTTCAGACGGCCATTAGGCACGTTAAAATATGTATCGGTTTGCAGATCGGTTCCTTTAAAATCGGCGTGTTGTTCAACTAAGAACGCACGGATAAAAGCAGCATCGGCACAACGGGCTTTGATTTCAATATTATGATGGCTCATAGAAAATAAAAAGCCGCCTTTGCAGACGGCTAATAGTAAGTTACATGGAACAATCTTACGCTTCAGCGGCAGTTAGCCTTGAAGTTCTGCTAATTCTGGTTGGTTTTGGAGATAAAGCCATGGCTCTTTCAAAGCGCATTGCTGTCCAAACATGATCCAACACCACTTCTTCTGAAGTTTCAAATCCGCACTGGCAAATAAACTGCCAGCTTCCATCACGGTTTAAATCACTCACAATTTTAGAAGCTGTTTTAGGATAGGCTACCCAGAATTTGGCATTTGGCCCTAATGCTGGTAACACTTCCTTTAAGATTCCGTTTAATTGGTTTTGATTAACCGCAAATACCAGAGCAAAATCAATCTTCTTACTACGAAGCAATGGGGTTACGTTTTTAGCAAACGATAACTTTACAAATTGCTTTTCAATAGAAGAAGGTAATCCCTGAATAAGTAAGTTCTTTTCTTCGTTCAATTGGAGTTTTTCCAACAGAGAAATAGACATGCCAATGAAAATTTTGATGAGAACTAGAGTTGGATGGCAAAGGTAGATTTTTTTTGCCTGAAAGCTAGCAGTTTGGGCAAATATTTTTAAAATCATCAAACAAAAAGACCCCTGATTTGTTCAAGGGCCTTTGACATAACAAGTTGGTTAAAAGTTATTTGCGTACAGGTTTGTAGTAAGGCATGGCCTCATTTACATACTGTTCCATTTTTTTAATACGGGTCTCATCCGATGGGTGGGTGCTCAAAATTTCGGGTGGTTTCTGGCCGCCTCCCGCCTTAGCCATTCTTTGCCAGAAAGGAATCGCCTCTTGCGGATTATAACCAGCCATTGCGGCAAAACGCAATCCAAACTGATCTGCTTCAAGCTCCTGTTTGCGTGAAAAAGGCAAAGTGCCCCCCACCGTTGAACCGATACCGTAAGCTGTAAGAAACAGGTTTTGCGTTTCGGCCGGTTTGTTGGCTACTGCTACCGATAGCGCTACCCCACCCAGTTGCTGCATAACACCCTGGCTCATACGCTCATTACCGTGTAAGGTAATGGCGTGTGCAATTTCGTGCCCCATTACTACTGCCAATGCTGCTTCGTTTTGAGTAACCAGTAACAATCCGGTATAAACCACTACTTTACCGCCCGGCATACACCATGCGTTTACGTCTTTATTATCAACCAGATTAAACTCCCAGGTGTAACCATCAAGGATTTCTTTTTTTCCCTGATCTTCATAATATTTTGTGATTGCATAGGCGATTCTAGTACCAACACGACGTACCATCTCTGCATCTTTATTTACATTTACTGCAACAATTTTACTTTCGGCCAAAAATTGTTTGTATTGTTGCCCGGCCATGGACTGCAATTCTTTTTCAGGAAGTAAAATCAATTGTTTGCGTCCGGTTACCTGATTCTTGGCACAACCTGCCAGTAAAAACACAACGAGGATAAATGAGCCTAAAATCTTTTTCATCTTCTTTTATTTTTTATACTTATTTCAATTAGCGTACCAACTTAATTTCTGCTTATTACAAATAACGTTAAGATTCTTTGTTCCCCTTTTTATTCTTCCACCTGAATTTAGTTTCTTTTCCTGTAAACAGTCGTTTAAAATTGGAGCGGTGCATAAAAACTACCAGAACCGCAGCAATGATGGAAAAAGTACGCATGTATATGTTTGTTTCTTTTAATGCAAACAATACGCATCCCATAAATACCAAAACGGCAATAACAGATCCAAGAGAAATATATTTTGTTAAAATAACTACTACTAAAAATGCAGCAACACTGATAAGTGCGGTCCATGGCTGAATAGCGATCACTACTCCAAACAATGTTGCAACTCCTTTACCACCTCTGAAACCTGCAAACACCGGAAACACATGGCCGGTAACTGCAATTAAACCTAATAACAATTGCCAGAACGAAAGCTCATTGCCCAGCCAGGCAGTTGGCTGTATAAATTGTGCCAACTGAACAGCTCCGATTCCTTTTGCAAGATCAATCATCAATACAACAATTCCCCAAACAGCACCCAACACCCGAAAGCTGTTAGATGCGCCCATATTTTTACTGCCATGCTCACGGATATCAATCCCGAAAAACAGTTTACCGATCCAGTAAGCTGTTGGGATGGAACCAATTAAATAAGCAGATAAAATGAGTAGTAAAGCATTCATGCTGCTACAGCTTTTGGAAGATCAAAGAACTCCAGTTATGACGCTCAGATGCCTGCATCAGTTGCAAGCCATGCGTTTCAGCAGCTTCCGTTAATAAATGATTTTCGTTTGCATAAAACCCGCTGATCAGTAAATAACCGTTGTTCAGGAGTGATGCCGACAAGGCTTCCATATTTGCCAGTAGTATATGCCGGTTAATATTTGCAAGAATAATATGAAATGTTTTATTTGATGGAGGAGCATCTGCTTTTTCTACTGTAATTACTTTACATTGATTTTTCTGTACATTCTCTATTGAATTCTCAATGCACCAATCATCATAGTCAACCGCCAGTACTTCAGCAGCACCAAGTTTTTCTGCAAGGATAGCGAGCACACCTGTTCCACATCCGTAGTCAAATACTGTTTGATTATTGAAATCAATTCCCTGCATCAGTTTCATCACCTGCCACGTAGTTGCATGATGCCCTGTTCCAAAACTCATTTTTGGTGTAATGATTATTTCATGTTGCACATTTGTTATGGATGGATGAAAATGTGCACGAACTGCTACAAAATCATCCACAATAACCGGTTCGTAATTACTCTCCCACTCAGCATTCCAGTTTTTGGGAGCAATCAGTTCCTGTTGATAAGCAATTGCAAACGGTTCTAATAATTGCTTCAGTTTTGTTTCATCAAATAATTCTTCCGGAATAAATGCATGTAGACCTTTGCCTGTTTCTTCAAATCCATCATAACCTTCTTCACTCATTAAAGCAATGAGCAGTTCCTGTTCTTCTTCTTTTGTTGTGCTGAGTTTGATCTCTATGTAATTGTTCATATAATAAAAAAGGTCCCGCCGTTGGCGGGACCGTAAAGTTCTTTTATTTCAACGAATTATCAGAGTCTCTCTTCACCATTCTCCTGATCGTCCTGTTGCTTTTGCTGAACCTGTGGTCTTGGAGCTGCATCAGGTTTTGGCATCAACACTTTGCGGCTGAGTTTAAACTTACCGGTTCTTGGATCTAAACCAATGAGTTTTACTTTTACTACATCGCCAACGTTGAGTACACCTTCCATGCTGTCTAATCGCTTCCAGCTGATTTCGCTGATGTGTAACAACCCTTCCTTCTTTGGTAAGAATTCTACAAAGGCACCAAATTCTTTAATGCCTTTCACCGTTGCTTCATACACACCACCAACTTCAGGAACAGCTACTAAACCTTTTACCCATGCCACCGCTTTTTCAACACCTTCTTTTGCAGGAGAGAAAATGCTTACTTCACCATAATTACCCACTTCTTCAATGGTGATTACCGTTCCTGTTTCACGCTGAATTTCCTGAATCACTTTACCACCCGGGCCAATGATTGCACCAATGAATTCTTTATCAATGATGATCTTCTCCATACGTGGCGCATGTGGTTTCACTTCAGAACGTGTTTCAGCAACACACTCATACATGGCATCCAGAATATGTAAACGACCGGCTTTTGCCTGGTTCAATGCTTCACGCATTACATCCATGCTCAAACCATCAACTTTAATATCCATCTGCACACCACAAATACCTTCACGGGTTCCGGTTACTTTAAAATCCATATCACCTAAATGATCTTCATCACCAAGGATATCTGTAAGAATTGCATACTTACCATCTCCACGTGTAATTAATCCCATTGCAACACCACTAACGTGTTTCTGAACTGGAACACCTGCATCCATTAACGCCAATGAACCTGCGCAAACAGTTGCCATAGAAGATGAACCGTTTGATTCAAGAATATCACTCACTACACGAACGGTATATGGATACTCACTTCCCGGCATCATTTGTTTTAATGAACGCATCGCAAGGTTACCATGACCAATTTCACGACGACCGGCACCACGCATCATTTTTACTTCACCTGTTGAGAATGGAGGAAAATTATAATGCAGAAAGAATTTTGAATAACTGCTGTTGGCTGCACTTTCAATCAACAACTCATCAAGCTTGGTACCTAATGTTACCGTTGTTAAAGATTGTGTTTCACCACGTGTAAACAATGCAGAACCATGCGGTGTTGGCAATGGTTCAATTTCCATTGCTAAAGGACGTACTTCATCCAACTTACGTCCATCCAAACGAACACGATCTTCCAGCATCATATTACGAACCACTTCCCATTTAAGATCTTCGTAATACTTCTTAGCTAATTTCTTTTCGCCATCTGTTACTTCTTCACCAAGGCTGGTCATCAGCTCTTCTCTGAGTTTAGCATAAGCATCGGTGCGAACGTTTTTAGCACTGGCCGATTTTGATATAGCATATACTTTATCCTTTGCAAACGCAATTACTTTCTCGTTGATTGCTTCGTTCTGCTCCGGTTTTTTGTAATCTCTTTTGGTTGTAACACCAACTGCTGCACGTAACTCTTCCTGTGCTTTGATCTGAATGCGGATCGCATCATGAGCAACACCCAATGCTTTCACCAGATCTTCTTCACTGCATTCTTTTGCTTCACCTTCAACCATCATCAGGTTTTTTTCAGTAGCAGCAATCAGGAATTCAGAACTTGCTCTCGCTAATTGTGAACGGGTTGGGTTTACCACCATTTCACCATCAACTGTTGCAATACGCACTTCTGAAATAATTTCTTTGATGGGAATATCTGAAACAGCTAATGCAGCTGATGCAGCCAAACAAGCCAATGCATCTGGCATCACTTCTGCATCGGATGATACAAGACTGATCAATACCTGCACATCACACAAATAATCTTCGGGAAACAAAGGACGTAAAGCACGATCAACCAAACGACTGGTGAGTACTTCATAATCGTTTAATCTTGCTTCACGCTTAAAAAATGAACCGGGTACACGACCTGCAGAAGCAAATTTTTCCTGATAGTCTACAGACAACGGGAAAAAATCCTGACCTTCTCTTGGTTCTTTATTGGCTACAACGGTAGCGAGAATAATACAATTGCCTTGGCGAATCGTTACAGCTCCATCTGCCTGGCGGGCTATTTTACCGGTTTCAATGGTAACAATACGGCCATCGCCCAGATCGAATGATTTGCTGATTGGTTGTGTTAACATACAATGTTGTTTTTGAATTGGCATGCAGGTATATACAGAGAGGGAGATTACCGTACAAGCAATTCTGTGAATAAATGAATGAAGGGAGAAACTGTAAGAAAAACAAAATTCCCAACCGCATCAAAAACGTGTTGGGAATAAGGATTTATTACATATCCGCAGGTTATTTACGGAGACCGAGTTTCTCAATTAATGCACGGTAGCCTTGCAGATTAGTTTTGCTGAGATAGCTCAGTAAACGTTTACGTTTACCAACCAATTGCATTAAACCACGACTTGTAGAAAAATCTTTTTTGTTGATTTTCTGGTGTTCAGAAATGTGGATGATGCGCTCAGTCAGAAGGGCTACTTGACCTTCAATAGATCCGGTGTTTTTTTCATTACCACCGAAATTTGCGAAAATGTTTGCTTTTTTTTCTTTTGTAATTGCTGACATCTCAATTTTTTTTAATTACATCTTTGTTTTTACATCTATAAAAGTGGCGGCAAAGGTAGGGGAAAACTGTGAAAAGTTTTGAATTTGCAGCATTAAATATTCTTAGAAAGGAAGTGGTTGAGGGCCTCTGCAGCTGTTTTCTGTACTTTTTTCCTGAAAAATGAGGTGCCTCCCAGCAGCCTGCCTTTCCATCCCATGGCCTGAGAAGCCCATTTATGCAAATCAAAATGATCAGTATGTCTGCTGATTTTTCCATCCCTGAACTCAAACTGAGCATGGATCCGGTTCACCACATTCCGTCCTGTTGCAGAAAACAAGTATTCTGCTACCCAATCGGCCTTGCCCGTTTGCTCATTTGCTTCTACATTGCTAAAGTTGATTTTCAGCTGCCCTTTGCTGCGTTCGATAAGCATCCGCCACATAGCAGCAGCCTCCTTGCCTTTCAACCCAACAAAAACCGGGTCATTAAATTCAATCTGTTCATGATAACAATTGGCCATGGTTTGCCAATCGGCTTTTGCAAATGCAGTGTAGAATGTATGAATGAGTTGCTCCATTAGAGTTTTTAAATGCTAATCGCATTTGTAATGAAAATTCAAGAATTATTAAATACATTCAAAAACGAATCAATATCATTTACACTCCTATATTCGTAAAAAACTTGTTATGAAATATACCTCCATTTTATTGCTCGTGTTCCTGACATTACAAGTAAATGCTCAGAATGAAAAATTGACAAAAAATGTATTATCCGTTACTTTTCTTGATCCCGGAATAGCATTTGAAACTTCTCTCTCCAATCACTTCACCGCTAAATTCAGAACCGGCATAACAGGCACCTTTCAGAGAAATTATGTAGTACCAAATCAACAATACGCTGTATTTGTGCGATCTTTCATTTCAGCATCTGGAAGGTATTACTATAATTTCAAAAAAAGAACTGAAAAAGGAAAAAACACCGATCGAAACTCAGCAAATTATATTGCTGTTCTTGGCATTTACGGATTCTCTTCTTTTACAGAAAACGATCCAATTTATTTGATTGAATCAACAAGACAAATCAATGCCGGAGTAGTGTGGGGAATGCAAAGAAACTATAAAAACAGATTCAGTCTGGATCTTAACCTTGGTGTTGGTTATTTAGGTACGCCTGTAACAAATAATTTTGGATTAATGGGAGAATTTAC
Source organism: Chitinophagaceae bacterium (assembly GCA_019752045.1). Classification (GTDB taxonomy): domain Bacteria; phylum Bacteroidota; class Bacteroidia; order Chitinophagales; family Chitinophagaceae; genus Lacibacter. The sequence goes on along the minus strand of JAIEMP010000020.1, from coordinate 43,117 downwards.
ACTTGGGATTTGGTTGGGCAAAAAAACCGGGTAAATTGTAGCAACTGCCTTTTCAGTAATTTACATAAAACCAATTCTTTCATTGAAGAAGATCATCTGCACTGTTACAAATGATTTAAGCTACGATCAGCGTATGAGCCGCATCTGTTCTTCACTGGCACAGCAGGGGTATCATGTGGTATTGGTTGGTCGAAAGCTTTCACACTCAGATCCGTTGGAACAGCATCCCTTCAAACAAAAAAGACTTGCATGCTTTTTTACAAAAGGACCTTTGTTTTATGCAGAATACAATCTTCGTTTATTTTTCTGGTTATTATTTCAGAAAGCAGATTGTATTTGTGCCATTGATCTTGACACCATTCTTCCTTGTTTGATTGCTTCAAAACTCAAAGGCACAAAACGGGTGTATGATGCACATGAATTATTTTGTGAGATGAAGGAAGTAGTAACAAGACCATCCCGTTACAAATTATGGAAACGGATAGAACGGTTTGCAGTACCCAAATTTAAACATGGTTATACGGTGTGCAAACCTATTGCAGAAGAATTTCAGAAAATGTATGGAGTGAATTACGCTGTAGTAAGAAATGTTCCTGTAAAAAGGGAAAAGCTGAAGGGTTTAGGGCATAGGGAAGGCAGTGAACAACCTTCAACCTTAAATTTATCCACCGAAGCTTTAGCGAAGGCGGACCTTAAACCTTCAACCTTCTTTCTCTATCAGGGAGCTGTAAACGAAGGAAGAAGTTTTGAAACACTGATCCCCGCTATGAAAAAACTGAAGATGCCTTTGCATATTTATGGCGATGGAAATTTTTTAGAGCAAACAAAATCACTCATCGAAAAAAATCATTTACAGGAAACTGTTTTATTAAAAGGTAAGTTGCACCCGCAGGAATTAAAGGAAGTAACCAGTTCAGCTTATGCAGGTATTACTCTTTTTGAAAATAACGGACTGAGCAATTACCTTTCGCTTGCCAATCGTTTCTTTGATTATATTCAGGCGGGCATTCCGCAGATATGTGTGAGCTATCCTGCTTACAAAGAAATTAATCAGCAGTTTGATATTGCGTTTCTGATTCCTGATACAACTGAACAGTCAATTGCAGATGGCCTGAACCTTTTGCTGCATGATACTGTTTTGTATAAAAGATTACAGTCAAACTGCCTCAAAGCCCGTGAAATATTAAACTGGCAGGAAGAAGAAAAAATACTCATTTCATTTTACAAACAATTACTTGGCTAAACATTTACATATCGTTTCGTTTGATGTTCCCTATCCTGCAGACTATGGCGGAGTAATGGATGTGTTCTGTAAAATAAAAGCTTTACATCAATTGGGCGTTGCTGTTCACCTGCATTGCTTTGAATACGGCCGTGGTATACAACCAGTACTTGAACAATACTGTGCAGAGGTACATTATTATGAGCGCAAAGAAGGACACAAAGGATTTTCACTTCAGTTGCCTTACATTGTTGCATCACGCAACGACGACGTTTTATGGGAACGGTTAAATGCAGATCCCTACCCCGTTTTGTTTGAAGGTGTGCATTGCACTTATGGTCTTACAAGCGGTGCTGTAAAAAAGAACAATGTTGCTGTGCGTCTGCATAATGTAGAGCATGAATATTACAAACAGCTGGGGCAATGGGAAACTTCCATTGTACGCAAAGCCTACATGCATCATGAAAGCAGACTTCTGCATCGCTACGAAGAAAAATTAAAAGATTACATCATTCTCTCCATTTCAGCAGATGATGCAAAAAAATACAAGAAACAATTTAAAGCGCACCAGACCATTCACTTTCCTGCATTTATTCCCAACACAATAGTTACCGGCAAACCCGGTACAGGTACATTTGTTTTATACCACGGTAACCTGTCGGTGGCAGAAAATGAAAAAGCAGCAATGTGGCTGTTGGAAAAGGTGTTTCATGAATTAGAAATTCCGTTTGTAATTGCAGGTAAAAATCCTTCTGCAAAACTGAAACAGCAGGCCCGTTCGAAACAGCATATTTGTGTAGTGGAAAATCCGGAAGAATCCGAACTCAATGATCTTATTCAAAAAGCACAGGTGCACATTCTGCCATCGTTTACCAACTCCGGTATTAAATTAAAACTGCTGAACGCAGTATTTAACGGCAGGCACGTATTAGCCAATGAAGAAATGCTGAAGGGAACGGGACTTGAGCAGGCATGTCAATTAGCCTCTAACCCAACTGAATTTAAATACCAGGCTTTCCGTTTGTTTCATAAACCCTTTACCGAAAATGATATTGAACTGAGAGAAGGTTTATTGCAAAAACATTTCAATAATCTGGAGCATGCAAAACAGCTTATGCATGTTCTACTGTAGCATTATCCCACACTTTACCTGCTTCAGTTTTAACCATTCTCGCAGGATATTTTTTAATCACCATAAAATCATGCGTAGCCATGATCACTGCGGTGTTATAATCTCTTGCTACCTGAAAAAGTAAATTCATAATCTCATCGCTGGTTTCTGGATCGAGGTTGCCGGTAGGTTCATCGGCCAGAATTAATTTAGGCGAATTGAGTAAAGCTCTTGCTACATCAACCCGTTGCTGCTCACCACCACTCATTTCAAAAGGCATTTTAAACCCTTTCGATTTTAAACCAACTTTATCCAGAACATCATTAATTTTTTCTTCCATCAGGTTTTCGTCTTTCCAACCTGTTGCCTTCAACACAAACTTTAAATTCTCGTGTACATTCCGGTCTGTTAACAATTGAAAATCCTGAAACACCACGCCCAGACTCCGGCGGAGAAAGGGCACATTCTTCCAATCCATTTGCCGCAAATTAAATCCAGCCACAGTTGCATCACCTTCTGTTAGTGGAATTTCGCCATACAATGTTTTTAATAAGGATGATTTGCCCGTACCGGTTTTACCAACGAGATACACAAACTCACCCTGGTTTACTGTAAGATTAACATTGTTAAGAATAAGGTTGCCACTCTGATAAATATTGACGTTTTTTATTTCTACGATCGGGAGCATTCTGTTAAGTTTGTGTTCCGGCAAAAATAGACAATTCGCAAACTTATAAACACACAGTTTTGATTTTATGAAAAACTTATTGATTCTACTCCCCTTGTTTGTTTCCTGCGCTCTTTCTGCACAACAAGTTGATACATTCAAAAACAACATTCCCCCAGCTGATTCTGTATTTCAAAAAGTAGAGATAGAAGCTTATTTTCCCGGTGGAGAGCAAATGTGGAACAAGTATATACAGGGTGAAATTGAAAAAGAAATGAACAAGCTTCTGAGAGATAAAAAGAGTAATGGCACGTGTGAAATTCGATTTATTGTGGATAAAGATGGATCTACTACTGCTGTAGAAGCGCTTTCGTTAAAAGGTTCGTTATTATCAAAAATTTTTATACGTGCAATAAAAAATTGTCCAAAATGGGTACCTGCCTATCAATTTGGAAAAACGGTTAAAGCCTGGCGTTTGCAAAAAATTACATTCCGGATACCCTAAACTCAACAATTACTTTTCGTTTAAAATAAATAACCTACTTACTTTATGCAATCAATGATCACTGCTGTTCTGATTTTATTTTGCTGCAAACTATCTGCACAAAATGCTGACAGCACTAAATTGCCTTCTACTGTTCAAATTGATTCAGTTTATGAAAAAGTGGATGTGGAAGCGCAGTTTCCGGGAGGGGAGAAAAAATGGAGTAAACACCTGATGTCTTTGATAAATAAGAATATTGAAAATCTGACAAATGATAAAAACAGCAGAGGCCTATGCACATTGAAGTTTATTGTTGATACAAGCGGAGAAGTTTCCGCTGTCAGAGTCCTGACACTTGAAGGTTCTGTTCTTGCTGGCATCACTTCCAACTCCATTTTAAATGGTCCTAAATGGATTCCGGCAACTATAAACGGAAAGAACGTTAAATCAATCCGCCAAGTGAAGGTAACATTCCTAACAGACTAAGAAATCGATTCAATCGGTAAAATCCAAAATTAATATTGCTGTATTTTCTTTAAAAATCTCTTTAACTAAAATTTTAGTTGTTAAACTAATTTTTTAGTTATAAATTCGGTTTATGAATGCCGAAAAACTAAAGCCGCTTACAAAAGCTGAGGAACAGGTGATGCAGATTATCTGGAAACTCAACAAAGCATTTCTTAGGGAGATCGTTGATGCAATGCCCAATCCCAAGCCACATCAAAATACTGTGGCTACAATGCTTAAAATCTTAATCGACAAAAAATATGTAAAGGCAGATGTAATTGGCCGCATGCATCAATACTACCCTGCTGTAACGAAAGATATTTATTCAAAAGCCAGTATGAAAACACTGGTGAAAGGATATTTTGAAGGATCGTTTTCTGATGCTGTTTCATTTATGGTAAAAGAAAACAACCTGAGCATTGAAGAACTGGAGTTGCTATTGCAAACACTCAAAAAGAAATAACCATGACTGCTTTTGCTGAATACCTGCTTAAAGTAATGATCTGTTCCGGTATACTAACCGGCTATTACTGGCTTGCACTACGCAATAAATTATTCCATAGCTGGAACCGGTTTTATTTACTGGCGGCTGTTGGCATCTCATTGTTGTTACCCTTTATCAAAATCAGTTTTGTTACTGATCCGCAACCTGAAAACATACCGGCATATACACTTCTGCAAACTGTTACAACCAATGAAGTCTGGTTTCCAGAGCAAACTGTAACCCCTTCCGCAACACCTATTACAACAGAGCAAATAAGTTTGCTTTTATATGTACTTGTATCCTTTGGTCTTTTTGTAACGCTTGTAGTAATGCTGTTGCGTATTAAAAAATTAATTGCCGCCTATGTACATTGGAAAATGAAAGACCTCACATTTGTTGATACCGATGCAAAGGGCACTCCCTTTTCATTTCTGCATTATATTTTCTGGAACAGAGAAATTGATTTTGAATCAGCACAGGGGCAGCAAATTTTTAAACATGAACTGATTCATGTAAAAGAAAAACACAGTATTGATAAATTATTCCTCCAGCTTGTGTTGATTGTGTTTTGGATCAATCCGTTTTTCTGGATCATCAGAAAAGAATTGACTATGATCCATGAATTTATTGCCGACAGCAAATCTGTAAAAGACAGCGACGCTTCTGCATTGGCAGCAATGATCCTTACTGCTGCATTTCCCGGCCATACCTTATCACTCACCAATCCATTTTTTTATTCACCTATAAAACGAAGACTCCTTATGCTTTCCAAACTTCAACACCCGAAAGCGGGCTACATCAGCCGCTTATTGTTACTGCCGTTGCTAACCTTTTTATTTACTGCATTTGCATTAAAAATGAAAGAGAAAGATGCTGCTGCAGTTATTCCAAAATTAGAAAAACCATTAACAGTTGTGATTGATGCCGGTCATGGATTGATTGATGGCAAACGTCACGGATCAATTGGTTTAAACGGAATAACAGAAGATGAAATTGCTCTTGCAATCTCAAACAAGATCAGGCAATTGAATACTGATCCAAACCTGATACTGATTTTTACACGGTCTGATGAAAACTTCATCGAACAGAAAGAGCGGGTTCGTATTGCTGAAGCAAACAATGCCGACCTGTTTGTATCCATTCATGCGAATTATGTTCCACAACTCAGGAAAGATGGAACGTTGTCAGAAAACCCAATGAACGGATTTGAATTATATGTTACAAGAGATGGGAATCAGTATCTGCAGGAGAGTAAAGAATTAGGCTCTGCAATTATCAGTGAGATGAAGAATTTTATGCCCATACGTGAACCCGGCATTAAGCAGCGAAATTCCGGCATCTGGGTAATTGATGCTGCCCCATGCCCTGCTGTATTACTTGAATGTGGATTTGTTTCTAATTCAAAAGATCTATCGTTACTTACCAATGAAAAAAGTCAGAAGAAAATTGCGGAGGCAGTGTTGAAAGGGATTGTGAATTATGTTTCACAAAAAAAGATAGTGAATAATAATTCTCCATCTATCAATCCAACTATCTCCGATACTATTCCGGATAAAAAAAATATTGTATTCACAAAAACAGAAGTTGATGCAAAGTTTAAAGGCAACTGGACAATTTTTGTTCGAGAATATCTTTCTAAATACAGCGAAATACTTGAGAACGATCCTAAAAGTAAAAACAACAGTTGTCTTGTTGAGTTCATCGTAAATGAAGAAGGATCAATTTCAAAAATTCGAGTATTGTCGAACACTGAAAGTGAATTGGCAAAACTTAGTGTTGAATTAATGAAAAACAGCCCTTTTTGGGAACCTGCAAAACAAAATGGAAAAGCCGTTACCAAATTAGTAAAAACATCTATTCAATACTTTGATAAAGATGCGTGGGCACGGTATGAAAAAAGCAAAAAAGAGGCCGGAGACAGTAATACCGGCATGGCTAAGTTAACAGACAAATACGGATTATTTATTCTGGATGGGAAAGAAGTGTCAAAGGAAGAAATGCATTCCTTCCTTGCTAATAATAAAAGTATGAATAACTGGAAGTTTGACTTAAACGATGGAACATCCGGCAGAAACCGCTACGGCGATAAGGGAAAGAATGGTGTTATGGAGGTGACTACAAAAGTTCTTGTTCCAACAGTTGCCATTGCCGCTGAAAATATCAATATCCTTTATGCAGATATCGAAAATCCTTTAAAAATTGCAATCAGCGATGTTCCTGATACTTATTTAGAAATTGATGTTTCTCAGGGTAAACTTGAAAAGAAGGATAACCGATATATCCTGAAAAATTTAAAGAAAGGTGATGTTGTGATTAAGATCGGGTACTACTATAAAACAGATGAAAAGAAAACCGAAGAAGTCCGCTTTAAGGTTATTTCAATGCCAGATCCTGCTGTTACTATTGCAGAGTCAAGTGGTGGCAGAATTGAAGCAGCTAAAATTACCCAATCAAAACAATTATCAATTGATGAAGACTGGGAGATAACTAATTATACAGTTTATTTTACGGGGAATGGCTTTGAAACAAATCCAGGCTTAGTAGCTGGCATAAAAGGGAATAATTTTACAAAAGAGGTAATTGACCTCTTGGCAAAATCGAAACCCGGTACAACAATTATCGTTGATGAAATTTTAGCGAAGTCGAAAAAGTCAGAATTAAAAAAAAGGTTGCCACCTCTTGCATTTAATCTTTATTAAATCAAATTATCAACTCTTCATCTCCCAACTTTATCAGCAACTCTTTCTTCTCACTCGGTTCTACCCTTCCAATGATTTGGGCATTTACACCAAATGACTTAGAGATGTTGATCAATGTATCAGCATCTCTTTCATTGGTATAAATCTCCAGCCTTGTACCCATGTTAAACACCTGGTACATTTCACGTGCATCTGCACCGGAAGCTTGCTGAATTAAATCGAAGATGATGGGAGGCGTAAACAGATTGTCTTTTACAATCTTCATCGGCCCCGGCAAATATTTTAAACATTTCGTTTGTCCACCACCGCTGCAATGAATCAATCCATGAACCGCATCAAAATGATTTTGCAGAATTTCTTTGAGCACTGGAGCAAAGGTTCTTGTTGGTGATAACAACAAATCAGCAATTGTAAGTCGTCCTTCGACATTGCTCAGTACTCCTTTACCAATGCTTCGACTGCGCTCAGCATCTAACTCATCCGTCAACCGATGCTTGCCAATGTACACCACCTCATCATTCAACATTGCTTCAAAGGTTTCAGGAAATTGTTTCGCATAATATTTTTCCAACACATCATGTCGTGCACTGGTTAAACCATTACTGCCCAAACCACTGTTGTACGATGTTTCATAATTCGCCTGTCCAAATCCTGCAAGCCCAACAATCACATCGCCTGCTTTAATTTTATCGTTGCTGATCACTTTGTTTTTTGGCCAACGGGCTGTCATGGTTCCGTTCACAGCAATGGTACGCACCACATCACCTACATCAGCCGTTTCTCCACCGAGGTAATGAATGTTCACTCCGTATTGTTTCAATTGAGCAAATAACTCTGCCGAACCATTGATGATTTGCTCCAGCACTTCACCCGGGATACGTGTTTTGTTGCGATCAACTGTGGATGAGAATAAAATATTATCGTAAATACCTACACAAAGCAAATCATCCAGATTCATCACAATGGCATCTTGTGCAATGCCTTTCCAGACAGATGCATCACCGGTTTCTTTCCAATAGAGATATGCCAGAATACTTTTTGTACCGGCACCATCAGCATGGGTTACATTTACCCAATCAGCATCGCCTACCAAATAATCGGGATAGAGTTTGCAAAACGCATGCGGGTATAAACCCTGATCCAAATGTTCTACCGCCTTATGTACTTCTTCTTTTTGTGCCGATACGCCCCGTTGGTTATATAAAGACATGCTGCTTTGTTTGAGAGCCGCAAAACTAACACTTCCACACTTCAAATGTGTTACTTTTGTGCCTCCAAATTATGAAGGTTTACAGAAGTCTGCAGCAGTTGCCCGTTTTTACGAACGCCGTTGTTACAATCGGTACGTTTGATGGTGTTCATCTTGGTCACCGGCAAATCATCCGTCAATTATGTGCCGAGGCAAAAGAAAGAGGCGGTGAATCAGTGCTCATCAGCTTTTATCCGCATCCACGTAAAATTGTACAGCCCGATCGCTCAATTGCTGAACTCACCACATTAGATGAGCGGATTGAATTGCTGAAAAAGCAGGGATTAGATAATCTGGTGGTGGTTCCGTTCAACAAAGAATTTTCTGAGCAAACGGCTGAAGAATATATCAGCAGTTTTTTGGTCAATCGTTTTCATCCTGCACTCATTATTATTGGTTATGATCATAAGTTTGGTAACAACCGTGAAGGTGATTACCGATTGCTGGAGCAAATGGGCGAACGCTTTAACTATGCAGTAAAAGAAATTCCGCAGCAGTTGATGAATGAAGCAGCCATCAGCTCTACCAAAATACGACAGGCCATTTCAAATGGTGAAATAGAAACTGCCAATCAATTACTGGGCTATCCATATTTCTTTAAAGGAAATGTGATTGAAGGAAATAAACTGGGCCGTAAACTCGGCTACCCTACTGCCAACCTGCAAATACAGGATGCAGACAAATTAGTACCTGCCAATGGAGTATATGCAGTAGAAGCTCAGGTTGAAGGTGAAACGAAGATGATGAAGGGAATGATGAATATCGGCAACCGCCCTACTGTTGATGGTACTGGCAGAACGGTGGAAGTACATTTATTTGATTTTGATGAAGATATTTACAACCGTCATTTAAAAGTATATGTACGCTTTCATTTACGAAACGAAGTGAAATTTGAGGGACTCGATAAACTAATTGAACAGTTACATAAAGACAAAGAAATTTCTATCAGCAAACTGGCTGATCAATTAAAATAGAGGCCGTTTATTTTTATTTTTATAATTCAATTATGGCTTCTTTTGCCGCAGAGAAAAGAGAACGCCGAGACATTCGCAGAGAGAGCCCTCTGCGAAAACTCTTTTGTTTATTCTCTGCGTCAAAAAACAACTTTTAAGTTAAATAAAAAACTCACTATGCTCTCTTCGATCAACCCAACAACAACCAACGCCTGGCAACAACTTACCTCACATGCTGCACAAATGAAACAGGTGCATATGCGTGATCTGTTTAAAGCAGATGCAGAAAGGTTTAAAAAATTCAGTACATGTGTCGATGAGATAGTGTTTGACTATTCAAAAAATATCATCACCGAAGAAACCATGCAGTTGCTGTTACAATTAGCAACTGAATGCAAGCTGAAAGAAGCCATTGAAAAAATGTTTGGAGGCGATGTGATCAATCAAACAGAAAAAAGAGCCGTGCTGCATACAGCACTCCGCAATTTTTCTGAGAAAGAAGTGTTGGTTGATGGCAGAAATGTAATGCCCGACATTAATCGTGTATTGGAACAGATGAAAAATTTCTGTTCAAATATTCATAGCGGTGAATGGAAAGGTTATACAGGAAAGAAAATAAAATACATCGTCAATATTGGTATTGGCGGAAGTGATCTTGGTCCGGTGATGATCACCGAAGCATTGAAACCGTATTGGGTGGATGGTATTGAAACCTATTTTGTAAGTAATGTTGATGGAACACATATTGCTGAAACATTGAAAAAAGTTACACCCGATGAAACGTTATTTCTTATTGCATCAAAAACATTTACTACACAGGAAACAATGACCAATGCACACAGTGCAAGAAACTGGTTTCTGGAATATGCAAAAGATGAAGCAAATGTGGCCAAACATTTTGCTGCTTTATCAACTAATGAAAAAGATGTGGTGAAGTTTGGGATTGATAAAGCCAATATGTTTGAATTTTGGGATTGGGTAGGCGGTCGTTATAGTTTGTGGAGTGCAATTGGTTTATCCATTGCACTAACAATCGGCTATAACAACTTTAAAGAATTGCTGAAAGGTGCACATGCAGCCGATGAACATTTCCGTACCGAAAATTTTGAAAAGAATATCCCGGTGATCATGGCATTGTTGGGCACTTGGTATGTGAACTTCTTTGATGCAAAGAGTGAAGCCATTCTCCCCTACGATCAATACCTGCATCGCTTTGCAGCTTATTTTCAGCAAGGCAATATGGAGAGCAATGGAAAGTATGTTGATCGCAATGGCAATAAAGTAGATTACAGTACAGGCCCCATCATCTGGGGAGAGCCGGGTACCAATGGTCAACATTCATTCTATCAATTAATTCATCAGGGCACACATTTAATTCCTGCCGATTTTATTGCACCCGCCATAAGCCATAATCCGCTGAGCGATCATCATCCAAAACTCATGAGTAATTTCTTTGCACAAACAGAAGCACTCATGAATGGCAAATCAAAAGAAGAAGTGATTGCAGAAGGCGTAAAAGAAGAATTGATTCCTTATAAAGTGTTTGAAGGTAATCGTCCAACCAATTCAATTTTGGTAAAGAAAATCACTGCGTTTACTTTGGGCGAATTGGTTGCCTTGTATGAACATAAGATTTTTGTACAGGGTGTTATCTGGAATGTGTACAGTTTTGATCAATGGGGCGTTGAATTGGGTAAGCAGTTAGCGAATAAAATTTTACCTGAGTTAATTACGGATGATCACGTTTCAACACATGATGCTTCTACCAATTCACTCATCAATTTATACAAGAACTTCCGAAAATAAGAAAAGCCCTTCCGCTAATGCGGAAGGGCTTTTACTTTGATAATTATTTTTAGTAGAGATAGTTTAATGCAACTTTATCATTGTTATTAAACGGACGATTAGTTGTTGCACTTAAGCAAGCCAGCATCCATGAGTTTGGATCGGGACCTGATGCTGTACCCGGGATATATATAGCGCCAACTGTGCTTGCACCTTCATTTCCACCTGTTCCGCCGCAACTGTAAGAACGGTTCATATAATCTGTATGACGGAAACCAATGCAATGACCAATTTCATGTGCAAGAACGGTTGTCATAAAATCTACTCCGTATGTAGAATACGTTTTAGCATATTTAATTTCGTTAAACGGATCTCCGGAACTTGTTGGAAAACCTGCAGAAGCGATATACTGGCGGGTATTGACAATACGAATATTGATTGCACCACCACTTGCAACCCGTGAAAAACTAATGGTTAAGTTTTCATTATTGTAACGTGCAATAGCAGCATCAACCGCAGTTAGGAACGCAGATGGAACATTTCCAGATACGCTGATTGTAATACTTCTTGGAGCTGCTACGAGGTTTGTTGTATGATATTGTTCTTCATTTGCAACATTTAAACGATTGGTTGTTTTTAAGGTTGTTAAGTCCTTTGGACTGAGAAATATATCTCCTTCAACGATATAACCTCCATCTTCTGCCACAACATTGTTTGGAGAAAAACCAAGTGCAGAAATTTGATTCAGTACATCCTGCGGAATTGGAGCAACAGATTCTTTTGTTGATTTAGAACATGCAACAATAAACAACGTTGCAAAGGCAGCAACTGCAAATACAGAAAGTAGTTTTCTCATGTCTTTAATATTTAGGTTTAAAATAAGAGTATAAGTTACTCAATATTCTGGAGAATGCAACAGGCAAAAAGAAACAGCAGTATCGCTTACAGGAAATTCCTGCTATAAATACAAAGCACCCTGTTTAAGGCAGGGTGCTTTGTAAAGATGATTAATTATTAATACACATAATTCAATGCTGTTTGATCAGCACTTGTAAACGGACGGTTGAATGAAGATGAAGTGCTTCCGCAGGCAAGCATCCATGAACCGGCGCTGGGGCCTGTTGGTGTACCCGGAATATGAATTGCTCCCACACCTGCTGTACCTTCATTTACTGCAGAACCACCACAGCTGTATGAACGGTCCATATAATCTGTATGACGGAAACCGATGCAATGACCAACTTCATGTGCAATGGTTGTTGCCAGTGCATTTACTGCAATACTTGGTGTATACCAATAAGTATTCATCCGGATTTGATTGTATGGATTTCCAGAGCTTGTTGGAAAACCTGCCGAACCCAATGTATTACTTACCTGATAGTAAGTAACAATATTAATGTTGGCAGATGTTCCTGTTACACGCTGAAAGCGAACACGCAGATTCAACGCATTGTAACGGCGGATTGCTTCATCAGTTGCAGAAATAAAATTTGCCTGTGTAGTGTTAAGGCTTACTGTAATTGTTCTTGGCAAACCAGTAACAGTATAGGTTGTACGGTAATGCTCTTCATTTGCATACACCAGTTCATTGGATGTAGCTGTGTGCTTCAGGTTTTCTTCGGTTAATAAGATATCACCTTCTACCAGATAACCACCATCAGCTCTTGTAACACCTTGTGCAGAAAAACCCTGTGCTGCAATCTGATTCAGCACTTCCTGTGGAATTTCCTGGCTGGCAGCTTCGTTTGTACTTTTCTTACAAGCAACAATAAACAATGCTGCAAATGCAGTTGCAGCAAAAACCAAAATAACTTTTCTCATGTTTTACGTGTTTAAGTTTAAAAAGAATTAACAGTTGAATTTATTTACTTTTATTTGTTGTAAAAAAAAGAAACATTGCAGCTTTGTTGCAAAAGAATCATTTGTGTTGTAAAAAAGTAAAACTACCAAGAACGAATACACGCAGATTGCACAATGCTGCAGTTTAATTTTTTTTAAACAGACCTCTATACAATGAAATTTTATTCAACCGTACAACGGAAACATAAAAAAATATCAATTACAATTCGTCTGTTGGTCTTATTTATTCTATTATGTAAAATTTCATATACACAAAAAACGTCGGAGAAAAATGTGGATAAACTTTCACCGTATTTGCGCATTCAGTTGCAAAATCAAAAGTCTTCCACCGTTCAAATGTATACGGTAGCTACAACTAATCTTAAACAATTTAAAACACTCATTCAATCAAACCCGTTGATTAAGCTCATCAGTGAGTACGAACCGGCGAATCTTGCGGTTATTTCGTGCACATGGACAGAGATGGAAAAACTGGCATCGCATACTGTAATAAAATTTATTGATTCAAGAAAAAAAGCAACCGAAGAGCTCCTGTTTGGATTTGTAGATTATGCTGCCAATAAAATTTCTAGTATTCAGAATGATTTTCCTGTATTGAATGGAAACACTGTACACATCTCCATTAAAGAACAGCGCTTTGATACAACAGATATTGATTTCAAAGGAAGAATTCTTCCTTCAGCTTTTGCTTCAACCACTTCATCGGCACATGCCTCTATAATGGCAACAATGTGTGGCGGTGGAGGAAACAGCTGGTACAACACAAAAGGAGCAGCCTGGAGAAGTTTGTTGAGCCCGGCAAGTTTTCAAAACTTATTACCTGAACCCGATACCTATTATCAATCTTCCGGTATACTTGTACAAAATCATTCATACGGTACTGTTATTGAAAATTATTATGGAGCCGAAGCTGCAGGCTATGATGCTTCGGTTGTAAACAACAAATCGTTGATTCATATTTTTTCTGCCGGCAATTCAGGTACACTTAGTTCTACAACAGGCAGGTATGCCGGCATACCGGGCTACGCTAATCTTACAGGAAATTTTAAACAGGCAAAAAACATCATCACCGTTGGTCATACAGATTCGTTTGGGATTGTGTTAGCACCCAGTTCAAAAGGACCAGCTTTCGATGGAAGAGTAAAACCTGAACTGGTAGCGTTTGGTGAAGATGGCAGTTCAGGTGCTGCAGCATTGGTATCGGGTGTAGCGGCAGTACTGCATCAAACATTTCGTGTTTCAAATAGTGGTACAACTGCACCAGCCTCATTGATTAAAGCAGTGTTGCTTAACAGTGCAGATGATGTGGATGCAAAAGGAATAGATTTCAAATCGGGTTATGGAAATATGAATGCATACAAAGCGGTGCAAACAATACTCAAAGGCAACTATTTTACAGGAGCAGTTGTCAACAATACTTCGCAGCAAATGAATATAACGGTACCTCCCGGCATTAAACAATTAAAAGTAACACTTGCATGGACAGATCCTCAAGCTGCCGTTAACGCATCTGTTGCATTAGTGAATGATCTTGATCTTACAGTTACACATACAGCTACCAATACAACGTACAAACCATGGGTACTGAACCCAACACCCAATATCAATGCTTTACAGGAATTACCTGTACGTAAAAGAGACAGTATAAATGTTGTGGAACAAATCACTGTTGATTTGCCGGAGCCCGGCAATTATGTGTTGCAGGTGAATGGATTTGCTATAGCCTCAGGCACGCAAAATTTTTCTATTGCATATCAAACTGACAGCAGCAACACATTCAAATGGTATTTTCCTGTTGCTGCAGATCATTTAACTTCCGGTGAAACAACTGTGCTTCGGTTTGAATCAGGTTATAATTCTGCTGCAGGTATTTTAGAAATGAGTACAGATAATGGGAACAGCTGGCAACAGATTGCTGCAACGGTTGATGTCTCTAAAGGCTATTATAAAATGAGCGTGCCGGATGTTTACAGCAAAGCATTGCTGCGCATGAAGATCAACAGTGAAGTTTATACAACGGATACATTTACCATTTCAAAACGAATCAACACACAGGTTGGTTTTAATTGTGCTGATTCTTTCCTCATCAGCTGGAACAGAGTTTCATCCGCAACTGCTTATCAGATCAACCGGTTGGGTAATCAATACATGGAGCCGTTCTTCATCACTACTGATACGTTTGCTGTGATTTCAAAAAATGCAAGTCCGCCAAAACATTATTCCATCAGTCCCATGCTCAATTCTAAAGCAGCTGTAAGTTCTTATACGTTTAATTATGAATTGCAGGGAACAGGATGTTATGTAAAAAATTTACTTGCAAATCTCAATTTATCAAACAACGGATTACTGCAGCTTGAAATAGGCACTACTTACAGAATAAAATCTATCAGTTTCGAAAAGCAATCAGCTGCAGGTTTTGTTTTGCTTGAAAAACAAACAACCATCAACGGATTACAATACCAGGCTGTGGATATAAAAGTTAGACCGGGTGTAAATATTTACAGAGCAGTGATTGAATTATCAGACGGTTCATTGATCTACTCAGCCCCTGCCCAACTTTATTTTATTGGGAGTAAACCGGCGGTTATTTATCCCAATCCGGTAATGAGAAATGGTTCTGTTACTGTTTTAGCCGAACAATCTGATGCACTGATTTTTCAGTTGATTGATAATTATGGCAGAGTTGTGTTACAACAGCTCATAAAAGATTCGCCGCAACAAATCAGTTTAAACGGCATGGCAAAAGGAATCTATTATTACAGATTGGCAAAAGACAATAAGCTGATTCAAACAGGAAGTCTGCTCATACTTTAACTCCACAATCCTGCAGGATATTCACCTGAGGCAATCAGATTGTTTACGCTTTCCTGCACACCGGGTGCATCTTCTTTGTACGTAACACCAAACCATTGAGATGAAGTAGGAATTACTTTAATGATGCCCAACTCTTCTTTAATATAAGAATCTGCAACCAGTGGAATAAAAAACTCTGATTTCTCTTCGTTCCCGTGTTCTTTTAAAAATGTTTTGAATAATTGTTTGGTGAGATAAAAAACAGAATCATCAAAACACCAGAAATTCATACTTACACTTGAATCATAAGGCACTTCGTGTTTGCCTGCTGCATCTTCATACACAATACGGTTGTCTTCTGCATAAATTTTTGTGCGTTCGGTGATAGATGCCAGATCACCTTCTGCATTTACCTCACACACACCACGACTAACTGTTCCGTTTGCACTGAGTGTTTTTGCAAGATTGTAACCGATAATGGCATGTTGCTCCGGATTGCAATCTGTTGTTAAAAAAGCGGCTGCTTTTTCAAACGCATCTCTTCCGTAAAAATCATCAGCATTAATTACAGCAAATGGTTCTTTAATAACATCTTTCGCACACAGCACAGCATGTGCAGTACCCCAGGGCTTTACTCTTGAAGCAGGAATATCAAACCCATCAACAAATGAAGACAACTCCTGGTACACATAATCAATTTCAATACGGCCTTTGAGCCGGGGTTCAAAGATGGCTTTAAACTGATCTGCAAAATCTTTGCGTATGATGAAAACTACTTTACCAAACCCCGCCCTGATGGCATCATAAATAGAATAATCCATAATGGTTTCGCCTGCAGGACCAAATCCTTCAATCTGTTTCATACTTCCATAACGGCTGGCCATTCCTGCGGCTAATATCAATAAAGTAGGTTGCATCGAATCATTTATTTTTGAAGACGGCGAAGATAGGAAACAATCGTTCCCGATGATATGCAAATGAATTCAATCTTCATAAAAAGTACAGAAGTGGAATGGCCCGGGGCAGATGAAAAACCGTTTAGTTTTTCAATTGCCCGTTTAGATCTGCTGCACCCGGTGATATCCGGGAACAAATTGTTTAAACTGCGGTACAATATTGAAAAGGCGAAACAGCAGGGCCTGCAGGGAATTCTTACAATGGGTGGCGCATATTCCAACCACCTGGCTGCAACAGCTTTTGCCTGTAAAGCCGAAGGTTTACAATCGGCCGGTATCATTCGTGGAGAACTGATTCAACCGCTGAACAGCACATTATCTTTTTGTGAACAGCAACAAATGCAACTGATACCTGTAGTACGAAATCAGTACAACAGAAACAGTGAAACAGTAACTACCATCAGAAAAAATGCAGCAAACTTTTTATTTGTACCGGAAGGTGGTGATAATGAAGATGGCTTAAAAGGTTGTACAGAAATTCTGCCTGCTATTGAATCTGTTGATTCGTTCACACATATTTTATGTTGTATAGGAACGGGTACCACATTTAAAGGGATTGTTAGTTCTGCAAAATCACATCAAACAATTATCGGCATCCCGGTATTAAAAATAAAAGCTGAAGAGCAGGAAGGTTTTCTTCAACAGCATTTATCTCCCGTAGCCACATCTAAACAAATGATTCTTTTTAATTATGCAGGTGATGGATATGGAAAATACAATATCTCACAATTACAATTCATGAATTTATTTTATTCCCATACATCTGTTGCAACAGACATAGTTTATTCAGGCAAATTAATACAGGCCGTGATTGATTTGTTTAACAGGCGCTTTTTTCCAGCAGAGAGCAAGGTGCTGGTACTGCATACCGGGGGGTTACAGGGAAACATGAGTTTACCGCCGGGAAGTTTAATATTCTGAACGGCATTATATTTGCGCAGGATAAACCACCAACAACCGGACATACAACATCCATGAACAAACAACAATTCCTGCTCATCGTTTTACTTTTTTGCAGCAGTTCTCTTCTTGCACAAAATGATACACTCCCGAAATTTTCTGCAAAGAAAAAAAACGGTGAGATTACCATCAGCTGGATCAGTGTATTTAAAAATGCATCACAGATCAATATTCAACGTTCAAAAGACAGTACAAGAAATTTCAGTACCATTCATTCACTACCCAACCCAAACGTAAAGAGTTATACGTTTACAGATAAAACGGCCAAAAACGACAGCGGCTTTTACCGCATATTTATTTTACTCGAAGGATCTAATTATTTCTTTACCGTATCGAAACGGTTGTTCATAGACACAACAAAAGCACAAATAATTGAACCAGTAATAGTAACTGTAAAAACTGTTGACAAACCAAAAGTAAAAGTGCCCGAAGAAAAACCGGCTCCTCCTCCGCCGAAACCGGTATGGGTACCTTCAACATATATTTTTACTGGCGATGATGGAAATGCTGTGATTAAACTGCCCGATGCAGGAAGTAAAAAATATTCCATCCGTTTTACGAAAGAAGATGGCAGCATTCTGTTTCTTATTCCGGAGGTAAAGGAATCCTATTTAACGCTGGACAAAGTAAATTTTATGAAATCGGGCTGGTACTTTTTTGAATTGATGGAAGAAGGCAAACTGAAAGAGAAAAATAAGTTCCTCATAACCAGAGATAACTAAAGTTTAGAAAACAGATGTGTTTCTGGGTTTGTTTTTGTACTTTGTAAGAGAGTTTGCAGCGTAATCCAAATTTACCCGACCATGAATTTGAAAAAAATCACCTTACTGATCATTGTCTCTCTCCTGCTGTTGCAAAACAACTTTGCTCAACAGGTTTCCAGAAAAGGAAATAATTCATCAAATAAGACAACCAACAAACAAGGACAGCCGCAATTTGAACTTGAGCAGTTCATGGGAAAGTGGCAGGAAGTAAAACGCATGCTTGAAAATAAAAAAGAACTCAGCATTGGCGATACCATCTTTCTTCACTTCACTCCGCCAGATAAATTAGAAACCAGAGACGGTACAAAAAACATCATGCGTGGATATGCTATGATTGAAGAACCGGGAAATGTGCTGATTGCAGCTGCAGATATTTACACCATCCTTTCCGTTAAGCCCAACGAAATAGTTTTGTATAACGATGAAGGTTTTATTCATGTACTGGAAAAAAGAGAAGTCTTCTGGCGTGAAACGCTTGGCAAAAATGAAGTAACTGAACCTGCTTACGTAACACCTGTTTCATTTAAAATTGCCGATATTATCGGCGGCTGGAATATTTATCGCCGTAAAGGAAAACCCGGTGCACTGGATTCAAATACGGTGTTCATCAAAAATATCAAATCGATTTCTGCCATTAACGATCAAACAGCTATTGCTGAGATTACCTGCTATACAAGAGAAAAATCACAAACATTGCCCTGCACCATTATTGTAAAAGATAAGAGTGTGGAAATTAAAGCAGGCAGTTACACCTGGAATTTACTGATCTATAAAGCCGATGGCAAAGAACTGGTGTTTGGCAACGCAGATATGCTCATCTATTTTGCCAAGCCACTTTAGCATCTACGTTAACTGAACATCAAACACGATTTCAAAATTCTTTTTTACGTTTTCTTTTACTTCTTCAAAATTGAGTGAATGCCCCAATTCTTTTTGTAAAGAGGTGACCTGTTTGTTTTCAATACCACAGGGTATGATGTAATTAAAATAGTTGAGATCAGTATTTACATTAAATGCAAACCCATGCATGGTTACCCAGCGGCTGCAACGTACACCCAATGCACAAATCTTTCGCTCTTTGCCTTTGATATCCGGATCGATCCACACGCCTGTTTCTCCTTTGCTTCGTTCACCTTTTAATCCATACATCGCCATGGTTAAAATGATCACTTCTTCCAGTTTGCGCAGATACTTGCCTATATCAGTTTCAAATTTCTCCAGATCGAGAATGGGATAACCAACAATTTGCTGCGGACCATGAAACGTAATATCTCCGCCACGATTTGTAGCAAAATATTCAATGCCTTTTGCATAACGTTCTTCTTCGTTGATAAGAATATTTTTTACATCTCCGCTTTTACCTAAAGTGTAAACAGGAGGATGTTCTACAAGAAGCAAGTGGTGAGTGGTTTGTGGAAAGTGCTGATCAACCTGCACACTACTATCTACTATCGGCTCCCGACTATCGGCTAAAACCCGAAGCTTCTTTTTTATTTCAAGGTTCTGCTGCAACAAAGACTCCTGGTAATCCCATGCCTGTTGATAGGGCATTTGTCCTAAGTCTTGAAATAACACCTCTTGTTTCATGAGCTGCAAAACTACAATCATTTCAATTCATAATCCTGCAGGGCTTATTTTTGCAGACAATGAACGAAGAAGAATTACTGGCACAGGATAGCGAACTTGAAAACGGCGATGGCTCTGAAGAGTTATACGAGCGGAAACGTTTTGTGGTAACCAAAGGACAGGAACCGTTGCGGATAGATAAATTTCTGATGACAAAAATTGAAGGTGCTACCCGTAATAAAGTACAACGTGGTATTGAAAACGGTTTCGTATTGGTGAACAACGGCATTGTGAAAGCCAATTACAAAGTAAAGCCGGGTGATGAGATCATTACATTTTCTGATACTTCTCCGGAGGATACTGAAGTTAAGCCTGAAGAACTTCCGCTCAACATTGTATATGAAGATGATGATGTGATGGTTGTAAATAAAGTGGCAGGAATGGTGATGCACCCAGGTAGTGGTAATTACAGCGGCACATTGGTGAATGGTGTAGTGTGGTATCTCAAACAACAGCAACCTGAATTAACTGAGAATGAACTGCCACGCTTTGGCATGGTACACCGGATTGATAAAAACACAAGTGGACTGGTTGTACTTGCAAAAACAGAACAGGCCAGCGTGCATTTAGCCAAACAGTTTTTTAATCACACGGTTGAACGCAAATACATTGCCTTGGTTTGGGGCGATCTGAAAGAAGAAAGCGGAACTATCACCGGTCATGTAGGTCGTCATCAACGTTTTCGTAAAATCATGGATGTATATCCTGATGGTGAGCATGGAAAAGAAGCTACCACTCATTATAAAGTATTGGAACGTTTTGGATATACTACTTTGGTTGAATGCAGATTGGAGACAGGGCGTACACATCAGATCCGTGTACACATGCAGCACACAGGACATCCATTATTTAATGATGATACCTACGGCGGCGACCGGATTGTAAAAGGAACCGTTTATACCAAGTACAAACAATTTGTAGATAATTGTTTCGCCATTTGTCCACGACATGCATTGCATGCTGAAACATTGGGCTTTGCTCATCCCGTTACGCAAAAAAAGATTTTGTTTGAAAGTGCAATTGCAGATGATATGCAGAAAGTAATTGAAAAATGGCGGGTGTATACGAAGGCAAAGAATTTAACGGGGGATGATTAAAGGCCCCATCCGACTTCCCCAAAAGGGAAGCCATCAACTCACAGCCCTTGCTTTTCAAAAAACTTGAGATGTTTAAAATCAATTTTAAAATTTGAATTGCGTTTGATTTCTATGCTACCAAAAGATTTAATGATGCGTCTTAAAAAAGTTGAATGTCCACATTAACTAATTTACCACGAGCCTACTCCCTACATTTTTTGAGAAGTAGGAAAAGCAAGGGCTGTGCAATGCAGTCCCCCCTTCAGGGGGCGGAGGGGGCTTTGTCTTATTTCGGAAATATCATTTTATAATCTACGTTCACTTTCCCTTTAGAGATATCATCTAATTTCCCTTTGAGCATTTTACGCTTCAATGGTTTCAGATAATCAATAAACAGTTTGCCATCTATATGATCGTATTCATGCAGGATTACCCGTGCTGTTAAGCCATCAAAGGTTTTCACATGCTCTTTAAAGTGTTCATCCATGTAACGAATCGTTACTTCTTCGGCACGATAAATATCTTCACGAATCTTAGGGATACTCAAACAACCTTCATTAAACACCCAGTCATCACCCAACAGTTCTTCCACATGTGCATTGATGAACACCTGCTTAATTCCGGGAGCATCCGGATATAACAGCGTCTCTTCTTCATCCATATTGGCAAACATCTGTGTACTGTCCATTACAAATAAACGGATGTCACGGTTAATCTGAGGTGCGGCAAGTCCCACTCCATTTGAAGAGTACATGGTCTCCCACATATCATCAATTAACTTAGAGAGGTTGGGATAATCCGGTGTGATGTCTTTACTCACCTTTCTTAATACATCAAAGCCGTATGCAACTATGGGAAGAATCATGGAATATCTGATTTAGGATGGCGGATTTATGATAGGTAAACCTGCCACTATAAAAAATTCAGTTGCAAATATAAGCACTCCTCATGAAGCCTGACTAATTGTTAGCTGATCAAAAAACGGGTATAAATCCTATATCATCCATCAGACATCAGCAATTCTACATCCTCGCCATATATTCCTGCAGCATAATGGTTGCAGCAATTTCATCCACGAGTTTTTTATCCCTGCGCTGATGTTTCTTTAATCCCATTTCCAACATGGCATCTTTAGCCATCTTGGAAGTATAACGTTCATCCACAGTTTCAACAGGAATCGACGGAAAGTTTTTTTTCAGTTGATCAATGGCACGTTTCACTAACGGAGTGGCATGTGTATCAGAATCATCCCAATTGGTTGGCATACCGATGATGATCTTTTCAACCTGTTCCTGTTGGAAATAGGTTTTTAAGAAAGGAATAAAATCTTTGGTAGCAATAGTTGTTAGCCCTGTTGCAATGATCTGCAAAGGATCGGTTACCGCAATGCCGGTTCGTTTACCGCCATAATCAATACACATTATTCGAGCCATCTTTGGGCCGTCATGTCGACGAAGGAGACATCTCAATAAAATCAAACTGTTTGAAATGTTGGAGACCTCTCCTGCGTCGAGGTGACGTTCTAAGTTTAATTCGTTATAAAATAATATCCGCAATCACAAATACCGCAAACACAACACTGGCTATGCCGTTCGCTGTCATGAACGCAATATTCACTTTGCGTAAATCATCCGGTTTAACAATGGAGTGTTGATAAATGAGCATTCCTGTAAACACTGCAACACCAATCCAATACAACCAACCAAAGTTTCCATAAACACCCGCAGCAATTACACAGATGGCTGCCAATACATGCAGGAGTTCTGAAACACGCAATGCTTTTGCTTTACCCAGCCACGCAGGGATTGATTTCAATTCGTACTGTTTATCAAATTCTTCATCCTGCAAGGAATAAATAATATCGAAACCACTCACCCAAAATAAAACAGTGAGTGAAAACAATATCGGTAATACTTCAAAAGCACCTGTTACAGCTAAATATGCTCCGATGGGTGCAAGTGATAAACCAAGACCAAGTACCAAATGACAAAGCGGAGTAAAACGTTTGGTATAACTGTATCCCAACACTACAAGTAATGCAACGGGTGATAAAGCAAAACAAATGGTATTGATAAAATAAGTTGTACCAACAAACAACACACTGCTGATGATGGTAAACAACAAGGCGCTGTTGGCTGAAATAATTCCGGCAGGTATTTCACGTATTGCAGTGCGTGGATTTTTTGCATCAAAACTCCGATCGAGATAACGATTGAATGCCATTGCGGCACTGCGGGCAAAGATCATACAAAGGAGTACAAGTATGAATTTTTTCAACAACTCAGAATACTGCCAATCGGGAATTACAATCGTATGCCATCCTGGAACAACGGAGTGTGGTAAGGAATAAAAACCGATGCAAAATCCAATCAACGCAAACGGCAATGCAAAAATGGTATGTGAAAACTTTATTAGAGATAGATAATTCTTTACTGATGACATGTTACAAATTTAGGAGGGTTTACATGCTCCCCTTCAGGGGTTGGGGGCATCTAATCAACGCAAAAGGCAACGCAAAAATGGTGTGCGAAAACTTAATTAAGGAGAGATAATTTTTTACTACAGACATTTATGAACTATGGTTTATAAAATTTTATTCCTGTAATAAATCGAAAGTCTTTTTGATTATGTGTAAACAAAGGCAACTTGTATGTAAGAGCAGTTGCAGCGATAATTGCATCAGGAATAGCAAGCTTATGAGACAACGTATAATCTGAAACAAGCTGAACAAACAAAGAAGATATTTCTTCGTTTACTTCAAGTACCTGTATATTAGCAATATCCTTTTTTATTTTTTGAAGTTCCGATTTATTGCGTGCTCCAAACAACACTTCCGCAGCGGATACTGCTGAAATTACAAAACGATCTTTACCCAATGCGGCTACTTGTTTTATGATTGCTTCCTGCCCCCGGTAAACATCAATCATTATATTAGAGTCACACAGAACTAATCCTTCTTTTGCCATGCCTGTTTACGTATTTCAGCTAAAGAAATAGATGCATCTTTCCAGATCCCTTTTGATAAAAAGAAACTGCCGTTACTTACTTTTGACTTCTTTTTACGGGTTTCTTTTACTTCCACAAACGGCAAATCTTTAAGAAGAGAACGCAGTAACTTACCCTTTTCTTTATTGCGGATATTTATTACAATTGTTTCCATGTTTAAAATTAATCTTTTTTCTGTAGCCTTTTACTTGTAATCTCCCACAACACCACTCCCGCTGCAACAGAAATATTCAGTGAATGTTTCATCCCAAACTGAGGTATTTCAATACAACCATCGCATTGATGCAAGGTTTCCTGCTCCACTCCTTCTGCTTCATTTCCAAAAATGAGAGCAATCTTTTCATCAGCTCCCTGTTTAAAATCCTGCAACAATATACTTCCTTGTGTTTGTTCAATACCGAATATCTTATAACCTGCTGTTTTCAATTCTGTAAGTGCATCTGTTGTTTTGGAGAAATACTTCCAGATAACGGTTTCTGTTGCGCCCAATGCTGTTTTATGAATATCCCTGTGTGGAGGTTGCGGCGTATAACCAATGAGATAAACCGCTTCCACCAAAAACGCATCGGCAGTACGGAACACACTGCCTACATTCTGCATGCTGCGGATATTTTCCAGCACCACAATCACCTTATTTTTATCCGCTTCTTTAAACTCATCCACCGATTTACGGTTCAGTTCATCCATGCCCAGTTTTCGCATGGCGCAAAGATAAACAGTTCACCTCTTTTTTCGGGTTCTTTCAACGGCAGGTTGCACGGTTGTACCTGTTAAAGCACAGATACAAACCTTTCTTCTGCTGAGAACTGCAGAGTGCTTGTGGTATGCTGTTTTCAGTTATTTTTGAGCAGCCAACTACTCACTGAACCATATGCCACAACCCGTGTTAAAAACTGCTTTACTATTTTGTTTTGCTGTGTTGCTTACTTTCCTGTGTGGTGCTCAACAGTCTGTTGTTTACAAACCTTTTGAGAACGACTCGCTTCAACAGTCTGCAGTTCTAAAAAGCATTCAACAAAAATTCATTGCCGACTCAATTGCACTTGATGGCGAAAACAAAAAAGATTTTCGTGCTTTGTACAGCCGCCGTTTTACCAGCATCAAAGAGCTGTTTACCGATGAAGAAATAATAACAGATGCTGATGTTACAGATTATATCCATTCCATTGTTGAAGAAATTCTGAAAGGTAATCCCCGGCTGCGCAGTTTTAATCCGCACATCCTGGTATCAAGAAGTTCCTGGCCCAATGCATATTGCTTTGGCGAAGGAACCATCGTTGTAAATATCGGGTTACTGTATCGTTTAAAAAACGAAGCACAACTGGCTTTTGCACTTTGTCATGAACTTACACACCTGCAACTCGACCACAGCAATAAACGCATTGCACAGTATGTTACAACCATCAATTCAAAAGAATACCAACAGGAGTTAAAACGAATACAGAAATCGGAATATCAAAAACGGCAGCAGGCAGAACTGCTGGCAAAAAATATTGTACTCAGAGGTCGCAGACACAGCCGGGAAGATGAAACATCGGCCGATGCAGGTGCATTGGAACTGTTGAAGAATACCCGTTTTGATATAACGCAGATTATTACCACACTCGAACTGCTCGATAGTATTGATGAAGAACTTTCCGGCACTGCTTTGCAACTGGAAACACAATTCAACTTTACAGCCTACCCGTTTCAGAAAAAGTGGATTGAAAAGACGAGTTCCTTCTTTTCGCAAGCCGCTGCTGATACTAAAACAACCAACGAAACTGACTCCTTAAAAACACATCCCGATTGTAAAAAACGCATACAGCTGATACAACCAAAGATTGCACAAACAGAATCCGGCAACCGTCTGCAATTTGTAATAAGCGAAGCTGTATTTAACCGGCTGAAACAACTATACCGCTTTGAAATAATTGAATACTGTTACAATTCGGGAAGTATTTCAGAAGCACTTTATTACAGTTTACTGCTGCTGCAGGAGCAACCGGACAATCTTTACCTGATAACCGTTACTGGCAAATGCCTGCATGAAATTTTTACGGCCCAGCAAAACCATACCCTGAACCGTATTTGCGATTTACCAAACAACAGCTTTGGCGAACAATACAACAGTCTGCTCCGATTTATTCAACAGGCAAGACTCAGCGATTTTGGAGCTATCAGCTATTATTTCCTTTTACCTTATGAAGAAAAAGGAAAAACAAACGAAGAGTTCCTGTATGCACTAATTCACAGTAAATCGAATTACCGGAAAACGGAAGAAAAAAGTAAATGGACCACTCACTACATTCAATATTTTAACCAACGTAAATATTCATTTTAAATAAACCGAACATGAAATCAAACCTCCTGTTGCTGCTAAGCTTTGTATTACTAACACAGTTTTGTACGGCACAAGGCAAACTCAGCATTGATAATGTATACTCCGTAACCCTGCGCAACTCCGGCGAAATTGTAGAAGGCAATCAGGTAAAAGGTTATTACCTTTTTTACCAAAGCGATAAAGTTGATAAGAAAACAAATGAATACACACTGCAGATACTGGACGAAAATCTGAACAGTGTAAAAGAAGTAAAATTTATTGATGTAAAAACAATCCAGCTGTATGAAGCTGCTTACAACGGACAGGGACTGATGTTTGCATTTTACGACAGTAAAGAAAAAACGTTTAGCTACAAAGTATATGGCTTTGATGGCAAGCAAACACAGGTTTACACCAAAACACTGGATAAACGTACCAATAACCTGATCAACTATTACAGAAGCGGTGGCGATGATGGCGAAAATAAAAACCTATTCGACATACCGAATAAAGGGTTTATTTCTGTAGTACCGCTGCTGAACGGAAATATGTTTAATCAAACTTATTCCTACGAGATCAATTTTTATGCAACAGGCCAGCGAAAACAATGGAACTATACTCCTGCTGATGATGTGAGTTATGCCTATGCACAATACCTCGGGCATGTTGGCAACACCGCTTTTGTAGAAATTTTTAAAACAAAAAGCGCTTTTAAAGAAACTGAATCGTGGTTGCTTGCTCTTGACATCAATACCGGCAAAAAGAAATTCGAAATTTCAACAGAGAACAAAGAGCATAAATTTTTACCGGTAAGTATTGTCGAAAGCGAAAACGATGGCCCCGTTACAATTATTGGTTCTTATTACAAACCCGATGCGTACGTTGTAAAAGCAAAACCGTTGGGTATTGCTGTGTGGACGCTGGATGAAAAAGGCAAAGTGACCGGTACAAAAACCAACAGCTGGGAAAAAGATTTCAGTAAGTATTTGAAAACCGATGCAAAAGGTAAAGTAGAAGATATCGGTTACCTGTACTTCCATGAAATCGTTAAAGCATCAAACGGTAAATACTATGGTGTAGCCGAGGGATTCAAAAAAGTAGACGAAGGCTCGGGTATGGCCCTTGCAGTTATTGCCGGCACAACAGCTATCCCAGCAAAAATGGCTACTACCGATATTGTTATGGTAGAGTTCAGCGAATCGTTTGGTATCAGCAATGCAACTATTTACAAAAAACACGAAAATTTTTCTTCCATTCCGAACGGTTCATTCCTTACACCACATATGCTGGCTATTACCATGAAATATGCATATGGCGGTTTCGATTTCAGTTACCTGCAAAGTGATAAAGAAAAATCGAATTTTGTGGTGGGTTATACCAGCTACAAAAAAACAAAAGGCATTGAAGATTTTACATTTAACACCATTACCTATTACAACAACGAGTTTACAACCGATAAAATCAACCTTGTTACCAAAGCCAGTAATGTACAGGTATTACCTGCTAAATTAGGTTCGGTATTAGTGATGGAATATTTTAAAAAAGAGAAGAAACTGGAATTACGTCTTGAAAAAGTGAATTAATCAGCGCATTCTCTATAAGAAAAGGCTCTTACAGGGCCTTTTTTTATTGCTTAAGGGGGAGTAAAACCTTACCTTTGCCGCTTATTTAACAGAAAAAAAGAATGAACACATTTGAAGCGCTTGGACTGGATGAAAGATTGATGAAAGCGATTAGTGAACTCGGTTTTACAACTCCCACTCCTATTCAGGAAAAAGCAATCCCGGTTCTGCTCAGCGGAACAACGGATTTGATTGGCCTTGCCCAAACGGGTACCGGCAAAACAGCAGCCTTTGGTTTACCATTGCTGCAATTATTAGACGAAAGCAAAAAATATCCACAGGCATTAATTGTATGCCCTACTCGTGAACTTTGTCTGCAGATCGTTAAAGAGATAGAAATTTTCAAAAAACACATGAAGGGAATGCAGGTTGTTGCTGTTTACGGCGGCACTTCTATTGGCATGCAGATCCGTGATATCAAACGTGGTATCCAGATCGTAGTTGCCACTCCCGGTCGTTTGATTGATTTAATTGAACGCAAGGCTATCAACCTTGGTGAAATTAAGTATGTGGTGCTTGATGAAGCAGATGAAATGCTGAACATGGGTTTTCAGGATGATATTGAATTCATTTTGCAGAACACACCTAAGAAAGAAAGTACCTGGTTATTCAGTGCAACGATGCCACCGGAGATTCGCAAGGTGAGCCGTAAGTACATGAAAGAACCTGTGGAAGTAACGGTTGGTAAAATGAATACAGCCAACGTAAATATCGATCATCAGTATTTTGTGGTGTCATCACAACACCGTTACGAAGCATTGAAACGTTTGATTGATTTCAACCCCGGTATTTATGGAATCATTTTTACACGTACAAAAATTGATGCACAAAACATTTCGGAGAAGTTAACCCGTGAAGGGTATGATATTGATGCGTTGCATGGCGATCTTACGCAACAACAAAGAGATGCGGTGATGGGTCAGTTCCGTGACAGAACATTGCAATTGCTGATTGCAACCGATGTGGCTGCACGTGGTATTGATGTAAAAGATATTACGCATGTCATCAATTACGAATTACCCGACGATATTGAAGTGTACACACACCGTAGTGGTCGTACAGGTCGTGCAGGTAAAACAGGTATTTGTATGAGTATTGTACATAGCCGTGAGATCGGGAAGGTTCGTCAAATTGAGCGTATTGTGCAATCCCGATTTAATAAACTGGAAATTCCAACGGGAAAAGATGTGTGCCGTAAACAGTTTTTCTCGTTTATGGATAAGCTCATAAACATGGATGTAAGCAACGAAGAGTACGAAACGTATGTGCCGATGTTGCAGGAAAAGTTTGCAGACATCAGCAAAGAAGAAATTCTGAAACGTGTTGCTTCTATGGAGTTTGACCGTTTCCTGAAATACTACGAAAACGCAGAAGACCTCAACATTCGTGAGCGTGGCCGTGAATTCGACAAGTTTAAAAAAGATGGTCGTGGTACTGGTCGTGAAAGAGAACGTGAACGCATTGTTCCGGGTCGCAGTACAGAAGGCCGTAAACCTTACCGTGATACACAGGGCCGTGATTTCAACTCCGGTGGCGGAAGCGGCAGTTATACCAAGCTCTTTGTAAACCTCGGTACAAAAGATGGTTTTTACAAAGCAAGTTTTCTGCAATTCATTTTAGACATGAGTGAATTACGGAAGGATGTGTTGGGCAAGATTGATATGCGTGATCTCAACAGTTGGGTTGAAGTAGACAGCAAATCTGCCAAACAAATGATCAGCGCCATTGATGGTAAAAAATTCAAAGGCAGAAGCATACGAATGAATGATGCAAACAGCAGATAAAAAAAATAAACCCCGGTAATGTACCGGGGTTTATTTTTATGACTCTCTGAGTTTTTATATGAAAAGCGTTTAGCCAAACACCCATTCCTTATTAAACAAAAAAGCGGATGTTGTACTGTTCTTTCGGATTCGATAGTACCGAATGAACGGATAGAAATATTTCATTTTTTATACGAACTACGTAACCAAACTTTAAGGAGGGATTCTTCAGAAATACCTTCCATCATTCAGAATGTTTCTGAAATCAAGAAGCAACACTAATTCACATCCTGTGCATAAACAAAATTCCCCAGCAACGAATGATTTGGTTTCTTTCATCAACCAAAAAACTGTTCATGAAACAAATCAACGCATTCTTAACAGACAAATTTCTTTTGCTGTTTTTACTCTTTTATTCAGTCACTGCACAGGCTCAGGTAGTCATTTCTTCAACAACAACAACCTACACTCAAAACTTTAATACACTCAGAGCAACATCGGGTACCTCATCTACTTTACCAACAGGATGGAGATTGCTTGAAACAGGAACCAACGCAAATACAACCTACGCAACTGATGCAGGAACATCAACAACAGGTAATACATACAGCTACGGTACAGGAACAAATACAGAACGAGCATTCGGCTCACTGCTTTCTGGTTCATTAACTTCAACTCTTGGTGTACAGATACGCAACAGCACAGGTCAAACCATTACTTCAATAACCATTTCGTATACAGGAGAACAATGGAGATGCGGAACTGCAGGCAGAACAGATCAACTGGATTTTCAATACAGCCTCAATGCTACATCACTTTCTATAGGTACATGGACCGACAATAACAGTTTAGATTTTTTATCACCCAGTACAAGTACAACCGGTGCTAAAGACGGTAATGCAACTGCAAACAGAACTGTAAAATCTGTAACCATCACCGGCTTAAGTATTGCCAACAATGCCCTCTTTTGGTTAAGGTGGAGTGATGCTGATGCCAGTGGTGCTGATGATGGATTGGCTATTGATGATGTTTCATTCAGTTTAGGAGCAAGTGATGTTACAGCTCCTGTTCTTGCAGGATTAAATCCGGCAAATACAGCAACAGGTGTTGCGCTCAATGGTAATTTAATTCTTACACTCAACGAAAATATTCAAAAAGGTGTAACAGGAAATATTGCTGTAAAAAGAGTTAGCGACGGCGTTACAGTGAATACAACTTCAGTTACTTCCGCAACCATTACGATCAGTGGTGCCTCTGCAACCATTCCATTTTCCGGACTTGCTTACAGCACGGCTTATTATGTTGAAGTTCCTGCGGGAACATTCCGGGATCTTGCCGGAAATAATTTTTCAGGTTTTACAGGATCAGCAACCTGGTCGTTTACAACAATGCCGCAGCCATCTGCAACGGTTAGTGTAAACCCTTCTTCTCTTGATTTTGGTTTTACAGCAGCAGGTTCAGCATCGGCGAATAAAACATTCAGTTATACAACAACAAATATTTCAGATGCTGTTACACTTACATCACCAACCGGTTTTGAAATATCAAAAGATGGAATTGCTTTTACAACCTCTATCAACTATACATTAAGTGAAGCGCAGGCAGGACAAACAGTTACTGTTCGTTTTGTGCCTGCTGCTGTAAACACAAATTACAGTGGTCTGATAAACTTCAGCAGTACCGGTTTAAACGACAACAAAGTTCAACTGAGCGGAAATTCAAATGTTACTCCGCCTGCAGGTCCGTTAAATTTTTATTTTGGCAACCTGCATGCACACAGCAGCTATTCAGATGGTAATGCTGATGATGTTACAAAAATTCCTGCCGATGATTATGCATTTGCAAAAAATTCTCTTTGCTTTGATTTTCTTGGTATCAGCGAACATAATCATCCTGCAGCAGGGATGAATATTGCTGATTGGCAACCGGGCCGTTCGCAGGCAGCAGCAGCAACTACTTCTACTTTTGTTGGATTATATGGGATGGAATGGGGCGTTATCAGCGGCGGCGGTCATGTAATTGTATATGGTGTTGATTCTTTAATTGGATGGGACCCCGGACAATATCAGATTTATGTTCCTAAAAGTTTATACAAAGGATCTGGTGGTTTGTTTGATATTATTAACCGGCATGGAAATAATGCATTGGCTTATTTAGCTCACCCTAATTCTACCGATTATAATGATTTGCTGAATGGTGCTTTTGATATGGCAGCAGATGATGCAGTGGTTGGTACTACTGTTGAAAGCGGTCCTGCTTTTTCTACCAACACCAGCTATACAAATCCCGGTACATCCATGTCTTATTTAACCTACTACAGAAACATGCTGTCGAAAGGTTATCATGTAGGTCCAACCATTGATCATGATAATCATAACATGACATTTGGAAGAACAGCTAAAACAAGATTAGTTGTTTTAGCACCATCATTAAGTGAGAATGATCTGCTCGATGGCATGAGAAGAATGCGGTTCTATGCATCGCAGGATTGTGGTGCAAGAATTACTTATACCATAAACAACCAGCCAATTGGAAGTATTCTTACACAGGCAGGAGCACCAACAATTAATGTAGGCAGTGTAACTACAACTGCAGTTACTTCTGTAAAAATTATGGCCGGTGTTCCCGGAAGCGGCACGGCAGCAACCGAACTTGCCAGCAGCACAAGTGGCATGTTTACATTTACCGATAACACATTGAGTAATTTATCGCAGCGTTATTATTATTTAGACATTACAGAAACCGATGGAACAAGAATCGTTACCTCTTCTATCTGGTACTCAAGAAATGATCAGGCACTGCGCAGAACATCACTGACCTCTTTCTTTACGGTGAATGAAACTGAAAAAGTAATCCTGAAATGGACAACTGAAAATGAAAGCGCCAATCAGCAATTTGATATTGAACGTTCCATTGACGGAGGAAGAATGTATACAAAGATCGGAACTGTAAATGGCAAAGGAGCTTCAACTACTGTATTAACCTATGCATTGCCCGATCTGCAACCATTTAACGGAGTAGCGTTTTACCGACTTGTTCAAAAGAATCAAAACGGTGATATCAGCTTTACTGATATTAAAACGGTTAACCGCAGTACCATTCCGGTTTCTTATTATACAGTGTATCCAAATCCTGTTCATGGTATATTAAATGTAAAAGTAACAACAACGTTAAGCGAAAAAACAACGGTTGAAATTTATGATATGGCAGGCAGAAGAATGATTGCAAAGCCGGTTACACTTGCTGCAGGCGAACAAAATCTTCAGCTCGATATGAGTGGTTTAAAAAACGGAACCTATGTATTGAAATTTATATTTGCAGGTAAAACAAATACGCAGATGATTAATAAGTTCTGATGATGTTTGAATTTTAGTTGTTCATTTTTCTTAAAATAAAAAAATCCCGGTTTCATTAACCGGGATTTTATTTTTTTAGTTATTTTTTCTTTCAATTTTACGCACTCACCTTTCCTTTCACCTTTGCGATTACTTCTTCTGCAACGTTATTCGGTGCAGGTGCATAGTGACTGAA
Organism: Chitinophagaceae bacterium; assembly: GCA_019752045.1. Taxonomy (GTDB): domain Bacteria; phylum Bacteroidota; class Bacteroidia; order Chitinophagales; family Chitinophagaceae; genus Lacibacter. Next base: position 9,697 of record JAIEMP010000020.1, on the reverse strand, counting down.
CTCCATGGTTGAAGTTGCACGGCCACTTGATAATGAACGTAACTGTGTAACATAACCAAACATTTCACTCAAAGGAACTTTGGCTCTGATCACCTGTGCATTACCTTTTGTATCCATACCTTCCAGCATACCACGGCGACGGTTTAAATCACCCGTAACATCACCCATGTACTGATCAGGAGTAACTACTTCAACTTTCATGATTGGCTCAAGCAAAGTTGGTTTTGCTTTGCGGCCGGCTTCACGGAAACCACTCTTCGCACACAATTCAAAACTCATTGCATCACTATCCACATCATGGTAACTACCATCAAATACACGAACTTTCATATTAACCATTGGATAGTTGGCCAATACACCATTACCCATTGCATTCTCAAAACCTTTTGTAATAGCAGGAACAAATTCTTTTGGAATTGATCCACCAAACAAATCGTTTACAAACTGGTACGATTTACCCGGGTTTTCTGTTAACCACTCTTCATCAGCTGGTCCGATTTCAAAAATGATATCGGCAAACTTACCACGACCACCCGACTGCTTTTTCAATACTTCACGGTGTTCAATACTTTGCTTAAAGGCTTCTTTATAAGCAACCATTGGAGCACCCTGGTTAATTTCAACTTTAAATTCACGCTTCATACGATCAACAATGATCTCCAAGTGTAATTCACCCATACCACTTAAAATGGTTTGACCTGTTTCTTCGTCTGTGCGTACACGTAATGTAGGATCTTCTTCTACCAGTTTAGAAATGGCTAAACCCATTTTATCAACATCAGCCTGAGCTTTTGGCTCAACTGCTAATGAGATTACGGGTTCAGGAATAAACATATTCTCTAAAGTGATTGGATGATTTTCATCACACAATGTATCACCGGTTTTAATTTCCTTGAAACCTACCGCTGCACCAATATCACCCGCTTCTATAAAATCAATTGGGTTTTGTTTGTTTGCAAACATTTTCATGATACGGCTGATACGCTCTTTCTTACCACTGCGTACATTCAATACATAAGAACCGGCATCCAGATGACCGGAGTAAACCCGGAAGAACGCTAAACGACCAACGAAAGGATCAGTCATGATCTTAAAAGCCAATGCAGCAAATGGTTGTTTTGCATCCGGCTGACGGGTAATTTCTTCACCTGTATCAGGATCAGTTCCTTTAATGGCTTCAATATCCATTGGAGAAGGCAGGTAACGGCAAACCGCATCCAGTGCTGTTTGTACCCCTTTGTTCTTAAATGAAGAACCGCACATCATTGGTACAATTGAAAGATCAATTGTTGCCTTGCGTACCGCTTCATGAATTTCATCTTCGGTAATGCTGTCCGGATTGTCGAAGAATTTCTCCATCAATTTGTCATCATATTCTGCAACAGCTTCAACAAGCTGAGCTCTCCAGTCTTTTGCTTCTTCAAGCATATCAGCAGGAATATCAATTTCATCAAAAGTCATTCCTTCTGTTTCCATATGCCAGATGATCCCTTTCATTTTGATCAGATCAACCACACCTTTAAAATCATCTTCAGCACCAATAGGCAATTGAAGAGGAACAGCTTTAGATCCGAGCATTTCACGCACCTGCTTTACAACGTTTAAGAAGTCGGCACCGCTGCGATCCATTTTGTTTACAAAACCGATACGTGGTACATTGTAACGGTTCGCCTGGCGCCATACAGTTTCAGATTGTGGTTCCACACCATCAACCGCACTGAACAAAGCAATCAAACCATCCAGTACACGCATACTACGTTCTACCTCTACGGTAAAATCCACGTGGCCCGGAGTATCAATAATGTTGAAGTTATATTTTTTAGTATCTGCAGTTTCTTTACCTTTTATTGTAGGAAAGTTCCACACACAGCTTACAGCAGCAGAGGTAATGGTAATACCTCTTTCTTTTTCCTGCTCCATCCAGTCGGTGGTAGCTGCACCATCATGCACCTCACCAATACGGTGAATCATACCTGTGTAACGGAGGATACGTTCTGTAGTTGTGGTTTTTCCGGCATCAATATGGGCCGCAATACCAAAGTTTCTTTGAAATTTTAAGTCTGCCATGACTATTTGATTTGAATATTTAGCTGTTTAAAAAAAAAGTTTGAATATTTTTTGGAATCGTCTTTCGGAATGTTGTGCGTCTGTTGTTGCGTCGCACTCTTGTACTATATCACGCTGTTGATCTCAAGGCTTCACAAATCTGTAAAGCATTTTGCCCGCAAGCAACAACCCGCTATGGGATGGGGGCATTTGATATGTAAGATTTATACTCTCATAGAACGCCGGTCAACAAATAATCCTGTTTCACTGTCATCACTCTTCACCTTTGATTATTCATTTAGGCGGCGCAAAAATAGGAATTTTTCCTGAGCTGAAAATCAATTAAATCAAAAATCTGCAAAACAAAAATCCCTCCGTTTTGCGGAGGGATGTATATGATATCTTTCTGTAAAATTAAGCTCTGAAGTGAGCGAAAGCCTTATTGGCTTCAGCCATACGGTGTGTATCTTCTTTCTTTTTAAAAGCACCACCTTCACCCTTACTTGCACTTACAATTTCATTGGCTAATTTATCTGCCATGCTGCGGCCGTTACGCTCACGGCTGTAGCGGATGAGCCATTTCATGCTCAAAGAAATTTTTCTGTCGGCACGTACTTCAGCAGGAATCTGGAAGGTTGCACCACCAATACGACGGCTGCGTACTTCTACAGCAGGCGTTACATTCGCAATAGCACGTTTCCACACTTCGTATCCGTCTTCACCGGTTGTTTTAGCAACCTTATCAACAGCATCGTAAAAAATATTGAAGGCAATACTTTTTTTACCCTGCCACATTAAATTGTTTACAAAGCGGCTCACCAGTACATCGTTGAACTTGGGATCTGGTGCAAGCGCAATCTTTTTAGGTTTCGTCTTCCTCATTTATAAGAAATTTATTCTTTTAAAATTTTTACTCCCGTTTAGGGGATGGGGCTTATTTTTTAGCTTTTTCTTTCTTTGTACCGTACTTCGAACGGCTCTTCTTGCGGTCTTTTACACCGGCAGTATCCAGAGAACCACGAACAATATGATAACGAACACCCGGCAAATCTTTTACACGACCGCCACGCACCAGCACAATGGAGTGCTCCTGCAGGTTATGCCCTTCACCCGGGATATAAGCAATTACCTCTACTTTGTTGGTTAAACGCACTTTTGCTACTTTACGCAGAGCCGAGTTTGGCTTTTTAGGTGTGGTAGTGTACACACGGGTACATACACCTCTGCGGAAGGGGCAGGCATCCAACGCACGGGATTTGCTTTTCGCCCTGATAATTTCTCGTCCTTTTCTTACTAATTGTTGTATTGTAGGCATTCGTGACCTTTTATTTTTCGGACGGCAAAGGTAGGAGGTAAACTTTTAATAACAAAAACTTTGGCCTATTTTCTGCTGGTAAAATAATCCACAGGCAACGGTCGTTTTGTGAATAGTATCTATACTCTGTATAAAACCGTTCATAAAATAACCCTAGCTTTACCGGAATATCCCGATAAAACCACCGAAACAAGCTTATGAAACTATTTCCCGGACTGCCCTTCAGCTGTTTCTCCTCTAAACCGGGGTTTCTTTTTATTTTTAGTCTGTTTGCTTTTTCAAATTTATTTGCTCAAGCACCTGTAGCCAATTTTTCTGCCACACCACAAAACGGTTGTTCACCTTTGATTGTAAATTTTTCTGATCTTTCTACCGGCAACCCTACTTCCTGGCAATGGGATCTGGGCAACGGGGTAACATCTACTTCCAGAAATCCATCAACCATTTATACATCACCGGGGACCTATTCAGTTATATTAACGGTTACAAATGCCGGCGGCAGTAATACACTTACACGTACAAACTATATTACAGTCAGCGCCCCGCCTGTACCGGAATTTACAGCCAATGTAACTTCAGGCTGTTTTCCATTGCGTGTGCAGTTTACAGATCTGTCTGATCCGGGTTTTGGACCCATCACAAGCTGGAGCTGGGCTTTTGGCAACGGAGCTACTTCTACCCTTCAAAATCCATTCTATACTTATACTACTTCAGGAACTTTTTTTGTGAGCCTTACTGTTACCAACAGCGCCGGTTGTACAAAAACAATTGTAAAGCCTGCATATATTAATGTATCACAGGGTGTAGTTGCAGATTTTAATTTTTCAACTCCACAAAATTGCAAACCACCTGAAACTATATCATTCACCAACCTGTCATCAGGACCTCCCACCCTTACTTATCAATGGGATTTTGGCGATGGCAATACATCCACCCTTCAAAACCCAACCAATACCTATGCAACTGCCGGACCATTTACCGTTCGGTTAATTACTACCAGCAGCCAGGGTTGTATTGATACCATTATTAAAACCAATATTGTACAGCTCAATAATTTTCAACCCATTATTGGTTCGCCAGACAGTGCATGTATCAATGCACCTATAAGTATGCAGAATTTATCTGTTCCCCTTCCTCCCAATTCAAGATGGGATTTTGGTGATGCTACAACATCAACCCTTACAAACCCGGTAAAGTCTTACACCGCAACAGGTACCTATACCATTAAACTGGTGAATACATTCAACGGATGCAGCGACTCTATTACAAAAACAATTATCATCAGGCCGAGACCAACGGCTGCGTTTAACAGTCCGGATACAATTTCCTGCAGGGCACCGCATACCGTTAACTTTCAAAATCTTTCTACCGGAGCAATTTCTTATCAATGGGATTTTGGTGATGGTAATAACTCTACTGCCGTTAGTCCGGCACATACCTATACAACAACAGGAAATTTTACAGTAAGGCTGATTGCTACCAATGCATCAGGTTGTTCTGATACGAGTACAAGGATTGCGTTTGTGCGAATTCAAAGACCCATCCTTAATCCCATCATTGATCCTGCAGAAGGTTGTGAACGATTAAACGTTCAGTTCTATCCCAATTCAACATCGCTCGATTCAATTGTTTCCTGGTTCTGGGATTTTGGTAACGGTAATACATCAACACTCCGCAATCCAACCAACATGTACGATTCCGGCAGTTATGCTGTACGTTTACGCATTGTTACAACACAAGGTTGTATTGATTCTATCCGTTACGACAGTGTACGTGTGGGTAAAAAACCAACCGCTGCTTTCAGTGCGGTTCCTTTAAATGTTTGTGCGTTTGCACCGGTACAGTTTACCGATTTATCAACCGGTAATCCCAATCAATGGAGCTGGGATTTTGGCGATAACAATACATCCAGTGCAAGAAACCCAACACATACTTATCAGGATACAGGTTTATTTACCATCCGTTTAATTGCGTTTAATAACAGGTGCCCCGATACCGTAAGCATCACCAATTATATTCGTGTGCTGCCTCCTATTGCAAGGTTCAGGTATGGGGTGAACTGTGCTGTTAATAAACGACAGGTTCAGTTTACAGATATGTCGGTAGTACCTACAGGCTGGACATGGAATTTTGGAGATGGCAATACATCAACTGCACAAAACCCATCGCATACGTTTGCATCATTAGGAACGTATACAGTAACACTAACGGTTACGAATGGGTCCTGTACACATCAGTTATCACAAACCATTACGTTGGTGGATGAAGCACCCGACTTTAGAGCAACACCTACAACTATTTGCCGCAATCAACAGGTACAGTTTACAGGTATTAATTTTAATCCCGCCAATATTGTTTCGTATCAATGGGATTTTGGAGATGGCAACAGTTCTGCTGCCGCCTCGCCTGCACATACATATACCACATCAGGCAATTATACTGTAAGCTTAATCATTGCAGATATTAATGGTTGCAGAGATACACTTACACGTACCAATGCCATTCGTGTAAACGGTCCGTTGGCATCGTATACTATTTTACAGGGACAGATTTGTTTAAGCAACAATGTAGAATTAACGAATACTTCAACAACAGATGGAGTAAATGCCATTACAAATGTGCGTTGGGATATGGGCAATGGCAATGTCATCAGCAGTTTAACCAATCCGTTCAGTTATACCTATCCCGCAGCAGGCACCTACAATATTAAACTGATTGTAACCGATGCATCGGGTTGTTCTGATTCAATCACCAGAGCAAATATTGTTACTGTATTAAATCCAAGGGCCATGTTTACAGTTGACACTCCAGCATGCCCGGGCACATTGCTGCAGTTCAATAACCAAACAACCGGCGGATCGGGCACACAAACCTATGCATGGAATTTTGGTGACGGGTTTACATCAACACTTACAAGTCCTACGCATATTTATACAGCTGTTGGTATCTATCCTGCAAAGCTGGTTGTAACAGAACCTATCGGCTGCAGAGATTCAATGACCATCAACATACGTATTGATACGCCGAATGCAGCTTTCACTGTAAATGATACCGCCACGATCTGTGAACCATTTGAAGCCATCTTCAGTAACCAGAGTACGTTTGCTTTAAATGCAAGCTGGGATTTTGGTGACGGGTTTACAAGTTCCGATATCAATCCAAAACATTTTTATGTATTCCCGGGTGTGTACAGGGTTCGGTTAATTGTACAATCGCCCGGCAATTGTTTTGATACAGCTTATCAAACCATCCGCATAGGAAGAGATACCGGTACATTAACGTATGCTCCATTGATTGGCTGTGCACCATTAACTGTGAACCTGCAAACAAGAACAGATATACCATTAAATTATACATGGGATTTTGGTGATGGAAATATTATTGCATCAACCGACTCGAACAGAGTACATATATATGATGCAGGATTTTATGTTCCTAAAGTGATCATTGCTGATAACCGTGGATGCTTCAATATTATACAGGGAATAGATACCATTAAAGCATTAGGATCAAGACCCAACTTTGGTGTTGATACAGCTTTGTTCTGCGACAGAGGCACTGTTCAGTTTATAGACTCTACCATTGCAACCGATGTAATCACAAGTTATCTATGGGATTTTGGAGATGGTAACACTTCCAATTCCATCACTCCACCTGCACATACTTATACCAGTCCCGGTTTATACAATGTAACATTAACTGTAACTACATTAAACGGCTGTAATAATTCCAGAACAAAAACGGCATTGGTAAGAGTGGTTGCTTCGCCACAAATTGAAATTTTGGGAGACAGCAGTTATTGCATGCCTGCCAATGTAATCCTCAGAGGTAACTGGTTAAATACGGATACATCGGCCATGAACTGGAGATGGAATATTGATGGGCAAATTTTCAATGTAAAAGATCCACCTGCCATTAGCCGGCCCAATGCAGATACACTCTTTGCGCAACTGATTGCAACCAACGGAACAGGTTGCAGAGACACAGCAAACAAAATCATTGTTGTACATCCGCTGCCTATTGTACGGGCGGGTAACGATACCACTATTTGTCTGGGCAGTTTTGCAACGCTCAATCCTTCCGGTGCTTCCAGTTACAGCTGGAGCCCCTCAACTTATCTTTCCTGTACCAATTGTACAAATCCGCAGGCAGCCGCAACAGATAATATACAATATACTGTTACTGGTACTTCGCTGTATGGATGTGTGAATACAGACAGTATGATTGTACGTGTTAAAAAACCATTTACAATTACTGCTTCGGGTGGTGATACCATTTGTATAGGCAGATCCATACAGCTTAATGCAAGTGGCGCAGAAAATTATTTGTGGTCGCCGGGAACTTCCTTGAACGATTCAACAATAGCCCGACCGGTGGCTTCACCAACATCAACCACAACGTATACTGTTGTAGGTTACGACAGTTTAAATTGTTTTCAAAGTACTGCTACAGTTACAGTAATTGTATATCCCTACCCCACTGTTAATGCAGGCAGAGATACAGTGATACGTGCCGGCAGTTCTGTTTTGCTGCAGCCAATTGTATCGGCTGATGCAACGCAGTTCTTATGGTCGCCACCGGCAACATTATCCTGCACCACCTGTTTTAATCCCATTGCAACACCAAATGCAACAACCACCTATCGTTTAATAGCAACCAATATTGCAGGCTGTAACAGTTTTGATGAAGTAAAAGTGATTGTGCTCTGCGACCGCAATAATATTTTTATCCCGAATGCCTTTACACCAAACGGCGATAATTTAAATGATCGTTTTTATGTAATGGGACCGGGAATTGAAAACGTAAAATCGTTCCGTATTTACAACCGTTGGGGCAACCTGGTGTTTGAGAAAACATATATCAATGCCAATGAACCGTTACAGGGTTGGGATGGAATGATGAACGGACAAAAAGCACCTCCGGGACTTTACAGTTATACAACAGAAATTATTTGCAGCGATGGTGGAATTATTCCTGTTTCAGGATCGGTTACGTTGATACGGTAAAAAGAAAGCGGCTTCAATGAAGCCGCTTTCTTTTTAAAAAGCATTCTTAGGATTTATATCTTATATATCCACTCATGTGTATCCGCTTCTCTTCCTTCACGAATAGCAGTGAACCTGCATTTAACTTTTTTCGACGCTGAGTCTCCAACCCGAACATTTTTTCGACACTGAGTCTCCAACCCGAACGTTTTTTCGACGCTGAGTCTTATTCCCCTCCCGAGTCTCCATTCTTTCCTTGTCAAGTGAAGATAGTGATTGCAATTTGCTCAATTTAGCATTGCAGTTTAAATAATATTCTCAGGCGATGTCTCTGCTCACGGCTTTGTGGGTTGGCTGCAGGACTCGCCGCTGCTCATTATTAAACATAGCTGATATTTTTTTTCGACGCTGAGTCTCCAACCCGAACGTTCTCAGGCGATGTGTCAGAAGGGGCTGTGAGTTGAAGCTGTGGCACTCGCCGTAATACCGGAGCATAGCCTTGATTTGCAATAAAGGCTTTTAGTGATTAAATTAGCAACATGCCCGTTAAACGAAAAATACCTTACAGTAATGGTCATTTCTTCATCACATTTACCTGTTATAACTGGCTACCGCTTATTGAACTTACAAACAGCTACGATCTCGTGTATAAATGGTTTGATTATTTGAAGCAGCAGGGTCATGTTATAACTGGTTATGTTATTATGCCAAATCATGTACATGCAACCATAGCTTTTAGCGAATCAGGAAAAGACATCAACAAAATCATTGGCAATGGTAAACGTTTTATCGGTTATGAAATCATCAACCGGTTAAAAATAAAAAATGAACTCGTTCTATTAGAGCAACTTTCAAAATCTGTAAACAATAGTGACAGAAAGCGTGGCAAATTGTACGAACTGTGGGAGGATAGTTTCGATTGGAAAGAATGCATTGGCAATGCATTCATCGAACAAAAATTGAACTATATGCATCAAAATCCATGTGCAGGAAAATATAATTTAGCTGCAACCTCCGAAGATTATCTGCACAGTTCTGCAAAATATTATGGCACTGGTGAACAAGGCATTTATCCTGTTACAAATTATATGCAACTGGAGGATATTGATTTAACAAAAGTGAGGAAGAATGTTTAGCTTTCGTTCCTTGATCACGGCGAGTCGGCGCTGCCAGACTCGCCTATGAAGTGCGAAGACTCGGCAGCGAAGGAAGCCAACGCTCATTTGCCCTCGCCTCATTCTTGCACCAGATTTACTATTTTTTAAACACTACATACTTGCGATTTCTATGATTCAACCAAACAATATTTATAGTTTATGCTGTACTTTCTTTCTTGTGCAACACATGCAAA
>JAIEMP010000014.1 GCA_019752045.1 Chitinophagaceae bacterium | reverse complement strand
TTTTTGCTCATTTTGTGTCCTGTTTTTAGTTGACTTATCCACTTTTTTGGAGTCAACCTATTTCAGGACTATACAATCTGAAGATAAAGCCAGGAACATTTTCTGGCAGGGAAAGAATCTTAAAGATGAGCCTGTAGTGGCATCCAATACCGACAGTACCATTTGTTTTTCCAGAGGCGCACCAAATACACGCAAAACATCCATCTTTATTAATCTCAGAAACAATCTCACTTACGATACATTACATACAGCAGGCGTTAAAGGCTTTGTGCCCTTTGCAAAAGTAATTGCAGGAATGGATATTGTACGTTTGTTCTTTTCGGATTACGGAAACGAAACCATGAAATATGCCGATTCTGTTTACTATAAAGGCAACAGCTATCTCTTGAAAAAATTTCCTGCATTAGATCTTATTAAAGAAACCAGAATTGTGAAAGAGTAATTGCAGTATCACTCCTGTAACTCCTTTGTAACATTTTCAAAAAAAAATCAGCAACTTTTCCACATAAAAATACTTGAGCATACATTTTGCCCATATTTTAATGCATACATTTCAACCCAAACCTAATGTTTCGTGGACATGTGATGAACTTTTTTCTGTCAAATCAAACAAGAATCAACAACTTAATAAACAATATCTGATGAAATTACAGGTGGTAAAAAACATACAGTTCTCCCGCTTAATTAAAGCCGATGACCGGTTAAGAGAATTCAACTTCAGGAAAATGGGTGGTTTATTTGAAGGTATTTTTAGTGTGGATGTAGCCGATGACCGAGGTAACCGCATTCTTTTTAAAATGCAGAAAGAAGAAAACACATGGAAGATCATTGAAAAAGGTCTACCATTCTGGATTACAGACTCTTCTGTTTTTTTGCATGAAAAAATTGAAGAGGTGATGAATGCGTACAGACAGGAAGAAACTACTCCCCAGAGTAAAGCATAAACTACAGAGAAACCGCAGCAAAAAAATGGCAAAGCAGTCTTTGCCATTTTAGATTTTTTTTACCTGTTTTATTTTACTGTCAGGGTAAAGGTTTTGCTGACTGTTTTACCACAGATTTTGTAGGTAAACGTAATGGTATATGTTCCCGAAGACTGTGGGAAGAGCATTACTCCGCCACCTGCTGACGGGCCGGTTGCATATGCAGCTCCCGCAGGTGCAGTTACAGTACTGGTTAATATGCCGCCGGGACAATCGCAACCGCTGATCTCAGCATCAAAACGATAAGCCCTGCCTCCACTCATATTGGATAATGTGTTGTTGGCTGCATAGCCTGAAGTTTCCCGTTCATAATTACCACAGGGAGTTTTGTAAGCCCAGGTAACCAATATCCTGATAGCCGGATTACAATCATCACAGCAATCATCTCCAATCTCAATGGGTACAACGGCTGCTTCGGGTGCTTTAAACCCAACAACCGCAATTGGTGGTAAAGGAATCTGCGACAGGATATTTACCATGGTTTGAGCGCTGATATCTCCTGCCATCTGTGCTTTCATAATAAAAGAGACCAATGAAAAGGTAGCTCCATCAAAATGGAATACATCATACACTGCTTTTTTGATCTGTTGCTCATTGCCTTCCAGTTGTTCAAGAATTTGATACCCGAAATATGCAAGCGGCTGTTTACGGCCGTATTGATCAGGTTTTCCATTGGGTAACGTATCGAGATACGCATCAATTTGGTTGTTCCTGATTTCATTTACTGCAAGGGCCAACCCCCTTTTAAATTCAGTAATGGATGAATAAACAGGTTTCATTTGAATAATGCGTTGATTGTTGAGTTCTTTTATTTTTTTACAGGAGATAGAAAAGAACAAAAAGAAAACTCCCAGAAAAGCTGATTTAACATGTAAGTTTTTCATGACGTTTTGTTTTAAAAGATGAATAAATGCCTGTATCAGTATATCCTTTCTGCAACAGTGTTGTTACCTTGCTAACCAAATTTTTTTTGTACCGGTACAGACTTATATTCGCACCCCGATTATTGAACAGGAAAACGTAAGAACAGAACCATGACAGAATTTTCATCAAAGATTGCAGGCATGTTGAGCCTGCGTGTGCAGCAGGTTGAAACCGTTTTACAATTGCTCGAAGAAGGATCTACCATCCCTTTTATAGCACGCTACCGCAAAGACAAAACAGACAATCTCGATGAGGTTGTGATTCAACAGATACAGGATCAGTCAAAATTTTTAAAAGAGTTTACAGAACGTAAAAACTTTATTGAAAAAACCATTACTGAACAGGGTAAAATGACCGATGCCCTGCAACTACGGCTGGATAAAACAGCTACATTAAATGAACTGGAAGATATTTATCTGCCGTACAAACCAAAACGAAAAACCAAGGCCCAGACAGCAAGAGAAAATGGTTTGGAACCTTTAGCAATCATTCTACTTGAGCAAAAAGAAACTGATCTTTCTGAACAGATTGCAGTATTCATCAATGACAAAGTAAAAACAGCTGAGGAAGCTTTGCAAGGTGCAAGAGATATTATTGCCGAGCAGATAAATGAAGATGCAACTGTAAGAGCCAGACTGCGTAAGTTTTTTGAAGAACGTGCATTGGTAAAAAGCACTGTACTCAAAGACAAAGAAACGGAAGCAGTAAAATTTAAAGATTACTTCGATTTCAATGAGCCGGTGTACAAAATACCATCGCATCGGATTCTTGCAGTATTGCGTGGGTTTACAGAAGGCTTTTTAAAAATGAGTATTGAACCCGAAGAAGAGCCGGCGATTGAATTAATTGAAGGTCAGTTTATCAAAGGCCTTTCCGATTCATCTGCTCATGTAAGAAAAGCCATTAAAGATGCTTATAAACGACTGCTTCAACCAAGCCTTGAAACAGAATTCCGTTCTCAGCTAAAACAAAAAGCCGATGAAGAAGCAATTACAGTGTTTGCAGAAAATCTTCGTCAGTTATTGTTGAGCAGTCCGCTTGGAAGCAAGCGTATTCTTGCCATTGATCCGGGATACAGAACCGGTTGCAAAATTGTTTGCTTAGATGAAAAAGGCGAACTGCAAACAACCGACCTCATCTTTATACATGAAACGGGCAAAGCTTATACTTCAGAACAAACCATTCGTCATCTCGTAAATGCTTTTCAAACACAGGTGATTGCTATAGGTGATGGCACAGCAGGAAGAGAAACCGAACAATTCATCAAAAAACTAAATCTGGGTTTGCCCATCTTTTTAGTCAATGAAGATGGTGCATCGGTTTACAGTGCCAGTGAAGCAGCAAGAGAAGAATTTCCTGATAAAGATATCACCGTTCGTGGTGCGGTAAGTATTGGAAGAAGATTGATGGATCCATTGGCTGAGCTGGTGAAGATTGATCCAAAAAGTATTGGTGTGGGCCAGTACCAGCACGATGTAAATCAATTGCGGTTAAAAGAACGCCTCGATCAAACAGTGGTGAGTTGTGTAAACCAGGTAGGTGTTAATTTAAATACTGCCAGTAAACATTTACTTGCATACGTGAGCGGCATCAACACAGGAATTGCAGAAAATATCATCAAATACCGTAACGAAATTGGCCGTTTCAGCAACCGGAAACAATTATTAAAAGTGCCGAGACTGGGTGAAAAAGCATTTGAACAATGTGCAGGTTTCTTACGTATTCCCGATGGTGAAAATGCATTGGATAAAAGTGCTGTGCATCCCGAAGCTTATCCGTTAGTAGAAAAAATGGCAGCCGATCTGCAATTGAAACTGGAAGATTTAATTGGTCATGAAACCAACATCAAACAAATTGCTTCGAAAAAATATGTGAGTGAACAGTTTGGAGAATTAACCATCAATGATATTTTAAAAGAGCTGGTTAAACCCGGTCTTGATCCACGTAGTGAAGTGCAGGCATTTGAATACGCCAATATTTTTAAAATAGAAGATGTGCATGCAGGTATGATTGTTCCGGGTATTGTAACCAACTTAACACGCTTTGGTGCGTTTATAGATATTGGTGTAAAACAGGACGGACTTGTGCATGTATCTGAAATTTCACATGACTATATTACTGACCCTGCAGAAAAATTAAAGCTCAACGATAAAGTAATGGTGAAGGTGGTAGAAGTAGATATTGCACGGAAGCGGATTGCATTATCAATAAAGCAAACAATGGAAGCACCGGCGAAAGGCACAAGGATCGGGGGACAAGCTGCAAAGTTTCAAAAGAGAGATGAAGATTTAAGCAGCATGAGTGTAAATGATGCATTAAGTGCGTTGAAGAAAAAATTTGGTAAATAGATCCTTACTAAAATAAAAAGGCGCAGTCAAACAAGTTATTTTGACTGCGCCTTTTTCATTTCGAGCTTAGAATGCCTTATCAACAATTTGATTCAATATTGATTCTGCAGGCATTTACCCAACTGAGATTTTACAATCTGAAACCAACTGTAAAGCTCAAAACACGGTGTTTATTTTTATCATCTGCATTACTGTTAGTGCCGGATGCCAGCTTGGCAAGACCTAATCCGTAATTTAATGAGAAAACTGCATGCTCACCTTCAAATCCTACGGTACCGTTAAGACCATAATCGAAGCGGCGTAAAATTCCAAACCCTGCTCCTTCTTCTTCAGAAGTTGTAGGATCATCATTTGAAAACTGAATGGATTCATTACGTGTATAACCAACGCCTAAAAAACGTCCGTCTTCTTTAATTTTTCCGCCAACACCCATTGCAACATAAGGACCGGCACCTGCAAAGAATTTAGAACCACCGCCAACAGGTGCTTTAAATACAACATTCAATGGCACTTCAACATACAACGGATTACTGGTTGCCCTGTGGTAAGTTGCATCGGTTGTATTTCCTGTTTGTGTTTTTGTTCCTTTACCGGTAAATAAAACACCGGGTTGTATGGCCAGAAAAGGAGTGATCGGAATATCTCCCTGCAATCCAACATGAAAACTTACAAGTGATCTTGCATCGTCAATATCTCCATTTGAATTAATTGATACGTTCGCCAGATTTAATCCACCTTTTAAAACTACTGACGATTCCTGTGCATACATGCTACTGCTTACAAGCACGAGCATTAAAAAATAACTGAGCTTACGTTTCATAAAATTTATTTTTTGTTCCATTGCCAAACACCATGCCAATTTGATATGATGCCGTTTATACAGTGCGTAGATGCAGCCATGTAACTATGCGCTGCTTTGAGAATGTAAAAAAATAAAAATCGAACATACTCACCGTGTGAAAATGTCATGATATTTTTTCAGAAGAGTTTCGTAATACAACACAGAGAAAATTAAACAGCCTGATAAATACCCTTATTTTTGAAAAAAATCAGTGCAACATTATTTCTTCATGAAAAAAAAAACGTATTACATCTCATTGCTTGCCCTTAGATGCTTTCTTTTTTTCTATGTGTTGAAAAGGGCGGCGCTGCTTTCATTAACCCATGATGAAAGTGCAACAACTGATCTTGTTGCTGTTCCGTTGAATGAAATCATGTTTTCACCCAATCAATTTCAAACAGCCAATAACCATATTCTGCATTCCATATTGATGAAATGGAGTGTACTTTTTTTTGGCTGGAAAGAATGGAGTATTCGCTTACCTGGTTTTACTCGGGCAGATGCAACAGCAGATCAGCTTGCAGATATAGATTACTATTACATAACAGGAGAAGAAATCAAAAACATCCACCCTGTGTACAAACCGGTGAAGCGTTTTTTCTGGGATCGGTTTCTGTTAAAAAAAGACGAGGCTGCTTATCAGGCAGCGATTGCAGCTTATATCAACCAAAATAAAAAGAATTTGCCCGACACAACAGACGATGCGTTATACAAAATTGCAGATGAAGCATTCATTAAACAACGAAAAGAAATCAACTGGGCTGCACTTTTTTTCAGCAACTGAACGTTTACTCCACCAATTGATCTACATAAGCAGATACCCAGCCTACCTGTCCGTTTTTAATGAGGTAAAATTGTTTGGCTTCATTCACCGATTTAAACTGGCGCATAATACGCAGCAGTAATGCTGTGCCCGCCATGAGAGAGCGTTGATCAAAAACACCATGCACCCGTTTAATTTCTTTTGTAATAACCTCTTTATCCCAATTACCGTTGCCCATTTTAGCAGTAAGGTATGTATCTGAAAGTGATGAAAAATTATCGCTCAGTCTTTTTGAAAACCGCTCTACCTCTTCGTAAGTAACAGGTACAACAGCATTGGTATTTAACTCCGGATAAATTAACGTTGCTACAGCCCAGGCAATACCACCGCTGAAAGCAATGTGGTCACTCACCGGATAACTGCCACTTGAATTAACTGCATAAATAATTTCATTGGTTTCGGCTGCAACAGCTGTGCGGATCAACTGGCGGTTAAAATTTGCCTGCGACTTATCATCACCACACATTTTTTCTGCAGCATTGGCTGTACTTTTTGTACCCCATGATAATTGAAAGAGATAAAAATCACTGTCGGTACCAAAAGGGAAAAAACCGCCTTTGGTATTGCCACTGCCAATATCAATCAAAAACGTATTATACCTCCTTGACTGCGGTACAATTCCTAAATGCGAAAGCTTTGCTTCCTGCAACACATCCACCACTTCAACCTTTCTTTCCGGTTCGTTCATTTTTAAACGAAAGTTTTGTATAAATTTTTCTACCCAGTCTTTTTTATTTTCTTTTTCTGACTGTATTTTAACCCCGCTGCTGATCACTGTAAAAATCCGTTTGGATGGAATTTTATAATTGCCCAATGCCGCTCCAAACATTCCTGCAAGCCCGCTAACAGTAGCATCAAAAGTGGGTTGTGTAAAAGAAATAAAATCGGTGTTAACGGATGTATCCTTTAAAATTGTAAATGTATTGCCTGTTACTGCATTCTTTTTCATTTCAAGAATACTCATCTTCACTCCTTTTGATCCTACCTCAATACCGGCATAAATATTCGGTGAGCTGTATTTGGGTTTGCTGCTTGTTTGTGCAGATGCATAAACCGAAAGAAAAAGAGTGCAGATAAAAAAAACGTGGAATGGGCGTATCACTTGATGGTGCATAGTATACATTTAAGCTTCGTGTAAAAGTAACACAATCAACCCCCATCTGCATGTATACCTGAATGGCTGTGAGGAACTGTGAAAAAAATGTGACTAAGTAGAAAGTTGCAGTATCGTTCTCAGTTCAATTGAACATCGGCTTTTCCAATACGCAAACCATTGTGATAGATCTGTATGCTGTATGCACCGGGATCGTATGCCGGTAATTTAACCTGCAGATTCAGTTTTTTTGACTCTCCTTTTGTATAACTGAACTGCTGTTTTCTTGTGTACGGCATCCGGCCGTTTTTCGATTGAAACAAACCTGCTTCCCACTGATCGTCCTGCACTACATTGCCCCCGGGATCTGTAAGCACCATAAACACTTCAGCTTCGGGAAACGAAACACTGCTGTTTTGCAAGGAACAGGAAATACTGAAATAATCGGCTGCAGTAGCTTTGCCTGTTACCTGCTCTTTACCCTGCATGGCTTTGAAACTGATATTGAGTGCTGTTAAATATGAGGGCGTTGCTTCCGGTTTTTCGCCACTGCTTGTTTTTATTTGCTGCTGCGGGTTTGTTTGAACGCTTTCATTCGAATTATTAACGAAGCTCACTTTGGTTTCGTTGCCGTTTTTTGAAGCAACACTCATTTTTTGTTGCAGCAAACGTATCTTCTCTTCTGCTCTCCGCAGATCTTCTCTGGTAATATTGTTGATGTTGAGAATTCCGGAAATCTCATTCCGCAAACTGTCTATCTCAGTTAACTTACCTGTTAAAGCTGTATATAATGAATCCTTACCGGTTCTTGTTGAGTCCAATGCTGATAAGGTACGCACATAATTCAGTCGCAGCGAATCATTGATGATGGCCTGGTTTTGTGTTGTATCTTTTTTTATCACAACAGCCTGAACAGCCGCATATTTATTCTTATCATACAAATGATACACCCATGTGCCTACCAGACAGAGTGAAACGACTAACAGCAAAATGGTACGTGTATCCTTCATTCTGCGTGCAAACTACTTATTTAAAAGGCTGTGTGTTTTTATTTTGCAGCAATGTGGAAAAGCTGTGAAATGAAAATCCCTTCCGCAAGAGCGGAAGGGATGGTATACATTGATGGGTTGGTAACTTACTGACTAACGGTAAAGATCACTTCTAATTTTTCCCAAAGCAAAGACACACTGCCATCGTTATGTCCTTCAATTTTCATTACTTCTGTAAAGGCATTGGCCAAACCCGGACGTACAGATACTCTCAACGCATCATCTGCTTCCTTATATCCAAATGAGCCCCACTGCTTGGCTGTTTTATTGAAAATTATCACCCACTCATCTTTACCGGGGATGGTAAACAACGCATACTTTCCTTTTGGCAACAATTATCCTTCAATTTTTACATCCTGATCTGTTTCAAACGTGGTGGGGTGGCTTCATTGGCACCTGTGCGCCATACCTGACCGTAAGGAACCAGTTTACCCCAGATCTCTCTTCCTTTTACTGAAGGAGCGTTGTAGTTAATTTTAATGGTAGCATTGCCTGCCTTAAATTCTGCAGAAGCTGCCGGACTTGGTTTTGCGTTTTGCGCACAGGCTGTGATGGTTAAAAGTGCAAATACAGGTAAGAAAGAGAATAATCGTTTCATGTTATTTTTTTTATGAGATGTGATAAGGTTTAAATGAGTTGCACTGACAAATTGAATTACAAAAGACCTTCAACTGAAATATCTTCATCCAGATCCATCCAATGAATACCCTCTCCTCCACCAATCAACCGCCAGTTATTTCTTTCTGCTTCAGTTGCTTTTGATAAGCTGGGAAACCATTCTAACGGAACAGCAATTTCTCTCCCATCTTCAAGCAACAGATGAAATTTATCATTGCTGAACCATATTGTAGTTGCAAGTGGTGTTTTAGTGATTAAAGAATTCATTCCATTTCTGTATAAAAAGGTGACGATTTTCCTCTACTAAATTACGTATTTCATTTAACTCTTTTGCTGTGAATTTCCTTGATTTTACAAGCAAGACAGGTTCCAATTCATATTTAGCAGTTGCATTTCCTTTTTCTACATGAATATGTATTGGCAAATGATCATTTGAATAAAAGAAAAAACGATACCCGTCTATATATACAATTGTTGGCATGGTTACTTCATCTCCGATCTCTTCTTTTCCAGATAAGCTTTATCCATGGCCAGTTTCTGCACTTCGCTCAAAGAAGCAATGTAAATGCTGCGGCCATGTGTACCCAACACAATTTCATTTTCTCTTTCCTGTATAGCAATATCATGAATGGCCACACGTGGTAATCCGCTCATCCATGCCATCGAGCTTGCACCCGCATCAACCGATACATACAATCCATGATCTGTTCCGATGTAGAGAATATTTTCTGCTTTGGGATCTTCTTTAATTACATTCACCGGTTCGGCTGGCAAATCCATGCAGATCTGTTTCCAGGTGGTACCATAATCTTCGCTCACAAAAACGTAAGCATTAAAATGATCGTTGCGGTAGCCGTTTAATGAAATATACACTCTGCCCTCTTTAAACTTTGATGCAATAACCCGGCTGATGTACAATCCCTGTACATTCTTTGGAAGCTTGGTGTGCAGGGCTGTCCAGCTATAGCCGGCATCTTTTGTAACATGAATCATTCCATCATCACTACCCGTATAAATGAGTCCAAAACGAAGTGCTGATTCACTGATGGTAACCAATGTACCCCAAGGCACATTGCCTTCTTTTCTTCCTCCCGTTAAATCGCCACTGAGACTGGCCGCATTTTCTCCTTTATTAAAACTGCGGTGTAAGCGATTGGTACCAAAGTAAAAAACATCCTGATTGTGTTTCGATAACAAAATGGGCGACTGCCAGTTAAAACGCAAAGGCTTTTCGCCTAACTCATGCATTGGACGAACATTCACTCTGCCCTGAAACGGTTTTGTTTTATCAATGCGTACATACGATCCAAACTGGGAACCGGTGTACACCGTTGTATTATCTCTTGTATCAACCTGCACCTGCATACCATCACCACCATTGATTGATCTGAATGCATAATTTCCATTGTCGTGCCAATCGCTGCTTTCTTTGTTATTGGATGGGCCAAACCATGAACCGTTATCCTGCAAGCCACCATACACATTGTAAGGTTTTGCATCATCAACTGTAATGGCATAAAATTGACCTACCGATGGTGAATTGGCTTTGTACCAGTTCTCCCCATCATCATAAGAAATATTTAAACCACCATCATTTCCATTAATAATGTGTGCATCTCTCTTTGGATTAAACCACAACACATGATGGTCGGAATGCACATTGGGTTTATCAATGTTCTTAAATGTTTTTCCTGCATCCTTACTCATCCATGCATTAACGCCCAACACCACAATCTTATCTGCATTCACAGGCGACACATAAATCTTGGCAAAATAATAACCATAGGTGCTGAAAGCCTGCGGCAGTTTATTATTCACCAGTTTCCATGTTTTACCTGCATCATCACTGCGATATACTTCGCAACCTTTAATGCCTGCATTACTGAACCCATCATCACCTGCATCAAAATAATCCCACAATGCAACGGGTTGAATTTTTCCGCTGTTCACCATTTCCTTTACCACAGCCCCTGTATATTTTGCAGGAAACCGCTGACGACGCATAAACGAATCCAGCTTCTTATCATCCAATGCCATGAACGTTTCTTTGCTCATGGTTTTAAAATCTTTTAACTGAATGCTTGTATCACCTGCTGTTGTTCTTCTTCTGCTGGTATCGGTACTTACATCATAATTATCAATCACTGCATATACAATGTTTGGGTTCTGTGCAAAAACAGACAAGCCAATTCGGCCGAGTTTTTTTCCTTCTGCAAAACCACTGCCTGCTGCAGTGATCAATGCCCATGTATTTCCGCCATCCACAGTTTTATAAATTCCTGATGAAGGACCGCTTTCTTCAAACGTCCATCCTCTTCTTGTACGATACCAAACAGCGGCATACAACTCCAACGGATTATTGGGATTCATTTCCATTTCAACTGCACCGGTGTTCTCATTTACAAACAACGTCAACTTCCATGTTTTGCCACCATCAGTTGTTTTATAAACTCCACGTTCTTTATTGGCCGAATATAAATGACCCAATGCTGCCACCCATGCGGTGTTAGGATCGGTTGGATGCAATTGAATTTTCCCGATATGATGACTCTCCGGCAAACCGAGATACTCCCATGTTTTGCCATCATCTGTACTTTTATACACACCATTGCCGGCATAAGAAGACCGACTGCTGTTTACTTCGCCCGTACCTACCCAAATTACACGGGCACCATTCCATTTAACAGCAATATCACCAATGGTCATTACATCTTCATTATCAAAAATGGGTGTAAACGATTGTCCGTTGTTTTTGCTGTACCACAAACCACCGCTGGCATAGGCCACATAAAACTCAGTGGGATCATTGGGGTTGATGTCGAAATCGGTGACACGGCCACTCATAACTGTGGGGCCTATATTGCGGAACTTGGTTTCTTTTAACAAAGATTTCTTTTCCAGTTCCTTTCTAACTGTCATTCCTTTTTGTCTTTCTTCTGCGGTTGTTGGCTTGATTTGTGCGTTTGATGCAGTAGAAAGAAGCAAAAATGAAAGAAGGAGGATAACTTTGCTGAAACAATTTTTAAAACTTGCAGCCGTTTTTAATTGGTACATCTGTTTTGGTTTTTAAATCTCATGTTTTATGAAGCGTAGTAACTCAGTTTCAAACTTACGAATGTTGACCTTAACTGTAGTAGCCCTTGTTCTTTTTTGGATGAGCGGCGAAGCGCAGTGTAAAGACTTTACCATTGGCGTAAAAGGCGATACACTCAACTGCACCGATGTTAAAGGGTTGAAGCAGGGAAAATGGCTGAACCGTTACGACGAAGTAAGAGGCGAACCCGGTTATGAAGAAGAAGGTGAATACAGAAACGGACAAAAAGAAGGACCATGGAGAGTATACAGCCTGCAGGGCGATGTACTGGCCATTGAAAATTTCCGTTGGGGACATAAACATGGAAAGCAGCAATACTTTAATGCCATGGGTGATATTGTGCGTGAAGAAAGCTGGCTGGCCCGTAATCCTGAAAAGCCAACTGAAACAGTGGAAGTATACGACATCAACGATCCGAAGAAAGTATACCTGGTTGAAGTAAAAATGGAAGGCTCCACTACTGCTCATGGTTTATGGACCATCTATGAACCGGGCACCGGAAAAATATTACGGAAAGAAAATTTCATTCTCGGTAAAATAGATGATGGCAGCGGTACGGCCAACGGCATCTTTAAAAAAGAAGATGGAACAGATGCAAACAATACAACCGTAAAAAAAGAAGAAACCAAACCAAAAGCCAAACCCAAAGAAGTAGAAGCTTACGAAAAGAAAAATTCCGGAAAGAAAAAGATTAAAGTGAGAACGGGGCAGACGGGGGGATGAAACAGTTTGTAGTTTTTAGTTGGTAGTTGGGCGTGTTATCCGGTCGGCACGGCGGAGCCGGTCTGAACGATAGAACAATCAGTATTAAAGTCTTTGTTATTATTTCAATGCATTTTCAATCTCATCAATGACAGTTCTCATTTGCCTTTTCATTGTAGTAACAAAAAAAAGATACCCAACTATTATTAACAAAGCTGTAAAAAGAAGTTCAAGTATACCAGCTTTATCAAGAAAAACGGCTAAGTAAACCCTTGTCAATAAAAAGATAAAAAGCATTGATAAAAGAGTTAAGGCGGACCAGCTCTTTGCTTTAAGCGCTACCTCGCAGTCTACCTTGTTCCCATTTTTAGTTAATACTCCCCATCCTGTTAAGTTGCCTTCTAAAGATCGTCCCATGTTTCCTCTAACAATAACATAGGTTTTATATACTTCAAATTGATACTCTTCTTTTACATCATCCTTAGAAATAAAAACAATTCGTGTATCTGAATCCTGCAATATCAATTGCTGATAAAACTGATCATAGATTGTTTGGAGGTTTTTTCTAGAAGTTATTTTAATAACTGAGTTAGGAAAAACAGAAAATCTTTTCTTCATTTGTTAACTATGATTTGCTCTTTCATTACTCTCATTAACTTATTTATCTTTTCATTTTCCGCCATTGTATGGCACTAATAACTGCTCCTAATACACCCAACGCAGCAAAAAATAATAAATTCATTAAAGCAGATTCATTCGGACGAAGTATTTCTTTTGAGCCCTGTAAAAATTTCATATCTACTAGTTCGCCAATATAATGTTCCTCACAATAATTGCCTCTTGTAGCTTTATCATACATTTTACCTTCATAGCTATAAGTTACAAAGTATCTAACCTTGCCACCATAACATGTTTTTGGCAACTGTTCAATTTTCATCTTTACAACCTTACCATTCCTTTCAATGTCTAATATATAATAGTTCGCATTGATTAAAATTATTGAGCCGACAAAAAATATTATACCGGAAAAAAATAAAAATCTCATACGAATTAAGTATAAATTAAACATCACTCCACAACCAGCGCCCTCTTATACAACTGCACTGCATTTTCATATCCCAGATACAGCGCATCGCAAACCAATGCATGACCAATACTCACTTCATCCATCCACGGAATCGTTTTAATGAGGTAGTTGAGATTTTGCAGATCAAGATCGTGGCCTGCATTAAGTCCCATACCAAATGCTCTTACACGCATGGCAGCTGTAAGATAAGCATGTACTGCATCACGGGGATCGGTGTGGTAACGCTTGGCATAACCTTCGGTATATAATTCTACACGATCGGTTCCTGTTTCTGAAGCACCTTCAATCATCCGCACTTCAGGATCAACAAAAATAGAAACACGGATACCTTCTTTTTTAAACAGCTCCACCATTTCAATCAAATACTTTTTATTCTGTATGGTATCCCATCCATGATCACTGGTGAGCTGACCCAATGTATCAGGAACCAATGTTACCTGTGCAGGTTTTACTTCCAGCACCAGATCAACAAAAGCCTGTTCACGACAGTTGCCTTCAATATTAAATTCAGTAGTAATTACTTTTTTAATTTCACGCACATCATCATACCGGATATGGCGTTCATCGGGTCTTGGATGAACAGTAATACCATCCGCACCAAAACGTTCTGCATCCATTGCTGCTTTAATTACATTTGGATTATTCCCACCACGACTGTTTCGCAGTACTGCAAATTTGTTGATGTTAACGGAAAGTTTGGTCATGTTTCAAAGTTAAGAAGATTATAAAAGGTTTAAGGTTTAAGGTTTAAGAGAAAACATTAATCGCACTTTGTTTATTATTTCATCCTCATGCTTGATGCTTTATTCCTCATGCCTTATGCCTTTCACCTTATACCTTTCACCTTATGCCTTATGCCTTTCCCCCTAAATAAATCCTCTGCAATTCTTTGCTCCGCATGTACAAGGCAGTTTTCCATCATGATGTGTTTCGCCATAATCACAAGTCAGCTCCTCTCCTTTTTTAATAACACGTTTACTGTAAAACTCTACCTGTCTGTATGCACGGCGCATATACGTATTTGGATCGCAGGAATGATTGATGTAAGAAAGTGCATTGCGGTTTACACTTGCATCCAATGCTACGGGGTCATTATCAAACTCCACCATCAGCAATTCACCGGCATGTTGTTGCTTTACTCTGCGTTGCGCTTCTTTATAACTGATGATTTCACCGGCCATATTGCCGAGTTTTCGTTTGGCCGGAATTGCTTTGATAGCAAATGCACCTTTGCCTGCAACTTTGCTTTTCTTTACTTCAATGGGAAAATTCATAACGCAAGTTAAGAAGGTTTAGGGTTGATGCTGTAGGGTGAATGGAACAATCAATCGTAACAAACTCCAAACTCCCAATTCCCAAATCCTAATTCCCAACTCCAAAATCCTTCGTTAAGGTTTTCTTACTATCAACTACAAACTATCGGCTTCTCACTACAGTTCCATCCATGTATGATCGGCCAACAATTTTGCTGATGCAACAAATTGTTTAAACGGTCCGGCATTGCCCCACTCCTGCGGACTAATCATTGAAAGCAAATAGCTGTCATCATTTTTTTGATACAGATGATACACATGTCCAATCACAGGACGAAAATTTAATTTCGCATCATAGATCATCAGCGATAATTCTTTTCGCTTTACAATTTCCTGTGCCTGCCGTGCAAGCAATTCAATTTGTTGTTTGATCTGATCCAACTGCATATTGGTTTGCTCTTCCATAGCTGTTAAAGCCTGGTGACGGATCACTCCTTCTTTTGTAGGACGAATAGCCACACCACTTACACTGGAAGCATACGGAAGCACACTCATCTGTTTGTGATAGACTTCCACATTTTTAAACCGTTTGTAATCGGGAGTAAATCCTTCCTGTGTAATTTTCATAAAACCATTGGGAAGAATTTCATGTGTGGCAGTAATTTTCAATTGTCCGTTGGTTAAAAGTTCAACCACCATCGTTGATGAGTTGGTGATTTCTGCACGGATCTTTTGTGCCACTTCTTTATTGGCAAACTCGTGCAGCGAAGCATCCGGCACAAAATTGTATGAAGTATAAAATGCTTCGTTGAGGTGGGTGACCCAGTTGATACTGAGCGCCAGTTCTGTTCCGTTTTTTACCGACTCAATTTTACAGTTACCGCTTTTTGGTGTTTCGCCAAATTCATAACTGCTTTTTTCCGGAAACAACTGCCACGATGCTAAAAAATTATATGCCTGAACCATACGACAAAGATGAGTGAAGATGTTTAAACAGTTTTGAAAGGATTTTGTTTAGAATTCGGTTAAAGGTTACGAGTTAAGGGTTACAGGTACTTATAAATTTTACCTCCCCCCAATTTGTTTGCAGGGGCAACCTGCAGAGACCAACTCATAACTCGTAACTCATAACCCATAACCAAGAACCAAGAACAGAGGACAAACTATAAACTACAAACTATCCTCCCCTAACTTTACATTATTATGGCCTACAGCTCACTTGAACAATGTTTACTGGACCTTGAAAAGAACGGACATCTCGTTCGTATTAAAGAAGAAACAGATCCGCATCTTGAAATGGCAGCTATCCATCTCCGTGTGTATGAAGCCAAAGGTCCTGCCCTGCTGTTTGAAAATGTAAAAGGAAGTAAGTACCGTGCTGCTTCCAATATTTTCGGCACACTCGATCGCAGCAAATTCATCTTCCGAGATACCTTTCAACTCGTACAAAAACTCATTGAGCTCAAAGGCGATCCCATGAAAGCCCTCAGGCATCCAATTCAAAATTTTAAAACAGGAATAGCAGCACTCAAAGCATTACCAAAAAAGAAATCTTCTTTTTCGTTTGATCAAATAAAGATCAGCGATCTTCCACTCATTCAACATTGGCCCATGGATGGCGGTGCTTTTGTTACGCTGCCGCAAGTGTATACCGAAGACGCAGATAAACCCGGCATCATGCAATCGAACCTGGGCATGTATCGTATTCAGTTAACCGGAAACGATTATGTACTCAATAAAGAAGTTGGACTTCATTATCAATTGCATCGGGGTATTGGTGTGCATCAAACAAAAGCAAATAAAAAAGGACAACCCTTAAAAGTGAGTTGCTTTGTTGGAGGACCACCGGCGCATACACTCAGTGCAGTAATGCCCTTGCCGGAAGGTATCAGTGAAATGACTTTTGCCGGAGTGCTGGGTGGAAGAAGATTCCGTTATGCCTATGATGCATTAGGTAACGCTATCAGCACTGATGCTGATTTTGTAATTACAGGTGAAGTAGATCCTTTGCAGAATAAACCCGAAGGACCGTTTGGTGATCATCTCGGTTATTACAGTTTAACACATCCCTTTCCGTTAATGAAAGTGAACAATGTGTATGCAAAGAAAAATGCCATCTGGCCTTTTACAGTTGTTGGCCGTCCACCGCAGGAGGATACAAGTTTTGGTGAACTCATTCATGAATTGACGGGCAGTGCCATTCAACAGGAAGTACCGGGTTTAAAAGAAGTACATGCAGTAGATGCTGCAGGTGTACATCCTTTGTTATTGGCGATTGGCAGCGAACGTTACACACCTTACACACCAACAAAACAACCGGCTGAAATATTAACCATCGCCAATCATGTGTTGGGTACGGGGCAATTAAGCCTGGCGAAATTTTTATTTATCACTGCTGATGACAGCAATCAACTCCACACACATCATATACAAGCTTATTTAGAATATATTTTTGAACGGATTGATCTGGCAAGAGATCTGCATTTTTATACCAACACCACCATTGATACATTAGATTATTCAGGAACAGGTTTAAACAGCGGCAGCAAATTGGTATTGGCTGCTTATGGTGAAAAGAAACGGGAACTCTGTCGTGAAGTGCCCGCTGCTTTAAAAGAATTACAACAGTTTGAAAACCCGCAGCTCTGCATGCCGGGTGTAATTGCATTGCAGACAAAAAAGTTTACTACGTATGATGAAGCAGCGAAGGAAATGGAGGCGCTCAATGAGCAATTATCAATTATCAATTATCAATTAAATTCTGTTGTTCAGATTATAGTAACGGATGACAGTTCCTTCACTGCTGCTAATCTCCGCAATTATTTATGGGTGAGTTATACAAGATGCAATCCAAGTCATGATGTATATGGCATCCATTCTTTTACTGCGTTTAAACATTGGGGCTGTAATGGTCCGGTTGTGTTTGATGCAAGATTAAAACCGCACCACGCACCACCCGTTGAAAAAGATCCTGCTGTTGAAAAAAAGATTGACCGGTTATTTGTGAAGGGAGGAAGTTTGGAAGGGATTGGCTGAAAGTAGCTGTGGCAATTGTGCGACCCAACAATCTAAAAAGCGCATAGAGCAAGTAGTGAAAATCAAGCTTTTAGTAATTTCAATTTTAAGAGGAGTTGCGTATATTAGTGTGTTATACGCAATTATATGAGACCCTACAAATTCTTGATAGCATTATTAACATTTCATCTTCAGGTTGCTGGACAAACAAATATCCAGCTTGTTTTGACAACAGATAAACAAATTGATAAGGTTGATGCATTCGACCTAAGTCAGAAGGAAATTTATTCATTTTCGTATAAAGACACTCTTTCCTTTCAATTCAAGAAAAATAGTATTGACTGCTACAATATTCGCTACCATGAGAAAGGCAAGATGTATAGGCAACAAATTTGGTTAGACACAGGTGACATTGTGATTAAATCTCATCTTGCCGGTGACGACTTAATTATTGACACCGTCATTAATTCGCCAATATATTATAAAGCAACTGACTTTTATAAATCTTATTCAGACATTCTGAAAACAAATGACACAATTGAAATCAACAACTTCCTTCTTAATGCGTATGAAGAAAACTTAAACAATCCTTTTTCCTATGCAATTGGTCAGGTTTTCCTTTTACGCAATCAGAATTCCAAATTAAACCTTATCAACTTTAAATCCTTAATTGACCGACAGGGAAATAAGTTTAACTGGTTTTTACTGTACCCCTTCGTTGTTGACAGAATTAATAATATTTTAAGCATAGACAATGTGAAAATTACGGACTTTACTTTTATTAATAGTCAAAATCAAAAATCGAAACTCAATTTAACTGGAGCAGACTATTACATAATTGATTTTTGGTTTTTAGCCTGTGCGCCCTGCATTCGAGACCATAAGGATGTTAAACCAACCCTTAAAAAACTAAAGAATAAAAATATTCAGATTATTGGAATTTCCGTTGACCAGACAGATAAGTATAATGACTGGCGAACTTATCTAATCAAAAACAATTATTCGTGGCAAAACTACATGCAAGATTCAAAGAGTAGTTTAACTGAACACCTTGCCATTGGGACTTACCCGACCTATGTTATTTTAAATAAAGAGGGTGAAATAATTGGGTCATATAATTTGTTTTCTGACATTTCCAAAAAATTTGGGCTGGACGAATAAAAGCGTATAACAGCGAGGTTTTCTGCTATGCTGGCAACACTAAGACCATCTCGTTATCAACTGTGATTCAATAAGCAGATGGTTTTTGAGTGTACGGAAAAAATTCTTAGCTTTAAGTATATGGCAACATTGACAAAATATAACAGCTTTAAAAGTTTAAAGCAAAACTCCTCTGTAAGAGTTCAGAAGGCTGAAAGCCTAAAAAATAAAGCTGAAAAAGAGATGAAGGCATTTCTTCAGTTGCTCGGTAAGAAAAAAGTAAAAAAAACTTAAAGGTAAATGGAGAAGAACTTAACCGATGAAATACTCAAAGTTTGTGAGGTTCTTAATAAAAATGCTGTTCAATATTTAATTGTGGGTGGCACTGCAGTGGCTTTTCATGGATATTTTAGATGGTCGCAAAACACTACCGGAAATCATACTGAAAAATTTGATCTTGATATTTGGTATAACCCAACATATGACAATTACTTTAAGCTTTTAAAAGCTTTAGCGGAATTAGGACAAGAGGTAGAAGAGTTTATAGAAGAACAATCCCCTAATCCTTTAAAATCTTATTTTAGATTTGATTTAGAAAAATTTACACTTGACTTTCTTCCCAGATTGAAAGGGGCCGCTAAATTCAGGCAGGCATACGTAAACAAAGAAATTACAAACATCAAAGGAATAGATATGCAATTTATCGGCATTGATGAATTACTCCAAGATAAAGCTGCAAATTCACGTCCAAAAGATATAGCTGACATTAAACAATTAAAATCAATCAAAAAGAAATAAAGTGTGTATGCTCTACAGCCCTGATGTACTTCATTTGCAGCAAGGTCTCCCCATAGATAGAGATAATTGACTGCACTAAGCTGACTGGAACGTTGCGAACTTCGGAGCAATTAAATCATTTTAATTGAATGCCCTTGAGTTACTTTATATAAAAAGCCCGGCTGTAAACCGGGCTTTCTGCGCTTTGATCTCAGCGGGCTTTTTTCTTTGGATCCGCTTTCCTCTGTGCTGAGCTTTTCCTTTTAGCAGGCTTATTCTTTCTGGGTTCAACTTTCTTTTTCGACATACAATTAAATTTAAGTTTAATGAATTATTTATTGATGGCTGCAGGGTATTCTCTTCCCGTTTTTTCATATTGTGCTTTCAGCAGCAACAACTGTACAACCAAAATAAAAGTGAGTAAAGATAGGCCGATGAAGGTTAACCTGACTTTTTCTTATTAGTTGCAGTCTCCACCAATCGAAACAAAAATCGAATAAAAACTTCTCAAATAAAAAAACAGCATCACTTTTAATTGCTGCTGTTCATATTGTTTGCTTTAAGAGAACACTATACAACTCCCAGTACAACCAGTAACGAATAGATTACTCCCGGTAAAAAGAAGAGCAGCGTTAACACCAGGCTGATCCAGAATTTTGTATTGATGGCATTCTGATGCAGATACACGGCCAATGGTGGTAAAAGAATAGCCAGCACCACCAGCAAAATCAATTCTTCATCATCTGCTTTTCCGGCAGCTTTGTTTGCCTTGAACAACTTCAGTTGTTTTTTTACTTCCTTGATGCGTTGCTTTTTTTCTTTCTTAGAGAGTTGCTTGAATTCATCAACCGATTCGGTCATTACTTTTTCAGGAACAGCGCTTTGCTTTACAGGAACAATTAAAGCATTCACTGCAGTTGACTGAAACAAAAGGACAAATAAAAACGAGCAGAGTAAAAGTTGTTTTTTCATAAACAGTATAATTTTAAAAGAAATGAACAAATTCTGCGCCAAAGATAAACTGCTTCAACTGTTATCAAAGAAATAATAAACCTGATCAGGTAACAACGTCTGATCTGTTGCCGGAAATATTTACAAACGAAATTGATAATTCTGACCGAAATTTTTCGCAATCAAACAAAAGTCTATTTTCCTTATCTTCATCAAAAACCTATTCATGACACTCATTGCCATTCTTCTTCCCTGGCTTTCCTTTTTTTTGCGGGGGAAAATATTTACCGGCATACTCTGTATCATTCTGCAAATCACAATTCTCGGCTGGATTCCCGCAGCTGTTTGGGCTGTTGTATCACTCAATAATGCACGGGCAGAGAAACGTACCGATCGTATCATTAAAGCTATGCGACATGGTTGATCATTAAACTGAAAATAAAAAATCTGATAGACTATATAAATTTTTTTGAACTTGCACAACCACGGACTCATCACTCATCACTCATCACTCATCACTCATCACTCAATAATGCCAACGCACAAACGCTTCCATGGCGGCATATTGTGTAAGACCGAGTTTGCCATATACATCCGCTGTGGCTGCATTGCGTTCTTCAGCACGTTGCCAAAACTCACGGCTGTCGCTTCCCTGGAAAGGCACCATATCTTTCTGCGACTGATGAATAAAAATGCCAAAACGTTTTTTCATTAATTGCTCGGGGCTCATGGGAATAGCCATTTCAATTTCTTCAATGTTCCACTCCTGCCATGCGCCTTTATATAACCATAACCAGCAATCGTTGATCCATTTGTCGCCATCTGTTTTAATCCGTTGTAATGCTTCCAGTACCACATTAAAGCAAACAAGGTGCGTACCATGCGGATCTGCAAAGTCGCCGGCGCAATAAACCTGTTGCGGTTTTATTTCACGGAGTAAGTCAATAGTGAGTTGTACATCTTTTTCACTCATCGGCTTTTTTTCAATGGTACCTGTTTCATAAAACGGCAGGTTTTGAAAATGCCATTGTCCTTCTTTTAAACCAACATACCGGCAGGTTGCCGCTGCTTCGCAACGGCGGATGAGTCCTTTAATGTTGCGGATATCTTCTGTGTCAATTTGGTTCGACTTTTTATTTTCAAGATAACCTCTTGCTTCTGCCAGAATACTTTTTGATTTGGTTGCATCTGCACCGGTCATTTCTTCAAATCCCACTGCAAAATCCATGAACCTTGTAACAAATTCATCTGTTACTGCAATATTGCCACTTGTTTGATAGGCCACATGCACTTCGTGCCCCTGGTCGTGCAAACGCTGAAAAGTTCCACCCATGGAAATAATATCATCATCCGGGTGTGGCGAAAACAAAACCACTTTTTTTGGATAAGGTTCGCTGCGTTCAGGATGTGCAGGAATTATTGCATTGGGTTTACCACCCGGCCATCCCGTAATACTGTCACGCAACATATAATATACCTGCAGATTAATTTCGTAAGCTTCACCTTTTTCTACCAGCAGATCACTTAAACCATATTCATTATAATCGGTATTGGTTAAACTCAACACAGGCTTTCCTAATTTCAGCGCCATGTTCACCACAGCTTTTTTGATCATTTTATTGGTCCACTCACATTCACCGGTTAACCACGGGCTCTTATAACGGGTAAGCTCAGCCGCTGCCATTTCATCAAGCACAAATGTTACATCATCATGATTTTGTAAAAGGGATGCAGGAACCTGATCAGTACTCACACCTTCAACTGACTGATGAATCACCAATGCTTTCGTGGGGCCCCATGCCATCAACAAAACTTTCTTTGCTTTTAAAATGGTGCTGATGCCCATGGTAATTGCCAGGCGTGGTACTGCACTCATGTTGGCAAACTCATAACTGTTGGCTAATCGGGTGGAGTTAGTGAGCGTGGTTAATCTTGTTTTTGTATATAAACTTGAGCCGGGTTCATTAAAACCAATATGTCCGTTAACACCAATCCCCAACACCTCCAGATCAATACCACCTGCATCTGCAATCTGCTGTTCGTAAGCTGCACAATGTTGTTTGATGTGTTCTTTATCAACGGTACCATCGGGTATATGGCAATTAGCAGGATCAATATCTACTTTATCAAACAACTGTTGTTTCATAAAGCGGTGATAGCTTTGAATGGCATCACGTTCAATGGGATAATATTCATCCAGATTAAATGCAACAACATGTTTAAAACTCAACCCCTCTTCCCGATGCATACGAACCAGTTCTGCATACAACGATTTGGGTGTTGATCCTGTTGCAAGTCCCAGCACACAGTTTTTACCCTGTTCTGCTTTTGAACGGATGAGTGTTGCTATTTGCTGTGCAGCAAATGCAGAACCGTCTTTAGCCGATTTAAAAATCTTTGTAGGAATTTTTTCGAAACTGTCAATGAGATCTATGGGAGCTGTCTTTTTGGCCATACGTTTGGTTTACGGGTAAAGCGAGCTCAAATATATTAAAACTTAGTTGTTAGCTGAACTGAAAACGGTTGCAAAAGATTTTAACATCATCCTGGAAAAGCAAAATGTTTTTATAAACTCATTCTATTGATACTTAAACCTCTTCGTATTGAAAGGCAGGTTCAACTTGCTATCAACTCAGATCCAAACTAAATGATGAGCAAAATATAACTGTACAAACCACATTCAACAGGGGTAATAAAGCTTACACGTTCAACTAAAAAAGATAAGAGAAGGTAAGGAATGGATTTGTCGTAATGAAGGAGGTTGAAAGATTCAGATCAGTTTTTTTTCAACGGCATATTTCACCAGGCTTGCTGTATTCTTAACATTCAGTTTGGCAATCAGGTTTTTCCGGTGGCTATCCACCGTAAATGAACTCAGGAATAATTTCTCCGCTATTTCAGGGTTGGTATATCCTTCTGCAATCAGTTCTAGCACTTCTTTTTCTCTTCTGCTTAATACAGGAATTTCTTCTTTTTCTGTTCGCTGATATTGCTTTAAAGATTCACCCGCCTCGCCACTGAAATAAATACCTCCCTCACATACAGTATAAATGGCTTTTAATAATTCTTCTTTGGATGAATTTTTTAAGATATAACCTGAAGCTCCGTTTTCCATCATCTTTTTTATGTACAGACCCTGGTTAAACGTACTGATACCGAGAATAAAAATACCCGGATATTTTTCTTTCATCACGGCACATAAATCCACTCCGCTCATATCCGGCAAACTGATGTCCATTAAAACAATATGAGCTGTATTATTCACAAAAAATCCCAGGCATGATTGCGCATTCATTGCCTGCCCCACCCATTCAATATCCTTTTCGTTTTTTATTAATGAAAGAATACCTTCAATAACAACGGGGTGATCATCTACAATAAATAACCGGATCATGTTTATAAATTAAATTCGATGGTAACTGATGTTCCTTTTTCTTTTGCGGAATGAAGATCAATTCTTCCTTTTAAATATTCAACTCTTGAGCGGATACTGGTCCATCCTGCTCCTTTACTGCTTTCTGTTAATGCCGTATCAAATCCTTTGCCGTTATCTTCTGCCAATACACTCAGGCGGCTGCCTTCCTTTACTATTTGTATTAACATGTCGGATGCCGCAGCATGTTTTAAACTATTATTCACCAGTTCCTGAATGATCCGGTAGATAATAATTTCAACTGAACTGTCCAACCGCTCATTCATACCAAACGACTGATATTTTATTTGCAGCAGTTTTGTTTCAGTCACCTTATTTGCATATTCCTTTAATGCTTCATCCAATCCAAATTTGGTGAGCATCTCCGGCATCATGTTATGCGCTACTCTGCGTAATTCTTTAATGGATGTATCAAGCATATCCAGCGACCGCTCAAATACAGCCATATTATCCGGTGTTACAATTAAATTGTCTTTCATATTGCTTAACGAAAATTTTACGCCTGATAATAATCCACCAAGGCCATCGTGAAGATCTTTGGCCAAACGGCTTCTTTCCTCTTCCTGACCTTTTAACAATGAATCAACTGCAACAAGTTGCCTGTCCTTTTCTAATTCACTGATCTGCTGCAGCTGCAATTGTTGTTTTTGACGATAATTTCTGTACAACAGTAAACCAACAATCATCAATACACCCAATGAAGCAAAAAGAATGTAATTGAGTGCAGATTTTTGCTTTAAAGAAAAAGCCTGCGCCTGTTTATCTTTCTGCAATTGTATAATCTCTTTCTGTTTTTGTGTGGCCTGGTATTTATTTTCAATTTCAGCAACCGCCGTTTTTGATTCATTTGTTTTAATACTATCCTCCAGCTCGTAAAGTTGTTTCAGGTATTTGAATGCCTGTCCGGGTTGATTTGTCTTTTCTTCAACCACCACCAGTTTTCGGAGTGTATTTATTTTTGCTATCACATATTTGTTCTCTTGCTCTGTTTTCAGTGCTGATAAAAGATATGTTCTTGCTTTGTTGTAATCATGCGTTTCAATAAAATCCAATCCCAGTGAACGGTTTGCGTTTGATATAACAAATGGGTTCCCCGTCGCTTTCGCTTCATTCAAAGCCTTTTCATCGTATAAAATTGCCTGTTTAAATTGACCCTTGCTTTTGTAAATAGTTGCCATCCGGTTATAATAATTATAGTTCAGATCGGGTTTGTTAATTCTCTTAACGGCCGCTTCGGCTTTTTGCACATAAGCCAATGCAGAATCCAGATTGGACAAAAGCACATAATCGTCACTTACAAAAAAATATGATTTAGCCAACAGCTCATCATTATCATCAAGCAAACGATATTGCAGGGCAGTCTTGTCATATTCAAGTGCTTTTTGATTGTTTTTAATATTGTAGTAAACAGTAGCAATACTGTTATAAATTGTTGCAATGGCTTCATTCCTGTCCGGATCATCTGATGCTTTCCATGCCTCTAATGATTCTAAATGAGCAGCAATGGCTTCTTTGTATTTGCCGCCTTTATTCAATTGATTGGCAATATCTGCTTTGCAGGTAGCAATGGACAGTAACGCCTTCTTATTATATACCGGAGTCTGGTTCAGCGAAATACTTTTCCTGTAAAGTTGAATTGCTGTATCAATCCATAAAATCGTTTGAGGTTCATCATTTTTTAACTTGGCCTTGATCTGGTAATAATTGGCCATCTGAAAAAGAAAGTTCATTTTTTTTGCAAGCACATTTCCTTCATTCAGATATTGCATGCCTTTTGTACTGTCATAGCCATATTGTTCCTGCGCAAGATTATATAATACATCAATCCGGAACGTATCATTTTTTGGATGAGTTAGTTCTTTTGTTAAACTATCAATGGTTTTAGTTTGAGAAAATACGGTACAGGAAAAAAAGAAACAAAACAGGAAAATGCCTTTAGATAATATGAATGAACATTTTTTCATTAAACAGTTTGTTCTATAAAGATTCATTTTCTGTACAACATTATCAAGCTTCTTTTCAAAAATCACTGTTTCGGGTGATTCTGTACTTCCGGATTCAAAATCACCTTTTCCGGTGACTGTTGCCATTTTACAACACAATACATTTATCTCAGATATAGCACCATTATGCAATTACGTTCATTCATCATATGCTTCTTTATTGCACAAAGTAGTTTTGCACAAACCAAAGTTGCAGATACCAGCCGATTGCCTGTTGTTACTGCAACCGGCAAACCATTGGGCAATAGTACTTCGGCAAAAGTCGGAGCTAAAGGAGGTGTACTAAAATCTGCTGATGGCAGGCTCGATGTAATTTTCCCGGCCGGTGCTTTAGATACTGAAACAACCATTTCAATTCAATCAGTAACAAACGAAATAAATGAAACAACTGAAGGGGCCTATCAGTTAGAACCTTCGGGTATTAAATTTAAAAAACCTGTTCAACTCGTTTTTTATACGTTACCCGACCAGGAATACAGTGGCATTGCAACCCAATCAGAAAAAGGTCAATGGTTTCAGTTAAAAAACATTGTGATTGATCCGGTAAAGAATACAGTGAAAGGACTGGTACCTCATTTCAGTTACTGGACGGTTGTTTCAAGGTTTGTATTGAAACCAAAAAAAGCAACTGTTCAAACAAACGGAACAGTTAAGTTATACATAGCCGAATACCCTCCGCCAAAACAAGAGCCTGCAGAAAATGTTCCAGTGAAAAATGGTCCGTCGGTTGATGGCGATTTACTTGAACCGCTGGTGCAGGTAGAAGTAAATGATGTTAACAGCAATGGACAGTCAGTAGATGGAAATATATTGCCTCCCTTGAAAAAAAACAATGATGATGAATTGCAGTCATTAAAGCATAGGTATGATGTTTTAAGCTGGGCAGTAAACGGAATTGAAAATGGAAACAGTGAAGTGGGAACAATATCGGGTAAAAAAACGGCGAATTTCAAAGCACCATCATCCGTTCCTTCGCAAAACCCCGTTGCCGTTTCGGTTAAACTAAAAATTTATTTTCCAAAAGGAGTAACCAAAACAGTTTTGCTTGTCAGCAATATAAAAATTACCGGGCCCGGGTATCTGTTTACATACATTCATAAAAACTTCGCCGGTTGTTTTCATTATATTGATTCTTCCAGTTGTGTTATACAATTCGATGACAAGCTTGCCAGCATCAGCAATATTATTAATTATAAACCCTGGAGCGATTGGGATCCCTGTACCAAATGCAATCATCAATATACCAATAAAGAAACCTACAAAGCCAATGTGGAAATAGCAGGAATGCAGTCTTCAAAAGTGATCCCTGCATCCAAAGAAAAACCAATGACAGAAGTATACATTGCCCTGTTACCTTCTTTTGGCAATACACCTGCTGCCGAGCAGCAATGTCCCCGATCACCGAAGGTGGTGATGCCAAGCATGCCTCTGCCTGCTGATCCTAAATACATACATTTTGAAACAGACGGCAATGAAATCATTGTGCATTACTACGGCGAATCATCAAAAAATATGATCCATAAAAAAATAAAAAAAGAAGAAACGATCATTAAAATAAGGAGACTGTAAAATATTTATTCACCAATCAGCTTTACTACTATGGATCTGTTGTTGCGTCGCACTCTTGTACGTTTTGTTCTTTATGCAGCATTATGGCTACCCACTGTTTGTATTGCACAAATAAAAGACAGTATTGATCATATTGTTTTTTCCGTTCCAAAAGACTGGGAATCCCTTTCAACAGATAGTTACAGGCAACTGACTTTTCATAATAAAGACAAAACGTTTTGCCAGCTGGTTATTTATCAAACACAGCCATCCAGCGGAAATAAACAAACAGATTTTAACACTGAATGGAAGGAGTTGATCGAAAAAAATTTCACCGTGCTCACATTTGCTTCACCGCTTAATTTAAAAACTAAAAAAGGAAGCAGCTTTCAGCGTCTCGGAGCAAAAGCAACAGATCAGAATGGTAACAAATACTATGTGCAGCTGAATGTGTTTGATTGTGGTAACAGCATTCAAAGTGTAATAGCAGTTTCCAATACACAAAAGGATCTGCAGCGGTACGACTCTCTCTGGCAATCTTTGATCCTTAACATTAAACAGAACAAGGCAGGCAGCTCAGTAACAGTTAGTGCTCCTGTTTCTGCAGAAGGCAAAACAATTGTGGGCAAATGGGCGAAATCAGCAAGCAGCCCGCCGCAATATCAAAATGGAGTTCTGGTAAATCTTGTAAATGCAGGTTATCATAAAGGCCAGTATGATTTTAAAGCAAATGGCACATATACGTTTCACGGAG
Organism: Chitinophagaceae bacterium; assembly: GCA_019752045.1. GTDB lineage: Bacteria > Bacteroidota > Bacteroidia > Chitinophagales > Chitinophagaceae > Lacibacter. The sequence continues at coordinate 68,247 of JAIEMP010000014.1, read as the reverse complement.
AAAGTCAATTCAGCTCAAATGATTTTGCACTAACAGATGAAAAAGGTACATACTCGGTTACAGGAAATCAGTTGAATCTTTCTCCCGCATCCAGCTACACAAGAAAAGTAGACTTAAATGGTACGCTTAAAAAAACAGAACAATTACCATTAACCAAAAGAACCTATCGCTGGGCACTTCACTATTTCGAAGGCATACAGGAAACAAATCTTGTGTTATCTGCAGTAGCAGAAAATATGCTGGATGGCGGGTATGGTTCAAGTTCACAATTTCCCAATTCGTTTTTATACAGCCGGGAATTTATACCGGAGTGGAGGTTTAAAATTCAATAATGATCAAATTAAAAATATGAAAGTATTTATTGTATTTGCAATGGTTTTATGCAGCAGCAGAATTTTGATGGCTCAAACTCAGGCCGACATAGAAAAGATGATAAAGGAAGCAAATCAAATTGCAAACAGTCAAAACAAGCAGACTCAAACAAAAACTCTGCCTGCAGCAAAATACAAATCACCAATCATTCCTATACCGGTTAAACAACCTGTTACAATTCCTTCTGCAGCTCAGGCCAAAGATCAATTGCTTTGGTATAAAGGTAAAAAACTAAATGACAGTATGCTGGTAACTGCAAAAGGTATGCTGGTGCTTTTTAGTAAAAAAAGAAACCTTGTTATTACACAACCTTTAACGAAGACAGACCCATTTTTAAAAATTATAAACAACTTAACCAAATCGAAATTGTGGACAGAAACTTATATCAGCAAAGAAGCTGCAAGAAAAAATGGTTTTATGAATTACCCCCTGATACAAATGGCGGTAGATGAATTTAAAGATATAGATGACCGGCACAATGCCCTTGTTAAAAACACGATAGACCTCCCATTGCCGAACTCTTTATTAAAAAGTAATATAATTATACCCAAGCATAAAGGAGGCAGCGGTTCAGTTGAATTGAATGAAAGAGTATTAACCGCAGAAACTGAGCTGGATGAAATGCATAAGAATTTAAAAGAGCTTTTAAGAAATGAGCCGGAAATATTGATTGATGCCCCGCCAAAAAGAGAGTTTAGCCTCTCATACCTATGCGACAGTAATGCACAAAATAAATACAAGCAGGACATGTTGGAATGGGAAAAAAAGTTTATGGACTACGAAAATCAGCTATTGAGCTATGCACTATCCATCAACAGGTACATACAATTAACGGGAACGATTGCTGCAACCGAACAGGGTTCTCCCGGTCTTACAGACGATTTAAATAAAGCATTCGCAAAGTCTTTGTCAAGAGGAGATGAAAAAATAAAACGTTTAACCAGCCAGTACGGGAAAAATATTTTTATGCAGGATTGCATTTTTAACAGCATTCTGGCAAATGACCGTAAAAAACAATTATTAGGCATGGCCGATAATTTAGATGGGATGAGCATCATCTCAGAATTAATGGAGAGTGCAGAATTTGAAAATTATATTGAAAAAAAAATTATAGAGAAGGACTGGGATGTCATTTTTAATATTTCGGTAACACTGGGTCGCAACAGGCAAGCTCAAATATTAGGCAATCCGGAATTATCTGAGAGGTTAAATGATCTTTTTTACAGGATTATGAATCTAAATCGCTTTTCACTCAATACTACTGTCAATTTTGCCACTACATATAAAGACTCCGAAGATGAACCGGTTTTAAAAGCAACAGGAGATATCGTGAACAGGGAAAATATTTATGTAAGTCTTGCAAGGGATGGATGTAAATGGACCCTGCATTTAACAAATACGGATTATGAAAATGGAAAAGAGAGTGAATACTACATTCCTGCAATGGTAACAAGCGGTGTAAAGCAAGTAAAAACAGAACAGGACAAGTGGATTTCGTATTCATATACCGGACCGAAAGATATGCTGATGCATTTTCCTGTTTTTAAAATTGATTTTGCCGATTTAATTAGCCAGGATACAGTAATACTTCAGCAGCTGCGATATGATCCAAAAGAAAACCTTGCAAACTATGCATCGCAGTCGGGCAAATCATACAGCATAGATCTGTTAGGGTACCTGTCGCATGTATTTATTTCTTCTTCAAAAGCCGAAGCAAACGAGGATCAGTTGATGAATATGGCCAATAATATGATGAGCACTTTTACTTCAGATGCATATATAAGCACCGGATATACCCTGCTCGATCAGTTAAGGGATAAACACAAAAAAATGCAGCAAAAACTTGAAATGGAAAAAACAATTGCGTCTGTGGCTTTTGTTTCCAATACCACTTTTGCTTTTGATGCTTTTAATAAATCGCCAGTACTTACAGACATTTCTGCAGATACGAAACACGGTGATAAACAGGTGGAAGTATCGAAAGGATTGATAAAAATTAAAATTGTTCATGATCCAATTATAAATAAGTAGTATGTCTAAAAATACTCTCTTACTGTTTGCCGTAAATGTGTGGCTCTCCTGCAACTTTGAATTATATGCTCAGCCCGCAGACATTGATGACTCCATCATGGCCATAAAAAAGAAATGGATAAAAGGTGAACCTTTTGTTCATGCATATGCTTCAACATTCAAGCCCGCTCATTTTCCGGTGATCACTAAAAAAATTGATTCTATTGCTGATCTGTTTAAGCAAGCCTACCCTGTACCAACAGGTACCGAAGCCAAATGGTACGCTTCTATATCCGGCAGGTCTTATTTTGACGGAGCTCCAACACCCTATTCGTACATCGCACTTTTCAAATATTTATATTACAATAAAAGTTATAAAAAATTAATTGTTGCACATGAAACCAATACCTGGGCTTATGTGTTTGTAAATGATCTGCATTGGCTGGTTGATTCTGCAGGTGTTTCCATGACCCTGAATGATCAGAGAAAAAAAATCTGGAAACTGTCTCCTGAAAAAGGTGAATGGAAAGGTTATACTGTTTTTGAAGATCCCCGCCATGCCCCCAATAATAAGATCATCGTTGTTACAAAAAACGGGCGGATGCCCTGGCAACCGGTAACACAGAAACAATACCTGACAGCTCTGAGAGCAAAAGAAGAAGAAGAAAAGAAAAAAGTGCTTGCAGCTTATGATGAGGGCATTGAAAAAATTAAAAAAATGCTCAACGACTACCGGAACGACAAATCACTTCCACAAAATGTTCGGGAGAGAGCCATCGCACTTGCTGAAGCTGAACTGGAAAAGAAACTAAAAACAAAACATTCAAATTCAGAAAAAACAGAGAAACTTTTTGCTGAAAGATTGCAGGTGATTGATGATTATATTAATCAGCATTCAGAAGCCTCCATGCAGCAACAGGCGATTATAGATGATTACCATGATTTTATTTTCAATAGAAAATTCATGGACCCTGCAGATAAAGCAGCACGCAAACTTATTTATATAGACGAAGCCTATTTTGACAAAAGGCTGCCATCTTATTTGCCGCAATTTTTTACCCTCATGTGGCGATGGGATAATAATACTCCTGCTCTATTTTTTAAAACCCAATTGGAAGAACATTTCCCTGTTGAAAAATTAAAAGCCATGATCGCCGGTAAACAGATGGAGAAGGTTTCAATCAACGACATCATCAATAATGAAATTAAAAAAATCATGACCGGCTTTACAGGAAGCAGTAATGAAACAGGAATCTGGACGGCTGTTAAAAATAAAATCTCCGATTACTTGGCACAGCAATGGAAAGCCGGAGTGATAAAAGGAGCCAGCACTTCACAGGCATTTTTTGTAAATACCGGACTCACAACTATGACACAAACCGATATTGCTAACGGTAATCTGGTTGTTGAAGCAGGATTTGCATTGGCAAAACCCGGTGAGTTTACCGTGAAACGATTTGAACAAAAACTATAATGATTAAAAAGTTAAACATGAAAAAGTTACTATCCATTTTTACCACATTATTCTTAGCTCTTGCGGCCTCCGGGCAAACTTATCCTGTACCCGAATTCAGTAATGAAGTGTACTGTTTGCGCAAAGAAAGCAGCAAGGTTGTTCGGCTTGAAAAAGTAACCGCAAAAGTGGAAACAAAAACCAAGATGGGTGGTATTGGCGGCGCTGAAAATGGATATGTGATGGAGGGTGACAGATCATCTGTGAGATTAACAGGAGGAGCAAATATTTCTTTTGTTTTTACTACAGGAGCTGCAGTACAATCCACAAATCCTGCTGCTGATTCAACCATGCGGGCCAATGGGATTGATCCTGCTATGTTGCAGGGGGCGGGTATAGCAACTGATCCTTCCGGTTCAATTACATTATACAGGAGCGAAACTTCAAAAGGACAACGAAAAATTTACCTGATGAAAACACCCGGCATGTTACCCTTTGGCGGTAAAAAAATAAAGTCCAGTGTTCAAATGGGATTTAGTGTAAAGAAAATAAAAGATGGTTACTGGGAGCTGGTATTGGATAAAAAGCTGCCAGCCGGTGAATATATTTTTTTAATGGCCAGCACCAGTGCTATGGGCATGGTTACCGGGAGCGCTACTTTATTTGCATTTGGGTTGGATGAGTGAAGAGCTCTAACTATAAAATTTATTAATAAAAAAACCCTTTAGCTTTTGCTAAAGGGTTTTGTGACCGCGTCAGGATTCAAACCTGAAACCTTCTGATCCGTAGTTGGAAAATATACTTTTCTTAGTTTAATCTGCTTTTACTGATTTTAACCTAAACTATTTAATTTCAAATTGTTGCATGGAAATTGCTTTTTTCTCTTTGCAACAGTAAATACTGTTTTAATAGTGGTTTGTTTGCAAATTGTTTGCAAATTCATCATTGGTGATTTATGATGTGGGAATGAATGGAGATAACGAAAATCATAAATTATGTCAACAACAATTTCCATCATCCTCGATACACGGAGGATGAAAAAATTAGAAAAATACCCCGTAAAATTAAGGGTAACTTTTCAACGTGTTACTGAATATTATCCAACTACTTTTGACCTGTCAAAAGAAGAATGGGAAAAACTGCCTGCTTCAAGAATCAGTAATGAATTGCAGCGTGTAAGAGATAAACTGAAAGAAATTGAAAGGAAGGCTGAAAATGCTGTGAAAGAATTAGCCCCTTTTAATTTTACAGAGTTTGAAAAAGATTTCATAAAAGGCAATGCACACTTTCGCCAAAGAAATTTTAAAGCTGAATTAACTACTCCAAATGGAGATGAATTTAATTACACCCCCTTTTACAAAAAGTTGCCGCTATTAACTGAAACGTTTGGTAAGTCTGGGATAATTTCTTTTTCCTACCTCAAATACATTAAGCAGTTAATCCGGGAAAGCAGAATTAGCAGTGCTATCAGTTATCATTGCAGTTATGTATCATTAAAGAAATTCAGGGGCGATGTACCGTTTACAATCATTACTTCCACCTACCTCAAAGAGTACGAGAACTGGCTGAAAAGTCAGGATATCTCGAAAACCACCATTGGTATATACCTGCGGCCACTCCGGGCCATCTTTAATGAGGCAATAGAGGATGGTATTATCAAACGGGAAAAGTGTTATCCTTTTGGCAAACGTAAATATAGAATCCCAACATCAAAAAATGTAAAGAAAGCACTTGAACTGTCAGAAGTTGAAAAAATATATTTCTATGAATGCAATCCTGAATTAACTGGTGAGCAACAAGCAAAGGACTATTGGCTGTTCAGTTATTTTGGTAATGGTATGAACCCAAAAGATATTGCAAACCTGAAGTATAAAAACATTGATGGCGACTATCTAACATTTGAGCGTTCTAAAACAGAACGTTCATTGAGAAGTGACCCAAAGCCAATTACTATTTTTCTTACGGATGATATGAAAGAAATAATTGAACGATTGGGAAATAAAAATAAATCTTCAAGTAATTATTTATTTCCAATACTACAGGATGGATTGTCTCCTCTGCGTCAATATGAACTCATTCAAAATTTTGTTGGATTTATAAACGACTGGATGAAGCGCATTTTTAAAAATTTAGGTATTGATAAAAAAGCTACCACCTACGTTGCAAGACATACTTTCTCTACTGTTCTCAAACGGTCCGGTGCCAGTACTGTATTCATACAGGAAGCACTTGGCCATACAGATTTAAAAACTACTGAAAACTATTTGGACAGTTTTGATAAAGATGTGAAAAAGGAATTTGCAAAAAGGCTAACTTCTTTTAAGAAAGTGCCAATGATGCAAACTGATTTTATTGCTTAAAATTTAAAATGAAAAATATGAAAGCAACAATAAAAAAAGCCCTTGATAAATCTTATATAGAATTTATCCAATCCATTAAGCAACAAATTGTGCAAAGCCGTTACGCAGCGACCAGGCTGGCTAACCAGGAGCAACTGATACTTTACTTCAGGACTGGTCTTATGATTTCAGAGAAGATAAAAGCCCAAAAATGGGGTGCCAAAGTGCTTGACCAAATTTCGGCGGATCTGCAAAAGGAACTACCAGGCTTAAAGGGCTTCTCGCCGGGAAACCTTAAAAAGATAAGGTTGTTTGCAGAGGCTTATGCCCCCCATCTGGTAATTGGTTCGACACTGTCGAACCAATTTGGGCTGGCTGGTACCGGAGAAGGTTTTTCAATTAGTTCGACACTGTCGAACCTAATTGAAAACAAGGCCTTCTATGCCGCTTTTACGGGCATTAGCTTCTCCCACCATTTTACAATTATCACCAAAATAAAGGGCTGGGAAGCCCGGATTTTCTATATCCAGTCTGCGGCAGTCAATTTTTGGTCGCTGACGGTACTGGAACATCATCTTGAAAACGACCTGTTTAGAAAGGAAGGCAAACTGCCCAATAATTTTGACGGCACTTTAGCAGAAAGCCTGAAGCCCTCTGCACTAAAAGTTTTTAAGGATGAATACCTGCTGGACTTTATTGCTGGTGATGAACTGGATGATGAACGCCATATTGAACAGCAAGTGGTTTTAAACATCCGGAATTTTATTTTACAAATGGGCAAAGGTTTTTGTTTTATCGGTAACCAGTACCGGCTTGAAGTGGATGGCGATGAGTTTTATATTGACCTGCTCTTTTTTAACCGGCACCTGCAATGCCTGGTTGCTTTTGAATTAAAAAAAGGGAAATTTAAACCAGCCGATGCCGGGCAGCTAAATTTTTACCTGAATGTGCTGGATGAAAAAGTAAAACTGCAACAGGAAAATAGCAGCATTGGCATTGTGCTTTGCAAAGAAAAAAATAATACAGTGGTTGAGTTTGCCATTAAGAGTTTTGACAAAGCTATGGGAGTAGCTACTTATAAAACCTCTAAACAAACGCCTGTGCAAATGAAAGGGATATTGCCTGATACCGATGAACTAGGGAAGTTGTTGGGCTGATTCTTTATGATACCAGCGTTAGTCTTTCATTTCATCTTCATTACGTAATCACTTTATTGATTGGTTAAAGTAGCGGCATCATAAAAAAAGTCATACCTCTCTAACTAAAAAACATTGTTAAATAAAATGGTATTAAGGCTTAATTAATCAGGATTTAAAGACTTGCCTAAAGAATTCTTTAATTCTTAAAAAAATTGATTTGCCAGTTTCACTATACTTAACTTCTCCAACTTGATTAAAAGAATTTTCCCTAACTCTCATTTCCCTCGCAGCTTCAGCAATTTTATGCTCAGCATAAACGGTTACACCTGCAAGGCCGCCTTTGCCAAGTACGGAAGGGAAGAAACAATTCTCATGACATTCTTTATTACTATCAATATCCATTGTACCTAAAACAAAATGATATAGCTGTTGCCCCACATCGGCTATGCCAGATGGCGCAATAAAAAGCGTCAGCATTTGTAATACTTCCATCGAAGCAAGATGGGAACTAAACGCAAATACGTTTTCATGGGCATCCAAAAATTTGGACTTATCCAATCCCTTGATATATTCAGGGTCATCCAGCTTACCGCTTATTTCCAGTACCGCATTTTCAGTTTTATACTGGCCTAAACATTTCAGGCAGGCTCTTTTGTAGCCAACTGTTTGTGCTTTCCAGTCTGCGCCAATGATATTTGTATTTCGTTTATTGGTACGAACCAATATGCCCCCGTCAATAACAGGTATTAAGTGTGCATAGGCAATGAAATTAAGTACCTGACGGGGCCAGGGTCTATCTACACAACTGAAGATGATGTCGCAATCTAACGCTGCTTCAAATCCCTGTTTTTCACATATACTGTATTCACAAGAAGTAATTTTTACTTTAGGAGCGGTAGCACTTTTGCGTATTCCATCCGCTACAGCTAACACTTTAGCTCTTCCAATATCTTCTTTAAAAACATTGGTGAGGCGGTCAAGGTTTTTTTCTTCTACGGCATCAAAGTCAATGAGTGTAAAATTAGCAATACCCGTTCTTGCCAATATTTCTGCGACAATACTACCCACACTGCCTAAGCCTGCAATCCCAATTTTTAAACGGGACAAATCTTCCTGGGTTTTACTTCCCCATGCGGAAATTGTCCGCAATTGTTTTGCAGAATCAAAAATTGGCGGCAATAAATAATCGTTGAATGTAATGCTTAACTTTTTCCCAATCACCCTTACTGTATCACACCAATAACGATTATATTTTCTTTTTTCTTTTTCATCCTTTATCCAAAACCGTCCACTCCAGGCACCATCTGTTCCCAACGTTAAGCCTAATAATGGCAAGCCTGTAAGTCCCATTACTGAAGGAGATATTCTTGTTTCTGCTATCACATCATCGTCACTCATTCCCTGCCAGCCTGACGAGGGATGAGAATGCAAAAACGCAATCCCTTCTTTTCTTTCAGCGGCTATCTTCAGCACTCTTTCAAAATAATTTGGCAGAAAGCCCACGTTGCCGTGAACATTTCTTTCATCTTCTTCAGGCAATATTATTTGCGAAACTATTCCAGTACTACGGTTGACACCACTGCTGGGTACATAGGTTGCAAAGCAAAGGTCTTCCTGCTCATCTTCACGAATCAAATGGTCAAAAAGCCGTTGATGAGTTTCATCGGTCATTACTACGCTAAATGTTTTCATACAATAGTTGCAAATAAATTTCTGATATGTGCCAAATAAGATTTCACAGTTTTATCTGTTCTGTTCCATTCATTATTAAATGGCCTGCTCCAGTATTGCCATTCCGCACCTAATGGACTTGCATGTATGGCTCCGTATGGATGCACACCACCACCGCCGGATACAGGTAAAAGATGTGGTTTAAAATGAGGCCCCGGTGGAGCATTCATTGGAAAGCTGTCAAGTACCTGTAATCCCATCCATACTTTTTGCCCGCTAAATTTGCCAACTGGAATTTCGTACTCAAATGATACAAAATCAGGAGCAGGCTCCTGCACTGAATAGTGAAGAGCCTGCAATTGATTGATGAAGTCTAATTTTGCCATACGCTAACTTTTAAGATACATTGGTTTCACCCCTGAAGGCGGAAATAAATTTTACAGCCGGGCATACCATTTTTAACGGTGTATTTGGGCTGTCTTTAAGGGAAGTCTGGCTACCATCCGGATTAATTTTTACAAGGTAATAGTCAGCCACAGGTGTTAATCCAGCGGCTTCCAACATCTGGTTCGGTGTTAGTTCCTTTTGGTCGGTAGTTTCCGGCTCGTTATCCACGAAGTAATTAAACACTTCGGTTGGTTTCACCACAAAATGTTCAACACCGCCCTTTGATAAATCAACCTTTTCAGTAAGGTCAATTTTTTCAAATTCACAGTCTTTTAATTTTTGGTATAGCCAAAAACATTCCTGTGGAGTAATTCCAGCTTTTTCCAATAGCTCCTTGCCAGTTACAAGATGGTGGTCGAAGGTGTAGTGATGACCGTCAATTTTTACCTTATACTTCTTACCAACCGGGGGCTTTTTACCTTCTTTTGTGTAAGCCTCCACATCAATGATTTCCTCATGGGGTTCCTTACCCCCTAAGTTTTCTGTTTCTTTTTCCATTTTTATAAAAGTTTGTTTATACCTACTATATGTTGGCTGACAGGTTTTTTTTGCAGGTGGCCGTAAAAAAAACTATTTTACCAACATATACTAACATGAACAGGTGATAAATGAGTACAGATACAGGCAACCAAACTCATATAGACTGGGAAGAAATTATTTTAAGGCTTACGGCCTTTACCCGCTCATGGACAAGAGGGAAACCTTGGTTCAGGGGAGAAAAAACCACTATTTTTCTGATGGGCAAGGAAGTAGAAGACTATGTTTTTGCAGCAATTGGCAAATATCTGGAAGAGCCAGAAAAATTTGACCCTAACAAAGGTGAGTTGCTTGAATATTTAAAATATAACCTGGTACGGTCGTTTGTTGCCAATGACCTGCGAAAAAAGGAGAACAATCAAACAGATGATATTTTTGCAGAGGACAATGAGGAAGATGAAGAAGACAGTTCATCTTCCTACTCCGAACGGGTGCTACCTTACTCAGCAGCATTATTTCCGGATGATATTGACTATAGTGCTATCAAAGAATTCATTGAAAAAGAAGTGCAGGGAGATAACGATGCAGAAAATATTTTTTTAGGTATCTATACTTATGGTATGAAGCGAAGAGAAGTGATAGAAGAATTCACCATGACAGCAGTTGTATTTGACAACGGAATGCGGCGATTGACTACTGTTATCAATCGGGCAGCTGCTCATTTCAACAAAAACACACAAACGGTATGAGCAAAAAAACAAATCAAAGTAAATCTGATTTTGTAAACCTGTTTCTCAGTACAGCCGAAAACGATAGCAGTAGCAAAGAAGCTGCAAAAGAATTTCTTGCATCTGAAGGAGTAAATACAGATAAATTGATTTCGGAAGGGTTGAAAAGAGTTAAGAAAATGCAGATGCTGGCTAATGCCAGCAGAACTGAGAATGAAATGCAAGCTGCCGAAACTGTAAAAGAAGAAGCAACCTTATGGGTTGATAATTTATTAGCCAGTATCAATTTTTCTTTGCGAGAACTTGTACAAAAAGAAGAACTCTCTGTGAGTTTCCGGAATGTAGAAAATCTCAGTCAGGATGATATCAGAAATATTCTTATCCGGCATTTTACATTGAAGTTTATGAACAAGCGGAACAATAGCGAAAAATGAATTTCACATATACAGCAGCAGAACATAAAGCAAAAAAAGTATTGGATGAATGTGGATTAAATGACCCTACTGAAGAGCCATTAAAGAAAATTATTTTTGGAAGAAAAGCTTTCTATGAAGAAGTTCCTTTAGTGGGTAAAGAAGGTGAAATAGTATCTGTAGATAACAGGTCAATAATAACAATCAACTCCAATATACAATTTGAAACAAAAAAGCGGTTTGCCGCTGCACATGAGTTAGGACATTACGAAATGCACAGGCATTTAAAGCCCATTTTTTCCGATACCGAAGAAGATTTAATGAACTGGTACAAAGCAGGGCCACATGAAATGGAAGCCAACGAATTTGCGGCTGAGTTTTTAATGCCTTCTGAACTTTTTCATAAAGAGTGTGAAAGAAAAAAGTTTGAACCGAAAGTTATTGAGCATTTGGCTAACCGTTTCCAGGTCAGTAAGACTGCCGCCATTTTAAAATTTGTAAAGCGGGGCAATCATCCTGTTTTTATCATGTATTGTAAGGATAACAAAATGAAATGGTGGAAGAAGTCAGATGACTTTTACCATTTTTGCCCCTATGAATATGATGCACCGCCACCAACAGGCTCAGTAGCTTACGAAGTGTTTACAAAAGGGAAAACATACTATGGAGATGAATCAAAACAGGATATTTGGAAGTCAGATTGGTTTCAGATGAAAAATGATGATGAACCTGATTCAAAGTTTTTTGAGTATTGCTTACATGCCAAATCTTATAACTACACTATTAGTATTATTTGGGAAAAATAAAAAGTAGTCGCTAATTCGATGCCGCCTTCAACCTCCCAACTTCCTCCCCAATCAACCTTTTAATATCCATCTTCACCTGGTAGTAATTATCCAGCACTTGCTGTTGGGTAACATTGCAGACCGCAGGAATATCCCGGTAGTTGCTCACTTCTGCATTTAGTTTTTTATGGTCGTTAATAATTTCGGAATGAAACATTTTGAGTTTTATTTTTTCTAACGGGTCGTCGGCAACCATACCCACAAATTCGCCAGAAGAAAGTGCTGCAATTTTACTGGCAGGTATGGCTGCATCCAATTGTTTACTGTGGCTGATGGAAGTATCCATCCGGTTGATGGATACACTCTGCCTGTCCTGCATTATTTTTCCGAAACGTTCCGATAAGAGTTTAGAAGTTTCTCCCATCACCTGGCCGCTAATGATGTTTCCGGTGATGTTTACAATTACATCGGCTTGTTCCCGGCCATAATCTTTTTTGAGTTGGCTAAAATCCTGCATGGCGAGAGTTGTGGCAACTTTATTGCTTCTTGCAGTAGCAATCAGGCTGTCAATATTATTGAAGTAGATAGTGGGAAATTCATCAAATACCAAACTACATTTCTGCATACCTTTTTTGTTTGCCTGCCTTACCAACCGGGAAACATATAATGATAACACAGCACCATAAATCTGCTGCTTCTCCGGGTTGTTGCCCACACAAACAATTTTAGGATGCTTTGGGTTGTTAATGTCCAACGTAAAATCATTGCCTGATAATACCCAATACAATTGCGGTGCAGCAAGCCTTGCCATTCCAATTTTTGCAGAAGCTACCTGTCCTTCCAATTGCTCCATTGCATCATTTTGATAAGCGGTGATAAATGGATTTACCAGCACTTCAATTTCAGGTTGTGTATTCAGCACCGGAAACAATTCATCATACTCTGCCTGCATTAATTCTATTACATGCGGCAGAGTGCAATATTTTCCATCATCATATTTTCGCAGAAACCAAATGACAGCCGTAACAAAATTGATGGGTGACTCCACAAAGAAATCTCCCTGCTTGTTTATCCATTCCCTATTTAATCCCAATAAAATTGTTCTGGCACTTTCTGTTGCATCTGTAATGTCATTCATACTATTTGGGTCAAGCGGATTGCAGCGGTGCGATACTGAAAGGTTATCAAAATTGATTACATAAAAAGATGGCTTGACGGAATAGTTGTGTTTGTTTTGCTGCAGCCAGTTGTAAACAATCTTAGAAAGGTCATCGTATTTAAAATCATAAACGAACAACGCAAAGCCTTTTTCAATGTGTTGTTTAATGACATGCTGAATAACAAACCAACTCTTACCGGAACCGGGACTGCCAATTACCAGTAGTCCACGAAAAGGGTTGATAATATTTATCCAACTTTTCCTTACCCTTCCTTTGAGGTTATAACGGGCAGGCAGATTAATAGAGTATTCGTTGGAGATAAGCCGTTCTTCCTGCGGAAAAGTTTCGTTGAGAGAATTGAAAACATCATCACCCAAATTTAATTTGATTAAGCGGCTGAGTAAATTACCGCCTGCCAGTATTAATAAAAAACCAATACCTGTTATTGTCATGTAAACAATTGCTACCGTTTCAACATCATCATTTAAACGGAACAACCAACTACTGCCAAAGAAAAGTAACAAGCCAATGAGCAGATAAGCTACGATACTTCGTTTGTTTATTTTTTCATCTTTCTTTCCTTGTGCTCCCAACAGAGAAATTATCAATAACCCAATAGCTAAAAATTTAGAAGTGTATTGGCTACTAAATAATCCAGTGTTGGAAATGTTTTTCATCAGCCTGTCTGTGATGGTGCTTGTAATTTCCCATTGCTCAAATGCTACATAGCAGTAATAATAAAAATGAAGCAGCAAAATAAAAATGCTGGCAAATCTTGTCAGGTCAACTATCTTCCGCAGCCCCTGTTCATTCTCTCCTGTGTGTGACATAACATAATTTTACATTTTATAAATTTGGTTTCTTCTTTTTGCGTTTCTTTTTAAGCAGGCTGTTGGGTATGTTATCGTATTGCTCTTTTGTGGATAGCAAAATATCTAACGGACTTGCCGTTTTTGTAGTGATAGGTATTTTCTTATCATGTTGTTTTTGTTGTGTCATTTCTTTTTGAATGGAACTACCGGAACTACCGCTTCTCGTTTCATCATTGCTAAGCGATTTTTCAGTGCCTGTAGCTAACCTGCTTTGTAATGCCGCAGCACTGTAACTTTTTCCTAAATCGCTACCGTTAAAAACAACTTTGTTTTGATTATCTACGAAAGTGATACCGTACAATCGGCATTCAGCATTTTGGCGAAGCACAGTGTAGATGTTCTTCTGCTTCAAATGCTCCATCAATTCTTTGATTGTAGAAGGCGATTGTGAAAGACAGTCATCCAGTTTGATTTTTACAAATGGTTTGAGGGATTCTTTTGCTGTTTCATTATCTGCAAATTTCTTTTCCAGATTCGAAAGTATTGGCTTGCAGGGAATAGAACTTGCTTTGATTGGAACACCTACCTTATTTCCACTGGCATCTAAAATGCGATAAACCAATCCACGGTTTTTGTAAATTCTGCCTTCTTCTTTGCCTCTGTCTGCAACTACATTAAATTGTTTTAGTGCTGCATTAAATTCAGGTAAGGAAGTAAACTTGTATTGACTGAAAACTGCACCGACTATATTTGAAATACTTCTCTTAGTTTCTGACTTTCCATAGATGGCTTTCTCTACATCCACAGGTTTAATTCCAGGCTTCAATAACTGTTGCTGTCTTTCTGCTTTTACTAAACTGTATTGTTTCTCAATTTCCTTTCTTGCTTTTTCACTTTGGTTTCTTCCAATGTTGTGGGTGTTAATCCTGCTACCATCTTGTTTGATGGTGGTGCTAACAATGTGTATGTGCGGATGCCCTGCATCTTCATGTTTGTAAACTAAGTAGGGTTGATTGCCAAACCCAATCTTTTGCATGTAGTCCGATGCAATCTGCAACAACTGGTTTTCTGATAGTTTTTCTGAAGGGTCAAAGTTTAATGATACATGCAGGGTTTTGGTAGTAGCTCTTTCGTTCAAACTATTTAGTCTTTCAAAGCCGGAAAGTTTTTGATAAAAGTTCATGTTCTTCGCTTCTTTCAGATAATTGGCGGCATGAAGACAAACAGCATTTCCCTTCTGCACTTTCTTTTCGTTATAGTTCAATGCAGCTTCTATACTTTTTGGAGTAGTTATTTTTGCAACCATTGCTCATAGAGTTGATTCATCCGTAATTTTATTTCTTCCACTTTGCTGATTAATACTTTCTGTAATCCGTCATACTGTTGTACCCAAACCCTGAACTCTGGTATTTTATCAAGTAGATGCAGCTTGTGTACTGCCTGGTTATAATTATTGCCGATGGCGTTGAGTTCTTTTTTCAGGCTTAGCATATCCAACAAAAAATCATCGGCACTTTCGTTTCTGTACTTTACTGTAACTGGTTTTTGCAAAGCCACTTTCCGCAAGTAAGCACTGGTATCTTTTTCAGTAGTTTTTTCCTGCAACTTTGTAAGCTGATTTATCTCCCTTTCATTCATCCTTACCACCACCATTTTACTCCTCACTTCACTTTCTAACTTCTTCATAGTTTTAAGTTTTCTGTTTCAATACCCCGAAACGACTTCGGAGTGAAGGGCAAGATGCCCCAAACGTATAACGTTTGTACATCTTGCCATGTGCAAGACACGGCACATTATGCCTTTACAAAATCTATTCGTTGAGAATATTTTATGCCATTGCAAATTCATAGAATAACAGGTGTAAAATCTGTACCAGTATTGCTGTTTGCTTGGCTAATATTTAGTCAGGCAATACATAAAGTTTCATTTACTTAAGAATGGTTATTTTTACTACATGGAAATGGATATAAAGACTGAAGAAATTAGGCAGATTAATTTTGGCGATAACAACCAGTTTTCTTATACCAGAAAGCAGGTAGAAATAAAAAATATTTTAGGTGCAGCTGTTGCTGTTTTAGATGAATACTTTATTACTTCTTCTACAGGCGAAACTTATAAATTATGCAAGACTAGTGAAGGAAATTGGTATGATGCACCGAATACAAATATTGCGATTAATAAGAGTGTTTTGCTGGGATTAAATTGGGGATTGATGGTTTATAAACTATCTTAAATAAACAAGCTTTTTCCTAACCATTTAATGGCAGAATCTATAAAACCAAATTTCTGTTACACAGTAAGTATTGGGCCTTTTATTATTAATTAAATGTAACGCAAAACATATGTTTTAAAGTTAAGGAATACTGGTAACCAGTTAGCAGCCTTTTTGTATATTACAGCCCGTTATGTTACATCCTAAGGCTGCTTTATTTTTATTTTATCTCTCGGCTTTTCTGCAGGTAAAAGCACAAAGTAAATCTGATTTTGGCCGCTGGCTGGCCATGTTGAAAACTCCATATAACGATTCTGCTGCTGCCACTGACCGTATATGGAAGGAATGGCTTTTACAGGATAGCAATTACAGGGTACAGTCGCTCCAACTGATAGTGAAAGAAGCTGGGGCATCACCTGGTAAATTGTTAACTGCAAAAATTAACTTGCTTAAGGCAAAAATGGCACATGCATACTGGAGGCCGTTTGAAGGGTTGAACTGCGATGATTGGTGTAAAAAAGTAGTGCAAAATGCAAATGAACTGGGAGATGAACACCTGCTTATGTCTGCCTGTTTTATAAATGCTTTTTATCATCTTGAAAGCGGCAACTTGGAAAAAGGGCTCTTTTATAACCTGAAAGCTATTGAACTGGCAGAGAAATTAAATTACAATAGCTCATTTCTCAGCCGCAATAAGCTATACACATCCTCTTACTTATATACCACACACAATTATGGCCAATGCCTTAGTTATTGCCGGGATATTATCCGTTCAAGGGCAATAAAAGATATCAATGAAAATGCCATTGGCCTGTATAATAATACAGCATTAAGTTTCAGGGTATTGGGTAATTATGATTCTGCTATTTTTTATTTTGATAAAACCATGCAGGTGGCCCGCCTGCAAAACAATGGTGTGTGGGTGGGTATTGCAGCAGGTAATATAGGTGATGTGTTGAGAATGAAAAACCGTGCCGCTGATGCTGTGGCACTGTGGCAGCAGGATATTGACAGTTGTTTAAAATACAATGAGCCAGGCAATGCCGGGCTTACTATGGCGTTTTTAGCTGAGTATTACACAGGTACAGGAAAGAAAACTGAAGCTGCTGCATTACTTACCAAAGCACTGCAGTTAAATAAGCGGCTGCTTGACAGGATTGTGATTTACAAAATTAAAGCCCGGTTTCTTCAAACCACCGGCAGTTACGATTCAGCTTTTTATTATTTACAATTGCACCAGCAGCAGAATGATTCTGTTAATACCGTTATTAACCGCACTAATTATGAACAGCTAAAACTGCGGCTTGATTTTGAAAATAACCAGAACAGTTATAACCTGGTGCTGAAAGAAAAGAAAACCGAACAGTTACGGTTTAATTTTTTGATGGGCAGCCTGGCGGTGCTGTTACTGGCTGGCTGGCTTTTCATAAGCCGGCAAAAACTGAAATATAAACTGGTGCTGCAGCAAAAGCAAATTGCAGACGAGAAGGCATCATCTGCAACCCAACAACTGCACCTGTTTACCCAAACCCTGCTGGAGAAAAATGAACAGATTGAACAACTTACCGGCCGTATTTCAAAAATGGAAGAACAGCAAACAGATGAACTCATCCATCAAACCATATTAACCGATGATGACTGGAATAATTTTAAAACCCTGTTTGAAAAAGCACATCCTGGTTTTTTTGAAAAACTGCGGCAGCAGTCGCCTGATATAACACTTGCTGAAATCAGGCTGGCGGCCCTCATCCGCCTTGGATTAGATAATAAACAAATGGCCTCCATGCAAGGCATAAGTTTAAGTAGTGTAAGGGGAAATAAAACAAGGCTGCGGCAGCGGTTGGGTATAACCTCTGACAACATACAGCCGGATGCACTGGAATTTTTTATAAAAAATCTTTAGTAATTCCGGCAGCTGGTAAAAAACCGTCAGCGGTTTAAACCCTGACGGCGGTTAATCATGTAAACCCTCAATTTCTCGTTTAACTTATCAATTGCAGCGTTTTTGCAGCACCCCTTGCAGCCCTTTTGCAGCGGTGTTTTCTTGGTGTACCCTTCTTTCGTATTGTAGTTTGTGCAGGTTATGAAGCTCCGTGATTCAATTCAAAAAAATATCTGGCTGCTGATCGTTGCAGTGTTGTTTTTTGTGATATCAGTCATGCTATGGAAAAGCAGGCAGCGGATAAACAGGCTGGATGAACAAATAAATAACTCTACTTTAAAATAAACCAAAATGAAACAAAAAAATTTACTGGCTACGATATTTTTTTTATCCACTGCATTTACAAGCAATTCTCAAAACGTAGGCATTGGCACCGCCAATCCGGTTCAAAAACTCCATGTAAATGGCAATGTGTTTGTATCAGACAGTTTGGGTATTGGTGTTGATACCCCCGCTTTTAGGCTGGATGTAGGTGGCCCTGTTCGTATTAGGTCACACGTTGGGTTATCTCCTTCTATATTTTTCAATAACCTTACAAACTCCCAATTGGCTGCCTATATTTTTACGTCAATCGATAGCGACATAGGGCTTTTTGGAACGACCCCTGCTAATGGGGTACTTATGAGAACAATCAATGGTTTTGTGGGTATTGGTACTACTGATCCTAACTTTCTGTTGGATGTAAATGGACGGATAAGACTCAGAAGCGGGGGTACCAATTTTACAGCACCGGGTATTTGGCTTAATAATATCAATAATAGCAATACCCAATCCTTTATTGGTATGGCTAATAATAACCAGGTGGGGTTTTATGGAACAGGGTTAGGCAATTTTGGGTTATTGATGAATACGGACAATGGTGAAATTTCTTACACAGGTACACTGAATATGGACATGCAGTTGACAACTCAAAATGCTGTAGCACCCGCCTTAAGTACTTTCGCAGTGTCTGTTACTTGTCCTCAGGGATATCAGGTACTTTCAGGGGGAGGTGGACATTTTGAAGGCTTTGGTGATGTTGATATTAAAATTTTTTTTTCAGGCCCCACATCCGCAATGAATGGCTGGATTGTAAGAGGAACGAACAGTGGTTTTGTTGCCCGGAACGTAAGTGCATCCTGCACTTGTGCAAAAATTAAATAGCAATTATTCTCTTAAAAAAAATATGGCAGAAATGAAGAAGTATAAATTAATAATATTCTTTGTTCTTTTAGGGTTCATTAAACATGGGTTTGCCCAAAACACAGGCATTGGCACCAATACTCCACAACAAAAATTGCATGTAAAAGGTAATGCAGTTGTAACCGAAAATCTGGGCATCGGGGTTGATACCCCCATGTTTAGGTTGGATGTAAGTGACCGCATACGCATACGCAGCAGCATCAATCCCGCTGAAAAGTCAGGAATATGGCTCAATAGTATTAACAACACCAGCAAGGTTGCTTTTTTAGGCATGGTAGATAACGTTACAGTAGGCCTTTATGGAACCGGATATAATAATTTCGGGTTGGCAATGAATACTAACAGTGGTTATGTGGGTATTGGCACTATTGCCCCTAACTTTCCGCTGGATGTAAATGGACGGATGCGTATCCGAAGTGGCGGCACCAATTCTACACCTGGTATTTGGTTTAATAATATCAACAATACTAATACGGCAGCCTTTATGGGTACGGCTAATAACAACCAGGTGGGGTTTTATGGAACAGGGTTAGCAAATTTTGGGTTATTGATGAATACCGATGATGGAGAAATTTCATACACAGGTACATTAAATATGGATATGCAGTTGGTAAATTTAAACTCTTCTATATCCGGTGCAGCCACTGCCACGTTAACTGTAAACTGCAGTGCAGGCTATAAAGCTCTCTCAGGCGGAGGCGGGCATTATGACGGTTCAGGTGATGTTGATTTAAAAATTCTTTTTTCGGGCCCTAAAGACCAAAAGGACGGTTGGGTTATTAAAGTATATAACAGTGGCCTCATTACCCGTAGCATCAGCGCATCCTGTATTTGTGCAAAAATCAAGTAACAATCATTCTCATCAAATAAAAATAGTGTGGAAATGAAAAAGAATAAATTAATAGTACTCCTTGTACTTGCCGGTTTAACTAAATATGCGACCGCCCAAAACGTAGGCATTGGCACCACCACACCACAACAAAAACTGCATGTAAAAGGTAATGTATTTGTAACAGACAGCCTGGGCTTAGGCATTACTATTCCTGAATTTAAGCTGGATGTTCAAGGTAGTATACGCATCCGCAGCGGCGGCACCCCTTTTACCACACCCGGTATATGGTTTAATGATATTACCAACAGTAGTACCCCGGCTTTTGCAGGTATGGTTAATGACACGTTGCTGGGTTTTTACGGAACCGGGTTTGGTGATTTTGGGTTTGTGATGGCTACCAATACCGGTAATGTAGGTATCGCCAATTCCAACCCTGCTTACAAGCTTGATGTAAATGGCCGGATGCGTATCCGCAGCGGGGGGGCTGATTTTACAACTCCCGGTATTTGGCTTAATGATATCAACAATCTCAATTCACAAGCCTTTATTGGTATGGCTAATAATAACCAGGTGGGGTTTTATGGTAAAGGGTTAAACAATTTTGGGTTATTAATGAATACTGACAATGGCGAAATTTTGTATTCAGGCAAACTGAATATGGCCACGCAGTTGGTAACCCAAAATTTTATTGTGCCTGCCCTGAGCAGCAGGCTTGAGGTTGCTTTATGCCCTGTGGGATATAAAGTAATTTCCGGTGGAGGAGGGCATTACGATGGTTTGGGAGGCCTTGACACGAAAATTCTTTTTTCGGGCCCCACATCTGCAATGGATGGCTGGGCTATAAGGGTAAACAACAGTGGCCCCTCTGGTTATAATATGAGTGTATCCTGCATTTGTGCAAAAATTAAATAGCTGTATGCCTGCAGCAAATTTAAAACTATTATTTTATGAACCATCAGTTACTACTGCCGGCAAACGATAAACTGCTGGTGCCTGCCTGTAAAGGCATTGAGGTAATCAACTGCGGCTGGAAGCATTGTTATTTGTACTGATAGTTAGATATGGGCAAACGGCGGCGGATTTATTCCCACATCAGATGTGCATCAAAAAATATAAGAACATTACCAATAAAAAGGTTTAGCGGTTTTAAGCCAAATAGAAATAACGGGCTACAAATACAACGATGAAATTAGCAATGGTTCTGGTTTACAGAAAAAGTAACCGATTTATTGAATGTGGATTGTAATTCGTTAACAACGCTCAATAATTGTGCTACACAGCAGTTGAATAAACAAATAGAACTACTAAAACAACAGATAGAAAAATTAACCTGGCGGTTAAAAGCAGTTGAAAATAAATAAACCTGCCATAAAAGATACTATAATGAAAAAAGAAATTTGCTTAGTGCTGTTGGTTGTTGTTTTTTTAAGTGCAACAAATGCCCAGCTTTTAAAAATTACTCCTGGCGGCAGCATAACCGTTACTAATGGTGCAACTTTTCATGCAGATGGATTAACGCTGATGCCCACAGCTAATTTTACAATAACTGATAATGAATTAATCAGAACCACTGCTGTTACTCACACCACCCCTAATCCCTATATTTTTAGAGTGTACCAATTTATAAACAATACTCCCGTTTTTAACGGTAACATACAGATAAACTATACCGATGGTACCGAACTTAATAATATTCCCGAAAATGTACTCACACTGAATATTCATAATGGTACTTTTTGGAATAGCTGGTTGCCCACCACCAGGGATGCCACCAATAACTTTATACTCATCAATAATATTTCTTCGGTGCTTAATGAACTTACACTTGCAAATCAATCTTTACCACTACCGCTTAATTGGCTGTGGTTTACTGCTACCAAACAAGATAACATGGCCTTACTTAAATGGAGTACAGCACAAGAACTAAACACAAAAAACTTCCTTATTCAACATAGCAAAAACAGTACAGACTGGAATGATATTGGAAGTGTAGCTGCACTGGGCTTAAGCACTGTTAATAATTATAGTTTTATACATACAAACCCCAAAGCTGGTGTTAATTATTACCGTATTAAACAAGTAGATACAGATAACCGGTTTACATACAGTTTAGTAAATAAATTATCATTCAATACCGCTGAAGAATCTTTTGCTGTGCTTGGTAATCCCATTATTAATAAAACACTAATTGTAAAGGCAAATAAAGCTATGTTACTTTCTATTTATGCCGCAGATGGTAAACTACTATTTACCCAGAATATTAATGAAGGCGTAAAATATATTGATTTAACAAAGTGTGCAGCCGGTATTTATTTAATAAAAACAGAAAATTATACTCAAAAAATAATAGTACAGTAAATTTCAAAATGGAATAAATACACCAATTGATGCATTCACAAATGACATCATTTTGGGAGTATTTTCGAAAGTTTATATCTTTAAATTTCGCAACCACTCAAGTTAGCGGTAATTAATAAGCGACGCCAAACTAATCAAAGCCGACAACAGAATAATTTTAAGTTAAGTATGTCACCGATTGAACAATAAATTATTGATACATGGTTCATTAATCATAGGATCAATTTAATGTTACTTGACAATCTTACAGAAGAAGCATTAATGCTTTCCACTTCTAAACGTGGAGGCGGAAATGTTGGGTAAGCCATCATGCGAAGTTGTCAGGAACAAATATTTTTCAACCATATCATCATTACCCACTTTGATGTAACCCGGCAGTTTAGCAGTAATAAAAATCTTTTCGCCTTTACCCAATGCTCCGGCGGTTTCGTATTGAATGCCATCACCATCTACAATAGCATCAAAGAAACCAAAGGCATCTGCATTTTGTACCACTTCATAATCTTTCCCCAAACGGTCGCCTAATACAGCGTTGGTATCAGGTCTGTATGTATAAAATGAACTGGTAGAAATAATCTCATTGCCATTGTCCAGTATATGAATGTTTGGTCTTTTGTAAACTTCAAAATCAAGCCCTGCAAATTGCAATGCTGCTGCGCTGTTGGGATAGTCCTGCACTATCTGCCCTAAACCGTGCCATGCTTTTTCTTTTACAGAAAAGAAACTGTGTTTACCTGTTTTCTCATTAAAATTGATATTGTGTCCCATAGTTGTAAATTTTTGTTTGATAAAAAATGAAAAGCACCCCGCCTTATGAGGGGATGCCTGTTTGTTTAAAATGGTAAGTCTTCTGCTACTTCTGAAAGGGCTGCTGGTGCAGTGTTCATTGGTACAACTGGTGCAGGTGTATTACTGCCGCCATTTGGTTTACCATGTAGTTTAATACTGTTTACATGAAAGGTAAGGCTAGCTTTTACTTCGCCTTCTTTGTTTGTCCAGGCGTTTGCACCAACACGGCCATTGCACTCCACTAATGAGCCTTTGGTTAAATACGGTGCAATACCGGGCTTAATCCAGTAAGCACAATTAACATAAGTTACAATTTTTTGTACCTCGGTACTTCCCTTTGTTTTGTAAGTGTCATTAATAGCAATAGAAAAGTTCACTACTTTTTTCCCTGCTTTTGTTTCGCTAAAGGTTGCGTCTGCTGTTACTCGTCCGATGATTTGCATAACATGGAATTTTAAATGTTTAAAAAATGATTGTTTAATTGTGTTCTGATGATGAAAAAAAATGTTTTGTAAAAGAAAAAATGGAAAAAAAGAAAGCATTACAGTAAGGCGGCTGCACGGAAGCAAAAAGGAAACGGAATAAATAAAATCTTAAGTAGTGTGGGATATGCTTGTTTATGCCGTAGTCTTTTTGCACTTTGATAAATCATTATCGCAGCCGCATAACTTCGCTTTCGCTTTTACCCATTTTCTTACAAAACGGATTAATAATATTTGCAGATTCTTACTTGAGAGATGAGAAAGGGATTCTTTAAAGTATCTGGAATACTTGAATGTGTGGAATTGTGTTTGGCAGAATAGTTTTTGTGTATCTGGCAGAAAAGCCAATCTCAATTCCCAATAATCTTTACCCGCCGCAATGGTTTCGCTGTTTCGTTATGACGAAGGAGTAACGATTTATATAAACGGTGAAATGATTACGCCGGGTCTGCTATGTTCCGTTATCAATTATTCATGGTTTCAGCCCTTTTTGTTGAACAAAACGTTATTTTATTTATTTGTGAATTCGGAAGTAAAACTCTTTGTTTATCTTTCTTTTTCAAATAGTTAAATGCTTAGCCCAAAGATTAATTTTGACACCAAACAGCTTCCGGAAGCCTTGTTGCCGCTTCTGACTTTTGCAAGGCAACGAAATATTGAAAAAGGGAAATACCTGGTTGAACAAGGATTACACTGTAATTTATTTTTTCTGGTACTTGAGGGTGTCTTTCGAACATACAGGACAACTGATGAACAGGATTTCATAACAGGTTTTACTTTTAAAGGAGACCTTGACACCAATCCGTATTCATTATTTAATAATATCCCCTCTACCGAAACGATAGAGGCTCTTACCGATGCCGTTGTATTGATATTTCCAAAAGAAGATTTATTTGAAGCAAGAAATAACAACCTTCCGCTACAGGATTTTATTATTACTTTATTGGCAAATTATGTTGAAACGCTGGAAACCCGTCTGCATCAAAACAGAAGTATGACGGCTGAGCAACGTTACCTTCAATTACTTCAAACTCAACCAGAAGAGATAAAGAAAATACCTCTTGGCTATATAGCATCCTATCTTGGCATTACCAAAGAACGATTAAGCAGAATAAGAAAGAAGCTCTCCTGAATTGACTTAGGTCAAAAGAGGCAAGTGGGATTCATTTTATTTTTACAACTCAATTGTAAATAACTATGAAATCTCTTTTATTAATTTGTTTAGCATTATCGTCATTCGTTGTTAAAATAGATGCACAATCAACAGTATCTGGCAGCAAAAACAAGAACAAGCCTCAAACATTTGGCATTCACGGCAGTCTCTTTTTATTAGAACACCCACTTGGGTTTTATCCGGGAATAACCTTTACTTATT
Organism: Chitinophagaceae bacterium; assembly: GCA_019752045.1. Classification (GTDB taxonomy): domain Bacteria; phylum Bacteroidota; class Bacteroidia; order Chitinophagales; family Chitinophagaceae; genus Lacibacter. The sequence continues at coordinate 43,269 of JAIEMP010000014.1, read as the reverse complement.
CAAAGTATGTAACGGGAAGTAACCGGCATCAAATAGCAGTGGCACCGCAATTTGGTCTGCTTGTTATACCTGATGTTGAAAACAAATACATTTTTACTGTGGCCCTGCAATACAAATATGCTTCAAAGAAAAGATTTGAAGCTTCTGCAAGTATTGGGGCCAACTATATTTTAACCAGGCTTGCATTTGACCGGTATGAGTATGAGGGTACTGAGTTTAAAAACAAAGGAAATTTGCTTCATAAAATTGCCCCTTCAGCAGCCTTTAGTGTTGTCTATAAAATCATCAAAAAGAAGAAATTTTCCATCAGCCCACAACTTGGTGTATCAGTTATTAAATTCAATAAAAGCTATACTAACAATCTATTTACTGGTTACAAACCAAGTTTTAACATAGGCATAAACATAAATAAATAAACATGAGACATTACTATATGAAAGTATTGCTGCTGGCAATAATATTACAATCCTGCAAAAAGGAAATTATTTTAACACCAACTGCAAATACAAATAATCCGCAACTAAATGCAACAGACAAAGCCGTTCATTCAGCATACTTAAAGTTTAAAGACAAACTAAATACCGCTGGAATCTCCATTGGAATTTTTAGAAACGATTCTTCCTTTTTTTATGGATATGGAGAAACAAAAACAGGAAATGGTACAGTTCCAACTAAAAACACTTTTTTTGAAATCGGTTCTCTAACCAAAACCTTTACTGCAATAGCAATACAAAACATGTTGACGGAAAATAATCAAACGATAGAAAAAACAATCAGAAGTTATTTACCAGATGATTTACCAACGCTTCAAAGAAATGGTGTGGAAGTTAATTTTAAGCATCTGCTAACACATACTTCGGGGTTGCCTTATTTTCCTGATAATTTTGGGTTTGGCCTTTATACCAATAATATTGGCAACGAATTTTCGAATTACGACCGTAATAAACTATACACTCATCTTCAAAATGTTCATTTGAGAGCTACACCTTTTACTAAGTGGGAATATTCAAATACCGGGGTGGGTTTACTAGGTACTATCTTAGAAATAAATTACAATAGCAGTTATGGAGCAGTGCTGAAGAATAAAGTTTTTACCCCTTTGCAATTATCCGATACCAAAACCGATATGGGAGAAACAGATGCAAGCCGATGGGCAACGGGCTACAGCAAAGGCCGAGAGACGCCTTATTGGAATTCTCTGAATGCGTTAAACGGGGCAGGTGTCATTAAATCTACAGCTTCGGATTTAATTAAGTATGGACTGGCTAATCTTAATCCGCCCAATACCCCTTTGGGGGCGGCAATAGCTGCCACACATCAAATAACATACTTGCCTTTTGAAGACAGGGATATTATTAAAATAAATGGCAGGCTTGGCTGGTTTCAATTAATACATAGAGATTTACCAAACGAAAGTTTTATCTGGCATAATGGGGGTACCGGTGGATTTAGTACGGATATGTTTATCAATAAAAGTAAAAAGAGCATCCTTGTACTGCTTTATAATAATGATAAAGGCACTGTGGAAAGAGAAGATTTCAAATTGGAGTTGTTGAAGATTATATGTCAGTAATATGATACAGGATACTGTTACGAATAAATGCTGAGCAACTTTATATGATTTTTTTAAACTACTTTAATAAATTAAATTTTCAAACAGCGTAATGCAAAATAAAAAGTGGATTGCAAATGGGGAAGCCAGATTTGCTTTTTTTATAGACAATGCAGAGGTTGGTAGCTTGTCCTTTAAACCAGCAGATGGCAACAGCACTGCGGTAGCAAAAATCGGAAATAAAATTTATCAATTTAAGCGAACAGGCTTTTGGAAAAGCTCTATTGATGTAATTGATAATAGCGGGCAAGTAGTGATGCATGTATTCTATAAAAAGTGGTACGCCAATACTTCTATTCTTAAATATAAAGGGAAAGAATATGAATTAGTAATCCGCAATAATCCGATGGCCGAATGGGCTATTCTGGATGAGGGTAAAGACTATTTGGCCTATGGTCTTATTGCAAATGACGGGGGCATCAATATTAAAATCAAGACGAATAGTGAAACAATGGATTTATTATTTGATTTTTTGTTATGGTATTTATTTGCACCAATAGCCCAGGAAAATAATTGTGGCGATTTTATGTTTCATTTACTGGCAGCTGGATGATACAAATTCGTCTGGTCTTTTGATGATATAAGAACAGAACGTTGAACGGAGCGTCGCAACAAAGGGTGCACAAAGAGGAAATGCTGGAGAAAAAAAAATTATTCGTTCGAGAGTAATTTTTTTGTTTAAATTATTAAAACTTGTAACTGTACCCAACCCGGAAAACCTGTGTTTCATAATAGTCCCTGCTGATAACCCTGAAGTTTGTTCCTTGAATATCCTTTTTAATCCGAAGGGTATTAAAAATATCGGTAGCATTGAAAAAGAGTTCGCCTTTATTTTTCTGAATGGCTTTTTTAGCACCGAAGTCCACCGAAAAGCGTTGAGCAATTCGCCCCTGCGGAATAATGTCCGGTGCCAGGTAAATGGCTGTAAACTGCAGGTCGGTACTTTTAGGAAGTTTTACAAGGCCATTCAATTTGATATTTCCTGACCAGGCTGATTCTTTGGAGGCACTATAAGTAACTGGAACCGGATACTTGTTTACTGCGGTAAATGCACCGATGGTATTTTTATACAGCATGGCATTTACATTAAAACTAAAAGCTTTGTTCACCGTTTGATTAGCGATTAACTCCACACCAGTGTTCCATGCCTTATCTGCATTTTGAAATACAGAATAGATGATATTACTTCCAGGAACTGTAGTACCAATTCTTGTAATAGTTTGTTTTGAAAATTTGTGATACAGGGCTGTATAAAGAAACCCATTGCTCCAGCTTGACTTGTAACCAGCTTCTAAGGTTTGAGTAAACTGTGGCCGTAAAGCTGGGTTACCCACTTTTAAAATCTCCGGTTCATCATATTTGGGGAAAATGCGGATATCGCCTTCGTCAGGCCTGTCCACCCAGCGGTTGTAGTAAAGCGACAGTTTGTTATGTTCATTCAAATTATAACCAAGCCTTACACTCGGGAACGGCTGAAAGTAGTTGTAACCATCGCTTTTATATGTGTTGTGATTGGGATTGACATCGTATTGAAGATTGACATACTCCATTCGCAGCCCTGCTTCCAACTCAAACTTTTTTGACTCATAAATATAGTTGCCATAAACAGCCGGTATCACTTCTTTATACTTTGCCGAACCTGCTGCATTGGTATCTAACGGGGAATTGATTCCGGGAAAGAACCGCATATTGGTAGGAATATACCGCCACCTGAACTTTGTTCCGGTTTCAAACCGTCCATGCTTCAATGGTTTGGTATAATCAATGGTAAAGTCGGTTACATTTTCATCTGCTATCAGCATGAAGGTATCTCTACCCGTATAAGCAGGCATAATATTGGTCAAAAAATATTTTTCATCTTCCCGGTGAAAAGTATAATTCAGGCTCATGTTAAGCACATGCCCCGGCTGGGTAAACTTATGCTGGTAAATTGCCGAAGCGGTTGCTGCGGTGTTCACTTCATCTTCAAAAAACTGCCAGAGCCTTTTCCTTTCAGTAAGCTTGCTGTTGTAATAAGGAATATCACCATTGTCCTTTACGGATTCACTGCTGTACAAGCCGGAAATAGTAAGTGTGTTTTTATTATTGATAAACCAATCAATACCTGTGCGGACAGTGCCTGCTGTGGTAATACGATTTCGTTGCACCTGCTGACGCACCGTATCTCCGTTTGAATAAAACCGTTCCGCAAAATCATTCCGGTTCAGGGTTTTGTTGTATAGATAATCACCCTGGAAAAAAGCATTGACTTTATTTTTGCGGTAGTTGAGACTGAGTGATGGATTGATTTTAGGCGTACCGCTGTATTGTGGCCTTATTCCCGGAAGGCTTTTCTCCTTCATCCATAAAGCACCGAGACCTGTGGCAATACCAACTTTACCATTGAATCCGTTTTGCCGGGATTTTTTATAAATGATATTGATGATACCTGCATTGCCATTTGCATCATACTTTGATGAAGGATTGTTGATGATTTCAATTCTTTCAATGGCTGATGCCGGAATATTATCCAATGCGGCCTGGTTACCGAATCCTGTTAAAGCAGTCTGTTTGCCATCAATAAGAATTGTTACCCGATTACTGCCTCTTAATAATACTTTGCCCGATTCATCTATGGTAACACCCGGCAGATTTTTCATAGATTGTAATAGCGAACTTCCTGCCTGGCTGATATTGTCAGACAATTTGAATGTCTTCTTATCCATTTTATCGGTTACTGCATCCGTTTTTGCAGTTACCACTACTTCACTTAAAGCTGCACTTTGAGGGGCTAATTCGATGATACCAATATCAAAGAACTTATTGAGTTTACCTGCCAGAAATGGCACCGCCTTTGTAACGTAACCAACAATACTAACTTCAAGAAAGTAATTTCCTTCTGATATGTTCTGTATAGAAAAGTGACCTTTTTCATCCGTTACCACACCGGCCACAAAGTTGCTGTCTGCCGCTTTTTTCAATACTACATTTGCAAAAGTCAATGCAGTTTTATCAGTACCGTTTTTAACCGTACCGGATAATACGGCATTACCGGATTGTGCCGAAGCTATTATTGAAAAACACATCAATGCCAATGCTAAGAAATATCTCATCAAATAAAATTTTATGTGCAAAGTAGAAGTGAAATTCTGAAAGGAACCTGAATTTTAACGCATATGCAAAGATTATTTTAAAGTTTGAGCACAAAAGTTCCTGTAATTATCGGCCAAGCATCTATGACAGTTTTAATATTAAAGCTTTCCTTAGAAAATACCAATTAAATGTATGGCAAGTGCCACACTTTATTTAGGGAGTGATTAAATGTTTGCAATTTTTATTCTGGTATTATCTCCGGTGCAAACTTTTTGTTTTTATAGGCGACATGCATCAGGCTGGGTAATACAATTAGTAGCAGTGGCAGTGCCACAATAAAGCCACCTATTACAGCGATGGCCAGCGGCTGGTGCAGTTGTGCACCGGTACCAATACCCAATGCAATTGGCATCAATGCTATTATTGCACCGAGAGCTGTCATCAGCTTAGGCCGCAATCTTGTAGAGATGGAATAGATAATAGCCTTGTCAACATTTTTTGTTTGCAGCAACGAGTCCCTGAATTGCAAAAAAGTAAAGATGGCGTTTTCGCCAATGATACCTACTATCATAATAAGGCCGGTGTAGCTGCCAACATTTAACGGGGTATTGGTAAGATACAGCCCCATATAACTGCCGCTGATGCCTAAGACTGCAATCAATAAAATCATTAATGCCACTTTAAAATCACGGAATAAAAACAAGATGACACAAAAAACCAACAGGCTGCTGGTTATTAAAATCATCAACAGTTCACTGAAAGATTTTTGCTGGTCGGCATAGGCGCCGCCATACACAATATGATACCCTTTGGGCATTACTACTTTTGCAGCCACTTCTTTTTGTATATCATTCATTACACTGCCAAGGTCACGGTTGTCAAGCCTGCCGGTTACCACACCCATTGACTGTAAATCTTCTCTCTCTACTTCTGCATCACCGGGATTCAGTTTTATATCCGCTAAATCGGAAATAGGTTTCAGCTTGCCGTTCGGTAAAAAAATCTGCATTCGTTTTATATCTTCCACACTCAGGTTTCTGTTGCCTGGAAAAACTACCCGTAAAGAAGAAAGTTGTTGCTTGTCAAAAACGGTTCCTACTATATTTCCTTCCAGTGCTGTTTGCAACTGGTATTGCAGACTGGCAGGCGTTATTCCATACTGTGCTAATGTTATAGCATCTGGCTCAATTGAAATAGAGGGCCCGGCAATAACGATTCCATCAAACACATCGGCTGTGCCTTTAACATTAGTAACAACTTCACTAACTTGTTTTGAAAGCTCCTGTAGCTTTTTCTGGTCGTTGCCAAATATTTTTACTTCAATAGGCTGTACCGATGTCATTAAATCTCCGAGCATGTCACCAATTACCTGTCCAAAATCAATACGCAATGCAGGCTGGCTGGCTTCTACTTCTGCTCTTATTTCATCTATTACCTGGTTTGAATTTCTCTTTCTTTTTTTCTTCAACTGTATCAGGTAATCGCCCCGGTTGGGTTCTGTAATGAAGAAGCCCATTTGTGTTCCTGTTCTTCTTGAATAAGTTTCTACTTCAGGTATTGTGGTAATTATTTTTTCCGCTTCTCTTAACATCCTGTCAGTTTCTTCCAACGATGTACCCGGTGGCGAACTATAATCCAGTACAATACTTCCTTCATCCATCTCCGGTAAAAAACCTGTTTGCAGTTTGGGCAGCACATAATAAATACTGGCTGCCAGTAAAAGCATAAACAATACACTGATGTAAGGCTTTTTGATAAAGAAGCCAACCCACTTTTGATTATGAACTGTGTGGGGATGGTTGGATTCTTTTAATCTTTTTAAACGCTGTTTAGCAGTTAATACTTTTTTCTTGTTTCTGCTTAACAATAAATAAATGACTGGTAAGCCTAACCATGTAACAAAGAATGAACACACCAGTGTTATAATCATGGTGTCGGTCATCACTTTAAAATAAGCTCCTGCCACACCTGTCATTAATATGAAGGGAAGGAAAATAACAATGGTGCTAAGTGAAGAACCAACCATTGCCGGAAATAAATACTGAATAGCTTTCTGCAAAAGTGTTCCCGTTGGCTCCTGTGGATGTTCTTCATGGGTACGGTGTATCTGTTCCACCACTACAATTGCATCATCTATTATCAACCCAATGGCTGCTGCCATAGCACCAAGGGTCATAATATTAAAGGTTTGCCCGGTGGCATAGAGTACGATTAAAGTAAGCAATAATGTAACCGGAATGGTTATAAGAATTACTGTGCTTGCTTTGAGTGAACGCAGAAAAATAATCGCCACAATTATTGCTAAAGCCAGACCAATCCACAAACTATCTGTAACACTTTTGATAGAATCTTTTACAAAATCAGCCTGCACATAAAACGGAGAAATGGTTACACCTTTTGGCAATACCTTTCTTAATTCGTCCACTTTTTTCTGCATCTTGTCCGATAAGTCAACCAGGTTTGCGTTTGGTTGCTTTACTACCGCCAATAAAACTGCAGAATGTCCGTTCGCATTTATTTTTACATACTCTTTTGCTTCCTGAATAGTTACTGTTGCAATATCCTGTAGTGTTACAATTCTTTTTCCATTATTACTGATAACTAATTTTTCAACTTCTGCTTTCGTATCAACCACGGCATCGGTTACCGTTAAATACATTTGGCGGTAATCAGACAAATAACCGTTGGATTTAATAAAGTTAGTGGCATTGAGTGCGGTGATGATGGCATCAGGAGTAATTCCGAGTGTACTCATCTTGCCTACATCCAGGGTAAGCCAGTACTCTTTGGTCTTACCACCAATAACCCTTATTTCACTAACTCCATCCACCTGCGACAGGAAAGGTTTGATAGTATATTGCGCCAATAATTTTTCTTCAATCGGCGACAGGTTAGGCGCTTCTAATGTATATCCTAATAACAGGAAGAATAGATGGGTTCATCCTTTCCACTGTTATCTGAACATCTGCCGGCAGAATATTTCTTATCTGGCTTATTTTTGATTCGATGCGTTGCTGGCTTACATCCATATTTGCCTTCCAGTCCATATAGGCACTGATTTCGCAACTGCCACGGCTGGTAGTGCTGCGAATTATTTTTAAATCAGGCACCTGCTTCACTGCATTTTCCAGTTCACGGGTAACCGTAATCATCATTTTATTTACCGGCTGCTGTCCGGCATCTGCAATAATTTTTATTTTAGGAAAGGTAATTTCGGGAAACAATGCAGACTGCATTTTGCCATACGAAAAGATGCCAGCCATAATGATGATGGCCAGTATGATGGTGATGGGGTTCTTATGCGAAACAAAATAATTTTTCATTGCCTTTCTTGTTATTGCTGAATAGTTACCTTGGCCGTATCACCTAAACCGTAATTGCCAGTTAGTAAAATTTTATCTGCCATAGAAAACTGAGGGGAGAGCACTTCCACACTGGTGCTGTTTTCCAATCCTTTTTTAATGGGTACTTTTACGGCAGTAACACTGTCAATTAACTTCATTACCCAAAACTCACTTTGTGTTTCATTGGTTAATACGGCATCTTTAGGTAACGATAAAGCATTGGGCTTACTCTTTTTTACCAATATCACTTTTGCAATCAATCCTTCGGGAATTTGCTGACTATTGTTTACTTTAATAACGATGCTTTGTGTTTGCGAAACGGGGTCAACCGTTGGCATTTGAGAAGCTACATATCCGTTTAGTTGTGTACCATCAGGCAGTTTCAGCAAAACATTTTTGTTGCCTGACAGAAATGGTTTTAATTCATAAGGAAGGTCTAATAAAAAACAGAAACTATTTTTATCACTGATAATGGCCAACTGTTCGCCGTCTGTTACATAATCTCCGTCACGGTAGTTAAGTGTGGTTACATATCCTGTTCCCGGTGATTTAATATGAATAATACCTGTAAAACGGAATGATGAATCCAGCACATTGATAGTATTACCGAGAGCTTCGGCTTCTTTGGTTTTAATAATAAATACTTCCTGGCCACGGTTAATAAACCTTCCAAGTTGGGCATTTACCGATTGTAAATAACCGGTGGCATTTGCCTTTATAAAAGTCTTCAACTGAAAAGCTGAGGTGGCGTTTAACTCCATACTTTCTGTTAACGGACCAGTACTGATGCTGGTTATTGTTACCGGTGTACCTGCTTCTGCATTCATCTCAATAGCTGTTGGTGCAGCTTTTTCTTCGCCACAACCTGCAAGCATCCCTGCAAGGGATAACAATACGCCAATATGTTTAAGTTTTACCTGCATGTTTTTATTGTTTTCTGTTCCAGTAATTAATTTGGTTAAGTATCTGCAATCGGGCTATTGAATTTTGAGTAATAATATTTTTTGCATTCAGATAGTTGCCAATAGCTATAATATAGTCTGCTATCCTTACATCGCCTGTTACTAATTGCTGCCGTTGTGCTTTAATCAGTCCATCGGCATATTTTATCTGTGTAGAAGTTTGTTCAATCAGTTGCTCCGTTTGCGAAAGCTGTTGTTGCAGTTGGGCTATTTGTTGTTGATATTGTTTAGAAAAGAAATCACGGTAGTTCTGCCTGTTTTGTTCTGCAATATTATTTTTTTGATGCAGCATTCTGCGCTGCCTGCCATCATAAATTGGAACAGTAACCGTAACCCCTGCACTTATGCCAAAATTTCTTAAAGGTGTGGCAATAAAAGAAGAGTTGTAACCGCCATCTGCATACAAACCCATCCGGGGCCGGTATGCAAAATCAACCTGCTTGTCTGCTACAATAATTTTTAGGCTGTCAATATGAAATTGCTGATAGAAAACCGTTTGTTCAATTGGCAGCAGGTTTATGTCTAAACCGGATGGTGCATTTAACACAGTAAACGCAGTATCACTAAGCCCGGTAATATAGTTTAAGGTAGCAAATCATTCTGGTATTGAATCCGCAATTGCTTTATCAATAATTCCTGTTGTTGCACATTCACCAAAAAAGAAAGAAAATCAGTTTGTTTGTAAACTCCTTTCTCTGCCAGCCTTTTCAAAATGGCTTCTTCTTCTTTTAACAGGGTAAGCATTTCCTGGTTAAAATTAATTTGCTGTAAGTCGCCGTAGGTAGTAATGTATTGTTGGGTGATGCTGCGTTTTAAATCCTGCTCCGATATTTTTCCCTGGTTCTGCAAGCCCAGATTTTGTAATTGTATGGCGAGGTATTGATTGTTTAAATTCTGTTTGCCAACTATCGTTTGCGATACACTTACAAATGCGTTGTAAGTATGAATATTGGTAATAGCTCCATCATAACCCCAGGTTTTAACTACCGGAGCATAGGTGCCTGCCGTACTGCCGTTTACCAGTGGCCTAAAGTTTGCCCTGAGCCGCTGGCTATCTATCTTGTTGTTTTGTACCTGAAACTGATAATCTTTCAGCAACGGGCTGCTTTGAATCCCCGAGTTGATATAGTAATCGAGGGTCTTTTGTGCCCCGGCATTTCCAGCCATTATCAATATGAAAAGTATTAAAAAATATTTCCTCATTGGCTTAACAATTTTACCACCGATAAAAAAAAAATTGCAGCTACCGGTAAATTATGGCGATAATCACCAGTAGCTGCCACTAAAAATACTTTACGAAGCAATACTCAATTAGTGTTCACAAACTATCGCACCTTCTTTGCTAAAAATTACTTCTTTGGTAGTTGTTCCTTTTGTCAGGTCAACGAGATATTGCACAGTTTTATCTGCCAGTTGCAGTTTTTCAATCTGGTCACCTGCTTTGTAGTCAGCATATTTTGCTGTTATCGCATCTCTTACTTTATCTGGTGCCGTTTTCATTGGCACATTTTCTTCCTGCTGCACAAAGCTACCATCGGGTTTAAATATCAAAGATAGATTTGGTGCCCCCGGTTTTGTAACAGCAACATCTATTGCATCGCCGCCCTGGCAAAGAGGGTCGGAAGCTGCGCCGGTAATTGTGTAGCCAGCGTACTGCTTTTCTATAAATTCTTTTGCAGCAGCAGGCAACTTATCCAATGCAATTTTACCATCGGGTATTGTTGCATTATTGTTTGTAGCGTCTGCTTTTAACTCGGCTTGTTCTGTTTCTGCAGTTTCTTCTTTTTCATCCTTTTCGTTTTTTTCATTGTCACAGCTTATCACAAATATTGCAAGTGAAAAGGCAAGAGCCGGTATCATAAATTTCTTAAGTAACATCTTTTTATTTTTAAGTGAATGATTAATATAGGGTAAAGATTGGAAAGGAAACTGTAGAAAATCTGAATTTATGTACAGAAGAAATAGTGCCTATTGTATTGTTTTGCTGGCACAACTGTATAAACACTACTGTAGATGTTACGGTGCATAGGATAAGAAGCTGAGATGAGGCCTGTTAAAAAAACTGTAAATAAAGCAAAACCAATACGGCCAGGGTCATTACGATCAAAGTAATAAAACCGAGTGCATTAGATATGCGGCTGTTGGTATGCTCTCCCATTACTTTTTTATTATTTGCAATATGCAGTATAATGGCAATTAGCACAGGAGCAGTTATGCCATAAAGTATAGCTGAATAAATTAGTGCATTTACAGGTGATATGCCAACATATTCCAATGATAAACCTACCAGCATAGATAGGACGATAACAAAATAAAAGGGTTTTGCTTCACGGAATTTTTTGTTTAATCCTTGCTGCCAACCAAAGGTTTCACTAACCATGTAAGAAAGAGAACCGCTCAAAACCGGAATAGCCAACAGGCCGGTACCAATAACACCAACAGCAAAAAGCAGGTACGCATTTTCGCCGGCCAATGGCTTTAATGCCTGGGCTGCCTGATCAACTGTATCAATCTGGTGAATACCTGCATTAAATAATACTGAGCCCGTGGTTAAAATAATAAAGAACATTACAAGGTTTGAAAACAACATACCCAAATCCACATCCTGCCTCATTTCATGCAACAGTCTTTTATTTACCATGATGTGATTGTTACGATTCATATTTTCAACTTCCATATTTGCCTGCCAGAAAAACAAATAGGGCGAAATGGTAGTACCCAATATGCCCACCAAAATGCTGATGAATTGTTTATTAAACTGTATGGTGGGAATGAAGGTGGCTTTAAAAATAGCTCCCCAATTTTGCTGTGTAAGAAATGGAACTACTAAGTAAACTAATAATACAACACACAAATATTTTAATATTGCTGCAATCTTTCGATAAGGCAAATAAATAATAACTGTTATTAAAACGACAGTGAAGAATACACTGAAATAAATTTGAGGAATAGCCGGAAACAACATCGTACCTACAGCCCCCATCCCGGCAATATCCGCTCCTATATTCATCACAATGGCAGGGAAACTAAATAGCAGCATGAGGTATAATACAGGCCTGGAATAATGCTTTTTAATAATGGCCGTTAATCCCATTGAAGTTACCATGCCAATTCTTGCACACATTTCCTGAATGGCTGCCATTAAGGGGAAAGTAATAAACGCCGACCAAAGCGTACTTAAGCCAAAAGCTGCCCCGGCCTGTGAATAAGTGGCAATTCCTGAAGGATCGTCATCACTGGCTCCAGTAATTACTCCCGGCCCAAGTTTTTTCCAGAAGCGTATAAATTTCTTTGCCCTGAGGTTCCTCCTATCCATTATTTATTTGTTTTAGTGCTACGATTTACACAATTTGAATAGCGATGCTATGCTCTGTTTTATTTTAATCATCTAAAACTTTATGTGAACTTTTAAATAATCGTTTATCAGCCAATTTACTACTATAAAATAAAAAAGTGTTGCACCAATAGCGGAAACTGGTAATGCTGCAAAACCGGTAAAACCAAATGCAAGCATTACACAAACTATCAAAACATCTGCCAGTAAAACGTACACCAGTGTTTTGCTGATGGGTTCTTTGTAAAACCGTTTATCGGTTCTTATAACAGGTATGGAAGCTATACTTGAAAAAAATAAACAAGCAAATCCTAATGTATGATACATGTTTGGATCCTGTATTTTAAAAAGTGATTTTGCTGCAAAGAACCATGTAATACATTCTGCAAAAAGTAATACTCCTATCAATACCCCTTTTTTAACTAACGGCTTTATATTCCAGTTGGCAGGCTGCCTGCTCCAGCTTACTTTATCTACGGCTAATGCCAGTACAGCAAAGTCTATCAAAAATAACAGGATCACCATGTCAATAGTAGCTACTACAAACTGTTTGGAAATAATAAACGAAACGCATACAAACAAAATAGTTTGAATAGTTTTAGCGATTTTATTTACAGTATAGTTGGCTATTCTTACATGTATGCTCCGTCCAACCCGTATAAGTTCTAAAATTTGCTGAAGCCCCTCTTTTAATAATATAATGCTTGCAGCCTGCTTTGCCACATCAGTAGCATTTTTCATGGCTATACCCACTTCTGCCTGTTTTAAAGCTGGTGCATCATTTACGCCATCACCTGTCATGCCTATTATTTGCTTTGCCTGTTGCAGGCTTTTAACAATATTAAATTTATCTTCCGGTAATACTTCTGCAAAACCATTACAGGATTGTATCATTTTAATCCGCTCTTCAGCAATGGCCATTTGTTCCCTAACAGCAGCCATTGAAACAACATTATTTCCTATACCAACCTGCCCGGCAATTTCTTTACCAATTGGCAAAGCATCTCCTGTAAGCATTTTTATATCTACCCCTAAATCTTTTATGGCAGCAAGCATTGTTGCTGCATCTTCCCTTGGAGGATCAAACAGCGCTGCAATACCCACCAATTGAAAGTTACTATCTCTTTTTGCCACAGCTACGGCAATCGTTTTAAACCCTTTGAGTGCCCAATCATCTACAGTTTTATCTAATTGGTTACTGGTAATGTTGCACATATTTTTTATTGCCACAAAAGCACCTTTTGCAACAGTACAACGGTTACCATTAAAAAAAACAGTAGCCTCAGTATGCTTTATGCTGGCATTAAAAGGGATAAATTCCTCCTGCTTAAAATCTATTGGAAGTAGTTTTTGTTTTTCTGCTTCGTCTATAAAAGCAAGGTCAATAACATCATTATCTGCCTTAACAGAAGCCATTGCCCCATACATTAAAACATCAGCAAGAGTGAACTGTTCAAAAGCCACCGTTTGCTTTAATGACAATTCATTTTTAGTAATGGTCCCGGTTTTATCAATGCAAAGCGTGGTAAGGGTAGCCGCATCTTCTGTGGCACTCAGCCTGCTTACTAATAACCCATTTTCTGCAAGTTCTTTTGAACCCCTTGCCATACTGATAGTAAACATGGCAGGCATGCCCACAGGAACTGCAGACACCAGCAATATTAATATGAGGGGCAATACTGTAAGTAAACCCTGGCCGCTTATTAAACCAATAACTGTTGTAATAGTTAATACCGAAATAACTGAAATAAAGAGTAGCCTTACCACTTTTGCCACCACTTCTTCCATGTGCATTTTATGGCTTGCAGTCATAACCAGTTTGGCGGTTTTGCCAAAGAAAGATTGTGTGCCTGTAGCGGTTACCATTGTTGTGCCTTCACCACCTTTAGCAATAGAACCGGCATAAAGTATATCGCTTTTTTTTACATCAATCAAAGCTGATTCTCCGGTGAGGGCAGATTTGTCAGCCTTAATTTCTCCATCCAGCAATTGCATATCTGCTGTTAAAAAATCTCCCGTTCTAATCCGCACAATATCGCCAGGCACTAATTCTTTTGATGAAATTTGAAGCCAGTTACTATTCCGTAACACCCTTACCATCACCTGCAATTGTTGTTGCAAAGCTGCTACTGTTTTAGCTGCCTTTTGTTCATTAAAAAATCCAATCAATGCATTAAAAATCAGCAGAGCCAATATCACAATAGCATCAAAAGTTTTATTCAGTAAAAAAGATATGACAACCGTGGCTTCCAGCATCCATGCCGTAAGCCCCCAAAAATGACGGGCAAATAATATTATAGCAGGGCTTTGTTTTTCCTTTACCTCATTAAAGCCATGCTGCAGGCGAAGTGTTGCAACTTCCGCATCTGTAAGACCTGTTTTTAAATCTGTAGGTGACAAGACAGGAGAAATTTTTGTTATTATAGTATGTGCTTCATCACTCATATTAGCTAATGGTATGGCTGAATGTTGATTTATTTTTCATGTTTTAATTTCTGCGAAGCTTTTTGTAACAACTGTTTTTTATCATTGGCTATTACCGGAAAAGACAAGTTCATGTCTTCCATTGTTTTTACTAAAATGCGGCTTATAGCCACACGGCTAAACCATTTTTCATCGGCGGGAATTGCATACCAGTGGGCATGATGTAATGATGTATGGCTCAGCATATCCTCATAAGCATTTTGATATTGATGCCAGTATGTTCTTTCTTTTAAATCGCCGTATTCAAATTTCCAGTTCTTATCCTTGTCTTCTATGCGTTGCAGCAACCTTTTTTTTTGTTCCCCTTTGGAAATATGTAAAAAGAATTTTAGGACAGTAGTGCCGGATGCTGTCAATTGCTTTTCAAATGCATTGATGGTTTTAAAACGTTCCTTCCAAAAACCATCTGTTATTGTTTCAGGATTTGTTATGGACGGGATTTTCTCTTTCAATAATAATTCGGGATGAACCCTGGTTATAAGCAGGTTTTCATAATAGGAACGGTTAAAAATGGTAATAAACCCTCTGGGTGGTAAGGCGGCATAGTGCCTCCACATAAAATCATGCGATAGCTCTGAAGAAGTAGGTTGCTTAAAGCTTGTAACTGAACAACCCTGTGGATTAACTCCTGAAAAGATATGCCGGATACAACTGTCTTTCCCGGCAGTATCCATTCCCTGAAAAATAACAAGGATGGCTTTCTCACCCGTTGCGAAAAGCTTTCGTTGAAGTTGTTCCATTTTCTTTACATCTTCAATCAATAATTTTTTGGCTTCATCCTCATCTTTAAAAAAATAGTGTGACCCTTTTGTTTCAATGAGATTTAGGTTGACGGTTTCTCCTGACTTTATTTTAAATTTTTTAAGCATTATCCGTTTATTTAGCAGGAGGCAATCTTTTTTCTATAAGATCGGTCAGGTATTCCAGTTTTTCTTTCAATTCTTTTATTTCCTGTTCAGCTTTTTTATTTACTTCAAAATCGTTGTCGGCTAATATTTCCGCATGTTTGCCTTGGAGGTTTTGACCAATCATGATTAGCGGCATTAGGAATATCTGAATCATGTTAGATAAAAATAACCACATCAAAAAATCAGGAGCAGGATCAAACTGCATAGTTTTAGGAGACAGCAAATTCCATAACAGCCAACTTGCTGTCCATGAAAAAATGACATAAAAAAAAGCCATTGTACCAATCTTTCCGGTTATCCACGAGGCAAACCTTTGTGACCTGCTTAAAGAATCTTTATGATGCTTATTTACATTTTTTACAGATATACTATATTTCATTGCGTACTATTTTTATTTCTTGTTTTTTAGGCTCCAAATAATTTTGCCACACTAAATGCGGCAGCAGCAGCTAATGCACCAATTATCATTACTTTAAACGCACCTTGCCAAACGGGTTGCCCAGTTACTTTACTTTTGAAATAACCAAATATAAATAAACAAATCAGTGCGATAATCGCAGAGATTTGCAGGCCTTCATTAGGTGTAGCTGTAAAGAAATACGGAAGTAATGGTATGAAAGCTCCGGCCGCATAAGATAACCCTATAGTAGCGGCACTTTTACCTGCCCTGTTATAGTCTGGTTTTTCTAAACCCAATTCGTACTTCACCATAAACTTAACCCACTTGTCTTTGTCCTTTGATAATTCATCAGCCAGCATTATTTGAGCATTTTCACTAAAACCATATTCAGCAAATATTTGTCTTATTTCATCCTTTTCATTTTCAGGCATATTATCTACTTCATAATATTCTTTAGCAATTTCTGATTTGTAGTGATCCCATTCAGTACGGCCAGCCAGATAACCGCCTAATCCCATTGCAATACTTCCAGCAATAATTTCTGCTATACCTGCTGTGGTTACTATGTGATTATCTGATACAGCACTGCTAATACCTGCGGCCAGGGCAAATGGAACAGTAAGCCCGTCGCTCATGCCGATAACAATATCAGTAATAAAATCTGAACTCTTTAAATGTTTTTCGTTGTGACTCATTTCAATTTATTTGTGTTCGGGAGTAATTACTAGTACGGGTATATTACTAAGCCTGATAACATGCTCTGCAACACTGCCCATTAATAAGTGCGAAACCCCGGTTCTGCCATGGGTGCCCACTACAATATAATCTGCTTTCCATTCAATGGCTGTTTCTATGATCTTTGCAGCCAGTTTGCCATCCTCAATAAAATTCCACGTTTGCCGAATATCAAATTCAGATTTCAGTTTGGCAAATAGCTCCTTTGCCTCCGTATGTGAATCCTGTATATAGTTTTGAATGGTATAACCACCTTCCCCCATAAAACCAGTAGCATCTACTACATATACCAGTCCAATTTCTGCCTCTATTAAATGAGCCAGGTTTATGCCATGTTGTACAACGGTTTCTGTTAAGGGGCCGCCTTCAATTGCTATTAATACTTTTTTCATAATTGATAAATCTAATTGTTACTTAACAGGAACTATGAACAATGGCAAATGACTATGCTTTAATACTTGCTTAGCCACATTGCCCATTAATATTTTATCTATACCACTCCGGCTGTGTGAGCCCATCACAATAATATCAACTTTGCAGTTTGCAGCAGTTTCGAGTATAACATTGGCTATATCTCCTTCTCCGGTATATATCTCAGCTTCCTTATCATTAATTTCGTCTTTTACCTGGTTCAAAAATCTTTTACTCTCCTTATCTAATTGTTCTGCAAGTTTTAATCCCTGCTCAATATCTATTATACCCATCATAGGGTAAAGCCCTGAAAAAGCATTGGGGCTGGTTGTAATGGTATCTGGAAAAACATGCAACAGTACGATAGAGGCTGCTAATGCTCTGGCCAGTTCGCTGCCTTTGCCGCTGACAAGGTTGTAATTGCTGTGATTGTCTAATGCGACTAATACTTTTTTCATTTGAATTATTTTAGTGTTTAATTTTTATATAATAGTTTCAATAGTAATTTTTTTAGCTTTTAAGATCAGCTGCCATTTTTTTTGTTCACAAACGAACTGCGAATATGTCCAATATTTGCAATTACCAGGATTGTAAAAAAGAATGCTATCATCAGCTCTGTGGAAACAAATATTTGGGCATTGGTACTGTTAGGTTTTATATCACCAAACCCTGCAGTTGTAAAAACTGATATACTGTAATAAATAAAATTGATAAATTCTGTTACTATATTTTGTTTTGCAATCACTCCTGCAAATGAGTGGGCATCTATTCTAAATAAACAATAATAATCAATTGCAAAAGAAAAAATTACCAGTAAGATACTGACCACAACAAAAGCCATAAATTCATGAAAATAAAATTCTTTGTGAGCTGTTTCTTTAATAGTTCTGAAAACGAAGAAAATAAAATATCCTGCCTTTAAAAGACTTAGTACTGATAAAACAATTTCATTAGACAGGGTATTTACTAATTCAAAATAGTCAAGAAGAAAAATTGCCAAACCAATTCCGATAACAATTAAATATTTATATGTGCTTTTTACATGATTCATTACTTGTATGTTATTATTGTATTGCTGTAACAGAAACATAAAACCTATACACCATGCCTACACCAAAAGCACCACTTTGGCAGGTTGGCAATACAATGGTGTTAGGCAGTTTGTCCTTAAAGAGTTTGTGTTGGGTTTGCAGGTATAACCAAAAAGCCAGTTTTGTAAAAATAATACCAACCCCCGCACAAGCAACCAAAGCATTGAGCCAGTGCTTGTTGTTATACATTCTTAAATAGCCGGTGGTGGCCGCCATTGCATAGCCAGCTACGCCATACCAGGGTGAAACATCCTTGTATTCCTGTCGTAAAAAATTCGGCATTGGCAAAGGCTTCTGCAGTATGGCCAGAAGGAAAAGAAGTATAAGCAGAGCCGTCAGGCCGCAACTGATGAGATATTGATTTCATTGAATAGACCGAAGCATTGGTAATAATGTTCGACATTAAAAAAAGCATGGTTCTGTCTCTCAGGTTATGCTTTGCCTTGATGCCAAAGGCATCTAATCCAAAAACCATTGCTGCCGGGGCAAATTGTAGGTAATTGTCTATGTGAATTTGTTTGTGAGGATTTTCGGCATACATCTCGTCTTTAAATTCTCCGTTTAATTTTTGCAGTCCGTCATTTTCAATTGCTGTAATACCATAAGCTACCATTAAGCTTGGTATGATGTAAGACTTTGCGTTGAATGATTTTTTGTGAGGTGGCAGCCGCCAGGAAAGGTTTCGTTGTGTTGTATCTTTTACAAAAAGATTATTGGCAGCAGAATCAGTAACCTGTGCCTTGGCACTTACTACCAATACAAACAGCGACATTACAAAAATAGTGGTTGATTTAGAGTGTTGCATGATGATTGAATTAATGTAAACGTAAAATTGAATTCTGTACAAAAACTGAATGAGAAGTAATCAGGTAAATAAAAAGGGATGTATTGCTACACCCCTTTGCCATTGACCCTTAACCTTAGTATATGAAAAACCTAACCATGAAAAAATTAGTCTTTTACTTCTTTTAAGAATTTACCGGCGGCATCAAAAATCACATCCTTGCCTTTTACTTCGGCTTCGTAGTTCACCTCACCATTGGCTTTTGTAATTTTTGCAGCCTCACTAATTTTACCCATTTTATGCTGGGTTACATAGCTGGTGGCTGCTGCTGGTAATTGGGTAACGGGTATTTCCATTTCAGTTTCGTCCACCGTGCCGTTTGCATTGTACAGCACACTCATTTCATGCCCGTTGTGCTTGAAGCCGGCTTCGTACTTACCGTCTTCTTTATCCCACTTGGCTTTTGTGCCGGGATATTGTTTTTCAAAAGCCTGCTTTACCACGGCAGGAACATTTGCATGTTCTTTCTTTTCATTTTTTTCATGATTTTGTGCAAAAGTGGCGGTTGTAATAGAAGCTGCTGCAACCATCAGCATAAAATACTTTTTCATTTTTTTTTGTTTTTTAATTTTAAAAATATAATTGTAAAGCTTTAATTCAATTCTGTAGAAACACTGTAGATTTTTACAGAATAAGGATTTTAACGTTTCCTCAAAACGATTGACTTACTTTAATGAAATCACCTTCTTGAGTAAATAGGATTTGTTTGTTTCCAACAGCAACTCTAAATCTTATTTCCCCTGAAGATTTTCTGATTTTTACTGCACCGGTTATTTTTTCATTTTTATAATTTTTCTCTACGTAGTTATTTATACCTGCTGGCACCGATTCTACAGAAATGACTGTTTCCCTTTCCGCCCATTTTCCATCATTATTAAATGATACGGCCCCTTTGTAATTACCGTCGGAGAAACTGGCTATGTATAGTGTATCCACTTTGTTCCAGGACGCCTTTTTAATGCCGGGATACATTTTTGCAAACGCTTCTTTAATGATTACCGGCACTTCTGAATCCGTTATTTTTTGCGCCTGCACCGCAGCTAAACTAAAATACAAAAGGCCAACTGCTAATAATTGTTTCATAACCTTGTGATTTAATTTGATAGAATAAAACTATTACTGCATACTGTACAAATACTGAATTTTAAAAGCATTGATGTTAAATAAAATTAAAAGCAATGCAATTACATTTTCACAACTGGTCTATCAACTGAAGCATCATTTCTTTCCAGTAATTTGGATTGTAATTGATATCTGCATTTCCAAACCGCACAATAATGATATTCTTTGCCGGGTAGATGTACAATAACTGCCCATACAAACCAATGGGATAAAAACTGTTATAGGCAACAGGCCCTATACCTAAATTATACCCATAAGAAATTTTGCCACCGTGTTCAGTAGTGCGGTTGATGCTTTCCTCAATCCATTGTTGAGGAATTATCTGCTTTCCATTCCAGTTCCCTTTATTTAAAAGTAACCTTGCAAATTTCGCAAAATCAAGTGTTCGGGCATTTAAGCAGCAAAAAGCTTTTTCAATAGCAGCACTATCTTTTCTGTCTGTATTCCACAATGCCGGTGCTTCTGTACCGATCTGCCCCCATATTTTTTGATGCAGATAATCACTTACGTTTTTACCCGTTGTTCTTTCAAGTATTAATGCCAGCAACGATGGATTTTCACTTTGATAATCGAAATGCAGACCCGGCGGCTCTCTTATGGCAGATGCCAGGATATTTTTTCTAAGTGCAGTGCCATAATAAAACTGCAACTGGTCCGACTCAGGATTGAATACACTCTCCGAAAATTTTAATCCTGATGTGTGCCGCAGCAAATCTTTTATGGTGATTAAATTATAACCGGGTTTGTCTTTCCATTCAGTTATATAATCAGTTATTGGGTCATTTACAGTTTTTATATACCCTTCTTTAATGGCAATGCCAACAAGCATGGTGATATATGCTTTTGCAATGGAGAAGCTGGTAACATTTTTTGTTGCAGAATAATTATCAGCATAGTATTCATACAGCAAACTGTCGTTTCTTATAATAGCAAACGAAATTGTTTTATGTAATTTTACAAACTGATCTAAGGATACGCCTGTTGCGTTAATTGGTTTATTTTCAATACGGATATGCTTAACAATAGCGGAGTCATCAGCAGCTTTTTTAAAACTAAATACTGCAGAGTCTGGCGCCTGTATAACAGTACGATAAGGAAATCTATTTGCATCCTTTTCATCGGGAAGATTATAGTAAACAGGTTTTATTATCTTACAGGAAAATAATATTAATGACAAAAAGTATAACCCTGCTACAGAAACGAAACCCTTCATTTTATAATATTTTCGCATGACAAATTGTTTACTTTATTATTACTTTGTACCTCGGGCTGTAAATTTTATAAATAAATAGTCAACCGCAGTTACCGATGAATGGCCGCTTGCTATATTATTTCCCCAATTAATAACCGAGTTTACTTTATTTTCTATAAATCTATAAGCTTCTTTTGTAGCATCATCTTTCACAAAGCCACTGATGGTTATTTTTTGTGCGGATAAAAAAGTGGAACAAAGAAAGACTGTTATGAATAGCAGTAACAATTTCATAAAGAATAATTTCTTTAATTTTTTAAAATAGCTCACCGGAATTTGAACAGGGCTTGGCGTTGTAATTGAAACTCCATAATATCTCACCGGCGGCTACCGGCGCTTCATTCAACAAAGGCTTAAATCGAACCTTACGCCGCAAAATACTTTTAGTCTGTAAATACTTCCGGCGCAAGCTTCGTTTAAGCCTTATATGTTAGCGGCATATACTTTTGTTATTACCTTTTCATAAAAGAATTTTTTGCATTAAAAGTTGTTACTTTTTAAATAATCCAAACTTTAACCCAATTACACCCGATAAGCCTGTTAGTGCAGTTTGATTAAAATTTCGGTACGCCATGTTTCCAACAAAACGATAAGCAGCGCCGGCATTTAACCGGACGTATTTATGTAAGTTTATTTCAACCAATGCCGATGGTTCTGCAAAAAAGAAAGTTTTTTCGCCATAAGGCTGTCCACTTATGCTTCTGATATTATCGAGCCTATCCATTTCCACCTTGCCTGCACCTATGGCAAGAGGAAAAGTCAAATGAACAACTTTGTCTGACCACAACGTGTATTCAAGCAATCCCCCAAACATGTATGTATGGAGATAAACACTCTTGTCTGTTTCACTTTTTGGAATTATTTGGTTAATTGAAGTTTTAAAAACTCCTCCAACGGTTAATTTATCAGCTAAAACAATACCTCCTCTAACACCTAAGAAAGAGGCAGGGGCTTTGTCAATGCGACTAAATTCATAGGTGGGGCTGACAGCTACACCTATTTTGGGGTTTACACCCGGGTTTATAATTGTCTTTTGTTTTTGTGCCATTGCATTCATGCCTATTATCAATAGGCTGGCCAGAATGATTGTACTTGGTTTCATTACTTTTTGATTTTTATTTAAAAATGCTATTTAAAAGAAATTTTATTTTTGAAAAACGACAACCGCATTGTCGCTAACGGGGAGCTTACCCTAAAAGTGCAAATGAAAAACTATTTTCCTTCATGTATTTCACATTCGCAAATACCAGGAACTTTTGGATTGGAATGGCCGGTTGCGTCTTCAAAATTTCCGTCATGGTCAAGGTCAATCTCTTCTATAATGAAGGAACCTGTTTTTGTAAATTCAGCTAATTTTTTCTGGTTTACCGGTTGAATAAAATAAGCACAGTAGCCAATACTGTCTTTTTGAAACCAAGTGTTTACCGTTAACGAAGGATAGCGGACAGCAAAAGAATCTTTTACTACCTGTGGCACAGCGGTGGCTGCAATTATCGGGCAATGACTTTCATTTTCATTACCATCCTTCTTTCCATCTTTGGAACAACTTGCAAAAAACACCATACTGCCAATTGCTATAACGGTTACAAAAAAGGCTAAAGGTGCGGTTGTAAAAAACATTGCTTTTGTCATGATGTTATTTTGTAGAATAGACAACAGGTTATTTGATTTTAGTTGGGAATACTTTAAAATTTATACGTTATGCCTGCACCCATGTTATAGCTGTATGGAAATGTTTTTACCACATTGCCTTTTGTAATAGGTGTAAGAGCATATCTAAAGCCGGGCAACAAACTGAATGACCATTTGCTGTTATAATTATATTGAAGGCTTACATCTGCTATCAGCCCGGTGTAAAAATTTCTCATGCCATTCAGCCCATTTATAGAAACAGATTCTTTATTCAGTGCATCAGTTACTTCTGTTGTTACAGTGGCACTGGTGATGAAATTGGCAGATAAGCCCACTGCAGGTATTACTGAAAATTTCTTTTTATCAAACCGGTATGATACCATCAATGGAACACTTACTACTTGCAGGTTATGCTGTGCCTCTGTTGATTGTATGCTGTCACCCACGGCCGGGGGTAAGCCAAAACCGGGTTTAACAAATCCGTAACCAGATGATGTAATGTATTTATATGCTACACTGCCATCTGTTTTCTTTGACGCATACATTTCCTGTGGAGAGATACCAATTGCTGTGTTGGAATAAATGAGCCCAGTTTTTAAACCAAGATGCTTAGTGAATTGCCTTGTTGCAAATACCCCTGCGGAGTAAGAGCCTTCATGTTTTTCACGGCGGTTGATTTCTTCTTTTTCATCCTGTTGATTGCCGGTATTGTCTTGTACATCATTATCAATTGTATATTGTCTCCAATCATTACTTGCAAATGCTGTAACCGACCAAAAGGGTTTGAATGAAGATGGCTTTTTCTTTTTTGATGAAGTAGTGCTGGCGGTGGTCTTTAAAACAGGCAAAACCGGTTCCTTAATTTTTAAGTCCGAAATTGTCGGTCTTGATATTTCAATTCTTGCAACGGAAGTCACCGGTGAGATTGATAGTCTATTGATGGAATCCGTTTCCATACTTGAGACAATTGCCGTTTGGTCATCTTTTAATTTACTGCTGCCGTCTTTATATTTTGATACATTATTGTCAGCAATGCTTCCTGTTTCATCCTCTGCTATCGCACCTGGTCTGATAGTAACTTTGGTTTTACCCCTTGCTGATTGTTTATTAGACTTTTTAATCGTTGATGTATTTATATCAATTTCTGATTTTTCAAATACAGTGGTGATTTGTTGATTAGATTTTGGCGCAAGAATTTCTTTTTCATTTGTTTCAATCAATACTTCAGAAGGTGCTGGTTGTACCTGATTGTCAAAAACGTATGGAAGACTATTTTCTTTTTTATCTTTTGTGCCAGTCTCAAAAGTTGTCTTCTCGTTGTTTAGGCCGGTGTTATCTGTTACCATTGCAGAATCTGTATCATTTCCTTTCTTTACCAGTTCCTTATCGTTCTTTCTCTTTATCACCACACCGGTTTCATAAATCAAAAATCCTGAAAGCAGGAAAAGCAACACAACAGCTATCCGTTTCCAGCCAATAAAACGGCGTTTATATTTTTCTGCATCTTCTTTATCCAATGCAGCACTTAGTTTTTCCCATGCAGCAGCAGACGGCTCATCTTCGTATGACTGGTAAGCCTTGTTAAATGCTTCATCAATATTATGTAGATTTTTGTCCATACTTTTTATTTTAAAGGGTTACCGTCTTTTTTTTTACTGTTAATGCAGCCTGCAATATTTTTCTTGCATCGGCAAGATTGCTCTTGGAAGTACTTTCCGAAATATTCAAAGAGGCTGCAATTTCCCGGTGTTTCATACCTTCAAAAACATACAGGTTAAAAACCAACCGGTAGGCAGGGGTTAATGTTTGTATCAGTTTTACCAGTTCCCGTTCATCGTACTGTGTAATAAAAGTGGGTTCTTCATAAATATCATGATTGTCGGCATTGAATTCTAAAACGGGCCGCAGGTGTGTTGATTTATTTCTGTATTTGGAGAGTGCTGCACTTACCATTGTTTTACGCATCCAGCCTTCAAAGGAGCCTTCGCCTTTAAAAGTGTTCAGGTATTTAAACACCCTCATAAATCCATCCTGTAATATTTCTTCTGCCTCTTCCCGGTTCTTTGCATACCACATACATACCCCCATCATTGTCCGGCAATAGCTATTGTAGAGCTTCGCCTGTGAAGCCCGGTCGCCTGCTAAGCAGCCTTTTATTAATAACTGGTGGCCGTCTGCCAAGTGTTGGTTTATTTCTGGTATAGACATACAGGTGATTGATTTTAGACGGGTGCTCCAAAATAAAAATCAAGATTAGTTTGGAAGTCTGTAGAGAAACTGAATTTGCCGGGATTTTTCGATTATTTTTTGCCAAAACTTTATGCAAAGGTTTGCAGGATGTTAGAATTCATTTATCACCCAACTATTTTTTCAAATGCTGTTGTCTGTATCTGTAACCTGCCTGTTAAAAGCAGTATTCATCACACAAAACATTTGTATAAAATGAAAACCAAACAATTTAAAACAGCAATTGCTTTATCAGTATTGATCACTATTGCTATTGTATCTTGTAAGAAAGAAACATCCACAAGTACCACCGCTCCGGCTGGTAAACAAAGTGTGGCTGTATATCTTAATGACGACCCCATACCTGATCTTTTAAAAGTATTGGTGGATATACGGTATGTAGAAGTAAAAGTGGATACTGGTAATGTACAGCATGACGATGATTATTATAACGATGACAATGACGGAGACGATGACGGCAAGTGCCGTGACAAATACGGCAGGTGGGATACATTAAGTGTTACACCCCGTATGTACGATTTGTTGAAGTTGAAGAACGGAGTAGATACGCTTATTGCAAAAGCGTATGCAAACAGCGGAAAAATTACCAAGGTTAGAATTACGCTGGGCAGCAATAACACGGTATGGACTGACAGCACACATTCTTATCCATTACCATTATGTGATAACAACCCTTACCTGTATGTAAAAATTAAAAGCAACAGTATAGAAACATTGCCCGGCGGACAGGTTAGGATTCGTATAGATTTTGATGTGGCAAAATCAATTGAATTTGAGAACGGAGTGTATTGCCTGAAACCTAAATTAAAAAGTTACAGTGATAATACAACCGGTAAAATTGAAGGCGTGGTAAAACCAAAGGCAGCAAAAGCACTGGTAAAAGTTTATAACGCAACAGATACGGCTTATGCCATACCGGAAGAAGATGGTGAGTATAAAATCAGGGGATTAAAACCTGCCATATATTCTGTGTTATACAAAGCCACAGCCCCTTACAGGGATACTACAATCAATAATATACAGGTAACAGCAGGACAGGAAAAGAAGCTACCGTTGGTTACCCTTCGTCAATAAGGTTCAGGTATGGGTGTGGTTTATATTACCGGTTGCAAAACCGCAGCCGGTATTTTTTTACCCCAACTTTTCAAATTATTAAAGTGCAGATAAACAAAATAACGTTAAAGAGATTTTTCAAAATCAAAAATTCAGATTGTCATCAGCTTTACTCATTCGCTTTACAGCATACATCACCAACAACATGACCAGGAAATATCTAATCATAATTTTTCTGCTAATGAATGCCGCCGCTGCATTCTCACAAAACGGTTTTATTATTTCAGGTAAAATTACAGAAGAGGGAACCAATAAACCCATGCAGAATGCCACTATTCATTTAAAGGGCAGTTCTTACAGTACTTTATCAAAAATAGATGGCTCGTTCCGTTTGCATATAACAGACTGGTACGATAGCCTTGAAATTACCTCGGTGGGGTTTGAGCATTTCACCATTGCATTGCAAAAAGGAAACACATCAGGCATTGCTGTAAATATGAAACCAAAAGCAAATGTTTTGCAGGAAGTGGTGATTGGTGTTGCCAAAAAGCCGGGTAAAAGTTTTATGGAAAAAGTAATTGACCATAAAGCCAGTAACAACCCGTCCAGGTTCCGCAGTTACAGCTATCAGCGTTACACCCGGAATGAACTGGATATTGACCATGTTGATTATGAAAAAGCAAAGGGCAGCGGATTAAAAAGCCTGATGCTAAAAACTTACAGCAAACTCGACAGTAATGCAAAAGACGATAAAGAATTACCCATTTATTTTGCAGAACGTCTTGCCAACAGCTACCACTCTGTTTCCCCAAATATTGACAGGGAAAATATCATTGCCAAAAAAAATCTTGGGCTTAAAACAGATAACCTGTTAAGTAAGTTGGATCAATTCTATTTCTTCTTCAATGTGTATGATGACTGGCTTCCCATTTTCGACCAGACCTATGTAAGCCCGTTAAACTCCAATGCTTTTTCTTACTACAAATACTTTGAAGGCATCACCATGCTTTCTGATAATGGCGATACACTGCAGCAAATAAGGTTTACACCCTTGCACACTTACGAAAGAGCTTTTTCTGGAACATTATGGATAAATACTAAAACACTGGCGGTAGAAACCGTGGATATGCACCTGAGCAAAACTGCCAATCTCAATTTTGTGAACGATATTAATTACAGCCAGGATTATAAACAGGTGTATGATAGTGCAAGCGATAAACTGGTGTATATGCCGTATAAGTTTACGAGTGAAGTAAAATTTGAAAGTGGATTAGCATTACTTGGCCTTCCCGTACCCGAAGATAAAAACGGAATGAAGTTTATCATCAAGAATACAACGGTAACCGACAAAATACAATTAAATACTTCAGAGCCATCAGTTGTACTATCGAGCCTTATAAAAAAAGAACAAACAACCAATTGGGATAAATCAGAAATGTTTTGGCAGCAAAACCGTCCCGATTCGTTAACCATTCATGAAAAAAACATTTACAAAATGGTGGATTCGTTAAAAGAGAATAACCGTTTTCAACGGGATGTTAAACTGATTGCTTTTGCAGGTACTGGCTATTGGGATTTTGGAAAGTATGTACGCATTGGCCCTTATTCTTCTTTTGTAAGCCGCAACCCGATTGAAGGATGGCGTTTCCGCACAGGCTTCTGGACAATGCCGGGCATCAGCAAAAAACTAAACCTCTACGGTTATGGTGCTTATGGCACAAAAGACCAGAAACTAAAAGGAATGCTGGGCTTGAAGTATGTATGGAATGAGGCAAGGTGGACAAAGACTTCCATCTCTTACGGCAGTGATTATGATTATATAATTGACCAGGATGATGAACTGGATAAGGATAATATTGTGAACTCCCTGTTTAGAAAAAATATCCCTTTTACAAGAATGTATGTAAAGCAAGCATTGCTTAAGCATGAGCAATACCTGTCACCCAACTTTACCGCCAAAGCATCTTTAACATATAAAGAGCTGAACCCGGTGTTTGACTTTCAATACCGCCCCATAAATCCGTCAATAGATAAACCATACGATAGTGTATTTGCTAAAAGACTTCCAGTTGCAGAAGCATCCGTTGGAATACGGTATGCACACAAAGAACGAACCACCATACTCAATTATGATAACATACGGCTCGGTACATTTTCTCCCATACTGTATGCAAACTATACCTATGGATTTGAACAAGGCAAAGCACAGTTTGAATATCACAAGGTAAATATTGGTATGGAGCAACGCTTGCGGCTGCCGCCCAAAATGATGCTGTACTATAAACTGGAAGCAGGAAAAGTATTCGGCACTATACCTTACCTGTTACTGAATGTGCCTGCAGGTAATGAATATTATGTAGCCAGCAAATACCAGTTTAACACAATGGCACCGTATGAATTTGCGGCTGATAAATATGTAAGCCTGCATACCAGGTTATACCTCGGTGGTACATTATTCGACAAGATTCCGTTACTGCGGAAGTTAGGCTGGCGAGAACGGTTGTCCTTTAATTCCTATTGGGGAAATATGGGTAAAGCGAATGTTGATTATAACAAGAACTCAAATTTTAACCTGGTTGGTAAAGCTCCGTTTATGGAAGCCAGTGTGGGCATCGAAAACATTTTTCATGTAATGAGTATTGAATATTACAGAAGATTGAATTACCTGAATAATCCATACGCAAAGAGAGACGGAATTTATGTAGGCGTAACCCTTATGTTTTAATCTAAAAGAAACCAGTTATGAAATACGTTGTTCTTGCTGCCATCATTGTTTCAATGACTTCGTTTAAAACTCCGAAGGAGTACAATGCTGATAAAATTGTAGGTAAGTGGCTGGCTAATGAGGATAAAAATGTAATCGTTCAAATTTATAAATCCGGCAATGAGTTTAAAGCTAAGATTGTTTGGTTTGATGATAGTGATGACAAAACAAGGCCAATGGCAACAAGATGTGATTCAAAGAATCCGGATAAATCTTTACGCAACAGGAAACTGCTTGGTCTTGAAGTTTTACGTGGCCTCACCTACAATACAGACGATGATGAATGGCAGGATGGACAAATTTACGATCCTTCAAGCGGTACGGAGTATTCTGCAAAAGCATGGCTTACTGCAGAGGGAATGTTGAAAGTAAGGGGCTATTGGCATTTTGAAATCTTTGGACAAAATATGTTTTTTACAAAAACTAACTAACTCAACAAATGGAATCAATTAAATATTTTATAGCAGCAAATGGGCACCAGGTACAGCTTTGGGTTTTTATTTTGATGTTTGTATTTATCTGGAATATTGAAAACCTGTCTGGAGTATTATTCAACTACAAAAAATGGAAACATGCTTTTTCCAATGCGCCGTTTATTGTAACAAGTATTCCCGGTCAGTTGCTGCTGGGTTTAGCATTCATTAAAACCATTGAATGGACAACCCAGCATCAATTTGGCATTTTATACCTGTTGCCAAAAAATACAAATCCGGTGTGGGTATTTATCGCATCTTTTATTTTGCTCGACCTTGGTGAGTACGGTTATCATGTAGTGATGCACAAAGTAAAAAGGTTGTGGATGTTTCATGCTGTACACCACAGCGATAATGTGCTGGATGTTTCTACCACATTACGGGAGCATCCGGGAGAAAATATAGTAAGGCTGTCGTTTACGCTGTTATGGGTGTTTATAACCGGCACTGCATTTTGGATGCTGATGTTGCGCCAGATTATCCAGGCAATAACCACCTTATTTGCCCACATGAATTACCGCTTTTCGGATAGTGCCGACAAATTCATCAGCCTGCTGTTTATAACGCCTAACCTGCACCAGGTACACCATCACTATAAGCAGCCTTATACCGATTGCAATTACGGAGATGTACTTAGTATATGGGACAGAATGTTTGGAACGCTGAAAAGATTACCGGCAGAGCAACTTGTTTTTGGAGTAGATACTTATATGGATAATACAGCAACAAAAAATTTTTATTCACTGGTTAAACTGCCGTTTGGAAAGTACCGTAAAATAAAAACAGATGAAGAAAATACTACTTCAACTATTTAAAAATGAAACACACAGCATTTATAATGCCGCTTTATACGCCGGATATAATGGAATATATAGCAGGAAGAGAAGTGGTATGCCAATTGATTTTACAAGGGTGTAAGCAAAAAGCAATTTCCAATGATAATACAATTACGGTGAAAACTAAGTTGTTTGCAGAGCTGCTTTTCTCCGTTGGAGATGTAATTGAATTAATATTAGCCGCAGGTAAAGAGTTAAAAATAAAATTCTCTTACAGTTTGATTTTACAAATGGATAATTATACCACTGTTGAAGACTTTGCCACTTTATTATGGAAATATATGTGCAGGGTAGTAAAATTCAATTAGATTTTCCGGAATTGTATTTAACAAATAGCACCTTAAAAATAACCAATTGAATCTACCGTCATTAATAAAGGTATTTAGCTGGGGCTTATTGATAAGTTTTTTAGGGTCGCTTCCATTGGGGCCTTTAAACCTAATCACAACGTATGTCTCGGTATCGACAGGCACAGTTGCAGGCTTTGCATTTGCTGCAGGCTGCATAATTACAGAGTTAATTTTTGTGCGCCTTGCTGTAGTATCTATGGAATGGATTAGCCGAAAACAACGGTTGTTTAAAACATTGGAATGGATTACCATACTCATCATTCTGATACTTGCGGTATATAGTTTCATTGCGGCTTACAAACACACAGGCTTTACTTCAGCTATGCCGACCGATATAAAATTCCCCTTTTGGTCTGGTGTTACCATCAGTGCTATTGACCCCATGAAAATTCCGTTCTGGTTCTTATGGAGCAGTTTTTTGCTGGGCAAAAAAATACTGATACCTGAAAGCAGCTTTTATAATTATTACACCGCAGGCATTGGTGTTGGTTCATTATTGGGCTTCATCATTTTTATTTATGGGGGTGATTATTTTATCGGTTCCATAAAATCAAACCAGTACATCATTAACTGGATAATTGGAGCTGTGCTGCTGGCAACGGCAGGTATACAGGTGTACAGGTATTTTAATCCGAAAGTTGCGGATACATAAACTCATTTGAAATTACAGATGAGCTTATTTCTACAATTCTTGATAAATAATGTGAACAGAAATAAATCGTCGGTTTGAATTATAAGTAAACAGTGATTTCTGGCCTTTGGGAAGGAGTACAAGCTATTTCGAAATTGGCTTCTAATCACAAAAACTACTAAAGATGATAACTAAAAGCAGAGTAACTCTGTTTCTCATAATCTTAAGTTTTGCATCTTGTCGTAAAACAGATAGATACGGAACCTTAACCGAACCCGGTATTGCCATGACTTTTGATGACGATTATGTAGATAATTGGTATAAGTACCTTCCACTTTTAGATTCACTTGGAGTTAAAGCAACTTTCTACATTTCAGGTTATCACAATTTATCACAAACACAAATTGCTAAATTAAAAGCAATCATGCAGCATGGCAATGAAA
The DNA here is from genome assembly GCA_019752045.1 of Chitinophagaceae bacterium. Taxonomy (GTDB): domain Bacteria; phylum Bacteroidota; class Bacteroidia; order Chitinophagales; family Chitinophagaceae; genus Lacibacter. Next base: position 11,269 of record JAIEMP010000014.1, on the reverse strand, counting down.
TTGCCTATCATACCACAAACCATCAGAACATTCAAAAATATTTGGAAAATCACAGTGAGCAGGAACTGCTGCATTCTGAAATCTATCCTGACCTTTCGTTAATGAAACAAGATGGTTTTAACCCGGTTGTATTTGCATACCCATTTGGTTCTCACAATAAAGAAACCGACCAGGCATTAAGACCGTATTTCAAAAGTTTAAGGGCCCTTAATGGTTCTCCCAATCTTTCCCGAAGCCTTACTGCATCAATGAGTGAAAGAATATTGTTTGCTATGGGTATGGATAACAGCTCTAAAAGAAAAGAGTGGATGTACGATGAAATGTTACATTCCGCAAGTGAAAACCGTAATTGTTTGGTTTTAGTAGGTCACAGGATTGAAGAAGGTGATACAAACCTAAAGGTTCCGCTTTCAAGGTTAATACATATCGTTAACCGGTCAAAAGAACTTGGATTGAAGTTTTATACTGTATCGGAAATATCTGCAAAATGAGTACTTACTTTTTTTTATTCAAAAGAAGCTGTGCTGTTACCACCGCAGCAATAATTTGAATTACTCCCATTGTAATAAAAAGTACATCAAATGAAATAAAATGAGTGATTAATCCGCCAATAGCAAATGCAATACCTGTAAATATTTGCGCCTGGCCGGTTGATAGTCCCCAGGCATACGAGTCCATCGTATCATCAAGGCTTTTTGCGTATAATGAGTCCCATGCCGGTGTACCAAGGGCTTCTGCAACCCCTAATCCTGCCTGCACTATAAAAAGTTGAATGGGATTTGAGACAAACAAATATCCAAAAGTAAAAAGAGCATTGAGTAAATAGCCAAACACCATTATTTTTTCCTTGCCCTCCCTGCCATTAAAAAGTCTTCCAAACAATATGTATAGAATACCTGTGATAATAAGATAGGTAGCCCATGCCCATGTAATATCAAGTATATCTCCACCAATTTTTTGTGCAAATACTGCAAATAAAGGTCCCAGCATTCCTTCTGCGAAATACCAGATGTTTGCTCCAAGCAATAATATTTTGGTTGTGCCCGAGAGTTTCATTCTGAATATGCAATTTCTATCTGCAAACAGTGTTGTAGATTAAGTTATTTTAAGTGGAATTAAAAATATAAAAAATCAGTGAAACAGTATCACAAAAAACGTTGTAAAAGAGCTTGCATTAAGTTAGTTGAGAGCATTGCTTTTTCAATATGCAATAAAATAGCCGCTCCTGAATCGAAGCGGCATGTAAAGCAAACGAAATATGCGTTTTATATTAACCTCTATGACTGGAGATAATGTTTTTCTGAATCATATTTTTCACCACCACTTTACTGTAATCTTTTGCAAGGTTTGCCATTGATGATGGGTCAAATGTTTTAGACTGTACAGAGTAAATAAGCCTGTTACTGCCTACATCATACAAATTACCTTCAGCAAAATAGTTGGTGCTGTTGGTGTAATAGCCCTGTGTGTAAACCCTGTCGTAGTAATACACATAACGCCGCCAAAAAGGATTATATCCTAAACGGGGTTGGTAATCCACTCTTCCCGGTGTGTATTGCTGTTCCTTTTCTTTATCCAGCAATGCAACTGTCATTACGGCCTGAACACCTTTATCTTTTAAATCGGCCATTACCTGCTGTTCATTCATACCCTGAAAAGATTTAGGGCCGTATGCTTCAAAAGCGGATGTTGCCTGGTAACCCTGTTCCTGCAAGGCTTTTACCATTTCAGTTTCTACCGCTTCCCTCATACTGCGGTCTTTATCAGGCAGCATACCCAGTACCATTATTTTATCTTCTTTTGTTGCACTATAACCTTTTGGAGCTTTCCATGATGAGGTGATGTATGTACTTGAGCAGGATACCATCAATACGGGTATCATTACTATGCTCATAAATGTTATCCATTTCATGATTATTAATTTATTGTTAGTTGATTAAATTCTATAGTAAACTTATCAATACAATCTGCAGGGATTCTGCATATTGACTGGAGTGAATTGTTAAAAGATGACAGGAAACTACTGATGAAGATTAATTGATTAAAGCCAGTATCAGGCCGTATTATTCTAATAAAAAAGCCACATCATTCAAATGTGGCTTTACTAATCTTTGGAATACCTCCTTTATTTTTTGAAATCATTCATTCCATAATAATACAGTTCACTGCTGCCGGGATATAACCCTTCAATCTGGAAGTTATTTCCTGCTTTACCAAGTGCATCCTTTAGTTCCGCTGTTGTTTTAACAACAATGCCTGCCACTTTGGTGATTACAAAACCGGGTTTCATATTGGTTTCGTTACCAATAATGCCATCGCCAATTTCTGTAACCTGCACACCACCGGCAATATTCATTTTCTTTGCATCATCTTTACTTACATCAGCCAGCGTAGCACCTAATGACTCTACCAGGGCAGCTTTCTGGCTGGCAAATGTTCCCACTTTATTTTTAAGTGTAACTGCAAATACTTTTTCTTCTTTGCCACGTAGTACCGTTACATTTATTTTATCACCGGGCTTATGCCTTGCCACTTGCTCTGCTAACTGAGCACCTGTAATTACAGCGGCGTTGTCAATTTTAATTATGGCATCACCTTTTAAAATACCAGCTTCTGCAGCAGCACCGGCAGGGTCCGTTTCCATAACCCACACAGCAGCTACTTCATCATTTATACCTAACTCTTTTTTCTTTGCATTATCTAAATCTTCAGGCGCCATGCTGATGCCGAGGTAGCCCCGTTGTACCGTACCAAATTTCATAATGTCACCAATTATTTTCTGCATCAGGTTAGAGGGTATGGAGTACGAGTAACCTGCGTATGAACCTGTGGGAGATGCAATGGCTGCATTAATACCAATCAGTTCGCCATTTGTATTTACCAAAGCCCCGCCACTGCTTCCGGGATTTACTGCAGCATCAGTTTGTATAAATGCTTCCACCGGTGCAGTACCTTGCCGGTTAATACCAATGTTCCGGCTTTTAGCACTTACAATGCCCTGCGTTACGGTTACATCCAGGTTCAGCGGATAACCAACTGCCAGTACCCACTGGCCTAAATGAACATCATCAGAGTTACCCAATGGCATCACCGGAAGATTCTTTGCATCAATCTTAATCAGTGCAAGGTCGGTGTTAGGGTCTGTGCCAATTACTTTGGCTTTATAATTCTTCCGGTCATTAGATGTAACTGTTATATCAGTTGCGCCATCCACAACGTGGTTGTTGGTAACAATATAACCATCGTTACTGATGATAACTCCGGAACCGGAAGCTTTTTGCTCTGGCTGCTGAAATGAACGGCTGCCATCGCCAAAGAATTTTTTGAAAAAATCATCATTACCAAACATATCACCAAAAGGATTCTGCTGCTGCTGATTGCGGCCTGCAGTTTCTTTAAACTTTGTAACAGTTTTAATATGCACTACCGTTGGCACTGCACTGCTGGCCGCCTTTTCAAAGTCAATTGGGGTAGAGCCGGTTTCTGTATAAGCCGTTTTTACAAAAGCAGCACTGTTGTTTTGTAACACACTGTTGTATGGTTTGCTGTTGTTGGCAAATAAGGCATAACCGCCAATGATGGCAACAGCACCAAAGACGAGGGCGGCTATTTTCATTTTACTTTTCATTGTATAATTTTTTTGTTTAGATAAAGTTTCAAAAGCAATACTGATAGAAAACTGAATAAATTAAACCCCGGCATTACTGCCGGGGCTGAAACCTTAGCTTTACATCTTCTTTAACGATTGCTCGTTTCGTGGAGCCTCATCAGGTTTCCGGTTTTCCTCATAAAATTTTACACTATTGAGAAAATAATTTTAAGAATTGTAATTGAATAACCCAACAGCAAGAAAATAAATAGCAGTACTGCACATTGTGCTATATAGCATCTTATTTACTCCATGCAAATTATTGTTGGAAACTGTAAGAAATCTGAAGACTGTAACTCAGGAATTGTTAAAGCGTACATTGAAACAATGTAAACTATCAGCGTAGTTATAAGTAATGTCAGCTTTATACAAATTACAAATCCGCTTGGCAATCTCAAGACCAAGGCCAACGCTATTGGCATCAGCCGTTTGCTTTTGAAAACGCTGAAAAAGCCGGGATGCATCTAACGACTTTGTATTGCCTGTATTGCTGATATTAAATTGGTTGGGTTCAATAACTATATTAATTCTACCTCCCTGCACATTATGGCGGATGGCGTTTGACAGTAAATTTCCAATCAGAATTTCAATCAATGTTTGATTGGCATTAATTACAGCATCGCCAGCCACTCTTGTATGCATTGATATATTTTTTTGATTGAGTGCATTCATATATTGTTCAGCCAGTTTTTGAACTGTGGTATCAATGTTTACGGCTTCCTTAATGTTAAACTGGTTGTTGTCAATTTTTGAAAGTAACAGCAATGTTTTATTTAACCGGTTCATCCGCTGGCCGGCCTCTGATAGTTCCGTTATCAGTTCTGCCTGTTCGCCATTAAGTGGTGTCGTTTGCATCAGTAATTCCACTTTACTCTGAAATACCGCCAATGGTGTTTGCATTTCGTGTGAGGCATTTTCAGTAAACTCCTTCTGCGAAAGATACACTTCATGATTTCTGTTAGTTAGACTGCTGATGGTTTTATTCAAATCAGCAAATTCATCAATTTCGGTTTTTTCCAGTTCGATACTTTTTTCGCTTTCTATTTTGTATTCATGCAGCTTACCTAATGTAGCATAAAAGGGTTTCCAAATTTTTTTGGAGTGAAATCTGGCAATAAGAAGCAAGCCTGCAATAATCAACAGCATAAGTATGGCCTGAACGGTTACAATAGAGATAATCAAATCATCATTATCAACCAGCGAACTTTTTATCTGTATCTGGTACGGTTTGCCATTAAGCATTGCTATACTTTCAAGAACCCTGTGCGGCACATTCTCCTTTGATATAGCTTCATATAGTGAAATGGTGTAAAAAGAATCTGCCCGTTGGGGCAATGAAGTAGGTTTAATATAAACGTCCGGTTCAAATACTTCCAGATATTCAGAGGGATTTTTGTCAATTACTTTTCCAAGCCTCGCAACCATATCCGCCTTTTGCGAAAGCAGGTCCTCATCCACATCTTCTGCTACAATACTTTTAATAACATAATAATAAGCCGGTACGGATATTAGTAGTATCAATACTGAATAAATGATATAACCTTTAAGAGATTTACTGAGTAATTTCATTCGTTAAATATCAAACTTATAGCCCATTCCGTAAATGGATTTTATATAATCTTCACATCCGGCCTGCACCATTTTCTTCTTCAGGTTCTTCATGTGGGCATAAATAAAATCAAAGTTATCAAACACATCTGCTTCATCACCCGAAAGATGCTCTGCAATAGCATTTTTTGAAACTACCCGGTTTTTGTTGGTAACAAGGTAAAGTAACAGGTCGTATTCTTTCCTTGTAAGGTCAACTCCTTTACCATTTACTGAAATTGTTTTGGCAAGGGTATCAATAGTAAGTTCATTCAACACAAGCACTTTATTCCCATCAAATCTTCTGCGCCGGATAACTGCCGCAATTCTTGCACTGAGTTCAGAAAGATGAAATGGCTTTGCCAGGTAATCATCTGCACCGAGATTCAACCCGGCAATTCGGTCATCAATAGAATTTTTAGCTGAAATAATTATTACACCATCCGTTTTGTTATCGGCCTTTAATCCCTTCAGCACATTTAGCCCATTTCCGTCTGGCAGGGTAATGTCAAGCAATACACAGTCATAGTCAAAAGACTCTGTTTTATCCAACGCTGTCTTAAAATCAGGAGCAATTTCACACAGATAATTCTCCTGCTTAAGGTAAGCCACAATGCTCTTACTAAGCTCTTTTTCATCTTCTACTATCAGTAATTTCATCTCAAAGTTTTCATAAAATAAAGGTACAATTCTGAAGGGATTCTGAATAAACGCTTCAAAATTTCATTCTCTGTATTCTCACTGCATTTAATATTGCCAGCATTGCTACTCCCACATCAGCAAATACGGCTTCCCACATAGTAGCCAAGCCTCCGGCACCAAGAATCAATACAATCACTTTAACAGCAAAGGCCAATCCTATATTTTGCCAGACAATTTTGGTTGTTGTTTTACCAATTTGTATAGCAGTAGCTATTTTTGAAGGGTGGTCAGTTTGGATAATAACATCGGCTGTTTCAATAGCTGCATCACTGCCCAGGCCGCCCATTGCAATCCCTACATCACTTAAGGCAAGTACAGGTGCGTCATTAATTCCATCACCTACAAAAGCCACTACATTCATCTTGTCCTGTTTAAGGACTTCTACTTTTTTCACTTTATCTTCGGGCAGAAGGTCGCCATAGGCTTTGTCAATGCCCAAATACTTTGCAACTTTATCTACAACGGCTTGTTTATCGCCACTAAGCATGGTTGTTTTTACATTCAGTTTGTGCAACGCATCTACTGCTTGTTTACTATCCTCTTTTATTTCGTCTGCAATAGTCAGGTAGCCTGCCAGTTTTCTGTCAATTGCCACTATTACAATTGTATCCACTATCGTTCTTAATCCATCATTCACCGGCACTTTCATCATGTCCATCAACTTTACATTACCAGCCAGCACTTCCTTTCCATTCACTTCGCCTTTTAACCCGTGGCCACTAATTTCTTCCAAAGCATCCACCTGTATTTTACTAAAGTTGTTATTTGCGTACTCTACAACAGCTTTGGCTACAGGATGAGTTGATTTGGCTTCCAGTGCGGCAGCAAGCGGCAACCATTCGTCCTGTGAAATGTCATAACTCTCCACTTCCTGCACTTTAAAAACAGCTTTGGTAAGTGTTCCTGTTTTATCCATTACTACCTGGTTTATTTTAGTCATCAAATCGAGGTAGTTAGAGCCTTTGAATAAAATACCAGCCCGGGATGCGGCACCAATACCACCGAAATAACCTAATGGAATAGAAATCACCAATGCACAGGGGCAACTGATAACAAGAAAAATTAAAGCCCGGTAGAGCCATGTGTTGAAAACATAATTATCAACAATAAAATATGGTATTATTGTTATGCCAATAGCAAGAAACACAACAATAGGAGTGTATATTCTTGCAAACTTCCTGATGAATTGCTCTGTTTTTGCTTTTCTTGTCGTTGCATCTTGTACAAGTGTCAGTATTCTTGCAAGTGAAGAATCATTAAAAAGTTTTGTCACTTTTAACTCCACTACTTTTTCCTGGTTAATCATTCCGGCCAGTACTGTTTCGCCTTTGGAGAAAGTAGAAGGTTTGCTTTCTCCGGTTAAAGCAGATGTATTAAATGAACTTCCCTCGCTTAACATTTCTCCATCCAGCGGCACTCTTTCACCAACTTTTATCTGGATGGTTTCACCAACCTTTACGCTTTCAGGCGGCAGATTAACGTAGATGCCATCTCTTAACACATCGGCACTGTCCGGTCTTACATCCAGTAAGGCTTTAATACTTCTTTTGGCCCGGTTCACTGCAGCATCCTGAAATAATTCTCCAACCGCATAGAAAAGCATTACGGCAACACCTTCGGGATATTCGCCAATGTAAAAAGCCCCGATGGTGGCGACACTCATCAAAAAAAATTCTGTAAATACATCACCTTTTATAGCAGTCTTTATTCCTTTAATCACTACTGGTAATCCTACCGGAATATATGCTACCAGGTACCAAATAAAACGAACCCAGCCTGTAAACCACGAAGGTGTTGGCTTAATCCAGTTATCCAATGCAATACCGGCTATCAGAAAAACAAAACTTGCGATAGCAGGTAACCACGGTTTAAAGCCGCTGCCTTCTTTGCCGCCGTGGTCGTGGCCACCATCTTTCCCGTGCAGCGATACCACTTTTGCTTCATTCAATTTTCCATCCAGGTCGCAGCAGGCTTCCTGCTCCGCAATTTTTGTTTCATCATGTTTATGTGACATAAATCTTTTTTTAATGTAAAAAAAATGTAACAATACCCACTATAATTAATACCGTACCGGTAATTCGTTTTTCGTTGTGTTCTATAAACTGTGAGTTCATCCTCTGCACTCCTTTAAATGCAAGCATAACAAGAGAGATAATTCCGGTGATGCTGATTGCTGCATACACCAAGGCCAGCAATAAAATATCATCCCACCCATAAGCACCCGCTGCAAGGAAAAGGCTTTCCACTTCCAGGCAGGGAGATAGAAACATCGTTGCTGCGAATATCAGCACCCATTTGGTTTTCGATTTTTTATATTGCAGCACATCCTTGTTGGCAGCATGATGATGGTGCGGCAGGTTTACGGTAAAATAGATTAACCCGAATATTATCAATAGTACCGGTGCAATCACATGCACATATCCTTCATATTCATCTGCCAGTTTTGAGCCAATCATTCCCAATGCAAAACCAAGAATAACAGTGCCCAGCACATGTGCAGATGCTGTGATAGATGCTACCAGCATCAATTCATACTTTTCCCATTTCTCCGACCTGGCAATAGCCACCAATGGCAACCAGTGGTTTGGAATAAGTGCATGAGTAATGCCTAATAATATAGTGCCTGTTATAATGCTGTACATGTCATTGCCGGGAGTTAAACAATATTCTGTTTATACTTATCATCTTGTACATGAACTTCAATTGTTGTATGCCCGATTTTAAATTCCGTTTCAAGATGTTCTTTTATATTCTGAACAAACTCACTTATCTGTGTAAGTTGAATTTCGTTTTTCATTATTACATGAACGCTTAATGCGATAACTCCGGATGTAATGGTCCAGATATGCAGGTCATGTAAGGATAACACACCTTCCCGTTCGCTAATACATTTTTCCACAGCGCCATAATCAATATCAGCCGGGACTGCTTCAAGCAGGATGTCAACTGATTCTTTAAGAAGCCGGAAAGTACGGGGTAGAATGAACAGGCCAATCAATGCACTCATAATTGGGTCTATATACAACCATCCCGTGGCAAGAATAACTATACCTGCTATGATAACACCTACTGAACTGAGCATATCGCTTACCACTTCCAGAAAGGCCCCTTTAATATTTATGCTTTCTTTGGAACCAGCACTTAATATCTTCATTCCAATAAGGTTAACTATTAATCCGCAGAAGGCTACAACAAGCATAGATGTACCAGCCACAGCAGGCGGGTTCTGAAACCGCTGCCATGCTTCATATAGAATAAACCCGGAAATAAATATCAGCACGATGGCATTGGTAAGAGCCGAAAGAATTTCAACCCTATAGTAGCCGTAAGTTTTGCGGTTATTACGGGGCTTCGATGTCATCCAGATAGCAAACAAGGCCAGGGCTTGTCCGCCTACATCTGTAAGCATGTGAGCAGCATCGGAAAGTAAAGCAAGGCTGTTGGAGATAAATCCTGCCACCACTTCTATTACTAAATATGTAGCCGTGATAGCAAATACTATCTTCAAAGACTTATTGTGCTTTGCCCCGGCTGAAGTTGAGTTTAACGATGACATAAAATATATAGCCACATTTTAGTTAACAATTAATCAGTATTATCCTTTGCGTTGTGTTTATCTATCATTTTCTTTTTCCATTTTATATACCAATGCTGGTGATGCAACGAAAGCAGGAAATACAAGGCAATTGCCCCAACAATAGCAATAATAAACATGTTGAGGCCTACTGCCACACCAACAGCGGCAGTACACCAAACAGTGGCTGCTGTTGTTAGCCCATGCGATGTTCCTGCACTGCTGTTCCGATAGATAATACCAGCCCCGAGGAATCCCACACCGGTAACAATATTGGCTATTACCCTTGAAGCAGCAGCAACATCGCTAACAAGATGAGCGGCAACAGCAGTAAATAAAGTAGCACCTATACACACCGCAGCATAGGTTCTTATACCGGCATCACGGCCATGCTTTTCTCTGTCAAAGCCAATAAAAGCTCCAAGTAGAAATGAGGCTATTAGTTTTACAACAATTATTAATTCAAATTTGACATCCATCAGCAACCATTTAATTATTTATTTTTTCATTTATATTAGTCATCTCATTAAAATAAACTTCGCCTGAGGCAGTATCATAGTATGCAGATACAAGACCTATATCTCCTTTACTTTTTTGTTCTCTTATATAATCACTATTGTCAAGAATAGTAGCTATAGAATTCTCTATATTCAAATGCGTCACTTTTTCAGCAAAAGCCTTTCCATTATCCAACGCCTGTTGAACATTAAGTAAACAGGCTTTATCAACAGCGGGTTTTATTTTTTGTGTAATTGAATCTATATTACCGCCAGTTACCGAATGAATGGCTGCTCCCACGGCACCGCAGTTGGAATGCCCCTTCACAACAATCAGTTTTACCCCCATTTTTTTCACGGCCAGTTCTATGCTGCCGATAATTTCTTTATTAATAATATTGCCGGCAATGCGAATGGAGATTATATCGCCAAGATTGGAATCAAATAAAATTTCGGATGATGTTCTGGAATCTATACAACTTACAATAACAGCCATTGGAAACTGCCCCGATGAAGTAGCATTTACCTGGTGGCGAAAATATTTTTCGGTCCACTTACCTTGTCTGAACCGTTCGTTTCCCTTTTTTAGTAATTCAACGACCTGCTGTGGTGTCAACTTTTCCTGGCCCTGCCGGTTAAGTACATTTACAAATTGAACATGGTCTGATAGCTGGTATTTTTCTTTTACGCCTATGATATTAAGCCTGATGTTCTTTTCTGGCGCAATTACATTTTTGAAATCAACAAATATTTCCAGAATATCATTATCAATATAGTCGGCATAGCTGGCATCAATAATCACATTTGTATTTTCAGGAACAGCCCAAAGCGTATCCTTTATACTTGCCTTGTTTAAAAACGATACCTGGTTAGGTAATTCTATCCGTATGGTTTCTCCGGTGTGTAACTGTTCTTTTTCAATAGTAAATGGATTTTTATAGTTGCTTTTCAAAAGGTAAAATAAGCTGAAGGCTAAACCAATTAATATGCCGATGAGCAAGTCCGTAAATATGATGGCTACAATTGTTACCACAAACGGAATGAACTGGTTCAAGCCTTTCGCATACATTTCTTTAAAGATGGATACTTTGGCAAGCTTATAACCTGTAACAATTAAGATAGCAGCCAGCGAACAAAAAGGTATTAAATTGATAAAAGGGCTTAAGAACAAAATAGCCAGCAATAAAAATATACCATGAATAATGGCAGATAATTTCGATTGTGCTCCTGCATTAATGTTAACCGAACTGCGAACAATAA
>JAIEMP010000019.1 GCA_019752045.1 Chitinophagaceae bacterium | reverse complement strand
TTTTTGCATGTGTTGCACAAGAAAGAAAGTACAGCATAAACTATAAATATTGTTTGGTTGAATCATAGAAATCGCAGGTCTCCCGACCTGTTGCCGTCCTTTACTAATCTTCAATTTTCTTCAAGTTAACAACACAAGTTCAAATAATCCTTTTTCATTTTCAGTGTAGTAATCAATAGCACTACTATACAACCAATCTTCTGCCTTTGTTACAAAACCGGCACGTACAGGATTTTCATGCAAATAGTTCAAGCGTTGCTGTAGCATTTCATTTGTATCTAACAAGATGGAATGGTTTTCGTGTTGCCAAAATTCCTGCCCGTCCGGTCAGGCGGGGAAAACGGAAATTATTTTTAGTTGCTTTGCCATTCTTTTCAAATAAATCAAGCATCCAACCTTTTCTGCTTTCTTGAGGGTTATTAATAATTGCATCAATAATCTTTAAGGCTGTAAAGCTTTTGATATTTTTCAATACTAACGCTGGGTCTTTACCATCTGCAACAGAGTAGATCATGTGTAAGTGGTTCGGCATTAATACCCAGGCATGTACCTGTAATCCTTGATATTCTTGACAGTGCCGGATACTATCGAACAAAATATTTTTATAGTCATTTCGTGTAAATACATCAATCCAGTCAACAACGGTGGCCGTAACAAAATAGGTAGCTTGTCGATCCGTAAATTTGTATTTTGTGCTCATTCATACAAAATAGAAAATTTAAGTGGCAGATAAAAGGATATGGTTGGTGAAAAATAAAAATATCGAAACGGAAAATACAAGTAACGATATGGCACAGGTCGGGAGACCTGCGCCAGTAATATGCTCATTCACACAAAATATAAAATGTAAGTGGCAGATAAAAGTAAAGGGTTGGTGGAAAATAAAAATATTGAAACGGCATTTACAAGTAACGATACGGCACAGGTCGGGAGACCTGCGCCAGCTATAGATGGCAAGCATATCCAAACACCCTACGAATTGTAAGTTTCAATTTGCTGACATTTGCTTTTCGCCCCAGCTTCTCATTTGACTAATAAATGGAATCAATTCTTTTCCTGTTTCTGTAAGTGAATATTCGACTTTGGGCGGAACTTCTAAATAAACTTTTCTGACAATTAGTCCATCTGATTCTAATTCTTTTAATGTTTGAGTAAGCATTTTTGGTGTAACACCGATTATAACTCTTTTTAATTCGCCATATCTCAAAAAACCATCCCTTAATACCCATAAAATTCGACCCTTATATTTCCCGCCTATTCTTTGAAATGCATAATCAACTGCACAATGAACCTTTTTAATTTTTTCTTTCATTTTTATTAAATATTTAAATATTGGTAATCAACAATAGTATAGTTTTAGTATGTAAGATACTTTTTTGTATGTACTTGCCATAAAGATAATAAACACTTTTATTTGTATAAAACTTAAACGTTAATTAAAAATTATGGCTGTATCATTCAAAAGAGTACTGTATCACCCTATTACAAAAATTATTTTAGGAATAACTATTTGCTTTTCACTTTTGGTTGGAGTTCAGAATTTAATATCGAAACCGCTTTTTTACAGCTTCATTAAAAACAAGAACATTGCTGACCCAATTATTCATAGTATTTCTTTTTTGGTTTTAGTATTCGGATATTTTTATTTGTTTCGGTTCTATGATAAAAGAGAAATTAAAGAACTTTCAATAACACAGCTTCCTAAAGAAATGTTTGGAGGTTTTTCACTCGGATTTTTCACCATATCATTATCTGTTTTTATTCTTTATCTATTGGGATATTATCAATTTCTTTCAATATCAACAGAAAATTACTCTTTAAAACTGTTTATGACGTTAGTGGTTGCGGCTTTAATTGAAGACCTTTTCCACAGGGGATTAATTTTACGGGAGTTAGAAAATTGGTTAGGCACCCACATTGCTGTTGCAGTGGTAATGCTAATTGAAACATGGCATATTTTTAATCCCAATGCTACGCTGTTTAGTTTTTTTGTGTCGTTGTGTTGGGGTTTTACAATGTCGATGCTTTTTGTATATACAAAAAGAGTTTGGTTGCCTTTCTTCTTTCATCTTGGTTGGAATTTTGCTCAACCTTTTTATGGTTCAAATCTCACAGGACTTGACGATATGGGTAGAATTATTACTTCAGAATTTGAAGGCCCCGTTTTATTTACAGGTGGTGCTATTGGTATCGAAGATTCCATATTAACTGTTTCATTCTTATTATCAATCGGTATTTTTTTATATTACCGGGCTAATAAAGAGGGGAAAATAATTAAACGAAAACGATTGATTTATGAATCTAAAACATGAATTTTTTAAATATTGATAAATATTTTTCAGCGAAAATAATTGAAGAAGTAAATGGCCAATATACACCTCTGGCATAGTTCTCCCGATCTGTTGCCATCCGATACTAACCTTGATTGTTTTTAAAGTTAACAACCCAAGTTCAAGTAAACCTTTTTCATCTTTAGTGTAGTAATCAATAGCACTGCTATACAGCCAATCTTCTGCCTTTGTTACAAAACCGGCACGTACAGGATTTTTATGCAAATAGTTCAAACGTTGCTGCAGCATGTCATTTGTATCTAACAAGATGGGATGGTTTTCGTGTTGCCAAAATTCCTGCCCGTCCTTACCAGCATAAATAATTGAATCATATATATAGCAAGATGTATCCACGATTTAACTACATCATTCATTGATTTAGATACGTTAGCATTTTTGTTCCTGATCACCTTTGTACCATTATTTTAAACAAAAAAAAATGGCAACAAAAAAAGTATGGTTTGTTACAGGAGCTTCAAAAGGTTTGGGGCTTGCATTGGTGAAAAAACTTTTAGCAAATAATTATTGTGTAGCAGCAACCTCTCGTAATGTGCAATCATTAGTAGAAGAAGTTGGCAAGGTTTCAAACAGCTTTCTTCCTCTTGCAATGAACCTGAGCGACAACGAAGATGTAAAGACTGTTATTGCAAAGTGTATCAATTATTTTGGCCGTATTGACGTTGTAGTTAACAACGCTGGATTTGGCTTAATTGGCACGTTGGAAGAACTGAGTGATGCTGAAGTAAAGAACAACTTTGATGTGAATGTGTTCGGCTCACTGAATGTAATTCGAAATGTTACTCCTTATCTGCGCCGGCAGCAATCAGGATATATTTTCAATATAGCCTCTATTGGAGGATATTCAGGAGGCTATCCGGGATTTGGAATCTATTGTTCCACCAAGTTTGCAGTAGCCGGTTTTACGGAAGGACTTGCAGAGGAGATGAAAGACTTTGGTGTGCACGTATCAGTAGTATATCCCGGATATTTCAGAACTAATTTTCTTTCGAGTGGTTCCGTGAAAACTGCTGCAAACCCTATTGCTGCCTATGAGAGTGCAAGAGCATCAGAACAAGCTCATTTTAATGAGATTAATGGCAACCAGCCGAATGACCCTGAACGTGCCGCAGAAATCTTTATTAAAGTAAGTGAACTTTCAAATCCTCCGGTTCATCTTTTCCTTGGCAAAGACGCATACGCAGTAGCTGATAAAAAAATTGAGCTGATACAACAAACAATGGCGGAATACAAAACGCTGGCAACTTCAACTACATTCTTTAACAACTAAATTTTTAAAATAATGAAAGATCAAAATCAATTCACCGTGCTCATCACGGGTGCAGGTTCGGGAATGGGTTTACACACCGCACAAACCCTCGCATTACAAGGACATAAAGTATATGCAGGAATCAGAGACCCACAAGGAAGAAATATTCATAAAGCAACAAGACTTCTCGAATATGTTGAAAGTAATGGTAAACGAGTAGATATTGTGGACCTGGATATTCACCTCGATGAATCCTGTAAAAACGCTATTCAAAAAGTGATTGAAAAAGAGGGCAGAATTGATGTCGTTATTCATAACGCAGCACATTTGTTTATCGGATATTCAGAAGCGTTTACACCAGAACAGATAGCAAGTTCTGTCAATACAAATGCTTTGGGTGCCCATAGATTAAACAAAGCAGTGTTACCATATATGAGAAAGCAAGCAAGTGGCCTATTATTATATGTGGGAAGTGGTATTACAAATGTAACGGCTCCTTTTATGGCACCGTATGTAATCGGGAAAGCAGCTATGGATGCATTAGCTGAAAATACAGCTTACGAGGTCAGTCAATTCGGTATTGAAACCACCATCTTGATGCCCGGAGTTTTTATGGATGGAACTTCCCACTTTGAAACAGCAGAGTTTCCTAAAGACGGAGCCGTTTTGAAGGAATATGACCGATTGCAGAAAGACTACGATAACTATGAGCCCGGATTAAGAAACTTGTTCAGGTTTGGAGATGCTCCCATACAAGGTGTTGCAGATAAAATTGCTGAAATACTGGCTCTTCCAAAAGGTCAAAGACCATTGAGAGATACTGTTGATTACTCTGACTGGGTTGCAGAACCTGGAAACGGAGTAAGGGTAGCGTTGACAGAAAGAGCTTTTAAAATAATGGGATATAGCCACCTTATGAAAATCAACAATAATTTTTAATAGAAAAAATTAAATAAATTATGAATAAGAGTAGAATAATTCTGATCACGGCATTTAGCATTCTTTTTTTTAATGCTACATATGCCCAAAAGTATTTTGGAAAAAGCTATTCATCTACTCAAGTGGTAGATGAGTACTATGATAGTGCCAACATTAAAAAAGCATACACTATTATGGGACAAACTGAACTTGCGCAGGGTTTTCGTTCTTTGGAAAAGTGCCAACAAAATATTATCAGGTTAGCGAAAAAGAAAGGAGCAGATGGCGTGATTTTTTCTATTGAGGAAGATGTTTATGGCACGTCCAACTCTAACAACGGATCGATAAGTAACGAAAAGAAGAATAAAACGACAATTTCTTCAAGTGGCTCAACCGTCAATTTGAAGCAAAAAAAAGTAAGAGCCCTTTTCATTAAATATGATTAGGCGGGCAGATGAGAGAAAAGAATCGGGATCATAAATCTGCCCGATAATGCGACTGAGGTATTGATTGCAATAAGCAAAGAAAAAAATCCGCCTGTTCATTTACTTTTGGGCTAAGACGCTTTTAAGCTTCTGCAAAGCAAATTGACATCATTACCCAAGACCTTGAAAAATGAAAAAGCTACATAGTATCTATCGCATTTTAATCCCGATTACACTTTTAGTGATGGGTTGTTCAAACAAAAAACATACAACAATGGAACAAAGTAAAACAATAGAACAAACCAAAGAGTATATCGGAATATGGGTGACAAAGGACGGCTACATTCGACACGAATTACTACCCAACAACCGATACGATGAGGCCAGAGGCAATCGCAAAAGTGCTTATCAAGGTAATTATAAAGTAACAGGAAATCATATTGACTATAAAGACGATACAGGATTTACGGCGGATGGTGAATTTAAAGAGGGTATTTTGTATCATGCCGGTATGATTTTGTTTAAAGAAAAAAAATAAATCAGCAGTTATGGAAAAGACATTTCGCTTTAATTCAATAGCTGAGTTTCACACATTTTGCAACTTGCCTAATCCTGAACATCCATTGATTAGCCTGATAGATTACAGTAAAGTTTCCTATCCTGTTAATGAAAGTGAGTTAAAATGGATTCAGAACTTTTATTCTATTGGGTTAAAGCGAAATGTTAATACCAAATTCAACTACGGGCAGCAACAATATGACTTTAATTCAGGTGTACTCACTTTTGTTTCACCATTTCAATTTTTGAAAATAGAAATCAATCAAAGCATCGTAGCGGAACCGACAGGTTGGCTTTTGCTTATTCACCCTGATTTTTTATGGAATACTCCATTGGCAAAAAAAATAAAGTCTTACGACTTTTTTCAGTATGCCGTTAATGAAGCTTTATTTCTTTCAGACAAAGAAGAAAAGGTTATCGTGGGTATTCTTCAAAACATCGAAAGAGAATATCAATCCAACATTGATAAGTTCAGTCAGGAGCTCATTATTGCCCAACTTGAAATGTTGCTGATTTATTCAGAAAGGTTTTATGAACGTCAGTTTCTAACTCGAAAAAAATCAAACTATGAATTATTAGAGCGTTTTGAAAAAGCCCTTTCCGGGTATTTTGAGAGTGGAAATTTATTGGAGAATGGTATTCCCACAGTAACATCCGTTGCAGAAAAACTTAACATTTCACCCAATTATTTAGGAACACTTTTGCGGTTACATACCCAACAAAACACACAACAGCACATTCAAAACAAACTGATTGATTTCGCTAAAGAACAACTAAGCACCACCAACCTATCGGTAAGCGAGATTGCTTATGAATTAGGTTTTGAACACCCGCAATCATTTAGCAAATTGTTCAAACAAAAAACCAATCAAACGCCTTTGGAGTTCAGGCAGTCCTTCAATTAAATTTTCTTCTTTACCTTTTTTTGCTCATACAAAACGAGACACAGGAAACAGCGGACGACTGAAAGCCACTGCCATTAACATAGGGTGGGTAAAATCGGTAATGTCAATTGCAACGATCCCCAGCCCGAACACGGCAAACCCTGATTTGAACACATCGGTTAACACTTCCGGATTGACCTTTGCGTCATAACTAAAACATAAAAATTATGAACAAGCAAAAAGTATGGTTTATAACAGGAGCATCAAAAGGAATGGGGCTTGAAATTACAAAAGCAGTTTTAAACAACGGTGACAAAGTAATTGTAACTTCCAGAAATACGGGAACACTTTTAGAAAAAATTATTGATTATACGGGTAATTTACTCCCTATAAAATTGGACATCACCAAAGAAAAAGATGTGGAAAATGCTATTTCGAAAGGCATAGCGAAATTTGGCGGAATAGATGTTGTGGTCAATAATGTAGGATACAATCTATTAGGGAATATCGAAGAACTAAGTGATACCGAGTTTAGGGAAACAATGAATGTAAATGT
The DNA here is from genome assembly GCA_019752045.1 of Chitinophagaceae bacterium. GTDB lineage: Bacteria > Bacteroidota > Bacteroidia > Chitinophagales > Chitinophagaceae > Lacibacter. Next base: position 91,010 of record JAIEMP010000019.1, on the reverse strand, counting down.
CTTTACAATGGCCAATATCATTCGAAAACTCTTGCCACATTTACGCAAACAAAATTCGGGACCTATCATTAATACCACATCTATGATGGGTTATATGAGCGATCCGGGCAATATAAGCTATAGTGCTTCAAAATACGCAGTTAGCGGTAATGGTACCCCACCAAACTATCATCAGCAGAAAAAAACAACTTTCTACAATTTGCATACTAAATTATCTGATTTGAATACTTTAATCAAAAAGTATAGCCTGAAATTTGTTCTATCTTTTAGTAATTAAAAAAAACATAAAAATGAAAAACAAAACAGTAGAAAATTATTTTACTTTTAAAGTGAAAGAAGGGAAAAAAGAACGTTATGAAGAAATTTTAGCAGAGCAACTCGCCATCACAAAAAATGAGCCTGAAACTTTGAGTTATAAAATATTCAAAACTGATGATGGAATATATTTTCAAAACGAAAAATATGCTAGTGAAGAGGCTTGTGTTACGCATATGAAAAACACAGAGAAACAATTGCAAGAATGGTTTCAGATTACAGAAATACTTCATATGATTATGACAGGGCCTTTAAGTAAAGAATTTAGAGAAGCATATAATCTAAAAAGTTACTTGCCTTATGCAGAGGCTAAATAACAATTGTAAATAAAAACCATTAAAGGTGTTTAAAAGAATATTTTTTTTAAACACCTTTCTTCTTAATCTATTTTATAGACCTGATAAAACACAATCTGCATCATCTAAATTCCTTATCGGAATTTCATGCTTTGCTGAATAGAAAAAATCCAACGCATCCACTAGTTAGTTGTCGTTATCTTCAGCTCTAGTTTTTTCTCAATGTTGCAAGGAATAAAATTGACGTCTATAATTTAGATACACAGGTAGAACAGTTTACAGGATTCGATGGCAAACAATTATTGAATCTTAAAAAGTTAGCAGAGGTAATACTTAAACTTGCAGAAATGCCGAATACTCCCTTGCATCTTCTGTTAGGTTCTGATAATTATAATTCCATTTTGGAAGTTCGTAAAAACGATAAGGAAAAAATGGAACAATGGAAAACCTTATCTTTATCTACTGATTTTGAACAAAAATAGTGTGAAAAAAACTGCTCCATATAAAATTGAGTCAATATCTGAACTTCATAGATTATTCAATTTGCCAAAACCAGTTCATCCTTTGATAAGTGTGATTGATTTTGAGCATTTAAAATTCGATTCCAATGAAATTTGGAGCAGCTTTTATTATGATTTCTATTGTGTGGCGATTAAAAAAGGTGCTTCAGGCAAGTTTCGGTACGGACAAGGTCAGTATGATTTTGATGAAGGAGTAATGAGTTTTACAAAACCCGGTCAAATCTTTTCTGTCACGAATCCTACAGATGCCTCTGTGTCAGGATACATGTTGGTTTTTAAACCTGAGCTTATACGTCATTATGAATTAGGGAAGATTATTGGTAATTATGGATTCTTCTCTTACTCTACAGCAGAAGCACTTCACCTTTCTGAAAAAGAGGACAATGTCATTATGTCTCTGATGCATCAAATGCAGGATGAATTAAAAAATAATATTGATCAATATAGTCAGGATTTAATAGTTTCACACATTGACCTGCTTCTCAATTACGCAAAGCGTTTTCATAATAGACAATTTTTGACGCGAAGTTCTCTAAATAATGATGTAGTAGTAAAAATGGAAGAATTAATGGATGCGTACCTAAAAAGTGATGCTACATTATCTGGTGTTCCAACGGTCAATTTTTTTGCAGAAAAACTCAATATCTCTCCCAGTTATTTGAGTGATTTATTGAAAAACGCAACTGGAAAAAATGCGCAAACTCATATTCAGGAGTCCATAGTTGAAAGAGCGAAAGAACTGCTTTCCACCACTAATTTAAGCATAAAGGAAATCTCTTATGATTTGGGGTTTGAATACCCTCAATCATTCAGTACTATGTTTAAGAAGAATACGCAACAAACACCATTACAGTTCAGAGCATCATTTTATTGAAAAAATTCCTGCCGCAAGAGGCGTTTGTATAAAAAACGGGTGACTTGGTAATTAAACATTTTACTTCGCATCAACTTTTATGGTGTATTTATCCCGTAGGTACGGACTCCGAAATCCGCCACTGCTCCAAGCGACAAAACGTTAGCGAATGATACCGCCTACGACCGCAACCCAACGACAATCACATGAAAAAACTATCATTAATTCGACTACAACAAAAGTATATTTGGCTACACCCGTTTTTCTATTCTTACTGACTTTTGTAGTGCAATTCTGCAAAACAAAACAACTAACAAAATGAGAATAATTGTAACAGGTACTTTGGGAAACATTGGCAAGCCCCTTACACAAGCATTGATTCAAAAAGGACATCAGGTAATTGGTATTAACCACGTTTCTGATAATCAAAAAGAAATAGAGACATTGGGAGCAACAGCAGCCATTGGTTCGATTGAAGATGTCGATTTTCTTGCAGCTACTTTCGTGGGCGCAGATGTAGTTTACACGATGGTGCCGCCAAACTATTTTGCCGAGCCAGATATTCGGGAGTACTATCGTAAAATTGGAAATAACTATGCTCAAGCTATCAAGCGGTCGGGCGTGAAACGAGTAGTCAACCTAAGCAGTTACGGTGCGCATTTAAATAAAGGCACTGGCAATATTTTAGGCGCTCATTATGTTGAAAATAGTTTGAATGAACTTTTAGATGTGGATATTACCCACATTCGCCCTACTTACTTTTATTACAATCTATTAAACCTAATTCCGGTAATAAAATCTACGGGAGCAATTTATGCCAATTATGGTGGTGATAAAAAGTTTGAAATGGTTTCACCGCTTGATATTGCGGCAGCCATTGCAGACGAAATAGAATTAACGTCTGTTCACAGAAAAGTAAGATATGTGGCAAGTGACGAACGAACAGGAAACGAAATAGCACATATTTTGGGCGAAGCACTAGGCAGACCAGATTTGAAATGGATTGTTATCTCTGACGAAGAGTCACTCAAGGGTTATATAAATAATGGTTTCCCCGAACTACTTTCGAAAAACCTTGTAGAAATGTTTTCAAGTGTTCAGAGCGGAAGATTAGCCGAAGATTACAGGCTTAACAAACCAGCAGAATTAGGGAAAGTAAAGTTTACATCCTTCGTAAAAGATTTTATTGTTGCTTATAATTCTTAAAATAAGTTAAATCAATCCTGCATTTCGAACAGGGAAACTTACGGAAGACTTTGAGAAATATAAACACTAGCAGGGTAAAGTAAGACTCGAGGATTTTGCTAAAGAATTTGTAGCACTTTATAAAAGAACTTAAACGCACATGACCATGTCAACAAAAACACAGAATATCAACTTAAGCGAAGAAGACATTGAAAGTATTCTGGAAGGTATGAGTAATGCTTTCAAACAATTACCACGCTCACCGATTCTACATAGACCATCAGAGGAGGGGCTCGCTTACGAGGACGTTTCATTCTTGGCCACAGACGGAATTCCGCTTGAAGGCTGGTATATTCCACGCCCTGGCTCAGATAAAATCATTATAGCCAATCATCCAATGGGCTTTAATCGTTCTGGGCTGCCTTCTCACTTGGAACCTTGGAAATCAATATGGGCTCCAAGCGGAAATGATTTTGAAGTCAACTTCATTCCTGACTATAAGATCCTTCACGATGCAGGTTACAATGTATTGGCTTATGACTTACGCAATCATGGCCATAGCTCAGCCGCAAATGGAGGGATAGTTTCTACAGGCATTTATGAATCTCGTGATGTGCTGGGCTCTATACGGTACATACGTGAAAGACAGGATACGAGTAAAATGAAAATCGCCCTCTTCAGTCGTTGCCTGGGATGCGATTCTACATTCTATGCCATGCTGAAAGATCCAGAAGCCTTCAATGGAGTAAAATGCTTAGTGGGCCCGCAGCCTGTCAGCGAGGAAAGTATTTTAAAGAAACAACTCGTTTTAGCAGGAATTGCAGAGGAACGTTTAGCCGACTTGGATAGAATGATAACGTTGAAGACAAGCCTAAATATTTCGGAAAGAGACCCCCGCATTTGGGCGAAGTCAGTTTGTATTCCAACATTTTTGTATCAGGTGCAGGATGACGTATTGACGAGCCCAACAGATGTTCAGTCTATGTTTGACGCAATCCCGCTCACGAATAAGAAGCTTCATTGGATAACGAACACCTCCCGGCGGTGGGATGGATATCTGGAATTTCAAAGAAATCCAACGCCCATGCTTGATTGGTTTGAGCACAATATGCGGGCGATGCTTTAAATCAGGTATTATACGGTCTTTATAATAAATTTTAAACTAAAATTAAGTAAGATGAAACAATTCATGATTGCGCTAGCGATGTGTACAGTATGCACATTTGTCTCTGGGCAGAAACAACCATCCAGTATTAACGGATTCGCCGAAAGTGAAAAAGAAAAAAAGGCGATACTTGATACACGTGAAGGTTGGCGAAAGGCATTTGAATCCAGAAGTGTTGAGGGCATGATGCAATTCTATGTCCATGACATTATTTCTTATGATCTGATGGCTCCCATACAATTTGAGGGTGAAAGAATGTGGCGGGACAATTGGATTAATTTCTTTAAATACTTTCCGAAAGAGATAAAGATTACATTAGAAGATCTAACGGTATTTCAGTCAGGCGACCTTGCAACAATCAGAGGGTTGACACGATTACAAGCCGCCACTGCAGACGGAAGATATGTAGACATGTGGACCCGGGAGACCAACGTGCTACGTAAGATAAATGGCACGTGGCTACTTGTGCACGATCACGTATCGGTACCTATGGATTTTCAGAACGGAATGGCCTTGACAAATCTCAAGCCTATAGAAAAAAAATAGATCACGATTTTTATCAGGGAATGAAAGTGTTGCAAGATCTTTATGGGACTTTGCAACACTTTCAATTGTTAAAGTCAACATGTCATCAAATGAGCAAACAACTGCATCGTATCAGCACGATTAGCCAGTATCAAAAAGTTTGCGGTTTCACAATAGTGCCGCAGAGTGCGAGGCTAGCCTCTGCTCAGACTAAGATATGATGAGAATTAAGTAAAATAAAGTTTACATCATTCTTAAAAGATTTTACTGAAGCTTATAATTCTTAAAATAAGTTAAAATGCAAATTCACCGGATTAAATCAATAAGCGAATATCACAGGCTCAGGGGATTACCAAAGCCTCAACATCCATTGATTAGTTTGATAGATTTTGAGTCAATCCAATACTCCTCAGAAAGTAATCACACAAGTTGGATACTGGATTTTTATTCAATTGCACTAAAAAAGAACTTTGATGCAAAAGTAAAGTATGGACAACAAGAATATGATTTTGATGAAGGCGTCCTATTTTTTATTTCACCCAATCAAGTTTTTAGCATTGAAGTTAAAGAAAACGAGGTTTCGAAACTGTCAGGATGGATGTTACTCATTCATCCTGATTTTTTCTGGAAGACAACATTAGCCCAGAACATCAGAAAATATGATTTTTTTGATTATTCTGTGAATGAAGCGTTGTTTCTATCAGACAAAGAGGAAGCTACGCTTAATACGATCATACAAAATATCCAAAATGAGTATCATTCAAATATTGACCAATTCAGCCAAAGCATCATCATTTCACAAATTGAAACCTTGCTCAATTACGCAGATAGGTTTTACCAACGACAATTCATTACACGAAAAATAAGTAATCATCAAATTCTTGACCGATTGGAAAAATTACTCGTAGACTATTTCAATAGCGATGACATGGTTTCAAAAGGTTTGCCAACGGTTCAATACCTTGCCGATAATTTACACGTATCGCAAAGTTATTTAAGCGGTTTGCTTAAAGCACTAACAGGCCAAAGCACACAACAGCATATTCATAACAAACTAATTGAAAAAGCGAAAGAAAAATTATCTACAACAGTATTATCAGTAGCTGAAATTGCCTACGAATTGGGCTTTGAACACTCCCAATCATTTAATAAATTATTCAAACAAAAAACCAATCAAACACCTTTGGAGTTCAGAAAGTTCTTTAACTAATTTTTCCCTTTCTTTCTTCTTTATTTTTTCAATCAAAACACGAACAGATGCATCTGCAGACAGACGAGTGAAGGACAAAGCCACTGAGCAGTTTGACGGAATCAGAGCGGACGTTTTTCGTATGAAAAATTGTGCTAAATTCAGGCTGTCTGCTTTGTGCATGATTTGATTGCTCTATGCAAGAAAAACTAAGAAGTCATATAGAAAAAATCGTTCGGCTCAATGATGAGGAATTTGAGCTTGTATTATCTCATTTCAGTATTGCTGAATTCCGGAAGAATCAATTCATTTTTAAGGAAGGTGAAAAAGTAAAACAGGCTTATTATGTTGTATCAGGTCTTTTAAAATTGCTATATACTGATAGCTCAGCAAATCAGCATATTATATCTTTTGCCATGGAAGATTGGTGGGAAAGTGACTTTTATGCCTACTTCACCCAAACGAAAGCTACAATGTCTTTACATTGTCTTGAAAAAACCACTGTTTATTGTTTATCATTGGATAGCTACCAACATCTATGCACACATGTTCCAAAGATGGAAAGTTTTTTTCTTCAGAAGTCGAACTTAGGTTTTATTGGATCCCAACAACGCATATTGTCTTTGCTTACCACTAATGCAAAAGAACGATATGAACAGCTACTTGAACGTTATCCGTCTTTATTGCAAAGAGTGTCTAAAACCCAGCTTGCCTCTTATTTGGGTGTTTCCAGAGAGACATTGAGCAGACTTTATTCATAAAATAGTTTCCTTCCTCTTTTATTACTAAAACAGGTCACAATCTCATATTAGTGATCAATGTCACAGGTGCATCCCAAATTTGGGCGACAACTTTGCATTCAATATTTAATAGAAACAATCAATGAAAAAACTGGCAACTGTTACAAGCCTGGTGCTATTAGCAACCGCATGCAATCATACACAAAACAAAAATCAAATGGAAAAGAAAGTAATTAATCCCTGGGAATGGCAGAATCAACGCAGTTATGTTCAAGCCGTTGAAGTAAAACAACCGGGAAGTACGCTCTATATTTCAGGACAGACAGCAATAAACGCTGATGGAGAGTCAAGTAGCGCTGACATGAAATCTCAATTAAAATTGGCAATTCAGAACCTGGAACAAGTAATAAGCGAAGCAGGTTACGAACCAGAAAATATTGTAAGGTTGAATATTTATACGACATCGACAGAAGAGTTATTATCCTGCTTTGATGTATTTCAGGAATGGGTTGCTAAATACGGGATAAAACAAGTAAGTACTGTGCTTGAGGTGAAAGGTCTGTTTGAAACGTTGAAAGTAGAACTTGAAGCTACAGTCGTAAAATAATAATTCAATACAATAAATAAACATTTAACGATAGTACCTAACCAATAGGCAAGTTATTGAACTCTACAAGCACATGAATGTAAGTCGAGAGATTAGTTCTTCCAACATCAAACTAAATAAAATAAAAAGATGACAACAAAAACAAGAGCCCCAGGCAAAAAAAACCATACAAGCAGCGGAATTAAAATAATAATTGCTGCAATTTGTTCATTAACAATTTTATCAAATACAATGAATGCACAAACAAAAAGAGTACCCGCTTCTCTTAGTAGAGAAGAGTACATTGAAGTAGAAAAGAATGTAAAACTACACGTGACTGACCTTGGCGAAGGTAAAACGGTGGTATTAATTCACGGATGGCCATTGAGTGATGCCATGTATGAATACCAGTATCACGATTTAGTTCAAAAAAGATTTAGAGTAGTAGGCATTACTTTGAGAGGTTTCGGGAAATCTGATAAGCCATATGGAAAATATGACTATGATGTATATGCTGATGATATCAAAGTGGTATTGGATAAACTTGATATCAAAGACGCAACTTTGGGAGGATTTTCAATGGGTGGAGCCATTGCCATACACTATGTAGCCAAATACAATGCTGCACATATAAGCAAACTGGCTTTATTTGGGGCTGCTGCACCTGTTTGGACAAAACGTGCCGATTATCCATTTGGTTTTTCTAAAGAGGATGTAAATGGACTTATTCAATTAAGCATGACCAATCGCCCTCAATTATTAGAAAACTTTGGTAAAATATTTGGAGCAACAGAAACGGCTTTATCAATCGGTTTAGGTAATTGGTTAGGTGGAATTAATTTCGAAGCATCGTCTTATGCCACTACACAAAGTTTGATAGCTTTAAGAGAAACCGACTTGCGCTCTGAGCTTTCTAAAATAAAAATACCTGCCGCTATTTTTCATGGCGTGAAGGATAAAATCTGTGAGTTTGCCTTGGCAGAGCAGATGCAGAAAGGAATAAAGAACTCATACATCGTACGATTTGAGAATAGCGGGCATGGTTTATTTCTGGAGGAACTTGAAAAGTTCAATGCTGAACTGGTAAGCTTCATACAAAAACAAAACTAAGCCCCAATCGCTAATGTGGTATTAACAAAAGCAGAACTGATGGAAGTAGTAGAACAATATTACTTCTATCAGTTTTTGTAACTGCATCAGCTGAGTTAATTGAAACACCACCCCAACCCTACGCACAGGAAACTGAGGTAGTATGTTTGATTTTAATAAGTTTCTGATTGAATGACAGTAACAAGACCCTGTTTCGGAATTCTACCTTTGTTACATCAAACATCACCACTTATCAGGGGTGTTAGACAAGAAAAAAATAAAAAATTTAAAAAGAAACATTATGAACACGTTTGAAAACATCCAGGCATTAGGACAACAGGCATTCAAAAACCACTTGAAATTCCTTTCCTCGGGACGTATTGAGGAATGGGTAGACCTTTTCACAGAAGACGGGGTTCTGGAGTTTCCGTATGCTCCGGAGGGAACAGGCTTCCCCTCGAGCGTCAGTGGCAAAAAGGCACTTTTCGATTATATGAAAAACTTCCCTGAACACTTCAAGGTAGAGTTTGAAAACCTTCATTTCCATGCTACCCTGGAGCCGACACTTGTGATAGCAGAGTTTACAAGTAAGGGGCACGCTATCTCTACAGGCAAGCCCTACCTGCAGAAATACATTTCCTTAGTGACAACCACTCCGGAGGGAAAAATTGTCAAATATGTAGATTTCTGGAACCCCATTACGGCCTTCGAAGCCCTCAATGCACCGCTTGACAAGTTTCTTGCACCGACAGCCGAGTAAGCCAAAAGTAAAAAAGCCAGCACTTACCAACAGTGCCGGCTTTTTAAAACTCCCTGTCTTTTAAGAAATGCTACATCTACATTAAATTTATCATATCTATTTTCAACCCATCAGTGGCATCTCTTTGATTTTATGACAAAGAAAATACAAACACTTGAGGAGTTTTACATGGAAAGGTCTTTGCCAAATCCGGATGATCTGGTCAGAGGAATGGAGCATTTGAATGTTTTTAGAATTGAGGAAATGAATGCAGACCAGTCACTTCCTGTAGCGTTTAACCGAAAAGATTATTTTAAGATCTGTCTGACCAAAGGTAAAAGTAGAATTCACTATGCTGAAAGAAGCTTCGAGATAAAGGAGTACGCTTTACTTTTTGCTAACCCTCTTGTTCCTTACAACTGGGAGCCGCTTGAGCCGGAACAGAAGGGGTTCAGTTGTATTTTCTCAGAGAATTTTTTCGCTAATTACGGACGTCTGAAGGAATACCCAGTTTTCAAGCCGGGGGGATTCCCTGTTTATGAACTGACATCCACCGAAGTCAGTACCATTTCTTCCCTATTCCGGCAAATGATAGAGGAACTGGACTCCAATTTTGAGTTCAAAAGCGATGTGCTTAAGAACCTTGTATTCCAGCTTATCCACAGCACCCTCAAAATGCGGCCGAGTAAACCTGTTAAGCGGCAAAAACAAAATGCTTCCTCCAGGATTGCAACCCTTTTCATTGAACTATTAGAAAAACAGTTTCCCATAGAAGGGAACGATAGTCGGGTTCAGCTTCGGTTTCCTTCCGACTTTGCCAATCAGTTGTGCGTACATGTTAATTCCCTAAACAGATCAGTTAAACATGTGACACAGAAGACCACCTCTGAACTAATCATGCAACGCCTTCTCAAAGAGGCTAAGATCATGCTAAAACATGGTGACTGGAATATTTCCGAAATAGCTTATACACTGGGGTTTGAGAGCCCCACCCACTTCAATACCTTCTTCAAGAAACATGCAAGTCTTACTCCCTCACAATTCAGGAGTAATTGACACATTTAGAGATGCATTTTACTTCTTCAATTTAAAATTATCAAAATGAATAAAACTATTTTCATCACAGGAGCCTCATCTGGTTTAGGGAAAATAACAGCGAAGTTATTTGCATCAAAGGGATGGACTGTAATTGCTACCATGCGAAACCCAGAAAAACAAACAGAACTGATACAGTTACCAAACGTTCATCTCCTGGAGCTAGATATTAACAATGCAAAACAAATAGCTAAAATAGCTTCTGAAGCCGAAAAAATAAGCCCAGTCGATGTCTTATTAAACAATGCAGCCTATGGACTTATGGGTCCTTTTGAAGCAACTACAGATGAACAATTAGCGCAACAAATCAATACCAATTTCCTGGGGACAATTCTTGTTACAAAATCATTTCTTCCTTATTTCAGATCAAGAAAAAGCGGAACTATTATTACTGTAACATCTTCTACTGCTAATGTTCCATATCCTTTTGTAGCGGTTTATGCAGCAACAAAATCGGCATTGGAAACGTGGACGGAGGGAATGAGCTATGAATTAAACGGTTTTGGTATAAAAATCAAAACAATAGTGCCCGCCTATATGCAAACCAATTTTGGTAACAATGCACAAATAGTTTCTCACCAGGATTATCAAGAAGTTTTTAATCAATATCTCACGGCAATGAGGGCTGACTCAAGTGCTAAACGAGACACTCCTGAAAGCATTGCCCAAATTGTTTATGAAGCCACAACTGACAACAAGGAACAATTGCACTACACGGCAGGCAATCTTTCGACAGCCGAATACGAATGGCTAAAAAAAGATGGAATTAAGAAGGTAATTGCTGCAATGAACAAACGATTTTTTGAACAGTAAAACTAATCCGGAAAAAGACAAATAGTATTCAACATTAAATATTTGAAAATGCAAAAGGTAAAATATAAAACGCTTGACGTAAATGGCTTAAAAATTGCCTATCGTGAAGCAGGGAACACCAATAAACCAACAATTGTTTTACTACATGGTTACCCGTCATCTTCCCATCAGTACAGAAAAGTACTCAATCAGCTATCTGAGGAATATCATCTCATTGCTCCTGATTATCCAGGTTATGGCAACAGCGATTTTCCATCTGCAGATGAGTATGAATATACCTTCAACAATATCGCTGCAACGATAGATGCATTCCTGGAAAAAAAAGAAATCAGATCGTATGCAATCATGATGCAGGATTATGGTGCCCCCATTGGATTCAGAATTGCAACAAAGCATCCGGAAAGAGTAACTGCCATCATCAACCAAAATGGTAATGCCTATGAGGAAGGGCTGGGAAAGGGATGGGAGGGTATCAGGGCTTTATGGGCCAATAGGAATGAAAACACAGAAAAAGCATTATTATCAGCCTTTACATTAGAGGGTTTAAAATGGCAATATACCCATGGAACAAGAAATCCTGAAAATGTAAACCCTGATACCTGGCATTTGGACTATTTAAGATTGAGCAGGCCTAATGCACATAAGGTAAACATAGATCTTTGGTTTGATTACCAAAGTAATCTAAAATTATATCCTGTTTGGCAACAGTATTTACGAAAACACCAACCGCCAATGCTAATTGTGTGGGGAAAAAATGATGAATATTTTCCTGAAAGCGGTGCAGTAGCTTTTAAAAAAGATGTCGCTAATCTTGATTATAATACTTATGATACCGGACACTTTGCTTTGGAAGAAAATGGAGAAGAAATCATAGAAAAAATCAGATACTTTATGGATAAAAATGTGAATGTAAAGGGAATGGTGCCAATTATTTAAGTTAGGGTAATGTGTATGTGTGATGGAGTTGATTTTTAAGTTTTATGTTTATAATTTGAGCTGCTAAGGATCAGCTTGTCTTATTCACATTAATCAGCTCTTACATTTGTATTGATTTTCATCCTTTTTTGAGCAGGAGAAATAGCTGTTAAAAATCTACTTAAAATACCTTTATGTCAATAACAAAAGAAGCAGAACTAATTGGAATGAAGAAAGTAAGCGAAGCAGTTGCTTACACTTTAAAAGAAATGAGAAATTTTGCGAGACCGGGTATGACGACAAAACAGTTAGATAATTATGGAGCAAAAATACTTTCAGACTTCGGAGCAAAATCTGCACCCTATCTCACTTATGGTTTCCCGGGCTGGACTTGTATTAGTGTGAATAACGAATTCTGTCACGGCATTCCATCCGACAACAGAACTTTGCAGGAAGGTGATTTAGTCAATATAGATGTCTCAGCTGAACTTGACGGATTTTGGTCGGACAACGGAGGTTCTTTTGTACTGGGTGAAGACATTCATCTGCATCAAAAACTTATTGAAGCATCAAAACAGATTTTACAGAAAGCAATCTATAGCATAAAAGGTGGTGTTCGTATTTCAGACATTGGACTTCTAATTGAAACAGAAGCCAAAAAACGGGGATACAAAGTAATTAAAAACTTAACAGGACATGGAATAGGAAGAAGTTTACACGAAGAACCGAGTAACATAGCGAACTACAGAGACCGGTTTAACCTGACAAGATTTAAAAAGAACTCTGTTGTTGCCATTGAAACATTTATCACGACAATATCAACTTTTACTGAAACACTTAATGACGGTTGGACCATGGTTGGAAATAAAGGTGGTTTTATGGCACAACATGAACATACAATTGTAGTTACAGACGGGAAGCCAATCATATTAACAGAAATGAATGAAATTTGGAACTAAAATAAACTACCCGAAGCGGAAACGTTGCTATTGCCAATAGTTGGGCTTGGACGAATAAAGCCCAGCTTTAGTTCTTATTATTTAACTTTATCAAAAAGCCGGGCAGCTTTTATGGGCGGACGAATATAAAATTCCCAACCATCAGCAATACCTGCCCGTTTTCTTCATCCTTAACATTATGAAAAAACAATGCAAAACAAACTTTTTGACTTTATAGCTAAATATATTGCACTTACAGAGGATGAAAAGAACGCACTACTTTCATTAAATCTGTTTCACTCCTTAAAGAAAGGCAGTGTTTTACTAAAAGAAGGACAGTACTCAAACGAAAGCTTCTTTGTTTTAAAAGGCTGTATCCGCACGTATTACATGATAGACGGTGAAGAAAAAACAACTGCTTTCTATACCGAAATGGATGCCTTTACACCTTCTTGTGTTATCAGCAAAACCCCTTCAGACTATTTCATCAGTTGTATAGAAGACAGTATTCTGACGATTTCAAATGCTGATATGGAAGCAGAGGTGAACAGTAAGTTTCCAAAGTTTGAATTGATGTGCAGAAAATTATCGGAAGAACTGCTGGCCAAACAGCGAATAGATTTTGATGAGTTTAAAACTTCTTCTCCTGAAGAACGATACCTGAATTTACTTCAAAAAAGACCCGACCTTATTCAGCGTGTTCCACAACACCAGTTAGCCAGCTATTTAGGTATCAAACCTCAATCATTAAGCAGATTGAGATCAAGAATTCTTGAAAAAAAGAACTGATGGGTATTTCTTAACTTAAGTGAACGGGTTATTGCTTCCCGCCAATTCAATTTTGCAGTATCGTTTCACTTAAAAAGAAAAGAAATGCAAAAGAAAATGTTATTGATTGGCTTTGTCTTAATATGGGCAGGCAGTTTACAGTTACATGCACAGTATAAGGACAGTACTTACAGGAAGTGGTTCGTTGGAAGTACACTCCTGCTGTTTGGAAATTTAGATAAAGTAAATAATCCTGAGTACGTACAATTAAATGTTGGTTACAGGATAACCCCTAAGGATGTAGTTTCTTTTCGGTTTAAACGATCTGTTTATTCATGGCCAATAGGCATCCCATTCGGACCATCATTTGATGCGCCGGGAGAGAACTATCCCGGACATGCACGCATATTGGCACCTACATTAGGATACCAGCGATTTTGGTGGAAAGGAGCCTATACATCCGTTTATGCATTGAATGCTTTTGAAAAATATATGGACGGGGATAAAAAAAAGATAGGTAACGGATACAGCTTATACCTGGACTTTTATGCAGGATACCAGTTTAAGTTTTTTAAAAACCGGTTCTTTTTTGAACCAGCTATTGGATGCAGTTACTGGCCGCTTAGAACCAATGTTCCGGAGTCGTTTAAATCAGTAGAAAAGAAATGGCCCAACTACTTCATTCAACCCGGGCTTGATTTTGGGTTTAATTTTTAAGTAATCACTGACTGTTTTTTTTACAGCTTACTGCACAAATGGAGTTAGCCCGCTGATAGAAAAAAATCCTTAAAAAAAGAGTGGATGCGTATTTCTTAACTTAAGTGAACGGATGAATGCATCCTTCCAATTCAACTTTGCAGTATCGTTTTACTTAAAAAGAAAAGAAATGCAAAAGAAAATTTTATTGATTGGTTTTGTTATAATGATGACAGGCACCCTGCAGCTGAAAGGTCAATATGCCAAAGAAGACAGTACGTATAAACGGTGGTTCGTTGGCAGCACATTATTTTTGTTGGGTAATCTTGCTCCAACAAATCCTCCCAACTTCGTTCAACTCAATATCGGCTATCGCATTACTGGGAAAGATGTGATTACAGTAGAACCAAAAACCTGGAAGTATGCATGGCCAAATGGGATACATCCTTTTTTAAACAACGCATACGGAAAGCCGGAGGAAGAATTTCCGGGCTATGTCCGTGAGTTTGGTTTATCTGTGGCTTATCAACGCTTTTTTTGGAAAGGTTTATATGCCGAATTGAATCTAATGCCAACGGTACAAAAATTCATGAATAAAAACGGTGATAAAATTGATGATGGCTTTCAGGTGTTCAATACTTACCGTGTTGGCTATCACATCAAACTTTTTAAAGATCGTTTTTTTATTCAACCGGCCATTGCAATTACCCATCGTGCTTATCACAGCAAACTGCCGGATGGGTTTAAACAGCAGGATGATAAGTGGTCGAAGTTTGTGTTTGGTGAACCGGGATTTCATTTCGGATTTAATTTTTAACGGAGCAATGCATCATGCATTATAAAATGTCACCGGCGCAGGTGTTCACCTTCAGTGGATTTTTGGCATTAGTTGTTAAACCTTTTGTCATTCTAAAGGTCTGACTCCTTAAATTTAAGAAAAACATGAACCGGTTTTTAAAAATAGTACTGTTGCTGACTGTTACCTCCTCTTGCAAAAAAGATAAAAGTCCTGCTACGAATGTTGCAAATCCTGTATCCGTTAAAGCAGCAAGCACATATACTGTAATCGTTGATCAAAATGTGAAGTATGGTGAGGGGTTAAGTCATCAAAACTTAAACAGTTCTTCCTATTCAATAATGGATTTAAGATTAGACGTTTATAAACCTGCCAACAATACCCGAAAAAAACCAGCTGTATTATTGATTCATGGAGGAGGATTTACCGGTGGCAGTAAAAGTGATGTGAACATTGTAAATCTTGCGAATTACTTTGCTTCAAGAGGTTGGGTAGCTTTTTCTATCAACTATCGCTTGCTGGGTCAAAATGGTACTGTTCCTGCACAATGGGTTCAATATGCACAAACGACTGTACCACCTGTTGACCGATCTCAATTCATGGCAATGTATCCGGCTCATCGAGATGCAAAGGCAGCGATGAGATGGCTGATAGCAAATGCAGACAATTATAATATAGATACCAATTATATCACAGTGGGAGGAGGTTCGGCGGGCGCAATCATAGCTACTTCTCTGGGAATTACAACTACAGCAGATTTTACAAACGAGATCTCTTTAACTACTGACCCTACGTTAGCAACAACCAATTTAAATAAAACGTATACAATAAAAACGATCTTAGATTTCTGGGGTAGCGGTATTGCCGTTACTGCAATCAATAATATTTATGGATATCAACGGTTTGATGCAACTGACGCTCCCATTATGATTGCTCATGGTACGGCAGATCCTACTGTAAGCTATACCTATGCTGCTGAATTGCAAAATATATATACTTCTACAGGTGTTACGTATAAATTATACCCGCTTGTAAACAGAGGTCACGGGCCATGGGATGCGATTGTAAATGGGAAAAAACTGGAAGAACTTTCATTAGATTTTATAGTGGAGCAACAGAAACTTATTGTAGAATAATGGAAGAACTACCTTCGCTGAAGCAAGAGATCCTGCAAAGCACTTCTGCCGGAAGCAGATGATTATTGGCGGGTGTTGCTGACAACTGTAACAATAACGCAACAAATGACAGGGGAATCAAACTTAGACAAGTTATTAAAAACAATGAAGCCAAAATTAAATACGGGCGAATTTGTTTTTTGCGCAATAACAGACTTGACATCTATAGACTTAAAAGACAGCCTGTTTATTTTTAAAGAGGAGGAAGCAATTACAGTTGTTGTAAAAAAGGAAACAGCAGACAGACTAAAACTTGACTATTCTTTTGTTTCTTCCTGGATTACCCTGACTGTACATTCTTCATTGGAAGCAGTTGGCTTTACAGCGGCATTTTCAAAAGTACTTTCTGAAAACGGAATAAGTTGTAATGTAGTTGCAGCCTTCTATCACGACCATATCTTTGTTAACAGAAGCGATGCTGAAAAAGCAATGACAATTTTAAACAGGTTTTCAGAATAAAACCAAACCGGCGCAAGTGTACCACTTCCGTGGATCATTTGCGCTTGCCGGGGCATGGAGAAAATAATTCTGCAGAATAATACCTTTTCCAATATCCTGTTAAACTGTCGCAATACACCACTTATCTTTTCGGATTTGCACATCAGGCATAATAAAAACTTATACGAAATTTACCATGCCAATAATTTATACACTAAAATGATTTTTATGGAACACACACACAAAGCAGTTGTGCTAACAGTAGAAGCAAACATCAACGCACCGGTATCACATGTATGGGACTGCTGGACAAATCCGGCGCACATTACAAAGTGGTGTGCTGCTTCAGATGACTGGCATGCACCAACAGCAACAAATGATCTCCGGGCAGGCGGAAGTTTTACTACCCGTATGGAAGCAAAAGATGGCAGTATGGGTTTTGATTTTGGCGGAGTTTATGATGAGGTGATCACACATCAATTCATCTCTTATACTATGAGCGATGGAAGAAAAGTAAACATCCAATTTACTGAAGACGGTGATATAACCAAAGTTGTGGAAGACTTTGAGGCAGAAACTGAAAATTCACTTGAAATGCAGCAGGGAGGCTGGCAGGCAATTCTAAATAATTTCAAGCAATACACAGAAAGGAAATAAACAGGGGTTTATTTTATAGAATACCAAATGTTTATGTTGTTTGAATTAGCCTCAGAGAGGCTATATGTCAGTAGAAAAAGAAAGCGTTGCATTTGAGCTCCGTAGGAGCGATATATTTTACGAGTCGCTTCTAGTGCGATTTGTAATTGGGTTCTGAAAATTCTAATAATTAAAAGTTCATACAGACATTTATTTATTAATAAGTCACAACTCAAACTCCCAAACTGTTTTGTAGGTACCATGCAACTCAACATAACTCAGAAATTGATTATAAAAAGCATCTCCGCCAATGGTAGCACTGTCGCCAATAACAAAGAGTTGTTCTTTGGCTCTGGTAATGGCTACATTCATTCGTCGGTAATCTTTTAAAAAACCAATCACGCCTTCATCATTACTGCGAACCAATGATACAATGATGGTTTCTTTTTCCTGCCCTTGAAAACTGTCGATGGTGCTGATGCGAAGTTGTTTCGGCAAAACTTCTTTTGCAGCAGTTACCTGCCAGGCATATGGCGAAATAAAAGCAGTTTGTAAAGGATCAAGTGACGCTGTTTCTATTAATTTCATTACTAACTCTAACTCACCTTTGTTTTGCAAACTGGAGCCATCGGGTCCATGTACTTCATTAAAACCCGAACCTGCCGTATCAATAAATGTAAGATGAACTCCTCTATTGCCTAAATGTGCTGCGGTTAAAAGAAGATTGTTATAAAAATAGCTGCTGCTGAAACCGGCAATCGCTTCTCTCATGCGGTATTGTGTGTTGAGCAAATAAACTGCAGGAACTTTTTCAATAGCTGTTTCTAAAATGGAACGGTTAAAACCCAATTGTGCTGCTTCATTACTTAAAACAGTAGGTGGCAGTTGCCAGTGATCACCAGCCAGTACAATTTTTTCAGCCAATGGAAAAATGGTCCATGCCAATGGTTCAATACATTGTCCGGCTTCATCAATCACTAATGTTTTAAACTGCAGATGTTGGATGTCAGCATCGTATAAACCAATGGGAGTGCCTGCAATTACTTCAGCTTCTTCAAATAATTTTTCTTCGTTGTAGTGTTGCAGTTTTTTTATTTCGGTGCGAATGTTTTTTACTTCTTTAAACAGCAGATTGCGTTGTTCCCGTTCGGCCTTTCCAAAACTGCGTTTGTATTTTAAAGCCATCCGTCTGAATTCTTCTGCACGTAGTTTTAATTGTCTGATCTCTTTTTGTTGCTTGCTGTTGTTCAGCTTGCCTTCAGGAGTATGTGCAAAAATGGTTTCATCTACTTTACTTGCATTGCCCACCCGTAAAAGTTTTACTCCCTGTTGTATTAATCCTCTTGAAAGATGATCAACAGCCGTATTGCTTGGTGCCGATACCAATACTTTTTCGCCAGCTTTCACTAACCGAACAATGGCTTCTATCAATGTTGTTGTTTTACCTGTACCCGGCGGTCCATGCACAATACAAACGTTTTGGTTTTGTGTAATGGCAGTAACAGCTAACTGTTGGCTTTCATTCAACTGTTGATTGCGAAAATCAGTTGTGATACTGTACTTGTTGATAAGTGTTGGTTGAGCGATGGGTGTTTCATCATGCAGTTGTTCAAATAATTTGTAAAGCGGTTGATTACTCTCCAACCCATTCAACACTTTTTTCATGATGCTGGTGGTTCTTGTATCAGGTGCCAGTTTAATTCCAACGCCATCATCTTCTATCCAATCAGGAAAATCAGGTGCAAACAAACGGAACTCGCCATTCTTTCCATCCAAACCAATCAATACGCCTTTGACAGGTTCTTCACCTGCAACAAAACATTCAATGGCAGCGCCATCTCTGAACATGTTTGCTTCAGGAGGAAAACTCAGTTTAAAACTGATCTCCGGATAATCGGCATATCCAAAATTCTTTTTAGTTACAATGATGGGATGCAGTGCAAGACCTTCAGCTTTTAATTGTTTTAATGTATGCTGCTGATCTAAGCTAAAGCGTTGCACCTGTTCTTTTTCTTCCAGGTTAATGCATTGAAGGAGTGTTTGTATATGCGGATGCATGCCGTGAAAATAGGATGGAAGCAGGGGATAAAAAAATTGAGATTCATGATAAGCATGAACCAATGAAGAATAACTCGTTCCTATTTATTATTTTGCAGTACAATTCATTTGCGGGCTAACTGCTTTAGTTAAACCTTGCATGAACAAAAAACCATGATCCATTGAATATGAAAGACAAAAAACCATTTTCATTCAGCAGACGTCAGTTCATAGACACAGCGGTAAAAGTATCGGCTGTTGGAGGTTTGGCCTACATTCAAATGTCGGGCTGCGGAAACGAAGAAAACGAAATTACCCCACCACCTGAAAACAAACATGTATTCCTCTGCAAGCCTTATCTGCATACGTTACAGCACCGGCAAATGTGTGTACGCTGGATAACCAATAAGTCTTCCTACAGTTGGGTAGAGTATGGCGATACAGAGCAGCTCAATCAAAAAGCCATGCATATTGAAGATGGTCTGGTTACAACACATGAGCGCATCCATGAAATTTATCTGCAAAATTTAGAGCCGGGCAAAACCTATTATTATCGTGCAGCATCAAAAGAAATAACCGAATATAATTCCTTGAAAACTCCATTTGGAGAAACCATTTACAGCAGTACGTATTCGTTTACCACACCCGATCCGGCAGCAAGAGAAATCAGCTGGCTGGTGCTCAATGATCTGCACGACCGGCCCGAATCATTTTCTGAATTAATGGAACTCAACTCAAAAGATCCGTATGATTTTGTTTTTCTGAATGGAGATATGTTTAATTATCAATCGGGCGAAAAACAAATACTTGAGCATTTGCTTATACCATGTACCGATCTTTTTGCCACACAAAAACCTTTGTTGTTTGTAAGAGGTAATCATGAAACCAGAGGAAATTTTGCACAACGCTTAAAAGATTATTTTGCTTATCCGGAGGGATTGTTTTTTCATTTTCATTGGGGGCCTGTGTTTGCAATAGTGCTGGATACCGGTGAAGATAAAGGCGATGATCATCCGACGTATGCAGGCAGGGCTAATTTCAATGCGTACCGCAGGGAGCAGACTGTTTGGTTAGAACAACTGATGCAAACAGATGCATATAAAAATGCAACCTACCGGGTTGTGATGATGCATATTCCTCCGTTTTACTGCAACCAGCCTTCAGGAGAAGGGGAGATGCATTGTAACGAGTTATTTGCTCCGCTGTTTAATCAATACAAAGTTGATCTGGTTATTTCAGGTCATACGCATAAGTATGGTGTGCATCCGCCTGTAAGCGGCAAACACAATTATCCCGTCATTATCGGTGGCGGGCCCAAGGATAATGAACGCACTTTAATGAAAATTAAAGCAAATGAAAAAACACTCACTGTACAAATGATCAACGATGTAAACAAACCGGCAGGTTCGTATACTATTTACGCTTAACGAAAGTTGTTTTCATAAACAGTACAATACCAAAACGATTCATCATCACTATACATGAAAGCAGCATCCATCCATGAGTTAAAGCAGGAGTTACAGCATCTCTCTGCTGCACAAATAACGGACTTGTGTTTACGACTTGCCCGTTTTAAAAAAGAAAATAAAGAGCTGCTTACGTATTTGCTCTTTGATGCAAATGATACAGCTGCTTATATTAAAAGCATACAGGAAGAAACGGATCTGCAGTTTAAAGAAATCAATCATAGTCATGTATACTTTACAAAGAAAACACTCCGTAAAATTGTACGCACTCTTCATAAATACATCCGTTACTGTTCTTTACCTGAAGTTGAAATTGAATTACTTGTTTATTTCTGCAACAGGATAAAGGCGGCCGGTATTCCATACACCGTTCATCCTGTTTTGCTGAATCTGTACAACCAGCAGGTGAAACGGATTGAGAAAGCTATTGCTTCCTTGCACGAAGATTTGCAGTACGATTATTTGAGAGAAGTAAAAGCACTTGCATAAAATGGAAGGATATGCATAGATCGTATCTGCCATTTGAGTATATACACGTCATATCATGTACTAAATACAGCATTGTGTATTTAAATACTCTTCCAACACGCCATTCTGTCGAAATAAGGTTAATTCGATTCAAACCAATTCGGGGCACTGTTATTGCAACTCAGTAATATCTGCATGCTGCAACATTGCACACGGGTATATTACAGTATTATTTACAAAAACAAATTATTACATGAAAAAAACAATCGGTTTATCGCTGATGGCTTTACTATTTACTATGGTTGCCTGCAACGATGAACCAGCAGCTGTAAAGAAGGAAGTGATTATTACACCCGCTCCACAAGTCATTATCGTAAAAGAGCAGGAGCAAAAAGGAACAACGATTACAGTGGGTAAAAATGGAGTGAAAGTGATATCCAAAAAAGCAGAAGTAATTATAAAAAAGAACTGATGCGCTTTACAACTTAATAAACAAGCCGATTGTGAAAACGGCATGCGATTACAATAAAAATAAAAAAATGAAAATTTCAACAATCGTTCTTCTCTTTTCTGTTTTAGTAACAGTATCAGCACAGGCTCAACATGTAAATGTTGGTCTTAAAGCAGGTTTAAACCTGTATAATGTAAATAACAGTAATGCTGTTGATTATAATATGAAGCCCGGATTATATGCAGGTTTGTTAGGGCATATCCATGTTTCAAAGCAATTTGCCATACAACCCGAATTACTTTATTCTGCACAGGGAGTAAGCTATACTGTATCGGGCACACAAACCAAACTGAAACTGGGCTACATCAATGTACCTGTAATGCTTCAGTATATGTTTGATAATGGTTTCAGGTTACAGGCAGGCCCGCAGGTTGGTTTTCTGGTGAATGCAAAATCTGAAACCGGCGGATCAAACACAGATATAAAATCGAACTATAAAGCAGTTGATTTTGCTGTTGGTGCAGGGGTAGGTTATATTCATGTGCCATCCGGTTTTGGTGTTGATGCCAGATATAACCTGGGTTTGAGCGATATTAATGATAACAGTACAGTTAAATCTACCAACAGGGGTTTTCAACTCGGAGTGTTTTATCAGTTTAAACATCATTAACTACATACAGACATTGATAAGGCCAACACATTTGTGTTGGCCTTTTTTTTGTGTACTTTATACAACAGAAAAGAATGGAATCAACAAATTTCAACTTATCTTAGGAACAATCTATTGTTCTCATGCAAAGATGCAGCATTGCTTTACTTTTTTTTCTGTTGGTTCTTCAGGGATCATCGCAGCAAACACAAAAGCCCCGGTTAGTTGTGGGAATTGTAGTTGATCAGATGCGTTGGGATTATCTCTACCGTTATCAGCACCGTTTTGCAGAAGACGGAGGATTTAAACGGTTATTACAAAACGGGTTTAACTGCAGTAACAGCATGATCCCTTACACACCGTCTTACACAGCGAACGGGCATGCTTCTATTTACACAGGTACGGTTCCATCTGTACACGGTATTACAGGAAATAACTGGTTCGATCTGAAACGGTGGCAATATATTTATTGTACCGATGATTCGGCTGCATCAACCATTGGCAGTACAACAACTGCCGGTAAAATGAGCCCGGTAAACATGCTCAGCAATACTATTTGTGATGAATTAAAAACCGCAACCAATAATCAGGCAAAAGTCATCGGCATTGCATTAAAAGACAGAGGAGGTATTTTGCCCGCAGGACACAAAGCTAATGCCGCTTATTGGTACGATAGTAAAACTGGCAACTTTATTACTTCATCGTATTATATGCCAACGCTGCCGGGTTGGGTTCAACAGTTCAATGAGCAAAAGCTGATAGATTCTTTTTATAAACAGGGATGGGATACCTATTATCCAATTGAAACGTATACACAAAGCACGGCCGATGAAAATACATACGAAGTAAAAACTTTTGGCAAAGGGTTTCCATACATTCTTTCTTCGCTGGCTGGGAAAAATTACAATCTGGTAATGGCAACTCCTCATGGTAATTCTCTTACTACGCAATTCTCCATGTCTGCCGTTGCAAATGAACAACTGGGGGCAGACAGTATCACAGATTTTTTAGCCATTAGTTATTCATCAACTGATTATGCAGGTCATACTTTTGGTCCTAATGCAGTAGAAATGGAAGACATGTTTATCCGTTTAGATTTGGAACTGGCTGAGTTACTCAATTATTTAGATCAGCAGGTAGGTAAGGATGAGTATCTGTTATTTCTTTCGGCTGATCATGGCGCTGCTCATAATCCCGCTTTTATGAAAGACCAACGCATACCTGCAGGAAACATGCTTCCATCTGTTGTTGTAGAAGATTTAAATAAATGGTTACAGCAAAAATTTGATGTGGCAGATCTGGTGATTGATTTCATCAATTACCAGGTGATTCTGAATATGCCTTTGATTGAGCAAAAACGAAAGCTGTCTGTAAGTGTAGTTGCAAATGCAGTTGTTCAATACCTTTTAAAGCAGGAAGCGGTTCAACATGCATTTGTGCTTGCAGATGTAAAACAGGCAGTATTGCCGGGTGGCATACGGCAGGCTATCACAAACGGATATTATAAAAACCGTTCGGGTCATATACAGGTAGTAGGTAAACCGCAGTATATTGAAGGGTTTGAAAAAGGAGGAACAACACATGGTTTGTGGAACCCTTATGATACACATGTTCCTTTACTTTGGTATGGATGGCATATTGCACCGGGAGTATCTTACCGTGAAATGTACATCACCGATATTGCTCCCACACTTGCCGCATTGCTCGGCATTCAGCAACCTAAAGGATATACAGGAACAGTGATACAGGAAATTGTAACTAAGTAAAGCAAATAAAATTGCAGGAATTAGTTGTACTTTTCTGCTGTTTCAGATAAACCATCAAACCTAAACCATCTGTTTATGCTATGCAAAAAATGGCTCGCTGCCATCCTGCTTCTGTTGATCTATTCCGAGGTTAGTGCTCAACCTAAACCCATTGATGATAAAGCTTTTTTTAAAGATGACCGTCCCGTTAAAATGACGTTGAAGACAGATATCCGTCAGTTTATTGCAGAAAAAAAAGACCTGAATTATGTTGATGCGGCTGTTTCTTTCACTTTACCCGACAGTGCGCTGTATCAGGGTGCGGTGCGTATAAAGCCACGTGGTAATTTCAGAAAAGAAAACTGCAGGTTTGCTTCTATTGCTGTTGATTTTAAATATGAAAAATCATCTCCCTTTTCAAAACTCGGTACATTAAAAATGGTGGGTGGTTGCGGATCGGCGGCCAGTCATGAGCAATACCTGCTGAAAGAATACCTGGTGTATAAAATTTACAACCTGTTAACTGATATGAGTTTCAGACTACGGTTGTTGCACGTAAATTATGTTGATACAAAGGGGAAAGTAAAACCTTACACACAGTATGCATTTTTAATTGAAGATGTAGATGATCTGGCAAAACGAAATCAATGCATTGAAAAAGAGCTGGTGCGTTTTTCTCCATTGGGTATGCAGCGGGATCAAACAACATTACTTTATTTATTTCAGTACATGATTGGTAATACAGACTGGTCTATCCCTTATTATCACAACATTAAATTGCTGGTGCAGAAAAAAGATACCATGACGATGCCTTTCCCTGTTGCCTATGATTTTGATATTACAGGTTTGGTTGATCCGCCTTACGGAGGTCCGCCTCCTGATCTGGGTATTGAGCGGTTAACACAACGATTGTACCGTGGATATGAACGGACACTTGCAGAAATTGAAACCACTGCAAAGATTTTTATTGATCAGGAAGAAGCCATCTATACACTCATCAATCAGTTTGAACCATTAACTGCAGCAAGTAAAAAAGAAATGATTGACTTTTTAAACGGTTTTTATAAAACCATTAAAAATAAAAAAGAACTCAAGAGTTTGTTTGTAGATGGCGCATTAACCAATTAAAAGTTTTTTTTAACATCATCACACATGAAATTAACGACAGAGCTGTTAAGGGATACAGCAATTTATATACAGGATTATTACAAAGCTCAGGATGCAGCTAAGTACTGTTTTCATACCTACAACCGCACTATGAACATTGTTCGTAACTGCGATGCATTGGCAGTGGCATTAAATGCAGGCAAGCAGGAAGCAAAGCTGGCGCATCTTGCCTGTTGGTTTCTTGAAACGGGTTATTGTACCAATGATGCAGATCCACAACAAACATCGGCCGCACTTGCAAAAGCATTCTTTACAGCAAAAGCTGTTGATGAAGAAAAAATTGAAGTGATTGAAGAATGTATTCTTTCCACAAGGGAACCACGGCAGCCGGTATCTGCTACTGCTCAATTGGTTTGTGATGCAGCAATGTATCACCTGGCAGATAAAGAAGCAATGCTGCTGGCAAATGCACTGCGTGCCGAACATCTGGCCATTGCTGGAAAAGAATATAGTGATGAAGAGTGGATACTGGAGAACATTCAAACCATCAGCAATCACTTTTATTTTACAGTTGCTGCAAGAGAAGCGTTTCAGAAGCGAAAAGAAAAAACGCTCAGTGCTTATCAGAATAAACTGGAACTGCTGAGAGCCATTGTTACAGAACCGGACAATCCATCCTTTCATCAAGCGCCTGCCGAAAGAGAAACTGTACTTCACGAAGAAGAAATTAAATTAGAAAGAGGCGTAGAGTCTTTTTTCAGAATTACAGAACGGCGGCATATGGAATTATCAACCAAAGCACATGATAAGGCCAGTTTGCTCATCAGTATTAATTCCATTGTACTTTCTATTGTGTTGTCTGTTTTAATTACAAAGCTGGAAGAGAACAAGTTTTTGTTATTACCCACTTTGTTTCTTGTGATCACCTGTGCCACAACAATTATACTTGCCATTATTTCCACAAGGCCAAGATTAATTGACAACGACTCAAAAAACAAACCCCTCGATGATCATGAAATGAATATTCTTTTTTTCGGCGATTTTTCCAAGCTGTCGCTGAATGAGTATAAAAAGATTATGAAAACAACTTATCGTGACCGGAATGCATTGTACGACAGTTTATCAAAAGATATTTATTACCAGGGCCTCATCCTTGTATGGAAATACAAATACATCAATATTGCTTATAATTTTTTTATGTATGGATTTATTATTACCATACTTACATTTATCGGAGCCTATGCAATTCATAGTCTGTAAGCTTTATCTTAAATAATGTATATGAAACCTATCCTTTTTATCTCCGCTTTATGCTCATTCTTTTTGATGAGTTGTGAAAATGAAAAGAATAAAAAAGAAAAAAGCAATAACCCTTCTGCTCCTGTACAAAACACAACCGGTTATGTATTTGCCACGCCCACTGCAAGCTGGGAGTTACCAACTGACCTGAAGGAAATTTCAGGGATTGGTTTAATCAACGATTCGGTGATGCTTTGTCAGGAAGATGAAAAGGGCGTTTTGTATTTGTATAATCTTTCAACAAAACAAATTGACCGGACGATCAGCTTCGGTAAGCCGGATGATTATGAAGACTTGGCAATTGTGGGGCAGGATGTGTATGTATTAAAATCGAACGGTAATGTTCACCTTGTTGCCGGCTACTTACAGACGCCGGCTGTAACAAAATATAAAACAACCCTGTCGGGAAAAAATGATACAGAAGGATTGTGTTATGATCCTGTTTCAAAATCTTTCCTCATCACCTGCAAAGAAGAACAGGGTTTGGCAGAAGCGCCAAAAAGTACAAAAGCTGTTTATTCATTCAACTTTAAAGCAGGGGAAGATAATGCAGGCAAAACCTTACTGGTATTTGAAGAAAAGGATTTCAAAGCTTCTGCTGTTGCTGTGCATCCGGTAACAGGAAACATCTTTGTGTTATCGGCAGGCAAACGTAAACTGGTAGAACTAAACAGAGCAGGCAAACTGATGAACCGTTACGAACTCAGCAATGAGTTATTTAAACAACCCGAAGGATTGACTTTTGCTGCAAACGGTGATCTGTATATTTCAAATGAAGCAGATGGGGGCAAAGCAACTATTCACTTGTTTAAGTATCAACCATAAAAAAGTAAGTAATAATTAAGCCCATTATTTTTTATTTACAAGTACAGCAACATGTCTAGTTGACTATTTTTTGTCTAAATTAGCCAACAACAAGTTCTTTGAAAGGCAAGTGCTGCATCACTTGCGGAATAAACGACTACTATCCCAAAGGGATAGTAGCGCTCTTCAAAGAACTGTTATAAAAATACTGAATTGTGTCTTCACTATATCATTATTCACTTTTAAAAATAAATGTTATGGTACAGCACATTCAATTAATTGCACAATTCGAAAAATTTATCTCTGCTTCCGGCAATGGGAAACGTTGCAAGCTCTCCGGAGAAAAGCTGAAACCTTCAACCGTAAAAAACTATACATACATCCTGAAATTGCTTCAGGAGTATGAAGCCTATACAGGGAAGAAGTTGCTTATTTTATATAATACGGGTCATAATAACAGGATGTTACAACGGGAGAAAAATTACTGGGCAAAATTCTATAAAGATTTTACGAAGTTCCTTTATTTTAAAAAAGGTTGTCATGATAATTTTTGTGGTCACGTGTTTAAGATTATCAAATGTTTTTTCCGATACCTAAAAAATCAGAAACTGATCAACCTGAATCCTTTCTATGAGAGTTTTTATGTAAAACATGAAGATATTAGGGTCATTTCATTATTGCCGGAACAGTTAGCCTTTCTGATTCTGGATAAGCCATTTCATCAGCAACTTAACACTAATCTGAGGATAACAAAGGATCAATTTGTATTTGGGTGTACAACCGCTCTCAGATTCTCTGACCTGATGAATTTGCGGGTAAGAAATCTTGAAAAAATAAATAACGAGTATTTCCTGAACTATGTTTCACTAAAGACAGAAACTCCGGTTAAAGTAAAACTACCAATGTATGCAGTGAATATTTTTTTAGCTTTTTCAAAAGCGAAAAGCTTAAATAGTAAAGTGTTTCCATCAATAGCATTGAGTAGTTTTAATAATCGCCTCAAAAAAATAGGTGCTCTGGCAGCATGGACACAACCGATTGGGAAATTCAGGAAAATGAATGGGCGCTCCATTGAACAGAAAAAGAAAAAGTTGCTGTACCGTTTTTGTGATTTGTTAAGTTCTCATGTAATGCGTAAAACAGGGATTACTTTTTTGCTTGCTTTAGGAATGCCGGAATACGTGGTAAGGAAAATCTCTGGTCATGCCGCACATAGCCCATCTTTCTTCAGGTATGTAAATTTTGCACAATCATTTATAAACGAAGAACTAAACACTGCTCATAGCAAATTATTGATGCTATATTATACAAAGCAAGAATAAGAAATATTACAAAAAAGCCCCCCGATTTTATCGGGGGGCTTTTTATTGATAGTCTTACGAAATTATTTCACCAGTTTTACATTCACCGCATTGCTGCCTTTAGGACCCATTTCCACTTCAAAAGTTACTTTGTTTTGTTCTCTGATTTCTTGAGTCAACGAATTGATGTGTACAAATACACTTTCCTGTGTTACATCATCTTTAATAAAACCATATCCTTTTGAATCGTTGAAGAAGGTAACCGTGCCTTTTCTGATCAGGTCTTCGGGGTTAATGGGTTCCTGTTTACGAACACCAATTTCAATATCCTCTACATTTACCTGAATCTTTTTTCTTGGATCGGGTGGCTGGGAAGAAAGGTTTCCATTCTCATCCAGATAAGCAAGCATGTCTTCAAAATTATTTCCACTTTTCGGATTGTCTTTCCGTTCCTGCTTTCGTTCTGCTTTTTCTTTTTTGTTTTGCTGCTTTTTCTTTTCTCTTTCTTTCTTGTTCCAGGTTTCCGCCATAATGCTTTACTGTTTTTGTGATAAAATATCCTTTTTTAAAGAGGATGTTGATGTAGAAGAAGATCTGGGGAAAAGTTTTGAAGTCTTCGGCAGATGGGCGTAAAGGTAAGTCTTTTTTCACTCCTGACGGGGACTGTTGAAAACTAAGGGATCAGAAATCCGTTTATTCATTTTCTACGCACAACAGGCCTCACTTGTCATGTAACACTTATGGATTATTTTCGGGCATGGCTTTGTTAACAGTGAACGGCGTAAGTAAGCAGGAGCGGGGGAATTTTGTTGTAAAGGAGATCAGCTTTACACAAATGCCTTTTGAAAAAATAGCCATTGCAGGCGAAACAGGCTCAGGTAAAACAACCCTGCTGAAAATGATTGCCGGTTTAATTGAACCCGATGCAGGTGAAATACAATTTCAGCACAAAAAAATCATTGGACCAAATGATCAACTCATACCCGGTCATCCAGGAATTGTTTACCTGAGCCAGTATTTTGAATTGAGGAATAACTATTGGGTGTACGATCTCATGGAAATGGCCAACAAGTTATCAGAAGCAGAGGCCAATACCATTTATTCCATTTGCCAGATAGAACATTTATTAAAGCGCAGAACCAATCAACTTTCGGGTGGTGAGAAACAACGCATCGCATTGGCAAAATTATTAACCACTTCACCTAAATTGCTTTTGCTCGATGAGCCTTTCTCCAATCTGGATGCAGCACATAAGCAAACCATCAAATCAGTGATTCATGAAATTGGTATTCAACTGGGGATCAGTTGCATCATGGTTTCGCATGATGCACTGGATGTACTTTCTTGGGCCGATACCATTCTTATTTTAAAAGATGGTGCTGTTGTTCAACAGGGAACTCCAAAACAAATCTATTATCAACCGGCAAATGAATATTGTGCAGCGCTTTTTGGAACATACAATCTAATTAATGTTGGAAATAAGCAGATACTTGCAGCGTTAAAAGGAGCAGAAGCTGATGAACAGCAGTTGCTTATTCGTCCTGAACAGATAAAGATTAAAACGGAAAATAAAACTGCATTAAAAGGCAGCATTGCAAAAGTGCTGTTCTTTGGCAGCTATTATATGCTTGATGTTGTAATTGATCAACAACTCCTGCATGTAAAAACAGAAAAAGGAGCATATGCAGAAGGAGAGCAGATTTATCTTTCAATTGATGCAGCAGATCTTTGGCTTTTGTAAAAATCTATTTACATCCTTCTGCAATTTCCAGTAAGTTCACGAGTGAGATCGTTTTTGTTTCCTGATAGTCACGGTATTTTTGAGCAACAACATCAACTGCGCAGTTGCAGTACTTTGTTGCGTTCTCTTCACCAATTAAACGGGAAGATCTTATTTCACAGTTGCTTACAAATTCTCTGATTTGTTTTCTTGTCCAGTATTTTGCAGCTGTTCTTGCAATGGCCTTACAGGAAATGGCTGTAATTAAAATAACTGTACAAAGGAGGAGTGCAGCAGAAAATACTTTCATACAGGGTTGTTTGTATACAAGATACTTTATCAAAACTATATGTGTAAATACAGACCTGTTGTTTTTCTCTTAAAATATTGCTCAGTGGTATACACATGAATTTCCGGTAGCGTTTATCCTTCTTTTAAAAGATCAACACTACCGGATAAAACGTAATTTATAACGGAGAAAATTACAGTACAATTACACTGTTGCTGCCGCCAAATTCATTGGGTTGTTGTTCATCGGCTTCAGGTTCGTTGAGCCACTCTGTAGCGTTTACTAAGTATTTAAATTCGTGCTTTGATTCTTTCGGGAGATTTAATTCAGCACTGAAGCTGCCATCTTTCTTTTTGCTCATGATCACCGCATTTTTCCAATCGCTGTTTAAACCAAGGATCTCAACGGTTTCAGCATTTTCAACTTTAAAAGAGAATTTTACTTTGCAATAATCTTTTGTTTTGTAGTAGGTTTTTTGTACCATCTTTCGTTGTTTAAAATTTTAAGTGTCAGGCTCGCAATCAATCGTTGAAAGAATTCAACAGGTCTGTCAGCTTACAGCTTAACAGGGGAATTTTTTCATTTCCCGTACTTTATACCCGATTCAGAAAAAAGTAACCCTGCTCTGAATTTATTTTTACCTCCTCTTATACACACTAACAGTTGTTATGTTGATAAACTCACAGCAGGGCATCTTTCTTTGTCTGTTCTGCTCTGATCATTTCGGGGTAACCCATTTTCTTTGAAAGTGCATTTACGGCAAGGGCAATCCGTTTGGTTTTGGTGAGATCTGTTTTTGCACTGTCAATCCATTTACTGAAATAACGTTGATGCGAACCTGTAAGGGAATTGAAAAATTGTTTAGCAGACGGTTCGTCAGAAAGGCAATCCATAAAATCGGCATTAAAAATAAAATCACTGTTATCAACTGTAAGTTTTACTTCAACAACAGCACCTTTTGTTTTGCCAATGGCTTTTCTGATATCTGCATTCAGCACAAGAATAAATTTTCCGCCACCCATTGGTAACAAAGGCATTCGTTTAATGGGGTGTTGATCAAGCTTTCCTTTTACTTTAAATTCTTTTTTGTTGCCTGGTTTTAATTGCTCAGGAATACCTGCCGGTATTTCAATGTAGGACCAACCGGTTTTTTCACCCTGTTTGCTGAATTTTAATATGGTGGCAGTGAATGTGATCATTATTATAAAGCAGATTACAAGTTTAGTTTTTTTTCTGAAACTCTGAATCAATTTCTGCTGGCATGGTTCTTGTTTTATTGTGTAGAAATCTTCACTGTTGATTTTTATCCCACTTCCTTCTTTGTAAAACAATCTCTGTGATTGCATTATGTAATTGTAATCTGTTATTGAATTGTCAGCGAAATATCGTTCGGTCCCGTAGGTCGTAAAAGACTACCGGTATCATTATTTATTATAATTTAAAAAACTTACACAAATGAAAAAGATGTTTTTTTCTCTTTCCGCAACTGCATTTTTTATGATTGCTTCTATTGTAACGGTTCGTGCACAGGGCGATGTAGTGGATATTGCAATGGGTTCACCGGATCACAGCAAGCTGGTTGATGCCATTAAAGCGGCCGATCTTGTAAATACATTTAAAATGGCAGGACCTTTCACAGTTTTTGCTCCCGCTAATTCAGCTTTTGAAAAAATTGCTGAAGCAGATTTTAAAAAGCTCCTCAAGAACAAAGCACTTCTTGCAAAAACGTTGAAATATCATGTAGTGGGCGGCAGCTGGAACTCAACTACATTGATGGCAGCCATTAAACAAAACAATGGTGCTGTTCAACTGCCAACACTCAGTGGTGATAAGTTAACAGCAATAATTGAAGAAGGTAAAGTAAAACTCACCGATGGAAACGGAAACAGTGCTTATGTGACGAATGCAGACATTGCTGCAAGTAACGGTCTTGTACATGTGATTGATGGGGTTGTGCATCCGTTACAACCTGCAGTTACAAAGAAGGACTAGCATTTTCTCATAAGCAAATCGCCTCCTGATTTTTCAGGGGGCTTTTTTATTTGCTGAATTCTGCTACATTTATGTTATGACGATGCTTGTAACCAACATCAAACAATTAACCGGTGTAAGAGAACAATCACTTTTGTTAAGAGGAGAAGCGTTGGCTAATCTTCCGTTTGTTCAAGACGCATACCTTGGTATTAAAGATGGACTGATTGCCGAATATGGCCCCATGCATACAATCGGCAACAGGGCTGATGCATATGATGCAGTGATGGATGCAACCGGTCAGTTTGTATTACCCTGCTGGTGCGATAGTCATACACACCTTGTATTTGCTGCAACACGTGAAGAAGAATTTGTTGATAAAATTAAAGGACTCAGTTATGCAGAGATTGCAGCAAAAGGCGGCGGCATATTAAATTCAGCAAAGAAAGTAGAGGCTGCTACAGAACTTGAACTGTTACGTTTGGCATGGAGCCGTTTACAGGAAGTAATTCAGCAGGGAACAGGCGCTATAGAAATAAAAAGCGGTTATGGACTTTCTGTTGATGCAGAATTAAAAATGTTACGTGTTATTAAAAAGCTCAAGGAAACATCACCCATTCCCATTAAAGCAACTTTTCTCGGCGCACATACATACCCGTTAGCGTACAAAGAACATCATCAGGGCTATATTGATCTGATCATTCATGAAATGTTACCGGTGATTGCAGAAGAAGGGTTGGCCGATTTTGTAGATGTGTTTTGTGAGAATGGTTTTTTTTCTGTGGATGAAATGGAAACCATCTGCAAAGCGGCTATGCAATACTGGCTTACACCCAAGCTGCATGTCAATCAGCTCAACAGTATGGGTGGTTTGCAAAAAGCAATTGAGTTGAATGCACTTTCTGTGGATCATCTTGAAACGATGACAGCAAGAGATATACATGACCTGGCAAAGTCATCAACGATTGGAACGCTGTTGCCCACCGCTGCATTTTTTCTGCGCATGCCTTTTCAACCGGCGAGGGATTTGATTGATGCAGGTGCCGCCATTGCAATTGCCAGCGATTTTAATCCCGGCTCTTCGCCCAGCGGTAATATGAGTTTAGCAGTGGCCATGAGTTGTATTGGAATGAAGATGTTGCCTGAAGAAGCCATCAATGCTGCAACCATGAACGGTGCTTTTGCAATGGAGCTGGAACATGAAGCGGGGAGCATTACTGTTGGTAAACGGGCCAATCTTATTTTCACCAAACCCATGTCTTCACTGGCTTTGCTGCCTTATTCCTTTGGCAGTAACATGATTGATAAAGTGATGATCAGCGGCGAATTTTTCTCCTGATGGTCTATTGCGTTAAAACTGTTATCTTCATCTCACTTCAAATAAAGCCATATGCAACGTTTTCGTTTTTATAATAAGGAAGATGTTTTAACGCTTACCAAGATTCGTCGTTTTGAAACCAAACTAGGAGAGCGGCTGCAGATTATTTCAAACAAAGATCAACTGGAGCAATCGCTTGAACAAACCAAAGCTGCTTATGTATTGTTTGGTATACCGGAAGATATTGGTGTAAAAGCCAATGAAGGTATTGGCGGAACCGATACTGCATGGTTCCCTTTTCTTTCTTCTTTTTTAAATATTCAGAGCAATGATTTTTTTTCAGGAGAAGAAGTGTTGTTGCTCGGTCATTTTGATTTTACAGATGCTGAATCGTTAATTGAAGAGAATGCACATAATCACGAGGAGAAATTAGAAGCATACCGGCATGCAGTACATATGATTGATGATGAAGTGGAGCAGTTGACCAAGATCATTACATCAAAAGGGAAAATTCCGATTGCAATTGGCGGCGGACATAACAATGCGTATCCGTTAATCAAAGGCAGCGGTAAAGGGTTGCATAAAGCAGGCCTGGTTCAATTGGCTCAAATCAACTGCATAAATCTTGATGCTCATACCGATTACCGTCCGGCAGAAGGAAGACACAGTGGCAACGCCTTTCGTTATGCAGAAGATGACGGGTATTTACAGAAGTATTGTGTGATAGGAGTACATGAAAATTATATTCCGCAAAATGTGTGGATGGATCTGGTGAACAATCCTTTTTTTGATCTGATTACTTATGAAGATATTTTTATTCACGAAAAACGAAACTTCATTCAGGCAGTTGCACATGCCACCGGATTTACCGAAGATACTTATACAGGAATTGAATTAGATCTCGATTGTATTGAACATACACTTGCCAGTGCCATTACACCAAGTGGCATTAATAAAATGCATGCACGGCAGTACATTAATTTTGCAGCAACCGATTGTAAAGTTGCGTACTTACATATTTGCGAAGGTGCAAGTTTTCTTATTGACGGTCGTAAGAGTGATACAACGGGTAAACTCATCAGTTACCTGGTAAGTGATTTTGTAAAAGCACATACGGCTCATTAAAAAACAGCAGCACTTATTTTTACATCTGAACCGTTAGCTGATTGCTTTATTTTGATCATCAGTTTATCTGCTTCCTGTTTTTTGTTTTGTTTTACCAAGGCTGTATGCAATCCGGTTAATGCCCAGATATTATTGTTGTTGTTGCTCAAATCCTTTTTAAACGTTGTTGCAGCTTCAATCCATTGTTTGTTTTGCAAATACGAATGACCGAGATAATGTTTAGGATTCAGCATCCAGTCCCTGGGTTCGTTGTACACCATCTGTTCTTCCATAGCCGAAGCTTTTGAAAAATGTTCAATTGCTGTTGCAAAATTTTTCTCTTCCAATAAAATAGTTCCTTCTAACAGATTCGCTGCAACTATTGCTCCATCTACAGCAGGGGAGAAGGGTAGAAACGGAAGTGATAAAACAGGATCTTTCAACAAAAGATTAATCTGTGCTAATTCAGTTTTAGCTGCAGTAGTTTTCATTTGATGAGCAAAGGCCATCCCCCGCCCAAAGTGATAAAGTATTGTTGCATATACCAGCTTTTCAGATGGTTTTGATTGAGCAAGTAATGCATCCCATCTTCCAAACCGAACATCAACAAGTGTCATTGTCATGTGGATGTATTGAATATAATTTCCCAATGCACCTTCCATTTGCAGATAATCTTTTGGAATACTGTTTACTGTTGCTATGCCTGATTTTACAGCATCATTCATGTTGCCCGCAAGTAATGCATGATTGGTTTGCATGTGCAGGTTATGAATGATGTATAAAAAATCATTCCCTGTAACAGCACTGTAAAGAGGAATCATTTTTTGATAACTGTTCACTGCTGTTTTATTTACGTCGCCACCTTTTTTGTAATGACCTGTTCGTAAATAAATATGCGATGGCATATGTACCATGTGTGAAAGTGCAGGTGTAAGCTTTCCTAACCTGTCGGCACTGGCAGTAGCCAATCCTGCATAAGGCGAAGGCTCCATGACATGAATATAATAATGATTGGCGCCCGGATGATTGGGTGTTTGCATTAATAACTTTTCAAGCACCGTTCTGATTCTTGGTGTCCATGCTTTTGGATTGCCGTTTGTAAACCACAGATCCCATGGATGCTGTAGCATCAATGCATCAGCATACAAAGCAGCTACATCTGCCGAAGCAGGAAAATGCTCATACGCTTCTTTCATTTTGTCTGCATACAATTGATTGAGCTGTTCTCTTGTTTTTGTTGAATCAGCTGAATAGCGAATTTGTTGTGCAACAATCAGTTCTTTTTCAATCTTTGTGCAGTTCGCATTCAATTCTGCTGCTCTGCCACTTTCCAATAAAGCATCTGGTGATGCAGCATAACCAAGATCATTGATATTGGGTCCATACGCCAATGCTTTCGCCCAATGAATCATTGCACATGACGGATCAAATTTTTCTGCTTTCCTGAATGAAGCCATTGCTTCAATAATGTGAAAGCCGTAATACATATTGATGCCTTGATTGAAATAAAATTGAGTACTGTCACTGTCTGTTGTAATCTTCCATTTATAATTTCCGGCACCTGGTATTACCGGAATATCTGTTTCTTCTAAGAAGGTTTTCAGCGCTTCCCAATCGGGTCCGCAGCGAACAATAGTTTTTTGTTTGTAACTATTAAGCGTTTGGAGTTGTTGTTTTTGTTGAAATGCTTTCGTCAGTTCAACAGCGGCAAAGGCAGAAATAAATGCAGGCACAACAAGTAGCAGTAGTTTCAATTTCATACTGATGTATTTTGGAAATAAAAGCTACACATTATTTTATTCCTCTAATAATAAATTGGATACAATTTTAGCGAAAGCCTGTTTTCACTTTTAATTCTTCCATTACATTAAAGATGATGGGGCAGCGATCGTAATGCATCATCACAGTAAATAACCGTTTTGAAAAGTGGGGGAGGTGCAGTGCAGGAAATTCCCTGCAACCTGCAAAACGATCTTCATACACAGTACATTTATTGTCCGCAAGAAAATGACAGGGAATGGTATTAATGACCATAAGCCCCGAGCTTCCTTTTTCAAGATAGGTTTCATCAAACTGAATACGATTCATGTGTAAGCTGTTTGCTACACGATCTGCTTCTTCTTCAGTTACATTAATCATTAAACTTTTGCAGCAGTTGCCACAAGCGGTACAATCAATTTTTGGTTCAATGGATTGGTTGAGTGTATGAACTGCTTCATCAATTGCATCTGCATCCTGCTGCTTCAGAAAAGAAACAAAGGCATTGTTTTCCTGTTCTTTTTCAGTTGCCAGTTGTTGAATGGTTGAAAGAGAGGTTTGCAGTTGCACGTTGAATTAATCTATTCGTTTGTAAAAAAAAGAAAGGCTCCGTTAAGAGCCTTTCAAAAGTAGGAGATATTTTATTCAACCGGCGTTAAATACTGTGTAAAGGAATAACCTTCTTCACCATCATCCGTTTTAATCCACCACCACTGATCGTTTTCTTTACGCACCAGTGTTACAACTTCGTGCCTGGCCGCTTTACCAACAATAGAATTGTCGGTGCCGGGGCCGCTGCGTATGTTGAGGTTTGTTTTGTTGGTGGTTACTTTCAGTTTAGCTCCTTCACTGATTCCTGCAACACTGTTAATGTTCAGCATCAGATCTCCGGCAGCATAATCCGGATCAAGTTTTCCATATATATCCCAGAGTTGCTGCTTTACAGCGCCTGTACTTTCGCCATCAATATATAACACACCATCCTGCTCACGAACCTGGAGGTTTACTACAGGTGCTGCAGTTGCAGCATCAATCAGTTCTTTGTATTTGTCTTGCAATGCCATAATATATTTCCTCCGTTTGTTTATTTTTTAGTTAATCCGGCTGATTCAATTTTTTTCAGTCCCATTGATTTCAGCGCATTCAATCCCATCATCAGTTTTTGAAGACTTGCTTTTTCAATTTCACCGGTAAGCGTTAGTACACCATCTGTTAATTGGGTCTTTACACCGGGAAAATCTTTTACCGCATCTGCAATTGCCTGACCTAATGCATCTGCAACAGGTGGTACAACAGCTTCCGGCGGAGCAACAGTACAGTTATTTACAATGGAGGTTACACCTTCAATTTTTTTCACTGCTTCTTCGCATTTGGTTTTGCAGGCTTCATCTTTACAAACACCGGATAAAGTAACAACTCCATCTTTTACTGTTACCATGGTGCCCTTCATATCAGCATCAGCCGTTAAAATTTTTTCAATGGCAGTCTGAATGTCGGCATCTTTTAATTTCTTTTTACAGGAAGTGATTCCCAGTACCAGCAAAGAGGTAACCAGTACAAGGCTTAATTTAAGTGATCTTTTCATGTTGAATTGTTTAGCTGTCTAATGTAGGGTATTTAATCTTTGTTTTGTCTGTTTGCAATAGATATGATTATATGCAATCTGTTCTTACAATTCTTTTTTCCAACATAAAAAAAAACAGCCACTGAAAGCGGCTGTTTTTTTTTATTGTTTGATCTTTAATAATCAACTTTCATTTCAACTCTTCGGTTTCGTGCTCTTCCTTTATTTGTTTTATTATCAGCAACAGGTTGTGTATCGCCAAAACCTTTGTAACTGATGCGGTCTGCAGCAATGCCCTTGCTGATAAAGTAATCTGCAACAGCTTTTGCTCTGCGTTCGCTCCACATCATATTCCGTTCAGCGGTGCCACGGTTATCAGCATGTGCTGCAATGGTTAATGTTAATTCAGGATGTTCCTGCATAATCTTTACTACTTCATCCAGTGATTTAAACGATGCTTTTAAAATGACATCACTTGCAAAGGCAAAGAAAATATTCTTAGCAGCAAATTCCACTTTCTGTTTTACTTCCTGTTTCACTTCAGGACAGCCACCGTTTATAACAACGCCTGCTTCATTGGGGCATTTATCTTCTTCATCATTTACTCCATCGTTATCGGTATCAGGTACAGGGCATCCATTATATCTTGCAACACCTGCTGCATCTTTACACTTGTCATCTTTATCAGCAACGCCATCTCCATCTGCATCAGGACAGCCGTTCAATATTCCTTTTACATCAGGACATTGATCGTCTTTATCTGCAACTCCATCAGCATCCGAATCCGGACAGCCATTTAATGTTCCCTTTACATCAGGACAAAGATCATTTTTATCTTCAAAGCCATCGCCATCTTTATCAGGAGGAAGAATTGGTTTAGCCGGTTCAACAACAGCAACCGTTTCTTTTTTCTTTTTCAGCGGATTATTTTGTGCAAAGCCAATACTGTAATGCAGGTAATCATTGTTAATACCACCGGTTAATTTTTTGCGCCACTGCATTTGCAGAAATAAATAAGTGCCTTCGTTAAAACGAAACTGTAATCCTGTTCCTAATGGTGCATACACTGCAAATTTTGAAGGAAAAGAGCCCAATCCAATTCCTGCAGTAAGAAATGGATTTACACGTGCACTTTCTTTAAATGCACGGAGATGAATCAATGCATCGAGTTGAGTACTGAATTTTGCCTGACCCACACTGTCGTCTTTTACAAACAACGCAGGGAAGTTGGAAAAAGTTCCTGTGACACTACCCGAAAAATCGATCTTCGATGTAAGTCCTCTCCAGTAAGCAACGGAAACACCAAGCGATTTATTCGCCGGCTTATACCAGCTTTGATCGTTAAACGCTTTGCCAAGCGAAGAGTCTTTAATTGTTTTTGGAAATACGTAATCAGAAAAACTGATATGGTAAGAAAGCATCGCCGGTTTCCGGTTCGATTTTTCCTGTGCATGTAAAAAGGGGCTGCACAAAAGTGCAAGGGCAGTTAGTAAGCGGGCTGGTTTCATAGACATAATTGGTTGCAAAATTAACGCTCAAAAGCCGATTTGTGGTATAAAACTGCTGCTTTCTTTTTGTGCGTATTAAATCCGGAGAATGGTAGGTTATATGAAAAGTTGTGCTTAAATTTAAACAGCTCTTTGATGAAACAATATTTACTCATTTTTAAAACTGTTTCCCATGGTTTCTACAGACACAACACAGCTTAACAGGGAATGCGGCTCCTGGAGGGAGCACCTGCGTTCCTACCGCAACGAAATGGGCCGCCTCCGTGATCAGTTACAATTAATGGCCAGCGGACAAAACGACAAAGACGTACTAACCGAAGTTGAACACTACCACAATCAATTCTACATTCAGCAGATCAATATTCATGATCTGAAACAGGCAATTAAAGCCCACGACCGACGATTGCAGATGGAACTCGCCCACACAAAAGGTCAGCTCTCAAACGAAACACTACACGAACACGAAGAACTGCACAATCAGTACGAACAGCTTGAGCATACCTTGAGCGAACTACGAAATGATTTTACGCAATTCGTAGCCAAAGCATAAGTAAACTCCAGAAAGAGAAGCACCCCGGCTCAACGACAATAACAACCACCCATTAATTCCATCCGTTCCCGACGAACAGGTTCGTTTTTCTTACAATAACTTGTAAGGAGAATATTCTATTCACATATAAAATGGATTGTTATGGCAGAATTTGATACCTCACACGTAAAAAATATTGTCTTGCTGGGTCATGTTGGCTCCGGTAAGACCACTTTAGCGGAATGCATGCTCTACGAAGCAGGCATCATCAACCGCAGAGGAACGGTTGCAGAACAAAATACGGTAGCAGATTATCATGAACTGGAACACGAAAGAGGGAACTCTGTTTTCTCTAAACTCTTACACTCTAAATGGCGAGGTTATAAAATTAATATTATTGATACGCCCGGTTATGATGATTTTGTAGGTGAAGTCATCAGTGCATTACGTGTTGCAGATACGGGAGTGATGTTGCTCAATGCTGCTCATGGTGTAGAAGTAGGAACCGATTTAATGTGGGAGTACACAGAAGAATTTAAAACACCCATGATCTTTGCTGTAAATAAACTCGACGATGAAACAGCAGATTATGATAAAACCGTAAGCGAAGCCAAAGCACATTTTGGATCAAACATTACTGTGGTGCAATATCCAAGACAGCAGGGTGCAGGCTTTCATGAAATTATTGATGTATTAAGAATGGTGATGTACAAGTTTCATGATGCAGGTGGTAAACCGGATAAACTTCCCATTCCTGATGATGAAAAAGCAAGAGCTGAAGAACTGCACAAAGAATTGATTGAGGCAGTAGCAGGAAATGATGAAACACTCATGGAAAAGTATTTTGAAAAAGGCGAGCTGGATGAAGATGAGATCAAAGCAGGGATGAAAAAAGCTATGATTAATCATGACCTGTTTCCATTGTTCTGTTTATCTGCCGAACGCAATATGGGCAGCGGACGGTTGATGGGCTTTATTGATAATGTTTGTCCCAGTGCTAATGAAATGCCTCCGCAACAAACAAGAACGGGTCAGCCGCTTGCCTGCGATGCCAATGGCCCCGCTTGTATTTTTGTTTATAAAACTGTAACCGAACCGCATGTGGGTGAACTTTCTTTTTTTAAAGTGTATAGCGGTACTATTAAATCGGGTATGGAGCTGGTAAATGAAACAACAGGTGTGGCAGAAAAAATCAATCAGTTGTTTGTGGTAGAAGGAAATAAACGCACTGCCGTAAACGAATTAACAGCAGGTGATATTGGAGCAACACTTAAACTGAGAAGCACCAGAGTAAACAATACACTGCATGATAAAGGGAAAAATATTGAATTACTTCCTATTGAATTTCCCGCTGCAAATCTTACAATGGCCATTGAAAGCACAAAGAAAGGAGAAGAGGAGAAACTGGCAGCGGCCTTGCATGAGTTAAAACACGAAGACCCCACGTTGAAAGTAGAAGTATCGCCTGAGTTAAGACAAACATTGATTCACTGCATGGGCGAAATGCATTTAGCTGTTGCCAAATGGAAAATTGAACACATGCAAAAGATGGAAGTGAAGTTTATAAAACCACGCATTGCTTACCGTGAAACGATCAGACGAAGTGCCGACAGTATGTACCGTCATAAAAAACAAAGCGGTGGTAACGGACAGTTTGGTGAAGTGCATCTCCGCATTGAACCCTGGCATGAAGGAATGCCCGAACCTGCAGATTTAAATGTGCGTGGTAAAGAAATTCATGAACTGGCATGGGGAGGTAAACTGGTGTATTATAATTGTATTGTTGGTGGTGCCATTGATCAACGCTTTCTTCCTTCAATATTAAAAGGAGTGATGGAAAAAATGCAGGAAGGTCCGCTTACAGGTTCTTATGTACGTGATGTACGTGTATGTGTGTTTGATGGTAAGATGCATCCGGTTGACAGTAATGATATCTCTTTTAAAATTGCCGGACTGCAGGCTTTTCGTCAGGCATTTCAACAGGCCGATCCGCAGATACTTGAACCTGTATATAAGGTAGAAGTGTTATGTCCCGAAGATTTAACCGGTGCGGTTATTGGCGATTTACAAACAAGAAGAGCAATGGTAGAAGGGATGGATACAGAAGGACATTTTACCAAAGTGATTGCAAAAGTGCCTTTAGCCGAAATGCAGGATTACAGTGGTAACCTCCGTTCATTTACACAGGGACGTGCAAAATTCCGTATGAGCTTTTTAGAATATGAAACGGTGCCGTT
This sequence comes from Chitinophagaceae bacterium, assembly GCA_019752045.1. GTDB lineage: Bacteria > Bacteroidota > Bacteroidia > Chitinophagales > Chitinophagaceae > Lacibacter. The sequence continues at coordinate 48,212 of JAIEMP010000019.1, read as the reverse complement.
TGAAGTACAACGTAAACTGGCAGATGATTACAGTAAAGTTGCAAAGGAAGAATTAGCAGCCTGACGGTTTGCTGTAGAATAAAAAAAATCCCTCCGAAAGTTCGAAGGGATTTTTTTATTGCCGTTTTGTTTTTACTTATTGTATGACACTGATTTTCTCAGTGAACAATTGCCCGTTAATGATTGCACGTACAATATAAGATCCTTTAGCAAAGAGACCGTTCTGTGCTGTTAAACGAATGTTGTTACTTCCTTTACTCAATGATTGAGTGATGCTGGTAAGTACACGTCCGTTCATATCCAGTAACATAAAGGTTCCTTTACCTTGCTGATTACTTGTAATCTGTAACAGCACCTGATTGTTTTGTACAGGGTTACCTAATACTGTTAGAGCATTTTGATCTCCGCCTCTTCTTGCTGTTACTACTTTACTGTAGGTAAATTTGTTATCAATATCTACCTGCTTAATCCGGTAGTGAACAACAGCATTTGAAGCTGCAGATGCATCGTTGAACTGATAGGTTTGTTCTGCACCGGCATTATTTCTGAAAGCTACTGTACCTGCAACAGAATAGTTGATGCCATCGGTACTGCGTTCAACCATGTATTCCTTTACATTAATTTCATCTGCAACTCTCCAGCTGATTGTGTTGATATTGCCGTTAACATTTACTGATACATTGATAAATGTAACAGGTAATACCAGCAGGCTGTTTCTCCAGTCACGGTTAGGAGCACCTGCTGCGGACTGGTTTGCAAGTACATTGCTTCCAGCAGGAGTAGGGCCCGTTGAGCTTCCGCCGTTGCCCATTCCCGCAACTGTAACGTTGTTGGCAATGTTTGTGGTTTCTGTATTCAAGTTGAAAATATCAAACTGATCAACCAGACCGTCTCCATCTGTATCTGCTGTATTGGTGAGCGTAGCTGAACTGTTACCGGTACCTTCTCTTAAATCATTTACCATATCGTTGTCGCTATCTGTATCGGTATAATCGGGATTGTCAGTGCCATCATGATTATAAGGAGTGATTCCGTTTAATGCATTACCTGCAAAGGCTGCATCATTGTTGTCATACACATCATCAATGCCATCATTATCTGCATCGCTGCCTGATGGTAACAGGTAGCCCGCTGTGCTCTGGCCTTCTACGTTATCAGTTAAGCCATCATCATCTGCATCAATGTCTAAATAATTCGCAGGGCCTCGGCCATCTGTATTTGGCAATGCAAGTGAGCCCAACGCATCAACTGTATCACTCCATCCATCAGTACCAAGCACGCCATCTGCAATACCATCGTTGTTAGTGTCTGCTAAACCTGCTTCTCTTGTATCTAATATACCATCACCATCTGCATCCAGATCATATGGATTTGGAAATCCTGTTTTATCTGTATTGGCTCTTGGATAACTGTTCGGCTGTCCATCTGCGTTAGTATCTGCACCGGTAATGATGAGTGCACCAGCTGTATTTTCTGCAGTGCCGTCGTTGTTAGCATCTCCATCAACCGCTTGTGCAAAACCATCGTTATCAGTATCGGTAAAACCATCAATGCGTCCATCGTTGTTTGCATCGGTACCGCCTGCTTCTACCACATCGGGAATACCATCATTATCGCTGTCAAGATCTATTCTGTTAGGAACTCCATCCCCATCTGTATCTCTGTTGGCAATTGCATTACCACCTGTTGAGGGATCATATGCATCTAATAAACCATCACCATCTGCATCTGCAACGGGGCCATCTATTCTTCCGTCACCATTGGTATCTACACCACCTGCTTCTATAATATCAGGAATGCCATCATTGTCAGCATCCAGATCAAATAAATCCATTACTCCATCTTTATCAGTATCGTAGGCATCATTGATACCATCACTGTTTGTATCAGTAAATGCAGGAAGACCGGCACCTGGAGTTGTATCTAAAAAGTTAGGAATACCATCACTGTCTGCATCATCATTTGGTGCAAATCCACCGGGGTTTTCTAATGTATCAGGGATGCCATCGTTATCATCATCAAGATCATTGCCATCTAATATGCCATCAAGGTCAGAATCCACCGGCTCTCTCCATGCTCTTTGAGGTGTTGTTAAATCAACATCAGGATATGACATTGGTGTAGTGCCATTCGTTGGGTTAGATGCAGCTGTATTGTTATCGTATCCATCCAGCAAGCCATCATTGTCTGCATCAACAGCACCGCCTGTTCTTTCTAATCCATCAATTACACCATTCCCATTGGTATCCCATCCTTCCAATGCATCTGTCTTTCCATCATTGTCTGTATCGTTGTCTGTATAATCAGGATTATCAGTTCCATCCTGATTATTAGGAGCAATACCATTATTAGAACTTCCTGCATATGCTGCATCATTGTTATCATAAGCATTGTCAATTCCATCATTATCACTGTCAGCACCTGCCGGAGCAATGTAGCCGAAAGTAGATTGACCTTCTATATTATCTACGATGCCATCATCGTCTGCATCAATATCTAAATAGTTTGCTCTTCCACTACCATCCGTATTAGTTGGAGTTAATGTTGGTAATGCATCTACTGTATCACTCCATCCGTCAGCACCCAAAGTGCCATCAGCAATGCCATCATTATTTGTATCAGCAATACCTGTTTCTCTGGTATCTAAAATGCCATCACCATCTGCATCCAGATCATAAGGATTGGGTAAACCGTTTTCATCTGCATTAGCTCTTGGGTAACTTGCCGGACGACCGGGTGTGCCACCAACAGTGCTTGTAATAATTAATGCACCCGCAGTATTTTCAGCCGTGCCATCATTGTTGGTATCGCCATCTACGCTTTGTGCGAAACCATCACCATCATTATCTGTATAGCCATCAATTTTGCCATCGTTGTTTGCATCGGTACCGCCAGCTTCTACTACATCGGGAAGTCCGTCGTTATCACTGTCCAAATCTTTAAAGTTGGCAATGCCATCGCCATCCGTATCAAGGTTGGCAATGTTTACTCCACCGTTGGATGTATCATAGGTATCTACCAGTCCATCGCCATCAGTGTCTGTTAAAATATCTACACGGCCATCACCATTGGTATCAATACCACCTGCCTCTACTAAGTCTGCAATACCATCATTGTCGCTGTCTAAATCAAGTGAGTTAATGATACCATCAAGGTCATTATCATAAAAATCATTTACTCCATCGTTATTTGTATCAACAAATGCAGGCTGACCGGCACCGGGAGTTGCGTCTATATAATTAAGAACACCATCAGCATCCGTATCAGCCAATGCATCAAAGCCGCCGTTTTCTGTAAGGTCGGGAATGCCATCATTATCATCATCAACATCTGTAAAGTTTGAAGGGCCTGCAGCATCGGTGTTGGCAATTTCTCTCCAGTCTCTTTCAGTTGTTCCGCCATCCAGATCGGGATAACTGTTGGCGTTAGTTCCGTTGGTTGCATCAACCGAAGCAGTGTTGTTATCGTATCCATCTAATAAACCATCACCATCAATATCTGCAGCACCTCCGTTTACACCACTGGCAGCAGGGCTTCCGGCATCGGGTAAATTATTTCCATCACTGTCATGTCCTTCAAAGAAATCGGGGTAACCGTCGTTATCAGCATCCAGATCTAAATAATCTGCAACATCAGCTGCATCGCTGTTGGTTGGAGCAATACCATTGTTGGCTCCACCTGCAAATGCTGCATCATTATTATCGTAAGCATCATCAATACCATCATTATCAGTATCAGCACCGCTTGGTGCAATATATCCGGCCGTAGTTTGTCCTTCTACATTATCAACTATACCGTCATTATCTGAATCAATATCTAAATAATTGGGTCTTCCGCTGCCATCTGTATTGGGAAGATTGAGAGATACTAAAGCGTCAACAGTATCACTCCATCCATCTGCACCTAAAGTACCATCAGCAATACCATCGTTAGTTGCATCGGTTAATCCTGCTTCACGCACATCAAGGATGCCGTCATTATCTGAGTCAAGATCATATGGATTGGGTAAACCTGTTGCATCCTGATTGGCACGGGGGTAACTGGCAGGGCGGCCGGGAGTGCCACCAACAGTACTGGTAATAATTAAAGCACCTGCAGTATTTTCGGCAGTACCATCATTGTTGGTATCGCCATCCACACTTTGTGCAAATCCATCACTGTCAGTATCGGTGAATCCATCAATTTTCCCATCGTTATTTGCGTCTGTACCACCTGCTTCTACAACATCCGGAATACCATCGTTGTCACTGTCAAGATCTGTAAAGTTAGGTACACCATCCCCATCTGTATCAAGGTTGGCAATGTTCACCCCACCGTTTGTAGTATCATACGTATTAGCCAAGCCATCGCCGTCGGTATCAGTTAAAACATCTACACGGCCATCACCATTTGTATCAATACCACCGGCTTCAACTATATCCGGTATTCCGTCATTATCACTGTCAAGATCTTTAGAATTAATGATACCATCTCCATCTGTATCATATGCATCATTTACACCATCATTATTTGCATCAACAAAAGCAGGAACGCCTGCACCCGGTGTTGGGTCGAGATAGTTTGGTATACCATCAGCATCAGCATCTGCATCAGGATTAACTCCATTACTCTCTGTTATGTCTGGAATACCATCATTGTCATCGTCAATATCAGTAGCGTCTGCTACAGGATCACCATCAACACTGCAACCAGGTACAGAAACTAGATAGTTGGCTGAAGCTACTTCATACGAGTAATACCAGCTGTTTAAGGTTCTTACATTGCCATAATCATCACAGTTAAGTGTTAGAGTGGCGGAGCCCTGCCCTCCGTTTGGCGCCGGAACTGTAAGGCCAGCTCCGGGTCCATCCCATGCACGGCCGGGAGAAACAGAGCCAATAACACTGTTTTCAATGCCAGTACCTGTTAAATTATTATTTGCATTTGATGCATCGCATACTGTGCCCGCATTTGCCAGTAACAGATCGTTCCAGTATAATTTAGGGTTTGTTGATAATGGGCTTATGCCGGTGACGGTTATACCATTTGTATTTAATTCAGCATCAAACATTGGAACATTCGTTCTTCCAACTCTCAAAAAAATACTCAGATCGAAATTAACAGCTCCTGTCACAAGATTACCAAGGCCATCCAATCCATCCCAAACTGCTACATTTCGGCCAACAGTTGCATCATAAACGAATAAGTAACGATCACTTGTTCCAGCCTGATAACCGCTTGTACCATTGATGTCTAAAAGAATTGCAATATCTCCGGCTCTATCAATAGAAAGTGGAATATAAATTGAAGGAGCACAGCTGTAAACCTTACCGGCAAACTGTGGAGAGGTTGCAGCTGGTGAAACTGGAAAGGAAATCGCATCAGGAATATTTAAAAAGACATTGTAACCATTCGCAAGCGAAGGAGCTGTAGCGCCTGTATTTTGTGATCTTCTGTCATTAACCCAGTTGGTTCCATTTACAGCACCGTAGCGGTTCATGTAAAGAATAAATCCAAACGGACGAAAACCATCAAGAAAATCTAATTTGTTAACCGTACCATCACTTGTGTAGGCATAAAAGTCGCCCTCAAGCGAATTATTAATTTGTGCAACATTTGTTACAGGGTTATATGTTATAAAGCTCCAGGCTTGGCTGTAAATACGGCCCGGGTATTTTACGTTTGCTGCTGTTGCAACAGTAAAATCAAATAATGTAAATACAGTTGTTTGATTAGCTGTAGCAGTTGCTCCGGCATCGCCACTTACATAAAGTTCAATAAAATATTCACCATTGGCAGAGGGATTGAAAAGCAATGGAGTATAGCCGGTAGGAACAGCACCCCCTATGTTTGGCCCGGCAACAGTTTGAGCGTGTGTGCCAATTTGCTGAGCTGTTAAAATTTGAGTGGGGGCAACAATTTGCGTACCTGCAGCATTTACAATTCTGTAATATGGCTGAACCTGTGCAGGAGTTGCCGCACGGTTAAAAGCCCTTATACCGAAATATAAGTTTTCAATGTTATGATCAAGAATGCGGAAACGAATATTGTTTTGTATTGCGGCTCCCCGATAAGGACCGGATGAACTGCCGTTTGCCACATAAAGTGCTACACCATTTGTAGTGTTCGGCATTACTTGAGGAGTACCCTCAGATAAAGCCTTGATAGCAACTAATAGTAAGATGAATAAAAATGCGGATTTATTCCACTTGTTTTTTTTAAGGAATTCCATGGATATGTATTTAATTTTTGGCGGTATTGAAAAAGAAATGATTAAGGTTATAACAACTGGGGAGCAAGTTGCTGGTTTTATTAATTGCACTTAGATTATCTGATGGGATCTTAGTTCTAAGTGCCAATTGAAAACTGAATTGTGCGGCATTAATTTCTGCAAACGGTTGTTGTGTAAAAAAAGGCAGTGATACAAACCATCTGGTTGTATTTTTCCTTTCATTTCTTGAATGATTCATGATTTGGTTTTGTTGTTTTAGGTATTTGAGATAAAAAAGATTTCTTATTTTTTTCTTAAGCAGAAGTGAGTTTAAAAACCTTGGAATCCGCTACAGTTAAAGAAAACAGCGAGGAGAGTAATACAAAATTTAGCAGTAATTGTGTTGGTTGCAAGGGATATTGATTTGTAATTGGGTATGAAGAAACTAAATTTTCATTTTTTATGATGTGACTTTTATCACAACATTAGTATATGATAATTTTATTAGGACTCATTTGTATTAGCCCGGCTTCCTCCATTTTTTTTAGTAATCTGGAAACTACTTCACGTGAAGAGTTGAGACCATCTGCAATTTCCTGATGAGATATTGTTATTACGTTTGATTGTTTGATTTTGCTGAGTCGTTTTAAAAAGTACACTATACGGCTTTCCATATTTTGAAAAGCGATATGATCAATTACCTCCAGATAAAATTCATAGTACATTACTGCTGACTGCAATATATATTTATAAAAACTTATGTACTTCATCGCCAGACGGTCTTTTTCAGAAAAAGGAAGTGTAATTGCTTTGGTAGGTTCTATTGCTGTAAAAGTTAATAATGACAGTTTGTTTTTTATTGGACTATCCTCGGTAATGGAAACAGCAAAACTATCTCCGGGTTTTAAATAAGCTATTACAAATTCATCACCATGCAGATTTTCCTGTGTAACTTTTACGTATCCTTCGATGATGATAAAAGATCCTCTCAATAGTTGTTCCTTTCTTACGAGATAAGCTCCGGCTGGATAGGTGCAGACTGTTCCTGCCTGATCGATTTCATCTAATAATTCCTGCTCAAAGTGTGGGAAAATTGAATTATTCATAACCAAATTAGTAGCATACGTAAAATTATCTGATTTAGTTTTTTCAATAAATAATATTACATAGTTGCAGGGTGATTGTTTAATTCATTGAATATTTTTTTCTCTGTTTAACGATCTTTCAGTCATTGATAGATTACAACAAAACAGGCGACAGAAATATTCTGCCGCCTGTTAATATTATAAGATTTATTTTTTATTTTAATTTTAATACAGGTTTAAGGGAATAGCTGCCGTTACTTTCTTTTATGATAGAAAGTGCTGCATCAAAATCAATCAAAATTGAATCAACGGATGCTGCAAGGGTTTTATTGACTTTAATCTTTAACCCTGAAGAGGCACCACTGGGAATGGTAAGAGGATATTCAGTATTATTAATTACAATACTGTTGTTTGATCCTAACACAAAACGAATTTCTTTAAGCATTCCTCTCGGCACAGGACCTGCCGCTAAAAGCGTATCAATCCCATTTTGAAATTCAAGCAGATTATAAATACCCGCTACAGTAGGTATTGCAAACCATCCGCTGCTGTCGTCGGTGAATTTTACATTTACTTCTCTGATATCAACATTTACTTCAGATGCATTATAAGGGGCATCGGTTAAATGTACTTTCAGATTGGTCATTTCGTCTTTATTTTTTTTACAGGCGTAAAAACCAACTGTGGATGCCAATAGGGCAATGGCGATAAAAAGGGCTTTATTGTTCATGTTTTAATGATTTTAAACCTTTATCTAAAAAAATCATGCCAAAGGCTTCTTTACGCCATCTTATTTATCTAATCCTGTTATGCAAGCTTATTTTCCCAAAAGAAATTTTACAATGGCAGGCAGCATTTAATTTCGTTATTGTATCATCATATTAACAAAACTGCTTATGAAAAAGAAACTTCAATTTCTGCTGTTCTCTTTATTACTCTGGGGATGTACCGATAACATTCGATTTGGCACAGGCACCATGGAAGCCTATGTGCCTGTATATGCACAAGCAGATAATCTTGATAATATTGCTGTAGAAACGCCTAAAGCAATTGAAAAGCCCGGCAAAGTTTATGTGATTGGTAACCTGTTACTGCAAAACGATCTTAACAAAGGTGTGCACCTCATTGACATCAGTAACCGCAATCAACCACGAAAAATTTCTTTTTTACGTGTTCCCTTCAGCACAGAAATATCTGTAAAAAATCAGTACCTGTACATTAATAACTTTAATGATTTGCTGGTGTTTAATATTACGAATCCGCAAAACCCAATACTGGTAAAGCGATTAAACAATGTGTTTCCCTATCATAACAGTGAGTATCCGCCGGCAACCAATGCCTTTTTTGAATGTGTTGATCATTCAAAAGGAATTGTGGTTGATTGGAAACTTGAACTGGTAAAAGATCCCAAATGCCGTCGCTAAAACAAACATCTATGCAACAGAAACTCATTATAACAGCCTGGTTATTTATTTCCTCTGCACTTTTCATACAATGCAGCAAGGGTGGGGCCGAAGTAAATGCATTTGCACCATCAGCATCCGGACAGGGTGGTTCACTTGCAAGATTTGCCATTGTTGGCAATTACCTGTACGCAGTTGATAAGGAAAATTTGAGTGTATTTAAAATACAGGACGCTGCCAATCCGCAGCTCATTAAAACCACCAGAGTTGGTTTTGAAATTGAAACCATATTTCCTTTTAAAGACAAACTGTTTATTGGCAGTACAAGTGTGGTGCATATTTTTTCTATTGACAATCCTGAAAATCCTGTAAAGTTGAGTGTGGCTGTTTCGCCAACTGTGTTACGCCGCTGCGATCCGGTGGTAGCAAAGGATACGGTTGCTTATGCCACGCTTCGTGTAAATGGCGAATGTGGCGGAGTTCAAAGTATACTTGCCTGTTACGACATTAAAAATGTGTTGAACCCTGTGCAGAAGTCGGTTGTATTTGTTGGCGAACCTTACGGCCTTGGTTACAAAGATGATGTGTTATATGTATGCGATAAAATGGGCGGATTGAGAGTGTTTGATATAAGCAAAGCATATCAGCCTGTACAAATAAAAACACTAAATGATGCAGATTGGTACATTGATGTTATTCCCTATAATGATGTATTGATTTGCTGGACAGGCACCGGCGCCATGCTGTATAATATTACCGATCAGCGGAATCCGCAATTGCTCATTACTATTCAATAACCATCAATGAAGCTTTTTTTTCTTGCATGTTGCATCAGTATCTGTGTACAGGAAGCAACTGCTCAGGATCATGAAAAAAAGAAAAGTGATTATAAACTGGCATTACGTATCAGTCCGCTGGGTTTAGTAGATCCTGTTGAAACCAATTTTTCAGCAGGAGTAGAAAGGAAGCTGAGTCCAAAATTTTCTGTTGGTGGCGATGCTGCTGTTTATATTGCAAGAGATGTACTTACAGACCGGCAGCCAATGAGTGGATTTCATCTGCGACCAACCGTTCGCTGGTACTCAGGCAAAAGGCTGAAAGGTTTTACTGAACTGGTATTGATGTATAAACATACTGTTCGTAAACAAAATGACTGGCTGGGAATGGATTGTGTAAACGAAGTGCCTGCTTATGAAAAATTTACAACCTTTAAACAAATAAGGGATGTGTTTGATCTAAGTTTCAGAGCCGGAGTGCAGGAGCAGCTCTTTAATTCAGAAAAATGGAAGTTTGAATTTTATATGGGCCTTGGTTTGCGGCAAAAGTTTCATCGCATTAAATACAGTGAAAAAAATACCTGTGCTGCAAATGAATTTGCTGATTTTTTTCCGGTATTTGATCAGTCATCCACCGGAAGTTTTACAAGCATTTCGATTCCTTTCGGGATCAGACTGGTTTATCAGATAAAATAAAAACCCTGCAGTTGTGCAGGGTTTTTACCGGCTTCGGAATTAATCTAACCGGAATGAAATTTTACATACACAACCAAAAGTGGTAACCTTACCGTCTTTTACATGTGCTTTTATATCCTGAACATATACAGAATCGATGTTCCGTACTGTTTTTGATGCTTCTTCAACAGCTAAACGTACAGCATCATCAATCCCTTTTTCTGATGAAGCAATCACTTCAATTACTTTTACAATTGGCATAAGAGGTTGTTTTAAATGAACAATTACATTTACCTCGTTAAGGTATATCATCTGTTACACAAACACAACTGTCTTTATACGGAAGTAAGATAAATGAGCAGAAACAATAAAAAATAAATGACCATGCTTACTGAAGGAATTGACTTTGTTTTCATACTACATAGTTAGCATCCATAGTTTACCGAAATGTAAACTATGGATTAAGTTTAAGTAAATGTTTAGGCAAACAACAGTCAGATTTCAGGTAAATTATCTTCTGTAGCCACCACCACCGCCGCCGCCTGGTCCTCTTTCTTCGGCTTCTTTTACAACGAGTGGTTTTTTATTTCTTCCCAGAGTAATATCATTGAGAAGTTCAATGGCATCTTTGCCATCCTGTGCATTTTTCATTTTTACAAAGCCAAATCCACGGCTTTTGCCTGTTTCTCTGTCAATAGATACTTTGGCAGAAATCACAGGGCCGCATTTTTCAAAAATTTCTTCCAGCTCTGCATCATCGAGATCGTAGGGGAGACCAGCTACAAAAAGAGTCATAATACTTATTAATTAAATCAAATGTACGAAACTTAATTGGATCAAAAACAGCTTATCTCTACAGTGTAAAGAAAGGGGCAGGTGTAATAATTCTGTATCTTCCAAACTCTAAAAACCAATGCCATGCGTTTTATTTTTCTTTTCTGTTCACTTTTCACAATGAGTTCACTGCTTCATGCACAAAAAATTGCAGATTCCAAAGATTTTATACCTGCCGGCGTACAGGTGATTGTAACTAAAAGTTCGGTGACCATAGCCGGTAAAAAAATGGATTATACAGCACATACCGGTTATCTAGATTTGAAAAATGATACCGGGAAGCTGATAGCAAAAGTATTTTTCACTTATTATAAAAAAGATAATGAAGATGCAGCTAAGCGTCCTGTAACATTTACATTCAACGGCGGTCCCGGTTCTTCTTCTGTTTGGTTGCACATGGGTGCATTGGGACCAAGACTTGTACAATTAAAAGACGATGGAACAGCTACTGCACCACCATATAAAGTGATTAACAATGAATACAGCTGGCTCGATAAAACTGATCTGGTGTTTATTGATCCTGTTGCAACCGGTTACAGCCGTGCTGCTGCAGGTGAAAGTCCAAAGCAGTTTCATGGTTTTGTTGAAGATGTGCAATCGGTTGGTTCCTTTATCCGTCATTTTCTTTCACGCTACGAACGTTGGGGTTCTGCAAAATTTCTGGCAGGTGAAAGTTATGGCACCACAAGAGCAGCAGGCTTAGCTAAATTTTTACAGGACAGTTACCGCATTTATTTCAATGGTATCTTTTTAATATCACCAGTATTAAATTTTGGTACCAATGATTATTATGTTGGTAATGATTTACCACGTGCATTGTATATACCATCTTATACTGCAGCAGCCTGGTATCATAAAAAACTAGCACCTGCTTTGCAAGCCGATTTCGATAAGACCATTAAAGAAAGTGAAGAGTTTGCAATGGGCGAATATGCAACTGCTTTGTTGAAAGGAACTTCATTAACTGCTGCAGAAACAGACCGCATTGCAGAGAAGATGAGTTATTATACAGGTTTGAGTAAAGAGTTTTGTTTGAAAGCAAATCTTCGTGTAGAAGAAGGCAGGTTCTGGAAAGAGCTGCGCCGAAAAGATGGGTTGATTGTTGGCCGCTTAGATGCACGGTTTACAGGAAGAGATCTGGACGATGCCGGTGAAACAGTCAGTCATGATCCATCATTCACCAATATTGACGGGCCATTCACCAGTGCACTCAACGATTATTTTCAAAAAGAACTCAACTTTAAAGATGAGAAGCCGTACAATATTTTCGGCAATGTTTATCCGTGGAATTATAACAATGTACAGAATCAGTTTTTAAATGTGGGTGAAAGTTTACGTGATGCGATGGCAAAGAACCCAGCTTTAAAAGTGTATGTTGGCAGTGGTTATTATGATTTTGCTACACCTTATTTTACGGCCAAGTATGATGTGGCACATTTGTTCTTACGTCCCGAACAGCAAAAGAACATCAAGCATTATTTTTATAACTCAGGTCACATGTATTATATCAACCTGCCCGATATGATTCAGTTTAAAAAAGATGTGGATGCATTTTTTGAATGGAGTTTGAAATAAACGGTTAATCTCTGAACTCCTGCGAAATCATCAACCCTTTTTTACCGCCATCAATTACAGCAATTCCAACCCGGCCAAAAGCCGGGTTTAATATGGCCGCACGGTGGCCGGGAGATTGCATCAATCCTTTATGTGCTTCTGCAAGTGTTTGAGCAAGGGCCAGGTTTTCGCCTGCTTTTTTATAGTTGATGCCTGCTGTTTTCATCCGTTGAAAAGGATTGATGCCATCCGGTGTGGTATGCGCAAAAAAACCTCTTGTAAACATATCTTTTGAATGTGCACGTGCAACTTCTTTCATCTTAAGATCTGTTGCAAGCGGTTTTAAATGATGTTGTCTTCTCTCTTCGTTTACCAGCAACAGCATTTCATATTCAAGATCCGGACGATCAAAAAATGTTTCTGTTTTAAAGTCTGCTTCATTTGTAACAGATGTATTGGCCGATGCAATTTTTGGTGTGATGTAATGTGTAACAAGTGGCGAAATTTTATCTTCAACTAATTTTGTATACGGCGTAAACGTTGTGGTAATTTCACTTTTATCTGCTTCTCTGCTCACTTCATCAATCACAGAGTAGGTAAGCAGCCTGCCAATAACAATGCTGATAATAATGCCCATGAGCAAACCGGGAATAAGACCACTCACTTTATCTGCCAGTGATTTTTTATTGCTTTGCTCACCTCTGTTTACAATCCAGCGCTGAAGCATGGAAAGAAACAGATAAGAAAACATAAAAACAATACCTGTAATAACCGGAAAATGAAATTGTGTAAAATGCGGTTCGTAGGTTTCTGCAAGATCTGCAGTATAATAATAAACGGTTAAGCTGCAGACAATACTGGCAGCCCATTTAAGCATGTCGAGAATAATTTCTGCAGCACCTTTTTTATAACCGATCCAGGTTACAAGAAGTATCACAGCGCAAAGAAAAAAGTCTACTATGTTCACAGTTAAAAGAGTTTATTTAAAAAAAGCAGCATCCCCGTATCGTTTCATACAGGAATGCTGCTGTGATCAATTGAAAGTATCATTAGTACCTGCCATCTTTTTTATCCATTGAACGACCAATACCATAACCAACACCACCACCTAAAACAGTTCCAATTGCAACACCGGCTACACGGTTACGTTTGCTCACCACACCACCAATTACTGCGCCCGATACACCACCAATCACTGCGCCTTTGGCTGCTTTACTCCAGCCTTTTTTCTTTGCTGCAGTTGTTGATGTGTTTGAAGCAGGAGCAGAGGTTGCAACTGCAGTTCTGCGTTCAGCATATCTTACTGTTCGTTGTGAGTTGATTGCTTTTTCTTCTGCCTGTTGTTCTTTCCATGCCTGGAAGTTTGCAAACTCTATTGAATCAGTTGCTGATAAAACTTTCGTTTGATCTGTACTTGTTTCTGTTTTGCTTTTGCAGGATGCGAATACTGCAACAAGTGATAATGCGGTTAAAAGTTGTTTCATAATGTTCGATTTTACAGGTTTAGAAAATTGTTGTTTTGTTCTATACTACCCCTTCTAAGAAAAGCGTGCCACAATTTTTTTAAATTGTTAATGAAATCTTTATAATGCCTGTTCTACGCTGAAAAACAACAGATATCATTTGAGATTCTTTAACAATTTTGAAGAATTAAGACAGTTTGCTAAATGATTTTTTTTCAGTTGAAAATGATGTGAGTAAGAGAGAATAGCAGAATAGTTGAAGCAGTTATTTAATGCAGAATATTGTTGCGCAAAGCACACAAAGGCTGCACAAAGAACACAAAGTAAATTGCGTAATAATTCATTTATCGAATGGCTCTGTTTATATTAGTGTATGAAAAAATCAATCTGGGTTATTTTATTCACCGCCTGTATTTCTGCAAACGCTCAAACAGGTTCTGAGATTCTGCTCTTTGATCTGTCTGTAAAAAAAGGAACAGTAGTTCTTTCCAATCCGAAAAATATCAGCAACCACAAAGGGTACGATAATCAGCCGTTTTTCCATCCATCAAAACCCATCATCTATTATGCTTCATTTGATGACAGCGGCAGAAGTAATATCAAAACATACAATCACAAAACACAAACTACTTATTATTTAACGGTAACAAAAGAAAGGGAGTATTCACCAACGGTTACGCCGGATGCTGCTTTTGTTTCCTGTATCATTCAACGGGATAACGGTGAACAGAACCTGGGAAAATATCCCATCAATGGCGGCGAAGCAAATGTGCTCATCAACAAACTCATTGTTGGCTATCATGCATGGGTAACAAATGAACAGGTATTACTTTTTATATTGGGCGATAGTTCCAAACCCAACACGTTGCATTATTACAATATTAAAACCGGAGCAGATACCATTCTTGCAACCAATATTGGCAGGAGCCTGCATCAAATTCCGGGTACAAAACAAATGAGCTTTGTGCAACAGATGCAGGGTAAAGAATCATTGATTCAAAAATTTGATCCGCAGTTATCAACCATCACTATTATTTGTACAGCCTTACCTGGCCAGGATCATTTAACCTGGCTGAATGAGCACATGCTGCTTCAAAGCGACGGCAAAACATTATTTGTCAATGATCTCTCTGATAATAAAGGCTGGCAGCCTGTTGTAATGAAGGGCAATTTGTCGCTGGTTAAAGGAATTACAAGGCTTGCGGTAAACAGGAAATCAACAAAAATTGCTGTGGTGGTTAGTGAGTAGGCCATTTCGAATGAAAATTCCCGGTTAGTTGTGTTTGTTCTGTAAGAAGAATTGGTAAAAGCACAATTTAAAGCGGCAATGTTGAAACTTCATACGGTCGTTTTGCTTTAAGTTTAAACAAAATGCTTTACATTAGAATGACCATATTTTTTAAACCCAAAATCAACTGTTATGAACTCAAAAAAATTTCTTATCGGTGGGATCGTTGGTGGAATTCTTTTCTTTTTACTTGGCTGGCTGATTTATGGAATGTTGTTGATGAATTTCATGACACAACATGCTACTGCAGCCGCAGCAGGTGTTATGCGTCCTGAAGCTGAGTGGCCATGGTGGGCTATGATTGTCGGTAACATGGGACTTGGTTTTCTTGTTTCTTATGTACTAGCAAAAGCCAATGTATCAGGAGCTGCGGCAGGTGCTTCAACCGGTGCTGTTATTATGTTTTTAGTGTCACTTTCGTATGACTTTATCATTTATGCACAAATGAATTTGTATGATCTTACAGGTGCAGCGGTTGATATTATTTCTTCTGCCGTAATAGGCGCAGTTGTTGGTGCTGTAGTTGGTTGGTTGAATGGAAGAAACAGCAGTTAATATGAATTACATCAAAAGAGTTTTTTACTCTTTTTACAAAACGGGTTGGCCTTGGCCAACCCGTTTATATTTCAACCCTTTTATCAATTAAAACAGCACTCCATTGTTTACATAATTGAAATAAGATGTGCCTCCGCTGAAAGTCCAGTTGATTGCATTGAACGAACCGTTTCCTGTTTGGCTACCTGCAATCCTGTATGTTCTGATGGCAGTGCCTGTGCGGTTCCATGTTAAAGGAACGCCGCTTACACAGGTTTCGGGGCCAAGACTTTCGTTCTTCATAAAATATGCATTGTTGGTGCCGTATACTTTACCAATACCTGCAGCATCAATACATACAGCAGTTTGTTCATCTACACCAATTCCTTTTGCAGTAGTATATCCGTTGTCTTTCATCAATCTGGCAAGAAATGTTACATGTCGCCCCTGACGATCACGTTGTGCATAATGCGAATCAGTAATGGTATTAGCTAAGAAAGGATGTACAAGAAAATCGCCTACGCCAATTGTTACATAGCGATGATATGGATTGCTTAACGCCTGTGCTGATGTAACGGATCCTCTCTCTGCACTGTAATAGGCAGAACCAAGTATAGCAAGCCCTGCACTGGTGCCGCCAACAGTTACCTGTTTGGTTGTGAGCAGATAATTGATGGCATCTTCTGTAATGGTGTTTTTCCAGAAGTTTACATAGTTCCATTGATCACCTCCTGCAATAAACAAGGCTTCTGCATTGCGGATTTTTTGTGCAACTGCAGGCAGCTCGGCTTTTGCTCTGCTGTCAATGATAATCGTTTCTACAGAATTTACATTCACCATATCAAACATGTACTGGTTGTATCCATCAGCACCGCTTGAGCGGATCACTACTACATCTCCACCGGCTGCTCTTTGCAGAAACCATGCAATGGCTGCATCTACATCTGTACTTCCGCCCATCAGGATTAATCCGCCAACAGCATTGGTTGTAACATCAGCTGCATCACCCGTTAAATAGGTAACAGCAGAAGGAGCAGGCTTTGCTGCGAGGTTTACATTTGTTGTGCCTGTTTTAGACACAGCTGTACTGTTGTTGATCTCGTTGTTAACTGCTGATGTTACCGGCTGTTGTTTTCTGCAGGAAAGTAATGCAGCGCTGATGAAAAGGAAAACAGAAAGTTGATGCATCATAATAAAAAGTTGATGTGTAAGTGAAACAGAAAAGCTTATATCATCAGAAAAATAAACTTTATTCATGTAAAAGCAAAAGACTTCTTTCACAAATAAAAAAGCCTCTAATTACAGAGGCTTGAAAAAATATACTTGATTTATTTTTTTGGTACCGGAAATTTTCTGCTTTTTTCATCCAGTACAGTAATCTTTCCATTTTCAATCTTAATATCATCCACAACAGAGATTGAATCTACTTTTCCTTTTTTGTCTGTTGTAATTTGCTTGTACCATAAAGTTACCCACTCATCTTTTTTATCTTTAGAGATCACCGATTCGTAATCATTCATTACTATTTTAACACTGGCTGTATTTTTCCACGCCTCAGTAAACATGGCACGCAGACTGTCTTTAGAAAATTTCTGATCAACATAATCAAAACTCCACCAGACACTGTCTGCAAAAGGAGCCAATGATCCTTCAATATCTCCTGTTTCATAAGCCTTGAGCGATTTAAGAACAAGAGCTGCGTTTTTTAAATTTCCCATTTCCCAGTTATCCGGAGGGTTATTCATTGGTAAATAAGCAAAATCAATTTTCTCTTCCGGCGCTGTAACAGCATCTGTTGCTGCATTTGAAGCGGGGTTGTTATTGCAGGCGGTAAAAAACAGGCCTGCAACAGCAACTGCCATGAACATTTTTTTCATGTTGAACTGTTTTTGATGAATAAATAAAATGACAATGAGGGTAATCAGAATAGTTCAAGTGGATACGCCCGGTGCGGAAGTAATAAGAAAGGTAGTGTTTTTATTTTGAAAACTACAAGGTAAAAACAGAACTGTTTGAAAGGGGTGAAAAGAAATGATCGTAACTCTGATTGTGCAATTTGTAAAGCAGACGCTTCTTAAAATAAACTAAGCTGTTGATGTTCTGCAGCTTTCTTTTTTACTGTTCCTTCATTATCTCCTGTAACAAGGATCAAAGGCATTTCTGCATAACGTGATGCAACGCTGATTTCAGTTTTCCCCTTATGACTGTTAAAGAGTTCCTGAACAAGTTCGGGCGTATTGTTGATTTTTGAAAGATGCGAAAGAATTAAATGACGCAGGGCAGGGGAGCGATGCCGGTTAAACAGTTCTAATGCCTGCACATTGGATAAATGCCCGAGGCCATTGCTGATGCGTTGTTTCAGATAATATGGATAGCCTCCGTTGTTCAGCATTTCTTCATCATAATTGGCTTCAAGAAAAACAGCATGGCATTGCTGAAAGTGATGCATCAACTGATCACATACAATACCTAAATCTGTAAATACGCCTACTTTAACGGATGATGATGATACGGTAAAACTATGTGGATCGGCTGCATCATGTTTTTTTAGAAAAGGCGTCACTGTTAGATCGCCGATCTGAACGGGTGTGTCGGCTGTAAAGCGATGGATCAATCCTTTCTCTAATTTTATTCTGGCCTGCTTGTGTGTAGCTTCGGTAATATAAACCGGCAGTTGATGTTTTTTTGAAATTGTTACAACTCCGTTGATATGATCTGCATGTTCATGTGAAATAAATACAGCCTTTATCTTTTTCATGGATAATCCCAAACGTTGCATTCTGATTTCTGTTTCACGGCAACTGATGCCCGCATCTATTAACACAGCTTCTTGCTCATTGCCGATATAATAGCAATTACCGTTACTGCCAGAGTTTAATGAAGTAATAATTAAAGACATAGTTAAAAACGAATCAGCAATTTACAAAATGCAATGAAGTTTAAAATGGGGTTGTTTTATGCTCTTTCTTCTTACGAAGGTTTTATTTCTTTTGGTTCCCGTTTGCTCCCTGCATACAATTCATATTCAAACAACCGGCAATCAATAGTGCTGTTATAAAATTCAATGCGCCGTTTTGCTTTCAATCCAATTTTCTTTGCCAGTTCAAGATTACCTGTAAATACATAACCAAGATAACCACGGCATTGTTGTTTCATAAAAACGCCAATACGGCTGTAAGTATCTTCCAGTTCAGCAATATCGCCCAATCGCTCACCATATTCAGGGTTTATCATCATAATGCCCTTTGCATCCTGCGGCACTTCCGTTTTTTCAAAATCACATAAAGCAAACTCAATTAGTTTTTGCACACCTGCAGCAACTGCATTTTTCTTTGCGTTCTCAATAGCTTTGGCACTATAGTCAGTTGCAATAATGCGTAACTGCGGAACATCAATGATCTGTTCTTCCAGCAGTGCATCTTCTTTTCTGTAAACTGCTTCATCGTAATGCTGTAAATGCATAAACGCATAATTGGTTCTGTACAAACCCGGCCGCCTGTTGGTAGCAATTAAAGCCGCTTCAATGGCTAAAGTTCCTGAACCGCACATGGGGTTGATGAAAGGAGAAACACGATCCCATCCTGTTGCATAAATGGTGGCTGATGCCAATCCTTCCAGCATCGGTGCCTGTCCGGGAATTTTCCGGTAACCATGTCGTGCCAGCGAATCGCCCGATGTATCAATAAAAACTTCTGCGTCTTCATTTTTCCAAAACAAATGAATTACTGTTCCGCTTAACTCAGCACCCGTTGAAGGCCGGGTGCCTCTTTTATCACGAAGTCTGTCAACAACAGCATCTTTTACACGAAGATTGGCAAACATGCTGTTGTTGATCGTTGGATGATTGACATTACTTGTTACAGAAAAATAACCTGGATCAGGAATCAGCTCTTCCCATGCAATGGATGTAAGCTGATCATAAATATCATTGGGATGCTCTGCTGTAAAGGATTTGAGGCTATACAACACCTGACTTGCACAGCGCAGATTGAGATTGAGTTTTATACAATCGGTAACGGTGCCTGTTAATTTTACACCTGTAATAAATGTTTCATCAACCGTAAAGCCCAGTTCTTCTACCTCTTTGCTCAAATACGGAGCAATGCGTTTATGGCAGGTGATCGTGATGGTTGATTTGCTGGTAAATAAATTCATAATGGTTGATCAGTATGCTGATCTGTTTCAAAATAAAGATGATAGTGTTTGCTGCAGTTGGGATTAAATGCTGCTTTACAATGCGGACAATGATTGCCTGATTGCATGTATGCAGCAATGTTTAATTCCTGTTTACAGTTGCCGCAAAGAATGGCTTTGGTATTCCATTCTGTTTTAGGCCAAACGGTTGCTGCATGTCCGGCGGTTTCTTCATGACATTGATAACAGGGATAATATTCATTGCAGCAGTTAAAACGGATAGCAATAATATCATTGGCTGAATGATAATGCGTACAGCGTGTTGCATTATCAATAATGTTTCCTTTTACTACAATTGTTACGGGATCTGTCTGCATCATATAAAATCACTGAGTTCTTATTTAGCAACTGCAATCTTTACTTTCTTGTTTTTTATTTTCTCGTCTTTTATTTTCTGGAGTGTGTTGCTCACCTTAATTTTCTTTACAGCTACAAATGAGAAAAAATCTTTTACTTCAATTAAACCGATATCTTCTTTTTTCAATTCTCCCTTTTGAGAGAGAAAACCAACAATATCCACTTTGTTTACTTTGTCTTTTTTACCTGCAGCAATAAACAACGTACTCCATTTTGGTTTCTCAGGAATTACAATTTCTTCCGGGAGTTCTATTTCTTCAGCATCTGCAGGGATATATGCAGGTTTATTTTCTTCAGGTCCGATAATGACAATGGCTGTTCCGCTTGCATCCATCCGTGCTGTTCGGCCATTGCGGTGTGTAAACATATCTTCGGTATGCGGCAAATGATAATGAACAATGTAACGGATATGTGCAATATCCAAACCTCTTGCAGCAAGATCGGTTGTTACTAAAATATTGGAAGTGCCGTTTCTGAATTTGCACAAAGCAGCATCACGTTCCTGCTGTTCCATAGCGCCATGATAAAACACATTCAGAATATCTTTTTCTTTTAATAACGCACTGGTACGTTCAACCGATTCTCTGTGATTACAAAAAATAATCGTAGAGCGGTTACCTAACATACAGATCAAACGAAACAGCGTATCCAGTTTATCTTTATCCGGACTTGCCAATGTTTTAACGGCAAGACCTGTATCAGAATCTTCTTTGCCTGATAAAAAATCGAGTTTAGCAGGTTCCTGCAAACCAACAAAAGCAGGAATCTCTTCCATTTCTGTAGCTGATGTTAAGATTCGTTTCTGTAATGCAGGTAATGAACCAATAATGAACGACATCTCTTCCTGAAAACCGAGCTCCAGTGATTTATCAAATTCATCCAGCACCAATGTTTCAATAGTAGCTGTGGTAATGCTTCCTCTCCGGATATGATCGGCCAGTCTTCCCGGTGTACCTATCAACAATGATGGAGCCTGTTTTAAATTGTTTTCTTCAATCTCTCTTTTATGTCCGCCATAGCAACAGGTAACTTTAATGTTAAGCCCCATACTTTTAAACACATGCTCAATCTGTATAGCCAGTTCACGTGAAGGAACGATGATCATCGCTTTGGTGGTATTGCCGGCCGTTTGCAACTGCTCTACCAATGGCAACAAAAACGCCAGAGTTTTACCCGAACCTGTTGCCGATAATAAAATGATATCTTTTGCTATAGCATGAGCCTCCATTGATGCCAGCTGCATCTCATTTAACGCCTTGATCTTTACGTTGTTCAGTACATCTTCTAACCAGGCTGTATTCGTTTGCATAGCGGCGAAGGTAAACAAGTTTCTGCCGACGAGCAGATTCTGTGCGTTCAACCTTGCATTAAAAGGAAAAAACAATATCTTGATTCATCTTCATTCTAAAACCAAGCATTATGACTGCTGCTGCAAAATCTGTTTATTATTTCGGTTTTTATCTCTATCTGGTAGGTATTACGCTCATACTCGTTCCCGACTTTTTTTTAACCACTTTTCAGCTACCCGTTAGCAATGAAGTGTGGATCCGTGTTGTAGGAGTGCTTACCTGCTGTATTGGATATTATTATCATCGTTCAGGTGCAGGTAATGTTCAAAGTTTTTTTAAACATACTGTAGTAGTGCGGCTGTTTGTTTTTCTTTCATTCGTTTCATTTGTCTTGCTTGATTATGTTTCTACTATCTTAATTCTTTTTGGAGCAGTGGATGCTTTCGGTGCAGTATGGACATGGCTGGCGTTAAAAAAGAGTAATAAAATGAGTGTTTGATAAAAATTTTTGGACTGTGGAGCAAAAATCTCCTCATTAGCTTTTATACACGCAATAATGAATAAATCAGGTACAGTATTTTTTTCTGGCCTGTTTCTTGAAATCATCCACAGGATTTATGACAGGCTGTTGACTTTTCATCAGCAGCCTTATCCAAAGCATACCGCTTACCTGCAAAAACGGATGATGATGAAATACACTTTACTGTCATATTTTTTTATTGCATGCACTGCTGCATTGCTGTTTACAGGCTGTAAAGGATGCTTCGGTAACAGATTTGAAACATTACCTGAACCGGTGAAAGTAATTACAGGTGTAGACATTCCGGTTTCAACCATCAACATCCCCATTCATTATGAGATTAAAAATTTTGAAGATTGGATCAATAAAAAAATCACTGGCCGATTTTTAGAAACCAGCTTCAATCCTTCTTCAAACAAAAAAGATGAGGTTCTGCTTGTTTTAAATAAAGCTGAGCCAATTAAAATAAGTACTTCAGGAGATAATCTCATCTGCGATTTGCCGCTACACGTTACAGCAACCATTATAAAGAGCAGGTTTGGTAAGGGGATTACAAAAAAGTTTGAACCAATGCAGGCCATTGTGCATATTCAATTAATTACTCCTGTTGGATTAGATGCAGGATGGAATATTGTAACAAAGTTTAAAATTAAATCTGTACGCTGGCTGAAGGAGCCTGTGTTGCAGCTTGGTCCTTTGAAGCAAAATCTGAAACGGAAAGTGAACAGCTGGCTCAATGAGAATGAAAGTCAGCTCACCAAAACCCTCGACAGTGAAATGAATGAATCAGTTTCACTTGCACCTGCCTTATCTAAAATCTGGTACGATCTGCAACGGCCTTTGGTGATTCATAAAAATGAACCGAAAGCATGGATCAAATTTGCCTGTAACAGTATTGAAGGAAAAATTGCAGTACTGCCCGGTACGATTGCCTGTTATACCAGTGTACAGGCCCATCTGAGTATGATGACTGATACCTCAGAGATTGCAGCACCTGCACCGCTTCCATTGTTTAAAACATTAGTGAAAGAAAAAGTTACTTCAGATATCCATCTGTATGCATTTGCATCGTTCAAAGAAATTAATGAAGAAGTAAACAGTTTGCTGAAAGGAAAAGAGTTTACAGCAAAAGGGTACACGGTTAAGATTAAAAAAATCAAAGCCTATGCATCTGAAGCAGGGCTTTCGGTTGAAGTAACAACTGGTGGCGATATAAAAGGTAAAATGGTTGCCAGTGGCAAACCTGAGTTTGATGTACCCACACAAACCATGCATATCCGCAATTTTCAGTATGCTATGAGTTCGAACAGCACAATGCTGAATGCTACAGAAGAAATATTGCACCGTACAATCACAGATACCATTGCATCAAAACTTACACTTAAACTGGATACACTCATTCATATGGTACCGGCATTGGTGGAAGCCGCCATAGCAAAAGGAAAAGCCGGGAAGGTGATTGAAATCAACTTTGATCATTTGTATGTTCAGCAATGCGAAATAATCATGGATGCAAATCAGGTGCATTTCATTATTCATGCAGGTGCTGAGGCAGATGTTGAGTTGAAAGAACTTAAAACAGGTAAGAAGCTGAAGATTAAAACCGGGTCACTAAAAAAAGGCAGGCATCTGACAGGTAAAAGTGAGTAATGTAAGTTTACTTACAATCGTTAACTTTGCGTCCTCAAATCATTCAAGCTATATGAAGGAAGTATATGTAATATCTGCTGTCCGCACCCCGATGGGAAGTTTCGGAGGCAGTTTAAAAAGTTTATCTGCCACTCAATTAGGTGCTGTTGCTATTAAAGCTGCTTTACAAAAAGCAGGTGTTGATGGAAGTAAAGTACAGGATGTATTAATGGGCTGTGTGTTGCAGGCAAACCTTGGTCAGGCTCCTGCAAGACAGGCCGCTAAATTTGCCGGTTTACCAAACGAAGTAAATTGTACAACTGTAAATAAAGTATGTGCCAGCGGAATGAAAGCCATTGCACAGGCTGCACAAAGTATTTTGTTAGGTGATGCAGATATTGTGATTGCAGGCGGCATGGAGAGTATGAGCAATGTACCTTTTTATGCAGACAGTTTACGTTGGGGAAATAAATACGGCAATGCCAGCTTTATTGATGGGTTGGCTAAAGACGGGTTAACGGATGTGTATGATGGCAAAGCTATGGGCAATGCTGCTGAACTGTGTGCAAAGGAATGCGGCATCAGCAGAGAAGCACAGGATGTATTTGCTGTTGAAAGTTATCAACGTTCTCAGTCAGCATGGGAAAAAGGATTGTTTGCAAATGAAGTTGTTCCTGTTGAAATTCCGCAACGCAAAGGCGATCCGGTTATTGTAGCAAAAGATGAAGAACCTTACAATGTAAAGTTTGATAAGATACCTACATTGAATCCTGCTTTTCAAAAAGACGGAACAGTAACTGCTGCAAATGCATCCACAATGAATGATGGTGCTGCTGCATTGGTGTTGATGAGTAAAGAAAAAGCAGATGAGCTGGGGTTAAAACCCATTGCAAAAATAAAATCGTATGCCGATGCTGAACAGGCACCTGAATGGTTTACCACTTCACCTTCACTGGCAGTGCCCAAAGCGGTAGCAAAAGCAGGGTTGCAAATGAGCGATATTGCATACTGGGAACTGAACGAAGCATTTGCAGTTGTAGGCATTGAAAACAGCAAACGTATGCAGCTCGATCCAACAAAAGTAAATGTGCACGGTGGTGCTGTTTCATTAGGTCATCCGTTGGGTTGCAGCGGTGCAAGGATCATTGTTACACTCATCAATGTATTGAAAGCTAATAATGCAAAGTATGGTGCAGCAGGTATCTGTAATGGCGGAGGTGGAGCAAGTGCAATGGTGATTGAAAATGTGATGTGATGAATAATGAGTAATCAATAATGAGTATAAAAAAAACTCCCTGCTTTAGGGGAGTTTTTTTTATCCGCTTATTTTTTCTTTGCAACACACATCCAGTCCCACGGATAAGGCTCTGCCAGCCATTTTGGAGGGTTATTGAATTCTGTTTTCCAGGTGTAGTTGATCTTCTCCACACGGTCAACTTCAAAACCTTCCAGTGTAAGCAATAACTCCAGCTCTTCTTTTAAATAATGTTTGGTGGGTACATTGTCAATATCGGTTACACCTTGCTTAATATTTTTGGCGAGAGCATATGCTTTTTCAACCGATTCAATTTTTTCTTTGTGATCATCATCTACATTCCAGCGGTTGGCGATGATGTTGGCAAATAGTTTAGATTCAAGGGAAGGCACAACTAAAATAAGATCGCCTCCATTGTTTAAACAAATATCAAGCGACTGAAAAAAGTTGATGCGTTTTTTCAGGTTATCCGTAAGAATGGCGTTGATGCAAACAGCTACATCGCATGGAGTAACGGTTAATGTATACGCACTCATGTCCATACGCTGGTATTCAACATTGGAATAGTCTTTGCATTTTTCTGCTGCCAGTTGCAGATTGATCGCTGAAATATCTGTGGCTACTACATGTTTAAATGCTGTTGCCAGTAACGGAACCCATTTACCAACTGCACAACCAATATCGGTCACGGTTTTTTCTTTTGATGCCACCTGCTCAATAGCTGCTATAATTTTTCCTGATGTATCGTTTTGAAGCACATCAAAAATTTCAACATTGTAATTTGGTGCAATCCGTTCCCAGTATTTTCTGTCCATGAATAAATAAGTTGGTTATTAGCGATGTGCTAAAGATAATTTTTTGTTTGAAAATACAACATGCTTCATTTCGCAAGAAGAATTTTTATCTTTAGAAAAATTCAAATGAATGAGTGATATAAAAATAAGATATGCTGTGAGAGAAGATGCTGAGCTGATTGCAGAAATGAGCCGCATCAGTTTTTATGATGCGTTTGCTAAGGACAATACAAAAGAAGATATTGAGATTTTCATGAATGAACAATTTACGAAAGCATCATTGATAAAAGAGGTAGAAGAGAAGGATGGTATTTTTCTGCTTGCATACCTCAACAATGAGCCATGCGGTTATGCACGTATGCGCTTAACCAATAAAGAACAGATTATGGCCAATGAAAATGCAATCGAAATTGCACGAATCTATGCAATGCAGAATGCTGTCGGCAAAGGAGTTGGCAGTGCACTGATGCAGTCTTGTTTAGATTATGCAGCACATCAGCAAAAAACAACCATCTGGCTGGGCGTATGGGAAAAGAATGCAACTGCCATTGCTTTTTACAAACGTTGGGGTTTTGAACAATTCGGCGAACACAGCTTTTTACTGGGTACCGATCTGCAAACCGATTGGCTCATGAAAAGGAATGTATAATCTATGCATACATTTTTTCTTTTTGCCGTTGATAATAATGGTGATGAAAACAATTCACCATCCGGTTGATTAATTCAGCATAGGTAATGCCATTGTAATAGCCAATGTTTGGCAGAAAACTTTGTTTGGGTTCAATATTAGGCATTGCATTTACATCCAGGATATACACTTTATTATCAAGCACCCGCACATCGGTTCTGCTCATGCCCATTAATCCAATACGGCGGTGCAGCCGCAGCACATGATTCATGATGCGTTCACGTAAAGTTGTTTCAATTGCAGGTTCGTAATTAATGTATGTTTTACCACTGGCATTACCTGCAATAAACATTTCTTTTTGCTCAAACGGAACTACTTCAACGGGTGGCAAACAAACAGAACTTTTGCCATCTTCTGTTGGCAGCACAGCTACGGTAAATTCTTTTCCATTGATATATGGCTGTACAAGATTGTCTTTATCGAGTACGAGGTTAAATGGAATCTGATGTTCATTAAAAATATGTATGCCACGATGCAGGCTGCCAAAGCGTGGTTTCAGCAACATGGTTCCTTTGTGTTGAAGGATTTCTTCAATATCCAGTAAGCGTGGTGTATACAAACCCATTTCATCGCAAAGCGATGGTAACATTCCTTTATCCTGGGCAATCATTTGTGCAGCATATGAAGAAGAAGTATGCGGAATTTCATTTGCATCGAGCCACCCTGCAATATCAGTTTGTGAGTAGTTTTCAAATCCATAACACACATTATACACCAGATCAAACCGTTTCAGGAATGAAGCAAAGCAATCATCCATACAATTGAAATGGGTAATGGTTACATGATGCTGTAACGACATTGCCTGCACAAGACTCACCACTGTTTGAGCATTAATATTTTCTTTCCAGGGTGTAAATGCTGAATCTGAATAAAGAATCAGAATGTTCAGTGGAAATGTTTTCATGATGTAAGTTTTAACGTTAATAAAAAAATCAACATCACAGCACGAAAGCAGGTTGCAATTCTGCTTTTTTCATAAACGCACATCCTGAAGCTATGGCTCCAATGTTGTGTAATGATGAACACAATATGATCACAATGTGAAGAACAGGAAATGTTGGTAACAGGTGGAAAGGGGGGGGATGAAAAACCAAGCTGCAGGTTCCAAAAACCCTGCCATTTGGTTTTCATACGGCAGTTTGTGCAGAAAGTTATGCAATGCTTTTTGCACATACTGCTTTGCCAATCTCCTAACTGATTGAACATAAAACTGCTGTGTAAAATTCCGTGCAAACACGTAAAATCTAAAAAAAGCAGGTATCGGGCAATGAATGACAAAAAAATACGTTGTATTTTACAGTAACCTTTTGTTAAGCCTAAACCAACAACTATGAAACCGCTTGAGAGAACCAAAGCTGCTTATAACCGGAAAGATCTTCCGTTTATTCTCTTTCTCATTTTTTTTGCACTGGCGCTTTTCATCAGCATTAAAACAAGTGCACAGAAATACCAGATAGCCATCTTTACAGGAATATCAAATTACCAGGGCGATCTGCAGCCGGTGGTTTTTACATTTGCACAATCGCAGCCATCCTTACACATCACCGGAAAAATTGCATTAAACAAACATTTTCTTATCAGAGCAGGTTATGCCTACGGCAGTTTATATGCCAACGACCGTTTTAACCGTGATTATCTGCAGCCTCGTAATTTAAATTTCCGTACAAACCTGCACGAGCTGCATGCCGGTATTGAATTAAATATGTTTGATCTTGAAACAAAAAAGATTTCTCCCTACGTGTTTGCAGGTATTGGTGTGTTCAGGTTTAACCCTTACACGATCGATAATAACCGCAAAGTTTTTTTACAACCGTTGGGTACAGAAGGACAGGGGTTAAAAGAATATCCCGACCGTAAATTTTATTCGCTTACACAGGTTTGTATTCCCATTGGTTATGGTATTAAATACAAGATCAATTGTAATCTTGCCATGAGTGTTGAATTTTCGCAACGCAAATTATTTACCGATTACCTGGATGATTTAAGTAAATCCTATGCAGATCCTTCTTTAATTGCTGCAGCACGTGGCCCCGAAGCTGCAAGATTTTCATGGCGTGGCGGCGAAGTGCCGGGAGGCAATCCCAATGCACCGGTAGGATCTGTAAGAGGAAACCCACGTGAAATGGATTGGTATTATTTTGTAGGTGCTACAGTGCATATTAATCTTGTGAATTGCAATACCGAAGAATTTATTCTGAAACCATTTTTAAAGAAGATGGGAATAGGTACCGGCAAACGAAAAATTATTACCCGTTGCCCTCGCCCCGTGTTATAAACACAATTAAAACCGCACAGCAAAAAGTGTTTCTGATTGTTATTCTTTCTTAAACACTATTTTTTGACCTTCATCTTTTTTGATGGCTTCAAAGAGACCGGCAATTTCACTAAACTGTTTGGGCTGAACAATATGATTGTTTAATGTTAAATGTGTAATCACTTTTAATTCAAGTGTACTTTCATTCAGCTCAATTTCATTTTTGTACAACACATGCTGGTTACGGAGTTCTTTTGCCGGGGGTACACTTTCTTTTTTGAAATTAGACGTTAACTGATAAGTTGTAGAATCTGTTTTGATGTAGGGAAAATCAAACAGATATTCATACGTTCTTGTTTCGGCGGGTTTAATGGTTTCATCATTTAAACGGTATTGCCGGAGTGGAAAAAAATGTTTGGGGCCTGCTTTAAAATCATAAAACTGTCCGTACGCCAGATTGATTTCAATCACATGACCATCTGCAGAATCCTGCAGAATTTTCAACTCCAGATCATCGGGTGTTTTGTAACCAAAAGCGTTCACCAGTGCCTTTTTAATATCGTCTTTAGATTTTGCTTCAGTATAACGGTAAATGTAATCCCAGAATTCGCCCGATACAAAAATACGGCTGTGAATTAACGCACCCCCATCCTCAAACAACTTTACATTGGTTTTTGCCAGCCACTGATTGTTGATGCTTTTACTTGCCGGAGTTTTTACCAGCACACCGCCTTTTTCTGTTATGAGTAATGCATTTCTGTTTTCTGTAAATGCTCCTAATATACCGGGCAGGGTTTGTTTGCCTGTACACTCCAGCCACACGGTATCTTTCTCTAACGGTACACACAGAATTACATGATTAAATTCACTGGAAGCAAATGCAGGATCAACAGGGTATTCGTTATCACCTGCATTAATTAATGCGGCATACGATTTTATACCAACCGCTCCCAGCATATTTTTCATGTAATGCGTAAGTCCTTTACAATCGCCATACTTTTTTTTCTCTGCAAATGAAACAGGAAAAGGTTTAAAACCTCCAATGCCAAACTGTATACTCACATACCTTGTTTCCTTTTGCAGGTATTTGTAGAGTATAGCAATTTTCTCCTGTTCAGTTTTTGCGTTTTGAATGAGCCCTTTAAAAGTGTTTACTCTTTCTTCGGGAAAGGGGTTTTGTTCTTCATAAAACGGAAAACTCCATTTACCAAATTCGGTCCAGTTGGTGAGTGAGCCGGGGTAACCATCGTAACTGAATTGCGAGGGCGAAACATCTACTCTTGGCATATACACTTTTGGGCCATAAGATCCGGGTTCTTTTTTGGGTACTGCGCAGTTTTTCATTTCCCATTTATAATAGGTATACCTGTCATCTTTGTTCATAACAGGTTTGGCAGTTGTATTATACATTTTATAGTTAAGGGGTATGGCCGATCTGATTTCATACTTACTGCTGATAAACGATTCTGTTGATGAACCAAACGACCACGACGGAATATCAATAAAACTGCTCACATCAAGTATGTACTCTGTTTCAATGGTTGAAGGGAGACCGGGTACAGGAAAATCAAGCTCGTACAATTTATCGTCTGATGCCAGTGTAACACCATCATAAGCACCTTCCAGTTTAAAATCTTTTTTCCTGTAACGGGCTACTTCCAACCCCAGTTCATTAAACACTTTTACATTTACTTCATCCAGTTTATAAAACTGATTTACACCAATTCTGATAAGTGAATGATTCCGCATGCCGGCTTTTGTAAATACAGTTACAATGTTGTGTGAACGGATGTTCATTTTTGATGGCGACTGTATATCAATATACATCCCTTCTGTGTGGTAAACCGCATCTGCATCTTTTTTTAAACTGTCTGGTATGGTTAAAGATGTGTAGTTGAGTATACTCTGTGCATACGGGCTAAAGCTGCACAGGGTACAACAAATGATCAGGAAATTTCTCATGGTCTGGGTTTTGCTTTTTTCTTAAATACAATTTGCTCATTCAGCATTTCAAATAACTGTGCATAAAAGGCTTTAAAATCAGGATACTCATCTGCATAATATGTTGGCCTTTTAATTTCAAGTGTAATACGCAGCGCAACGCTGTTTTCATTTTTCTGCATAAAGCGTTGCAGGATGATGCTGGTATCGGGTAAAATCATTTTAATATTTTTCGGCAGCTCTTCCAGCTCCAGAGTTTCAGGATGACGGATGGTGGCCGTAATGGTATAGTACTGCACATATCCAAACTCCACATCAGTAAACCGCTGATCAGAAATGAAATCATTTTTCTCCAGATCAATCAGAAAGTTGGGCGAAAAGAAAAAGTATTCGCCGCTTCCGTTCAGTTGTGCTGCAAATTTTGTACTGCTTTCTAAAGGCAGCGAATCGTTCTTTTCATTTTTTACTGTTAATGAGTCAAACGTAAATTCAGGATGTGCATCAGAAAAATATTCAGCAAGAAATTTGTCTTTGCCTTTACTCAAGGTATTTAACCGTGGATTTTTTGCATACTCATACGCATATACATTTGCCATCCCTTTAATAGATCCTTTTTCATCAACCTCAGCACTGAGCGAAGTATTAATTCTGAAACGGTGGCGTGTGTCCGTCAGCCCAATAAACTGACCAATCTTTTTATCAACAATAAAACCACTTGTAAACTGTACATCCCACGGCACCATAAACGGTGGGTTATACGGGTTGCTGGCATCCAGCACATACGCAGCATTGTCTACCTCTACATATACATACACATTATTAAACTGGTAAAGAAAAGGATAGGTTGGATTAATTTTTCCATTGTCTCTGGTGCTAACCAGCAGGGGGTATGCTGTAAGTCCGGCATCTCTCAGGAGGTTAATGGTTAATAAATTTAACTCAGCACTGTTCCCTGTATGTTTTTCCAGCGCATTTTTTAAACCGTCTTTACACCAGATACTGTTTCTGCCATTCCATGTTACATTTTTTTTCACATAGTTAAATACCGCCAGTGTTTTTGCATAGTTTGAACTGATTTGTTTCAACTCATCTTCCAGCGGCAGATTTTTGAGAATATTTTTTTTGAGTTGAAGCCCAAAGTCTTCATCATCCAGTACACGGTTTGTCAGTTCGCCCCATGTGCTCATCACCGGTTTATTATCAATGGCTCTTAACTGAAAATCTATTCGTTGCAGATAATCTCTTGCACTGCTCATATACGGTTCTCTGTCGAGCCCGGGAATATTTTCCATGATATAGCGCTTCACTCTGTTAATGCCTTCTGTACTTTCTTTCACCGGCAATGTTCTTTTTATTTGATAGGTAAATTCAAGCACAGAGGGTATCTGCACATTGTATTCACTGTAACGAACAGGATAGCTGCGTTGAAAAATCCAGTCTTCCAGTTCAATGTAATTTTTCTTGGTGTGTTGAAAACGGTATTCAATAACGCTGCCCACTTTTACATTGGGCATTGTAAACACCACCATTTCAGAATTGGCATCGAGCTTTTGCTCCATCACCGATTTTTTTTCCAGTTTGCTTTCGTTGATTTCGCCTTTTTCATCCAGATTGTATGTATAGCCTTCAACCCGGCTGATGTTCTGGCGGTTGCCTGCACTGTAATAAGGGATGCGGATATTGGCCAGCTCTAATCCTTTTTCTTTCAGAATTTTAATACGTATACGATAAGTGGTTTCGTTTACAAAATCGCTCGAGTTAAAGAAATAATTCACTTCGCCATAATCAAGCAAAAATTCTGCAGCTGCATCTTTATCATAACTGCATTCTTTATAAGTGAGATCGGTTTTGTCTATTTTTCCAAAAGAGGGTAGTTTTTGTGCACCGGCAAACGAATAAAAAAGAAACAGGCAAAGCATCAGGTGAAGTGTTCTCATATTGCAGTGTATTTTGGTATGGTACAACAATAATAAAAAACACACAGATAATAGAGTAATTCTGCATAAAAAAATCCCCCTTAGTTGCAACACTAAGGGGGAACACTTATTTTTTATCAGTTTCAGTATTGTTCCAGACCGCTGAAGAAGAAACTGCCTTCTATTTTTGCATTTTCATCACTGTCGCTGCCATGTACTGCGTTTTCGCCTACAGAAGTTGCAAACAGTTTGCGAATGGTTCCTTCATCTGCTTTTGCAGGATCGGTTGCTCCGATGAGTGTGCGGAAACCGGCCACTGCATTTTCTTTCTCAAGAATGGCTGCAATAATCACTCCGCTGCTCATAAACTCCACCAGCTCTCCGTAAAAAGGACGCTCTTTGTGAACTGCATAAAACGCACCCGCTGTTTCAGCAGTAAGTTTGGTTTGTTTTAAAGCCACAACACGAAAACCGGCTTTGATGATTTTGTCTAAAATTGCTCCTGCATGCCCATTCTTCATTGCATCAGGTTTGATCATTGTAAACGTACGATTGCTCATTGTATTCTTTATTGTTTTGCGGCGCAAAGATAGGGAAGAGCCGGAGAAGATGGAGTTTGTAATTAGTAATTAGGTATTTGGAATTTGGCAGGCAAGACGATTGTTTAAACCCTAACTCCCAATTACCAATCTCCAATTCCTCAACTGCAACTCCTCCTTTTCCCCTACATTTGCAGCCGCCCATATGCAAGCAATCAACGAATTATATCCCTTATTAAACACCCCTGCAAAGGTGGTGATTACAACGCATCAAAAACCCGACCCCGATGCGATGGGGTCATCGTTGGGTTTATACCATTTATTAATACAGCTCGGTCATGAAGTACAGGTGATTTCACCCACCAACTGGGCAGCCTTTTTAAACTGGATGCCCGGTTGTGAAAAAGTGTTGAATTACGAGACCACGATTGATAAAAGCAATGCCATTTTAAATGCAGCTGATTTTATCTTTTGTCTTGATTTTAATGCACTTAACCGCACAAAGCGAATGGCAGAAGTGCTGGGTAATGCAAAAGGTCAACGGATATTAATTGATCATCATCGTGAACCACAAACCGAGGTATTTGCTTACGGTGTGAGTAATGTAACGAAAAGCTCAACCTGCGAAATGGTATACGATTTTATTGTGGAGAGCGGTCATAAAGACAAGTTCAGCAATGAAATGATGCAGTGTCTTTATGCAGGAGTAATGGGCGATACCGGCAGTTTCCGTTTTGCATCTGCTTCAGCTACTGTATTTGAAATGGTGGCCGATTTTAAACGGAGAGGACTGGAGCACACAGTCATTCATGAGAATGTGTATGATAATTTTTTGGAAAACCGTTTCCGGTTTATCGGGCATGTGCTGCTGAACAGAATGGAAGTGAATTACGAAATTAACACTGCTTTTATCTGGGTATCTAAACAGGATTTGTTGAAGTATCAGGTAAAAACCGGAGATACTGAAGGTCTCGTAAATTACCCGCTCGGTATACAGGGCATCAAGCTGGCGGCTCTTTTAATTGACAGAGACGAAAAAAGAAAATGGAGCTTCCGTAGCAAAGGAGACTTTGATTGCAATACTTTTGCACGCCGGCATTTTAACGGCGGCGGTCATTTTAATGCAGCAGGGGGGGAGAGTGATGATAGCCTGGAGGCAAATATCAACTTGTTTAAAACAGTTATTCAAAATTATAAATCGGAGTTAGAAACTTTTTAAAAACAAACAATGAAGACAATTCAATCAATTTTTGTTGCCATGCTTGCTGTAGTAGTGTTGGCATCTTGCGGTGGCGGCTCTTTTAAAAAGGCAAAGAGCGGTTTGCTGTACAAAATCATTTCTGATGGTAAAGGAGAAAAGCTGAAGCCGGGCAACTTTATCAAATTAAACGTTATCGCTAAACAAAAAGACTCGGTTACTTACAACGATTATGGTAAGATTCCTTACTTCTCAGCCGTTGACAGTGCAGGTCGTCCTTATGATCTTTCAGAAATTATTCCTCTGATGCGTGCAGGCGACAGTGCAGTTATTGTACAAAGTGCAGATTCAATTGCTAAGATGAACATGGGACAAATGCCTCCCGGTTTAAAGAAAGGCGATAAGATTACCATTGCCATCCGCATTACCAAAGTATTAACCGATCTCTCTGCTGCACAAACTGAATTCAATAATGAAATGACGGCTCAAAAAGAGCGTGAATTCAAAGCGATTGAAGCCTACCTGAAATCAAAAAATATTACTGCAACCAAAACAGCACTTGGTACATATGTTGAAATTCTGAACCCCGGTACCGGCAATAAGCCCGACAGCGGTAAGCAGGTTTCGGTTATGTACACAGGAACTAATTTTGAAGGCAAGAAGTTTGATTCAAATATTGATACTTCATTCGGTCATGCAGAGCCTATGAAATTTGTAATCGGTTCGCCCGGTATGAGTCCCGGTTTTGAAGATGGTGTAAAGCAGTTTGCAAAAGGTGGTAAGGCAAGATTGTATGTTCCTTCGATGCTGGCGTATGGTATGCAGGGAAATCCACCGGCAATTAAGCCTTACGAGAATCTGATTTTTGAAGTTGAAATGCTGGACATTACTGCTGCACCTAAACAGCAAATGCCTCAAATGCCACCTCAGGCTCCTGCAGCAGGTGGTCAGAACAATCAATAATTATTAAGCGAACTTTATCATACTGAACCGGAGATAAGAAATTATCTCCGGTTTTTTTATGCTTTAGAACAGGCTTCATACAACTGAATTACCTGCATCGCTTCCTTTACATCATGTACCCGTAAAATGGAAGCGCCTTTTGTAATAGCAATGGTATTTAAAACGGTGGTTCCGTTTAATGCTTCTTCTGTTGTGATGTGCAAAGTTTTCCAGATGGTTGATTTACGACTGAGGCCTGCAAGCACCGGTACATGGAACATTTGCAATGCTTCCAGTTGTTTCAGTAATTGAAAATTATGTGCAATGGTTTTCCCAAAACCAAAACCCGGATCAATGATCAGGTCTTTAATGCCTGCTGCTTTACAAGCTGAAATCTTTTGTATAAAATAATCGACCACTTCAAGTGTTACATCTTTATACTGAGGATTATGCTGCATGGTTTCGGGAGTTCCCTGCATATGCATGGCAATAAAAGGAACCTGTAATGCAGCAACTGTTAACAACATCTGTGTATCCATGTTGCCGGCACTAATATCATTCACCATATCAACACCGGCTGTTACAGTTTCTTTGGCAACAACTGCATGATACGTATCAATGGAAAGAAAGCTATCCGGGAAACGTTGTTTTATTTCCTGAATAACCGGCAGCACTCTGTTCAGTTCTTCTGCTGCAGTTAAACGCACACTGCCCGGTCTTGTACTTTGTCCGCCAATATCAAGAATAGTTGCTCCATCGGCGATCATTTGCTCCGCTTTCTGCACTATTTCTTTCATTTGTTGTAAACGGCTGCCGCTGTAAAACGAATCGGGTGTAATATTGAGGATGCCCATTACAACAGGCTTTTCTATCAGCAATAATCTTCCTTTGCAGTTGAGTGTGTACATTGTATTTTTGAGGAGTGCGTTACCGGCACGAATTAACGAAACAATTCTGAACAAGTAATGAATACGATCGATCAGTATACAAAAGCAATAGCAGACTGCAGGGATATTTTTAAGAAAAAAACCATTGATTACGGCACTTCATGGCGGGTGTACCGTACCATTTCTATTGTAGATCAGATTTATATTAAAGCCAAACGCATCCGCACCATTCAGGAAAAACAGGAACAAAAAATTGGCGATACCATTGCCTCCGAATTTAAAGGCATTCTCAACTATGCTGTGATTGGTTTAATACAGCTGGAGCTGAAAGAAGGAGAAGCAGAAGAACTTGCAGTTGATAAAGTTCTTGATCTTTACAATTCCAAAGTTGCACAGGCACAGCTACTGATGCTGGATAAGAATCATGATTACGGTGAAGCGTGGCGTGAAATGAGTCAGGAAAGTTTTGTAGATCTTACACTTGCCAAACTGCAACGCATCCGGCAAATACTGGTGAACGATGGAAAAACATTAGTGAGCGAAGGGATTGATGCCAACTATTACGATATCATCAACTACGCAGCTTTTGGTTTGATTTTGCTGGCAGAAGGTGTGCACCAGGAATAGAAGAGACAAGGTACAAGGCACAAGAGACAAGGAACAAGAATGAAAAACCAAAACCCAATAGCCAAAAAAAGAGGGACGTTTGATATTGAAGTATTGACCATTCATCATTCACAATTATGAAATTATTTCTCACCATTTGCCGCTGGTTCGTTGGTATCTTATTCATCTTTTCGGGTTTGGTAAAAGCCAATGATCCGTTAGGGTTGAGTTATAAAATGCAGGAATTTTTTGAAGCATGGGGTGTGCAGGGTTTGCATGATTATACATTGGCATTGTCTGTATTCATGAATGCTTTTGAAATTATTGCAGGTGTTGCAGTAATCATTGGCTGGCGCATGAAACTGTTCAGCTGGTTATTGTTATTACTCATTATCTTTTTTACATTTTTAACCGGATATGCATGGCTGGCTAAAAACCCGGATGGCTCTGCAAAGTTTGCATCCTGCGGATGTTTTGGTGATTGTTTGCCTTTAACACCATTCCAGTCTTTTCTGAAAGATTTGCTGTTACTGGTTTTGATCTGGATTATTTTCAGAAGCAGGGCGGTCATCCGGTCTCTGTTTTCAAAAAACAGTATCAATGCGTTTTTTATTCTTACAGCCATCATTTTTGCTTTTGCATTTCAATGGTACACGTTAAAATATTTGCCTGTTGTAGATTGTCTGCCGTTCAAAAAAGGAAATAACATTATTGAGCTTCGGAAAATGCCTGCAGATGCAGTGCCCGATAAATTTGAATACAAGTTTGTATATGAGAAGGGGGGTAAACAACAGGAATTTGCCATGAACAATTTGCCCGACAGCACTTGGAAATTTGTTGACCGTAAGCAAACCCTTGTTGCAAAAGGGAAAAATAACGAGCCAAAGATTAAAGACTTTGATTTGAAAACGGTTGATGGTGCAGATATCAGCTCTACTATTCTTGAACAGCCCGGTACTTATTATTTACTCTTTCTTAAAAACCCGGATGGACTAAACGAAAAAGATGCATGGGTAAAACAGATTGCTGCGCTGGCAGTGAAACAAAAAGTAATTATTGTAACGAGTGTTCCTGAAGCAACAAAGGAATTTTTTGGAGGCAATGTTATTATCAGTCAGCTTGAAATGGTTACCTGCGATGTTACTGCAGTAAAAACTGCTGCAAGGGCCATTCCTGTTTTATATAAAATGAACGGGCCTGTTGTTGTAAATAAATGGAGTGCAGCAAATTTTGATCAAATTGATTAACTTTAGACAAAGCAATTAAAATGGAAGAAGTTATTTTCCTTGTAGAAGAAAGTCACGAAGGCGGGTATACTGCCAAGGCCCTTGGAGTTGCTATTTTTAGTGAAGCAGATACAATGGAGCAATTGCGTATAGAAGTAGTGGATGCGGTACATTGTCATTTTGATGACGAAAAGAAACGTATCATTCGCCTGCACATTGTGAAAGAAGAAATTATTGCCGCATGAAATTGCCACGGGACATCAGTGGGCAGAATCTAATCAAGTATCTGAAAGTGTATGGGTATGAAGTAACAAGACAATCCGGAAGTCATATACGATTAACGACAATAAGAAATGGGGAGCATCATATAACTATTCCCAATCACAGCCAATTAAAGATCGGAACACTTTCCTCCATACTGGCAGAAATTGCAAATCATTTCGATGTTTCAAAAGATCAATTGATAACAGAATTATTTAAATAGCCTGTAGTTGTATTATTATTTTCTTCGAAAACTTTTTTATGGCTTGCTCGTATTGATGGGTGTAGTTACCGTTGTCTTCTGGATGTTCCAGGGCTTTGGTGATCCAGCCCGGCTGGTGATGGGACAAACCGGCGACAGTGCCACCATCTCCAACATCAAAAAAGAATTGTATCTCGATCAACCAAAATGGAAACAGTTTTTATTGTACGTGAATGATGTGTCTCCCATTGGTTTTCACAGCAAAGCAGAAATTGAAAAGAAACAACTGAAAGGTTTTTTTCTTGGCGGTGAAAATAAAATCGCTTTCAAACGTCCATACTTACGGCGCAGCTATCAAACCAAAAAACAAGTAGGAGAGTTGTTGATGGAAGCATTGCCCGGTACCATTATGCTGGCAGTGGCAGCCATGATCATTGCTACATTGATCGGCGTTTTTCTGGGTGTGGTGGCAGCAGTAAAAAAAGATACATGGATGGATACTTCTGCTGTGTTCAGCAGCATCATTGGCATATCGGCTCCTTCTTTTTTTATGGGCATCCTCATTGCATATCTGTTTGGATTTGTTTTGAATACCTACACCGGTTTAAACATGACGGGAAGTTGGTTTGATATAGATATTGAAACAGGCAAACGATATTACACGCTGCAAAATTTATTGTTACCTGCTGTTACATTAGGCATTCGTCCTTTAGCTATTATTACACAACTCACCAGAAGTTCTATGCTGGATGTGTTGAATCAGGATTATGTACGTACGGCTTATGCAAAAGGACTCAGCAGAAGAGTCGTGATCTGGAAGCATGCATTGCGTAATGCATTGAATCCTGTGATCACTGCTGTTACCGGCTGGTTTGCAGAACTGCTTGCAGGTGCTTTTTTTGTTGAGTATATTTTTGGTTGGAAAGGCATTGGTAAAATAACAGTTGATGCGTTGGAGAAACTGGATTATCCTGTTGTAATGGGCAGTGTGTTATTAAGTGCATTTATTTTTGTGCTGATGAATATGCTGGCCGATCTGTTGTATGCAGTTGTTGATCCAAGAGTGAGAGTGGGGTAGTAATATACGATGTTAGATGTACGAAGTACGCCTGCTCAACGAAGCCTTGGCGTAGTTGAGAAGTACGCCACCTCGGACGTCCTCGTCAGACGGATACAATTAAGATAACAATAAATCAAATCGATATGCGACACATTATTCTCTTACTGTCTGCCATCCTGATTTTTTCCTGCAAGGAAAAATCAACAGCACCAACTGTTGCTGATTATTTTAATTATGGCGATATCGGTGTACAATCTGCCGGTGTAAAAATGATTCCCATTCAAACTCCTGTTGGTGAATTTAAGGTGTGGACCAAACGTTTCGGAAACAATCCACACATAAAAATTCTGTTATTACATGGTGGTCCTGCCATGACACATGAATACATGGAATGTTTTGAAAGTTTTTTCCCGAAAGAAGGGTTTGAGTTTTATGAATACGATCAGCTGGGTTCTTATTACAGCGATCAGCCCAAAGACAGCAGCTTATGGACCACTGCACGTTTTGTAGAAGAAGTAGAACAGGTGCGTAAAGCGATTGGGGCAGACAGCAGTAATTTTTATGTACTTGGTAATTCATGGGGCGGCATACTTGCCATGGAATATGCATTAAAGTATCAGCAACATCTCAAAGGATTGATTGTTGCGAATATGGTAGCCAGTGCACCTGAGTACGGAAAGTATGCGGAGGAAGTATTATCAAAACAAATGGACCCGGCCGTGCTTGCAGAAATAAGAGCCATTGAAGAAAAAAAAGATTTTGCAAATCCACGTTATATGGAATTGCTGTTGCCGAATTTTTATAAAAAGCATTTGTGCCGTTTAGAAGAATGGCCCGATGGATTTAACCGTACCATGAAACATGTAAATGGGGAGATCTATACCATGATGCAGGGCCCATCTGAATTTGGTATTGCAGGAAGATTGGCAACATGGGATATTAAAAACAGGTTGAAAGAAATTAAAGTACCTACACTTATGATTGGTGCTAAACATGATACGATGGACCCGGCAGCAATGGAAGAACAAAGTAAATTGGTGCAGAACGGCCGTTATCTCTATTGCCCCAACGGGAGTCATTTAGCCATGTGGGACGATCAACAAGTGTTTATGACAGGCGTAATTGATTTTATAAAAGATGTAGATGCGGGGAGTGTGAAGTAATACGTTGTTACTTAATAATCACTTCTTTTACTGCATGCTCATTAAAGAGTTCGTTAATGCGGTTGCGGATTTTTTCACGTTGAAAAATCAACTCCTGTTTTAACGGAGCCATACTGGTGGTAATTATGAGTTGTTGATTAACGAGCTTAATATCTTCTGTGTATTTGGCAATGGTTTTACCCATCAGGTCTTCCCATACATCTTTTATCTCCAAAGCTCTTACCCGTTGTTTCAGTTTGCTTTTCTCCAGAAACTGTTGCATTGCTTCCTGTATAGATAATTCACCCATGAGGTAAAGGTAATTTTTATTATCAACATACTGTTTTTCATTCCGACTCAGATATGTTGTCGCCAATTCCTAATTCAGAAATTTTCCGAACCTTTATTTCCTCATTGATTCTTTTATGGAGTTGATTGATCCAGATTGAAAGGCCTGTTGCAACTAGGTTAAAGTGAAATTCAATTTTGTCAGCATCTGTATTAAGGTTCAGAATAACTTTTGATATACCAAAGCCAAAATTGAAATTCAATGATTCAGTTAAATCTAATCCCAATGAAAAATAAAGCCCTGCGGCATATTGATAGCCGAAACCAAGAAAAACAAAACCAACTATCTGGAGTATCTGGTTAATGAGAGAAAGTTTTGTTGCATTTCCCTTTAAATAAATACAGGCTGTTCCTGCGGCAATTGAAAAAATAAAAAGGGAAGCCATCATTGCAACAATCAGGATGACGCCAACATTCAGATCAGCAGCTTTTAGAATCATCCATATCAGAAGTAGTATACCAATAGTGCCGCCTGCTATCTGGTAGATTCCGATTTTAAGCAGATCAGATTTTTGTTCCTGCGTAATATATCTTTCCATATTTGCTTATTTCGGGTTTAACTCCACCACTTGCACCTTCATGCCCAACTCTTGAAATGCGTTGATCATCCGTTGCTGATGGGTATCTGTTAAAAAAACTTGACCGCCATGTTGTGTACAAACATAAGACAGGAGGTTGTGCATCCGTTGTTCATCTAATTTTTCAAACACATCATCAAGAAGTAACAAAGGAGCATAGCCTTTGTATTGTTTCAGTGTTTCAGCTTCTGCAAGTTTTAAACTGAAGAGTAAACTTTTGCGTTGCCCCTGCGATGCCGTTTGTTTAAATGCTTCATCACTCAACAGAAAATGGAGATCATCTTTATGTACACCTGTTGAAGTACGTTGCAACAGGTAATCCCGTTCCCTTGTATGTTGCAATAATTGCTCAAACGGTTCAAGCAACAATTGACTTTGGTATTGCACCTGCACCGGCTCATGCTTGCCTGCAATGATTTTATAAAATGCTACCACCGCCTGGTTAAAGGCAGGAAGAAAATTTGATCTTTTTTGATGAATAAAATTTCCGGCAGTTAATAATTGTTCATCCAGCACTTCCAGCAAAGAAGCATTTCTTGTTTGCGTTTGTGCAGCCGATTTTAAATAACTGTTCCGTTGCTGCAGCACTTTATTGTACACAATCAGTTGTTGCAGATAATCTGCATCAAGTTGAGAAAGCAGGGTGTCTAAAAACTTTCTGCGTTCTTCACTGCCACCTATAATGAGTTCAACATCATCGGGTGCAATGACCACACAGGGATATTTACCGATATGCTGCGAAAATTTTTCATAAGGCGCTCTGTTGCAGATCACTTCTTTTTTTCCGTTTTCACGGAGAATGACAGTGGTATTGATTTCTGTTGAGGCTTCGCTGTATATTCCTTCTATTCTAAATCCATTGGCTCCGTGCAGCACATTGTTACTGTCTGTCCCTGAAAAATAACTTTTGGTGAAACAGAGATAATGAATGGCATCAAGCAAATTGGTTTTGCCAATACCGTTGGGTCCGGTAATGGCAACAATGTTTTCATCAAACACAAAACGTTGATGGGCATAATTTTTAAACTGGGTTACTGCAACAGACTTGAGCAAAAGCATTGCCTGCAAGATAAGAAGGAAGTGAGAAGAAGGAAGTGAGAAGAAGGAAGTGAGAAGAAGGAAGCAATGGGGAATGGGCAATGGACAATGAGAAAAGGTTAGGAAGGTGGCACACAGAGACACAGAGTTCTCAGAGTGGTTAATCCCCTCCCTGGAGGGGCATTATTAGCTACATCATTAGTGATGATGAAAGGGGTGGGTTATTGAATAGACTTGACAATGTACAAGAGTGCGACCCGTCTTCGCCGAAGCTACGAGCGGGCGGGCACCAATGAACCTAAATCAGGGCAAAACAGCCGGTTACATAAAAATCCACACCTTAAAATCCGGCTGTATAAATTGCCTATGTCCCCTTATCTTTGCCACTCTAAAAAATTACGACGTGGCCACTAAATTCACAAAAGAAACTTACTTATACTGGTACGAGTTGATGCTTTTACTTCGTCGGTTTGAGGAAAAAGCAGGTCAGCTTTATGGAATGCAAAAAATCCGTGGCTTTTGCCATTTGTATATTGGG
Organism: Chitinophagaceae bacterium; assembly: GCA_019752045.1. Classification (GTDB taxonomy): domain Bacteria; phylum Bacteroidota; class Bacteroidia; order Chitinophagales; family Chitinophagaceae; genus Lacibacter. Next base: position 5,008 of record JAIEMP010000019.1, on the reverse strand, counting down.
CAGGAAGCCATTGCTGCGGGTTGTATGACTGCAACAAAAGGCGAAGATAAAATGATCACTGCTTACCGTGATCATGGATTGGCTATTGCCAAAGGCGTAAGCGCTAAAAGTTGTATGGCCGAGTTATATGGAAAAGCAACCGGTTGCTCAAAAGGCAAGGGTGGAAGTATGCACTTTTTTGGTGTGGATGTTGGTTTCTTTGGCGGACATGGTATTGTGGGTGCACAGATTGGTACAGGAGCTGGTTTGGCGTTTGCTGAAAAATACAAGGGAACAGATAATGTTTGTCTGTCGTTTTTTGGCGATGGAGCTGCACGCCAAGGCATGTTGCACGAAACATTTAACCTTGCAATGCTCTGGAAATTGCCGGTGATATTTATTTGTGAGAATAACAATTACGCAATGGGTACATCGGTACACCGTACCAGTAACGTTGTGGATATTTATAAACTGGCTGATGCATATGAAATGCCTGCAGATAGTATTGATGGAATGGATCCTGAAAGTGTACATGAAAGTGTGGCACGTGCAGTAAACCGTGCAAGAAAAGGTGATGGCCCAACTTTAATTGAAATAAAAACATACCGCTACAAAGGTCACTCCATGAGCGATCCGCAGAAATACCGTACTAAAGAAGAAGTAGAAGAGTACAAAGAGCGTGATCCGATTGAAACTTCGAAAAAGAAATTGCTCGAAGTGTTTGGTGTAAGTGAAGCCGACATTGAAGTGATTAACGAACGAGTACGTGCAGAAGTGGAAGAGAGTGTTCAGTTTGCTGAAGAAAGTGCATGGCCCGATGCAGATGAATTGCTCAAGGATGTGTACGTAGATCAGAATTATCCTTTTATTGTAGATTGATATAATGGTATCTACAACCCATAAAACAAAAAATACTTAACAAGAATTAATAAACATGTCTGAAACAAAAAAAACAACTGCAGAAGAGTTAAACGATGTGCAGGCCATTAAACAAGCGAAAGATTTTTGGGGTCGTTTTTCAAAACCCATCACTTATATTGACGGCTTAGTGATTCTGCTTGCCGGAGGTTACCTAATTTATAACAACTTCTTTAAGGCGCCGAACGAAAAAAAGAGCATTGAGGCCATGAGCCGTGCTGAAGCATATTATGCAATGGACTCATTGGATCTGGCATTGAATGGTGACGGATCATCAGCCGGATTTTTAAAAGTGATGAAAACATACAGTGGTACTACGGCTGCAAATCTGGCGCATTACTACGCAGGATCAATCTATCTGCGTAAAGGCGATTTTAAGAATGCCATTAAATACCTTGAAGATTTTTCAACCGATGCCACACAAATTCAGAGTGCAGCCTGGCGCATGTTAGGCGATGCTTATATGAGCACCGATAAAAAAGAGCAGGGCGCTGAGATGTATGAAAAAGCAGGTAAGCTGAATGCGAAAGATGAATACACATCATCTGAAAACTTATTCCGTGCAGCAATGGCTTATGAAGTAAATGGTAAAAAAGAAAAAGCAACAGAAATGCTGAAGTTGCTGAAGGAAAAATATCCTAAAACATCTACAGGGGCATTGGCCGATAAATACCTTGCACGTTTAGGAGTTGTAAATGTAGATTAATCATGTACGCTTAACCCTTTAGTATTATGGCAGAGGTAAGCAATAGTAATTTATATCAGTTGAATGCAGGCACTCATGATTTTTCGGGTGCCTGTGTTGTTTTGGTTCGCACCGAATGGAACGCAGCCATTGTGGACGCTCTGGAAAACGGTTGCAGAAACAAGCTGCAGGAGTTTGGAGTGAAAGAAGTGATTACTATAACAGTACCCGGTGCTGTAGAAATTCCATTTGCAGTAAAAATGTACTGGGAAAATAAATCAAGGCATATCAATACCCGTCCGCATGCATTTATTACTCTGGGCTGTGTTGTAAGAGGCGATACACCGCATTTTGATTATGTATGTAAAGCTGTTACAGATGGTGTAACGATGCTGAACCTGAATATGGATGTGCCGGTGATCTTTGGTGTGCTTACAGTAGAAAATCAACAACAGGCCATTGAACGGATTGGCGGCGCACATGGTCATAAAGGAGAAGAGAGTGCTATTACCGCATTAAAGATGATCGCATTGAATTTATCGTTGAAGAAATAGATGTAGCCGGTAAAACGGGAAGTTGTTTTGTTTTCTTCCCGCCTTATTTTACTTTCCGGCAAAGAGTGTTTTTTAGTTTATTGCTTTTGTATATTATGAACATTCAATTATTTATTCCCTGCTTTGTAGATCAGTTATATCCGCAAACCGCCTTTAATATGGTAAAGGTGCTGGAGAAGCTGGGATGCCATGTAGAATACAATACCAACCAAACCTGTTGCGGACAACCGGCTTTTAATGCAGGTTTCCAGGATGAGTGTAAAGATGTAGCAGGTAAATTCATTAAAGATTTTTCCGGAACAGATTATATTGTTGCACCAAGTGCTTCCTGCGCAGGCTTTGTGCGAAATTATTATGGGAAGATCTTCGATAACTCATCGGTTCACAATGAAGTGAAGGACATGAATAAACGCATGTATGAATTCAGTGAGTTTTTAACCGATGTTTTAAAAGTAACTGATCTTGGTGCAAAGCTGCAAGGCAAAGCAACTTACCACGACAGTTGCGCTGCACTTCGTGAATGTAAGATCAAAGAAGGTCCACGTAATTTATTAAGCAACGTGCAGGGTTTAGAACTGGTTGAAATGAATGATGTGGAAACCTGTTGTGGTTTTGGTGGCACATTTGCTGTAAAGTTTGAACCCATCTCCATTGCCATGGCCGATCAAAAAGTAAACAATGCATTGGCTACCGGTGCTGAGTACATGATCTCAACTGATTTAAGTTGTTTGATGCACCTCGAAGGATACATCAAAGAAAAAGGCCACCATCTCAAGACGATGCATATTGCAGATGTGCTGGCGAGTGGGTGGTAGTGCAATTTGAAGATTGGTGATTTGAAGATTTCGGTTTCACCAGCTTCACGATTCAGAATGATTTATTAATTTTCAAATTCTTAATCTTCAAATTTTCAAATCAGCTATGGCTTATTGGTTAATTAAATCTGAACCGTTTAAATACAGTTGGGATCAGTTTGTAAAAGACAAACAAACCTTTTGGGATGGCGTACGTAATTATGCTGCAAGAAATAATCTCCGTGATATGAAGAAAGGGGATGAGGTGTTTTTTTATCACAGCAACGAAGGATTGGAAATTGTAGGCATTGCCAAAGTTGCCAGGGAATCATACCCCGATCCCACAACGGAAGAAGATGCTTGGGTGGTGGTTGATTTTAAACCCGTAAGAAAGCTGAAGAAACCCGTAACACTGGCACAAATGAAATCAGACGAACGATTAGCGAATATGGATCTTTTGCGACTCGGCCGGTTAAGTGTAGGAAAGGTAACAGATGCAGAATGGAAAGTGGTGCTGGAACTGGCAGGTGAGTAGGCTAAGAGTTCAAAGAGTGAAAAGAGATGGTTGCAGAAATTGTAGCCATCTCTTTTTTATTATCAGGACTTTTTCCTTTTATAATTACTCTGCAACGATGAGTACTTAACTCATTAATCTCCTTTCAATCTTTAGAACTCTTAGCTTTCTTTAACAAATAGCTTCGGTTACATTTTGCTGTCAGCAGGTATCAATGTAAGATTCTGTTGCAAAAGAATCTGTTCTTCTTTCAGGATGCTTCACCAGTTGAATAATTTGTTCAGCCGGCAAATGAATTCAGCAATTACTCCGCTGCTTCTGCATTCTGTTTTCTTAATTAATCAATCATCTAAAACATTTCAAAATGAACAAAATCATTTTGGCTGTCATACTTCTGGCAGCCCTTGGCGGAGCTTTGTATTATTATCTGCAGCAAAACAAAACACCTGACACTTCTTCAACAGCTTTTCAGCAAAAAATTGTCGGCGAATGGAAAATTGATTCGGTTGCTGCAACAGGTTCAGTAAGCACAGCAGGCTTACTGGCAATGGCACTGGACACAAATTTTTCAAAGTATCATTTTCAGTTTAAAGAAGATGGCAGCATTACACAACTGCTCGGCGACAGTATTGTTCCTGTAAAACGCAGCTATGAGTGGAAAGACAGTGCCCGCCTTGTTTTCAAAGAAGGTGAAACACTTTCTGAAATACAACCTTTACAGGTACTGTCATTCAGTAAAGAGCAGTTTTCAATTATGAGTACAGACAGTTCCGTATTTTATTTTAAGAAGCAGAATCGCTAATACTTGTTGCTGATAATAGAAGATAATTTATAACCCCGACTTTTAAGTCGGGGTTATAGTATTTAGTTGATTGGCTTTAGCCATGATCTTCCTCAAAGCCATATTGCCTCAGGAAGTGGTTGTACTCTTCAAGAAATGTGACTTTTTGATGATGTTCTTCTTGATTGTTAATATAATTTCTTACTATCCCAATTTTTTCTTCGCTTACTGAAGCAGCAAAATATTTATCTGCCCATTCAAATTTGCTTTTCAATAGTCCGCTTTTGTTTAGCCAAAATGAACTTTCACCTTTTACTAATTGAATGTGCTTGGCTAAACTCATGTCAGTATTGAGATACATCAAACAATGAACATGATCGCTATAACCATCAACAGCATCTATATAAATGCCTTTCAACAGAGCATTCTTTTTCATGTGTTGCCAAACCAAAGGCCTTGTTTCTTTATCAAAGAAAGGGTAACGATTCTTCGTGCCCCAAACAGCGTGTATTAAAACCTTTACATAAGCCATGATTAATGATTTGAATCAAAGTACAAAAAGTCATGGCTAAAGCCAAGTACCGTTTGTTTCAATCCCCGACTTAAAAGTCGGGGTTATGATAAGAAAGTCATATCCCATCCTATCATTGGCTTTATTCTCTCATGAATAACTCAGGCGACATACAACTATTCACAACGGAATAATAAAGTCATGGCTAAAGCCAAGTACCGTTTGTTTCAATCCCCGACTTAAAAGTCGGGGTTATGATAAGAAAGTCATAT
>JAIEMP010000006.1 GCA_019752045.1 Chitinophagaceae bacterium | reverse complement strand
GCCGCTTGGTTAACTTATCAATTACTAAGTTCCTAAATCTGAGGAATAAATCACAGACACAAACCTAAAGGCCAGAGGGGGGTTTTATCGATTGGTGAGGACACACAACCGAGGCGTGTTTCTTTCTTTAATACACCAACACTGCTAGTGAAAAGCAAAGAACTTAACTAATAAATTCAGCATTTGCTAATGCACCTGATTTAAAAGCATTATAACTGTACCCAGGTGCTTGTCCGGGTTTCATTTGACCATATATTATATCATCTTTCACAATCTCAACTCTTTCTAGCTGATTGTTTTCAAAAACCCATTTAATATCACCGTCTTGAAATCTCGTGAAAATTATTTGTTCGCTAACTGGTTTGACTAAGTGAACTCTATTTTCAAAGGGCAAATCGTCCACACTATCCCATTTTGTTTTTTGGGGAACTTCATTGAAGTTATAAAGCCAAACGTCAGAAACTATTTCTTCTCCCTCTAATAAATATGCATATAAAACAATACCATTTGCTTCAATAATAATTGAATATTTACTATCCACATCACAGTAGAACTTGAAGAAAAAATCATTTTCCATATTGTGCCAAAACTAAACTTGTTTTTTCACTTTAAATATTATCTAGCTGGACGAATAAAATAAAAAGCGGCTTTTCTCAAAGCCGCTCCACTGTTTTCACTGGAGGTTTATATCTTGAATAACCATTCATGTATATCTGCTTCTCTTCCTTCACGAATAGCAGTAAGCCTGCGTTTCACTTCGGGTGAAATTTTCCACTGGTTGGTATCAAACTGCATCACGGTATCTTTATAACGCAATTCTTTTATAAGCGAAATGGTAGCAGCAGTACCCGTTCCAAACACTTCTTTTAATTCGCCTTTTGCAAATGCTTCCATTACTTCATCAATGCTGATGGGTCGTTCTTCAACAGTTAATCCCATTTCTTTTAAAATGGTCATTACACTATCTCTTGTAACACCGGCAAGAATGGTCCCTTCGCCCAGATCGGGTGTAACAGCAGTGTTGCCTATAATTACAAAACCATTCATCATACCAAACTCCTGCAGGTATTTGTGTTCAATGGCATCGGTCCATAAAACCTGGTCGTATCCTTTTTTCTTTGCTTCGGCAGTTGCATACATGGCAGAAGCATAGTTGCCCGCTGCTTTTGCATAACCTACTCCACCGGCAACTGCACGTACATAATATTCTTCAACATAAATTTTCATGGGAGCTGAGAAGTATGGACCCGTTGGGCTGAGGATGATCATAAACTTATAATGATCACTTGATTTTACACCCAGCATCTCATCGCTGGCAAACATAAACGGACGGATGTACAATGAATGATCGGTATTTGACGGAATCCAGTCTTTATCTATTTCAATGAGCTTGCGCATCCCTTCAATAAAAATATCTTCAGGTACCTGCGGCATCTGCATACGCTCTGCAGAAATATTAAAGCGTTTAAAATTATCATACGGACGAAAAATAAATGCTTCGCCGTTTTCATGTTTGTAAGCTTTAATCCCTTCAAAAATGCTCTGCCCGTAGTGTAAAGCCGCATTAGAGGGTGCCAGCATTAATGGCTGATAGGGTTTAATCTCCACATTTTTCCATTCCCCGTCTGCATAATCAGCTTCCAGCATATGATCTGAAAAATGTTTTCCAAATGGAATATTGATCAGATCCAGGCTCCTGAGTTTACTTGTTTCAGATTTTGTAATTAAAATATCCATAGAGGCAACCATATCTCTTTAATTTTGACAAAGAAACGAAAAAACAAACAAAGGTTAGCCCCTTTACCAACTTATGACACTGGAAAATATTCAGCTCACTGATCAGCAACTGCATGAATTGTATGCTTCGCATCTTGTTGTTACTGCAACAGACGGTAAACCGGCTATTGCAGTAACTACTGAAAAAGCTGCTGTAACCGGCATTACAGGCAAGAATAACAAACAGTTTGTATGGATAGTGAATGAACCACAGTACCCTTTTTTAAACGATGATGACTTTCAGTTTTTGAGTGAGATCCTAACTGCATGCAGAATGAATATGAATGATATTGCACTGGTGAATTATGCCCATAATAAAACTTCGCTCCATAGCCTGGCAGCAACACTTCAAGCAAAACATGTAGTTATTTCTGCAACAGATCAGGATTGGTTACAACAGGCAACAGAAAGTTATTCATTGCAACAGGAACAGGATTATCAACTGTTTATTACAGAAGATCTTTCTGTTTTAAGGAACGATAAAGTAAAGAAAACAAAACTATGGCTGGCATTAAAACAAATGCTGGGTCTTTAAGCATATGCAGCAACTTATATTTGCCAGTGCCAATAAACATAAGGCCGAAGAAATTGAAGCAGCCCTGCCACAGGGTTTTCAAATTCTGGTCATGAAAGAGGCAGGCATTACAGAAGAAATTCCGGAACCGTTCAATACACTGGAAGAAAATTCGGCACACAAAGCTGTTTTTTTATATGAACGTTTACACAAAGATTGTTTTGCTGAAGACACAGGGCTTGAGGTGGAAACATTGCATGGCGAACCGGGTGTAAAAAGTGCCCGTTATGCAGGAGAAGAGAAAAGCTTTGAGAAGAATATAGAAAAATTGTTGCAGCAAATGGATGGGCAGCCTAACCGCAAAGCAAGGTTCCGCACCCTGTTTACATTGATCTTTGATGGGCAGCAATACCAGTTTGAAGGCATCTGCAACGGACTGATTACAGAAAAAACATCAGGTACTGCTGGTTTTGGCTACGACCCTGTATTTTTACCCGAAGGAAGTACGCTTACTTTTGCTGAAATGACGATGGAAGAAAAGAACAGGTACAGCCACCGCAAAAAAGGACTCGACCAAATGATTCAATTCCTGATAAATAAGAAAAGCCAAATTTCATGATGCAAAGCAACCAAATGATTTCAGATGCCGACTTAATAAAGGGATGCATTGAAGGCGACCGCAGAATGCAAAAGCAACTCTACGATCAGTTTTCGCCCAAAATGTATGCGGTTTGTCTACGTTATATGGGCAATGCAGATGATGCACAGGATATTTTACAGGAAGGCTTTATTAAGATCTATAAAAATTTAGAACGCTTCCGTGGCGATGGATCATTTGAAGGATGGATACGCCGCATTTTTGTAAACACTGCTATTGAACAGATCCGTAAAAAGAAACTCAATGTTTCTTTATCGGAACGGGAAGAAACTATTGAATTTAAAACCGTTTCTGCCATTGAAAATATTAATGCGAAAGACTTGCTGAATATTGTAAGAGAACTTTCGCCGGGATACAGAAGCGTGTTTAATTTATATGTAGTAGAGGGTTACAGCCATAAAGAAATCAGTGAGCTGATGGGTATCAGCGAAGGCACAAGTAAATCACAGTTAGCCAGAGCCCGGATGATTTTACAGGAAAAGATTAAACGTTAAGAAAAGTGTCAATGAGCGATTATAATATACAACAGCAGTTACTTCAGATTGAAGTTCTACCCCCGGCAAACGCTTGGGAGCAGATAGCTGTTGTATTAGAAGAACAGGAAGCCGATGAGCCACTTCAACAACAATTACTTTCAGCAGAGATGAAAGTGCCAGCTTCAGCATGGGATACAATTGAGGAACGTCTCAACGATCAGTCACTCACTGTTGCGTTGAATGAACTGACAGTGGATGCACCGCAGCACATGTGGGAGCAGATCAATGCACAACTTGATGCAGAAGCCGATAAAGCAATTGTTGCACAGCTCAAAACGGTAGAAGAAGTTCCACCTGTTTTTGTTTGGCAGCAAATAGAACAACAATTAACTGAACAGGAGCCTGCCAAACTTATTCCCATTAACAGGAACTACAAACCCGTTTACCGTTTAGCAATTGCTGCAGCAATAACAGGTGTCCTTGCATGGGGCACTTACCGTTTCTTTAACTCAAGCAAAGAAACAGCTGCACCTCTTGCTGTACAAACCACTGATATACCTGAAAAAAAGAATGCTGCACCTGTTACAGTTCCGGAGCGAATAATAGAACCGTTGCCTGTTGAACCCGATTCAAGAACAGCTGTAAGAAAAAAAATTAAAGAAGAATTGAAGTTGAATAATACCGTAGCGTATAACGATCCTGTTGACCATAGCATACAAACTTCCATCACGCCAAACGATATTCATCACAGAAAACCATTACCGGTTGTTGAAGCAAAGAGCTTTGCAGAAGATCAGTATTTTATTGTATTGAATGAGAGCGGTGATCTTGTAAGAGTTTCAAAAAAACTCAGCAACCTCAAATGTGCAAACATCAGCGGTACAGTACCGGTTGATGCTGCTGCTGCATTGCAAAGTAAAGATTGTGATGAACAGATTAAACGCTGGCAGCAAAAGATGGCAACCGCTGCAACATTATCTGCCTCTGCCGGCTCTATTGATCTGGAACAAATTATCCTGCACACAACAATTGATCAGCATTAACGAATTTACTTTCTCACATGGCCCGTGTAAAAATTTCCGCTCCGGCAAGCTATTCTTTTACTGCTGTTATTTCTGTGCGTATATCAGACATCAACTATGGTAATCATGTTGGTAACGATGCTGTGCTGTCTATTCTGCATGAAGCAAGAATGCAGTTTCTGATGAAGCATGGATACACTGAGTTGAATTGCGGAGGTGTCGGACTGATTATGGCTGATGCTGCCATTGAATTTAAAAAAGAAATTTTTTATGGTGATGTGCTGGAGATAAAACTCACAGCAACTGATTTTACTGCGGTTGGATTTGATTTGTATTATCAAATTGAAAAAAAATCCAATGATCAAACATTCATTGCCGTATTGGCTAAAACGGGCATGATTTGTTACAACTATGATCTGAAAAAGATTGTACAGGTACCGCAGCAGGTAAAAGAAGCATTAAGCTGAACTCTTACTTCATTAATTTTATTTCATTTAGCAAACCGGATGCATAATTACTTTTCATTGCATTGAGTTCATTATACTTTTTCAATGCATCTGCTTTTTTATTTTGCTTTACATAACACATTCCCATGTAATACAGTGTTGTTTCCAGATCAGGTTTTAGTGCATCTGCTTTTTGCAGGTGAAGTAATGCTTCATCGTATCGCTCCAGAGAAAAAAAGGAGAAACCGATCTCGGTATAATACAGTTCGTTTCTGTTGTCGAGTTCAATTGCTTTTTTCAGATAAGGCAAGGCTTCACCATACCTGCCCAAATCATTATAACACCAGCCAATCCAGTAATAATGATTAACAGCAGCAGTATCCAATGCGGAAGCTTTCAGAAAATCGGCAAGAGCTGCAGCCGTATTCTTCTGTACATCTTTATACAGATTAGCTCTTGCACTATACGCTTTTGCAAAAGAAGGATTGAAATTGAGCACCTGGTTAAAATCTTCCAAAGCTTCTTCTTGTTTACCAAGCTTCATTTTTGCAAACCCGATTTCATAAATAATTTTATGGTTACTGTGCTCTGTCTGCCTTGCCTGTTGTAATACAGTGAGCGCTTCTTCATAACGCTGCAGTTCATTGTAACACCAGCCCAGTTCGTAAAGTGCTGCACTATAGCCAGGTTTTAGAGCTAAAGCTTTTTTCAACAGCTCCACAGCATTACTGCATTTACCTTCTTTCTTTAACCGCACAGCACTCTTCAGCAACTCCCCTGCTTCATCGGTCTGGGCAGCACTTGTTAGTGTTGAAAAAAGTAACAGCAGGAATAAAATATATTTCACTTGCATCAAAGCGGTTTAGTTCAATCAAAAAACTTAAATGAGTCTCTCCCATTCCTTATCATTGGGCATTCCAGATCTTCCAGCTCTCTTCAGCCTGTATGATCAGCATGTCTTCTCCGTTCTTTATTACAGCACCTTGTTTTTCTGCTTCCAGTAAAAAGTTTGTTTTTGATGGATTATAAATCAGATCATAACAAAGATGTTGCTGCGTAAGAAGAGTATAGGGCAATGATGGTTTCTGATGGATGTTTGGTTGCATTCCCAAAGGTGTTGTATTGATAATAATGGTATAACTACTCAATACGTTAGCATTCAATTCTTCATAAGTCATGCGGCCCTCCCCCTGAGTTCGGGATACATACTGATAATGAATTCCTTTTTGCTTCAGCACCCAGGCAACTGCCTTTGCTGCACCACCAGTGCCCAGTATCAGTGCTTTTGTGTGCTGTGGCATGAGTAATGGCTGCAGTGTTTGCTCAAATCCAATTACATCTGTATTAAAGCCTTCGAGTTGCCCATCCTTTATACGAATGCAGTTACAGGCACCAATTTCAGCAACAGCCGGTGAAACATGTTGAAGAAAGGGTAATACAGTTTCTTTGTAAGGGATGGTAACATTTAAACCCTGCAGCTCATTTTCCTGTTGCAACAGTATGTTTAACTCAGTGATGGTTTTAATCGGGAATAATTCATACCGGCAGTTTGCTATTCCTTCATCCTGAAACTTTTTTGTAAAATAATTCTTAGAAAAGGAATGCGACAACGGATAGCCGATTAAACCAAACTGTTTCATTAGTTACTTTATTTATCGAGGAACATATGAAATGTATCGCCTCTTAATCCAAGCCGCATGGTTTCAAGCGGTATTACTTCGGAAGGTGCAATATTGCCCAGGTTAACGTTGGCGCCTATTAATTCAATAAAATAAAGCTGTTGTGCTTTTTGCGGTGCTTCCCAGATAATTTTCTCTTCGGGAATTTGTGTGAGAATTTCCTGTACAAGACCCTCTCTTACTTCTCCGCTGCCACGGTAAATACCTACATTACCTGCTTCTCTGGCTTCTGCAATTACATACGTTGATCCGGCTTCAAGTTCTGCCCGCATCAACTCAATCCATTTGTAAGGGGGAATAATATGTGCAGCGTCTTTACTTCCCACTTCACTCAAAACTATTCCGTGTTTGGTTAATTTTTCAATGTAACCGCATTTTTCTGCATGCGGTATTTCAATGGAACCATCACTCACTTCCATATAACTCACACCAAATTCTTTGCACACACTGATGTAATCTTCAAATTGATTACGGATCAAAAAAGCTTCAAACAACGTACCGCCAAAATAAACGGGAATATTATAAGAAGCATACACTTCCAGCTTTTGTTTGAGGTTTGGTGTAACGAAAGATGTGCCGAAACCCAGCTTTACAATATCTACATGCGGTTCAGCAATACTCATAAAGTTCTTGGCTTCTTCCACGCTTAACCCCTTATCCATGACCATAGTGATACCATGGTTTCTTGGCTTCTTATTTCTTTCCGGAATTTGTGATAGATTAAAATTCATGAACGATTGTTTTAAGACAGGCGCAAAAATAGGAAAGCAAGTTCAACCCGCAAGTATGATTTATATCAGGTTAAAAACCTGCTGTACTCACTAAATTAAATAGAGCGGGAACGTTTATAGCGTGCAATTAAATCTACCACCTGAGGGTGCTGCAAAATTTTTGGTTGCAGTTCAATGAGTTTTTTAATCATTTTAGGTGCTGTTGCCATAGCTGTTTCCAGTTGATGTATAGCCTGCTTGGTTTTACCAGTTGCAAAGAAAACTGCAGCCCTGTAAAAGATAAAAATAGGTTTGCCGCCGGTTGCTTCATATGCTGCACAGGCGTATTCATCTGCATTATCAAGCATGTTTGATTTGAGCATACACTCCAGCATGGCACTCCATCCTTTCACACTCTTAGGCCGTTGTTTAATGACATGAGCAAAATATTCAACCGCTTCTTTGTATCGTTCCAGTTCTGCAAAAGCCATCCCCATGGCCAGATTATAATCAGGTTGGAGGCGATGAATTTTTAATGCCTGTTGCAATTGTTTGATGGCACTTTCATACTGCCCCTCGTTCATATAGGTGCAGGCAATTTTATAAAACAACTTGCTGTCGTCGGGATTCATGTGAGAGGCCTTGCGGTAATGAAAACGGGCCTGGGCATATTGTGCCATCCGGTCGTAACAATAACCAATGGCTTCATGGATCACTTCTTCGGGCCGGCTCAGTTCCAGTACTTTTTCAAGCATTTCGATGGCCTCTTTATACTTGCGCAGGCGGATGTAAGCATCACCAATGTTGCGGTAGGCATAATCAAACTTTTCATCAATGGCAATACAGTACATGTAGGCATCAATTGACTTTTCATACAACTTCAAACCCTGATAGGCTGCACCGAGGTTAAACCATGCCAGCTCACTGTAGGGATAATCGTTAATAATGTTGAGGTGCAAACGAATGGATTCTTCGTTGCGGCCTGTGAAATCGGTCCAGAAACAGATTTTATAAAGCGCTTCTTCATTGGTGGGCTCCTCTTCCAGTACTAACTTGAGGCAGTCGAATACTTTTTCAAATTCTTCATAATCATCGTACACATCGGCTAATTCAAACAACAATTCAATGCGTTCTTCTCCTGTAAATAATTCCAGCCCTTCCTGAAGCACCTCCACCGCTTTACTTTGCTGGTCAAGGGCCAGGTAAGCATCGGTTTTAAGAATAAACAGATTGATGTCGTTACTGTCAAGCAGTTCTGCCTGTTCCAGAATTTCGAGTGCCTGTTTATATTGGCGGGCAGCCAGCAGCAGATCGGCTTTTTTGAGAAGCAGGGCTGAAGAATACGGATAAATCTCTACCCCCAGCTCGGCAGCCTGCATAGCCTGAGCCATATCTTCTTTTTCATCAAAATAATCGATCAGTTTTTCAAACGCTTCTTCTTCTAAAAATGAATGGGAACGGCCGTTTTTGAGGTTTTCGAATAAACGGAGCAGTTCTTTGATTTCTTCTCTGTCTTGGCGGAAAGGATTTTGCTTCATTTAGATGGGGTTATTCTAAGTTAGCCTTAATTCAAGAAAAATTACCACAGGCATGTAACATTTAGTTATCAACATACGTTAATATAAATATAAAATAATGACAGGTGGTTGGGAAAGCCCGATTATTAATTCATAAATTTGTAACAACATGCAAACCAAAACAACCTCTTTATCAAAATTGCTGAGAAACAGTTTACTGTTGATTGGATGTTTTGCCATGTTACATTCAGCATCATCTGCAACATTTTCTACCGGTGGCGGTAAAAATAAAAATGCAAAGAAAGCTCCTGTTACTACTTTAAGTTTAAAAAACAGTCCGCTCAGTTTTAACAACGGTTACCGTTTCAGAAGTGGACTGAGTTTTTCAACCAATTCTTCTAATACGTTGGTGATGCATGGTAACAGTATCCGGTTTCAAAAAGGCAACAGCCTGTATGTATTACCGGTAAAACAGAAAGTGATCTTCACGAAATTTAAAACTCCTCAAAAAGAAAACAGATAAATAAAAAAACCTCCGCTTGGAGGTTTTTTTTATTTTACATCTATTCTCTTGATTTAATTTTTGCTTCTTGCATTTTTTACCTGCTCGTAGGTCATTTCTCTGTAACCTGATTTGGGTACATCGTACAGAGCTGCTGCAACGGGATCAAAACTCACCTTGTCTGCAATGTAAGTGACTTTCATTTTACCCAATTCCGATTCGTATTCCAACGGAAAACCGGGCAGGTTCTGAAACTGTACACCATAATCTTTATTCTGGAAAGCAATTTCAGGAGTGTAATACACTCTGAACGTTGAGCCATCCTTCATTTTTGCAATGGCCAGTTTACAGTTATAACCAAGAATTTTTTTGGTATCGGGCAAAAACTCATATTGGATGCCTGCATATTTACTGTTACGGTCCTGATAGTTTTCTTTTGTCATGCGGATAAGTATTTTCTGATCTCCGTATTCGTTCATCACCACGGCATTGCCTGCTTTTGAATCATGCAGTGTAATTGTTTTACCTAAAATACTTGTAAGCTCTGTACGTGTATTGACACCTTTGAACCAGATTTTTTGTGTAGCGCCATCGAGTAAATCAGCAGCCTTCGCTTCGTTATTACCGGTATTTACAATTACATTGTAAACAACTACCCCCTCACTGTACGCCTGTTGAGCCTGTGCCTGAGCTGCCAGCATTACTAATCCAAACATCCATCCAATCTTAATCATCTGCTTCATAGTTTTTGTTGATTCTGTACAGGTTAAAGATATAAAAATACCAGACCAAGTTGCATCAGGTGAAGATAAAAAAACCCCGGTTGTGTGACCGGGGTTGTATAACTGCTGTTAATTTTATTTTTTACCGCCTTTATTCTGCATATCCTTTAACTTTTGGTTGCTCTGCTGCACCTGTTCCAAACGCTCCTGCCATTTTGATTTGGTTACCGGCTTCTTTTTATTTTCCTGCATTTTTGCATGGATTTTTTCATCACTGATAATAAACTTTTGAATCACCAACTGCAGCACCAGTGTTACAATGTTTGAAACGGTATAATACCAGGTTAATGCAGATGGCAAACTGTTAAAGATGAACAACAGCATGATGGGGAAGAAATAGATCATGTACTTCATTACAGGATTATCCTGCGTTGGAGTCATTTGCATGTTGTATGCAGAAATCAAAAAGCTGGTGATCGTTGCGGTGATGGTAAACAAACTTACATGATCACCATAAAAAGGAATGTTAAACGGAAGATGAGCAATGGTATCGTACGACGACAGATCCTGTGCCCACAAAAAGCTTTCACCACGCAAACCAATATTGGCATTAAAGAAACTGTACAACGCAAAGAAGATCGGGATCTGCAACAATGCAGGGATACAACCACCTAATGGATTTACACCGGCCTGACGAAACAATTTCATCTGTTCCATACTCATGGCCTGCTGATCACTGCCGTGCTTTTTCTTTAACTCATCAATTTCAGGACGCAGCACTTTCATCTTTGCACCACTCAGGTAACTGCTGTAAGTAAGCGGAGATATGATTAAGCGGATGAAAAATGTCAACAACAAAATCACAATACCAACACTGCCTATGTATTTATCAAAGAAATCAAACACAGGCATTACCACAAACCGGTTGATGTATTTTACAAAAGCAAAAATGCCATAGCCCAGTTGCACATGACTTTCTAAACTGTTGTTATACGTCTTGAGTACATGATAATCATTAGGGCCGTAATACAACTGTAGTGGAACCACAGCCGATAATGCACCGGTAAGATTAAAGCGAAGAACACTTTTAACATCCATTACTTTTTGTAATGAATCTTCTTCTTCAGTTGGTACGGTCCAGCTGGCTTCTGCATAGCTGAATGTATTGCCTGCTATAACAGTTGTATTGAAGAACTGTTGCTTTACACCCACCCATTTTGTTTTATCGCCGAGTTTTTTACTGTCGCCGGTACCTGCTGCTGCAAAATCATAATCGCTGTCTTCTACATATGCCACATTGCTCTGGCCTTTTTCATATTT
Source organism: Chitinophagaceae bacterium (assembly GCA_019752045.1). Lineage (GTDB taxonomy): Bacteria > Bacteroidota > Bacteroidia > Chitinophagales > Chitinophagaceae > Lacibacter. Next base: position 97,226 of record JAIEMP010000006.1, on the reverse strand, counting down.
CAAATCTTTCTCCTGCTGCTGCGCAGTGATATCCCAGTTGAGATTTAAAATTCCCTGTGTTAGTAATTTATCAGCACCTGTAAGTTTGATATTCCAGCTAATGAGATAATCATTATTCTTAATGGTATATGCATGCTCAACAGACCGACCGGTTGAATCTGCAATTGTGAATTGAATGGTTTGTCCGTCGGCTGTTTTTGTAACAGCACCTGCAGTAAAGTTCAACTGCGAAGTAAGTGCCGATTGATTGTTGCCGGTGTTGATGGCATAAATGAGCTGGTGATTGGCACCACCCAGCACCACTTGCTTGCCATCGTATTTTTTGTACTTCTTAAGTTCTACAGATTTTGGATAACCGCCCTTGCTGGTAAAACTCACTTTCATCAATTCATTTTCTACAACGATGATCTGCTCAGCTCCTGCACCTGCAGCCTGAAAACCACCTGCAGCCTGTAAGCTGGCAGCAGAATCTCTTTTCTTTTCATCCTGTTTCAATGCAACTGTATCAACCAGTTTCTTTTTGGCCGCTTCTATTTGTGCCAATGAATCAGCAGCACGTTGTTTATCCTGCTCAAGTGCACCTTGCTGGCGTTGGGTAAAAAAGATATAGCCAAATAGCAAAACCATCATTGCAACAAAACCAATAATCGTATTCCGGTCGAAATTCATGTTTTTAAAATTGAGCCGCAAAGGTAGGGTTTAGGAGGCATTTTTGGGCAGTAAGGAACCGGTAGTCTTTAGTCGGTAATGTTGAATTGCTGTAGCGCATTAACTATTGACTACAGACTATCGGCTAAAGGCTACCAGCTATCGGCTAACGTCTATCGGCTGTTTTACCATTTTCTTTACAATAACTACTTTTACTGCTCGTTTAATTCCTGCTTTAACCACGTTCGCTGTTCCGGCCTTAACCAAGCCAACTTTTAAATTCAACAATTATGACCAAAGAGGCTACTCCCATGTATGCCGGGGATGCGTATACTCCTTCGCAAACAGATGAACTATTGTGGTGGCTGGCAACAGCCGAAAAAGAACTGATAAAAGATTGCGTGGTAGACAGGAACCGCTACCGCATTGTTGGTATGAGCGTACTCGCCACCTGGATATTTGCCAGCCTTGCCTGGACCTATTTTTTCTCCACTGTTGTTGACAATGTATTCCTCTATGTGAGCAGTGGTGTGTTTATGGGCTTTGTGATTCTTACCATTGACCGTGCACTCATCAAAGGCATCAATCAATTCAACAAACGAAAATTTACACCTCTCCTGTTTCGTGGTTTACTGGCATTAACCATTGGCACATTTATGGCACAGCCTGCCATCCTTTACATGTTTGATAAGGAGATTAACATGCAGGTGTCGCTTGATAATGAAAAACGAAAGCTCACCAAACGAACAGAGCTCGACCTGTTGTATAAAAACAGAAAGGATGAACTGTTGAAAGAAAAAACAGGCATACAAAAAGAGCTTGATCTGAAATATGCGGATGTGAATACTGCACGTGAAAAATTTATTGCAGAAACAGATGGCAGTGGCGGCAGCGGTAAAGTGGGCATTCAGGATATTGCCATTGCTAAACGCAATGAGTATCAAAAACTGGATGCAGAATATAAAGCATTGCAAGGCCAACAACAACTGCGTATAACTGCCATTGATGAAGAATTGAATCAAATGGAAACAACCATTAAAAAACAGGAAGTTGATTTTCTCAATTATCTCAACACCGGTTTTTTAACACGTATTGAAGCCATGAATAATTTGCTGAAGGATAATGCTGCATTGCAATTCCGTTACTATCTTATTCTGGTGATTTTAATGTTGATTGAACTGATGCCGGTCATTGCAAAAAAATTGTTACCTGTAGGTGTGTACGATGAAAAAGTAAAACAACGGGAAGCGCTTGAAAAAATCATGGCCGAAGAAACGGCAGATTATGAAAAGGACATGAAACGGTTGTACAATAAATTATCTATGCAGCAGGATACAGAAACCATGGAAGAATTTTTCCGCATGCAGAAAGAAGAACAAAAATCCAAGCTCAACCATTTTGGAAAAGACTGGAAACGCAACGATGAAAATGTGCAGGGCTTTTGGGAAAAGATTAAGCAGCAGATGATTGGGAGGCCAGAGAATTAAAATCTAATCCAAATTATATAAAACGCCTATCCTGAAATTAAACTGTAAATACCCTATTGCAGGAAGCTCAGTTTTCATCTTACCGGGTAATATATAGTTATAACCATAACCTGTAAAAAGACCAATACTTTTTACTTTAATACCAAATCCGGCATTATGTATCAGGCCAATTTTTACTCCGTTAAAATCGCCGGGATTAAATTGACTCCCTGTATTTATTTGAGAGGTAAAAACGCCTGAAACAATTGAAAAATATGAAACACCCAGATTAATATATCCAAAAAGAAATTTATTGCCGCCTCTTGCTTCCGCCAGAACAGCTAAATAAACAGAAGAAGATTTGTAATCTTCATCAAGCCTTACTGTATTTCCCTGTTTATTTCTAAATGTGATGTTTAAATCTGAGTAATTTGACGCATACCCAATTTCAGATTTCACATAAAACCATTTATTGATTTTACCACTTACTCCAATCGAGTAAGCAGGATGTATCCCTCTTTTTTCATAACTGTTATTGACCACTGCCTCACCCTTCACAAGTGGAATACTCATGTTATGGCTGCCGGAAAACTCCAACAATATTTTTTGAGCCTGCAGATTCACAGTAAATGCGCAAGCAATAACAAGCACTCGTAATTTCATTTTATTTATTTAAACTATCTGTAAGCTTTTACTGCATAAATGAAGTACTGGTCTTCGATATAAATCAATCCCAGTTCATCATCTTTGGCAATTCCACCATAGTTAAATAAAGCAGCACTTCTTTTGCAATGGTAAGGGCTTTCGTACTTCATTACAATTAAACCTGTTGTTAAATCAACTCCATAGAAATACCTGCTGCCATATAAATACATAATACCATTTAACTCAACTGCCTGGCTGGGACTGGCCATATCAAAATTCTGCATTCCCCCTTCCGCATCTTTACGGTTGTAGATGTACGCACCTGTTTCTTTATTTACACAAATAAACCGACCATCAAGTGTAACAACAGCCAACCTGTCTTTATAACTGATCATATTGCTGCCAGCAGGTAAGCGGCCACCACACCATGCTTTCCAGATTAACGTTCCATCCTCTGCATTTAAACAATAAACAGTTCCCAACCCCTGTACATAGCATTTGTTGCCTTCAATAAGGGGAGGGTCAATGCTGCCATCATAATCCAAACTGTCTATCCTCCATTGCACTTTGCGCTGGCTTAAATTATAGGCATACAGAAAGCAACGGCTTGTGTTTACCTGGCTGTTGGTAAGTACTGTTCTGAACTTAAATAGCAAAATGCTATCGGAGTTTGAGTTGATGTGTAAAGCAGAAGGCTCAGTACCACCCATGTATCCAAAATGATTACTTCTTTTTAATTCTAAAAGTGTATCATATTTAAAAGGTGCATTTATATTCAAGCGTCCTAAAAAATAACTTGAATCATAAAACTGATTGCCTCTCGTTATTCCTGTATATAAAAAATCACCAATCAAAGCAGACCTGAAATACAAATAATAATTATCAAAATTTCTTGTATTCCATTTTTGTTCTCCCGTTACTTTACTATAAGCTGTAATATGTCTGTTGTTTGAAGAAATAATAAAATTTGCATACGAATAAACAGCATAAGATTGACTTGGATATTCATTCGTCTCAAATTCTTTTTTTTGCCATTTTGTTTCGCCATTAGCTTTATTATATAGGGTGGCTGTGCCAGTACCTTCGCCCTGAAATACCAACAAACCATTACCAGTATTAACAATGTGTGAAGCTATTCCCCTCAAAGTATCTTTCCTTATTGGCACTTTCCAAAACGGACGAAGATTGGTTAGGCTATCAAAACATTTATTGGGTGGTCGCACCGGATACGGAATGGGTGTATAAGGCTTCTTACAAGCATAAGTTGCAAGAAACATGAATACGATAAATAAATTCATATAGAATTTCATATTAAAATGTTCTAAAAAAACTATGAATTCCTCCTTCATACAACTTTATCAATTTCGCCTTCGTATTCGGGTCATTCCTCATTTGCATGTGCTGGCTGCCTTCCATACGTGCATCAGTATCTGTTAAAGAAATTGCTCCGGGCATTGCTATAGTATTTTCAATTCATTGAAATTAATACCCCTCTTACATTATTCACCCCAAAGTTTTCTGATTTATCAATAACTTGAAACGGATTATGGTTATACCATACATTTCAAAAAATATTAATTTTAACGCAGCCGATCTGTGATACTTACACTTTGTTTGCTGACCAAAAAGACTTGCCATGATTAAACACATTCAAGTAGACTTTCTCCAACAAATAGCACATAAAATAGGAGCTGATAAAATACTAGCAGTTGAACTGAGCAGTGTATTAGGTATTTCTAAAAGTGAAGCTTACGGAAAAGCAAACGGATCAAGCCTGCTTACAACAACACAGATTCTACAGCTTTGTGATACTTATGGCATAGACTTCAACATCGTTCGTGAAAAAGGAAAATCGTCTGCAAAAGTAAGTTTCATTCCTTTTCACGCCATTGAATATACAGTACATGATTATATTCAATCATTAGAATCATTCCTTGTAAAAATGAGTCAGGCAAAGCACAAAAAAATTATTTGTGCCACAAACGACATCCCTCTTTTTCACCTGTTTAAATATCCGGAGCTTGCTGCATTTAAACTTCATTTCTGGAATTTGCGAATTGCAAATCACTCCACTGCTGAATTTGATTTTGCCGGTTTTGATCATTCTGTATTAAAAACTGCCGAACATCTTTACCAACTATATAAAAATATTCCATCAACAGAAATCTGGACCAATCATTTATCTCTCAACAGCATTGAACAACTAAAATATGCAGCAGAGAACGACTTATTTACCAATAAAGAAACCGGTAAGATTGTATGTGCCCAGTTAATCAGCACCATAAAAGATATTGAAGCGTATGCCGTAAACGGAAATAAAGCTGATGATTCCGAATCTGCGTTCGAATGGTATTTCTATGACATCATCGGCGGTATAACCTATTTGGCAGAAGCAGATGGCAACAGATCAGCCTTCATCCGTTTCAACACCTTTAATAATCTGCAGGCAGAAAATGGCCCTTTATGCGATGAAGTTACTGATTGGCTGAACAACATGATAGCAGATAGTACCGGCTTCAGCAAACAAGGGAGTACACAACGAAATAGGTATATAAAGAAATTAGTTGAAAGCTGTGATATGCTTTCTAAAATGTTTGACTGACAAAAAAGTGAAGCCACATCAGACTTCACTTTTTACTTTTCAGCTTCTATTTTCGATTTGCTGTTAAATCATCTCACTCTCCAGCAACGGATTTTTAACCGACTGCTGTTTCTCTGAATAGTCTTTTGCTGCTTTAATAAAATGTACAAACAAAGGCGCAGGACTTTCAACTGTACTTTTTAATTCAGGATGATACTGCACACCAATAAAGAATGGATGTTTGGCATTTTCAATAATCTCAACCAAACCTGTTTCAGGATTTTTTCCGCTGGGGATCATACCCGCTTGCTCAAATGCATCGAGGTATTTGTTATTAAACTCGTAACGGTGACGGTGACGTTCATTAATATGCTGTGTTCCGTAAATCGTTTCGGCCAAAGTTCCTTCTTTTAAATCGCAGGGATAAGAACCGAGACGCATGGTGCCGCCTTTTGTAGTAATCTTCTTTTGTTCCTCCATCATATCAATGACCGGATTGGTTGTTTCTGCATTCATTTCATAGGAATGTGCATCTTTAATATCTAACACATTTCTTGCAAACTCCACACAAGCCATTTGCATACCCAGACAAATACCAAAAAACGGCAGACTGTTTTCACGTGCATATTTAATGGCTGTAATTTTTCCTTCTATTCCACGGTTTCCAAAACCGGGTGCAACCAGTAACCCATCTAACCCGGAAAGTTTTTCTGCTACGTTCTGATCGGTAATAAATTCACTGTGCACATTCACCACATTAACTTTGCACTCATTCATTGCGCCGGCATGAATAAAACTTTCAAGGATGGATTTATATGCATCCTGCAGCTCAATATATTTTCCAATTAAACCAATGTTTACCTGGCTCTTGGGATATTTTAATTTATCTAAAAACTTTTTCCAGTTTTCCAGATCGGGCTCAGGGAAAATCGTCACACTCAACTTTTTTAAACAAATCACATCTAATTTTTCACGGAGCATAAACAACGGCACTTCATAAATGGTAGAAGCATCCATTGCTTCAATTACCGCTTCCGGCTTTACATTACAGAACAACGCAATCTTGCGGCGTATTTCTGTGCTCAATGGTTTTTCAGTTCTGCAAACAATAATATCCGGATGCACACCTTCCTGGCTCAGCATTCGCACACTGTGCTGGGTTGGTTTTGTTTTTAATTCTTTAGCTGCTTTTAAATAAGGGATGAGTGTTAAATGAAGTACCAGACAATCCTCTTCGGGTAACTCCCATTGTATTTGGCGGACAGCTTCTACAAATGGCAGCGATTCAATATCGCCCACCGTTCCGCCAATTTCTGTAATCACAATATCATACTTTGAATCTTTACCCAACAGCAACATCCTGCGTTTAATTTCATCGGTAATATGTGGTACTACCTGAACTGTTTTTCCCAAATATGCACCTTCACGTTCTTTATTAATCACCGTTTGATAGATGCGGCCTGTTGTAACATTATTGGCCTGTGTTGTATGAATGTTTAAGTAACGTTCGTAGTGACCAAGATCCAGATCAGTTTCTGCACCATCTTCTGTTACAAAACATTCACCGTGTTCGTATGGATTGAGGGTTCCGGGATCAACATTAATGTAGGGATCGAATTTTTGAATGGTTACTTTAAACCCACGGGCCTGTAACAGCTTTGCAAGCGATGCCGCAATAATACCTTTACCCAATGAAGATGTAACGCCACCGGTTACAAAAATGTACTTGGCCATAAAAAAAGATTTTTGGTTTAACGGACCTGCCTGAATGTAAAATGGAAATAGAAAATCGTGGAGGTCGGGCAAACCTACGATGATTTTTTTGTTTGAAAAAAAGCTTCTGTGTGATGTGGAAAAAAGATTGACATAAAAATGCTGATGCTGACTGATTTTACTGTTTCTTTTTTCCTTTAAACTGCAGGTTATAAGATGTAATCAGCATGAAAGCGAATTGGCTCTTATTGAGCGTTGCTCCTTTATAAAACAGGCTGTAAGGCGAATGAAGATAATTTGCTTCGGTCCTTAACTGTATCTGTTTAAATGGCTGCCAATCGAGATTAAACGAAGCATGATTGACGTAAAACTGATGATAAATATCAACCGGCAGATGAAACAGCAAATTCTTTTTATCAACAAACCGCTCATACCTGATTGCTGCATTCCATTTACCGGGAACGATCTGATAATGGAGCAAAGCCTGCAATCCGCTCCATGTATCTGTTTGGTTGGCATCGAATGCATTTTCCTGCAGTCCAACATCCCAGCCAATGGTTAAACCGGTGCGGTTGCCTAAACCAAATGTTGCTGACGTATTTGAATAAATTCTTGTAACATTTCTTCCGTAAAAAACTTTACCGATAAAACTACTGTGATTGAAACTGAGTTTTTCATTTGGAGTATAATTGATTTGCATGCCCCAATGTGTACCCAGTTGATTGGCAGGTACAGTAATGCGTTGCCAGCCTGTGAGCATTAATAAAGCGAGATACCATTCGGGTGTTGGTTTATAGCTTACTCTCAATCCGGTTTCATAATAAGGCGAATTATCGGCTGTTATACTTCTTGTTGCGGTCCAATTTTCTTTTCCTATGACTGACTCAAAACCAATGTGCGAAGGCAGTACACCGGCATCAAGCCAAACAGGATATTTTTTTGAAAGCAGAACACCTGCATTGGCTTCATAAATAACTCTTGCCCATTTTTCTTCTTTGGCAAGATTTGCATTGGTATAGTCGCCGGCCATTAAACCAATATTACTGCGGAAACGTTTGGATGAATAATGCAGTTTTGCCAAAGCCAGATTAACTCCAACATTATTTGCCTTTGTATGGTTATAAAAGAAAGCCGGTCGTTGTTTATTCTCCGGTTTATTTGATGTATATGAAGCATACCCTTCTGCATAAAATTGAAAAGCCAGTGAGTCCTTCCATTGCTCCTGTGCGTAAACTGAAGTACAGCCTAGTAAAAGAATCAGTAATTGCTTCATTACAAGCGTAATTTACTAATCAGAACGAAAGGATCGGCTGATTTTAGTTATTTTCATCCTGTAAACTACTGATATGAATCACATCGTCCTTTCACTTTTCTTTTGTTTATTCCTTATACCTGCTGCAGCGCAGCAAAAAGAACGGCAGTTTAATCCAGGCAACATGCCACGTAAAGAAATAGAGTTACCTGCTTCAGATCAATCAAAAATTAAAATACCGTATAAAAGCATTCAGATATACGATAAAAGAAATGACACAACGGCTGTAGGATTTACAAATCTTAGCGGCATCACTGCTGTATTTGCGTTGAAAGGTGGAACTGCAGCGTCAATCCATTCGTTCATAACCACAGCTACTCAATTTGATGATACATCTAATCAGGAGCTGATTCTGATGGTACGTAAATTCTGGTTCAGCTCCGAAATTGAACATGATGAGATTTATGAAACCAATGAACGTGAAGAAGCTCCGTTTCTTCCGGGCATCATTGCAAAATTTGAATTTTATGTAAAACAAAACGATCGGTACATCATTCTGCACAGGTTTGATACCATCATAAAAATGACAAAGACTTTAAAAAAAACCAAAGAAGAATTGTTTGCACTGGCTTTGCATGCATCTATTAAAAAAACCAGTACGATTGATGTACAGCAAAGAATAAAAACAGGTACAAAAAGAAGCTGGAACGAAATTGATTTGTTTTCTACCCAATATCATTCCATGCCCGTACAAACAGCATCCGTTTATAAAAAAGGAGTTTATTTATCTTATGATGAATTTAAAACCAATCAACCTTCAATTGAGGAATACGAAATCAGAAACGGAAAGTTAGGAGATATGTTGGTGATTAAAGACGCTAACGGTGTAAGTTACCCCATGAGAAATGTGTGGGGCTTTTGCGATGGTAAAACGATATACATAAAAACAGCAGATAATTTTTTCCCTTTATACTTTTATAAAACTGCGGTGTATACAAAGGCTATCCGGTTTTTAAAAAGAAGCAGCGGAAGGGGCGCCAAAGAATTAGCCTATTTAGTTTTACCGATGCCTGTTGCAGATGGATTAAACAAATCAGGTGCTTTCGAAAAATATGAAATGCTGTTGAAACCCTACCAGATTGATCTTGAAACAGGAGAATTATTTTAACTACTCTCCTATCTTTTTATAACTCGCCACAATTCCTTTGATCAACGATGAGCTGAAACCCTGGTGCTCCATTTCATTGAGTCCGGCAATGGTACATCCTTTGGGTGTTGTTACTTTATCAATTTCCTGTTCTGGATGTCTTCCTGTTTGTAATAATAACTCTGCGGCACCATTCACTGTTTGTGCAGCAATCAATGTTGCTGTTTTTGCATCAAAGCCAATTTCAATACCACCTTGTATGCTTGCACGGATATAACGCAACGCATAAGCAATGCCACATGCACCCAATACAGTTGAAGCATCCATTAACTTTTCTTCAATCATCACCACTTTTCCCAACTGATTAAAAATTGCATCCACATAATCCAACTGTTCACTGTTTGTTTCTTTAGAACAGATACAGGTCATACTTTCCTGAATTGCAATAGCGGTATTTGGCATGGCACGAACAACAGGCATTTTTTTGCCCGTCCATTTCATTAGATCATCTATGAGTACACCTGTTACCACACTTACCAGCACATGTTTTTGGGGATCGAGTTCATCTTTCATACCAAGTATCACATCCTCAATCTGAAATGGTTTTACTGCCAACAATACAAGGTCTGCAAACTGAACAGCCTCTTTGTTATTATTTGAAACCAGCACCCCTTTTGATTCAAGAGGTTCTAAGGTTTTAATATTTCGTTTGGTTATGATGATGTGATGCGGTAACACAAATCCGCTTTTGATCAATCCTTCTGCAATAGCAACACCCAGGTTTCCTCCGCCAATGATGGCAATTTTCTTATTCATAACTCAATTTTTGATAATAAAATGCCGCAGCGATCTTCACTGCGGCCTGCTTCATTAAGGAGCTAAAGTTACTTAATAATAATTATGGCTGCTGAGATAATTTTTTACATAATCTCCTACCCCCTGTTCTAATGAATAAAAGTCCGATGAATATCCCGCAGCTTTCAGTTTCTGCATATCGGCTTCGGTGAAATACTGGTATTTATCACGGATGTCTTCGGGCATATCAATAAACTCAATTTTTGTCTCCAGATCAAGTGCTGCAAAGGTTGCAGCAACCAGATCATGAAAAGAACGTGCCTTTCCCGTTCCCAGATTATAAATTGCAGATGTAAGTTTTGAAGGTGCTAATAGAGCACTATCATCTGACGACTGACGACCTGCCTCCTTCATCATCCAGCCAATAGCTTTCACTACATCTTTTACATATACAAAATCTCTGAGCTGCTCTCCATCTTTAAATCCTTCTTTGTGCGATCGGAATAATTTTACCAATCCGTTTTGTTGAATTTGATTGTACGAATGAAAAATCACACTGGCCATTCTTCCTTTGTGATATTCATTGGGACCATACACGTTAAAAAATTTCAATCCTGCCCAAAATGGAGGATGATCTTCCTGATGCAACACCCATTTATCAAATTCATTTTTGGAAATACCGTAAGGGTTGAGTGGTCTTAATTGATGACATAGTTTGTGATCATCTTTGTAACCCATTTCTCCATCACCATACGTTGCGGCCGACGATGCATAGATCAACGGCACATTATTTATTGTACAGTAATTCCAAATCTTCTGAGAGTATTCCACATTGAGATGCTGATGGATGGCATAATTAAATTCAGTAGTATCTGTTCTTGCACCAAGATGAATCACAGCATCAACAGTTGGTTTATTTTTCGATAACCAGTTGAACATATCTTCACGTTCTACTTCAACAGCAAACTGTTTCTCTTTTAAATTAGGGATTTTATCTGCACGGTTAAACTCATCAACAAGGATGAGATTGGTGAACCCAAGCTCATTCAAATATTCAACCATACAACTGCCAATGAAACCGGCAGCACCTGTAACGATGATACCCCCTCCGCCCCCTGAAGGGGGAACTTGTAAGTCTCCGCTATTTTCTCTGTCACTCATCAATTCAATCGTAATTTCAAAAGTTAAAATACCTATCGGCACTACATTCAGAGCTAGCGCTATAAAGCAATCAACGCATGCTCACTTTCATGACCAGCCAATAAATTCTCAATCGCTGTATCATACTTTTCTTTCCACTGCAATACATTACCCCACTCCATACCATCTACTTCAATACTTCCGTTGGTAACAATACCAAGTTCTGCATAGGGATGATTACCCAATGCTTCCTTAAACGCAGCAATCTGTTCTTGTTTTACAGATACGACTACTCTGCTTTGCCCTTCACCAAACCAATAGGCATCTTTACGGATGTTACTGTCGTTGGCTACCACATCAAACCCTAAGTTATTATGAAAAGATGCTTCGAGCAATGTTGTAAACAATCCACCTTCACTCACATCGTGTGCTGATGCAATTAGTTTTTGTTTGATGAGTGAAGCGATCGTTTGCTGTAACGCAAATTCTTCTTCCAATTCAAAATGTGGAGCCGGACTAAATTCAACTCCATGCAGTTTATGTAAATATTCGCTTGAGTTGATATCGTTTGTTGATTTTCCAATTAAGAAGATGGCATCGCCTTCTGCTTTAAAATCAAGTGTCATTTTATCGTTGATGTTTTCCAGTAATCCCACCATACCAATCGTTGGTGTTGGATACACTGCACCATCCGGACTTTGATTGTAGAAACTTACATTTCCACCAGTAACAGGAGTATCAAATTTCACACAAGCCTCGCCCATACCTTTAATAGCATGTACAAACTGATAATATACCTGCGGATCGTATGGATTTCCAAAGTTGAGACAGTTGGTAACCCCTAACGGTAATCCACCACTGCAAACAATATTTCTTGCTGCTTCACTTACTGCAATCATTGCTCCTTTATAAGGATCAGCAAATACATATTTACTGTTACAGTCTGTTGTTACAGCTAAACCTTTGGTTGTTCCTTTTACATGCACTACTGCAGCATCGGTTGGTGCATTGGTGCTTGAGTTACCGGTACCCACCATGCTATCGTATTGATGATACACGGTACGCTTACTTGCAATGTTGGGGATTTGAATCAGTTGCTCAGCCACTGCTTTGAGATCATCCGGTACTTCAATGGCAGTTGCATCAAATGCTTTTATTTTTTCGAAGTATTTCGGTTCTGCATATTCTCTGCTGTACTGTGGTGCACCACCACCCAATACCAATTCATAAGCTGGTAATTCTGCTTCCAGCTCACCATGCATATAAAATTTCAACAAGCCATCATTTGTTACTTCGCCTATTTCAGAACATGGGAGATCCCATTTTTCAAACACATCTAATACAGCTTGCTCTTTTCCTTTTTCCACCACCATCAACATACGTTCCTGGCTTTCGCTCAACAACAGTTCCCATGTTTTCATATTCTGTTGACGTGTTGGAACTTTATCCAGATCAATGCGCATACCCACTTCACCTTTTGCACTCATCTCAGCAGTTGAACAAATGATACCTGCTGCACCCATATCCTGCATACCAACCACGGCACCTGTTTGAATCACTTCCAGACAAGCTTCCAATAATTTCTTTTCCTGGAAAGGATCACCAACCTGCACCGCAGGTAAATCTTCTGCACTATCGGCCGTAATATCAGCGCTTGCAAAACTTGCACCGCCAATACCATCTTTACCTGTAGCACTTCCAACAAAGAACACCGGATTACCTAAACCAAGAGCTGTTGCAGAAACCGTTTCACCTGCTTTTACAATGCCCACACTCATGGCATTCACGAGTGGATTTGTATGATAACAATCTTCGAAATAAATTTCACCACCTACGGTTGGCACTCCAAAACAATTACCATAATGGCCAATGCCATGTACTACACCACCTAAAAGATGTTGCGTCTTTGCCTCTTTTAAATTACCAAAGCGAAGTGAGTTGAGAGCAGCAATGGGTCTTGCACCCATTGTAAAAATATCACGATGAATACCACCAACACCTGTTGCTGCGCCTTGAAACGGTTCAATAGCCGAAGGGTGATTATGACTTTCAATTTTAAATACTACACCAAGATTATCGCCAATATCCATCAACCCGGCGTTCTCTTCACCTGCTTTTACAAGCATCCGTCCACCTTCACGGGGCAATGTTTTTAACCATTTGATGGAGTTCTTGTAACTGCAATGCTCACTCCACATGCCACTAAAGGCGCAGAGTTCATTAAAGTTGGGGGTGCGACCGAGTTTTTGTTTGATTAATTCAAATTCTTCTTCGGTTAAACGAAGCTGTTGTGCGGTTTTAACTGTTATTTCCATACTGTGTAAGAAAGCGCAAAAGTATGAATGTGTAATGAATGGTTTGATTCTGTAAGAATAAATATTTTAATTTGCTGCTGATACATGACTTATTTACTCTTTGCTGTATACTTATTGTTTTTCTGCTGGCTTATTACCAAAAGCCGGTTTTTACAACTTGCCGGTTTAAATAACCGATGGCTGATTGGGTTGTTTATCTTAAAAATTGCAGCGGGTGTTGCCTATGGCTGGTTTTTTACACAGATCCCGAATTATGAGCAATCATCCGACAGTTGGAAATTTTTCTTCGACAGCAAACGGCATACGGCACTACTGTTTAATGATCCTGCTAAATACTTCAGCACCATCATTGATAACCCTTACGGGAGAGAATACCGTCATTTATTTTCAAGTGTAAATTCGTACTGGAATGATTTGAAACATACCTACATGGTGAAACTCGTTTCACTATTCAATATTTTTACGGGTTCCAGATACTATATAAATGTGATCATTTATTCCTTTCTTACTTTTTTTGGACCCATTGCTTTTATACGTGTAATGAATGATGTATTTCCCGGAAAAGCCAAACTCATTGCCTGCTGTACATTTCTGTTTCCTTCGTTTCTGTTCTGGTCATCGGGTATACATAAAGATGGCCTTGTATTTACCTTTCTTTCACTGATTGTTTTTGTGATGTACTTTTCACTCAAAGAAAAGCAATGGGGTGTTCGTCCTTTTTTACTGATTGCTTTGTTACTGGCACTTATTTTTCCTGTAAGAAACCATGTAGTACTGGCCTGTGTGCCGGGCCTATTTGCATGGTGGCTGGGAGAAAACTATTTCAAACGCAAATGGCTGGCATTTTTTCTGGTGACTGTTGTATGCAGCACGATTTTTTTTACAGCGAAATATATACACCCAAAACTGGATTTACCTATCTCAATAGTTTTACGCAACATTGATTTTATTGGTTTGGGAGGAAATTCTTATTTACCGCAACGGAAACTGGAACCTACGTTTTTGGGATTTGTAAAAAATGCACCTCAGGCTCTCAATCATACATTGGTGCGGCCTTATATTACTGAAATTTACAGCCCATTATATTTTTTCAGTGCCATTGAAATCCTGTTGATCTGGATATTGGTATCGGTCTGGTTTTTCAGAAACGGAGAAAACCCCTATCAACACTCTGTTGTTCAATTTCTGTTTCTCATTTCAATTGTACTGCTCCTGCTCACCGGTTATATTGTACCTCAGTTAGGTGCAATTGTGAGGTACAGGGCCATTTTTTTCCCGTTTCTGCTGGTGCCTATTATCGCTAGTATTGAATGGAAGACTTTTAAATTAAAATAATTTTATATGTTATGTTTTTTCAACTAACACCTGTTCAAAAAACATGTTTATTTAATTTTTTTTCCACAATTTTTCAATTTTATCCCTATTTATAACATAAGTGTTCGTAATTATTCATCTTTTTTTCGTTGCTTTGTGCTCGCAAAAATTCACAACACATGCAATCATTACGATTTAAAGCAATTGACAATTTAAACAATCATTCCGAACATATTGTGGCCGGTTCTACAAAAATTACCGCCATTTTTGGAGAAAACGTTTTTACTTTAAAAATAGCCCGTGCATTTCTGAGCGATGAAGCTTACAAAAGTTTAGTAGTTTCCGTAAAAGGCGGCAAACGTATTGATCGCAGCATGGCCAGCCAGATCGCCAGCGGTATACGTCAGTGGGCCGAAACAAAAGGTGTTACCCATTACACCCATTGGTTTCAGCCATTAACCGGCACAACAGCCGAAAAGCATGATTCATTTTTTACATTGAAGAGCGATGGTACAGCTATTGAAGAATTTGACGGAGCGGCTTTGATTCAGCAAGAGCCTGATGCATCTTCTTTCCCAAGTGGTGGTTTGCGTGCAACATTTGAAGCACGTGGTTATACCGCATGGGATCCTTCCTCTCCTGCGTTTATTATGGAGATTGGCAATGGCAAAACATTGTGCATACCAACTGTATTTGTTTCTTATACAGGTGAACTTCTCGATTATAAAGGACCTGTACTGAAAGCATTGGAAGCAGTAAACAAAGCAGCTTTGGATGTTTGTCACTACTTCGATAAAAACATTACAAAAGTTACGCCCACACTCGGTTGGGAACAGGAATATTTTGTGGTAGATGAAGCCTTGTTCAATGCACGTCCGGATTTGGTATTGAGCGGTCGTACAGTATTTGGCCATTCACCTGCAAAAGGTCAGCAGTTAGAAGACCATTACTTTGGTTCAATTCCTGAAAGAATTTATGCATTTATGCGTGATTTCGAAAACGAATCATACAAACTAGGTATTCCTTTACGTACACGTCATAACGAAGTAGCACCTGCACAGTTTGAATGTGCGCCTATTTTTGAAGAAGTGGCTGTAGCCATTGATCACAACTCTTTGCTGATGGATGTGATGGATCGTGTTGCACGTCGTCATAAATTAAGAGTGTTGCTGCACGAGAAACCATTTGCAGGTATCAACGGAAGTGGTAAACATAACAACTGGAGTCTAGCAACCGATACCGGAGTGAATTTATTAGCACCGGGTAAAACGCCCAAAACAAATCTCATGTTCCTTACATTCTTTACGAATGTGGTACGTGCTGTTGATCAGTATGCAGATATTTTAAGAGCATCTATTGCAAGCGCCGGTAACGATCATCGTTTAGGTGCAAACGAAGCTCCTCCTGCAATCATTTCAGTTTTCGTAGGTAAGTATTTGTTTGAAGTGTTAGAAGCAGTTGAGAAAAGAGTAACCGATAAATTTGATGAACAGGATGAAGCCATCTTGAAATTAGATTTACACAAGAGCATTCCTGAACTGTTACTTGATAATACAGACCGTAACCGTACTTCACCTTTTGCATTTACAGGTAATAAATTTGAATTCCGTGCGGTAGGTTCCAGTGCTAACTGTTCTAATGCAATGACGGTGCTGAACGCTATTATGGCGCAAACGCTTATTACATTTAAAGCAGAGGTGGATGCAATGATTGAAAAAGGCGATAAGAAAGAAATTGCCATCATGCATGTATTACAGCGTTATGTTACTGAAAGCAAAAAAGTATTGTTCGAAGGAGATGGTTACAGCGAAGCATGGGCAAAAGAAGCAGAGAAGCGTGGATTGCCGAATGTAAAAACAACGCCGCTTGCATTAGATGCAATGATTACAAAAAAATCAAAAGAGCTGTTTGAAAGTACGGGTGTATTTACACATGCAGAACTGGAAGCCCGTCATGAAATTGAACTGGAGAACTATATTAAGAAGGTACAGATCGAAGGACGTATCATGGGTGAGCTTTGCACCAGTCATATACTGCCTGCTGCCATAAAATATCAGAATGTATTAATCAATAATATTAAAGGTTTAAAAGATATTGGCGTAAGCGCAGGTTCTTATGCAAACCAATTGCAGATTCTTGAAAAAATATCTTTACACATTAATAAAGTGAGCGATCTGGTTGAACAGATGATTGAAGCACGTAAAAAAGCAAATACACTTGCAGACACAAGAGCAAAAGCCATTGCTTATTGCGATGATGTGAAAGGTGTGTTCTTTGATGAAATCCGCTATCATGTAGATAAGCTGGAACTGTTGGTGGATGATGCCAGCTGGTACCTTCCGAAGTACAGAGAGTTATTGTTCTTACGCTAAGATTTTTTCAGATTTAGCAATAGTAAAAGACCTGCAGTAATGCAGGTTTTTTTGTTTGCAGTAAGTTTAAATCGGAAGTATAAAAAAAGCCACTCGATTGAGTGGCTTGTAATTAACTCAGTTACTCATTATTTCATTGTAAACCCTTCCAGAAACTTGGTAGTAAAATTCCCTGAACGGAAATTTTCATCTTTCATTAATTGCTGATGAAACGGGATGGTTGTTTTTACACCTTCAATTACATACTCACTTAATGCACGGCTCATTGTGTTGATTGCCTCTTCTCTTGTACGTGCAACAGCAATGATCTTTGCAATCATTGAATCGTAATAAGGAGGAATGACATACCCTGCATATACATGCGAATCAATACGGATACCATGACCACCCGGCTGATGTAAGGTTGTAATCTTTCCCGGCGATGGACGAAAATCGTTATACGGGTCTTCGGCATTGATGCGGCATTCAATGGCGTGCATTTGCGGTTCATAATTTTCACCGCTGATTTTTTCACCCTGTGCAATTAAAATCTGTTCTTTAATTAAATCAAAGTTGGTGACTTCTTCTGTTACGCAATGTTCTACCTGGATACGTGTATTCATTTCCATGAAATAGAAATTGCGATGTTTATCAACCAGAAATTCAATGGTACCCACACTTTCGTAACCAATTGCTCCTGCAGCTTTACAAGCCGCTTCACCCATTGCTTTACGCAACTCAGGCGTCATAAAAGGTGAAGGCGATTCTTCCACCAGTTTTTGATGACGGCGTTGAATAGAACAATCACGCTCACTTAAATGACAAACTGTTCCATAACGGTCACCGGCAACCTGTATTTCAATATGACGGGGCTCTTCTACAAATTTTTCCATGTAGATGCCATCGTTTTTAAACGAAGCACCTGCTTCCTGCTTTGCAGTATCGTAGTTGCGCTCCAGTTCATCTTCACTCCATACAACACGCATACCTTTACCACCTCCACCGGCTGTAGCTTTTAAGATAACAGGATAACCTACTTCTTTTGCAATTTCTTTTGCATGAGCTGCACTTTCCAATAACCCACCACCGCCTGGTACAACAGGTACACCTGCTTTAATCATTGTTTCTTTTGCGGTGATTTTATCGCCCATTGAACGGATCTGATCCGGCGTGGGGCCAATAAACTTAATTCCATTTTGACCGCAGATCTCAGCAAACTTTGCATTCTCTGCCAAAAATCCATATCCCGGATGAATAGCATCTGCATTGGTGATTTCTGCAGCAGCAATAATATTTGGCACATTTAAATACGATTCGGCACCCGCCGGCTTTCCGATACAGACTGCTTCATCTGCAAATTTCACATGCAGGCTTTCTCTGTCGGCGGTTGAATAAACTGCTACCGTTTTAATTCCCATTTCTCTGCAGGTACGAATAATGCGTAATGCAATTTCACCACGGTTTGCAATTAAAATCTTTTTAAACATAAGTTTAATTTGAAAATTTGAAAATTAGATAGTCTGTAATCTGAAAATTTATCAATTTGAAAATTTGAGAATGAAAAACACGATGAGCATTGAAGTTGTATGACCATTTTCAAATTGACTCATTTTCAGATTTTCAAATTCATTGATTCTCAAATTAGCTCGGGTCTACCAGGAACAGAGGCTGATCATATTCCACAGGAGATTGATCTTCTACCAAAATTTTTACAACCTTTCCTTTTACTTCACTTTCAATTTCATTAAAAAGTTTCATGGCTTCAATAATACATACCACTTTGCCCGGAGTAATTTCTGTTCCAACTTCTACAAACAATGGTTTATCTGGAGATGGCTTGCGGTAAAACGTTCCAATCATTGGACTTTTTATAGTAATGTATTTACTGTTGTCATCACCTGCTGGTTTTGCAGCTGTTGGCAAAGCAGCAGCAGGTGCAGCTAATGGAGCAGCTGCAGGTGCATATGCAGGCGCCTGTTGAAACTGACCCGAAATCACCGTTTGCTGGATGATTTCATCTTTCTGTTTTATGGTTACTTTAAAATCTTTTTCTTCAATTGTAAGCTCGCTGAGGTTTGATTTATTGACCATTTTGATCAATTCCTGAATTTGTTTAAAATCCATGTTCGCAAGGTTTTATATATGAACAATAATAATGGCGGCTAAGATAGTATTTCAAAATCAGAACAGGTCATTTTTTTCAAATTTCGGTTCAAAACCCGTCTTTTTTGCTAAAAAACAGACGATTTTGAGCAAAAAAAGGGCTGTTTTTAAAAAACAGCCCTTTTCGTTTATGTTGTATTCTTATTCTTTTACACGCTCTACATAATCACCTGTTTTGGTGTTAATCCGTATCAGCTCCCCTTCGTTTACAAAAAGTGGAACCATTACTGTTGCACCGGTTTCAATTGTTGCAGCTTTGAGTGTACGGGTAGCTGTGTCGCCCTTCATACCGGGCTCGCTGTAGGTAACAAGCATCACTATTTTATCGGGCAATTCCACCGTCATTGGCAATTCAGTTTCTGTATTGATCAGTACCGATACTTCACCTCCATCTTTTAAAAACTGCGGTGCATCAATTAAACTTTCCTGTACAGTGATCTGTTCAAAAGTTTCGTTGTTCATAAAGCTGTAACCGGTATCATCTTTATATAAAAACTGGAAATCCTTACGCTCTACACGTACAGGGTAAATGGTTTCGCCACTGTTCCAGGTTTGCTCTACAGAACGGTTATTGTCAACACCTTTCAGCTTGGCCCACACCTTTGCTGCTGCACGTGCTGTTTTATTTTCGCCAAACTCTACAATTTTATACAAGCTGTTTTCGAGCTTAATAATCATACCACGACTGATGTCTGATGTAGTTGCCATATTAACTGATGATTTTTATTTAAGGTTGCAAATATAAGGTAACCGCTCTTGCCTGCAAATTGATGCATCGTATTTACATAAAAGGATACATACCGCCTCGGGATACATGCAGTATTCCAAGGCGGCAATTAACAATTCCCTTGGATGCAGATCATCCGAAAATGAAGGAATGCCAGTACCTTTCAGCCATGAAAAAACAACTCATGCTGCTGCTTCTTTTTACTGGCGCACTGCAAATGACCGTTTTTGCGGGTAATGATACCATCCCTTCTCATTTAAAAGGATTACCACTGCCTGATTTTAAAATTCAGCTTGTAGATGGTAAAACAGATTTTTACACCAAGCAGCTTTCACCCGATAAAAAAACCATGATCATGTATTTTAGTCCGGAGTGTGATCATTGCCGCTACCAGACGCTTGAAATAATAAAGCATATCAATGAACTGAGTGAACTGCAGATTGTTATGGCAACTGTTTTACCTTTTGAAAAAATGAAAGAGTTCTATGATGAGCTAAAGATTGGTCAATATAAAAACATCATCATGGGCAGAGATGTACTGTTCTTTTTTCCAAAATATTTCAGAAATCAATACCTGCCCGGCATTGCGGTGTATGATAAAAACAAAACTCTTCTGAACTTTTACGACGGTGGCGTAAAAACAGAAGAGTTGATAAGGTTGGTTAATGACTAATTGCTTATACTATCTTTCTGGTTCAATATTTATCTTATCATAAATCTGCTTCTCCAGTTTGGCAGATTTGATTTTTGTTTTAATCAAAATCACACCATTCTTTCCTTTCTCTCCGTAGGTTTTTATGGCCTGTTTTCCTTTAATTACATGTACACTTTCAATGAACGCCGGATTCAGTTGATCAACTTCAATTTTGTTTACTTCTTTTCCATCAATATAATATAATGATGCTTCAGGTTGAGAAGTAACAATGGTTACTGTTTTTTCCTCTGTAGTAAGAACTTCTTTTGGTGAAATGACTATTACTTTTTTGTGATTGCCATGAACCGGTGCCACCGTTTTTATTTCTTTCTCAATAACAACTGGTGATATTACTTTAATGGTTGTTACAGGCACAGTAGTAATTTTTTTGGGTGATGCAGCCAATACTCTTTCCACAATAATTGTTTTTGGCATTGCAGGTGCCGGCGGAGGAGGTGGTGGAATTTCACCGTATTGTTTTTCATATTGCTTCTCTTTCTTTAACCAATCTGTAAGTGTTAATGCAGTTACTATTTTTTGCTGTTTGTCTTTTACGATGACAATACACTCACCTTCATTATCTGCAATGGTTACGATATACCCTTTACTGTTGGGTTGATTTGTTCTAAGTACTGGCGGAGCAGCGGGTGCCGGCAACGAATCACCTGCCTCACTGAAACCAAAATCTTTTTCAAGAATATCTCTCTGTTTGGGATCATTTAAATCAAAGGTTTGAACGTTGCCATCACTTAAGCGGAGCGTAACAGTATTTTCTCCATTTTTCTTTTTTACATCTACTGTTTCTATAACAGGTTTCAGCTTTCCGTATTTCTTTTCAAAGCCCTCTTTTTGTTTGGGGTCGTTTAGATCATAATTTTCAACTGTGCCATTCTTCAGTATAATTTTAATCTGTTGCTGTCCATTCTTTTTTGTAACATCTATACTTGCAATGTTTTCGTTTGCAGATTTGATCCACTGTTCCTCCGTTGGCAAAGCTGGCGGAGCTGGTGGCGGCACGGTATCTGTTACAATTGGATTTGCGGCAGCGGCAATGTTGTTTTCTTTAACCTGTCTAAATGCAAGTAATAACACCGCAATGAGCGGCAATACAAATAAAAATCGGATGGCCTGCACACGTGCAGACTTCATTTGATTCATCATGATGATTCGGTTTTTTAGAGATGAGAAATTAAAATTCGGTGCAATACTGTAATGACTGTTGCCTACCACTTTCAACAACAGATACTGATACTGTTTTTTATCAACACCCTCCTGCAGCACCTGTTCATCGGCAATAAATTCAAGGTTTTGTCTGATCGCATTCCGGATAAGCCATGCAGCCGGATGAAACCACAGCAGCATGCATAACAGTTCAGCAAACAGAATATCAATACTGTGCTTTTGTTTTACATGAACAAACTCATGACGGATGATTTCCTGTAATTCAGCTTCTGTATGTAACTGACGGTTGATATAGATACTATTGCTGAAAGAGAATGGTGTAATCTGTTCATCTACATGAAATAATTTTACAGTTCCTTCATTGAGCAAGGTTGCTTTTGTTTTGATGCGATGTAAACTCAGCAGTTGCAGTAACATCCGCACACCCATAATGAGCATACCTGTAATAAGTACTGTAATGGCTATTGTCCATTGGTTCCATTCAAAGCCCGGGTCTTTCAGTTCAATATTGTACACAGGTATTAAGCGGATAATCTGAGTACTTTCCAACTCATGCCTGAACAAAAAATCGGTGATGTTCATAAAGGGTATTACAAAACAAAGCAGGCTGTACCCAACGAGGTACCACCTGTTCCAATGGTAAAATGTTAAACGACGTAATACCAACTGATAAAACAGATACAGCACTGCAAGGGCAATGGAAACTTTCAGGAGGTATTCTATTATTACTGGCATAACTTTGAAATTGATAATTAAGTAATTGATAATTTAAAATAGCCCGGCATTGCAACAATTATCCATTATTCATTATTTACTATCCATTATTCATCATTTCTTCCCTTCAATCATCTCCACAATTTCTTTCAATTCCTTTGGTGATAGTTTCTTTTGCTCCACAAAAAAGTTCACCAACTCTTTGTAAGAATTTTCAAAATACTCTTTCACAAATCCACTCATGAATTTCTTCTTGTATTCTTCTTCTGTAATGGCGGGTTTGTACAAATAAGCATTGCCTACCAATCGGCTTGTAAGAAATCCTTTCTTTTCAAGATTCTTAATTGTTGATGCAAGGGTTGTGTAGGGTATATCAATATCCAGGTTATCCAAAAACGCTTTTACATTCCCTTCACCATTACGCCATACGGCCTGCATCGCTTCTTCTTCCTGTTGTGTGAGTTTTTCTAACATTCTACGAAATTTTCGTAAATCTACGACTTTATCGTAATCAGCCAAATTTATTTTTCCTTTGTTTGTTAAATTGTTGAAAAAACAAAAGCCAATCGGATTGATTGGCTTTGTGTTTATACAATGGTTGTTTTTATTTCTCACACATTTCTTTCAGGTTCTGAAGTCCTTCATCAAATTGTTTGTTGAGTTGTTTGGTAATAGACGGTCCCATTAAACGGGCAACGGGGAAAGGAAATCCACCGCTGTTGCGCCATACCACTTTTGTACCACCATCCACTTCTGTAAAATCCCAGGCATCTATTGCATGCGATTTAAATGGTTTTAAAAAAACCAGATCAAAATTAATTGCTTTACTGGGCACAATTGATCGAACGGTTAAACTGCCTTCGCCCACTTTTTTCCCATTCCAGTAATATTTATGCCCAACATGCATGGGATCGCCGGTAATAGTGGTTTGTGCATCGGGATCCATTTTTGCCCACGGGTTCCAGTCACGGTAATGATGCAGATCAGCAATTTTATTATACACTTCTGCCGATGGCCGATTGATCACTGTAGATTTTTCTACCAGATACTTACCGGGCAGCATTGCTGCAATGAGTAACACGAGTGCAATGATGCCGAGGAGAACATACAAAATAAGCATGATGATTGTTTTTGGTTGCTTTAAAGATAGTAAATCCTTCTTTTGACTTTTCGCCTTTCGTCCAATACCTTTGCCACCCGACGATGATCGGATAAAATTTCTTCATTTTCTAAATTAAATGTTCCATGAAAGTTACTGTTGTAGGTGCCGGTGCTGTAGGTGCTACCTGTGCCGATAATATTGCCCGCAAAGAATTGTGTTCTGAACTGGTTTTGTTAGACATTAAAGAAGGGGTTGCAGAAGGAAAAGCTCAGGATATGATGCAAACAGCTACCCTGCTTGGTTTTGATACCAAAATTACCGGCAGTACCAACGATTACAGCAAAACGGCCAACAGTGATGTAATTGTGATTACATCGGGCCTGCCCCGCAAACCCGGTATGACCCGTGAAGAACTGATTGGTGTAAATGCAGGTATTGTGAAAACGGTTTGTGAAAACAGTTTAAAGCATTCGCCCAATGCCATCATTATTGTAATCAGTAACCCAATGGATACAATGACGTATCTGGCATTAACTTCAACCGGCTTACCAAAGAACCGTATCATTGGTATGGGCGGAACATTAGACAGCAGCCGTTTTAAATATCAACTGAGTCAGCATTTAGGTTGTTCTCCTTCTGATTTAAATGCAGTTGTTGTTGGTGGCCATGGCGATACTACAATGATTCCATTGATACGCTTAGCTACATGGAACAGTGTTCCTGTAACAAAATTCTTAAGTGCTGAGCAACAGGAAAAAATTGTAAAAGATACCATGGTGGGCGGTGCTACATTAACAGCATTGATTGGCACTTCTGCATGGTATGCACCCGGTGCTTCGGGAGCTGCGTTGGTAGAAAGTATTCTGCGTGATGAAAAGAAACTCTTTACCTGTTGTGTTGCGTTAGATGGTGAATATGGACAGAAAGATATTTGTCTGGGCGTACCTGTTACCATTGGCCGAAACGGTTGGGAAAAAATTCTGGATTTTGAATTGAATGCAGATGAGCAGGCAGCTTTTAACAAAAGCGCTGACGCAGTAAGAAGCATGAACGATGTGTTGAAGACACTGTGATTTGAAGATTTGAAAATTTGAAAATCAGATAATCAGATAATTTGAATAAAAAAAGGGTTGCAGAAATCTGCAACCCTTTTTTTATCGCAATGTTTTTGCCCAGCTCTGTGCAAGTTTTGCTATTTCATTTACATTTTGCAGCTCCATGCATTTAAAATGTTTTTTCGGACAGGCATCATATCCAATTTTTGAACAAGGGCGGCAACGGAGATTTGGAACTTCAAATCTGGAATGTTGTATTTGGGTATTGTTGCCATAATAAGCTTCCATTCCAAAAACAGGAACCGTATTGCCCCATACACTGATGATTGGTTTTTTAAATGCGGCTGCTATATGCATCAGCCCGGTATCATGCGTAATGATGAGTTTTGCTTTGCGTACAAGATCGGCACTTTCGTTAATGGAAAATTTTCCGCAGGCATTGTATATTTTGATACTGTCAATTGCTGCGATCTGATCTCCGATAGCTCTGTCTTCAGGTCCGCCGAGCAATACAATGGGATGATCAAGTGCAGCGCACAAAACTGTTAATTGATGAACTGGTAATTTCTTGGTTGCATGTGCTGCGCCAATAACGATTCCGATATAGCCTAATGCATGTGCCTGTGGTAGATCCTTCTGTTGCGTTTCTTCTTCTTTTGGAATAAAATAATCCAACCCCTTCCCATCATTTTTTACATTGAATGATTTTACTGTATCCAAGTAACGGTCAACAATATGCACTGCAGGCATTCGGTTGATTTTTAAATTCGTCAGTAACCATTTTTGAATATTGAGTTTGTTGAAAGCAAATGATTTTACTTTCAATTCTTTTTTCAGCTTGATGGTGCGGAGATTGTGATGCAGATCAATGATATAATCAAATTGTTCTTCTTTGAGTTGATGCATCAACAGATCCCAATCATTATTGAGGTAGTGAAACTTATCAATGTATGGATTTGATGCAATGACTTTATGAAAGCTGAATTTGCTGAGATAATGCACTTCAGCATTGGGTACCTGCTGTTTTAAACATCGTACCACAGGTGTGGTTAACACAATATCGCCAATGGAGCTGAATCGGATGATGAGAAATTTCATGTTGTAAAGTTCATAGTTAATGGATGATGGTTCATGGTTCATGGAGGCTCAAACTATTTACTATTAACTATCAATCATGAACTATCAACTTTAAGGCAAAGCCTCGCCACCTTCTATATAATTCAAATCTTTATGAAAAGTTTCTTCGGTAAAATAAGCGGCTACTAATGTAATGGAGATTACAACCACACCGGTTATGATACCGCTTTTGGTTAAACCCCAGCCCCAGCTTTTCTGAAATAAATTAAGGAACATGAGATTGATCAATGGCAATGCACCACGCACCATATTGGGAATAGTTGTAGCTGCTGTTGCACGTAAGTTGGTGCCAAACTGTTCTGCACCCATGGTTACAAATATGGCCCAGAAACCTGTACTGAAACCGAGCAATGCACAAATTGCATACATAGCAGTATCAGAATTATTCAAGGGAGAAAAGAATAAGATCAAACCAATAATGGTTAATCCATAAAAAAGAAACAACGCTTTTTTTCTGCTTTTGAAATACTGACTTACAAAGCCAATTAATATATCGCCAACAGCAATAGCAGCATAAGCAAACATGATGGCACGTCCGCTTTCAATCTGAGTATCACCATAAAATTCTTTTGCAAAACGATTGCTGAGGTTTACTAAAATACCTATCACATACCATGTAGGTAATCCAATTAAAATAGCCAGGATATATTTTCTGAAACGGGTTGCATTGTTAAAGAACATCAACACATTTCCTCTTGACACATTTAGATCTTTTACTTCTTTAAACATACCACTCTCTGCAACACTTACCCTGAGTAATAATAACCCAATACCAAGACCACCGCCAATCTTATAGCAAAGACGCCAATCATTGGTGAATTTGTATGTGAAGTAAGCAAACACAGCACCAAACAAACCAATCCCTGCAACCAATGAAGTACCGATACCTCTTTTATTTTTTGGAAGTAACTCACTTACCAATGTAATACCTGCACCAAGCTCACCTGCTAAACCGATCCCTGCAACAAACCTTGCGTATGCATAATGATCAACGGTTGTAACATAACCGGTAATAAAGTTGGCAACAGAATACAACAGAATAGATCCAAACAACACACTTAATCTTCCTTTCTTATCACCAAGAACACCCCAAAGGATTCCGCCAATGAGCAGGCCAACCATTTGCCAGTTAATGATTTTTGTACTTGCTGCAATAGCAGAGGCAGTATCTGCAAGATTTACTCCAACACCTGCAAGACTTGGTTCACGTACAATGGTAAACAACAGCAAATCATAAATATCAACAAAGTAGCCAAGTGCGGCTACAATTACCGGAAGAGATAAAACGGAAGTTGAATTACGGGCAAGCATGTTTCAATTATTCAGGATTGTGTGTCGGCTTTTTTGCTTTTTTGCCAAAGAAAAATTTCCAGATCACCGGTGCAGTTGTAACAGCAATGATGATGATGATGATGAGCTCCAGTTTATCTTTCAACTCAATTCCAAATTGATTCTTTACCCATATCTGTAAAAAATGTCCGGCAAAAATCATGGTTACAACCCATGCTATACAGCCAACAACATTATAATAAACAAATTTCTTTCGGTCCATCTTTACAATGCCTGCAACAATGGGAGCAAATGTGCGGATGAAAGGAAGGAACCTTGCAAACACAATAGCACCACCTCCGTATTTTTCATAGAAGTCGTGCGCCTCATGCAAATAACGTTGCTTGAAAATAAAATTATCTTTCCAGCTGTACATGGCAGGACCAACTTTTCGGCCCGTCCAGTAACCAACCAAGTTACCCAATATACCTGCAACAGAAAGCAGACCACATAAGACGAGTAGCTCCAGCCATTCATTCTGCAGACCTTTCAGTCCAAACAGTTTTAAAAATTCCTCTGCAAGATTTGTACTGTAAATACCTGCAACAAATAATAAACTGTCGCCCGGTAAAAAGAATCCTACCAGCAAACCGGTTTCTGCAAAAATGATAAAGATCAGCAACCATAACCCGCCGTACTTAATATAGAACATGGGGTTGAGAATATCTTTCCATGTAAAATTTTTACGGATCGTTACAGTACCGCCTTCTGTAATTTCAGTAACAGCGATTTTTACAGCATCATATTCTTTTCCCGCAAATGAAGCAGAGTCGGTAGCATTGATTACAATCTTTACAGACCCATCTTTGGTTGTTTTATATTCAACCCCATCAACAGTAAATGCATCAACCGGTGCTTCGTACTGGTTAATTACTTTTACCGTTACTTCTTTTTGTGCGTACAATCCTGTGCAGATAACACATCCAATCAAACAAATAATCCATTTCAGCTTCATAAATTCTTTTGATAATTTAAACACTTTGAATAAAGAAGAACATACTTAATGACCATGTGCATGATGATCATGCGGATGATTCCCGTGATGATGTGTATGATGATGGCCGTGCTCATCGGCCAGTTCACCTTCCCACTTGCTCACCACACTTGTTGCAAGTGCGTTGCCTACAACATTTGTCATACTGCGGAACATATCGCAAAAGTGATCAATGGGCAAAATCAAAGCCACACCTTCGGGCGGAATATTAAACATGGCGCAGGTTGCAAGCACTACAACCAGCGAAGCTCTCGGCACACCTGCAATTCCTTTACTGGTTAACATGAGTACCAATAACATTACTAACTGCGTTCCGAGATCGAGATGAATGCCATATGCCTGTGCAATAGCCAAGCTGGCAAAGGTCATATACATCATACTGCCATCAAGATTAAAAGAATAACCGAGCGGTAATACAAATGCAACAATCCTGTCTTTACAGCCAAAGCGTTCCAGCTCTTCGGTGAGTTTTGGAAAAACTGCTTCACTGCTTGTGGTGCTGAAGGCAATTAATAAAGGGCCCCAGATGCGTTTCAGCAACACTTTCATTCTTGCTCCGAGAATCAGATATCCAACACCAATTAATATAAACCATAAAATTGCAATACCCAGCAGGAAGTATAAAAAGTAGATGAGATAAAACTGAAAAATGCCAAGACCTTTTGCAGCAACTACAGCCGCCAATGCACCAAACACACCTACCGGTGCAAAGTTCATGACATAGTTTACCATTTTTAAAATAATGTGAGAAGCAACATCCAGTGCTTTAACCAATGGTTTGGTATAATCGCCGATAGCGGCAGCTGCTACACCAAAGAAAATAGAGAAGACAACGATTTGCAGAATTTCATTTGTTGCCATAGCTTCAAACAAACTCTTGGGAATAATATGCTCCACAAAATTCTGTAAAGAAAAAGAAGAGGTTTTGGTCATCAGGTCTTTCACACCTTCTGTGTCGGCCTGACTGAGATCAATATATGTACCGGGTTTAAAAATATTCACCAGTAACATTCCTAACAACAATGAGGCAAGTGATGCAGTAATAAACCAAAGCAATGCTTTACCACCCACCCTGCCAACGGCTTTTAAATCGCCTAATTTAGCAATACCTACAACCAAAGTACAAAACACTAATGGTGCAATAATCATTTGAACAAGGCGAATGAAAATATTGCTGAGGAGTTTTATGTTTTTTGAAAAGCTTTTAATGAATTCATCAGAAGCAGAAACATGTATGGCATAACCCACAAGAATGCCCAGCACCATTGCTCCCAGGATATAGATAGTTAAACGGTTACCCTTGCCCATGTAAAAATTTTAATGTGACGCAATATACAGATTCGGGTTTGAAAGCGTACTTCGGCTCACCGTTAATAAATCTTTTGGCTCTATTTTAGAATAAATCTCTATTTTTCCAGCTTATTATTGTTAGTCTACTAAAATCTATAACCAATCAAGTATGAGTTTATTTGCAAAAAAGCCTTTGCACCAGCTTCTGGCTCAGGCCGAAGACAGTGAAAAAGGATTGAAACGTACACTCGGTGCAGGCAATCTTGTTGCATTGGGTATTGGTGCCATTATTGGTGCCGGTTTATTTGTTAGAACGGCTGCAGCAGCCGGCCAGGCAGCCGGTCCGGGTGTTACTTTATCTTTCATTGTTGCAGCAGTAGGTTGTGCGTTTGCCGGTTTGTGTTATGCAGAATTTGCAGCGATGATCCCCATTGCAGGTAGTGCATATGCATACAGCTACACTACAATGGGAGAACTGATTGCATGGATCATTGGCTGGGCACTGATTATGGAATATGCGTTGGGTGCGGCAACAGTATCTATTGCATGGAGCGAATATTTAAATAAGCTGTTTGGAGGAGCGATTCCATATGAATGGAGCCACTCCCCTTTTGAGAGCTTTACCGATTCTTCCGGTGTGCATCATTCGGGTATTATGAATGCTCCTGCTCTGGTTATTTTATTGCTTCTAACCTTATTGTTGATCAGGGGAACACAGGAAAGTGCCATGGTAAACATGATCATCGTAATTATTAAAGTAGGTATTGTTATATTATTCATTGCACTTGGATGGCAATTTATTAACCCTGCCAATCATACACCTTACCTCATACCAGAAGGAACAGCACCTGTTGTTGATCAGGCGGGTAAAGTGATTGCCGATTACAGCGGATGGAATAAACATGGATTGGGTGGTGTGCTGGGTGGTGCTGCAATTGTATTTTTTGCGTTTATTGGTTTTGATGCAGTGAGTACCGCAGCGCAGGAAGCAAAAAACCCAAAGAGAGATATGCCGATTGGTATTCTCGGTTCGTTAGTGGTTTGTACCATTCTTTATATTTTGTTTGGTCACGTATTAACAGGTGTTGCCAACTGGAAAGATTTTGTTGATCCTGAAAAAGGAAGAGAAGCTTCAGTTGCTTACGCCATTTCTCAATATATGACAGGTTATGGATGGCTTGCTCAGGCGGTAACTGTTGCTATTCTTGCGGGTTTCTCTTCTGTAATTTTAGTGATGCTGATGGGCCAGAGCCGTATCTTCTATACCATGAGTAATGATGGGTTGATACCAAAAGCATTTGGCGAATTGCATCCAAAATATAAAACACCTTACAAAGCCAACTGGATCCTCTTCATTTTTGTTGGGTTGTTTGCAGCATTTGTTCCTGGTCATGTTGCAGGTGATCTTACATCATTCGGAACCTTGTTTGCATTTGTACTGGTGAGTGCCGGTGTTTGGATTTTACGTGTAAAACAACCAGACATTGAGCGTCCTTTCAGAACGCCCATTTATCCTGTAGTATCAGCATTAGGTGTGCTCATCTGTACTGCAATGATCATTGGCTTGGATTCTCAAACATTGAAAGTTGCTTTTGCATGGATGGCTGTTGGTTTGGTTGTATACTTTGTTTACAGCCGACATCACAGTAAGCTTAAAAATTTTAATGAGATATTACCTCATGCTTCTGATTTTGAACAGAAAAAATAAATGGTTTTCACTATAAAAAAACCGTCCTGTTAAAAGCAGGACGGTTTTTTGTTTACAGCCATTACACTAAATTTGCGCCCAAGCCTCACCCCCCGCCTGAATGACAAAGTCGGGCAGGCTCGTTCCCTCTCCAAAAGAGAGGGAGGCCAGACAGTTGTTTTAAAATATGCTTTTGCACTAACACTTCATCTGTCGAATAAAAAATCATCTGTACAAGAGTGCGACGCCAATGCAGATGAAAAGATTGTTGAAGCTGGTAACAAAAAAATTAAAAACTACAAACAAAAAACTGATTTATAATGGGACGGATTTTTGAAGTAAGAAAGAGCAGCATGTTTGCCCGCTGGGATAAAATGGCAAAGAACTTTACACGTATTGGTAAAGAAATTATTATTGCCGTAAAAGCCGGCGGACCTGATCCTAATACCAATGCTGCACTTCGCAGATGTTTTCAAAACGCAAGAAGTGTGGGTATGCCCAAAGACCGTGTAGAAGCTGCTATTAAAAGGGCACAGGGCAAAGAACTGGTGAACTATGATGAAATTTTATATGAAGGTTATGCGCCACATGGCGTTGCCATTCTTGTTGAAACAGCTACTGATAACCATGTACGCACTGTAGCGAATGTAAAAAGTCATTTTACAAAAGGGCATGGTGCAATGGGCAACAGCGGCAGTGTAAGTTTTCAGTTTAAAAAATTAGGTGTGTTTAAACTGAAACCGGAGGGATTGAATGCAGAGGACCTTGAACTGGAGCTGATTGATTTTGGTTTGGAAGAACTGGGTGAAAGTACCGGTGAAAATGGTGAAGAAATTTTGGTTGTTCGTTGTGCCTTTACTGATTTTGGTAATATGCAAAAAGCACTGGAAGATAAAGGCATCACTCCCATTAGTGCCGAACTGGAATGGCTGCCAACTACTACTGTTCCTGTAACAGATGAACAGGCGGAGGATGTAAGTAAATTAATTGAACGGTTAGAACAGGATGAAGACGTGCAGAAAGTATTTCATAATATGGGATAAGTGCAAATACCAAATACGAAGTTAGAAGTACGAAATAATGAAACGGGCTGAATTAATTCAGCCCGTTTCATTTTGCCCTCCTTAATCACAACCAACTAAACCCCGCATAAACAACTTTGCTTTTTCGGCATATTGCTTACCGGGCTCGTTTCTGTATTGTGTATTGATCCGCTGGAATGTTTGCTGTGTACTTCTTTGTGTAGCCAGTTGCCTGTTTAAACAGGTAATTTTTTCCTGTTGTTTCTGTCTGCTGCTTGCAGAAGTTTGCTCACTCATCTCACTTAACTGTTGTTCTGCCCTGCAAAGTTTTAGTTCCGTTTCGTAAATCATTTGCTGTATGGCATCATCATAGTTCATCAGGTTTGCCTGTGCCTGTTGTGTTCTCACTTCCTGCATTGCATTTCCTGTTCCTGCTTCCTGCAAGTTTTGCTCCTGCCTGTCCAACGCTTGCTTTTGAAAATTGAGCAGTGTTGTTTTTTTATTTTGACAGGATGGATATTTTTCACGCTTTGTTTCTTCCTGTGCTATTTTCTGCCGTTGTCGTTGAATCGTTTGCTGCATTTTTGTTTGCCGCTCATCTTCCATTACTTTAAAAGGTGAAGGATCAAAACAGGTTTCCACATCTTCAATGCTGATGATTTTTGAATCGAGCCCGCTGCTCACCATTTGCATAATGATGAACAACCCTTTATCGCTGAACTGGTATCCTACTGCAAAAGTGCCCAGATATTTTTGCGGGGTCATCATAACTGCATCGGGAAATTGTTTGCCAAACAGAAACCATTCTTCAGGTTTTCCATCTACTTTATACAGTTGTGCTTTTACTTTACCATCGCAATAATCCCTCCGTTCGGTTTTTCTCCTCAATGCAACATTAGACCCGCTGCTGCTGAATTGATATTGATATTGCTGGCTGTTACTTGTTTGCACCCAATGCTCAAGCACATCTTTCTTTTTATTGTTGATGTAATTGTACACATTGCCTTTTAACCCAATCACACTAAACCGAAAATCTGAAAGATCCGTTTTAATATCACAAACAGGATCACTGCCCGGTTTGAGTGGAGTATAACCAATTAAACCAATTTTGGTGTTAATGAACACACACACCTCTGCAGGACCACGTGAAGTAACTGTTTTTATTTTCATCTTTTTATCAAAACACATTCTTTGCCCTGTAGCGGTTATTGATTGAGGAACTGTATGCCCTTCCAGTACATCAGCATCAAGAATGGCATTCCGGTAAGGGGCATGCGGAGAACCGGACCATGTAGTATCTCTGCGTGTAGTATCGGGTTGTGCATAGGCAACTGCACCGAACAAAAAACAGAATAATAAAAGTTGAAGCTTATACATACAATTCATTTATTAGTTTAACGTGGTAATCCGATAGCACCTTCCAGATTGGCACCTTCGAGTAACAATCTGCCTCTGAAAACAGCTCCCGTAAAATCGGCATTCCTGAGGTCTGCATTTCTGAAATCGGTTCGTTCGAAAATAGCATTCCTGAAACTGGCTCCAACTAAAAACGCATGCTGAAAATTGGTGAGTGATAATTCTGTATTGTTGAAATTTGCATTTTCACATGCCGTACGACTTAGTGAAGCACGTGTAAAATGGGTTCCGGTAAAATTACCACCTGTTAATTCAGCCTGGAATAAATCGGCGCCTATGAAATTACAATTGATCATTTGTGCCGAATTAAATTTGGCCAATTTAAGATCTGCACCTTCAAATTTTGTAAACTCACCTCTTGCAAAAAAGAAACGGGTATCTTTTAAATCGGCTCCAAAAAAATTAGTTCGTGCAAGTGAAGTACTTGAAAAATTACTGTTGCGTAAATTTGCTCCGTGAAATATTGCCGAATCAAGAATAGCCCGTTCGAAATCGGTTTGCACACAGGTTGAACCATAAAAATTAGTAGCAACAGCTGTTATACATTTAAAATTATAATTGCTTCTGTTAACGCCGCTATAGTTACCCCGGGAAATTATTCCAGGCGATGCAGGACATCCCGTAATCGCATTGTTACTAACAGGTGTAACTGCACGGTAGCCGGCATTTGGAAAATAGGTAAGCCACTCTGTAATATCAGCTTCTGCTTTACTTGCGTTCACATATGCATATCTTGGATTATTGTCATCGGCCAGGTTTGGTATCATCACTTTTATTTCATCCGGAAAATTGGGATCATATACATATAGTTTTACATCGGAACGATACTGCCCCAAATCGCCACGGTATCGGCCTAAGCTGTAACCCAACACTGCTACGCAATGATGCGGATAATGAATAAGATCACCTCTCGGGTTGAATAAAATAATTGATACCGGCCTCCCTGCATCAAGCTCAGCACGGATTTGTTGCAGCCTGCCGCCACCAGTATTCTGCAAACCCCAATTGAAAAATTCATTGGTGCGGATGCCTCCCGGATTAATATTTAACTCTGTAAAGCGATCAATATTTGCATTGGTTGATTGCTCCTGCCTCGCCGAAATATAGGTGCTGAGAATTGAACCTTCCGGCGGCAACTGATTTGCAGCAGGAATTGAAATTCGGTTGAAGTAATAATCAAGGGCAGCATAAATCATTCCTGCACAGCGGCCACCAAAAGCCCAACGGACACCTGCAATAAACCTGCTGTTATCAAACGTATTTGCAAATTTAAACCCATGTTGTACAGGTTCAAAAGCTGTCATTACTTTCGGCTCACCTTCCATTTTAATGAGATGCCAGTATTGTGCATTTGCAACTGATGATGCTGTTGCATCAACCGAAATGGTTGCATCTTCAGTTACAGTTGCTGCAGTTAATGACAGATAGCGGCCCTCTTTTGAAACTATTTTATACAGGCCTTTTTCTCCACCTGAAAGTTTCCATAACTGCCGGTCAGGAATTGCTGTATTGTTACTGCCGCAAGACACCCCATATCCATAAATCCCATTATTATATTCCTGCAAATACAAATTACCGCTGGTTTTAATTTTATAGTATCCATCCGGCTGTGGAATAAACTGCCAATAATTTTGTTCAGTATTATTCGTATAACTAAGAATTTTTGGAATAATGCCATTTTGTATTCTTGGTAAGGTGATATACCGATAATCTCTTCCTGTTTTAATTAAGAAAGAACCGCTGCTTACATACAACTGCTCTGCATTCAGCACCATTGCTTTTGGTACTTGTTTCACAACAGGCGCAGCAGTAAGCACTGTATCGGCAGGTTTTCGTTTTACATCGGTTATAACAGCGGAATTATTTTTTCTGCTATCGAAATACTGACCATTAATTTCAAAACCAATAGTATAGTTGGTATTACTGAAAAGTGCGCCATACATCAATCTTACCTGTGCAGTATCACTGGCTCGCTTTGCTTTAAAGATGAGGTGGTTTCCCTCCTGCCGAACATAGCCGGACTTCTTCAACGCTTCTAACATCTGCGTTGCATCTGCTTTTGATTGTTGTGCGCCAAGCCAACATGGAACAAAGAGTAATAGAATAATAAATCGCATGTACTGTATGAGTTATTGTTTTATGAATTCAACTCTTCTGTTCTTTGCTTTCCCATCGGCTGTTTTATTATCAGCAACCGGAACTGATGCACCTTTTCCATCGGTTGTAATGCGGAATTCATCAATCCCGAAATTATTGATGAGATAACTGCTCACAGCTTCGGCTCTGCGCTTGGATAATGCAAGGTTATCTGCAGGCTTACCATCTGCATCGGTATGTCCTACAATTTTTATTTTGAGTGAAGGGTTTGTTTTTAAGGCTTCACCAATCTGGTTAATGATGACGAAGGATTCTTTTTTGATGATGTCTTTGTTTACATCAAATAAAATTTCGTTGGTAGAAGCTTTTCCTTTTTCCAGCAGGTCTTTTACAATTAAACTCCTTGCATCGGTTGTGCCGTGTGCAATGCGGATACCACTGATAAACATCCCTGTTTCAGATGCAGGGATTACCGTTACGTTACTGAAATAAAAATTTTTACGCATTTTTTCATTCAATGCCATGGGCAAATCAATCAGCTTTGTCTGATCGAAGTAAACACGTACACGGGTTTTATTTACTGCAATACTGATGTGCAGAATTTTATTTACATAATTACCAATCGGGAAATCGTTCTTTGTACCTGCAGGATCTTTAAAGCCATATTCAATCTGCTTTTCATTTCGTGAATTGTAATGCCAGATGCCGGTATAAAAGCGTTCAGCATAAGGAAGGTATTCCTTCAGCACATTGTTTACTGCAGTTAATCCAAAATGAATCAACGGAGTTCGCAGCCCGTCTTCTTCTCTTAACAGCAAATCAAATTCAACAGTAAAATTTTCTGGTAATGGCTTTTTAAGCATGGGATGAACAACAGAACCATGTTCTATATCGAGCCACTTTACATCACTGCCGTCAAAACGCACAACCCTCCCACTTCCGTTTGTATTCCAACCTGCCGGAAAATCACCAATGGCATCTTTTTCAAAATCATCAGCAAAAAGAATAGTTGTTCCGGGAACAAAATCCGAAAAAGCTGTTCCACCAGATGGTTTGGAGGTATCACCCGCTGCAACGTCCGGCTGTTTTTTTGATGTATTTTTTTTAACGGATGTATTCGATGAATCTGATGTTGACGATTTATCTTTTTTCTTCACTACTTTTTTTCCGGTATTATCAACACCCTCTTCAACTTTATTTAAACCCTTGTCAATCGTAGATTCTACTTTCGCATCTACCCGTTGCTTCACTTTTACTTTTACACGTTCAGGAATAGATTGGGCTATACCATTGTATTGCAGCAGCAGTACAAGACCAAAAATGAAATACTGTTTCATGTTTAAATATTTATCGTTTCCAGTTTAACAAATTAATTTCTGCACCTTGCTTTGTTAGTCTGTTATTGGCAGAATTTGCATCATCATTACTTGTATTGCCATCCAGATAAATATCAGGATCAAAAACAATGATCGCTGTATATGAAGGAGGAAACTCATCGCTGGTGCGCCATGCCCTGGTAAAAGAAACCGATACCGTTCCATTTACTGCCAGGTTTCGAAAATTCCTTGAGGCAACAAGTTTTGGAGAAAGACCGGGTGTTTCTTCATAAAGCAAAATTGTTTGCTGATTTTCACCAGAAGTGTAATTAAGTCCTCCGGTATTTTTTACAATGCCTTCAATTTTAACGGTTCCATTATACCGGTCTTTCACTGATACAATGGAGAACCTGATTTCGGTAACAGCAAGATCCAGATTTTTTTGTACCAGATTACCCGGCACCTGTACATTACCGGGAATTTTATTTGGCTGCAACGATTTCTGAATTTTTGCCGGCACCGTTATTTGTGCCCGGGTTGTTTGCAAACTAAGAATTGAAATGCTGATTGTTACAATTAGCAGAAAGACGATACGATTCTTTTTCATAAAAAAATATTTAAAGAATTAAAATGAAGAATGTTTTTGTGATAAAAAATGATTGTTAACAGGAAAATTATTTACTGATGTAAATGTCTGAAAATGGAACAGGGTTGTCAATTACCTGATGGGGTAGTATGATTGATGCTGATGTGCAAAACTCAATCAAGCTGAATAATCTTGTGGCGTAATGCTTTGGCTACTGCTTCTGTACCGCAGTTTACGTGGAGCTTGTGGTAGATGTTTTGCAGATGTTTCTTAACTGTATCTATGGAGATCGTTGTTTTATCGGCAATCATTTTATAGGAATTCCCTTTTACCAGTAATTCCAGGATTTCTTTTTCTCTAACAGTGAGATGAAATTCTTCTTTTGCCTTATTGTTGGTTCTGAAAAACTGAAATACTTTCTGTGCAACAAAGGGACTCATGGCTACCCCTCCTTCCATCAGTTCCTGTAACGACTGTATCAGTTTCAGCGGAGCTGTATTTTTCAACATATATCCATCTGCACCGGCACAGATACTGTCAAATATCCGGTTATCATCATCAAACACAGTGTGCATTACAACTTTAATTTCCGGATAATGTTCTTTGATGCGTTTTACTCCTTCAATACCACCAATGCCGGGCATATCAATATCCATGATAACCAACTCAGGTTTGCAGGCTTCAATATCTTCAACCACCCGATCACAATTTGGATATGAACCTGTAACCGTATAACCCGATGCTTCGTTTAACAGCAATTCCATGGACTGTCTTAACCTTGTATTGTCTTCATATAAAATCAATGCAGTAGACATTTCTGCTAAATTAAACGGTGATAGTTCAGAAACCTATTACACAATCAGGTAATAGACATGGTTAATGAAACGACAGTTCCTTTGCCGGGAGCGGATTGTATTTGCAGTGAAGCTCCCAGATCATCTGCCCGCTTTTTCATATTACTTAGCCCGTTGCCCATTGTAACCTGTGAGTGTTGAAAACCCGTTCCATTATCCTGTATCAGTAATTTAAGTACATGCTGATTTGTTTGAACACTGATTTCGGCGCTGCTGGCTTTTGAATACTTCACCAGATTATTCACAGCTTCTTTAAAGATGAGATAAAAATTCCGCCGCTTCTCCATGGAAAAAGAAAGATTTTCAGCAGCCTCATCAAAATTCATTTCATAGCTGATGTTTTTCCCATCCATCATATCAGCCGCATAGCGTTTCATGCGGATGAATAATTTCTCCAGTTCATCATATTTGGGATTAATGTTCCACACAATATCACTTAAGCTTTCACTGATGCGTTGAATGTCTTCTCCTGCCTTGTCTAGGTATTCTGTTGATTTTGATGCGTTATTTAAATTACGCCTGGCCAGCTCCGTTAAAATATTAATATTACTCAGCGATGCACCAATATCATCATGCAGATTTTCGCTGATGTTATTACGCATAGCCAGCAGGGAGCTTTGCTGCTCCAGTTTCTTTTTAAGTTGATAGCGGTTAAAAGAAAGATAACCGAGCAGCAGTAAGAGTGCAAACCCACCCAGCATCAAATTTCTGAGAAGTGTTTGGTTACTGATTTGTTTTTGCTGAAGCAGTTTTTCTTTTTCTGCAAGCTGCAGCCGTTGCTCGTTATTTTTTGATAACAGACTTTGTTTTTCCAGTTCATCGCTTTGGAGCTGCAACTGTTGCTCCTGCAACTCTTTCGACTTAGACAACAGATCAATTTCGTTTTGTTTTTGCAGCGCTTCTGCAGTATTACCTGCAATAATGGCTTTTTGTTTTTCAATTTCAAGTTCTTTAATCCGCTGCAGGGTATGTAAACGGATTATCTCAAAATCTTTTTTCTCGGTTTCAAACTGGGTTTGTAAGGATGCAATTCTGGTATTGGTTTCGGAATTAATTAAACTGTCACGATATAAAATATACTTAGTGTAATAATCATAAGCAGCTGAAAAATTCTGCCGGCCTTTATAAAAGTTAGAAAGGTACAGGTACACATTGCGAAGCACCGGTTTACTTCCCAATGTTTTTGCAAGTGTCTCCGATTTATTGAAATATGCCACAGCACCTGCAGAGTCTTTGAGAATATTGCTGTAAAAAGCCGCAGCGATGTATCGGTTAGCCAGCATGTTCTGATCCAGCGATTCTAAAATACCGATTGCTTTTTTTTCATACTCAAACGCTTCGGCATATTTGCGCTGCCGACTCATTAATAAAGACATGCTGATATAACTCTGAGCAACACGTGAAGGCACCCCACTAAGTTCTGCATATTTTAAACCTAATTGCTGGTAGTGAATGGCCTGTGCAACAGAATCAATCCGCAGATAGGTTTGAGAAATATTATTACAGGAAAGTGCCATGCCTGAATAATTATTTGCCTTTTCTCTTATGGATAAAGATTGCTTTCCGTAAT
Organism: Chitinophagaceae bacterium; assembly: GCA_019752045.1. GTDB lineage: Bacteria > Bacteroidota > Bacteroidia > Chitinophagales > Chitinophagaceae > Lacibacter. The sequence continues at coordinate 56,924 of JAIEMP010000006.1, read as the reverse complement.
TAATCGCTTCCTGAAACTGCTCCAGTTCATAATACAATGCAGATAAATTACTGAGTGATTGTGCAAGACCGAGATCATCCTTATTTTTTTGGTGCAGACGAACAGCTTTTAACAACCAGTCCACCTGTTGATCATATAATCCCAGCAATCCTGACAGATTACCCAAATCATTATACACAAAAGCGGTGTAGGCACTCTGCTCTTTTTCGAACCTGATGGCCAGGGATTTTTGAAACAACTGTTCGGCCTCGGGATATTTTTTCACCTCAATAAAATACTGACCTAACTGAAAACAGGAAAGTGCTATTAAAAAAGTATCCTTTAACTGTTGTGCTGCACGTAATGCAACTGAATCATACCTGCCCAACAAAGTATACTCAGCTTTTCTGTATAAAATATCCGCCAGTTTCAGATTGGCATAAGCCTGCCCACGTAAAAATTTTCTTTCTTCGCTTTCTGCAAGTGCCTTGTGTGTGTATGCCAGAGCAGAATCGTATTTCGATTGATCTATCAGTTCATCCGCATTAGAGAGATAGGAGAAAATTTGTGTTGAATCCTGTTTTGTATAGCCCGGCTGAGATACAGCTTGATTTTCACAAAAAAACAAAGTGACTGCCGAAAGAAATAACTTTGTATATGTTGTTTGTAGTTTCATTCGTGATAAAAAATACAAACTTTAATCTGAAAATGGAATTAAACGGAGAGGAAAAAAAACATGGCCTGATTGTGTTATTTGATGGTGTTTGTAATCTTTGTAACAGCAGTGTTCAATTTATCATCAAAAGAGACCGGAAACATCTGTTCCGGTTTGGTTCATTACAGGGAGCTTACGGTCAGCAGGTGTTGAAACAGTTTGGCTTGCATCCATCCGATTTCAATTCGTTTATTCTGCTGGAAGATGGAAAACTTTACAGCAAAAGCAGCGGTGCATTGCGCATGCTGAAACACTTGGGTGGTGGCTGGAAGTTATTTTATGTATTTATTCTTGTTCCCGCTTTTATACGTGATGCGGTGTACAACTTTATTGCAACCAACCGCTACAAATGGTTTGGAAAAACAGAGAGCTGTATGTTACCAACCGCTGAACAGCGGGCAAGGTTTTTGGATTGAATGGAATGCCGACGACAGACGATAGACCACGGACCATTACAACACTCATCATTCATCACGTACTAAATTTCAAACTCCCCTTTCATATAAAACACACATTCTCCACCCATCATTACACGTTCTGCACTTTTCTGTTCGCACAGCACATCACCACCACGTTTGCTTAATTGTTTTGCAATCATTTTTTTCTTGTCCAGCTTTTCACTCCAGAATGGAATTAGCTGTGAATGTGCAGAGCCTGTTACCGGATCTTCATCCACACCGGCAGTAGGTGCAAAAAAACGGGAGACAAAATCAACCGTGTTTCCTTTTGCTGTAAGTATGATCATGTCGCCGGTCTTTTTCATAGCAGTAAAATCCGGTTTGGCATTGATCACTTCTTCTTCCGTTGCCACTTCAATTAATAAATCACGGTATTTATATACACCGAGTATTTCTTTTACGCCGAGTATTTCAGCAATATCTTCGGGATAATCATTCACCCGTTCAGGTTTCCAGGAAGGGAAATCCATTTCATACAGATCGCCTTTCTTTTCAACTTTCAACAAACCGCTTTTTGAACTGAAGGTAACAGATGGTTTACTATAACCCAGCTGCGTGTATAACACAAATGCACTGGCTAGTGTAGCATGACCGCATAAATTAATTTCAAACTCCGGGGTAAACCAGCGGATATCATAATCAGCGGCCCCCTCCCGGCCTCCCCCGGTTGGGGAGGAGTTCCCACGCACAGGAACAAAGAAAACGGTCTCAGCCAGATTATTTTCCATTGCCAGTTGCTGCATCAATGCATCATCAATCCATTTTTCCAATGGTACAACTGCTGCCGGGTTACCTTTGAATAAAGTGGAAGCAAATGCATCAACCTGGTATAAATTCAATTTCATAATGATTTATTTAGAAGCATGCAAATTAGGAAAGTATCGCCTACATCAATGGGCGATTCTGTCGCTTAGATGTGAATGAATCCTTAATAAAGGCGTGGCAATGCTAATTTATAGCGTACCACAACGATCCGGACTACTACAATAAACAGAATTGAAAGGATGGTGGCCAAATTGCTGAGCATATCAATTTTTAACAGCAATAAATAAAGTAATCCACCCAGAATAGAAACGGAGGCATAAATTTCTTTTCGAAATACGAGTGGTACATTGTTCAGTAACACATCACGTATTACACCGCCAAACGATCCGGTGATGGTACCCAATGCAATACAAATACCCGGGCTGAACTGCAATTCCAATCCTTTCTCTACACCAATGAGTGTAAACAAACCCAACCCAAATGCATCAAATAAAAATAAGGTGCTGGTAAATCGTTTCAGATAGTTGCCAAAAAACATGGTGCCAACTGCCGCAGCAATAATAACGATGGTTGTGGTTCCGTTTCGTAACCAACCTACAGGCGTATCTCCTATTAACACATCACGCAAGGTTCCGCCACCAATTGCTGTAACAAATGAGAGTATAATTACACCAAACGGATCAAGCTTTTTTTCCATTGCAGAAAAAGCCCCTGATACAGCAAAGGCAAATGTTCCAAGAATATCAATGATGGAAAGGAAGGACATGTTTATGACTGAATGATAAAAATAGGCAATAGTCAATTGGCAATAAGCAAAAAAAGACAACAACAGTATTGTTAATATTTATCCGGATTGTTAAGCATGTGATGTAATAGTTTACCAACCTGATTGTTTAAATCACACAACTCTTGATGCTTTTCGGGAGAAATATACTCACAAGCCAAAGCAAATTCTAGCCAACCTTCTGTTTCCGAGTTTTCCATGTCAGAGTCTGAAACTTTAGCAATGAAATGTGCCGGATAAATTTTCTTTCTATATGCTTCACGCAGACAAATACAAACACTTCTTGATGAACGTCTGATTTGATCAGTGAGGGAATAAGTCTCTTCTTTTGGAAATGTTTTACTCAAATGAAAAACTTGCATGGCAAGATGAAATGCAAGTTGATACACTTTTGTGTCACTCACAGTTTTAGCAGCCATATGATTGCATTTTAGTTTAACTTACGACCCGCACTTTACTTGCCCATTGCCCATTGCCCATTGCCCATTGCCCATTGCCCATTGCCCATTGCCCATTGCCCATTGCCCATTGCCCATTGCCCGTCACTCACTCATCATCTCCAGAATCGCCGTTGTAATTTCTTCAACGTTTGGTTTGCTGAAATAATCACCATCACTTCCGTATGAAGGACGATGTGCTTTGCCTGTAATTGTTCTCGGAGCAACATCTAAATATTTATAACCGCCCTGCTCTTCCATTACTTTGTTAAACATATACGCAGCAGCACCACCGGGAACATCTTCATCAACAAATACAATACGGTTTGTTTTCTTTAATGATTCAAGTATGGTATGATTGATATCGAAAGGAAGCAAGGTTTGTACATCAATAATTTCACAACTGGTTCCCATTTGCTCCAGCTGTTGTGCTGCTTCGTCAATAATACGAAGTGTAGAACCATAGGAAACAATGGTTACATCGGTTCCCTGTCTGATCACTTCGGGCACACCCATCGGCACAGTAAATGAAGAAAGATTCGAAGGCATTTTTTCTTTTAAACGATAGCCGTTTAAACATTCAATGACCAATGCAGGTTCATTGCTTTGAAATAATGTATTGTACATGCCTGCAGCCTGCACCATATTACGTGGTACACAAACATACATGCCACGCAAACTGTTTATGATCATACCCAACGGCGATCCGCTGTGCCAGATACCTTCTAAACGATGACCTCTTGAACGAACAATTAACGGTGCACTTTGTCTGCCTGCTGTACGAAAATGTAATGTGGCCACATCATCACTTAATGGCTGCAAACCATAAAGGAGATAATCGAGATATTGTATTTCTGCAATGGGACGTAAGCCACGCATGGCTAAACCAACGCCCTGCCCCATAATGGTTAATTCACGTATGCCTGTATCAAATATTCTTGTATCGCCATGCTTTGACTGCAAACCGGCGAAGCCCTGATTAACATCACCAATAAATCCGAGATCTTCTCCAAATGCTACCACTTTTGGATTACTGCTGAACAGCTGATCAAAATAACGGTTCAGAATTTCATATCCATTCATCACTGCAGCATCAGCAGGAATCTGTGCTTTTATTTCACTCACACGCATTGCACTTGCTGCACCTTCGTGATACAAATGCGAATTAAATAATGACTTGCTTTCATTCATCAACTCATCATAATACTTTTTTGCATCGTTCTCTTTAACATTTGAAGTGAGAGAAACAGCTTTGTATAAAGTTGTCATTACATCTTTTCTGCCGGGTTCTCTGTTTTCTTCGAGTTGCTGTTTTAATTTTTGCAATGAAGAAGCGTTTGCTGAAGCTGCACTCATTTTCTGCAGTATTTCCGCAACCTTTTGTACCTGAGATTTGATGGGTTGCTGAAATTCCTGCCAGGCTGTATACTTTTCGTTTCTTACAAATTCTTTTGTTTCTGTTTCAACTGCCGCTAATTCTTCTTCATTGGCCAGAGAGTTTTCAAGAATCCACTCTTTCATTTTTTTAATACAATCCCACTCCCGTTCCCATTGCAACCGGTCGGCAGTTTTATAACGCTCATGGCTACCCGAAGTGGAATGCCCCTGTGGCTGTGTAACTTCTTCTACATGAAACAAAGCCGGTGTATGTGTTGTGCGGATTTTTTCAATGCCTGCTTCAAACACTTCGCACATGCCGGCATAATCCCATGCTTTTACTTTATAAATTTCAATACCGTTGGTTCCTTCTTTTTTCTGGAAACCTTTTAATGCTTCCGAAACAGAACCTTTAGTTGTTTGATATTTTTTTGGAACAGAAATACCATATCCATCATCCCATACAAAAACAGCTAAAGGAATTTGCTGCACTGCCGCTGCATTCATTGTTTCCCAAAAATGGCCTTCACTTGTAGAGGCGTCGCCAATTGTGGCAAAGCAAACTTCATTTCCATTGTCTGATAATGAAGAAAACTGTTTCAGTTCACTGGTATGTCTGAATAATTTCGATGCAAGTGCCAACCCAACAGAACGGGGCATTTGTGCAGCAGTAGGCGCCATACCTGATGCCAGATTTTTACGGTTGACCAAATCCAGCATCTCTCCGTTTTCATCCACCATCGCCGTAGCAAAATGCGAATTCATTTGCCGGCCTGCGCTATGCGGATCATGGCTTGTGTCGGGGTCGGCATAAAGCTGTGCAAAAAACTCTTTAACTGTAGCAGCACCTGTTGTAAATGCAAAGGTCTGGTCACGATAGTAACCGCTGTAAAAATCACCCGGTTTAAAAAACTTGGCCATTGCCAGCTGTGGCACTTCTTTTCCATCGCCAAAAATGCCAAACTTAGCTTTACCTGTTAACACTTCCTTTCGCCCAAGTAAACTGGCTTCACGGCTAAGGCAGGCATAACGGTAATCCTGTAACACTTCCTGTTTAAAGTGTTCAAATGAAAGCTGTTGCAAGTGCAGGCTGTCGTTGGTGATTGATTCCATGTGGCAAAAATAAATGTTTTGACTTGCGCATTAACACTTGTAAGTTGATTTGGTGAAAACAAATGGGTTGCTGTGCAAAAATGGGTTTATCCGAACCGGTTCAGCAGCAAATAGACCGTTTTTGCCGATTACTCTGGTAAAAAAATGTGAAAGGCAACCTTTCCCCTCTATGAACTGTCTGTACTTATGCGTACTTTTGAAAGCGCAAAATCAACAATATGAAAAAACTATTTGGAACTTTTCTCTTCACTTCAGTATTGGTATTGGCCGGCATGGCACAGTCGCATGATGGTCATAACCACAGCAATCCTGCCCCTGCAGCTGCAAAACCCGAATCAATTAAATTACCTGAGCTGAGTTTTGACTTTGGAAAAATACCCCAAGGCAAACCCGTTACACACAATTTTATTGTAGAAAATATCGGAAAAGATACCTTACGAATCGAAAATGTGCAGGCAAGCTGCGGATGCACAACACCTGAGTGGAGTAATGCACCAGTTCTTACCGGAAATAAGACAACCATTAAAGTAGGATACAATTCAGCAGCTGAAGGTGTATTTGAAAAATCCATCACCATTTATTACAATGGCGGACAGGTAAAACAAATCACCATTAAAGGACAGGTTTGGAAAACCCCTGATCAGTCGGCACCCGGCAATCAGGCATTGAACGTTTTTAAACAATCACAATAATAAACAGTATACAATGAAATCAGTATTTGCATCTTTTATTGCACTCTTTTTAGTGACAGTTACTTTCGGTCAATCAAAAAAACCATCCGATGTTGCAAAGTTTGCCAGCGAAACAGTTGACTTAGGCAAGCCAAAAGTAGGCAACCCTGTTACAGCAACATTTACATTTACCAATACCGGTAATGAAGATCTGGTGATTGAAACAGTAACACCCGGTTGTGGCTGTACAAAATCTGATTACACCAAAGAACCCATTAAGCCGGGCAAAACAGGAACCATTACTGCAACATATAATGCAGCATCAGTAGGAACATTTACAAAACCGGTTTATGTAAAATTTCTGGGTATAGATGAGCAGCAAAAATTAACTATTGTTGGTATTGTTCAGCAATAAACGCATCAACCAATAAAATAAAAACCCTCTGCAGTAACAGAGGGTTTTTATTTTACATACCTCCCCTATCTTTGTTTGATGTTACCAATCAGTAAGCGTGGTGAGCAAATGCCACCCTCACCCATCCGGAAATTAGTTCCATACGCAGAAGCTGCCAAGAAAAGAGGCACCAAAGTATTTCACCTCAACATTGGTCAGCCCGATATTGAAACACCTGCTGCCATTTTAGATGCGGTACGTAATGCAGATATTAAAGTTTTAGAATACAGCCATAGTGCAGGAAATGAAAGTTACCGTCGCAAGCTCACACAGTATTACAAAAAAGTGGGGATTGATGTGAACTATGATCAGATATTGATTACCACCGGTGGCAGCGAAGCTATTATGTTTGGATTCTTTACATGCTTTAATCCCGGTGATGAAGTAATTATTCCCGAACCGTTTTATGCAAACTACAACGGCTTTGCCTGTGCTGCGGGAGTAAATGTTGTACCCATTACATCGCATATCGAAAACAGTTTTGCGTTACCGGATATTGAAGAGTTTGAAAAAGTAATTACAGCAAAAACAAAAGCAATCATCATCTGCAGCCCGAATAACCCTACCGGTTATTTGTACAGCAAAGAAGAAATGCTGAAGCTTAAAGATGTTTGTGTAAAGCACAATCTGTATTTATTCAGTGATGAAGCATACCGTGAGTTTTGTTATGATGGTGATTATGTAAGTGCATTGCATATTGAAGGACTGGAGCAGCATGTAGTGCTCATGGATACTATCAGTAAACGTTACAGTGCATGTGGTGCAAGATTGGGTGCACTGGTTACAAAAAATAAAGCGGTGTATGATGCTGCTATGAAGTTTGCACAGGCCAGACTCAGTCCGCCGGGATTAGCACAGATCATGGGCGAAGCGGCAGTTGATTTACCGGATGCTTATTTTGATGCACCAAAAGCAGAATATCTTTCCCGCAGAAATTTACTGGTGAAACGATTAAATGCGATGCCGGGAGTTTTTTGTCCCAACCCCGGTGGTGCGTTTTATGCCATGGCTAAATTACCAATTGACGACAGCGATCGGTTTTGCCAATGGCTGTTAGAATCATTTTCACATAACGGACAAACCATTATGCTGGCACCTGCAACCGGATTTTATGGCACAGCGGGTTTAGGAAAAAATGAAGTACGATTGGCTTATGTACTTAATCTTGATGCGCTGGATAAAGCCATGGATTGTCTTGAAGAAGCATTAAAAGTTTATCCCGGTAAAACAAACTAAACTATTCATCATTCCCGAAAATCAAGTGTCTGTATTTCTGATACAGAAAAGCAATCACCAGCAGGATAGCTCCTATGGAAACATAGGCAACAATCTTTTCGATTGTAGAAAAATTTATGCTGTCTAAAACAACCAGTTTTACAAGTGTAATTCCAAATAAGAGAATGGAAGCAATGCGCAACAGCCTGAATCGCTGCCACAACCCTGCAACAAATAACAATACTGCCATGGTTACCCAAACAAGAGAAATGGTTGTGCCTGCAAATTTCTGCGGAACATAAATGACAATCAGTATCAGTGCAAGAACAAGGCAGGTATGCCAGATCATTTTTTGCTGATGAAACAACCCTTTACTGATGAACATCAACAGTAAATAAAAGACACTGATTGTAAGTGTTACAATTGAACCATCTTCTGTATCACCATTGTAAGAATAAATATACAGTGAGCTGATGTATACAATAAAGCTCTGGAAGATGAGTAACGACAGATCAGCTGCATCTGTTTCTTCATTTCTTGCCAATCTGAAACCGAAAATGGTTAAAAGAAATTGTACATAAAAAAGAATCAGGAATAGCCATGCAGCAGAGGAATAAGTTTCATTGTGCTTAATAAACAGCCAGGAAATAAAAATCAGCCAGCTTGCTGCAAACGATAACACTTTTAAAATATTCCAGCTTCGTTTAAAGGAAAGAAATAAGATGCCCGTATTAATGAGGAAAATATAAGAAAATAACATCACCACATTGCCTGAATTACCTCCTACTAAAAAAGGGATGCCATATGCGCCAACCAGTGCAAGTGTGGCAATTTCCTGACGTTCGAATTTCAATGAAACATAAACGGTAAAAAACGTAAACAGAATCATCACAGCAAACGCAAGCGGTCTTGATAAAAATCCATAATACTCAAATGCTCCATAAGTAGTAAAATAAAATGCAGCCATTGCACCGCTGAACAGAATAGCACTGAAGGTTTCATATTTTTTCCGCAGCCGTATGGATATAAACAATAATAATCCGCTTGCCAGATAAGCAAGTAAAATGCGAACTGCAGGAGAAATTAAATTTTTATCAATAGCATATTTTACTCCAATAGCTATACCTGTAATGAGTACAATGATTCCCGCAAACTGCATCAGCCGCAAACCAACAAACCCTTCAACTCCATTATCTTTTTGAGTTGTTTTCCGGATTTGATTTGATTGATGAGCCACAGGTTTTATAATTGCTGGAGAAGGCGCAGCAGGCAGCAGCTTCATTAACTGTTGTTCAAGAAAAAGCAATTCGTTCCGGTGTTCTTCCTGTTGTTCTTTCAACAGTTGAATTTTCGCTTTCAGATCATTTATTTGCTGTTGATCCATCATCATTCAATTTTAAAAAGGTTTCTATTGATGCCTGTTCTTCCATTTGAAATAAAAATATAGAGGAACACCAATTGCAGTTAAGATCAACCCAAAAACAGAATTGATCATCTGCGATTTACCCGATATATAATTACTGATATCAGTATACAAAGTAGTAACAATATACAGTGTTGTAAAAATCAAAAATAATAATGGGATAATGGGATAACCCCATGCTTTGTACGGTCGTTCTGCATTAGGCATCCTTCTTCTCAAAATAAATAGTGCCATAATAACAAGACCATAAAATATCCAGCCAATAAAAATAAACATATCTGCAAGTATATCAAACGAACCACTCAATACCAGTAAACTGCTCCACACAGCCAGGAGAAGAATGGCATTACCCGGCGTTTTAAATCTGGGTTGTACACGACCTGCAAACCGAAAAAATGTTTTGGATTCACTCATAGCAAAAACCACCCGGGCATTGGTTAAGAGATTTACATTGGTAGAACCGAAAGTTGAAATCACAATCAGCAGTGCAATAGCCGTACCTCCTGCCGGCCCCATTACAAATGCTGCAGCATCACTTGCAACCAACGGCGATTTTGCCATTACTTCAATGGGCAATACATACATATAAGAAAGTGTAACCAGCATATAAATAATGATACAGGACCATAACCCTATGATTAAACTCCGTGTAATATTTTTTGAAGGGTTTTTTATTTCACCGGCCACCATGTTGAGGTTATTCCAGCCATCGTAAGCAGCAAACGCCCCTGTTGTTGCAGCCATGAATGCACCCATCAGTTTCCATCCGCTTAAATCAAAATCAGGTGCATTGGTAAAAAAGTTATGGCTGTTTCCTCTGCCTGAAAACAGAATACCAAATACCAGCAACATGATGGCGGCTGTTTTTAATACTGTTGCAAAAAACTGTACGGCGTTACCTGAGCGCACACTGATATAATTAATGATACTTAAACCCATGATCATTGCAATGGCCAGCACTTTAACAGAAAAATTATGCAGTGGAAAAATATCACCAATAAGAGGGAGATGCAGTTGAACGGATTGCTGAACTTCAACACTCAACTGCGGCAGTTCAATAAAATAATTTGTATAAGAAGCAAATACAAAGCCAATGGCAGCAATAGATGCAGTATTGATTACAGCCATGCTTGCCCAACCGTAGAGATGCGCAATAAAATCGCCGTAAGCATAACGCAGATAAATATACTGTCCGCCAGTTTCAGGAAACATGGCTCCCAGTTCAGCATAGGCCATTGCGCCAAACATGGAAACGATACCGGCTATGAGCCATACCAAAATAATTAAATAAGGCGATCCCAGTTGTGCAGCCATGCTGGCGGGCTTCATGAAAATATTGGCACCGATAATACTTCCAATAACGATGCTGGTGGCAGACCAGACCCCAATTGTTTTTTTAAGTTGAGCAGATGGCATATGGTTGGATAAATGTGCGCTTAACTCAGCTGTATTACTTACTGCTGAAAACGTTACCCAATATAACTGAATAATCTTAAAGGATGAGATGACATCAGGAGTGCTGAAGACTTTTTGAGAAAAACAAAAGCCCTCTTAAAGAGGGCTAAAATAGTACCGGAGAGCAGATTTGAATTGCCGTCCGCCGCGGCGGATATGGATCCTCTATATTAATGTGGTAACAATTTTATAAATGCCCTGCCAACACCGCTCTTCATCCACTTTTCATATTTCGCTGCTTCCTGTTTGTTATCAAACTCCTTTACATGAATCACTTTCCATGGACGATACTTTGCAGTCCAGTCTTTTCCCAGTTCATTATGAGACAAGAGTCTGGCCTCCAGATTTGAAGTAAAGCCATAATAATGCTTGTTATACTTTTCTGCGTATAGTGCGTATGCATGATACATAAAAAAAGCCCTCTTAAAGAGGGCTAACATAGTACCGGAGAGCAGACTTGAACTGCCGTCCGCCGCGGCGTATATGAACCCTCTTTATTATTAATTATTCATAAAAAAAGCCCTCATGAAGAGGGCTAATATAGTACCGGAGAGCAGACTTGAACTGCCGACCTTCGGGTTATGAATCCGATGCTCTAACCAGCTGAGCTACCCCGGCTAATGGGCGGCAAAGATAAAGGTTTCGAACTTTTTTTCCGCAGCATTTTAAAAGCTTTTTTAATTTTAAGCATGATCAGACCGGTTCAGCTTACTGATGCAGCATCCCTGCTCGATATCTATCGCCCTTTCATTCTTAACTCAGGCGTTACACAGGAGACCGAAGTTCCATCAGTGGATGAGTTTACAAACAGAATTGAACAAACAATTGCTGAAAGACCATGGCTTGTGGCGGAACTCAATGGAAGATTGGCAGGTTATGCATATGCAGGAAAACACCGTGAACGAAAAGGCTATCAATGGTGTGTTGAATCATCTGTATACTTACACGCAGATTTTTTTGGAAAAAACATTGCCGCCGCTTTGTACAATGCGTTGCTTGATCTGTTAACACTGCAAGGTTACGTGAATGTGTATGCTGTTATTACATTGCCGAATGTAAACAGTGTTTCCTTTCATGAAAAATTCGGGTTCCGTTATTTAACTACTTATAAAAAGATTGGTTATAAACTGAATAAATGGCACGATGTAGGTTGGTGGGAATATCAAATCAATGCTTACGATGCCAACACCCTCATCCCTTTCCCGGCATTAAATGATGAAACGGTTGATGTGATTTGCAGAAACGCTTCAGCATTCATCAACTGTTAAGCATCTGATGCAAACGCTCAGCTACTTTTTCTGCATTAGGCAGCATCGCTGCTTCCAATCCTGTGTTCATAGGCACTGCAGGTAAATTCAGTGATCCCATCACTTCAACAGGTGCATCTAAGTATTGAAAACAATGATAGCTGATGCGATGAGCCAATGCTTCTGCAAATGAATTATTCTGTTGTTCTTCTGTCAGTACCAGACATTTGCCGTGTTTTTTAACTGTTTCAAAAACAAGTGCTTCATCTAATGGAAACAATGTACGCAGATCAACAATTTCAACTGCACCCAGCAATTGTCTGGCAGCAGCTTTTGCCCAATACACCCCCATGCCATACGTAATGATGCAACAACTTTCTCCTTCATCAACAAGGTCTTTATCAGCTTCAAAAACTATCGTTGCTTTTCCTAATGGCAGTATATAATCTCTCGACGGTTCAATTGTTTTTGCATCTTCTGTTCCGGGCACTTTACTCCAGTACAATCCTTTATGCTCCAGCATTACAACAGGGTTCGGATCAAGGAAGGCGGCCTTCATCAAACCCTTCATATCAGCAGCATTTGATGGATACACTACTTTAATTCCTTTAATACTGAGCAATGTTGTTTCAATACTTCCGCTGTGATAAGGACCACCACCACCATAAGCACCAATGGGTACACGTATAAGTGTTTGCACAGGAAATTTTCCGCAGCTTAAATAAGATGATTTTGAAATTTCAGTTACAAGTTGATTTAATCCTGGATAGATATAATCTGCAAACTGTACTTCCACAATCGGTTTGGCACCCACAGCACTCATACCCACTGTTGAACCAATGATATAAGCTTCCTGTATAGCCGTATTAAAAACACGATGATCTCCAAATTGCTCTGCCAGTGTTGCTGCCTCACGAAACACACCACCTAATCTTTTTCCAACATCCTGACCGTATAACAATGCTTCGGGAAACTCTTCCATCAATTCACGAATGGCAAATAATGCAGCATCCACCATTACAATTTTTTCTTTACCTGCCGGCGAACGTTCGCCTGTTTCTTCTGTTACAGGTGTTGGAACAAATACATGTTGCTCTACTGTAACAGGATCGGGCTCTGCTGCAGCAACAGCCTTTTGAAAAGATGTGCTGATGAATATTTTTGCTTCATCATCTATCTGTTTTAGTTCTTCTTCACCGATTCCATTTTGCAGACATTGTTCATAAAGTTTTGGAAACGGATCGTCTGTAAAATGTTTTTCCAGATCATCGTTACTTCTGTAAAATTCTTTGCGTACACCGCTTGTATGATGATTCAGCAACGGAACATAAGCCTGCACCAGATAAGGTTCCTGATGAGTCCGTACATAATCAACCACATGCTGCATGGTTTCAAATGCTTCTGTGAAATCACTTCCATCGCAACGTATCCGGTGCATACCGGGAAAGCCACCGGCATATTCATACGCATCCATTGCTCTTGCCTCTTCTGCGCTTACACTAATGCCCCAGTTATTATCCTGCACCAAATAAATGATAGGTAACTTTTTTAATACTGCAAATTGAAAGGCTTCACTCACTTCACCTTCTGTGATGCTGGCATCCCCTAATGAACAAATCACAATCGGCTCCACGGCCCCCTCCAACTCCCTCGAAGGGGGAGAGCCCTTCTGCACAGCCCTATCTAATTTAACATTCCCTATTTGTAATGAATATTCGCTAAGCGAGGCATTGTGCAGAAGCGAAGTCCTCCCTCCGGGAGGATTTAGGTGGGCTAAATACTTTAACCCCTGTGCCACACCGGTAGTAGGAATGACCTGCATACCCGTTGCACTGCTTTGATGAATAATATTTGGATGATTGTTTCCTTTATAATTGGGATGCGAATAATATTCTCTTCCTCCTGTAAACGGATCATCTGCTTTAGCCAGTAACTGGAGCATTAACTGATATGGTTCAAACCCAAGACCAAGCAACAAACTCTCATCCCGGTAATAAGGGCTTACCCAATCTTTTGCTGTTAATTGAAATGCAGTAGCAAGCTGAATAGCCTCATGACCACGTGAAGTGGAATGCACATATTTACAAACCGATCGGTTGTTTTCATAGATCTCTGCCATATGTTTGGCATAACACATGAACTGATACGCCTTTCTGAATATTTCCTGATTCATCATTTACAAGCAATTATCTGCAAAATAAAGTGAACTGAAATAAAAAAGCCATTCTTTTCAGGAATGGCTTCTACTATTTTTATAAAGCGATTATTTTATTTCTACTTCAAGTAAACTGTCATCTTCAATAAACGCCTCCAGTTGATCGCCTACCACACATTCACCTACTCCTGCCGGAGTACCCGTAAAGATTAAATCGCCGATGTTGAGTGAAAAGAACTGCGATACATAGGCAACAATCTGATCAAATGTAAAAATCATTTGACCTGAATTACCCTGCTGCACCAATTCCTTGTTATTGTATAAACAGAAGTTGATGTCGTTAAAGTTCATACCGGGTTTTATATCCATAAACTTACCTACAGCTGCAGAATTGTCCCATGCTTTTGCCAATTCCCATGGAAGTCCTTTTTCTTTCAGTTTCTGTTGCAGATCCCTGGCAGTAAAGTCAATACCAACGGTAATACCATTGTAGTACTTGCTTGCATGCTTTTCCTGTACATACTTTCCGTTTTTTGAAACCCGCAATACCAGCTCAGCTTCGTAATGAAGTTCATTGGTAAACTCAGGATAATAAAAAGGCATATGAGGCTGCAGGAATGCGCTCTTAGGTTTCAGAAAAATAACCGGTTCGTCAGGAACGTCGTTGCCGAGTTCTTTAGCATGGTCAACATAGTTACGACCTACGCAAAAGATTTTCATTTGGTTGATGGTTTTTAGTTCAGAATCAGGTTTAATGATGGTTGATTACAGAACAGTGGATCACAAGATGCTTCATCAGCATTTAAGTGTAAGTTAGCGAAGGTAATATTAGAAAATTAAAAATTATAGTGTTATTTCAATTTTGTTTGCATTGTTCATGGTTCGTTCTAAACCAGTGAGAATAAACTGTTCAATCACTTCTACACTTGCTTCAATTTTCTTTTTTATCAGTGGTTCTTCTTCCGCTGTCCATTTACCTAAAACATAATCTACCTGCATTCCTTTGGGGTAGTTATTGCCAATACCAAAGCGAAGCCGGGGATATGTATTTAGTTGCAAGTGTTCCTGAATATTTTTCAATCCGTTATGCCCGGCATCACTACCGCCCGGACGTAAACGCAGTTTAGTAACAGGGATAGCCAGTTCATCTACCACCACCAGTACATTTTCAAGTGAAACCCTTTCTTTATCCATCCAGTATTTCACTGCTTTACCGCTCAGGTTCATATACGTTGATGGAAGAATACAAATAACGGTTTTGCCTTTGAGTTTAAATTCTGCTACAGCAGCCAGTCGGTCTGTTCTGAAAGCAGCCTGATGTTTGGCAGCCAAAGCACCTACTACATCAAAACCAATGTTGTGGCGTGTGTGTGCATACTCTGCACCAATATTTCCCAAACCAACAATTAGAAATTTCATGCTAAGCAAATATCAACAAGTAAATATGTTTATCAAATAAAAAATCCCCCTTTGCAGGGGGATGTATAAAAGAAACGGTCTTTCTTATTTTTTCTCGGCTGCTGCCGCAGGGGCCTTTGCGCCGGCAGCCGGAGCTGCTGCTTCTTCCTGTTTCAGCTGACGGGTTAATACAACCGATGCAATGGGAATACGGGGTGAGTTTAACACCTCTATATTATCCTGCTTCACATCTTCTACCCGGATGTTTCCGTTCAATTCTAATGACGTTAAATCAACTTCAATAGACTCTTTCAGGTATTTGGGAAGAGCTTTAATTTTCAGCGACTTGATTTTGGTAATTAATTTACCGCCATCCTTTACACCTTTAGCTGTTCCAGTAAACTTCAATGGAATAGTAGCTACTACTTTCTTATCATCAACCAACTCCAGTAAATCAACATGAGCTAAAGCATCAGATACTTTATCAAACTGCAGATCTTTTAAAATGGTTCTGTAAGTTGTACCATTTACGTTTACTTCAGCAATCTGGAAATCGGGTGTGTAAACCAAAGATTTAAATGCTTTGGCGGGAGCGTAGAAATTAACTTCTGCAGAGCCTCCGTAAATTACACCAAGCACCATTTCCTGAGAGCGAAGTTGACGGGCGGCTTTCTTCCCGTTTTCGGTCCTCAAGTGACCCTCGATGGTAATTGTCTTCATCATTGTTATTCTAATTTAAAAATTACGTTGTTGTATTTATTTATCTCTCCGTTGGGAGTGCATAAACAAACTGGTGATACTCTTGTTCTCAAATGCATTGCGGAGTGCTACTCCAAACAGTTCTGCCACACTCTGCACTTTGATCTTTGAACTTTGCTGTTTCAGTGGAATGGTATCGCACACCACCAATTCTTCCAGCACACTGTTCTCAATATTTTCGTATGCTTTTCCGCTTAATACTGGATGTGTAATTAATGCCCTTACACTTCTTGCACCTTTTTCTTTTAAAAGAGCTGCCGATTTCACCAAAGTTCCACCGGTATCACAGATATCATCAATCAACACAATATCCCTGTCTGTTACATCTCCAATAACCACCATGCTGGCAATTTCATTTGCCCGTTTACGGTGCTTATCACAAATCACCATTTCCACTTCAAAATAACTGGCAATTTCCCTGATCCTGTTGGCACTTCCTACATCGGGGGCCGCAAAGGTAAGGTTTTCGAGCTTCAAACTCTCAATGTAAGGGATAAAAATAGAGGAGGACTCAAGGTGGTCAACTGGAATATCAAAGTAACCCTGGATTTGTGCTGCGTGGAGATCCATGGTAATAACCCTGTCGGCACCAGCTGCTTCCAGCATGTTGGCAATGAGTTTTGAGCCGATAGCTACTCTCGGTTTATCTTTCCTGTCCTGTCTGGCATATCCAAAATAAGGAATCACGGGAATTACTTTGTACGCAGAAGCCCGTTTGGCAGCATCAATCATCAGCAACAGTTCCAGAATATTTTCAGCGGGTGAAAAGGTACTTTGTACCAGAAAAACAATATCACCACGGATGCTTTCCTGAAACATGGGCTGTATTTCGCCATCACTGAACTTTTGAGTAATACTTTTTCCTAGGGGGATACCAAATTTTTTGGCAATGTTCTCGGCAAGGTAAATGGATCCTGTGCCAGAAAAAATCTTGGGGGATGGGTTAACCATTTGATCAGTTTAAGAAAGGTTGAAATTTGCGGCGAAGATAAGTTCTTCAGGTTATCTTTTGCGCAAAGGGTTCATTGCTTTTCAACAAACTGAACACAAGTTCGGCTTCAGAAAAAAAATCACTGAATATTAGCCAGTGTAACGATGTTTTGTGTTTTAATTTCCGGGCCTTTTTTCTGCTCTGCCTGCAATTCATTATTACCGTCTGGTTTTACAATATGCACACCCAGTGATAAAATAAAGATGACAGAAAAAAGAAGGTTTGCAATAATCAGCAACAGAAAGGATGATGACCGGAGATAACCTCCGTTTAATGGATTAGACAGAGACATGGGATATTGGTTTTTTTGGATAATTGGATAATTAAAAATAAGGCATTATTTTGAATGATGCAACACGACCGCAAGACCATCAAGCAATGGGCAGAGGACGACAGACCCCGTGAAAAACTTCTTTTAAAGGGTGCAGATGCTCTCAGTAACTCCGAATTAATTGCCATTTTAATTGGATCAGGCACCAAAAAAAAATCGGCAGTAGATGTGGCTAAATCCTTGCTGGATAAGGTTCAGGACAATTTGAACGACTTTGGAAAACTGAGTGTAAAGGAACTCATGAAAGTGGAAGGTATTGGTGAAGCAAGAGCTGTTACAATTACTGCGGCTATGGAACTTGGGCGGCGGAGACAATCCGTAGAAACACTGAAAAAAAACGTAAAAACAAGTGCGGATATTGCCCATTTTTTCCAGGCTCAATTAAAGGATAAACTACACGAAGTTTTTGCAGTTGCCTATTTAAACCGTTCTAATAAAATCAATCACCTTGAAGTGATCAGTGAAGGTGGTATTACAGGCACTGTAGCCGATCCCCGCATTATTCTTAAAAAAGCGCTGGAATACAATGCGGTGAATATTGTATTGTGTCATAATCATCCATCGGGCAGTTTAAAGCCCAGCAAAGCCGATGAAGCATTGACTAAAAAAATTAAAGAAGCTGCGTTGTTACTTGATATGACCGTTGTTGATCATATCATTGTTAGCGACGATGGCTATTACAGTTTTGCAGATGATGGAATATTGTAAGCTGGTTATTCTGTATGCACAAACTGCAAATCATCTAATTTTACGTTCATAAAAACTTACAATGCATTCAAACCGCAAAAACTTTTTATCAAAACTGAGTATTGCAGCTTTTTCCATTTCCGGGCTTTCATCTTTTATAAAAAAACAAAGCGAAGAACCATTGAAAAATATTTTCATCCATCATGTATACTTCTGGCTCAAGAATGTAAACAGTGCTGCAGATGCGGACAAACTTGCAGAGGGACTTTTAAAATTGAGCAAAGTAAAAACCATACAACGGTTTCATATTGGCAAACCAGCCGATACCAATAGAGATGTAATTGAAAGAGGATATGCTATCTCATGGTTTGTTGAATTTAAGAATGCTGCTGATCAGGCCAGTTACCAAACCGATCCTATTCATTTAAAATTTATTGAAGAGTGTGCACATCTGTGGAGCAAAGTAATTGTGTATGATTCGGTTGATAAATAATCAGACCAGTTTCATTTTATCGGCATCCCACCTGATTTCTCTATTCTTAAAATAACTTTCGTTACAGGCAAGGCAGGGTGCTGCTGCACGAAAACCAAAGACGGCGTCTTCTACAACAGGCAAACTGTTTCTTACTGAATTAAAAAAGTTGATGAAATGATCTAGCCTGTCATCGTAACCTTCAGGTGCGGTAAAAGAAAGATCAGGCAGCTGCTGTAGTTTTTTATCATCTGTTGAATAACGTTGGTTATACCGATTGATAATTTTCTTTTGTTCCTCTTCCGTATACGTATCAAATGTATCCCAACCGCCATAACCCGGTGCTTTGGAAAATTTGTTTCGTCTGATAACAAAATCGTTCCAGCCAAAATCAATTACACCTTCGGTTCCATAAAATTTTACTTTACCTGCTTCGGTTTTTTCTGCTCCGCTTGCAAGGTTTACTTTTAATAATACCTGAAAAGCAGGGTGTTCATTTGTTGCTGCATACTCCATTACACTTGTCATTACATCGGGCACATTCCGTCCATCTTTCCAATAACTTAAAGCACCTGTTGCAAAAATCCGTGAAGGACCTTTTGCATTTGTAAGAAAGTGAATTCCGCTGAGCAGATGTACAAACAGATCACCGGCTACTCCTGTGCCATACTCTTTATAATTACGCCAGCGAAAAAACCTGTTTTCATCAAACGGAGTATTTGTATTTCCTCTCAGATATTTTTTCCAGGCAATCCGGTCTTCATTTGCATCTGTTGGAATAGTATATTGCCATGCACCCATTGCTGTATGCCGGTCGAATGATGCTTCAATACAATTCAATTCACCTATCTCCCCTGCTTGATATAACTCTTTTGCTTTTGCATAAGCAATACTACTCACCCGCTGACTGCCCACCTGCAATACAACACCTGTTTTTCTTTGTGTTTCAATAACCGCCCGTCCCTGATTGAGTTGATGCACAACCGGCTTTTCACAATAAACAGCTTTGCCAGCCTTCATTGCTTCAATTGAAATCTGATCATGCCACTGATCACTGGTTGCAACAATCACCGCATCAATATCTTTTCGCATTAAAATTTCATGATAATCCTGTGTAATGAAAATAGTATTGCCGAATAATTCTTTGCTTCTTTCCAGCCGGCCTTTGTATAAATCACATGCTGCAACAAACTCAACACCTGGAATCTGTAAAATTGTTTTTACATTCCGCATACCCATAATTCCCATACCAATGCATGCCACACGAATTCGGTCTGTTGAACTGATCTTGTTCTCTGCCAGCAACAATCTGTGTTCTGTATAATCATCCGCTGCTATCCCTCGCAAAGAAGATGCAGATGCCATTATTGCTGTTGCTCCTAATTGCTGTAAAAACTTTCGTCTGCCAGACATGACTGTTTATTTAAGAATTGATAATTGACTGAAATAATAACTGATGTTCTTTTTTACATCGGGCACATTGTTGTAAAAATTGGCCTCATGCTCCACAGATAAAAACCCATTGAACTTTTGACGTTTTAATTCGGCCATCACTGCCGGTAAATCACAAACACCTGTGCCAAATAAAACATCTGCTGCATCAATCTTGAATCCATCCACATCTTTTAAATGCAGTCCCCATATTTTTCCTTTCAGTGCTTGTAAACATTCAACAACGTTTAATCCATTGCGAGCCCAATGACCAATATCAGCACACACAGCAATATAAGGCCTTCCCTTTATTGCCGCCAGTACAGAATCAGGATGCCAGTAATCACTTGGCTTTGGATGATCATGAATGGCCACTTTAATATTATAAGCTTTTGCTAATTCATTTACTGCATCGAGGTGCGCTCTTTTTGGTTCTGCAGTAATAAATGGAATGTTCATGTCTTTACAAAATTCAAATACAGGCAACCAGTCTTCTTCTTTTTCAACAGAAACAACACCAAAGGCGATAATCTTAATTTTTGACACAGATAACAATTGTTTTAATTGCTGCCGCTCAGCAAAGCTCATATCAGGACCCATTGTATGTTCAAACCCATCTCCCATTTTTTGCCCGGGATATGCTTCTATAAATTTTAATGCACAACTATCTGCCTTCTTTAATCCTGTTTGAAAATCGTATTTATGGAAGGTCCACATTTGTACAGAAAGTTTCCAATTCGTTTGTGCCTGCAAATGATTCAAACAAAAAAAACAGCAAATGAAAACCAGTTTACTAAAATTCATAAATACTTATTTACGCTTCTTGAAAAATGTACCGTCAGTTAATACCTGTCTTAAAAAGAAATCTGATGAAGAGTTTAATATGTGAGCAACTTCTCTTCTCTTCAAAGGCTTGTTTGTTTCTATGGCAGATTTTATTTCAGGGAATCTGTGTTGTCCATCATCGCCAATTAAAGGAGGAAAAAATTGCTGCATATTTCCATCAGCATTTTGTTGAAAACAGCGCTGAATAATTTCTGCTATAAATGAATAAGTAACTAAAGCATCTTTTGAATAGTTATTTTTTATACTGACAGTGAAAAACTGATTCAAACCATCAACGAATTCATTTTGATTGATTGTACTATCCGGATAAAAATAAGTTTTGTTACTCCAGCCTTCGGGCTTTCCAAAACCTTTCAGGATACCGGTTATTCCAATTTTTTGAATGGCTTCCCAATTGGGATCAGTTGGCTTTAAATCTACAAACGGCATGATGTAGCATTTTGCTTTCAACAATGCATCCTGAACAGATCGTACATCAATTTGCCTTGGCTGTTTTTTTTGTTGAACGGTTTTAGCAGCCAACACACCTGCTGCCTGTCCTGTTAACAAAACAACCGGCTGCAGTCTTGTTGTTCCATTCACAATATTGGTGACGGATATTCCTTTATCACAAACAATCAACCCTTCCAGCTTTTGTGGAATCAACGAACCAAGTGGAACATTAAAAGATGGTATATGCGGAAACTGTATCTCAGGAACTTTTCCGGGATATTGTGCATGATGATGATCAACAGGATAATCCCCAACTGAAATACCCGTTCTGTATAATGAATAATTGTAGGGCTGCAGAATGTGATTGATGTTGAATTGCACAATACCCTTTACCCGCCGACCTTCACGGTTGTAAGGCATCAATGCCAATCCATTATTCAGTTCATCATCAGCTAATGAAATATGTTTCAATCCCAACTCCGTTTGCATAAAATAAATAAAGCCGAGTGTTTGTTGTTTAGCCAGTTCATATCCATCCAGTCTTGCTGAGAAATCTTTTTCAACCACATTCAGATAAAAATCATTCCCATGTGGCGGCCAGTTAAGCATATACTTTTGTGCTCCCGTTGTCATGTTCTTTGGAAGTTTTCCATAATTCAGCATCTTCCATTTATCCCCATTCCATGGCTGGCCTTTACATGGTGCATCTGTATTGCTGCAATAATATTTTTCAGGATTATAGCCTGTTGGCTTTGCAATTGTTTTATCAACGCCAACACCATAGTCTTTTAAAACCGCAGCCCATGTTAGGTCCTGAATGATATTTGTTTTTTGAACAGCTTCTTTTTCGCCTGTTACAATGGGATCATCGGTGCCCAGATCATACGCTGCTCCGGCATTGGCAAACACATCGCCCAAATCTGTAGCATCAACCACAACCGTAGCATAAACAGTTAACCGTTTGTTTTGCTGATTCACAAATTCAGCTCCGGTAACTTTATTTCCCTTTTTTATTGCTTTGTTAAAACGCCATTGATATAAGACCGTGAGATTACTTTCTTTTTTTGCCCATGCTTTAAAAATGCTGTCTCCAACACTTGGTTCAAAACAGGTTTCACTCACCCATCCTGTATTTAAAAACTTTCGGTTGTAGTGTTTTAACAACGCCTGCCGAAACTCATTCCACATACCACTGGGTAAATTGGCATTACCATCCGTACAACTTACTGCAGCTGCAGTAAGCATACCACCCAACATAGTTGTTTCTTCAACTATCATTGTCTTTATCCCCATTCTTGCACTCTGAATGCCCGCAGATGTACCACCAGTTGAACCTGCAACAACCAGCACCTGTGTTTTTAAAATTTGCTGAGCAGACAGGTACTGCATGTTCAAAAAAACAAACAAGATCAAATAAAACCGTTTCAAATTCATGTCATCAAAAAATAATGCTACAAGTTAACGAAGTCTGTAAAACAAAAAAGCCTCCGGTAAAATGCGGAGGCTATGGTGCATTTGTTATAGTTTAAAACGGAAGATCATCAGCAATATCACTTGCAACAGGCGGTTGCTCATTCATTGCCGGTGAAGAAGAAGGAGCACTGCTGTAATTGCTGCCACCGCTGCTACCCTCAGCTGCACGACTGCCCAGCAATTGTACAGTTAATACTCTTAATGAAAGTGAAGCACCGCTTTTACCATCCTGTGTCTGGTATGTTCTTACTTCGGGCGCACCTTCAACATACACCTGTGTACCTTTTTTTAGATAAGGTGCAATTCCTGTTCTGTCGCTCCAGTAAGCACAATCAACCCAAATGGTTTTTTCACGTTGTGCACCGCTGCTGTCTTTAAATTTTTCTGTATGGGCAACTGTAAAATTCATCACATTCTTTCCATTCACTGTGTTAGTTACACAATCCTTTCCGAGGTTTCCGATAACTTGTAGCTTGATCATAATGTCTTTTTTAATGCTGAATAATAATTAGTCGTCCAAAGTACATTTTTTTGGCTGAATATTCCAAGCCCGTGTGCCGATCATTTTTCACAACCCGAATTCTCGTAAATTTGCAGCTTGCCTTTTATGAAAAAAGGTAATATAACAGTTGAATCATGAGCCGTAAAGGAAAGGTTTTAGTAGCGATGAGTGGCGGTATTGACAGTACCGTTACGGCTCTCATGTTGCATCATGAGGGTTATGAAGTAGTGGGCATTACCATGAAAACATGGGACTATGCCGCCAGTGGTACCGGTGCCAAAGGAAAGAAAGAAACGGGCTGTTGCAACTTAGATAGCTTTAATGATGCCCGTGCCGCAGCAGTAGAGCATGGTTTCCCGCATTATATCCTCGACATCAGAGATGAGTTTGGCGATTTTGTGATTGACAATTTTGTGGATGAATACCTTAACGGACGCACACCCAATCCCTGTGTGCTTTGTAATACACATATTAAATGGCGTGCATTGCTGAAACGGGCCGATGCTATGAACTGTGATTTTATAGCAACAGGGCATTATGCAAAAGTTCATCAGCATGAGAATGGCCGACACTTCATCAGCAAGGGTGTAGATGAAACAAAAGACCAGAGCTATGTATTGTGGGGGTTGCAACAGGATTTACTGCAACGCACTTTGCTTCCGCTGGGTGGGTACCGTAAAACAGAGATCAGACAAATGGCTTTGGATTATGGCTATCCTGAACTGGCAAAAAAAGCAGAGAGCTATGAAATCTGTTTTGTACCGGATAATGATTACCGTGGATTTTTAAAACGCAGAGTTGATGGATTGGAAGAAAGAGTAAACGGCGGAAACTTTGTAAACAAAGAAGGAAAGGTTCTGGGCCAACATAAAGGTTATCCTTTTTATACCATTGGTCAACGTAAAGGCCTGGATATTACATTCGGCAAACCGGTCTTTGTAACAGAGATTGTTCCGGAAACAAATACGGTTGTGTTGGGCGATGAGGAAGACCTGAACAAAACAGAAATGAAAGTGGGTAAAATTAACCTGCTGAAATACGATACCATTACCCCTGGTATGGAAGCGATTACCAAGATCAGGTATAAAGACAAAGGCACTTTATCTAACCTGTTCCCCAATGCAGACGGTACCGTTACTGTAAGATTTTATGAAGATGCCAAAGGCATTGCCCCCGGCCAGAGTGCTGTATTTTATGAAGGTGATGAGGTAATTGGTGGGGGAATTATCATGCGCCAACCTGTTTTATAAAACAATCATTTACTGAAATTTACGTTATAAGGTTTTCTGCCTACCTTTTTTGTGCAGCGTTCAGGCTAAGTACAGAGTCTGTGTTGCAGAGAAAGTAAGAATCATTAACTAACTTAGCTGTCATGAAATTCAGTACCAACTATACCATTCTTATGAGACAAATCTGCTTAGCCTGTGGCCTGTTGCTTTTATTCGCCGCCTGTAAGAAAAACGACAGTGTAGAAACAGCCACACTGGAAGAACTCTATCCACTCCGAATTGGGAAATTTATTACGTACAGGGTAGATTCACTGGTCTTTACCAATTCCGGTAAGGCAACTGAAACTCACCGATACCGTTTTAAACACATCATCGAAAAACAAGTAAAAGATAATCAAAACCGCACCGCCTGGTTGGTAAATACCTATATCAATGACTCTTTGGGCAGTGGTCCCTGGGTTACAAGCGGCGTATACACCATTACTCCATTAGACAAGCAATTGGAAATAAACGAGAATAATCTCCGTGTAATTAAGCTGCATTTACCTGCCAGAGAAGGATTTAACTGGAGGGGAAATTCCTATTTGCCCGATCGTCCTTATAACCCTGAATTCCCGATTAGTATTGATGGCAATATGAGCTTGTGGGAATTTACTTTTGCATCCATCAACCAAAAAGAAAAAATTGGATCTGCAGATATTGAGAATGTAACCACCATCACACATATTGATGAATCGGAGAACATACCCATCAGAAGTGATACTTCATTTGCCTCCAGAGAATTGTCTTTGGAGAAATACGCAAAAAATATAGGACTCGTGTACAGAGAGTTTCAGTTGTGGGAAAATCAACCCCGCCCCAGAACAACCGGCACGGCTCCCAATATTATTACAACTTACGATCCGGTGCGTATCGGATTTGGCGTAAAGATGTGGATGGTTGACCGGAATTAATTTGTAATTTGCTGTACCAATGAGTACTATGCAAAAACATTTTTTCCTGATTTTTTTCCTGAGCACAATACTTACATCAGGTTACAGCCAGTTCTCGAAAAGAGTAGTATTCTTTACAGATAAAAATGAAACCCCTTTTTCACTTACAAACCCAAGTGATTATTTATCTGCACGTGCTGTAGAAAGAAGAACAAAATATAATATTGGCATTGACAGTACCGATCTGCCACTCATTACAAGATATGTTGACAGTATAGTAAAAGCCGGAACTGTTACATTGCTTGGGCGTTCTCGTTGGCTCAATGCAGTGCTTATTCAAACCAACGATGCTAATGCAATTGCAAAAATCAATTCTTTCCCATTTGTAAAATCTGTATCGAACATTGCAATGCAATCAAACAGTGCGTTACCGCCTGATAAATTTGCTGTGATACCAACTGCAGCAAATCCACTTGTGCAGCAAAGGAATGAACAAACAGCTGCCGATACATTTAACTACGGCTCTTCATCGAACCAGATTAAAATTCATAAAGGCGAATTCCTGCACAATATTGGCGCAAGAGGACAAGGTATGATGATGGCATTTTTGGATGCCGGTTTTTTTGGATTTCAAACCAATCAATTCTTCGATAGTGCAAGAGTACGCAATCAGTTTATGGGTACTTGGGATTTTGTTGCAGGCCATGCAAGTGTAAATGAAGATAATGCACATGGCATGCAATGCTTTTCAACTGTTGGGGCATATCGTCCGGGTGTATTTGTTGGCAGTTGTCCTGAAGCAAAGTATTTCTTATTGCGAACTGAAGATGCCGCAACCGAGCAGATTATTGAAGAATATAACTGGGCAATGGGTGCGGAATATGCCGATAGTGCAGGTGTTGATGTGATTTCCTCTTCGCTTGGTTATACCACATTTACTGATCCTTCTTTTAATCATACCTACGCTGATATGAACGGCAATACAACTGTTGTTTCACGTATGGCCGATCTGGCTGCAAAAAAAGGAATCCTGATTGTAAACAGCGCAGGCAATGATGGCAACAGTACATGGAAATACATCGGTGCACCTGCAGATGGTGACAGTGTGCTGGCTGTGGGTGCGGTAAACGGCAGCGGTATCATTGCTTCTTTTTCCAGTTACGGACCAACCAGCGACGGACAAATAAAACCGGATGTAGTTTCTGTTGGATCGGGTACAACTGTATCTACGATCAATGGCACAGTTGGCAGCAGCAGTGGCACTTCTTTTTCAGGACCAAATATGGCAGGTCTTGCAACTTCACTCTGGCAATTATTTCCTGAGTTTAATAATTTCAAAATTATTACAACACTCCATAAAGCATCCGACAAATACACAATTCCGGGTGACCGTTACGGTTATGGCTTACCCAATATGAAATCTGCGCTTGGTATTTTAGTGAGCGAGCTTTCTACTATGACTGCCAGCTTAACCAACTTAACTACTACGCTAAACTGGAACAGTAAGGACTTGTCAAGTATGCGTTATGATATTGAACGGAAATTGCCGGGTGAAGTGAGTTACACGAAAATTAAAACGGTACCTGCAGCAGGTTTGGTTTTTGCTGCAAGGAATTATCAAACAGAAGATCTACTCAGTGGAAATGTATCGGGTATGATCACTTACCGTATTCAGCAGGTGATAGATACTGCTGCAGCCACATTTACTGCATTTGCAATTGACTCAGCAACGGTTAATCTTGTATCAACAGCGGTAAATGATTTGAATAACCGCTCTAACTTGATGCAGTTATTTCCAAACCCTGTGCAATCTACCATTGCTTTAAAGCTTAACGAAGAGAGAGCTATTGCAAACATCAGCATTCAGATTTTTAATGCACAAGGGCAACTGCTGTTGCAGGAACAATACAATAAACCAACTGGTACAAGTATCCACAACATCAACGTAAGCCTACTGTCAAAAGGAAATTATGTAATGATCTTACGGCTGAATGGAAAAAAATACGCAACAAAAGAGTTTGTTAAGCAATAGGCCGTCTTACACTTTTTCACCGCCATGGTCGGTGTCTCCACCTACCACTATTGACCTTGTAAGTAGCTCATAAAAAAGGCTTGAATTCAACAGTACTATACTTTTTTAAACAATGCAGCAAACATGGTATCGGCTTTTTGATGATACCCCTGCAACAGTGAGGACTCAATCAGTTTCATTTGTTTTGTTGCACAAATAAAATCAACGGCCTCTTCATTTTCTTTTTTAAACACCGAGCAGGTGATGTACAGAAGCAATCCTTCTTTTCTGATGTACGGAATTACGTTTGCTGTAATCTTTTTTTGAAGTGCGGCATACTCATCAATTTTCGTTTCATCAAAAAAACAAAGTTGTTCCGGCGTTCGTCCCCATGTACCTGAGCCGGTGCAAGGCACATCGGTAATAATCAGATCATACGATGAATGATGCGAAACAAATGAAGGGTCAGACAAATCAGCAACAAAGCTGTTGTATTTTTTGATGCCTGCTTCCTCAAATCGGCTTTGCAGATTTACAAGAATGGAGTTACGGATGTCGGACACCGTTAATTCAATCCCCGGCAATAAATCATACGCCATAATTGATTTACCACCGCTTGCTGCACAACAATCCCAGATACGTGCGGGGGATGATTTTGGAAAATAAGTTTTTGATGTTTGTAAAAACCCACTTACACCTTGCGAACTGAGATCCTGTACAACCGCTTCTTTGTTTAACAGCAGCACTTCATCAAGTTTGGTTGTATTTGGGAGTGCAAGACAGGTTTCATTGATTGTTTGAAAAGTAATACCGGCTGTTTCCAATTTACTCATCACCCTTTCCTGCTGCCCCGGCCTGATGCGCAGAAATAAATCGGGTTGCTGCAAATGACTCCATGCAAAAGCATCTGCATCGAGATCTGCACTCAGCTCATTAAAACAAGGGAACAAATCTTTTATCTCAGTTTCTGTATTTAACAACTCAAGTTTTTGTTGCAACGGTAAGTCTGCTTGTTCGTTCCACTCAGGTTTAAGGTTTGCAAGTATTGCATTGGTTTCGTTTGAACAGAGAAAAAGGGCAATCAACAAACGCTCTTCTATTGGAACATTCTCAAACAACTTACCAATCCTGAATAAGCAATAACAAAGATGGCTGATCTGTTTACGGTCTTTTCCACCAAACTTTTTATTGGCGTTAAACTGTTTCTTGATGAATGATGAAAACGGCTCATTGCCTTTATAGGCTGTAATAATTTCTTTTGCAGAGTTGACATAAGAATGAAAGCGACTCATAGCTGCAAAGAAAAGAAGAATAAGATGGCGTTCGGTAAATTATTCATACCCATCCGTTCAGGATAAAAAAAATCCCGCCGTAAAGCGGGATTGGTTTATGCAAGTAACCGTTAGAAGTTACGAGGTGTTTTATACTTCCAACAGAGTCTTTACCGGATCTTTCCCAAACAATAACAGCTCAGGATTTTCCAGCAATTCTTTCACTCTTACTAAAAAGCTCACACTCTCTCTTCCATCAATAATTCGGTGATCATAACTCAATGCCAGATACATCATAGGACGAACCATCACCTGTCCATTTACTGCCATTGGCCGCTCCTGAATTTTGTGCATGCCTAAAATAGCACTTTGCGGTAAGTTAATAATAGGCGTACTCATTAAAGAACCAAACACACCACCGTTGGTAATGGTAAACGTACCACCGGTTAATTCTTCCATCGTTAATTTATTGTCTCTTGCTTTACCTGCAAGCTCTACCACTTTCTTTTCTACATCGGCCATACTCATGCTTTCTACATTCCGCATCACTGGAACTGTAAGTCCCCGTGGTGTAGAAACAGCAATGGAAATATCAGCATAATCATGATAAACCAATTCTTCTGCATCAATGTATGCATTCACGGCAGGCCATTCACTCAATGCAATGGCGCAGGCTTTTGCAAAAAAACTCATGAAACCGAGATTAACGCCATGCAGTTCTTTAAACTTGTCTTTATACTTTGTGCGGATTTCCATGATGCGGCCCATGTCCACTTCATTAAAAGTGGTTAACATGGCTGTGGTATTCTTGCTTTCAACCAATCTGCGGCTAATGGTTTTGCGCAGGTTACTCATTTTTTCTTTCCGAACATTGCGGCTGTTTAAACTGCTTCCGTTAAAAGAAACTTTTCCGGGATTTGAAATGGCCTGCAGCACATCATCTTTCATAATTTTACCGCCACTACCCGATGCTTTGATGGTTTGCGGATCTACTTTTTTATCAGCTATAATTGCTGCAGCAACAGGAGTTGCCTTAATCTCATTCGATACAGCCGTAACAGGTGCTGCCGAAGATTGTTTCAGCTTCTCTGCAGCAGCAGGTTTTACTTCTGCAACGGGAGCAGCTTCCGGTTTAGCAGCAGTATCATCAATCTGGCAAACAACATCGCCTATTTTTATGGTATCGCCTTCCTTGGCACCCTGTTTCAGTATACCTGCTTTCTCTGCATTTATTTCAAACGTAGCTTTTTCACTTTCCAATTCAGCAATTACCTCATCTCTCTCTACCCATGCGCCCTCTGCCTTCGTCCATTTTAATAAGGTTACTTCACTGATAGACTCGCCAACTGCCGGAACTTTAATATCAATCATACGTACTTTTTAACTGTTGCAAATTTCGGGGAAAATAAGTTTCAGTGCAAGATTCATTTCAGTACAGATCTGTTTTTATCGAGTACCCTTTTCTGGAAACATCCCCCAAAAAGGGTATTTCTATTCAACCGGGGAGTCTCTACATTTATGAGGTAAACTACTGCACATGAAAAAAATAACTGCCTCGCTGATATTGATTTGTTCATTTACCGGACTGTTTGCTCAATCATCCTTCACTATTCATCCTGAAACAGCTGTAACCATTACCGGCAATACCCCGGTAGTATTACATGAAATGAATCTGGTCAACAATGGTCTGTTTTTGCCTGGCAATAGCAGCCTGTTCATGACGGGGCATTCAAAAGGTATGATTACCGGAAACAGCCTTACTCCTTTTTATCATCTTTCTGTCTTCAATACAAAAGGATTTCAGTTGGGCAATCATATTTCCATTGATCATTTACTTGAAATGGGTGCTCCTGTAGAAGTACAGCGTTACAGTATTTTGCTGGGCAAAAGTGCAGGAATTGTGCAGGAAAATGAAACCAACCGTTTTACCGATGTTGCAGGCATTGGTGGTTATGAAACAACAACAAGGAATTTTAATACGGCCCTTACTAATATACATCCCCGCAATCTGGGTGTTGAATTTGTACAGGCACCGTTGCTGGGCAATACAACCATCACCCGTTACAACAGCGCTTTTCAGGTATCCTCTTTCACAAAACCAATTAACAGGTACTATCGCATTCATGCTGCAAACAACACTGCACAAAATGCGGCTTTACGTTTTTATTATTTTGATCATGAACTCAATGCGGCTGATGAAGAAACATTGTTCTTATGGAAGAGTACCGACAATGGAAGAACATGGACTTACCTGCAACCCAACAGCAGAAATACAAATCTGAATTTTGTAGAAATAAACCATACAGATGTTTCGGCATTGTGGACAATCGGCAATTATAAAAGTATACAGCCTCTGCCAATCACTTCCTTTAATAACAATTGCAGCGATGAAGGTACCACTCTTTCATGGAGTATACCCGACAGCAAAAACAAGCTCCGCTTTACTGTAGAGAAAAGTACGGATGCAAAGAGCTGGAAAGCGATTGCTCAAATGGAAGCCACAGATTTACATCAATATATGTTTACAGATGCAGAAGCAGGTCCTGCATACTATCGTTTAAAGCAAACAGGAGCAGAAGGCATGAGTACTTACAGTGCAAATGTATACAGCAGTTGTGCAGCCAAAGAATCAATGCTCATGTTGTACCCGAACCCTGCCAATGAGTATACAGATCTGGTTTTTCAATCGAAAGAAAGTTATACAACACAGATTCAGATTTACAGCAGTAACGGACAACTGATAAAAACCATACAGACATCCATTCTTAAAGGAGCAAATAAAATACGTGTTGATCTTCTTGAATTAAGCAATGGCAGCTACACCATTAAAATAGAAGATGAACATGTGAAGATGAGTAAACCATTTATTAAACAATAGTTCCATTCTGCTTTATCATTCAAATTCAATTCAAAAAAAACTCCCCGTAATGAGGAGTTTTTTTATGCAGACGATACAATTGTTAAATAGAAAATGCAGTATCAATAATTTCAGCCTGCTCCTGGTGATGCACTTTATTGTAACCGGTAGCTGTTGATGCAGATGCCTGTCTGCTGATGACTCCAAAGTTAATCTGCTTCAGATTCATTTGCAGGAACCATGCTGCTCCCATGTTGAGCGGCTCTTCCTGTATCCAGAACCAGGTTGCTTTGTTATACTTTGTGTATAATGCTTCCAATTGTTTTACAGGCAACGGATAAATCTGTTCCAAACGGATGATGGCAATATCAGTGCGGTTATCTTTTTGTTTACGTTCAGCTAAATCAAAATACATTTTACCGCTGCAGAAAAACACTTTCTTCACTTGTGCTGCATCCGGATTTGCAGGATCATCCATCACTTCTTTAAATCCACCATTTAAGAATTCTTCTTTCAACGAATAAGTTCCTGGATGACGAAGGTTTGCTTTTGGAGAAAAGTTGATCAAGGGTTTACGGAATGGCCATGCAATTTGCCTGCGCAATGCATGAAAGAAATTAGCTGCTGTTGTGATATTGGTGATCACCATATTTAACTCAGCACACATTTGTAAAAAGCGTTCCATTCTTGCACTGCTATGCTCAGGACCTTGTCCTTCGTATCCATGAGGCAACAACATGGTAACAGCATTCATCCTGTTCCATTTTTGCTCACCTGCTGCAATAAACTGATCAATCATTGTTTGAGCTCCATTACAGAAATCGCCAAACTGTGCTTCCCACAGCACCAATGCATTGGGGTTGGCCAATGAATATCCATATTCAAAACCCAACACAGCATACTCACTCAACAACGAATTGTAAATCCGGAATTGCCCGGTGGCTTCATCGATATTTCCTAATCGGTTATGTGGTTTGTTGGTCAGTTCATCCTGCAATACTGCATGACGATGACTGAATGTACCACGACGAACATCCTGTCCGCTCATTCGCACATCTTTTCCTTCGAGCAACAAACTTGCATAAGCCATTAATTCACCCGTAGCCCAATCAATTTTATGTTCTGTTTCATACAGTTTTATTTTTTCCTGTATAATTTTCTCCACTTTTTTCAATGGCTTAAAATCAGCAGGCCATTTCATCAAAGATTGAAATATGCTATCAAATTTTTTTTGATTCAGTGCTGTTACAGGCGATTGAACAAAGTCATCTGTTGTTGCTTT
This sequence comes from Chitinophagaceae bacterium, assembly GCA_019752045.1. Taxonomy (GTDB): domain Bacteria; phylum Bacteroidota; class Bacteroidia; order Chitinophagales; family Chitinophagaceae; genus Lacibacter. The sequence goes on along the minus strand of JAIEMP010000006.1, from coordinate 23,772 downwards.
ACGCAAACTTTTCCAGGCTAATTCAGGAGGTTGATAATGATACGGAAGCGGATTCTGTTTTACTTCATCCAAACGCTCCTGCAAATCGCTCCAGAATTTTTTCTCCATCTCTTTCGCTAATTCTTTTGCATCTGTTTCACCATTCGCCAATAAATAGTTGCTGTAAACTTCTCTTGGATTGGGATGCTTATCAATCAACGCATACAATTGCGGTTGTGTAAACTTTGGATCATCGCCTTCGTTGTGTCCGTGCTTGCGGTAACACACCATATCAATAAATACATCGCAGTTAAATTCCTGGCGATAACGTGTAGCTATCTCCACACATTTAATCACTGCTTCTGCATCATCACCATTCACATGCATCACAGGTGCCTGCACCATTGCTGCCAATGAGGTACAATAATCAGCACTTCTCGCATCATCAAAATCTGTTGTAAACCCGATCTGGTTATTGATCACAAAGTGAATTGTGCCACCGGTATAATAACCATCCAGCTCACTCATCTGCAACACTTCATAAACTACACCCTGTCCTGCAACAGATGCATCACCATGAATTAAGATGGGAAGAATTTTATCAAAATCACTTTCGTACATGATATCGGCCTTGGCCCTGCTAAAGCCCACCACCACCGGATCAACGGCTTCAAGATGAGATGGGTTGGGCATCAATTTCAAATGAATGGTTTTATCATTGATGGTTTGCACCTCACTGCCATAACCCATGTGATACTTTACATCACCACTACCCATTGTTTGATCGAGCTTGGCTGTTCCTTCAAACTCACTAAAGATTTGTTCATAGGTTTTACCCATGATGTTTGCCAGCACATTTAAACGGCCACGATGTGCCATTCCAATCACTACTTCCTGTACATCATGATCTGCAGCTGTATTGATAATAGCATCTAATGCAGCAATAGTGGTTTCGCCACCTTCTAATGAAAAACGCTTTTGACCAACATATTTTTTATGCAGAAATTCTTCAAACATCACCCCTTGGTTCAACTTCTCCAGGATGCGTTTTCTTTTCACCAATGATAAGGATTGATGAAATTCTTTTTCCATTGCATGGGTTAAGAAATCAACTTTTGTTTGATCGCTGATGTATTTAAACTCAATCCCCACATGCGATGCATAACATTTTTCAAGATGAGTTTGAATGGCACGAAGTGTGGTTGTACCCAAACCAATCAACTGACCGGCATGAAATTCTTTATCCAGATCAGCTGCTGTAAAACCATAAAATGCCAGTTCAATATTTGCTCCACGATCTTTACGTTTACGGATCGGATTTGTTTTCGCCAATAAATGACCCTTGTTTCTGTAACCCAGAATCATTCGGTATGCTTTTACTTCATTCATCCAGTCAATACCTGTTGTTGCTGAAGTGTTGAGCGTAGTCGAAGCATCTGCAGCGGTACTGAGCGAACCTGTCCCGTCTTTTACGGGAGTCGAAGTGCCATTTTGTTTGATGGATGAAACAGCAAAATCAAACCCCTCAAAAAATTTCTTCATCTCAGGGTCTACACTGTTGGGATCTTTTGTAAAATCGGCATACAAACTTTCAATATACTGTGGATGAGAGGCTGTGATGTATTGGAAATCCTTCATACGATATAATTCATGTTTTAATGAAAGGGTTACAAATATCGGCTGTTTTCATTACAGGTGAAGCAGTTCATCTGTTCTTTTATTTTGATTTTTGATTTCATTGGCTTCTTTAGTTGTCAGTGTTTTGTACATTCATCCTTTAATTACACTACCGGAATGAAAATATTAATGTTCCTCTTTGGTTTCATGACCTTCGGATCACAATCAAAAAAAGAGATTGTACAACAACCAACCTCCGTTCATCAATCAGGCACAGACAGTCTTGATTTCAAGATTGGTCAGTTGATCATCTTTGGTTTTTACGGAACATCTGTTAATAAGAACGATCTGGTGTACAAAGCCGTAAAGGAAGGAAAAATAGGCAGCCTGTTGATTTATGGCCGCAACCTTGCTCCGCAAAAAACAGGCGAAGTGTTGAAGAGATTGATAGATGATTTTCAAAAAGCATCACCTATTCCATTATTCATCAGTATAGATCAGGAAGGCGGAAAAGTTAACCGTTTAAACCCTGAGCTGGGCTTCCCACAAATGCCATCAGCAGAGTGGCTGGGCACAAAGAACAACACTGACACTACAAAGTTTTATGCCGATAATATTGGCTACAGTTTATCCAGACTGGGCATTAATTTAAACTACGCACCCGTGCTGGATGTGCTCAATCGTAATTGCCCCGTGCTTGGTGCAAGGGAACGTTGCTATTCGGCCGATCCCGATATTATTACAAAGCATGCCGGTATTACGATTGAAAGTCATCATTATTTTAACGTAAAAACGGTGGTGAAACATTTTCCCGGTCATGGTAATTCCTTGGCCGATTCGCATTTGGGTGTTGCTGATGTTACCAAAACATGGCAGCCCGTTGAACTGCTCCCTTATATCCGTTTGATTAAAAGCGGTCATGTAGATGCAATTATGACCGCCCATATCGTTAACGGAAAACTGGATGCTTCCTTACTTCCGGCTACTTTGTCTAAAAAGATTATGACGGGTTTGTTGCGGGATAGTCTTGGTTTTAATGGCGTTATTTTCAGTGATGATATGCTGATGAGAGCCATCAGTGAACAGTACAGCCTTGAGCAATCTGTTTTTAAAGCCCTGGAAGCCGGTGTGGATGTGCTGATGTTCAGCAATAATATTCCCGGTGTTAATGCCTACGAACCTAATAATATCCATGCACTCATTAAAAAACTAGTGACCGATGGTAAGATCCCGATGAGCAGGATTGATGCTTCATACAAACGGGTGATGGAGTTAAAAGCAAAGAAATTCTGAGCCGGGATTTGAACTTAATGCACATTTTGAGGTTTTTTGGGGAGAAACGGACCCGATATCAGGAAAAAAACTCTTTATTGAACATGAAGATTTCAACTTTTCCCCTACCTTTGCCGTCCGAAAAATTAAGATATGGCAAATCATAAGGCTACCAGAAAAGACGTTCGTCAAAGTACAAAGCGCAGAGACCGCAACCGTTATTACGGAAAAACAACCCGTAATGCGATCCGTGATCTGCAAGCCATCAAAGGTTCAAATGAAGCCGGTGAACAATTACCTGCTGTTGCATCAATGATTGATAAATTAGCAAAGCGTGGTGTAATACATAAAAACAAAGCTGCTAACTTAAAGAGTAAGCTGACTAAGAAAGTAAATACATTGGCTAAATAAGAAATTGAGATCTTCTCAGAGAAACCCGTTCACAGCATGAACGGGTTTTTTATTTTTATATACATTTCCTGCCGATTATATAAAAGGCAAAGTCCGGTGGGTTGTCATTTCGTTTTATCCCTATTTTGTGAGATGAAATATTTTTTCTCCACCGCATTTATTTTACTCAGTGCTGCAGTTTTAGCACAACTTCCTGTTACCCGTTACGAAACATCTAAGGGAAAAGAAAGTGTTACTTATTATGAAGCTATTCAGACATGGAAACAGATCGATAAAGTTTCACCCATTGTATCGATGCTCACCATGGGTGCTACAGATGCCAATGAACCCTTGCACCTGGTGTTGGTGAGCAGCGATCAAACATTTAAACCACAACAATGGCAGGAGAAAAATAAAGTAGTCATTCTTATTAACAATGGTATCCATCCCGGCGAACCGGATGGTATTGATGCAAGTATTTCGCTGGTAAAGGATCTTGTATCCGGTAAAAAGAAATTAGCTCCCAACGTTGTACTCGCCATTATCCCTGTGTATAATATTGGTGGAAGTTTAAACCGCAGTGCATTTTATCGGGTAAGCCAGGATGGGCCATTAGAAAAAGGTTTTCGTGGCAACTCACAAAACTTTGATCTCAACCGTGATTTTATTAAGAACGATACTAAAGAAGCCAAAAGCTTTGCAGAGATCTTTCATTTGGTACAACCCGATATTTTCATCGACAATCATGTAAGTAATGGAGCCGATTACCAGCATGTAATGACCTTACTCACATCACAACACAACAAGTTAGGTGGTGTTATGGGTGAATGGCTCAACAAAACATTTGAACCTGCCGTATATAAAAGCATGAAGGCAAAAGGTTACGATCTTCTCCCCTATGTAAACAATTTCGGCGACAGTCCTGAAAACGGCTGGAGTGCTTACTGGGATGGTCCACGTTACAGCAGCGGTTATGCATCACTGTGGAATGTGTTTGCATTTGTACCCGAAACACATATGCTGAAACCTTATCAGCAACGGGTGGAAGCAACCTACCAGTTAATGGTCACTATGATGGAGTTTGCAGCAGCCAATCAAACAACCATCAAACAACTTCGTACACAACAACAGAAAGAACAATTAACACAGCAACAGTTTCCTGTTGGTTTTACATTGGACCGTTCAAAGTTTTCGGAGATATTGTATAAAGGATATGAAGCAGGAAGAAAGCCCAGCAATATTTCCGGTCTGCCCCGTTTGTATTACGATCGCAACAAACCATTTGAAAAACAGATCAGGTTTTATAATTTCTTTACGCCAAAAACAATGATTGAAAAACCAACAGCTTATGTAATACCACAAGGCTGGTGGAAAGTAATTGACCTCTTGAAAATAAACAAGATCAACATGCGTCAGTTTAAATCTGATACAACGATTGAGGTAGAAGTTTATCGCATTGATGATTATAAAACTGCAGCACGTCCTTACGAAGGACATCATTTGAATTCAGAAGTAAAGACAAGTAAAACAGTGAAGCAGATGAAATTCCGTAAAGGTGATTGGTATATTCCATTGAATCAAAAAGCCAATCATTTTTTAATAGAAGTGCTGGAGCCAACAGGTGATGACAGTTATTTTGCCTGGAACTTTTTTGATGGCATACTCGGACAGAAAGAAGGTTACAGCAGTTATGTGTTTGAAGAAACAGCCGAAGAATTCTTGAAACAAAATCCTGCTGTTAAACAAAAACTCGAGGAGCGTCGTGCAACCGATACTGCATTTGCAAAAAGCGGAAGTGCACAACTCAACTTCGTGTATCAAAACTCACCTTATTACGAACCGATGCATTTAAGATACCCGGTGTACAGGGTGAAATAAACGGGCTGAGGCCAGGTATGCCATACTTCCAAAGTATGGCATACATTGAGTAGAATAAAACAAATTCACTTAATAAATCTATCCCATATGCGTTTCATACATTACCTGCTTCTCATCACTTTGTTTCTTTTCATTGCATCTGCAACATCCAAGCAAAAGAAAAAGATTCTTGTGTTTTCAAAAACAGTAAAGTTTCGTCATACATCTATTGAAAAAGGGAAAGCAGCCTTGATGCTCATGGGAAAAGAAAACAATTTTCTTGTTGATACTACAGAAAATGCTGCTTACTTCACTGCAAAAAAACTAAAGCAGTATGACGCAGTTGTTTTTCTCAGTACAACGGGTGATGTTTTAAACAATGAACAACAGGCAGCCTTTGAAGCATTCATCCGTTCGGGAAAAGGATTTGTAGGTATTCATGCAGCAGCAGATACAGAATATGATTGGCCCTGGTATGGGCGCATGGTAGGCGCCTACTTTTCCAATCATCCTAAACAGCAGAAAGCAAAACTAACTGTTACCAATGATCAACATCCTTCTACCAAACACTTACCCAAAACATGGGAACGTTTTGACGAATGGTACAATTACAAAAACAGGAATGCAGATGTAAAAGTGTTACTCACCATTGACGAAAGCAGTTACGAAGGTGGTAAAGAAGGTGCTTATCATCCAATGGCATGGTTCCATTCATTTGAAGGTGGTCGTGTTTTTTATACGGCTCTTGGTCATACCGATGAATCATACAAAGAGGAAGCCTTTTTAAAACATCTGTTGGGTGGGATTAAGTATGTGTTGAAGAAATAAACAATTCCTCTTTCTTTTGTCTTGATACAAAAGAAACAAAAAGTCAAGCTGGGAATTATGACAGCCAATTCCCGTCAAACGCCTTGATTAAACTTCAATACTACTGTAATGAATTACTGTTGTGCTTGCACAATCATCTTAAGTGTTGCATATTGAATTATTGATGATGGTTGTTTTTCTGCCCTACATAGTTGTCATCCCGAGGATACGAGGGAACTGTTGGGATAGATTGCTTCGTGCCTCTCCAGCAATGTCTCCTATAGGAACATTGCTGAGAAATAAGTATATGTATCTTTATTTCTATTTGTAGTGTCAAAACACCTACCAACACAATGAGCGCTCAATTGCATAAGAAGCTGATTCTGGTAATCGGACTGTTTTGTTCCTGTTGCGTATCTTTTTGTCAAACAAAAAAAATAATTTATTGTTTTCCGGGCCAAGGGTCAGACAGAAGGATATTTGATTCCCTTACAATTGACAGTTCATTTACGATCAGGATTATAGAATACGAAACACCGGGCAAAAATATGTCTTTGAAAATGTTTGCGAAACAACTCACAGAACAGATAGATACAACACAAGCATTTTTATTGTTGGGCGTATCTCTTGGCGGAATGATTTGTACAGAAATAGCTGAGCTGCTGATGCCTGAAAAAACAATTCTTATTTCAAGCGCAAAAAACAGAAATGAACTGCCCTACAGGTATAAGTTTCAAAAGAAATATCCTTTGTACAAAATATTTCCCGGAAGTTTTCTTTTAGCAGGAGCAAAAACGCTGCAGCCAATTGTTGAACCGGACAGAAAGAAAAACAAGAACACATTTAAATTAATGCTGGCCGGGAAAAAACCGCTTTATATGAAACGTACAATTCATATGCTGGTTAATTGGGACAGAACAACCAATTCTAAAAAAATATATCAGATACATGGAAATAACGATCACACATTGCCTGTAAAGAATGTAAAATCACCCGATTATATTATTGCTAATGGATCGCACATGATCACATTAACACGGGCAAAAGAGATCAGTGAGATAATCAACAAAATAATTAAGGAGTAAAAAATCTCTTCTCAGCAATGTCTTGCGTCGGGGGCATGGCTGAGAAATAGATTAGTGTTGTTCACCCACAACTACTCTTTCTTTTTTCTTGACACATCCTTCGACTTCGCTCAGGAGAAACAAAAAGTCAAGCCGGGAATTATGACAGCCAATTCCCGTCAAATGCCTTGATTAAACATTAGTACTACTGTGTTGAATTACTTCATTGCCAACACAATCATCCTAAATGTTGCATATTGATTGACTTGAATTACTGTTGTGCTTCCTTTTGGCAATGACTCCCATAGTGACATTGAGAAATATGTTTATCTTATCGTATGATTTCAATCGCCTCTTTCAAACAACTGGCTTTATCATTTCCCGATGCTACGGAAGAACCGCATTTTGAAAAAGCATCTTACCGGGTAAACAAAAAAATCTTTGCCACGTTAGATGAAACCAAGAAGATCGTTTGCGTCAAATTATCAGCAACGGATCAGGATCTGTTCTGTTTGATTGATAAAGCAATCATTTATCCGGTGCCCAACAAATGGGGCAAGCAGGGCTGGACATTGGCTGATCTTTCCAAAATAAAAAAGCCGTTGCTCACAGACCTGTTAACAACGGCTTATAATGAGGTAGCAAAGAAAAAGAAGTAGCTGTTGTCTGTTCATCCGATTACGGTTTGTTGTCTGCTCACCCGCAGGGTGACTGAACAACATATATGTTATATCGATGAGTAGTCACCATTCAGGTGATCAGTCATCGGGTTTAAAACAGGAATGCCATACTTTGGAAGTATGGCATTCCTAACATTAGCCTGATATTACCTGTCCGACGGGGGCGTCTGACGGAAGTCATAAATTTTTACACTGCAAAAACAAATACTTCACTTTCTGCAATCGCTTTTGGTATACGCATTTTTTTTCAGTTTCATTCCCTCGATATGAAACTGAACTGCTTCGTAAATATTTTTCCCAACAATTGCCCGGGTCTTGCCTGTTGCAACAACTCCGTTTAAATCAGGAACATAAGCAGAGTATCCTGTTTTTGTTTTTTCGTATACCACTAAATACTTTCTCATTCATTCAAATTTAAAACAAAATATGTTTTACCTGTTGAATCCGATGAACAGTCGCCCTGCAGGCGAACAGTCATCGGCGTTTTACTGTTTTACTTCTATCACTCCTGCCCCATGATACGAATGGTATTCACCATTGTACATGGCATCGGCACTCACGGGTCCCATTCGATAGATACCAGGTGATACGGCCCTTACTGCATAATAATAACTCTGCCGCCCAGTGTTAAGATCAACAAACAAATGAATCCGGTCGTCACGTACATCCAATGCAGTTGGACTAAACCCATCTTTGATCCAATCCATACCGGGTATTTCTTTGGTGCGTGGATTTTCAATTTCAAAACCTGCAGGCAGTATATCGGTGATCACAATATTCTCAACCGTTGTTGCAAAACTTTTTTCAATCGTCACTTTTACAATCACCAAATCATTTTGCTGAAAACTGTTTCCTGTAATCATGTTTCCAAAACGATTGTAGAATTGCCGGCGCACTTTGATATAACTGTCTTCTTCTTTGTATGCACCCGTTGTACTTACACCTTCGGCCACCCAATAATAATACAAGCGTCCGCTGCCCTTGGTTGCTACTTCAATGTTACTGCCGCCTAATTCTTTTGCACCCAGCTTTAGATCGGTGCCGTTGAGTTTGCCAACAACTTTATTGTTGACTTTTACTTCAGCAGTGATATTACTCTTTGCAGCAGTACGTGCCAGTTTACCCAATGCAAGAAAACCAAATGACCGTTCCTGTGTACTCAACCATTGCCGTTGTTTTAAATAAGCAGCTACATGTTTTGCCATGATTGGAATTTGTGCATTGCCGGGATCAGCATCGATCAATACATTCAACGCAATGGCTTCGTCACGCACATCACTGTAAAAACTTCCCCCGGTTTGCGCTACACTTACTTCGCCACTGAAACTGGATGGCAACATGGAGGTGAAAGATTTTTTATCGCCACTCAATGCATAAGCTGCTGCCAGCAGGTAACGGCTGTCGAGTGCCAGCATTTGCTGATTGGCTTTGTAATAATTCATCACACTTGGTTGTGAACGATTGGCCAGCGCCAAAACATATAAACTATATGCCACTTCTTTTGGTGCGATCTTTTTATTGAGTGTGCGGTTGTAATAATAATCAATGGTTTCTTTTGTTTTTAAACGGGTGATGAGATAACCCAACATGGTTTCAACCAAACTGTTGTCTACATCATAACCGGCTTTGCGTGCCTCCATTAAAAAATGTGCTGCATAGATGGTTGCCCACCAATTGGCTGTTCCTTCTCCATCCCACATGGTAACCGAACCATTATACAATTGCCGCATTTTAATTTTACGAATAGCTTCATTGATGTTTGCAACAGATGTGACAGAAGATGCTTTATTTTTCTTCATCGCATCGGCCAGGTCGCTGAAGTATAATTGTGGAAATGCAGATGATACGGTTTGCTCTGTACAACCATAAGGATACTGCACTAAATAATTCAACTGATCTCCCAACTCTAATGCAGGTGATTTACTCACAATGAGTTTATAATCCGTGCTGCCCTGCATAAACCGGTTAAGCGGAATACTGATTGTTTGCGATGAACCTGCTGCTATACTTCCACTGCCACTTTCTTTTTGTAATGTAGAAGGCGGACGAACAGTGATCTGTGTTTCTTCAAAAAACTTTTCGCCTAATGCACTTACTTCCACACGGATGGTTCCTGAATCAATGCGTTGCTGCGCCACTATTTTAAAGATGGCCCTGCTTTCTGCATTGGCTGTTAAATTGGTTTGCTGATCAGCAGCACCAACTACCTGTAATGGTCCGCTCACTTTCAAATGCACTTTAGCAGTGGTTGCATTCTTTGTAGTATTGCTGAGTGTAACCGGCACCGTAATGGTATCACCCGGGCTTAAGAATCTTGGCAAGCCCGTACTGATCACAACCGGATCTGCAACTGTCATATTGGTTTCACCTGCTCCAAACTTTTCATCTTTATATGCAACGGCCATTAAACGGATCTCTCCGCTGAACTGTGGTACATCAAATTCAAAATTTGCTTCACCGCTTCCGTTTGTTTTTTGCACACCACTCCAGTAACTCACAATCTTGATGCGTTTGTTGGGGATGGGATTGTTGCGTTTGTTCATTTCACTTCCATCGCCTCCTGTACTGCTGAGTCTTGCACGCAGTTCAGGAAACAACAACGGATACAGATCAAATGCGTTAACAGCTAAAGCTTTTCGTTGATAAAAATATGCATAAGGATCAGGTGTTTTCATATTGCTTACTTGTAACACACCATTATCAACTGCTGCCAATGTAATATAACTGTTGGGCGCTGCTTTGATTCTTACTTTCTGATGTGTGCGGCTTCTTGTTGTTTTAGCAGATGTGATCTGCACATCCATCTTCCTGTTTGCTGCATCTACTTTCAGCGACTGAAATCCATGTGCTACTGTTAATGGAATATCGCCCATGCTATGTGGCTTAATTAATGTTGCTGTTACATATACATTCGGCAAATGTGCATCACTCAATGCCAGATCCATTGAAGCAGAACGTTTCTCTACATGGATGTATTCATAAGAGATCACTTTATCTGTTTCCAATGTTATGAGCATACGCCCGCTGAAAGGCGTTTTGAATAAGATCTTTGCTTTTTCACCTGTTGCATATTCTTTCTTGTCGAGTTCAATATCAATCTGTCCTTCGGTATTCACTTCAAACGAACTGTTATCGCCACCCCATGATCCATAACTGTAAAAGCTTCGGCTCACATAGGTTTCAGCGCCTGCTGCATAAATGCGGATTTCATAATCGCCGGGTTTTCGTGGTATGAAATTGTATTTTGAACTTTCACCGCTCACCGTTACCACATCCTCTTTTACTACAATGTCTTCTTTCTGTGAATCGTAGCGGAAATAATCGCCACTCTTACTCAACACAGTTCTGTATTCATGTTTGATCACCTGCACTTTTGCCTGTGCCGTCACCAACTTTTCATCTTTGTTCAATGCTACGAGCGGAAACCGGATGCTTTGATTGAGGGGATAATAATAATACCCATCAGATCCCAATCCATAAAAAACAGTTTGAGTAAATACATCGGCTGTGGTGAGTTTACTTACCGGTCTTCCCGTTTCATCAAACACAGTTGTATAAATATTGGCGGTGAGCAAGCCCATGTTTTTATACATAGCAGGCACACCCACTCCTTCTGTTGCATTTCCATCTGCATCGGTTTTACCATCTCTTACTACTTTATCAAAAAAGGTTTGCTGGTTGCTGAGTGAAAATGTATAACGATCGTATTTAGCAGGAGAAAAATAAGTTTGTTTGAACTGTATCTCTGCTTCATAATTACGATTGGCTGCAGGAGGTCCAAAAAAATTCACTGCATTGATGCGCAATGTTGTTGAATCGCCGGTTAGTAGAAATGGTTTGCCTAACTGTGCCGTTACTTTAATTCGGTCGGGAACAAATTCTTCCACGCTGAATGTTTTTGTACTCATCAACACATCATTGCCTGAATACAATTCCAGTTGATAACTGCCGGTGATGGCGCTTTGTGGCAGATCAACAGAAACTTCGGCAGAGCCTTGCTCATTCAGCATCTTGCGGAAACTCTTTAACTCTTTTCCGTTGGGCATTACAAACTTAAACTTCACAGGAAGTTCGCCGGGAGATTTCCATTCGCTTGTACGTAACAACACATTGGCATTGATCTTTTCACCGGGACGATATATATCACGCTCTGCATAAATAAATGCATCCATTCCACTTGTACTATACGATTTGCCACCTACCTCAAAACGACTCATATTCACTATTGTTGAATGAAAAGGCAGGTAATTAAAATCATCTGCTGTTTTTGCAATGACCATGGCGGGTTTAAATCCGCTGAATTCTTTTCTTGCGTACGCTACTTCGGCTACACCATCACTGTTAGTAGAACCCATACCCAGCACCTGGTTGTTGGCACCATACACTGTTACATTCACGCCACTTAAAGAAGAAGCTGTTTTAATGGAGTTGGCAAACACCAGCATTTTTTCTTTTCCTTCTTTTGCAATTAACCCAATATCGCTGAGTGAAATAAAACGGCTGTCTTTGATCCAGTAATCTTCTGTTGATCGGATCATGATATGATAAATGCCATTAAAATCTTTTACCTGGTCGGCGAGATTGAAATTAAACAATCGGCTGCCGCCCATCTTTGGCAGAGATCGTGTATCAATTTCTTTTTCATAGATCACATCACCCAATGTGGCATCACCAGCTTCTTCATTGTAATAGTATTCATCCTGATCGTCATCATTTGGATAATAACCGTAACGATGTGCTGCGAGTAAATTGTTTTCATAAATTTTTGAGATCACCACTTTTACTTTCGGCATATTGGTGATCTTTACTTCAATATTCTTTTGTCCGCCAGATGAGAGATATACTGCTTTACTGTTGCCAAAGCTGATACCGGGTTCCAACTCGCCAAAGGCAATATTGCTGCTGTAATTTTCTTTTAAAGTTCCACCAAGTTTTCCACGCAAACCCTTTGCCAGCAAAAGTTCATAGCTGTTCTGCAGGTTGAATGCATCACCGGTGATGAGTATTCCATCATCTTCTACTTCTACTCCAAATTTGGTGACAGGGTTAAACTTAATAAACGAAGCCAATCCTTCTGCTACCACCTGTTGCGATGTAAACACTTTAATGGTTGCAGATAGTCCATCATGTCTTGATTCAATTTGATTGATGGTGAGATTGTAAGGTGATGGAACGGTGAGTTTTTCTTCAATGATTTCTTTTGTTGCATTTTTGCCGCCATCAGGCACAATTCCTTTACCAATCGACACGACTGTATTATAATCTTTATCTTCTGCTTTTATCTGTAAGATGCGGATAGAAACTTTTTTATCGTTGGCAATGGTTTGAACAGTGTAGTCTTTTTTCTCACCATCAACTGTTACTTCCAGCTTCTCTTTTAATACAGCCGGACTAACCATATAGTTGAAATACAGATCAACCTGTGGCACGGCTTTGTTTGTTGCATCATCCTGCGATACCCAGGTGATATTTGAGTTCTCCAATTTCAGATCGGCTGTATAAAACTCCAGCTCATCCTTCACGGTTACTTTATTATACTTGCTGAACGCAAGCACTTCTTTACCAACAGATGCTTTGTAAGTTGTTGCCGGTGCTAACGAAGCAGAAGGCGAAAAGATGAGTTCATCGCCATGCTCCCAACGAAACCTGCCGGCGATCTTTGGTTCAAACTCAATGTAGGGCACCGAATCCCAGCGGTTGAGTAAAGAATCGGGCATCAGTTGTTTGGAGAACCGGAAGACAAGATTACCAAGAGCAGGTACTTCGCCTTTGGCATTTGTGTCGTTTAGTTCAACAGCATTCCTGTTACAGGATACAAAAAGGCTGACCGCTACTGTGAGCAACAGCAACTGTAGTTGGCTACGCATAAACTTGAAAGTTGAAAGAGATTTGAAGAAGTGGGAATTTGAACATGAATGTAATACAGAGTATACCATATTTACAAGTACGATTTATTAAATATTTTATAAATGATGGGGTATGCCATACCTCAAACAGTTTGTAACCATTCAAAAACTCTGCTACAGGTATGGCATACCTATAACGTAAGTCAGATATGCCAACCCTCAAACGGTTTGTAACCATTCGAAAACCCTTTCATAGGTATGGCATACCTATTCAAATTAGAAAAACCTTATTACTTTTAATAAAAAGCAACTTTTATGGAATTTCACTCCAATCAAATTTATCATATATACAACCGGGGAAATAACAAACAGCCCATTTTTTTTAAACCAGAAAACTACCTTTACTTTCTGGAAAAAGTAAGAAAATTCATTTTACCGCATTGTGAAATATTGAGTTACTGTTTAATGCCCAACCATTTTCATTTTCTGATTTATGCAGACGAAAGAACGGTTGAAACTAAACTGATTGGCAACAAGGAAAGAAATGTATTATCAGAAGGGATCAGAAATTTGCTTCAAACATATAGCAAAGCAATCAATGTTCAGAATTCTACCACAGGTTCATTGTTTCAGCAGAATACAAAAGCAAAATGTATCGCAGATGGAAGTCGCCAATATGCAGAAACCTGTTTACATTATATTCATCAAAATCCAATGACAGCAGGATTGGTTGTTAAAATGGAAGACTGGATCTATTCTTCTTTTCCTGATTATTGTGGGCTTAGAAACGGAACGCTTTGTAATAAAAACCTGGGCTTTGAGTTAATTGGTATGAATAAAGAACATTTCTATTCAGAGTCTTACAAGGTTATTGATGATGATCATATTAAAATGTTATTTTAAACACCTTACAGGTATGCCATACTTTGGAAGTATGGCATACCTATTCGGACACCCTGTCTATGCAAAAAAATCTTTCAACATTTTTGAACAGCAAAATTCTAAGTTGGCTTGGGTTTGCAGTTGTTGCCTTCCTTCTTCTTTTTTTCATCCTGCACCTGATCTTTCCTTTGCCTGACAAAATTGAATACTCCACACTCATTACCGACAACAAAGGAGAAGTGATCCATGCCTATCTCACCAAGGATGAAAAGTGGCGCATGAAAACTGAACTGAATGAAATCTCTCCCTTGTTACGCAAAACCATTATCCAGAAAGAGGATAAATACTTTTACTATCACTTCGGCATTAACCCCATTGCAGTTACAAGGGCTTTCTTTATGAATCTGTTTCAAATGAAACGCACTTCCGGCGCCAGCACCATTACCATGCAGGTGGCAAGAGCACTTGAACCAAAACGAAGAACCTTTTTCAACAAGGTCATTGAAATGTTCCGTGCTCTTCAACTGGAATGGACATACAGTAAAGCAGAGATACTTCAGCTCTATCTCAATCTGGTGCCTTATGGTGGTAATATAGAAGGAGTGAAATCAGCTTCTATCCTTTATTTCGGGAAAAATCCCAATCACTTGTCACTGGCGGAGATCACTGCACTTTCTATTATTCCCAACCGACCTTCAACACTGGTGATGGGAAAAAACAATGATACCATTGTGGAACAGCGGAACAAATGGCTTCGACGTTTTGCCAAAGAAAAGATTTTTACAGCAAAAGAAATTGAAGATGCATTGGCTGAACCGCTCACTGCAACAAGAAGCACAGTGCCCAAACGGTTGCCTCATCTTTCTTATAAGTTGAAACAAAGTGGTGAAGTAAATATTCAAAGCAGTATTGATCTCAACACCCAGTTAAAAGCAGAAAAGCTGGTAGAAGATTATGTGCGTTCACAACGGCTGAGCAATATCCGCAATGCAAGCATCATGATCATTGATAATGAAACCCACCGTGTGATTGCATATGTAGGCAGCGGCGATTTTAAAGACACAACAGATGGCGGACAGGTAAATGGTGCAGCAGCTGTTCGTCAGCCGGGCAGCACGTTGAAGCCCTTGTTGTATGGTTTGTGTTTTGATGAAGGTTTGCTGACACCAAAAAAAATGATGAACGATGTACCTGTGAATTACGCCGGCTATGCACCTGAGAATTATGATAAAACGTTCAATGGCCCAGTTACGGTTGAGTTTGCGCTTGAACATTCGCTCAACATTCCTGCAGTTAAAGCATTGAACATGCTGGGTAAGGACAAAATGATTGAAACACTCAGCCGCATGAACTTTAAGCAGGTACAGGCAAAACAAAAAAGTCTGGGCTTGAGTTTGATCCTCGGCGGCTGTGGCACTACACTGGAACAACTAACGGCCTTGTACAGTTGCTTTGCAAATGATGGAGTATATTATCAACCATCTTTTATAATGGGTGGTTCAGTTGTTCAAAAGAAACGAATCATTTCTGCTGATGCAGCTTATATGATCAATGATATTTTAAGCCGAATCAATCGTCCTGATTTTCCCTTGCATTGGGATGCCACAGCAAGGCTTCCACGTATTGCATGGAAAACGGGCACTTCTTATGGCAGGCGTGATGCGTGGAGCATTGGTTATAATAAAAAATATACCGTTGGTGTGTGGGTTGGGAATTTTTCCGGCGTTGGTTCACCCCATTTAAGTGGTGCTGAAACTGCTACCCCACTCCTCTTCCGCATTTTTAATACATTAGATTATGATGCAGACAGGGAATGGTTTTCTCCACCCAAAGAACTGGAGCAACGGATGGTTTGCAGCGAAACAGGTTTGCCTCCGGCTGCACATTGTACCAACCTTGTACTTGATTATTTCGTCAGCGGTATTTCAAGTACCCAAACCTGTAATAATATTTCAGAGCTTGCTGTAAGTGCCGATGAAAAGATGAGCTATTGTAAAAGCTGCGAACCGGCTATTGGTTTCAAACGAAAGATGTATAAACTCATTGCGCCTGAATTACAGAACTGGATGCAAAGCAGCAGTATTGGTTTTGAACCAATTCCTCCACACAATCCGGGATGTGAAAAAATTTTTAAAGAAGGTGCCCCATCCATTATTTCGCCAGTGAATGGAACCGAGTATCTCATCAGCAAAAAAAATCCGGAGCCATTGCAATTGGTTTGTGAAACAGGGAATGATGTTAGCCGGGTGTACTGGTATATCAACAATCAATTTTATAAAGTAACCGATGCAGGGAGTAAACAATTCTTTATTCCGGCAGAAGGTGTTGTAAAAATTTCCTGTACCGATGACAAAGGAAGAAACAGGGATATAAAAATTACGGTAAAGTATGCCGATTTATAGCATTAAAAAAAGGGAGCTTATGCTCCCCTTTCATTAACCAAAAACATCATGAAAAGTTATGTTTTCAAATGGACGTATAAGAATTTTACAAGCGGAACGTTTTTTTTTCGAAGGGTTTGGATCTTTTTTTTTCAGGAATGGTTGGATCTAAAAACGGGTCATTAGTTAAAAGTAAAACAACTTACAGTTCGGATTGTTCCAAATACGCTTCAATACTAACCTCAAAAGGCTTATTGCTCTTCTGCAAACGATTGAGCTTGATAATATTATTCTTTAATCAAATTTCCTGAGCCGGCAAGTTTTGATTTTATGTCAGTCGGGTTACCATAATAGTGAATATCCCCGCCCCCTGCAACACGCACATCAAGCTTTACACTTGCATACACCCACACATTGCCCGATCCCGCAATGACAACTTTTGCATTTTCTGCTTTCAGCTCTTTCATTTGCACATCGCCACTACCTGCTACATTAATCTCAAGGTCACGGGTTGTACCTCCACCTTCAGCTTTTCCACTACCGGCAATTTTTACAACAACTGCAGGCGCATCAACACTGGATATTTTAATATCACCACTTCCTGCTATACTTAGAGAAATTTTTTCTGTTGAACTGATCGCTGTTTCAGCAAGCATATTTCCGCTTCCGGCAAGTGTTACCTCTTTATACTGTGGTGCTTTTACATATACTTTGATGTCCTGTGTGGGGCGGATGTTTACACCAGACCTTGTTTTAATTTTCAGCACATTATTCTCAACTTCAGTAACAATATACTGCATCAGGTTTTCATCGGCTTCAATGCGTATTTCATTTTCATTGCCTTGTGAAAAATAAACATCAAAAGAACCGGCCGCTTTTACGCTTTTAAAGTTTCCCTCTTTGCGGATGCTGTTGACTATTTCGCCATTTCCTTTCACACTCCGCCATCTGCAGGAAACAGCAATGATTGATAAAAAAAGTAAAATGATCGCTCCCGTAGAAAAATGTGTACGCATGATAATCTGGTTTTGATTTTAAAATAAGGTTTATGATTTGCCACACCCAGCTGACTGTCTTTGCAAAAAAGACGGAAAAGAAGAACGGACAATGTTGACAAAAAGCGGTTAAAGCCGGAGCAAGGCAAATGTAAAAGAAAAATTTACTGATTTCCTTATTTAAATGAAGAGTTTTATGTGTCAGAGAATCAGAGGCAAACAGTCTGCAAAGTCAGCATAAGTGGTGAAGAACTCCCCCTTTCCAATGACTGGTTTTTGCTACCTTCGCCGCATTATGACAGACAAGATTCTGATTCTCGATTTTGGATCGCAATACACACAGTTAATAGCCCGTGCTGTACGTGAATGCAATGTTTACTGCGAAATTGTTCCCTATCATAAACCGGTGGTAAAAGATGAGTATCTGAAAGGTGTTATCCTCTCAGGCAGTCCGTTCTCGGTAAATGATGCAAATGCACCTGCTGTAGATGTGGAGTTCCTCACCAAACTTTTTCCTGTACTCGGCATTTGCTATGGGGCACAGCTTACAGCCAAACAGTTGGGAGGGCGTGTAGAAAAAAGCGATAAAAGAGAATTTGGTCGAGCTAAGTTGCAGAAAAAAGAAACGGATGTTTTATTAAAGGATGTAGCTGAAGTTTCACAGGTGTGGATGAGTCATGGCGATTCCATTCTTGCTTTACCGGATGGTTTTGAAGTGATGGCTGTCACAGATTCAATTCCTGTAGCTGCATTCAGAGCAAATGGAATGTTTGATCATCCTTTGTACGGTTTACAGTTTCATCCGGAAGTGTACCACTCCACCGAAGGGAAAAAAATACTGAAGAATTTTTTAATGGATATCTGCGGATGTAAAGCCGACTGGACACCGGCCTCTTTTGTGCAGGAAACAGTGGCAGCATTAGCCAAACAAATCGGTAACCGCAAAGTGATCATGGCATTGAGCGGTGGCGTTGATTCAACCGTTGCTGCTACCTTGATTCATAAAGCCATCGGCACAAACCTGTATGGTATTTTTGTTGATAACGGCGTGTTACGTAAAGATGAATTTCAACAGGTACTGGATACTTATGCTACCATTGGCTTAAATGTAAAAGGTGTTGATGCACGTGAACATTTTTATACCAAGCTTGCAGGTAAAAGCAATCCGGAAGAAAAAAGAAAAATCATAGGTGGCACTTTTATTGAAGTGTTCGATCGTGAAGCACATACCATTGAAGGAGTTGAATTGCTTGGTCAGGGTACCATATATCCCGATGTAATTGAAAGTGTTTCTGTACACGGGCCTTCTGTTACCATTAAATCACATCACAACGTTGGCGGATTACCTGATACTATGAAATTAGAACTGGTTGAACCACTTCGTTATTTATTTAAAGATGAAGTACGGAAAGTGGGTGCAGAGCTGGGTATTCCTGCAGATCTGTTGAACCGACATCCTTTCCCCGGTCCGGGTTTAGCCATTCGTATTTTGGGTGAAATCACAGAAGAAAAAGTTGATCTCTTACAACGTGCCGATGCTATTTTCATCAACGGATTAAAAGAACATCAGCTATACGATAAAGTTTGGCAGGCCGGCGCTATTCTGTTACCTGTGCAAAGTGTTGGAGTAATGGGCGATGAACGTACGTATGAATTTACATTGGCATTAAGGGCTGTTACCTCGGTTGATGGTATGACGGCCGATTGGGCACACCTGCCCTATGAATTTCTGGCACACATTTCGAATGAAATCATCAACAAAGTTCGTGGTATTAACCGTGTGGTATACGATATCAGCAGCAAACCACCTGCAACCATTGAATGGGAATAAGCATCTGTTATGATCAACATGAAAAAAATCATTTTACTTTTCGTTTTATTAAGCAGTACTGCAGACTTATTTGCACAATTAATTGATTCAGTAAAGGTTTACAGAGTAGGTATTTTTGCAAATCTGTTTCTCGATTCGTCTTTTACAGGCAAGAACTACAAATTTGCCAACCAAATGCCCAAACATATTTTACCTGGATTGGATTTTGTACAGGGTGCATTGATTGCTGTTGACTCTTTAACGACCAAAGCAAGGTTGCAGGTAAGTGTGTTTGATTTACGCTCAGCAGATCAGTCAATTGTTGCATTAAAAAATAATAAAACGTTTGACTCACTTGATTTAATGATTGGTGCTGTTAGTGGGAATGAATACAGAATGATGGCAGAAATTGCACGTGCCAGAACAATTCCGTTTGTATCTGCAACGCTGCCAAACGATGCCGGCGTTTCAAATAACCCTTACACAATTATTGTTAATTCAACGCTCCCTGTTCATTGTGAGGCGATCTATAATTTTATCATGCGTACTCATCCTACTGCCAACATTTTATATGTGCGTAAAAAAGGACAGCAGGAAGACCGGCTTCAAACTTATTTTGATCAGTATAATAAAGGCACAACCGGAAACCAGTTATTGAAATGGAAGAACATTTCTCTTACTGATTCATTTACAGTTGCAGATATTCACAGCAGCCTGGACAGTGAGCGTGTAAATCTGGTTTTATGCGGATCACTGGATGAGCAATTTGGTTTACGCCTTGCCGTAGCAATGAACAATGTTCGAAAAAAATTTGCTGTAGAGTTGGTTGGCATGCCTACATGGGATGCTGTAAAAGAACTTGCAAAGCCGGAGTTTAATGAATTACCTGTTTATTACAGCACCGCTTTTCATGCCACCGGTACTGCAAAATGGACAAGCTTTACAAAAACATTTACTGAACTTACTTATGGCCGACCATCAGATCTTGCTTACAGAGGATACGAATTGACCTGGCATTTTATCGGTCTCCTTTTAAAATATGATAACAAGCTGATGCAGAATTTAAATGACCGCTCCTTTCGTTCGTTTACGGAGTTTGACTTTAAACCCATTCTGAACAGTACATCGGGCAAGCCCGATTATTTTGAAAACAAACGCATTTATATTTTGAGACGAAGCAGCGGTTTAATTTTACGGATGAATTAATAAACTCTCCACTTTATCTTTTTAATTGTTCAACATTTTTTTCCATTGCGTGTTAACATAGCGTGACACATAAAAAACAACATTTGCCCCAAAAAATATGTGTGGTTTGTAACAGGCCCTTTAACTGGAGAAAAAAATGGGAGAAGGTATGGGATGAAGTAAAGTATTGCAGCGACAGGTGCCGCAATTCAAAATTGACGAATGTGAATCGTGTAACAAACAAAAAATAAAAAGCCGGATGCAACTGCATCCGGCTTTCTTTTTTATGAGCAGATAGTTATCTGCTTAGTTTTAATTCTGTGCTGTTTTAATCAGCTTCACCACTTTGCGCTGATCGCCTTGTATTACTTCGGCAAAGTAAGTGCCTTGTTTGTATGCACTGCCCAGTTCAATCATCTGTCCGGCCAGAAGCTGCTGTCTAAGCTCAACTACACGTCCGTTGATATCATACACTTTCACTGTGATCTTCTCTGTTGTATTACTGCTTTGTAATTGCAGTTTGAAAGTAGACAACGTAGGGTTACCAAATACTTTCACGTTGAATTGAAGATCTGCAGTCTGCGGAATTACATCCACCTGAGTTGAATTTGCCAAACCGTTTGTTCTTGACGCTACACTGCAACTTCCTCCACCTGCAACATATACCTTACTTCCTGTATTTACATTTTGCAATTCAGTTTTAGAAGTAGCAGCATTCCATTTACTTGAGAACCAGATTCCACCTGCCTTTCTATGATAGGTGATGGCTATTTGCTGTGTACAACCATTTTGGAATGCCACCATTTGGAATGTTGCACCACTTTCAACAGATATAACTGTGCCGTCATCAAGCTGTTCTTCCATATTTGCTTTTGCACTGAAAGTACCTGTTGCTAAAGGATTACTAATTGCCAGCAAAGCAATTGCACTTGTCTTGATGAAATATTTGTGCAATTTAGAATCAAGGATACCAAACCTGTCATAATAGCTTCTTACCAGAACATTTACTTTTCCTTTTGGATTTGTTCCGGAACTATTATACTGGATATCAAACTGGAAGTCAGTATTTAAATCCGTAGCTCCCTTTATGTAACCGGATGAGCTTGTATTTTTCATGGTGCTTCCTCCACAAATATATCCACCCGTAACAGGTTTTGATACCGTTACAATTGTTTGAGACAGCGCATCCCAAGGATTATTGGTATAAGCTCCTGTGATCTTAACAGCAATCTGGAAACTGTTAGAATTTAACGATCCGATATTTAATTGTACGATGGCACTTGCAGAACCTACGCTACCATCAGTAACATCTATCAATCCTACCGGCAGGTTTTGTGCGCTTGATATCGGGCTCATTGTTGTTCCATTTACCAAGAAGAAAGAGGCCTTAGCACCACGAACATCACCTGTTGGCGAATTCGGATCTTTTATTACTGCTGTCATTGTTACTGTTGCAGTGCTTGTATTAGGTCCGGTTGTCCATGCAAAACCATCACCGGTATAGAATCCTGATGCATTATTTGGACTTGCATTTCTTGGATTAACAGTAAGCTGCTTCGAATCATTACTGCCGGCATAATTGGTATTGCTGCTTGTAAATGTTGCTGTTACAGTGTAACCCGGAGATGCTAAAGGCATATTAGTTACCTGTTTAATCATCATTGCCTGCACTGAACCATCAGTTGCTCCCGGTATTGGAACAACTGTTGCTGAGCCATAGCTTACGGTTCCAATTTTGAATTCAACTGTACCTGTTAGTGGTGTACCTGTATTCAATGGTTTGATGGTGGCTGTCATGGTTAAATAATCCATGAACCGCACCACACCTGCACTGGTAGTAAGTGTTGTAGTGGTAGATGCCAGATTAATAACGCCGGTGAAGTTTTGAACATAACTGATACTGTAATTATTACCACCGTTTCCATCATTGATCATCAGGCCGCTTGCTGTCATTGTTTTACCTGTACCTACCAACGGATTATCATACACTTCAGTTGGTTGTGTACTTACAACATCTCCTGTTTGTAATGGTGGGAATGTTGGCACCGCAAGAGCACTTGTATTTCCATCATACACTTTTGTATTGGTGATAGCTGTAACTGTAATTGGTCTGATAGTAATTACACCCGTGGTATTCGTAACATAAGTGATGAAATAGTTATTGCCACTGTTTCCATCGTTGATGATTGTACCTGTTGCAGTCATTGTTTTACCGGTGGCAACATGCTTATCATTATATGTTTGTGTACCCTGAGTTGTATAAGAATCTCCCGTTTGTAATGCATCGCCAACAGGTGATACAGACGAACTGTTTGTACCGTTATACATTCTGTTGTCTGTTTGTGCAGTTACGTTGATTGGTTTTACTATGATTACTCCTGTATTGTTTGTTACATAAGTAATGCTGTAATTAAGGCCTCCGTTACCATCGTTAATTACTGCCCCAGTCGCAATCATTATTTTACCCGAAGCAACATGCTTGTTGTTATAGGTCTGTGTACCAAGTGTGGTATAAGTATCACTGCCCTGCAGTGCTTCGCCTACAGGTGATACTGATGAACTATTCGTCCCGTTATAAATCCTGCTATCTGTCTGTGCTGTTACATTAACCGGACGTATGGTTATTACCCCAATATTTGCATTAGCAGATGTGCTTGTGAGGGCATAGTTTCCTGCATCTGCTCCGCTAATTGACAAGCCCGTAACTACTACATTCTTACCTGTTCCAACATGTTTGTTATTATATAACCCACTTGTTGGATTATTTAATACAACATCATCGGTTCCAATAATTCCAGGTAAGCTGTAATTACCTGTTACTAATGTTGCAATATTATTTGCATCATACATTTTTGTAACCGTTCCAATTAAAGCGACTGTGATTTGTTTTTGATTGATGTCGGCCAATGTTGTATTCACCGATACAAGGTTATAGTTCCCTGCTTCACTGCCGCTCAAGGTTGCACCAGTCAGTGTTACGGTTTTACCATTCCCTACATTCTTATCA
>JAIEMP010000013.1 GCA_019752045.1 Chitinophagaceae bacterium | reverse complement strand
GCCGCTTGGTTAACTTATCAATTACTAAGTTCCTAAATCTGAGGAATAAATCACAGACACAAACCTAAAGGCCAGAAAAGAATAACTTGTTTGGTTAATGTTTATTACGCAATGTCCTCTACAAGATACATTACTGCGAAGGAAGTGGCATCTCTATTGTGTCACTTCCTTGTACGTCCCATTTTATAGCGGCTATAAATTTTAAATTAGTTATTCTTTCCTTGATTTATTATCGTTCAAAACCTCTGAAAGATCAATAGCATATGTATTCAACATCGCAATAAATTGAGGATCATCAGCGAATTTTGAATAAACGTCTTTAGCAGAAGTCAACTGATCTGCAGTTATCCCCTTTGCCAAGGCTATTCCTAAATTTAAATAGAACTCATCATGCTTGCCCTGACATGCATAAATCTCTGCCAATGTGCCAAAATAAAGCGCTTCATTTGGGTTTAATTGAATAGCCTTAGAAATATTTTTAAATGCTTCAGAATAATTTCCAACAATACGAAGGGAGTCTGCATAGGAATTTAGCACAACATCTGACTCTGGAAAATATTTTTCAACTATATCTTTATAAATCACAATTGCATCATTATCGTTGCCAATGTTTGAATATGTCAAAGCCTTTAGAAAATATGGGAATGCTCTATTAGCATCAGCTTTAATTGCCTTATTAATATATTGTAGGGCATTTTCAAATTTATCCTGTTCAAAATAGAACAAGGAAAATCCTTCAAAAACAAAACTTGAATTTGGGTTCAAATCAAGAGCTTTATTTAAATCTTGTAAACCCATATCATAATCTTTTGTTTTAGTATAACTATCCGCTCTTTTTAAATAATACTCATACTGTGTACTATCAAGTTCTATTGCTTTTGTAAAGGCTAATATTTTTTGCGAATGATCCTTTAGAGATAGCGCTTTATTATATTCCCTTTCTGCTAGTCTCTTTTTTCTAAATATTTCTACTTCTTCAGCACTAAGTATATCATTTGTTAGTTTATCAAATAGCTTGAGATAATCGTTCGAAATAGAAATGGATTTGTCGTCATAGTCATCACCTATCAGCGGTTTTTCATCTTCTTCTAGCCTCCTGTCCGAATGTATCACCAACGTTTCTATATTTGTTGTTGAAATTTCAACTTTAAATTCGTTCTCAATATTTTTGAGAATTCTTGATTCTTTCTCTTTATCCCTAATTGTGTCTGTGAAAGGCACTCTTGTCAATATAAAAGTAACTTTAGGATGCTGTTGCAAAATCGCATGAGATTCATCAGTTAGACTTTTTATTATCTTTTTTGTTCCAAAAATGCTCTCTCGATTATTTGCTGCAAGAATTACTACTTCATCTGCTAAAATTCTTAAAGTAATTCCTGAAATATCAGTAATGCCAGTTCTTGAGTCGATTAATAAAAAATCCGGTTTAAATTCATCGAATATCTTCTTTTTGAGATCAAGAAAAAATTTGACTCCAAGTCCTTTTTCTTCGTAAAACATACTTCCCCAGTTTATTTGGGAAAGAGTTTTCCAGTATTTCACATCCATGACGTCGCCAGCTGGAATTAGCTTAATATCAGAAAAGTATTTATTGGAGGGATACAAATCAATGGCAAAGTCATCAATATTCTTAGGAATACTCTTATTAACAACGAAGCTATATATGTAATCAACAATGCCTTTTTCAATTTTTCTTGAAGCTGCGTAGTTCGAAAACTTAAATTGTAAACCAGGTGCTTCTAAATCAAAATCTAAAACGCAAACTTTTTTTCTGAACTCTGATAATCTGATTGCAATATTTGTCAATGCTAATGAACGGCCAACACCGCCCTTATATGAATAGAAAGTGATTGTTTTCATCTTCTCTTTTTAAAATATCAGAGAACCATTTTGTCGAAATTGTTTTGTAGCAGCCTCAACTTGCTCAACAGAAACTCCTTGAGGGTATTCAAATTCATCATCACAGCTCTCATTTAATATGACAATTTTCTCAAACTTTAAGTTCAATTTTAATGCGGTGGAAATTTCAATAATTCTAGGCCAAGAAGCGGTTTCGTAATCTGTAGATTCATATCGTTGAATCTGCTGTTCTTTTAAACCAACCATTTCGCCTAATTGTTTTTGAGAAATTTTTTGTGCTAATCTGGTTGCGATTAAAACTTCAGGGATCTCATTAAGTGATTTAGCCTGTAAGCAGTTTAAATTGCCTTTCGTTAAAAATTCGTATAAACTTATCTCATTTTCTAAATCTTTAATAAGTGCATCAAAAGAATTCAAACCCAGAAGAAATTTCGCCGAATCTTTATCGCTAGCTGATTTTTCAAATTCTTGTTTAGCTTTTTTAAGCTCACGTAATTTTTGACGTGTAATAGATGCTTGTTTTTGATTCTTTATCATAAAATTTAAGTAATATCAAGTTTAATAATTCCTTTAGGTAGTCTTGTATATTTATCCTCTTGAAAAAAATCGATAAAATATTTTTTTGAACCATGCTCCATATAATGAGCCGGGAAAATATCCGATCTATAAAGCAATTGTTGCTTCGTCCTAGGTGGGGCTAAGTCAAAAAGAATAGGCATTCTCCGTTGTACTTCATTATAATCCAGCCCCAAATCTTCCCAACAGACATCGAAGTCTTTGGGCAATCTCTTGTTAGTAGTAAAGCTGCCATCAATATAAAGAGCTTTGCATCCAATTGATCTCAAGTCAGCTATTAGTTTCATCAGGTATCCAAAAAGATCTTTGCGCCAAACATTATTGACAAACCTTTTTTCAAACTCCAGAAGAGTAGCTTGGTGGATACCAGGAGGTAAAAGACCTTCCCGGGTAAAATCTGGTATCATGCCTTTTTTGTTGTGTTTTAATAATTCGTTTCACCATTTTGGGGGATTTTAATGCAATTTATATTTATTTTATAAATAAACCAAATAAATTTGTTGTGTTTTTTTTGCCCACCTGAGGTTTCAAGCAGTGGACCTGGGAATTATTTGACTGAATATAAGCATTCACAAGGTATATCTACATCACTTCAACGCCTCATCCACAATTCCTTTCAACTCTTTATATTTTGAATTCCTTCCTTTGTTCTGCAAATTGTACACAAACAAAAACGCACAATATTTTTTTTCATTCTCTACCCAGGGAAAACTGCCAAACAATCCCGGGCTGCTTACTGCATTGCTTCGTTTGCTGTCGGGCATGGCATCTTTTTTATCTGCAACAGCCAGCGGACTATCCATCACCCATTCACCAAAACCATAACCCCATGTGCCTGCTTCGGCAGGAGTGTTCATAATTACTACATCACGACCAACTCTGTTCTTCTGCATTTCATTGATCAATGCTTTGCTGATGATTCGTTTACCGTTGAACTCACCCTCGTTCATAATCATAATAAGGAAGTTCATATAATCTTCAGGTGTACTGTATGCACCACCTGCTGCCAGCGGTACTCCGTTTTTTCCAAAGTCAGTATTTTTCATACTCAGTGGTTGGGCAATGCGTTCGTTAAACGCTGTTTCAAAATCTTTACCGCTGATCTTTTCAATAATACCTGCAACAATTTGCAAACCTGTATTGCTGTAATGAAATGTTTTGCCCGGCGTTCCTTCCATGGGCAACATGGCAATTTGTTCCATGGCTGCAGCCATGGTCTTTGTATTTTTAAATCCTTCAATCATATCACGCAGTCCACCCGATTGAATACCGGTTAAATGACTGAGACATTGCCATACACGAATGTTTCCTTTTCCATATTTACTCATGATGGGTAAATGCTTACCAATGGAATCGTTTAAACGCAATTTGTTTTCATCAATATACGTCATGGCTAATGCAGCAGTAAACCATTTGCTGCTGCTGGCTATCCGTTCACGTGTGGTGGATGTATAATCCTGCAGCATGGTTTCAGCATCGGCACCTTTTATTTTGGCCCGCACTTTGGTACGGTTTTGTTGTTGTTTGCTGAGCTTGTTAAAACTTTGCACATAAACCATTTTGCCATCTTTATAAATCATCATCACGGCACGGCCACCGAGATCGGGGAGATTGGTGTTTACCCAGTCGCTCACTTTTGAAAAGTCCTGTTGCGCATAACAGAACTGTAATAATAACATGAAAATCAATGTAGCACTGACTTTGGGGCGGACTTTCAATTGATTCAATGACATTCTTTCTGAATTTATTTATTGGATAGCTATTTGATGCCTCACCCTCGTTCCCTCTCCGGAAGAGAGGGAGGCCGAACGAAATTAACTAATTCAACTTTTGGAATTAAGCATTTCAACAATAACCAACATGTTTAACAAATACCTCACCTTCAGTTCCCGTCCGAACGGAGTCTTCTGGGCGGGCATTTCAATTGTTGAATAAAAGTTGAATAAGTATACAAATGCTGATGTGTTAATTACAAATGTTTGGGCATTGTATGCAGCACCGTCCTTCTCCTTCGGAGAAGGATAAGAGGATGAGGCCTAAATATTTAACATTTATTCAAAAGCTGAAATGGCAGATAAAAAAGAAAATTAAAAATATGCCGCACCGTCCTTCTCTTTTGGAGTAACCGAGCAACGAAGGTTACGAGCGAAGCTCAAAGAGGATGAGGTCTCAAACAACACTATATGAACTTATCAAACTTTACCATTAAAGCAGCCGAAGCAGTGCAGCAGGCACAGCAACTGGCGTTTAATGCACAAAACACATCCATTGAAACAGAACATTTACTGAAAGCATTGCTCGATCAGGATGATAGTCCTGTAGAATATCTGCTCAAGAAAAATAATGTTACACTCAATCTGGTTGAAACCAAACTGAACGAAGCCATCAGCAAATTGCCAAAAACAAATGCTGAAGCGGCACAGATGCTGGGTCGTGAAGCCAACAATGTAATCCTGCGTGCAGGTGCTTCGCTCAAAGGTTTTGCAGATGAGTTTGTAACACCGGAACATTTGCTATTAGCCATTGTGCAGGGAAATGATTCCACTGCAAAAATGTTGAAAGATGCAGGCTTAACCGAAAAGGGATTACTCACAGCCATTAAAGATCTGCGCAAAGGAGATACGGTAAAAAGTCAAACACAGGAAACACAGTTCAATGCACTCAACAAGTATGCAAAGAATTTAATTGAAATGGCAAGGCAGGGAAAGCTCGATCCTGTGATTGGCCGTGATGAAGAGATCCGCAGAACATTACACATTTTAACACGCCGTAGTAAAAACAATCCTATTCTTGTAGGTGAACCGGGTGTTGGTAAAACAGCCATCGCTGAAGGATTGGCCATGCGTATTGTAAATGGTGATGTGCCGGAGAATTTAAAATCAAAAATTATTTATGCATTGGATATGGGTCAGCTTATTGCCGGTGCAAAATATAAAGGAGAGTTTGAAGAACGTTTAAAGAGTGTTGTAAAAGAAGTAAGTACCAGTGATGGTGAAATTATTTTATTCATTGATGAAATTCATACACTCGTTGGTGCAGGTGGTGGCGATGGTGCCATGGATGCAGCTAATATTTTAAAACCTGCATTGGCAAGAGGTGAGTTGAGAGCCATTGGTGCAACCACATTAAACGAGTATCAAAAGTTTTTTGAAAAAGATAAAGCCTTGGAGCGTCGTTTTCAGAAAGTGATGATTGATGAACCGAATATAGAAGATGCCATTTCTATTTTGCGTGGATTAAAAGATCGTTACGAAACACATCATCATGTACGTATTAAAGACGAAGCCATTATTGCAGCAGTTGAATTGAGTGTGCGTTACATCACCGATCGGTTTTTGCCGGATAAAGCCATCGACTTAATTGATGAAAGTGCAGCCAAGCTTCGTTTGGAAATGAACAGTATGCCCGAAGAACTTGATAAACTGGAACGCCAGATCCGTCAACTTGAAATTGAAAGGGAAGCGATCAAAAGAGAAAATGATGAAGTTACTTTAAGAGAACTCAATACCGAGATTGCTAATCTTTCTGTTGAGCGGGATACACTGAAAGCAAAATGGAAAACTGAAAAAGAACTGGTAGAGAAAGTACAGAATGCAAAAGCGGAAATTGAAAACCTGAAGCTGCAGGCCGAACGTGCAGAACGTGAAGGCAACTACGGGTTGGTGGCTGAGATCCGTTACGGAAAAATAAAAGAACAGGAAACTCAGATCACTTCATTAACGGAGCAAATAGAAACCAGTGGTGAAAAACGTTTACTGAAAGAAGAAGTAGATGCAGAAGATATTGCAGTGAACATTGCAAAGATGACGGGCATTCCTGTTGCAAAGATGATGCAGAGTGAGAAAGAAAAATTATTGCACCTGGAAGATGAACTGCATAACCGTGTGGTGGGACAGGAAGAAGCCATCACCGCTGTTGCCGATGCCATCCGCAGAAGCAGGGCAGGGTTAAGTGATCCAAAAAAACCAATTGGCTCCTTTATTTTTTTGGGAACAACCGGTGTGGGTAAAACAGAATTAGCCAAAGCATTGGCCGAGTATCTGTTTGATGATGAAAGCATGATGACGAGGATTGATATGAGTGAATACCAGGAAAAACACACCGTTTCAAGGTTGGTGGGTGCACCTCCCGGTTATGTGGGTTACGATGAAGGTGGTCAATTAACCGAAGCGATTCGCCGAAAACCATATAGTGTAGTGCTGCTCGATGAAATTGAAAAAGCCCACCCGGATGTATGGAATGTGCTGTTGCAGGTGCTGGACGATGGACGCTTAACCGATAATAAAGGCAGGGTGGTGAATTTCAAGAATACCATCATCATCATGACCAGCAATATCGGCAGCCATCTCATAAGTGAGGCTTTTGAGGGTGTTACTGAGGAAAATGAGATTCAAAAGGCAACCGATTTGGCCAAAACAGAGGTTATGACCCTTTTGCGACAAACAATTCGACCCGAATTCTTGAATCGTGTGGATGAAATCCTTATGTTTGCCCCGCTGCTGCGTAAGGAAATAAAATCCATCATCCGCATACAATTAGGCAATCTGCAAAAATTGGTTGCTGAAAGCGGAATTCAGTTGAATTTCTCTGATTATGCCCTTGATTATCTGGCTGAACATGGATTTGACCCTCAATTCGGGGCCCGACCACTTAAACGATTGATTCAGAAAGAAATCGTGAACGGATTGAGCCGGAGGATTTTAGCCGGTGACATTGATAAAACCAAAACCGTAGTTGTAGATGTATTTGATGGCCTTGTCGTCTTCAGAAATGAAACGGCTTCGGGTCAGGATACAACAACACAAAATCAACCAACAACTATTTAAACAATGGGTTGTTATTAATAAGACAGGCGAATAACATATACTTAAAAAAGGAGAATTTATGGCACATAGTAAAGCACCGGAAATTGAAATTATACCCACAAAGAATATTTGGGTAGGAGCTAAAGAAGCACCTGTAAAGCTGGTGATGTTTGGAGATTATGAAAGCGAGCCTTGTGCAAAGGCTAATGAAGTAGTTAATCAACTGATGGAAAAATATGAAGGTAAACTGCAGTTCAACTTCCGTCATTTTCCTTTAACCAGAATTCATCAGCGGGCACACAAGGCAGCGGAGGCTTCCATTGGTGCAGCGCAGGAAGGTAAGTTTTGGGAAATGCACAATCTCTTGTTTGCAAAACGCCGTCAGCTCGGTACCATCAGTCTTAAAGGCTATGCAAAAGAGAGTGGTGTAACAGATAAAAACTTTTTAACCAAGCTCGTTGATTCTGTTTATGGATGGAGTGTACGGATAGATTTATTAGAAGGTGCAAACAAAGGAATTAAAGATGTGCCTTTCTTTTATATTAACGGCGAAGTATACAGTGGTCCGGTAAATGTAAACGCATTCAGTAAAGTAATTGATGTGCTCGCAAAGAAAAAACCTGCTGCTAAAACAGCGGTGAAGAAAAGAGCGTAAGGCAAAGTACGAGGTTAGAAGTACGATGTACACATGCCCGACGAAGCTTTAGCGTAGTTGGGATGTAAGAAATAATTCATTACTTAAAAAAGGCAACAACTTGAAAGAGTTGTTGCCTTTTTGTTTGGTTGATTTTTGTGGAATAAAAAAACGCAGTCAATCATTTAAAAAATCATCTTTGCCCCACAATTTAATTTATGGCAGAAAAAAAGAATGCAGCAATTGGTTTTATTTTCATCACCTTACTGATTGATGTCATTGGTTTTGGAATTATTATTCCTGTGATGCCAAAATTAATTGAAGAGCTTGGTCATGTAAACATCAGCCAGGCATCAAAGATCGGCGGATGGTTGTTGTTTGCATTTGCCATTACACAGTTTTGTTTTGCTCCATTGATTGGAAATCTGAGTGATCAGTATGGCCGCCGCCCTGTATTGCTTGCATCATTATTTGGTTTCTCCATTGACTATCTGTTTCTTGCTTTTGCACCTACACTTGGTTGGTTATTTGTTGGAAGAATTGTAGCCGGGATTACGGGCGCCAGCTTTACAGCAGCATCTGCATACATTGCAGATATCAGCTCACCCGAAGACAGGGCAAAGAATTTTGGACTGATTGGCGCTGCATTTGGTCTGGGTTTTATTGTTGGTCCGGCTGTGGGTGGTTTACTGGGCAACTTTGGAACCAGAGTACCGTTTATGGTGGCCGGCGCTTTGTGCATGCTCAATTTTTTATACGGTTATTTTATTTTACCTGAATCCTTAAAGAAAGAGAACAGAAGAACGTTTGAATGGAAGAGGGCCATACCCGGTGTAAGTTTATGGAACCTCAGAAAGTATCCTGCATTAACGGGTTTAGTTATGGCGATGTTTTTTGTGTATCTCGGTTCACATGCCGTACAAAGCAACTGGAGTTTTTTTACCATTGAACGTTTTAAATGGAGCCCGGGTATGATCGGTATTTCATTAGCCGTAGTTGGATTGTTAGTTGGAGGAGTACAGGCTGGTTTAACCAGAGTAGTGAATCCTAAACTGGGGAACGAAAAAAGTATTTATATCGGACTTGCATTTTATGCACTCGGTATGTTACTCTTTGCTTTTGCATCGCAAAGCTGGATGATGTTTGTGTTTCTTGTTCCGTATTGTTTAGGTGGCATTTGCGGTCCTGCATTGCAATCCATCATGGCTGGATATGTTCCTGCAAATGAACAGGGAGAGTTACAGGGATCTTTAACCGCTTTAATGAGTGCCACTACAATTGTAGGACCTCCATTAATGACTAATACATTTGCTTACTTCACCAATCCTGCACAGGCCGTTTATTTTCCGGGCTCTGCTTTTTTATTAGGTGCTGTGTTTATGATTGCAAGCACCGCCATTGCTTATTTCACTTTACACAAACAAATGCGGCTGGCAAAATCCTGAATCCTATTTCGGATGACGGCGAAAGAAATCATCCAGCGAAATTCTGCCACCACCTTCAAAGAAAAAGAAGATGAGCAGCAACAGGATCACCAGTGATAACATCAATTCTGATTCGCCGGCAAATACAGCACGTTTTGCATTAATAAAAATGACTGCACCTGTAAGGACGGGGATCTGTGCCAACGCTACCCATCTTGTAAACAAGCCAACAATCATTAATACCCCACCTAGTAAATGAATGCAGGCAATGATTGTAGTAAGCCATTCATTTGAAGGCAGACCACTTGATTGCAGCAGTGTTTGTAACCCTACTGTATTACTGATAAATGAAATTCCTTTGAGTAAAAGACTAAAGCCGAGAGCAACACGCAAAATCACCAGCCACCTGGGATGATGGGTGGTGCTCCACTCGTTGAGTTGATGCAACATACCCATAACATAAGATTTTAAGATCTGAATGAAAAAATCAACATACAAAGTTTACTGAAATTTTACCGCTATAACAAATGCTTTTATTGCAGAAAAAGTGCCAAAAAAATAAAGCCATTGAGTATAACTGATAACATGCATTGGATGAGTGCAATACAACAGTTGATTTTATTTTTCCGTTATGAGCATTTTATAGAAGAAGATCATGCGGTGCAAATCAGAAATTGGAATACGTTCATCAATTCCATGAAAGCCTTTTGCATTGGTCATAGGTGCAAAGTTTACAACCGCATCACTGAACGAACGGAAATAACGGGAGTCCGTTGCGCCCACCATGAGGTAAGGTGTTACAATTGCATTGGGTACTGTTTGGTATGTGATACGTTCTACTTTTTTAAACATGGGATGTTCGGGACTTGTAGCCGATGAAGGTTCCATTAAGGAGATCGGCTGTTTGGTTACAGTTACACGTTCATCATTGATTGCTTTTTTTACAAAAGCTAAAACATCTTCACTTGTTTCGCCGGGAAGTATACGGCTGTTGAATGTTGCTTTGGCAATGGAAGGAATGACATTGTCTTTTATGCCCGCTTTTACAATGGTAGGTACCAGTGTTGTATGTATGAGTGCATTGGTTTCTTTAGATTTCTCCAGCTGATGCATGAGTAATTCTTTAAATAGCCATTGATTACTCAGGGCCATCCTGTTCACAAATCCACCGCCCGGGCCAATGCGTTGAAACATTTGGTGAACAGGATCTGTAATACGTGCAGGCATTTGTTTCAATCTTACTTTTTCAATGGCGCTGTTTAATATATCAATAGCTGTTTCTGTTGGCGGCATGGAAGAATGTCCGCCCGGTTTTTCTACAACCAGATCAATATTTACATATCCCTTTTCGCCCACACCAATTACAGCAACAGGCCTTTTTAATTCGGGAAAATGTTCAGTGTCTACCTGTCCGCCTTCATCCAGCACCAGTTCCGGTTGAATTTTTTGTTCTTTAAACCAGTCGGCAATTTTTGCTGCACCACGTTTGCCCGAAATTTCTTCATCGTGTCCAAAACATAAATAGATGGTACGTTCGGGTTGAAAATTTTCGTTGAGCAACTGTTCTGCTGCTTCAAAAATAGCTATGGCCGATGCTTTATCATCTACAGCGCCTCTTCCCCAAATGGTATCGCCTTTAATCATTCCGCTGAAAGAAGGAACCGTCCAGTTTTTTTCAGCAATAGCTTCAACCGGCACTACATCCATATGCGCCATAATGATATAGGGTTTCAGCGATGGATTTTTCCCCACCCAGGTATAGATATAACTGAACTCACTGATGATTTGCCGCGGTAATTTTTGATGAATAGCCGGATAAGTTGTTTCCAGAAACCCACGGAATTTTAAAAACTCCGTTGTATCAATTGCCAGGGTATCGCCAAACGAAACTGTTTTAATCTGAATGGCACGGCTCAGATGCACTGCTGCCGAATCGCTGATGCCTGTAACTGCTGCAGATGGAAAAACAGGAATTGTTTTGCTGAAACGAAAGGTGTTGAATAAGATCAGTGCAATCAATCCAAGAAATACAAACAGGATTGCAAACAGAAAACGTTTAAACATGCTTTTTAGTTTTGGGTCAGGAAGATACAACATACAAACAGAGGTAACAACATGATCAGGAAGTTTTGGTAACTGAAGCAGGTTGTATTCTGTTTTTTTAAAAAAGAGTTGTTTCATTCTTTTTGTTCTGCAAATGAATGTATCTTGTAAGCCTTATTTTTTTAACCTTAAAACAAACAACAATGGAACAAACCAATGGCTCTCAGGAAACTGATCAAACAAAACAAAGCTGGACAGAAAAAGCAGAAGATGCCCTGCAGGATTTAAAAGGAAAAGCCGGTGAGTGGTCAGAGAAGGCAGAGGACAAACTGGATGAACTGAAAGATCAGGCAGAAGAAAAGCTTGCACAAATCAAAGAAAAGGCAGGTGATATTGCAGAAGATCTGAAAGAAAAAGCTGAAGGCTTGTGGGATAAAGTAAAGGATACATTCGACGGGCCTGATGAGCCTGCGAAATAATTTCCGGCAGAAAAATTTGAATGAAGAGGCTGTAAAGAACAGCCTCTTTTTTTATAATGATTGATATAAAGGAGTACTGAGATACCGCAGTCCTGAATCTATTATGATTGTAGCTACCGTTTTTCCTTTCCCCAATCTTTCTGCTATTCTCAATGCTGCAACAATATTGGCACCGGTTGAAGTGCCGGCAAAAATACCTTCTTCTTTTGCCAGTCTTCTTGCCATCTGCATGGCATCTTCTGTAGTAACAGTTAAAATTTCATTTACAATATCCGGTTGCCAAAGTGGTGGAATAAAGCCAATGCCAATGCCCTCAATTTTATGAGATCCGGATGAGCGACCGGATAGCACTGCTGATTCATCTGGTTCCACCGCAAATGTTTCTATTTTACTATTATATTTTAAAAGCGATTTTGTTACTCCATGAATGGAATGAGCTGTGCTTACAGTATGTACAAATGCATCAACCTGGCCATCAGACTGCTTCCAGAGTTCATCTGCAAGCGGATAATAACCCTGTTCAGCATCATGATTGTTTAATTGATCCGACCACCAGTGATTCTCCTGCTCACTTAATACACGGGCAGTTTCAATCATTTCTTTAATAAGTTTTTCTGTTATTTTTTTCTGATCGCTGATAACGTCTGTAACAGTTGTTCCAAATGCTTTCATTGTAATTCTTTTTTCATTACTGAATGCATCTGAAAAAACAGCATGAAAATTATACCCAAGTGAAGCACAAACAAATGCAAGTGAAATACCGGTTGTGCCTGCTGTATATTCTATCACCGTACTTTCTTTTTGAATGAACCCTTTTTTTTCTGCTGCTTCAATCACTGCAACAGCCATCCTGTCTTTCATACTTCCCGTTGGGTTAGCACTTTCCATTTTGGCAACAATCCGGGCACTGTTAACAGGCACTATATTTTTTAATTCAACCAGTGGAGTATTTCCAATGGCATTTCTGATACTGCCAATTACTGAAGTCATGTTCTTGCAATTGAAGGTTCATTAAAAATGAAGGCACTGTATAAGATAAGAATAAGTATTGATAAATGAAACATAACCGGCAAGTTTGTTGTTCTATTTTTGCCGATGTCATGAGTATGTATACAGTTCAACAGTATATAACGCAGTTTCATTTACAACCTCATCCCGAAGGGGGTTACTACTGCCGCACTTATGCAAGTGATGAAAGCATTAACGCTGCTGCATTGCCAGTTCGTTTTAATGGCAACAGGCTTCTTTCAACTGCCATTTATTTTTTGTTGGAAGGAAAACAGTTTTCTGCATTTCACCGCATCAAAAGCGATGAGCTCTGGCATTTTTATACCGGTGCGGGTTTGCATATTTATGTCATTCATCCTGATGGTAATGCTGAAATACTAAAACTGGGAAATGATATTGAAAATGGCTACAGGTTTCAACAACTGGTGAAGGCAGGTTGCTGGTTTGCATCCATGCCGGTTGATGAAAACAGTTTTTCGTTTGTGGGATGCACTGTTGCACCCGGTTTTGATTTTGAAGATTTTGAACTGGCAGATAAAGCAACGCTGTTGCAGCAATATCCCCAACATGAGCAATGGATTAACCAGCTGTGCAAATGATTCTATTCTGATAACAGCAAATTATTGTTGCTTGATATTGACTGCTTGCCGGTAATTTTTAAAACTCAATAATTAATCCAATTGTTGGAGTTACAAACGGGTCATCATTTTTTACACGAAAAGGAATCGCATTGCTGCCATCTGCTTTTACAGGCATACCATCTGTTGTTTCAAAAGCTG
Source organism: Chitinophagaceae bacterium (assembly GCA_019752045.1). Classification (GTDB taxonomy): domain Bacteria; phylum Bacteroidota; class Bacteroidia; order Chitinophagales; family Chitinophagaceae; genus Lacibacter. The sequence goes on along the minus strand of JAIEMP010000013.1, from coordinate 110,383 downwards.
TATTGGAGGCGTTACGTTTAAACGTGTACTCAGGCACTGCAGGATTTTTTGCCACATACCAATTGCTGACATCCAGAAATAAATCAATAGTAGTTTTTTTGAAATTCCATTTTTTATCAATCCTTACATCGCTGCTGTTAAAGCCACGCAAACGCAGGCTGTTGAGTTGTGCATAATTGAGTGTACCAACACCTTGTGATAAATAATTTATTCTTGAAAGATTTTCATCAAACGGCGTGTAAGGGGCACCACCCTGGTAACGGAATTTTAAACCGAGCTCCCAGTTGCGTGCAAATTTATAACCCCATGTTACACTCAGCAGGTGCTGATTATCCCAACTGCTGGCAATCATTTTTTCATCTGCTCCGCTGTACAGGCTTCTGTAAAATGTGTAAGACAATATGCCAAAGAATTTTTTAGTGAGTTTTTTTTGTGCAAAGAATTCAATGCCGTAGGCTTTTCCTTTTCCATTAGTATTTACCGCCTCGTTACCAAGCAATGTAAAATCGGTGCCCAGGTTCGATAAGGAAATACCGGTACGTTGAGAGACAGGTACATTGCTGTACTGTTTATAAAAACCTTCGAGTGTAAATCGTAAACCATCATTTGGTAAAAACTCAAACCCCGTTGTGTAATGATTGCTGCGCAGGTACTTTGCATTTTTATTTAAAAGATTGCCATTGTTATCTGCAAACCCAAGAATGGTATAAGGTGCCAGTTTATAATACATACCTGCAGATGAATTCCATGTCCACTTATCTGCCAGTACATAACTGAATGAAACACGTGGAGATAATGTTTGCAAGCCGTTCATACCATCTGTCGTAAATGTATTCATGTCAGTACGAATGCCTGCACTGATGCCTAAGCGGTTATCTGCAAAGCGCCTGCCTGCCTGTACAAAAGCACCCAGTCTTACAAACGGTTTCAGCGGACTGTTGAAATTAATTTCAACAGCAGGTTGTACAAGTGCACCATTTCCATCTCTGATTTCTTTTCTCAGCCGGTTAAATGTTGTGTTACTGTACTCTGCAAGTTGTGCAGATGCACCGTACGATATTTTCCAGTTGTTTCGGTTGGTATTCACATCCATCCGCAGTTTTGTTTCTGTTTCGCCACTCACTACATCTAAAGATTTACCTGCAGGGGTTGGGTTTTGATTGTCTTCGTATTTTTCAATATCGTTTTGAAAAGTAGTACGGCTTAAAGCAATATTCCAGAAACCACGTGGTATGGTTCTTTTTAATGCAATACCTGCTGTATAGTTCCATTGATTCACCAGTACATTGGAATTAATGGTATATAATTTTTCGGGAGTTGATTCTTTGGGTGCTGCAAATCTGAATTCATCAATGGCTCCAATACCAATAAAAGTGAGGGTTGTTTTTTTATTGATCTGATGGGTGATTTTTGTTTGTGCATCCCAGTAGTTGGGGCGAATTGGCAGATCAAGTGTTTCAAATAATAATTGTAAGTAAGAACGGCGTAAGGATGCAAGGAAAGTTGTTTTTTTATTTTTTGATAACGGGCCTTCTACTGTTAAAGCTGCTTCAGTTGCACTCAATCTGAAGTTTCCCTGAAACCTGTTGGGGTTACCGTTCTTTTGTTTAAACTGAAATACGGAGCTCAGTGCATTATCATACCTTGCATCAAATGCAGAAGAGCTGAGTTTTACATCTTCAATAAAACTGACATTCAGTATGCCTTGCGGTCCACCGCTGCTGCCCTGTGTTTGAAAGTGATTGATGACAGGCACTTCAATACCATCCAGATAAAATACGTTTTCATTCGGCGCACCTCCACGTATAATAATGTCATTTCTAAAACTGCCTCCCTGTTGTCCGCCACCAACACCCGGTAATGTTTGAATGACTTTGCTGATGTCGAAATTACCACCGGGGTTACTTTTAATTTCTTCAGACGTTAAGCGTTGCACACTCAAAGGTGTTTCAAGTGTTGCAGCTCTTACGGTACGTTTATTTGCTTTTATTACCACTTCAGAAAGATTGGATGCTTCCTGTTCCAGTTCTATACTGAACGTATTCTCATTGCCACTGTTGATAACGATGTTGAACAACGTAAATGTTTTGTATCCTACTTTACTTATAACAAGGTTGTATGTTTTTACCGGAATATTGCTGATGCGAAATTTGCCCAGGCTGTCGCTCACGGCTCCTTTTTGTAAACCATCAATCTGCACACTGGCTGCTTCAACCGGCTGCTGAGTGGCTTTATCTACTATAGCACCTGTAATACTGCCTGTGCTTTGTGCACCTGAATGGAGAAAGGAAAACAGAAAAGCTGAAAAGATGATAAGGCGTAACATATACTTTGTTTAAACTTAGTGATCGTTTGTTCTAAGTTAGCTATACAACGGATGATTGAACAGAAAGTTCGGAAGACCGGATAAAAAAGTAAAATCAATAAAGCATCCGGGTCATAACAGAAATGGAGCAGGAGAGGAGGGGGCACCGAACAACAACTCAGTTTTATTTTACCTGTATTTTATAAATGATCACAAATGCAAGAGTGATTAACAGCAGCAGCAAAAACGTGGTGACGATAAGCAATGTCTGATTGGGCATTTTCAATAGTTTTCTTTTCCGGCGCTGTTGCTGCAACTGCAGGTGCAGTTGTTTGTTGAGATCGGCTACCGCTTTTTTAACCTGTTCATTATTTTTTACCTGACTTAGACCTTCTTCTGCATCGCTCATCATATCCGATGATGCCAGCCGTTTTTCCATCTCATACCGTTGGTCGGGCGTAAGATTTCCATTCAGGTAATCGAGCATTTCCTGTTCACTGATATCGGGATGATCTTTTAATATGTCGAGCAGCTTATCGCTCATTGTTCAGTTGTTTAAGCAAAACCATTCTCAAGTTACGCTTTCCGTTTTGAATATAACTTTTCACCTGCATCAGTGTAAAGCCTGTTTGTCCGGAAATTTCCTGATAACTTTTTTTGTACAGATAAAATTCTTCAATGCAAAGACGTTGTTCAGGAATCAGTCCCGGTAATGCATGTTCAAGTAAAGTTAACAGCTCATCTTTCTGCAAATGATCTGCATAGTCAGGCTCTTCTGCTGGTGTAGCCATCATCCGTTCAGTAATTTCTTTGGGTATTTTTCCTTTATCTCTCAGTTTCATGAGGCAGTGGTTTTTGGCCACCATGTAAATCCAGCTTTTAAAATAATCTACTTTATACTTACCGAGTTCCTGAATACTTTTTTCAAACACTTGCTGCACGGCATCTTTGGCTTCCTCTTCGTTCTTTAAATATTTCATGCATACACCAAACAGCAGCAGGGTATAGCGTTGCAGCAAAATACCCAGCCATTTGCTGTTCCCATCATTATAATAGTGCTGGAGTAATTCGTTATCGGGTATGGTAGACTGTGAGGAGCTCACGCATGCAGTTTATACAAACAAGTTAGTTATTTTACACATTAGATGCACAGGACGTTTAAATTCCATATATTCATAAAAATGAAACCTGTATGATGACCGCCTTATGCATTGTACCTGTATGTTCTCTCCGTAAAGAAGCCAGACACGAAGCAGAGATCAGCTCTCAATTGTTATTTGGTGAAGCTGTAGAATTAATTGCCCGTCATGAAGATTGGGTGGAGGTGTTATGTATTTATGACGGATACACCGGCTACTGTTTACTAAATCAACTTGTAGAGGTAAGTAAAGAAATTGCATCGCAGGATCAGGTGCCGTTGGTTAATACATGGAGTGGTGTGATGCTGGTGAACGAACTGCCCATGCATGTGCCATTTGGCAGTGCCATGCCGGCAATGCAAAACGGTGAAGCATTGTGGGGTGATTACCGCATCAGAAGCAGCAGCAAACTGGTGATGGAAGGTGCTTATGTGTTTGATGAAGAAAGTATACGACAGGTAGCTTTCATGTTTTTAAATACAGCTTATCTATGGGGTGGCCGCTCTGTGTTTGGAATTGACTGCAGCGGATTTGTACAATTGCTGATGCGTTTTTTTGGAAAGCAATTACCGAGAGATGCAGCCAATCAATCAATGGTGGGAGAGGATCTTGGTTTTTTACAGGAAGCCCGTTGCGGCGATCTGGCTTTTTTTGATAACGAAGATGGAAAAATTATTCATGTTGGTTTGTTGTTGAACGATCATGAAATTATACATGCAGCAGGTAAAGTTCGTATTGATAAAATTGACGGAGCAGGTATCATCCACATGGAAAGTGGCGAACGGACACATCGGTTACGGGTGATAAAAAGAGTGTAAAGTATATTCACAAAATGTAGTATCTGCGTTTATCAAGTCCAATCTGTGTTATCAGTGTTTCTATTTATTATATCAATCCTTTAATCCAATTCACTACAGCCTTCTCCCAACCAATCATTTTAAATGCGGTATAAAATAAAAGAACAGCGAATATTTTTTTTACAGTGTCCTGTGGCAAACTTAAACTCCATTTGCTGCCGAAGTAACTGCCCACAACAAACCCAGCAGCAAGCAAACCAACCACTTTAAAATCAACATGACCGGCTTTGTAATAATTCATCATACCTAAAATGGCAACCGGTAATACCAACAAGCCAAGTGAAGTGCCTTGCGCAGAGTGCTGACTGAATCCCAAAAAGTATACCAGTGCAGGTACAACAATTAGCCCTCCGCCAACACCAACCATGCCGCCGAGTATACCTGCAGCAAGGCCAACGATCAAAACGGCAATGATCAGATTTGTATCCATTTTTTTTGTTTGCATGATGTGTAAACGAATGTAAAGACGCTGGCTTAAAAAGCTTGTTATTTATTGTACGTGTCTTTGTAATAGGTAATGGCTTCTTCTATTACTTTGTATGCTTCTGCTTTGCTTTGGAAGTTATCAATTTCCACCACTTTATTTTCTAATACTTTGTATTGCTCAAAATATTGTTTCAGCTCACTGAAAAAGTGATTGGGCAGTTCATTCACATCTGTAATGTGATTCACCATGGGGTCTTTTGTGGCAACAGCAATGATCTTATCATCCCTTTCGCCTTGATCAATCATTTGCATATTACCAATCACCGTTGCTTCTACCAAACACAATGGCTGAATGGCTTGTGAACAGATGACCAGAATATCCAACGGATCACCATCCTGTCCTAATGTTTGCGGAATAAATCCGTAGTTTACCGGGTAAATAAAAGAAGAATAGATCACACGGTCTAAACGTAACAGCCCCGTTTCTTTATCAATTTCATATTTGCTGCGGCTGCCTTGTGAAATTTCAATTAAACCATTAACACGTGCAGGCGCTGCAGTGCCATAATGTGCACCATGCCAGGGATGAAGGACTGTTATCATAAACAGATAATAATTTGGTAGCCGAAGTTAATGAGTTTTTATTGAGCAGATACAATAAAAACAGCGGTGAAGAATCACCACTGTTATTAACCAAAATGCGACCGCTTTAAAATACGGCAGATTTACAGATATCAGGAAGTAATAGTAGCAAAGTGTTCTTTACCTTGGTAAATCAATTGCTGTATTATTATTCGATGCAGGAGCATAGTAATATGCATTTGGAAAAAGTGTGAGGGTACTGAAACTCCCATCACGCTCCGTAGGTCTTGAAGCTTGCAATACCAGATTCCATTGCTGTATGCCGCTGAAATAATGTTTGGTGAAAGTATAGGTAACCGTTTCAAGTTTTCTTTTTTCGGATGAAACAAGACTACCCCAGCTATCTGCATTATTTCTTTTACTCCAGCTTTCTACCACGCTTGTTTTTGGCGTGAGGAGGAGTTGATTCCCGTTGATACTGACTGTACCGGTTTCTTTTGCGAGAATTAAATGGGTAACTGAATACCCAAAAGACTTAGAATAAAATTCGTAAGTACCATTTGTATAAAAAACATATTGATCTTTTGTGTAACCACCCGATCCCCATGATACAGGATCGCCATAAGTGGGGTTTACACTTCCTGATTTTATCCATGTACCTTCAATTGCAGCAGTTGTATTTGTGGTTGTTGTAGTAGGATCTGAATTCGTGTTATTATTAGTTGTCGTATTTGAAGGTTCTTTACCAGGCTTTAATAAATCAATAGATGCAATTAATTTATCAAAATCATCTAAGTAACGGCTGGCAGTAGCGTTCACCAGAAAACTAATACGGGCATCATGTCCACTGCAGGTGGTGAGTATAGTGGCAACGGGTGTATTTTTGTATGTCCATTTAGCAGAACCACTCATAATTTTCCAGCCATCTGCTTCTGTTACTGCTTCTTTTTGCGGTTTCTCTTTAACCTTCAATGGATCTGCAATAATTTCTTTCCACTCAATATCAAAATCTTTTTCAATGCTGCCTTCGCTTTTCGTGTTTTTGTAAATCGCTATCTGGCACCAGGATTTATCTTTCTTATTCGTGAATTTATAGATGATGCATGATTCTTTCTCTTCTTTTACATAGCCTGCCGGTGGAGTATAAGTAACAATATCATACGTTTCCTGTTGCGCCTTCAGGCTTCCGGTAAGGATAATCATTGCAATAAAAACTGCAATATGATTTTTGAGCGGAGAAATATTTAAAAGCATAGTTATTGTTTTAGTCAAAACTATTTTAAGATGATGTTTTTTGGCATCCCTTAAAAAAGGGATTTACAGCTTTGTAATTTTAAAATTGCTGAGGTAATATTTCTGGTTATCGCCATCACTTCTCAGGTGAGATAATTGCAGCCAGTTAAATAATGTGCCTGGTGGAACAGCTTTCACTATTTCTGCAATTTTATTTTGATCAATAAAGTATTCTAACGATTCTCCTTTTTTCTTAAGTGTGATCGTAATCTTATTGATTTCTTTATCATTAGAAAAACCTGTTGCATCGTAATAGGGTTTTACATTTACAGGATAGCTGCTTCCGAATTTACATTCAATGAATGTTTCGCCCGGCCTACCTGAAAAACCGGCCTTTATCCGCAGATTAATACATGGCCCGTTCTCCACATAGTTTTTTGCTGTTCCCAGATAGAGTACAAACGCTTTTGCACCCCAGGGAATATTTTTTGGCACTGCCAAATCAAAACTCAATTCAAAATCTTGTGGCAATGGTTTTTTAAGATTAAGTGGGATCACTTTGTTCTGTCCTTTTATCTCTAACCACTTTTCGTCTTTGCCCGGCAGTGTAGTAACAGTTGCATATTTTCCATCAAGGTCTAATTCTGATTTCCAGCCAATAGGTTTTTGTCCTGCTGCGTTCAGCGAGAAATCTTCAAAGAAAAAAACAGCAGCATCGGCTGCATTCTTTTTTGAAACAGCTGATGTTTGATTTGTACTGTTTTTTTCTTCCTCGATTGACGACTTCAGTGGTTTATAGGCAATACCTTTTACTTTTTCCGGATAAAAGAAATAATTGTAGATGTAATCGTAATTCATATTATCCAGCATTGATTGGTGCAGATGTGCACCTGCCTCATCGCCATTGGCTATACCTGCCGCATCCCATGCAATAACAATCCATTGCGGTTGATCCGATTTTGTTAAAGCAAGTTTAGCAGGATCGTATTTGTAAACGGTATACCTGGAAGAATAACCGTTGTCTTCAAATATGTCCGTATCACTTTCATATTCTAAATATAGGTCAGGCTGTTCTTTTACTTTGGCCGGTTCGTTTAACCGATTTTTGTATTTTTCTTTTAAACGGTTCAATGCAGCTTTTCTTTTTGCCATTTGTTCATTTACAGAAGCAGGATTGTTTCCTTTTTTAATTCTTTCTGCAGCATCCCGGCCAATCGCTTTTTCAAGCTCCGCTAAATATTCTCCTTTGGTTACAGGCAGGTAAGGTTTTACATTGTCTTTGCAAAGCAGCACTACATATTGCAAAATGGGTTTTATACCTTTTGGCTGGTACCAGCTAATATATTTTTTAAACGTTGGGTGTGTACTAAAGCCCCGCATGTTTGCTACTCTTTGTTCATCTTCATTCAACCCTTTTTCACCGGGGATATAAAAAAAATAGTTATCAGGTGAAGTAATGGCATACGACTTATCGCCAATTGGGCCATTTACAGCAATATCCATATACCAACCGGTATTGGTTGCAGGTGTCCATTGTCCTTTTTGATTTTTTTTCAATTCAATAAATGTTCTTGTAGCAGCGCCATACATTTGTGGCAGTGCTTTTTTATCCTGATTGTACTCGTGCATTTTTTCGTTTACTAATTTTAACGCCTGCCCAATAGCCCCTTTTGGTGTATAGCTTTGCTGTACCCATCCAATAATCGTTCGACTGATAGCCATTTGCTTTGCTGAATAAGTATAGTGGTCTTGTTTATAAGGTTTCTCCGGTTCATTTGGATTGAACATTTTTATCCAGCCGAGGTATGAATTTTCGTATGCATCGTTGTGATTTTGCGAAAAAGCAGAATTACATAATTGAAGCATAAACAACAAAAGCGTTCCTATTAAATATTTCATATACATTTTTATTAGCTTGACTTAAAGTAGTATTGTGTTGGATGATCAATCAAACAGGTTTTTAATAAAATTTCCTGTTGTCTTTATCATCTCTAACCCATTATTGATTACCGTTTCTAATTTGCCTGGTACAGGGCCTTTGGGCATTTCTTCAAAACTTAGTTCGCCAATACCCACTACCAATTTCCCTTCATCTTCCCATGGCTCCCATTTTTGTTTCGATTCATTCCAGAGCATCAGTTCGCCTTCGCCTATAACAAATTGTTTAGGTTCTTCAAAAATGAGTTCACCCATACCTACTACAAATTTTGTTGTACAATCCGTTTTAAGCATTTTGTTCATGATATCTCTTGCAAGCTTGGCTTTCATTAATGCCTGCGCATCTTCTTTAACAACCGGTTTTGGTTTTTTATTCAGCAGGTTTTTATCTAACGGAACCAACTCCATAGGCGGAATCTTCGATAGTGGAACCAATTCATCGTTATCAGATTCCATTGCATAATTAAATCCTGATTGATTGATACTCCCATCTGCTGTTTTAATATAGGGGTTGCCATAAAGCCCGGGCTCAGCTATATGAGTTTTCTCTACACCAAATGCCATTGTTACGTTAGGAATTGCAGCTCCGTTATATTTAATGCCAAAACTATTTTCATCTAATCCTGTTGTTGTGGCGCTTATTCTTAATGCTTCCACATTGGCCGGCATGCGCACAACCACAGGGCAATTAAATTGAGGAATCGGTAATTCTTTGATTTGTGCAGCAACCACCTCATTCCTGTTGCCACAGGAGGGGGCCATAATTTTAAATTCTTCTACTGCACGACGGTGTATTTCTTCGAAAGCTTTCGCAAGATCAAAGCAGGCAGCAGTTGCATTATTTTTTGCATTACCCACCAGAAACCAACGCCAGGTGCACATGGCATTCATCCAAACTCTTAATGCATCGAGCCGTTTCTGGTAATACTCTTTTATTTTTGGATTTACGGTTTGCATAAATGTATTCGACTTTGCATCTATATCTGCACAGGAAGGATTATTGCCTGCATTGTTTCTTATTTTTTGCTGTGCCTCAATATAATCCCGTAAAGATTTATATGTATTTGCATCTTCTGCAATTCTATTTGACTGTTCATTTGCAAGTATGCCAACAATATAACCGGCAGGTTTACTCATCATCGTAATACCTTTCAGACTCTCCTTCATCATTGTAGTTGCATATTCTTCTTCATCTTTTTTCTCAAGATTTTCCTTTTCCATATTTGCGGCAGTAAATAATGTCTGCAACTTTTTTTCCAACGATTTATACATCGTTTCATAACCTCTTAGTATGGCTTTGTTCCGCTGATAGGCACTTACATTATTTTCAAACTCCGGTAACTGGCTCCATTCTTTTGTGAAAAATTCATAAATGGTAATGCTGCCAATCATTTTTTTATAATCCATCTGTGTAACCCGGTTGCCGTTTTTCCTGTTATTCAACATTTGCTCTGTAACAGCATTCGGGCTTTCTTCATTCGATGTAATATATTCCTCTACTGCTTTTGTATGATCATTTTTTATTTCTGCAAGTACACCTCTAGCCATTCTTGTTTCTGTATGCGCAGGGTTGCGTTGTACAGCCCGGTTAAAGTAAAACGTAGCGCTGTCTGTTTCGCCAAGGTAGAACCAGGCATAACCAAGATTATTATTAAGAGTGCTGTTGCCGGGCTGTTGTATTAATAATTTTCGCAGATACGGAATGGCTTTGTCGGAATAACCGCTTTGCGTAAGAATGGCCGCAAGATTATTTTGATAAATTAAATTCTTATTGTCGGCAAGTACTGCTTTCATTGCCAGACCAATGGCAGCCAACCGATGCCCCTGTAAAAAAGCAGTAATGGAAGCGCCCATCAATCCACTTGCTCTTTTTTCTTTTGATACAACTTTGTTGATGATCGTTTTCTGATCTGCATCAGCTTTTGTCATTAATTTGCCAAAGAGTTGAGTTGTAGTAATGGCAATATCTGCTTCAGTAAATATTTTTTTTGAAATGCTGTTGATACGGTTAATGTCTTTAACAGGTAGCAACTCCTTGTTGTTTGTAATTTGCGGATAGTCGGCTGTTGTGTTATTGTGTTCCTGTAAAACCGGCATTGTTGCCTTCATCATCTTTTTCATTTCGGCTTTTTCTTCGGGGCTCATGCCCTGCATAGCTTCTTCCATCATTTTGTCCATTTCAGATTGTGCCGGCTTCTTTTGTGGAGCAGGTTTTGGTTTTACCTGTGCTGCAGAAACTAAGTGAGTCAGAAAAAGAAAAAGTATGATGACTTTTTTCATGACATTTTATTTTAAACGGTTTTAATAATTTCGAAAAGCCGGTACTGATTTTCATCTGATATACATCTTATTTAAGTGTAATCATTATTCAGTATGCCATTAGCATTGTTAAACCAAATTAGCTATTGTTTTTGATCATGGTGTGGGTTGCCATTCTGATACCTGACTTCAATTGTCTAGTTTATATTTTCAATTTTTCATGCGTCTAATAAAAAAATTGACAGGTAACTTACAGACATCTCAAGACCTTTTTTTGAATTATTCATACTAAATACCTTTTATCATTTGCTGTAAATACTTTCAGCCCTGCATCATAAGTAGTATTTAGTTTCATTTCATTTTTCAGTATTTTAATGCCAAATAGTTTTTATTGTGTTGTTAAGTGTGAAAGTATTTATCCGGGAGCTTCGTCTGTATCCCTTAAAAAATGGATATTTTTCCAACGTGCATAAAATCATGTAAAAAAGGTAGGCTTTCAAAACCAGTCAATGGTTTTATTTGCCATCTGACAATTATGAATTATTTTACTGTATGCATAAAATTACTTGCTCTTTTGTATTCATTTGCCTGCTATGCATGTGTAATGCTCAGGAGTTAATGAATAAAGACAGTTTAATAAAACTTCTGCCAACAGTAAAAGAGGATAGTGCAGGAGTGGAGTTTTATATTAAACTAGGGCAACAATATGAAAGCAGTGAGCCGGAGCTTGCAAAAAAGTATTACAGCAAAGCAGGAACTATTGGTGAAAAGGTTAATTACAAACCAGGTGTATTAAAATATATTTTCAATTACACCTTTGTGCTCAATATGCAGGGAAGGTATGATTCGGGTTTGTTGCTCAATCAACGCTCTGTAACAATAGCACGTACAATCAATAATCCACTATTGCTTGGTAAAGCATTGTTTAATACGGGTACTTCTTACAGGTTGCTAATAAAGTATGAAGATGCAGCTAAGCTTTATGAGGAAGGAAGAAAAATTTTCATGAGTAATGGTGACAGCTTGCTGTCTGCGCAGGCTAATGAAATTCTGCAAATGCTTTACTACCAACTGGAAGATTATGATAAGGCAATTGCTTATGGCGAGGCGTCTGTAAAATTTTTACGAACAGTAGATGAACCTGTTTGGCTGGGTACTGCTTTAAGTAATCTTGGAATGAGTTATTCTAAAAAGAGAGATTATACAAAAGCTAAAAGTGTATGGAACGAGGCACTTTCAATTGGGCAAGCGATTGGCAATATAGAAATGGAAGCATCTCAAATGGTTAATCTTGGCGATTTGTTTATGAACACAGGAAATTATGCAATCCTGAATAATTACTACGGCAAGGCGTTGGAGCTTTACACTATACTTGAAGCAGATGAAGGAATTGCAGTTGCTTTAAGAGGGCTTGCTATTTATTATTTTTTCAAAAAAGATTTTAGCACAGCAAGAGATTATGCTAACCGGTCGCTGAAAGTAGCCAACGAAAACAATCTTCTTTTTGAGAAGAAGAAAACATTAGAAACGTTATCACGAATCCATTTCGCTTTGCATGATTTACAAACAGGGCAGAAATATATGCAGGAAGCAACTCTACTTGCAGATAGTGCTATTAACGACCGTATCAGAAAAAACACGGTTGAGTTTGAAACAAAATATGAAACAGCAAAAAAGGACAATCAAATAAAACTACAGCAGGCTGCCATCAAACAAAAGAATACCCTCAACTATGTATTAATTGGCAGTGCTGCGGCAATACTTATTATTTCATTACTTAGTTTTCGTAACTATAGACAAAAACAAAATTTACAGCAACAACGCATCAGCGAACTGGAAACCGAAAAACAATTAGAGGCAACTGAAGCGGTGCTAAAAGGGGAGGAGCAGGAACGTACAAGGCTTGCGAAAGATTTACACGATGGGCTGGGCGGCATGTTAAGCGGAATAAAGTATTCATTTAGTACTATGAAAGGAAATCTGATTCTTACACCTGATAATGCGCAGGCTTTTGAACGCAGCATGGATATGCTGGACAGTTCAATAAAAGAAATGCGCCGTGTAGCACACAACATGATGCCCGAAGCTTTGGTTAAGTACGGATTAGATACGGCATTAAAAGATTTTTGTAACGATATCAATCAAAGCGGCGCAGTGAAAGTAATTTACCAGTCTGTAGGAATGGAAGGAGTACAGATTGAGCAAACTGCCTCCATCACCTTGTACCGTATAGTTCAGGAGTTGGTGAATAATATTTTGAAACATGCAACTGCAACACAGGCTGTTGTCCAATTAAATAAATTAAACGGCACAATTACGATCACTGTTGAAGATGATGGTAACGGATTTGACACTTCTATACTTCAGCAACGAAAAGGAATGGGATGGTCAAATATTTTAAGCCGTGTTGAGTTTATGAAAGGAGTAATGGATGTGCAATCTGAGTCGGGAAAAGGCACTTCTGTTCACATTGAAATAAAAGCTTAATGGCCACTGCACGAAAAATAAAAGTATTTATTGTTGACGATCACTATATGGTGGTGGAAGGTATCCGTTCTTTATTGCAAAATGAACAAGGTGTCGATTGGTTGGGCCATGCTTCAAATGCAGAATCCTGTCTGGCTTTTTTAAAAAATCAATTGCCTGATGTAATACTTATGGATATTAATATGCCCGGCAGAAACGGTATTGAACTTTGCAGAGATGTGAAGTTAGCATACAACCAGATATTTGTATTAGGGTTAAGTACATTCAATCAACAAAGCCTTATCCAGAACATGATGAACAGCGGTGCTTCGGGTTATATATTGAAGAATGCTTCTCAACGTGAATTGCTTGAGGCAATTGAAACAATTGCGCAGGGAAAAGAATATGTAAGCGATGAAGTTGCAGCTATCTTAAAAACAGACGAGTCGGCACCTGTGGTAACCCGTCGTGAACAGGAGGTATTGCTACTCCTGGCCGATGGACTTACCAATAACGAAATTGCAGAGAAGCTGTTTGTAAGCGCAGCAACAGTAGATACACATCGAAAAAGTCTTATTGCCAAATTGGGTGCAAAAAATACACCTGAGTTGATTAAGCTTGCATTTATGCACAAGATTATTGGCAGGTAGTTACTGAATAATTTGATTGTTAGTTATATTAATGTTGCAGAAATGGTACAGCATCACATTGCTTTTATATTTTTTCAAAAGAAAAAAAAAGTACCGTGTCGGTCAGTATGTACAAAAAAACTACCTCCCTTTATGGCTTCGAAGTAACAATCATATTTATCTGTTTGTCTCTGAATTGGGGTTGGTAAAATCAAATTGCAATCAGTCGTTTAGCTCTAAAACAAGAAATAATAATAATTTAGTAAAGAAAGTCTTTCATTTTATCCGTCTGAAGTGAATTGATTTACAATGAATGATTTTTTTCAATCGCATTTGCAAGCTGAAAGTTGTTATTGTATTACCATGGCTGTTGATTTCATTCGCATAAACGTACTGCCGCCAACAGACCCTACTACCGAAACGAAACCTCTGAAACTGATGGTATGGTTACCCGGTGTAAGGTTTAAAAGAATCGGCCCCAATGCCCTTTCATCACTAAACCGTGTTGCAGAAGTTATTGGATGCACGGGGCTTACGTGCACTTGCACATTATCAACAAGAATTTCAAAATCCCAAACCGGAAAACATTGTCCAACAGAGCAATTGTTATAAATAAATACATCCGAAAAAACCAATACTTTGGTTGGTTGTGTAATTACTAAATCAATGTTGGTTGTTGCAGGAAAAGGAGCAGTAAAATTATTGTTGGTATAAGTAGCCGTTTCTCCTTCTCTGTAATACACCGGTAATACCTGAGAAATATTTGCCCAGGTGGCAGCTGCATTTCCATTACTCATCAATACCTGCCCGGCAGCACCTGTATTACCATTCACTGCCATTGCACCGTTGGGTTTAAATGCAAAGCGTTCATTAAATGTTCCCGCAGCATCATATCCAATAGCAACATCTGCATTCGGGTTATCGCTGTAAATCTGTAACCTGTTGCCTGCAACGCCAAAACCAACATCACCCGTTGTGCCGGGGTAAAGTGTAATTTTCTTTCCAAGTGCAGGTGCAAATCCAAGTGGTGCATTGGGTGTACTTATACCTATACCTACACGACTGTTTATTGCATCGTACACAAATCCCCATCCACCATTTACAGAGCCACCAAAAAATCCAACATTCTGATTGTTTTGTGTTCCCATGAAACTAAGCAGTGCAGTGTTATCTGCTTTATAAAGCCAAACTCCACCTGTTTGTGACGGGTTAACGGGGAGAGATCCGTTTTTTAAATGAAGTCTTCCATTTACAATCATCCCTTCTGTTCCGTTGTTAATAATCCGCACACGTTCTGTAAAGCTATTGCTGCTTCCATAGCCAAATGCAATGTTTGAATTAGAGGCATCCGTATACAATTGTAATAATGCAGACTGTATACCCATTCCGTAATGAACTGCGTTACCATCACCATGCAACACTATTTTTTTACCAAGCAGCGATGCAAAACTTAAAGGTGCTGTTGGTGCATTTGTACCGATGCCTACAAAACCTGTATTGTTGTTATAAATATTGTTGCCGCTTGCAGTCCAGAAATTCGTTTGGGCTGATGGTAGTTGCCAGCTTGCAACTCCGTTTGCATCACTTGTTAATACTTTATTTACACCTTGTGTACCATCCGATACTTTAATTTTTCCTGTGATGGTTAGTTTTTCAGTTGGGCCGTTGTCACCTATTCCAATATTTCCGTTTTCCAGAATTATAAAACGACCACCTGTAACCCCCGGTTGATCTACAGCCACTGACCCAAACCCACCAATACTTAATGCATAGCCACCACTTGCCGCAGCAACAGGACCTTCAACTCTAAATGCATTATTATTATTACCAACATGCAGATTAAATGATGGGTTTGTAATGCCAATGCCCACATTTCCTGTATTGCTGTTTGTAATATTAGTGCCGCTGATTGCCCACGGACTTGTAACGGCTGCTGCTGCTGCAGGAGCCCAGCTTGTTCCGTTCCAGGTAAGTACATGGCCATTTAACGGAACAGTTGAACTGACTGCATTGCCTTGCAGTTTACTTACTACCGGTGATGGATAGCTGCCGCTCAGATCTCCTGATGCAACACCATTTGGCGGAAGTGATGTTGGAATAACACCCGCTGCAATTTTTGCAGAGGTAACAGCGCCGTTTTGAATTTTATTTGTTGAAATAGTATTGTCTGCAATAGTAGGGTTGGGGTAGGTACCTGTTAAATGCCCGCCTGCATTACCATTTGGAGATGCACTGCCTGCAGCAGTTGCATACAATGCAGTAGGTACAGTGACCATTTCTGTAGTACCCATATCTGTAAAGATGATTCCGTTAGCAGGATCTACTTCTACCTGTAAAAATTTTGCGCCGCTTGCCCATGTAACTGTTGCAATACTGCCTGTAATATTGGTAGCGCCGGGGCTTCCCATTGCAATAGTAAAACTTCCAAACGCACTGGTGGTTACACTTCTTGTTTCACTGTATTGAACAGTACCCGTGGGTATTGCATCACGAACAGATAAACGCACTTTAATAGCCTGATTCGCCAAAACTGTTCCGCTGTTATTTCTGGCTACGCCCTGGAAATTGAGTTGTTGTGCGTGTATGCTCCCAACTACAGAAATCAAAAGGAGCATTAAAAAAAAGATATATTTTTTCATGTGTTGATATTTAATGCTGGATGGTTATTTTGTATGATCCTTGTTGTCTTACACCGTTTACCGGTATAAACACTACATGCACTGTGTAAGCACCTGCAGCTAACTGATCTGTTCTGTATGTTTGGTTAAACCTGCTGCCGGTATATACATGAGTGAACGCTGCTGTAAGCATACCGTTTGCCTGATAGATTTGTACATATACTTTACCCGGTTTGTTGAATTTAAAAACTGCATTCAAAAAATCATTTGCAGGTACAGGAAACAAAGAAATTTCTGAAGCAGAGATAGACACATACGGAATACCTGTTGGAGTTGGAGTTACTCCCTGTAAAATGCCGGTAGTAAAAATAAAAGAGCCGTTGCTGAAGGAACGGATGCTCACCTGTTCACCTGCACTCCACTCTAATTGTAAAGCACCGGCAGTTGATGTATGTCCTGTGTTATTAAAAGTTGATACGATACTGATCTGCGTTTTTGCAACACTGTACAGTAAAAGACAACCAATCAATAAAATACTTTTCATGCTGTAAAATCTAAAGGGTTATCCGATGTTTTTATCAACGGTTAGTGAGATAGAGGATAGTAAGTACTGTAAAAGTAAGAGGGATGTATACCAGTTTATATCCCCAAAAAGTGGGAGTTTTTGAAAAGATGAATGAGGAAGTGATAAGAGAAATAAAAAAACGGTGATGCAATTTGCATCACCGTTTTTTATGATTGTTTATTCACTGGTCTTAACCAACCGGAAACTGACCACTCCCTGCGGAGATTGTAAGTGGAGTGTGTACACTCCTGCTGCGAGTTGATTGAGTTGAAGGCTGTATTGTCTTGTTCCTTCGCTGATCATTTCCTGTTTTATCAGTTGACCGTTGCTGTTGAACAACCGTGCCACTGTTTTCTGAGCTGGCTTGTTAAAGAGCAGTACGGCATTGTCTGTTACAGGATTCTGCAGCAGTACAACAGATGCCGCTGTGTTCCTGTTGATCTGCACCGTTTGGCTGTATTCAAATTTTCCATCAAGATCTACCTGCTTTATACGGTAGAACAATATGTTTCCTGATGGTGAGCGATGTGTAAAGCTGTATCGCTGCACGCCACTTGTGTTATTAGCTCTAACTGCATCCGCTTTCTCAAACCTTATACCATCTTTGCTCCATTCAACATCAAAATGCGATGTGTTGATTTCATTATCTGTTGTCCAGTTAAGTACTACATCGTTTTGAACCGGAGCAGCAGTGAATGATAAGAAACGAAGCGGTAAACCTGCACTGTTGCTTGTAACACTAAAAGGCGAAAAGTTGGTATACCCTGAATGCAACCTGCTGTATCGGCCAATACTATCCTGCAACGCAGCACCTACAGTTCCCAACTCCCATGAACCGGTGAAATGTGCAATTCTGCTTATACCTCTGCCAAATGCACTTTGTTCATCTGCCACAAACCAGAAGAGTTCAACAGTTGCATTACTGCCACCCGGCACATCTTCATCTATAAACCAGGTTCGGTTTACATAGCCCGATGTGATGTTGTTGCCGGATGTTCCATTTTGGAGCACATATGGTACCACACGCATAGAGAAATGATCTGCTGTACCTGCATTGTTAATTCGTGCAAAGTTTGATTGGTATAAAGATGGACCAACAGGGAAAATATTTTCCGGATTGCTGTTCACGATCTTTAACCTGCCTGTACCATTTGTTATAATGAAATGGGCAGTATCAAAATTCACAATGGTTCCGTTAACTGTTAAGTCATAATCACCCAGCATAATCTTTCCGCCAATCCATCCCGGCAGTTGTTGCGGTGCTCCTGCTTTCATATCCAGATTGGTTACACTCAGGCTTGCTTTCATTTTTGCTACAATACTAAATGGTAACGTATCTGAGTTGTTGAGCAGGTTCGATTCAAGCGGTGAGCAATTCACAATTTCTGCAACCACCGTACCTGAATCAACAGCAAAGAACATTCTTTTCGAAATAGTTGTATTTGCATTTGACACAAGTGTAAACTGCACACTGTCTATTGCTGTAAGCGTACCCATTGCATCAAATATTTTCAATCGTGCCCATGCAGTTCCTGTATTAGATCCTGCATTTCTTATTTGATAAGATACGGTCACACTGTCGCCTGCATTAAACCCGCTGGGGTTAAAGCCAATCGGCTGCAATGCATTCCTTGTCATATCAGGAGCATCACCAACAATAATGATCCGTGTGGCCGCATTGTTGTTCTCATCTTCTTCTGCAATCAATCCATCTTCATCAACTGTAATCTTTACCACTTTTACACCGGGTATGGTTGATGAATAAGGAACTGTTGCAGCAATGGTTGTATCCTGTCCAATCTGTAAAGTATTGAACGGTACATCAGCCCCCAGTTTAATATTGTCTACATAAAAACGCATATTACTTGCAGGTGCTATTTTATTACCGATGTTTTTAACCGTACCAACAATGGTAATGCTTTGTCCTGCATTGGGGTTTAAGCTGCTTGGCGAAATAAATTGCGACAACACCACATAATCTTCCTTACTGTCAGTAACCACTACATTGAAATCGCCTGTGTTATTTGCTTCATCAATTTCGCATGCAACATTGGCTGTATCTGTGATTACTGTAACAACTGCAGGTCCAACGGTTGTAAAGGTATAGTTGAACGATGCCACTGCAGGGAAATCCATGCCTGCTTTAATAACAGGGATCAATGCATCACCTATTTTATTGCCGTTGTACATAAACTTCACTGTAACATTTCTAAGATCTCTGCTTCCGGTGTTGCGTATG
The DNA here is from genome assembly GCA_019752045.1 of Chitinophagaceae bacterium. GTDB lineage: Bacteria > Bacteroidota > Bacteroidia > Chitinophagales > Chitinophagaceae > Lacibacter. The sequence goes on along the minus strand of JAIEMP010000013.1, from coordinate 91,127 downwards.
TAAGCGTTATATTGTTTTGCTGTATTAACCCGTATTCTTACAGGGTTTGATGCAGAACCAAACTCAACAGGTAATAACAGCGGCTGTACATCTGTACCAAATTTAAATACTTCGGTATTGTTGCTTTCGTTGCTTTCACTGATGGCAGCTCCATCATCGGCCACTACTGTAATATCAATTGCACAATCGGTATCTGCAGTCAGTACATTCAATACATTGGATGTAACAATTGTCTCTCCTTTTTCTCCAATGCCTGCAACTGGAATACTGCTGCCGATTGGTAGTCCGTTAGCTAAAAATGAAACTGTGAATGGTCCTGTTGCTGTACCCGAATTCTTAATGACTGCTTTAAATGTAACCGCACCACCTGCAGCAACATTCGATGCAGATACTGTGATCTTTCCAACTGTTAAATCCGGTTGCGGTACTGTAATGGTTGTTTCAAATACATTGTTCAACTCGTTGGTTTCTGTAACCAATCCGGTTGTATCAGTAACAATCCGTATAACATGTGTACCGATGGATAATGTTGGTAATGAAACATTGATGGTTGTTGAATTCTGCGGTCCGAGTGAACTTACAGTTGTTTCATACAGCAACACAGGTGCTCCCGGATTTGTAACATCAACCATACGTACCACATGCGATCCTGCAGTGCCGCACTTTAAGTTACGGTCGTTAAAGCTAAATGATCTGTATGCTGTTTGTCTGAAATTATCAATCGTTAAATCAGGCAAATTAGCTTCACCAACAACTGTAGTACCCGCAGTTGCCGTCATGTTTGTAAACACTCCTTTATACAATGAAGATGGTATCTGGAAAAACTCATTGTACTGATACGTTGCAATTGCTGTGATGTTGTTTGGTCCTGCTGTAGTGATCGGAACAGTAACAGGAAATATTTTCACATCACCCGGGAATGTACCGGCACTTCCAAAATCAGGAATATCATCTGTATAGTATGTCTGAATTAACACACCGTTGTTAAAGATCTTCACGGTGTCTTTCCAAATCTTATCCCATGAACTCCAGAAGTTAGAAATGTTTCTTCCCCTGTAAGTAATGGTAATTTGAGTAGATACTGTATTGCCAACAATTAAATTACATGGCTGTGTTGAACTGGTAATGGCAATTGCTGCGCCGCCGTTAATAGGTGGTGCACCACAAGCATTCGGTGCAGGGCAACTAACACTCACCGCACCTGTAAAGGTATTGCTGGTAAAAGTAAAGTCGGTTACACTAACGGTATACGTTATTGTATTACCACATGGCGGATTTTCAACTGCCAGGTAATAATTTCCACTTGCATCTGTTGTGGTTTTTAATATTGCACTACCTGTATTAATGGTTACTTCTGCACCCGCAACGGATGTAGGAATTGCTGTGCCATAGTATTGTGCATTGCCGCTAAAGATTAAGCGGAGTGCAGGACAGGTTTGAACAGTAGCTGTTCCTGTAACTGTTATGCCTCCGGGTAATACAGGAGTACCAACTATAACCGGACGAATGGCATAGTTGTTCAGCACATTGCTTTCGTTCAATGTTTTATTTGGATCAATCCAAACTTTTATTGGATAAAAACCATCGGCAGCAAACGACAGTGTTCTTGTTACAGTTGCTGTGCTGTATGGATTTACAACTGCTACTGTAGTGCTGCCAATTAAGATTGTATCTCTGTAGAAATACAGCGGTACATTGGCTGCAGTAAACGCACTGTTGTTATGAATATTGGCTGTTACAGTAAACGATTCACCCGGCAACGGATTGTTTTTGCTGAAGCTGATGTCATTTGCAAACAGTCTCAGATCAAGTGTCTGGAACGTTACTATAGGTCCGCTGTAATAAGCTGTATTGCTTGTAACTGCTGCATTACCGAGTATATCCTGAGCAAAGAAACGATAGCCCATGGTATTGCTGTAGCTGTTATAGTTTACGGTATAACTGTAAACCACACCGGTTACATAATCTGTACTGCTTCTTTCTTTTGTCATTGCAAATATGCCTTCACCACCATCATCAAAATCCTGATCACCGGTAAGATCAATACCTATTTGCGGCTGACCGTTTGCAGGTGCTCTGTTATCGGCTGATCTGTAAACAATTTTATACGTATACGTGCCTGTTTGCCCTGCTGCAGGGTTTACACCTCGTACTCCATCATACGGAGCAGTTGTAACAAATGATAATACAGGAGCTGTTGCAGGAGTAAACCCGTTACCATTAAGTGATGTGGTAACAGAGTCCGGTCCACCAGCTGTTGCTTTAATTTTTAATACAGCATTATATGCAGTAACTGCTGTTGGATTAAATGCAACAGGTAAATTAACTGAACCGTTAACCGGTATTACTGTGCCTGCTGTAAATGTTGGTACAAACGCAGGATTACTGCTGCTTGCTTCGTTTAGTGTGATGGCTGCATTACCGGTGTTACGAATGGTAAAGTTGAAGTTAGATGATGTTCCTGTTTGTACATTACCATAATTATGACCTGCTGCAGGTTCAAGTACCCATGAACTGATGACTGCAATACCTGTACCTTTTACAGGGATAGTATATGCACCTGCAGATGTTTGCAGCGCAATATTATCCTGGTACTGCACAGCAGCTGTTGGTGTAAAGCTGATGCGGATGGTATCAGTTAAGCCCGGGTTAATGGTTCTTGTTGTTGTAAAGTTGGTTGTAAACGGAGCTGCAACTGTTACAGCAGTAACTGTTTGCGCAGTGCTGCTATTATTTCGAATTACAAGACTACGTGTATCTGTTGTATTGATAACTGTAACCGGGAATACAATACTATCAGGCAAAATGCTGATAGTGCCAATGTTAAACGTACGCACATTACTGATGCTCCAATTGCCTTCTGCATTGTATGAGCGTACAACTAACTGATGTACTCCAACGGGCAAACCGTTTGTATTCACTGCAACAGAAATATTGCTGATGTCAACACCGGGTGTAACGGTTATGGGGACAGCATTGCCAATACCCGGATCGGTATCAACAAAATACTCTGCACGTAAAATGTTTTGCGGTGCTGCCGGTACTGTTGGATAAACCGGATCACCAACTAAATCTACAATCACTGTACGATAATTGGAAATGCTCCAGTGACCTTCATTATTTTTTGTGCGGACAAACAACTGATTGGTTGAGCCGGCAGATAAACCGGATGTGTTGATTGATGCTGCGATGTTTGCAATATCTACTCCGGGAGCAATGGTTATAGGAGTTCCGTTACCAATACCGGGATCGGTATTTAAAAAGTATTCGGCCTGCAGAATGTTTTGCGGTGCCGCAGGCGATGCAGGATAAAGAGGATCACTCACTATGTCAACAATAAAGGAACGGTAGTTTGAAATACTCCAGTGCCCTTCATTATTTTTTGTGCGGATAAATACCTGGTTGGTTGTGCCTGCTGTTAATGCAGAAGTATTTATAGCTGCAACAGTGTTTGCAATATCTACACCCGGCGTAATGCTGATGGGCGTGCCATTGCCAACACCGGGATCTGTATTAATAAAATATTCAGCTTGAATAATATTTTGAGGAGCTGCCGGTACTGTTGGATAAACCGGATCACTCACAATATCCACAACAAATATTCTGTAGTTTGAAATGCTCCAATGACCTTCATTGTTTTTTGTGCGGATAAACAGCTGGTTGGTTGTGCCTGCTGTTAATGCAGATGTGTTAATTGCTGCAACGTAGTTGGCAATATCAACACCGGGAGTAATGGGAACAGGTGTTCCGTTACCAATGCCCGGGTCTGTATTAATAAAATATTCTGCCTGAATAATATTTTGAGGAGTTGCAGGAACTGCAGGGTATGCAGGATCAAAATCAACTGCAAACAGTCCATAGTTGATGATACTCCAGTGTCCTTCATTACTTCTTGTACGCAAAAATAAACGGTGGATGCCGTTTCCTAATCCTGTTGTGTTAATTGGTACAACCAGGTTGTTGAGATCAACACCGGGTGTAATGGAAATCGAAGTTCCATTACCAATGCCCGGATCGGCATCAAAAAAATATTCTGCACCGGTAATATTCTGCGGTGCAGGTAAAATAGCTGCATAGGCCGGATCAGCATCCACAATAAATTCTCCTGAAGTAGTGACTGCCCAATGCCCTTCATTGTTAAGTGTACGTATCCATAAGCGATGGACGCCATTGCTTAAACCTGTTGTGTTAACTGAAACAAGCACATTGGTTATATCTACACCCGGAGTAATGGGAATGTTGGTGCCATTTCCAAACCCGGGATCAGTATCAAAAAAATATTCTGCTTTAATAATATTTTGCGGAGCAGGTGGAGATGCAGGATAATTTGGATCCTGCGCCAGTATACCGCAGGCAAACAGCACCATGCTTATGAACAGGATAAACTGTTTCATAGTTAATAGTTTAAGGAGATGATGCAATTTTTACTGCAGTTAAATGCTGCAGTAAAAATTGCAGTGCCTGTGATTAATTGTTGTTCCTGGTGCTGATAGTTACATTCATACTGTTGGTGCCTGCAGGAATTGAAACAGGAACCGTTAAGGTATAAATGGAAGGAATGTTTGGAATGCCCGATAATTTGTAGGGATCAGTTGCTCCAAATGCACCACAATCTGGTGTTACAACGGTGCCTACAGTTAAACCTGCTGCAAGGGCAGGAGAACCGGCTTTTAGTGCCATTCTTGAATCTAAACTACCGGTGGTGCCACCTACATATACATTTGCCATGTTTACATTAATCTGATTGCCAACTGCAGTTGGTGGTAGTGTTTGTGCTATTTGAAATAGGTTGTTCTTTAAAACGCAGTTTGTAAAACTACTCTGACTTCCAATACCAAAAATGTTATTAGCAACATAACAATTATTGATTGTAAATGCATTGCCGCCAACTACACTGTTGTTTCTTACAATATTTCCTGTTCCGGATAGTTGGTTGATGTTAATATAAGATCCGCCGTAAAAGATATTGTTTTCACAAACAAAGTTTGTTATAGTTACAGTTGTAGAAGAAGATACTGCTGCGCCATTATTTAAAAAACATTTCCGAAAACTTACATTATCATTGGTTCCGCTTTCAAAATATATACCACTTGGAAAATATACTTTTTCAAAGCTGATATTGCTTGCTCCGTTAAAATAAATACTTCCCTGTATGGTAACACCTATAAACCGGCTGCCGTTTGCGCCACTGCCCATTCTGAAAAAATCGAGTTTACATTCCTGTGTAGCTGCCTGCAGGCCTGTGTTTGCAGGAGTGGTTGTATTTGCAGGGTCTAAAAAATAACCAATGCCAATTACAACTACACGCTTTGCAAGTGTACCCGTTCCGCCGTAGCTTACTGCACTTGGTTCAAGATGAATGGTATCGCCGTTTGCAACAGAAGCAGAAGTAACTGCAGAGTTGAAATTATTAAAATCTGCAACCACACCTGCATTGTTGTTCACACGCCAGATTTTAGCCTGTGCATGGAAAGCAGTAAAAATGGATAAAATAAAGACGGGGGTAAAAATTTTGCGTAACATGTAATTGTGTTTTTTTTTTGATAAATAAAACGGCTTAACAATAGAAATGGATGGTATGGTTTTGCAGGAGTTGGAAATACAGTTGCAAAAATTGCAGAAAAGCAAACAGCAGTCAATCCCCAAAAAGTGGGAGAAAACTGTTTATGCAGTAAAATCATGGAAAAAGGGGAGATGATTCTGTGAGTTACTTAGTTTATTTGTATTATAGCAGCAGGAATTTTCAGGCTTCGTATCAGAAACAGCATGTGTACTGATGAGAAATACATTTTATATATTCATTTTATTTTTCTCCTGCTGCAGTACTACATGGCTGCAGGCCCAGAATGCACTTATGGATAGCCTTCAGCGTGAACTTCAATTTGCAAAAAGTGATTCTGTTCAATTAAACATACGTGCAAGAATTGCACTTGAAAATTCAAAGTTTGATTTTGCTGCTGCACAAAATGAACTGGATGAAGTAAAGCAAATCTGTATCGAAAAAAACCTTCCGTTTAATTATGCTTATGCTGCAAGGCTCAACGGTGCCATTTATTATGAGCGTGGTGATTATCTAAAAGCAATTATTTATTATAACGAACTTGAAACTGCTATCCTGCGACTCCCAGAAGGGAAACGTAAAACAAAGGAGTTGGGTATGTTGTATAATGATTTAGGCGCTTCTTATTCGTTGTTGAATGATCTGGAGAATGCTCAAAAACTTTATAGTCAGAGTATTGAGCTGTATGAAGTAAACAAAGATTCTTCCGGGCTCATCTTAACCTATTTTAATCTGGCTTTTGTATTTATTGATATGCAGGAGTGGGCCAAGGCAATTGATTACCTGAAAAAAAGTATTGACAATGCAGGTAAAACAGTTGACCGGCAATTACTTGCTTTTGACTCATATGCAAGAGCAGCAGCTATTTCATTTAAGTTAAACCGGAAGCAGGAAGGAAGAAAGTTGCTTGCAGATTGTAAACGCCTATTTCCCCAGGTGCCGTTAGATCTTGACCGGATCTATTTTTATAATGCTTACGGAGAGTATTATTATGCACAAAATAATATGCAGGCCGCTCTTTCGAGCCATCTTTCTTCTTATCACTACAGTTTACTGTGGCGTGATCCCTATTATGTTTCTGACGAAGCCCTGCACATTGGTAAAATTTATGTGCAGCTGGGCAAAACAGATTCGGCTGAATATTATTTCCGTATTGCTTTAGATACAGCAAAGGCATATAACTATATGCCTAAGATCAGATTTATACTAAACGAATGGAGCGATTATTATGCATCTGCAGGTAATTACAGAGAGGCCTACCGTTTGCGTACAGATTTGCTTCATTTTAATGACAGTTTAGTGGCATTACAAAATCACAACCGTCTGTTGTTGTTTGATGCGAGATTTCAGAGTATACAGAAAGAGAATAAAATTAAACAGCTTGAAACAGATAAGCAGCTGCAGGCGTTTGCAATCCGCCAGAAAAATATTCTGAATTATATTCTTATCGGTGGTGCATTTATTATTCTTATTATTTCATTGCTTTCTTACAGAAACTACCGTCAAAAACAAAAACTGCAACAGCAACGGATAACTGAACTGGAAACAGAAAAAAAACTGGCAGCTACTGAAGCCGTATTAAAAGGTGAAGAGCAGGAACGTACAAGGCTGGCTAAAGATCTGCATGATGGTTTAGGTGGTATGCTGAGTGGAATTAAACATTCATTTACAACTATGAAAGGAAATATTGTTTTAACACCCGATGTGGCATTGGCATTTGAACGGAGTATGGATATGCTCGACAGTTCTATTAAAGAGTTGCGCATGGTAGCACATAACCTGATGCCGGAGAGTTTAGTAAAGTTTGGTTTAGATACTGCGTTAAAAGATTTTTGTAGCAGCATTACCGGAAGTGGCGTGTTGCAGGTGAACTATCATTCTTTTGGAATGGAGCAGTTGCAAACAGATCAAAATACAGAAATTACTTTGTACAGGATTATTCAGGAGCTGCTGAATAACAGCATAAAGCATGCGGCAGCTAAAGAAGCGATTGTACAGTTGCAGCACGAGCATCAAGTACTGACAGTTACTGTTGAAGATAACGGCAAAGGCTTTGATACTGCATGTCTTGATATGTCACGTGGAATTGGATGGAGCAATATTCAAAACAGAGTTGATTATTTAAAAGGAACATTGAGTCTTGTCTCAGAAAAAGGGAAGGGCACCAGTGTTACAATTGAAATAAAAGTATGAATACAGTAACCGTTTTTATTGTAGATGATCACTTTATGGTGATTGAAGGTATACAGGCATTGCTGTTACCCGAAAACAGCATTCAGGTAATTGGTCATGCTTCCAATACAGCATCCTGTATGTCGTTTTTACAACATCAGCAACCCGATGTAATGCTGTTGGATATTAATCTTGGCACAGAAAACGGTATTGATCTGTGCAAAGTGATTAAAAAGAATTATCCTCAAATTATGATTCTGGCACTAAGTACATTTAACCAGTTTAGTTTTATTGATAAGATGATGGATAACGGAGCCTCCGGCTATCTGTTAAAAAATGCAGAAGGGCACGAAATTTCTGAAGCTATTCATACAGTGATAAAAGGCGGAACATATTTGAGTAAAGAAGTAACTGAAACACTGAAAGCTGTTGAAGATGGAAAAAAAGATAAACCTGCACTTACACGAAGAGAAAAACAAGTGCTGGAATTAATTGCTGATGGATTAACCAACCAGGAAATTGCAGATAAATTATTTATAGCCCTATCTACTGTTGATTCTCACCGAAAAAATTTATTAGCAAAATTTGATGTAAAAAATACGGCTTCGTTAATACGCCTTGCTGCACGGCTACAGTTTATCTAATCTGACTTTTTTTGATCTATCTATCTTTTTATAGTAGATAATTCCAGAGGGTGGTACTACTAAAATCGCAATGAACGTAAAAGTATTTGTGTTTGTGGCGGAATTTGAAATCCGTCTGCCTGGTACAAATGCTGATGTAAAATACAAAAGTTCATTGTTTATTCAATTGCTAAATTTATAACGTCGGGCTGGGACAGTAGCCGATAGCAGCACATAGTTGAAGCTGCGGCATCAGTTTGCCGACATAACACAAATGCAATGTTATAGGCAGCCTATAGTCTCATTCGAATATCATAGATATTTTGACTTTAAAATTTCAAATTCCTGAATGAATTGTTTAATTTTTAGAGCGTCTTTTGTCTTGTTTAATCTCGGTTTTCGCTTTCCAACAATCCAAGTATCTTTCCCTTTACCATAATCTGAATTCTCAATAAAGCCCTTAAAACAATCACAGTCAGTATTTGGCAATTTTGCTGCTAACATTGCATAATATTCTACAGGGAAATCCTTCTCATCAAGTCTTAATTTTCTCAAGTTTTGTAATTTGAATAACGGCGAGATGTCGTTGTCAATTATGTACAGATACACTAGTCCTAGGTATTCTAAGTTCTCTAACTTGCCAATCGATTTCAAACTGTTGATTTCTATCTTTTTCCACATACCGCCAGTGATAAAAAGTTCCTTCAAGGCGTTAGCCGAAGTTAGTTCATCAAAATCTTTCACCTTGCTTAAGTCACTAAGATATATAGCCCTCAATTCTCTGTTTTTTGACATGTCCCATAGTTTTGTAGCCTTGTTATTCCACCGAAAAGATATACACCTAATTTTTGTCAATTCAGACAAGGCTGAAAAGTCATTAATCAAAGGGCAATGGAAAAATGATATATATTCAAATTGTTTTCCGTAGATATCAATAAGTCTTTCAAATCCCATTTGGCCAATGTTAGATATTTGAAGCTTTTTCACTTCAGGATAATTGCTTAAAACATCGACATTCTCATTTTCAATATTGATTTCCAAATATGTTTTCTCGTCATGAAGTTTATTGCTTTTGTAAGCCCACAATTCTTCCATTTTAAATTGAATTATGTTTCTAAATGAATGGAGATAGGTTGCCTATAACAAATTTAAAACAGAATGTTACAGCAAACATTAATTTCTTCCCGTTATTTTGTTAACAGCTTCAATGCGGCTCTGTACCTGTAATTTTTCATAAATATTACGGGCATGTGTGCGTACCGTTTCCAAACCAATATTCAGCTCTACAGCTATTTCTTTATAGCGTAATCCTTTTGAAAGCGATTTCAGGATTTCTTTTTCACGCAATGTCAGCAGATCAGCATCGTCAATGGAATCTCTTTTTTGAAAAGAGGCAATCACCTTTCTTGCTATTTGGCTGCTCATGGGCGATCCGCCATTATATACTTCTGTGATGGAGTCTAAAATTTTAGACGGTGCTGTTTTTTTCAGCAGATAACCGCTTGCACCTGCTTTTAGCGATTCAAAAATACTTTCATCATCTTCATAAACAGTGCTCATGATAAACTGTGTACGGGTGCATGTTGTTTTTAATTTCCGAACTGCTTCAATACCGTTGATGCCGGGCAGATTAATATCCATCAATGCCACATCCGGGCAAATCTCCGGTAATTTTTCCAGTGCATCTTCTCCGTTTGCAAAAGTTCTGGCGCAGGTAAATCCATCGCTGCCATCAATGAGTATTTGTAGCCCTTCTCTTATTTCTTTGATATCTTCTATTATTACTACCGTAATCACTTTTAGTATATGTTTAATGGTTCTGCATAAAATTAAATCATCCTGCTACTTTTCGGGTAACCAAAAAGGGTTAGCAGTTGATGTTTATTTCGGTCATAGTTCCTTTACCGGGCGTTGAATTGATCCGGTAGGTACCTCCTGAATTTTTTATTCTGTGCTGCATATTGGTCAGTCCGTTACTGAACGTACGTACAGTATTCATATCAAACCCTTTTCCATCATCTGCTATCGTAATAATAATTTCTTGTGGGTTTTCTTTTATTGTTACGGTTACATGATTGCACCATGCGTGTTTTGAAATGTTGTTGAAGGACTCCTTGATCGTTAAAAAAATATTTCTTCGTTGTTCCTCGCCCAGTTTTAAAACCGAAAATTCATCGGGATAATCAAATGTGATTGTTGTACCAAACGGTTCAAAATATTTTAATCCATATTCCCGTATATAGGCCGACAAACTTTCCAGGGTATCGTTTTTAGGATTAAGAACCCAGATGATATCCTGCAGATTATCTACCAGCTCTCTGGATGAAACGCCAATTTTATCCATTTCAATTTTAACCTTTTCAGGCTCAAGTACATGTTTCTTCACCACTTCGCTAAGGATGGCAATTTTTGTTAATCCGCTTCCCAGATCGTCATGCATATCTCTGCTAATGCGGTTACGCTCTTCTTCAACAGCCTGTCTTTTTTCAAAAGCGGCTTTTTGTTTTTCCAGTTTTCGGTTGATGTATGAGCGGATGAGTAAAACAGCAATACCTGTCAGCAGCAGTATAACACCCAATCGAAAGGCTAAGCTTTGCCACCAGGGTGTTTCTACAGTTACTGCTAAATTGTAAATTTCTTTTGCCATCATACCTTCTGCATTATATGCTTTTACTTTCAGTTGATAATTGTCTGCCGGCAAATTGGCATAACGGATAAATGATTTGTTGGGTGCTGTTACCCAGCCTTTATCATATCCTTCAAGCATATAACTGATAGTTGCAGCACCGGCATTTGCATAGTCGATGACTGTAAACTGAAAGCTGATGGTGTTTTGACTGTATTTAACCGAAAGAGAAGGCAGCACTGCATAGTTGATGCCCGGATTGTATGCAGTATCGTTTAGTTGCAGTGCAGTTAAGATGAGCTGCGGTGGAAATGTACTACCGGTCAGGTTCTCCGGCGAAAAAGCATTGAGCCCGTTTACCCCGCCAAACAACAATTCACCATTGCCGTTTTTGTAAAAGGAATAGGTATTGTATTCGTTGCTTTGTAATCCATCTCCTTCAGAAAATGTTTTTACAGTATATTTTTTTTTATGAAAACGATTTATTCCTGCATTAGTGCTGATCCATAAAAATTCGTTGTCCTGTATTATACCGTATATGTATTGATTGCTGAGTCCATCGGTTGTTGTAAAAATCCGCTCAATTTTCAGTTGATGTTTGTTAAACTGAATAAGTCCGATGGTAGATCCGATCCAGATAATGCTGTCTTCCGTTTCGCTGAAACATTTGATGGTAGATTGTACCGGAAATTCTTTCACAAGAGCGAATGAATCAGCAATGCGTTTATACACAGCAAATCCCTTAAAAGCTTTTGAAATATAAATCTGTTCAAGTTCATCGCTGTAGGTAGTCAGGTAAACATCTTTTTGTGTAACTCCTTTTGCTGCTGCAAGACTGTAACCCTTTTTTGTTTTTTCTGAAATAAATAAACCAGCGTTTGATGAAAGTAAAACATCCTTATTTTTTAATGCACTGATATAATTGAACTGTTGTGAGGCTGGTGTATATGGCGCATCTGCAAATAGTTTTTCAATTTTTTCGACTGTTTCATCAATTTGATAAAGACCATTGAAAGTTGCAGCCAGAATTTGATTATCTGCAGCGGCATATAAATATTCAATTGAAGCGGGTAAACCTTTGCGGATAGTTTTTTTTATTTTTTTATTTTTATCAAGAATCAGAATGCCGTTATTTTGCGTGCCACACCATGTTTCATCATTTGCTTCTACAATTGATTTAATAAAGTTGTCGGTTCCTGAAAGAACGGCTTCTTCTTTTGTAACAAAATGATTAAAGCGAAATTTATTGAGGCTTGTATAATCAATGCCTTTTCCCCACACAGAAACCCATAGGTTGCTGTATGTATCGGTATAGATATATTGTATCTGATTACCGCTGAGAGAGTAGCTGTTGTATGGTGAGCTGAGAAAATGCTGCTCCACTTTCGAATGATCTGCATCTGTTTTGAGCAAACCGGATTGCAATGTTCCTAACCACAAAGCCCCTGTATTATCTGTATGTATGGCTGAGATATTGTACTGCTGGGTGTTGTAAGCAGGGGATAGTATTTCGTTTTTTGCACGCAACGAATAAAGCTGTAAACCTTTGTTTGTACCAAACCATACAGTGTCTTTACCGGAAAGTATAAACGTATTGATGCGGCCATTCTCCAGTTGTAATGTCTGTTTTTTCCATGTAACTGAATTGTTTGAAACATCTCCGGTCCAAAGTACCGGCAGGTTATTATTTACTGCAAGTATTTTTGATAAGGGTTTATACAAATCCTGCGGAACAGCTCTTAAAATTAAATTGCCTGCTGCAAAGTTGCTGTTGATTGCTGTAAATTTTTTGCTGAAGGGGTCAAAAATAAACAGATCTGCACTGGACTGAAGCCATATCCGGTTTTGATCATCAATATAAAAAGGCGAGTAAAATTGTTCAGCATCTTTTCGGTTTTGAATGTGATAGCTGAAAAAACGATCCAGCTTTCTGTTGTAAAAATTCAGCCCTTCATTACTCCCTATCCATAAGTTGGCTTCTTTGTCTTCCATTATATTTAAAAAAAGTGTGCCCTTTAAACCGCCTGTATCTTTTATGGATGATCTGAAGCTGCTGCAATTGATTCCATCAAAACGATTGAGCCCGTCGAATGAGCTGATCCATACAAATCCTTTTGAATCTCTGTAAATACAATTGTTTACTCCCTGCGATAAGCCGCTGTTAACGGAGAGATGATTAAAATACAATTGCTGGGCACTTGTGCATGCTCCGGTAATAAGAATAAGCAGTGTTAAAATATGCTTTCGCATATTTAAATATAGTAAATGTTGCTTTGCAGGAAGTGCTTACTCAAAATCTTTATACATCAGGTATTTTTTGCGGATGGCTTTAAATTCAGTGAGTGCAGGCTCCCAGCTTTTGCGGATTTCTTCTTCTGTTTTTCCATCTTTAATTTGCTGTATGAGCGTGCTGTTACCGGCCAGTTTATTAAAAAAGAAATCTTCCGGCTTTCCGCTTTTGGGTGAAATAAAGAAGGTGGCTTTATCAGGAAAAAGTTTATATGCATCCAGCAACCATTTAAGCTGTACACGGTTGTTTACTTTTTTTAAAACAGCATCCTGCGTACCACTCAGATCCCAGCCATAACATAACTGATCCTGCAGCTTGGGCGTTTTAGCGCCATCCATGCTGCGGGGTGTAAACGAGGTTAATGTTTTTGGTAACGATGGATGACCAAACATCTGGAATTGTTTGTTTGTTCCTCTTCCTTCACTTAAAACCGTTCCTTCAAAAAAACAAGTGGATGGATACAACCAGATAGATTGATTGTTGGGCAAGTTAGGCGATGGTTTTACCGGCAGCTCATACATCGTGCTGTGGGTGTATTTCTGACAGGGAATAATCGTCAGCTCAAATTTTCCATGGCGGCCTGCAAGATCATATAAATTTTTATCGAGCCACTCTTCTTCATAAATCATTTGTGCATATTCGCCAATCGTCATACCATAAACAATTGGTACCGGTTGCATACCAACAAAAGATTTGTATGCAGGCTCCAGCACAGGGCCGTCAACATAATGTCCGTTAGGGTTGGGACGGTCGAGCACAATTAAATATTTACCCTGCTCCATAGCAGCTGTCATATAATATTCAAGCGATGAAATAAATGTATAAAACCGAACGCCTACATCCTGAATATCAAAGAGCATAATATCTACTCCGTTCAGATCTTCTTTTGATGGTTTGCGTTTGGTTCCGTAAAGTGAAACCACGGGTATGCTTGTCTTCTCATCTGTATAATTGCCCACTTTTTCTCCTGCATCGGCTGTGCCTCTGAAACCATGTTCAGGAGCAAAAATGACTTTGATATTGATGCCCAGTTTACGCAATGTATCAACCAGATGTGTGTTGCCCACCACCGATGTCTGGTTGGCAAAAACTGCAACCCCTTTTCCTTTCAGCAGGTGGAGGTATTGTTTCATATTTTCTGCACCCGTCTGAAAACCGGTTTCCTTTATTGAGCCTCTGTTGTAGCCGCTTCTGCCATGTTTTACCTGGGCTTGCGTATATAGAACAAAGAGTGTTGCAAAAAATAAAAAAACCTGTTTCATGTGCAGTGATTGTGTTTCAAAGTTGCGTAAATGTAACGGTAAAAAAAAGTTAAGGGGCAAGTAACTGAATCCAGTAAATTTGCAGCAAAATTTTATTTTATATGCAACAGGCAAAAAAAGGGGATACCGTTCGTGTACATTACACCGGTAAGTTAACAAGTGGTGAGCAGTTCGATTCAAGTGCAGGTCGTGAACCACTTGAATTTGAAGTGGGAGCCGGAATGATGATTAAGGGGTTTGATGATGCAGTGGTTGGAATGTTAATCGGTGATAAAAAAACAATTAATATCCCTGCGCATGAAGCCTATGGCGAACGCAATGAACAAATGGTGATTGAATTCCCCCGCTCTAACTTTCCTGATGATATGGCTCCTGAAGTTGGTATGCAGTTGATGATGAATAACAGTGCAGGACAGCAGTTTCCTGTTACTGTGGTTGAAGTAAAAGAAGATATGGTAATTCTCGATGCGAATCATATGCTGGCAGGTAAAGAACTGGTATTTGATATTGAAATGGTAGAGATTGATTCAAAAGGATTGATTGTAATGCCGTAAGGATAGCCGATAGTCTTTAGCCGATAGTCTTTAGCCGATAGTCGTTAGATGAAAGTAAAAGTCCACAGCAGAATAATATTCAACTGTGGACTTTTTGTATTTGCTACTATCAAGTATTGGGTAAAGACTATTTACTTTCTCTGCATCCACCAACCCAGCCAAACTCCCACCAATCCCCAGGAGGCGAGAGCATCAATGAAAAATGCATTGATGTCAAATAACGGATACCAGATATGCCCCGTATATGCACCATTTGTAAATGTAATAATGCCAACTGTAATACTAGCGGTTAAATAAGTGCTGAAGCCGGCACTGCTGATTTTTGCAAAAATCCAGCACAGCAAACAAACAATAATGATATTGGCCAATAAGCCTCTAATCATATTCATCACCATATCTGCGTCCATCGATTTATAATAGGTGAGTCTTGCCCATGGTTTTCCGTTTGATGATGCCATTTGTTTTTCCATTTCTTCCATAGATACACCGGGAGCAGCACGGGGTAACATATACGAACCTTCTGCCAGTCCGCTGCTGTTGAGATAACTCATAATGCTGTCCTGTTTAGATGTAAACTGCTGTCCTTTTTCGTGCATGTTTAAAAAAGTCCATGATGCAGTTTGCCATGCAAAAAGCAAAATGCCGCCAATAAGGCCTCCAATGAGAATTTTCTTCATGTGAGTTGGTTTTGTTGAATTAGAAAAGTAAACTTTCTGTTTAGTATATGCAAACAAGTTGTAAACAATTATTCAACAACCGTCGTATTGTATTTGCTCTTGAAGATAAAGTAAAGCAGGATGCTTGTTATGCTCATGCAGAGTGTAACCAACCAGGAAGCTTCTAACCCAAATGTACCACCGGTTAATAATGCAGAGCCTCTGCCATTCTGTTGCAACAAAGTGGGCAGTTCAATACCACTCACTTTAAAACCAAGCAATGGCCCTTGGAAAAAGTTCCAGCTGAAATGAAAGAAGATGGCAAACCAAAGATTTTTTGTATAGATATAATTGATGCCCAACAAAACACCTGCTATAAAAATATTGATAAATGCAATGACAGTAATATCAGGATTGAGCGAATGAAAACCTGCAAACAGTAATGCCGATGCAAACAGTGCTGCTTCTTTAGGAAATGAGTGCATTAAATTCTGCAGGATGTATCCACGAAACACCAGCTCTTCAGCAATGGCAACAAGTATGAGCAGCGCCAGCACAATCATTAATCCTTCTGCATCTACGTCTGTAACAAACCATTGTAACAAATGCATCAACCATAATACAGTTGCAATTACAGTGGTAAGGAACACTCCGGTAAAAAAACCACTCAGTCGTTCTTTGCCAAAACCTTTCCATTGAAACCCCAGACTTTGAACAGTGCTGCGATCAACAATTTTTCTAAAAATAAATACTGATGTAATACTCATGAGGAAGTTGAGCAGAATGCTGCTGTAAAATAAAGTCAGTTCATCTGTATCACTAAACAGTGCAGGAGTAAGAACAGCCAGCAGGTTGTTGCCAAAAACAATTAATAAGAAATAACCCACAAGAAATAAAAGTACACGTAGCCATCCGTTTTTTATTTGTGAAGCTGTTGTTTGCATCATGTGAATTTTGGGCAGAGTGCTTAAACTCTTTTACTTTACAGCTTCAAAAATAAGTGTATGGATTTACAAAACAATTACAGAACGGCAGAACGGTTAATGCGGTATGCGCAGGTTGATACACAAAGTGATCCTGAATCTGATACGTCCCCTTCAACAGAAAAACAAAAAGACCTTTCTGCTATGCTGGTGGCTGAATTATTAATGATGGGGATTGAAGATGCCCATATGGATGAGTATGGTTATGTGTATGCAACCATTCCGGCTAACACCCACAAAGACGTTCCTGTTATTTGTTTTTGCAGCCATGTTGATACAGCACCTGATTGCAGCGGCACAAATGTGAAACCCATACTTCATCAGCATTATAACGGCAATGAAATTGTGTTGCCCGATGATCCTGCACAAATCATCAGTACTGCTAAATATCCTTATCTAAAACAACATATCGGTAAAGATATTATTACTGCAAGTGGCAACACGTTGTTGGGAGCCGATGATAAAGCAGGTGTGGCTATTATTATGAGTATGGCCGATCATTTAATGCATCATCCTGAAATAAAACACGGAGACATCCGCATCTTATTTACACCAGATGAAGAAGTGGGAAGAGGAACTGATCATTTGGATATGAAAAAACTGGGAGCGGCTGTTGGTTATACACTCGACGGTGCTGAGTTGGGAACATTGGAAGATGAAACCTTTAGTGCAGATGGAGTGAAACTGATTGTGCATGGAGTAATTGCACACCCCGGTTATGCAAAGGGAATTTTAGTGAATGCATTAAAGATTGCTGCTGAAATTGTAGATGCACTTCCTAAAACAGAATGGAGCCCGGAAACAACAGATAAACGGCAGGGCTTTGTGCATCCCGTAGCAGTAAATGGTATTGCAGAAAAAGCAACCATTGATTTTATTGTAAGAGATTTTACAGTGAAAGGCTTGCAGGAACACGAAACAAGATTAAAACATATTGCAGAAACGGTGTTGCAGCAATACCCTAACTGCAGCATGGAGTTTATCGTGAAAGAACAATACCGCAACATGAAAGAAATGCTTGATCAACACCCGGCAATAGTTTCTAATGCAATAGAGGCTTATGAACGCTGCGGACTAACAGTTATAAAAGAACCCATCCGTGGAGGCACAGATGGGAGCCGTTTAAGTTATATGGGTTTACCCTGTCCTAATTTATTTACAGGTATGCAGGCCATTCACAGCAAACACGAATGGATCGGCGTTGCAGATATGGAACAAAGTGCAAACATGCTGGCAAAGTTGGTGCAGGTATGGGAAGAAAAAAGCTGATTACATTTTTACAAAATTACTTTCAGGTTTTTCTTCCGGCCATATGCGAATGCCCCAGTAAATAGGATAAGCAATGCTGCTTACAAAAATGAACAGCAAAACCCAGATGATCCGTTCTTCGTTTTTTACCCGTTTATTGTTGATGGTATGAATGATGAAATAGATCATCAACCCAAGTTGCACAAACACCAGTAAAATAATAGAAGCAATAAAGCCCATCATATTACCAAAAAAAAATTCAGGCGAAACATCTCCATGCTCATGCTCCATCCTTAAAATTTCAGGAAAAAGCGCTGCAAAGAAATAAATGAAAAAAACAGCAGAAGCCACTAAGGGTAAAAAGGCAAGAAAGCCAATGAATACTTTTTTGGATTTAGACATGATGATAAGTTTTCATAAAAATATACATTCAGGTGCATAGTTTCTTCCCGTTTATAAATGGAATGTGCTACTTTGTATCAAAATTTTACAACTATGGATTTTCTTGTAGGTTATTGGTGGGTACTGCTGCTCCTTTTTATCGTTTTCAGCGGACTGGTTACGGTTAACCAGGGAACAATTGCCGTTATCACTATGTTTGGAAAGTATCAGCGGATACTGCGTCCGGGATTAGGATTTAAAATTCCCATTCTTGAGCAGATATATAAGCGAATCAGTATCCAGAACCGAAGTGTGGAACTGGAGTTTCAGGCCGTAACCATTGATCAGGCAAACGTATACTTTAAAAGTATGCTGCTGTATTCTGTTCAAAACCATGATGAAGAAACCATTAAACGTGTTGCGTTTAAATTCATCAGCGATAAAGATCTCATGCAGGCATTGATCAGAACAGTGGAAGGTTCTATCCGTGCATTTGTTGCTACAAAACGCCAGGCAGAAATTTTAACTGCACGCAGGGAGATTGTTGATTATGTGAAAGAACAGATCGATCATTCATTGGAAGAGTGGGGTTATCATCTGCAGGATTTGCAGATTAACGATATTACGTTTGATCAGCAAATCATGGAAAGTATGAGCCGTGTAGTAGCAAGTAATAACTTAAAAGCTGCTGCAGAAAATGAAGGACAGGCATTGCTCATCACCAAAACAAAAGGTGCCGAAGCAGAAGGTAACGCAATCAAAATTGCTGCCGAAGCAGAACGTGAAGCCGCCCGTTTACGTGGTCAGGGTGTGGCACTGTTCCGCCAGGAAGTGGCAAAGGGTATGACGGAGGCTGCAGAACAAATGAAACAAGCCAATCTTGATACCAATGTGATTCTCTTTAGTATGTGGACAGAAGCTGTGAAGAATTTTGCAGAGTATGGAAAAGGGAATATTATTTTCTTAGATGGCAGTGCAAGCGGAATGGAAAATACCATGAAACAGATACAGGCGTTGATGGTGAAACAGGCAGGAGTATAAATGAATGTTTATCATAAAAAGAGGACTCGTCAACAGATGAGCCCTCTTTTATTTTTGATGCCTGTTAAGATTTTGGAGGTGGCGGCGGCGGATTGATTTTTGCAGTTGGTACCACGTTTTTCACCGGATTGGTTGATTTCAGAAATGCAAATACTTTACTGATTTCATCATCGGTTAAATTTTTGTAGGCTTCCCATGGCATGGGTGGAAGGATGGGTCTGTTATTATCCAGCCCTTTAAATTTTCCTTCACGGATCACTTTTTTAAATTGTTCTTCCTTCCACATACCAATGCCTGTAGAGTCGCTGCTGATATTGCCGGCATAGGATTGTCCCCATGGACCAATAACTGAAGTAAAATCGGGTGCAAATAAAACCCAACCTGATTTAACTGTTTTCTCATCATACGGTGGCAGCTCAGTGCCTGCCTGATGCCCGCCGAAACGCAATTCGGGAATCACTTCAGGTCCTTTTGGCCCCATCCGTTTGGGTGAATGACAAATTTCACAGTCGAGTGAAGCAACTAAACGTTCGCCTTCTTTAATGTTGTCTTCAGCACTTGGTGCTGCTGCTTCTTTTGTTTCGGTTGACTCTGCCGCCTGATTGTTACAGGCATGAATGAAGGTAATGGCAAGGAACGCCATTCCGAGAATGATAACTGTTTTACGCATGATCGGTTATTGTTTATAGTGATGCCTGCATTTCAGCAGACGATAAATACAACAGTAAGTGCGAACGGATCAAACGGTAAAAGTCATTTTCCTTTTACCGGTAAGCGTAATTGTGTGCTTCAGAATGGAAATCTAATGTAAACTGTCTTTTTTTGATTTCATAATGATAGTTGATTTTTTTTTAAAGTATTCTTTACCTTGGTTAGCGGTTACACTTTTCAAAATGCAGGTATAGTTGGGTTCACCAGATTGTGTACAGCATATCAGGTTCATGTTGTGTGCAACTCAAAATATTTCATAAATAAAAAAATTATGAGAACATATTTAGCTGCTGTTCTATTCTTTTGTTTTTTTTCTTCAGCATCAATTGCACAAAAAAAGAAAGCTGATCTTATTATTCATTCTGTCACAATAGTAGATGTAGCAACAGGTAAAACCATTCCCCATAAAATCATTGTCATCAACGGAAATAAAATTACTGCAGTAGCAGATCAGCAGCAGCTTGGTTCCTATATTTCAGCAAAAATGATTGATGCAAAAGGGAAATTTATAATGCCCGGTTTATGGGATATGCATATGCATTTTGGCGGAGGTGATACCTTGATTGAAGAAAATAAAAACCTGTTACCACTTTATCTTGTGAATGGCATTACTACAATTCGTGATTGTGCAGCCGATCTCAGTCCGGCTGTTCTTAAGTGGCGCCAAGAAATAAACGAAGGGAAACTACAAGGCCCCACTATTTATACAGCAGGGCCTAAGTTAGAGGGCTTCCGATCCATTTGGGTGGGTGATATTGAAGTGGATAACAGTTCGCAACTGCACAAAGCCATAGACAGTTTGCAAAAACTGAAAGTTGATTTTGTAAAAATCACCGACAATACTATGAAGCCGGAGCTGTATCTGGAAGCATTAACTGAAGTTCGTTTAACCGGTTTGCAAATCACCGGGCATATACCTGCTGCCTTAACGCTTAGTGAAGTTTCAAATGCGGGACTGAGTGCGATAGAACATATCAGCTATCTATTACGTGCAGGAAATAAAAATGAACAAGCGTATGCAGATAAAATTGCAGCCGGTAAAATATCAGCAAAGGAATACAATCAAATTCTGTTAAAAGAGTTTGATACGGTTGCCGCCATGCAGGTGTACCGTCATCTGGCAAAAAACGGTACAGCCGTTGTGCCAACATTATCTATCAGTTTTACAACCGCCTATCTTGATCAGGATACCCATCAGTTTGATGAGCAACTGCAATACATTGGTAAAGGATTAAGAAATACCTATGCCTGGCGTGTAGAAAGAGCGGCAAAAGATACAGGTGATGCCATCGTATATCGGCATCAGCTTATTGAACGTTCTGCCGGCTTGTTGCCCCTGTTAAATAAAGCAGGTGTTAAGATTATTGCAGGAACAGATGCCGGTTATCTCAACTCTTTTGTTTATCCGGGATTTGCACTACACAACGAACTTGAACTGATGGTGCAATATGGATTTACTAATCAACAGGCTTTAACAGCAGCAGTGATAAACGGTCCGGCATTTTTAGGAAAGCAAAAACTTTATGGCAGTGTGGCACCGGGTAAAATGGCCGATCTGCTTTTGCTCAATGAAAATCCGCTGAAACAGATTGCTGCAACAAAAACAATTTATACCGTTATGCTAAAAGGTGAAGTGTTTAACAGAGAACGGTTAGATGCCATGTTACTGGAAATAAAACGGAAAGCAGCGGTGGAGTAGAAGGCGTTTTTTTACGGATCAATGCTGATGTTATAAGCATCCAGCAGTCCGGTAATATTTTGAAGTGAAAATTTAGCTTTGTTGATATTGTTTGTTGCCGGGTTGATGGAGAAGTTATAGGAAGAACGCAGATCGGCCTGTTCCAGAATGGTACGGTCGAAAACAGCTTTCTGCAGATCACAGTTAATAAATGCTGCGTTGCTTAGATCAGCTTCTGCAAATTCCGTTTCTTCCAGTTTGCAATTGGCAAATTGAATATTTTTTAATTTCAGTTTGTAAAACGAAGAGAAATTCAACATGCAATCTTCAAATGAAAAGGAGAGGAGAAAGCCGTTGCATTCATCAAACCGTACACCCAGTAATTTGCAATGCTTAAACTGCACATCACGAAAGCTGCTGTTTCTTAAAGCGGTCATGCTCAGATCACAGTGATCAAATACACAATCACTAAAACTAAAGCCGGATAAATTGGTACTGCTGAATATGCAGTTCATAAAACTGCAGTGTTCGTATTCAGCTTTTGGCAAAGCCGTTTCTGTAAAGTTTAGAGACTCATATGTCTGATCTTCAAAATAATCGTTGCTCATAGTTTGGTTGCAGTTTAATATAATTTTTCTACAGTGGAAAAATTATACATCAGTTGCATTGAAGGATAAATGAATGCTGCCAATAGTTGTTTCAACTTTTCTGCAAACAACCCCTGCTGTATCAAGCATGCGCTTAGAAGCTGTGAATACATCGGTACCTGCATATTTATCGGAGAGATAAATCACTTCTGTTATGCCCGATTGAATAATAGCTTTGGAACATTCGTTGCAGGGAAACAATGCTGTGTAAATGCGGCAGCCATGCAGATCCATTCCAATATTATTTAAAATGGCATTGAGCTCTGCATGACACACATACGGATATTTTGTGTGCAGAAATTCGCCCTGCTTCTCCCATGGGAATTCATCATCATTACACCCCGCAGGTAAACCATTGTATCCTGCACCTACAATTTTATTTTTTGCATTCACAATACAGGCGCCAACCTGCGTGGATGGATCTTTACTCCGCTTTGCAGATAACAGGGCAACGCCCATAAAATATTCATCCCAGGAAATATAATTGCTTCGTTTGCTCATGGAGGTTGTTTGTAATTAACGGAATAAAGATCGGAACAAAAAAAAGTTCCGGCATCACCGGAACTTTTTTTATTTTTTTGGAAATAATTACCGTACAACCGGTTTCGGCATTTCTTTTCTCGGCAATTTTTCATCACGCTGGGCTGTGTTATATACAAAACTTGCAACGATGATGGCCATTTGTTTCAGATCATCTGCAATTAAATGATCGTAGCTGTCCATGGTGGTATGATGTGTACGTGTATCATACTCAATTTCGTCCTGGATAAACTGAAATCCGGGAATACCCAGTTCGTTAAATGAAATATGATCGGTACCGCCGGTGTTACGTAAGGTGAGTGTAGAAGCACCCATGCTGCCAAATGGTTCGAGCCATTTGCTGAAAATCGGTTGTACAGCAGCGTTACCTTCTAAATAAACACCACGAATTTTTCCTGTACCGTTATCAATATTGTAATAAGCAGAAATGTTCGACTGTTCGGGTTTCACTTCTTTGGTTTCACGGTTGCCCACATGATTGCTGATCCAGCCTCTTGAACCGAGTAAGCCCTGTTCTTCTCCACTCCATAAGGCAATACGGATGGTACGTCGTGGTTGCAGATTTAATGCTTTAAAGATCCGCATCACTTCCATCATCACTGCACTGCCTGCTGCGTTATCTGTTGCACCGGTTGAACCCTGCCAGCTGTCTAAATGTGCGCCAAGCATCACCACTTCATCTTTCAGCTTTGGATCAGTTCCTTTTATTTCACCAATTACATTGTATCCTTTGGTATCGTTTCCTGTAAACTCCGATTGTACATCCAGCTCCATTGTAACAGGAATACCCTGCATCACCAAACGGTTGATGGTTTTGTAATCTTCAAAGCTCACTGCAATTTCCAGCACCGATGGTTTACCATTGGTAAATTCAACTCTTGATCCCTGTGGCCCCTGCACAAAAACAGTTCCGTCGTGGCTGGCAGGGCCTGTTGTTAAGTAAGCTGCTGCTCCTTCTTCGGTAATCATTTTTTTAAGTAACACCATAACAGGTTGGGAGCCTGTACCTCTTCCGGGTTGTTGTGTGTTGGGCCTGCCACCTGCAACCTGCGGTTGAGGTTTAAAGTCGGCCATAGTTTTTAATTCTGCATCAGTGCGTCTTTCAGCATCCGGTTTAAAACTGATTTTATATTCGTCGGTTCTGTTCAGAATTACAATTTTACCTGCAAGGGTTCCTCTGTATTTTTCCAGCTCAGCTGAATCTTTTGCATTAATAACAATCACTTCGCCTTTTTGTAAACCTTTGCTGCTTTGTGTCCATGTTTTTGGATATGCGATGATGGGTTTGTAGTAAGGAGCAGTCATAGCTATATAACTTTTCTTCAATTGCCATCCTTTTCCGAAATCGCCCCAAGCTTCCATGCCCGCTTTATCAACACCCCATTTTTTTAATTGATTCACGGCATAATCTGCAGCACGGTTATAACCGGGAGAGTTGGTTAAGCGTGGACCACTTACATCAGTAAAATGAAAAGCAATATCCATCACTTTGGAGTTGTTGGTTCCTTCTGCAATGATTTTGTTGATGATGGTCATATCAACCTTTTCTTCCTGTGCTGTTGCTGTAATGGTAATCAGCAGCATCATAAATAAGAATAGTTTTCTCATATTGTTTTGTTTTTTTTGAAAGATGAGCATGAATGGTTTTGGATTGGGAAAGTACAGATATGGTGGCAGAAAACGAATGGAATCTTTGCAACGGCTTATACACTGGTTGTGTGGTAACAATCTAAAAAAACTTTCAGGTTTCCGGTTAAGTACATCCCTGAAACTTTACAAGCTTTGGTATTACTATCTAAAGTTTAGTTTGAAGGTAATTCGGTATGAAATACGATGATTCAACTATTAATGCACAATTTACCTGAGCAGTTGATAGATTGTAAGAACAACAATAACACCTAAAAGTGAGGTGTAAATGAGTTTATTGTATTTCGCCAGCCAATGTGGGAGATAAATATCAAAATTTGCTTTGGTAGAGTTGGAATATTTTCTTGCCAGGGTTGTTAACGGACAAAAGAATTTAAATGCAAGCAATGTAACGCCTTCCAAAACAAATAAACCATAACCGATCCATAGCCATTTGTTCAGGTTATTGCTAAGTACGGCATACAGCATATAGAAGATGACAATATTAAAAAAGATCCAAATCAATGTATGAAGCGTTTTGATCAAGACCAATTTTGAATGATCAGTCATTTGTTCCGGTTATAATTAAATGATGTATTCGGTAAATACGGTTTGGGTAAGTTAGTGAAGAACTATTCCCCGTGCAAGCTGATTGAAATCATTTTTTTTAAAGTATATAGCAAAAAAAAGGACCATCGTTTCTGATGATCCTTGTACATTGATGGTTTGGGAAATAGATGATCCCGTTCAGGGGCTTTAAATATCAATTGCTTCACCATAAGCAGCAGCAGTAGCTTCTTTCAGCGCTTCGCTCATGGTTGGGTGCGGGTGCACACCATTTAAAATTTCATGATAAGTGGTTTCTAATTTACGTGCAACCACAACTTCTGCAATTAACTCTGTTACACCTGCACCAATCATATGAGCGCCAAGAAACTCACCATACTTGGCATCAAAAATTACTTTTACAAAACCATCAGTGTTACCTGATGCGCTTGCTTTACCGCTTGCCATAAAAGGAAACTTGCCCACTTTCACTTCGTAGCCTGCTTCTTTTGCTGCTTTCTCTGTATAACCAACACTTGCAATTTCCGGTGTGCAATAAGTGCAACCGGGAATGTTGTTATAATCCATTGCTTCGGGTGAATGGTTGTATTTCTTTTCCATATAAGCAATATGCTCCGCCGCATTAATCCCTTCTTTACTTGCAACGTGTGCAAGAGCTTGCCCCGGCGCACAATCGCCAATAGCATAAATGCCTGTCACATTGGTTTGTCCGTATTTGTCTACAACTACTTTTCCTTTTTCTGTTTTAATACCGTTTTCTTCCAGTCCAATGTTTTCAATATTACTCACCACACCTGCAGCACTTAATAAAATATCTGCTTCCAGTACCTGCTCACCGGCTGCTGTTTTTACAGTAGCTTTTACACCTGCACCCGAAGTATCAACTTTTGTTACTTCAGCACTGGTCATAATAGTAATGCCTTTTTTCTTGAATTGTTTTTCCAGTTCTTTCGAGATGTCTTCATCTTCAACCGGAACTACACGTGGCATAAATTCAACTATGGTAATTTTTGTACCCATGCTGTTATAAAAATCAGCAAACTCAACACCAATAGCACCACTGCCTACAACAATCATTGATTTTGGCTGAGTGGGTAACACCATTGCTTCTCGATAGCCAATTATTTTTTTTCCATCTTGTGGCATAGAAGGCAACACACGGCTGCGGCCACCTGTTGCAATGATGATGTATTTTGCTTCAACCGTTTTTTTACTTCCATCTGCTGCGGTTACTTCCAGTTTACCCCGTCCGACCGGGTCATCCGGGCGGGCCTTTCCTACAACTTTTCCGTAACCCATGATCACATCAATCTTATTCTTCTTCATCAAAAAAGTAACACCCTTGCTCATTTTATCGGCCACACCACGACTTCTTTTTACTACGGCTCCAAAATCGTGTTTTACATCGGCAGCGCTGATTCCGTAATCGGCACTGTGCTTCATATAATCATACACCTGCGCACTTTTCAGCAAAGCTTTAGTGGGTATACAACCCCAGTTTAAACAAACACCACCCAGGCTTTCTTTTTCAACAATTGCCACTTTTAAACCAAGTTGCGATGCACGGATTGCTGCAGGATAACCGCCGGGCCCACTACCGAGAACAATTACGTCGTATGCCATACAAAGAATTTGAAAATTTGAAAATCAGATATTTGAAAATTATCGGCTGCGAAGGTAGTTGAAGTAGGGGAAATAGCAAAAGGGAAGAAGGGGAACAGCCATTAGCCGATAGCTCTTAGCTGATAGTAAAACAGGCGTGCAGTTGGCAGTTAACAACTTTTTATTTACAATATTGACACCAAAAGAATGGAGTTTTTGTTTTAGCTGGCTGCTAACAGCTAGGAGCTTACAGCTTTTTTAACACAATTCGTTAAAACATGGATCCATATTTGGCTGTGGAAAATAAACAGTGCATGCCTACGTTAAGTTGCTTTGCAAGATTTACTTTTGTCCGCAGCTTACATTAAGTTTAGATGCATTAATAAAACCATATAACCACATGAACGTTTTCTTACTCCAGGTTCAAACAGCAGTTGATACCCTTACAAAAGCAGTAACCCCACCGGTTGCGCCAAAAGAAATGCATGTCATTGACCTGTTATTTTCAGGTGGGTGGATCATGGTTCCCCTTTTATTATTGAGTGTTGCCACCGTATACGTTTTTGTAGAACGTTGGATGGCCATTAAAAAAGCCACACAGGTGGATGATAATTTTATGAACATCATCCGTGATAATATTGTGAGCGGAAATGTTACTGCTGCAAGAAATTTTGCACGCAACACCGTGAACCCGGTTGGACGAATGATTGATAAAGGTCTGCAACGTGTAGGCAAGCCCATTGAATATATTGAAAGTAATATGGAAAATGTGGCACAACTGGAACTGTATAAACTGGAACGCAATGTGAGCATTCTTTCTGTCATTTCTAAGATTGCTCCCATCTTTGGTTTCGTTGGTACACTGGTTGGTTTGATGCAGTTGTTCTTTAACATCAATGCCACAGGTGAATATGAACTGAGTACCATTGCAGGCGGTATCTATACAAAATTGATTACTTCAATTACCGGTCTGGTGATTGGTTTAATTGCTTACCTGTTTCATAATATCCTGCACACACAGGTTGAAAAAGCAGCAAATAAAATGGAAGCTGCAGCTGCCGATTTCTTAGACGTATTACAGGAACCAACCCGTTAAACAAGCAAGCATGAATCTCAGAAAAAAAAGAGGTGAATCATCAGAAGTGTTTACGGATGCGTTGAACGATATCCTGTTCATCCTGCTCATGTTTTTCTTAATTGTAAGTACACTGGCCAACCCCAATGTGCGGAAAGCTTCTTTGCCAAAAGCCAAAAGCAATACACGCAGTAAACAAACCGTCGTAGTAACGATTGATGCAACCAATCGTTTTTATGTAGGCTCAACGCCTGTTGATCCGTTGCTGATGGATACAACCCTTTCACAAATGATCAGCTCAAAACGAAACAGTGGAGAAGAAGTAAGTATTGTGATCAATGCCGATCGCAATGCAACCATTGAAAGTTTTGCTGCTGTGCTCCGTGCTGCCGATCGCTTAGGGGTAAAGGCAGTGATGAGCGTAGATAAAAAAGGAGTTCAATAGTTTGTAGTTTATAGTTCCAGCTTCAGTATGTAAATCAACTGACCTGCATTTTTTGTGCTACAGATGACTATTGAATCTTCAGTTTGCTCTAACTACAAACCATCAACTATAAACTTGCTTTTATCATTCTTTCATTCCCACTCATATCTTTTTTCAATTCAACGGTAAATCCTTTTTGCTGAAATAATTCTACTGTTTCTTTTCCTAACAGTTGGTTTATCTCAACATACACAGCACCTTTTGGATTGAGATGTTGTAACGCAAAATCAGCAATCTTTCGATAGAAGATTAATGCATCTTCATCGGGAACAAATAATGCTTTGTGTGGTTCGTACTCCAACACATGTTCACTCATGCTATCTGCTTCGCTTGTTTTGATATAAGGAGGATTGCTGACAATGATGTCGTACTTGCCTAATTCATTCCATTTGCCTTCATCTAAAAAATCAAGCAACTGAAAGTTGATCTCTGTTTCATGTGTTACTGCATTGGTGATTGCAACATGCAAAGCTTCGCTGCAAACATCAATGGCTGAAACGTTTGATGCAGGATGTTTTTTTTTGAGAGCAATGGGTATGCAGCCGCTGCCGGTGCCAATATCGAGAATCGCAGGGTGGCTCACCCTTTGTATTTGGGGTGGCTCACCCGAAATATCCAATCCGTCCGACGAGGGCGTCTGACGTGGCGTATTTTGCACTTCAGCAGTTGTATTTTCCTCTCCACTTTTCATTTTCCACTTTCCACTTTCGATTTTCTTAACGATCCAATCAACCAACTCTTCCGTTTCGGGTCTTGGAATTAAAACGCTTTCGTTTACTTCAAACTTTAATCCATAGAACCAGGCTTCATTCAGCACATACTGCAAAGGGCGATGGGTGAGGAGTTGTTGCAGTATAAGATTGATCTGTGTTATCGCTTCAGCAGCAACAATCTCCTGTTTGAGTTGCTGTATCTTTTTTTTGCCTACAAATTCAACAACCATTGCTGCCATGGCTTCCGCTTCAGAAGCTGCATGCACAGCAGTTAATGCTTGCCGTAAGTGTTGGTATTGTTCCTGCCAGGTCATCTTTGCAAATCTAATTCAGGTAATTGATAGGTATGCCATACTTATTTCAGATTGCTGAAATTAATAAAGCTTTCAAAAGTATGGCATACCTGAGAGTCGCTCCGAAACAGTTATTTTTGCAACCTTCATGACAAAGGATGAACAATACATGCATCGCTGCATAGAACTGGCTCAAAAAGGAGCAGGTACTGTTGCACCCAATCCCATGGTTGGTGCAGTGCTGGTGCATGCTGATCAGATTATTGGTGAGGGCTGGCACCAACAGTACGGTGAAGCACATGCAGAAGTGAATTGCATCAACTCAGTAAATGAAGAAAATAAGCAGTTGATCCCAGCATCAACCTTATACGTTTCATTAGAGCCTTGTGCTCATTTTGGCAAAACGCCACCTTGCAGTGATCTCATCATCAAACATCAAATTAAAAAGGTAGTGATCGGCTGTCGTGATCCTTTTAGAGAAGTAAATGCCCGCCTGAATGACGAAGTCGGGCAGGGAAAAGGCATTGAAAAATTAAGCGCAGCAGGAGTGGAGACGCTTGTTGATGTGTTGAAGGAACAATGTGTTGAATTGAACAAACGCTTCTTTACATTTCAAACACAACAACGACCTCTTATTCTGTTGAAATGGGCTCAAACTGCAGATGGGTTTATGGGGACCGGTAATAAAGAGCGGTTACTGATCAGTAATGAAACAACTAATCGTCTGGTACATCAATGGCGCAGTGAAGAAGATGCTGTTCTTGTTGGAACCAATACTGCTCTGCTGGATGATCCGCAACTGACCAACCGGTATTGGCCGGGCAAACAACCTTTACGTTTAGTAATTGACAGGCAGTTGCGCTTGCCCACTACACTTCAATTATTCAACATAAGTGCAAAGACTGTTGTGTTTAATACAATAAAAGATGCGGAAGAAGGGAATATCCGGTTTTATAAAATCAACAGTGAAGAAAATATCGTTCATCAAATTACAGAAGCATTGTACCGGCTACAGATCCAGAGTGTACTGGTAGAAGGAGGGGCTCAACTTCTGCAAAGTTTTATTCAGGAAAATCTGTGGGATGAAGTGCGGATCATTACCAATGAACAACTGAACGTACAAAACGGATTAGCTTCGCCCGTTCTTACCAATTATATTCAAACACATACACAACAAATAGGCAGCGACTGGATTGTGTTTGGAAAAAACTCAAATCATCATTCATAAATTATTTTTCAACGGATGTTTTTTCTCATCGGCAGTATCGTTCTATCATCGTGGTTAACGCTTTCATTTAAGTTGGTGGAGCGTTTCGGCATCAATACATTTCAGGCCATTGTATTTAATTATGTAACCTGTGTTGTTACAGGATCGTTGGTGAATGGTGCTTTCCCCGTCAATGCTGCAGCAATAGAGCAGAGCTGGTTCCCCTGGTCGTTGCTCATGGGTTGTTTTTTTATCGGGTTGTTTAATATTATTGGTGTTACTGCACAAACGATGGGCGTTTCAGTAGCATCTGTTGCCAACAAACTTTCACTTGCCATCCCTTTTCTGTTTTCTGTTTATCTGTACAATGAAACCGCAACACTGCTTAAGATCACAGGTATTGTAACTGCATTAGCTGCAGTAATGCTAACCTGCTGGCCATCTGCAAATGCAACAGAACCATCGGGAAAGAAAATGAAGAAGCAATATTTACTGTTGCCCGTTGTATTATTTATCGGCAGTGGTTTGCTGGATACCATGATCAAATATGTGGAGATCCGTTTTTTAAATGAAAGCAATCAAAATGCTTATCTCATTACATCATTTGCAGTGGCGGCAAGCGTTGGGTTATTACTGATGGTTGTTTTGTTCAGCACAGGAAAATTAAAGTTTGAACCAAAAGCTGTGTTGGCTGGAATGATCATTGGTGTGCCGAATTATTTTTCCATCTGGTGTATGGTACATGTGTTAAAAGATTTTTCAGGTAACAGCTCCGCCATCATCCCCATTAACAATATGGGTATTGTACTCTTCAGCACCATTGTTGCATTCATTTTATTTAAAGAGCGGCTGTCTAAATTAAACTGGCTGGGCATTGTACTCTCCGTGCTTGCCATTATATTAATTGCTTTTGGATAAACTGCATTTTTACCGTTGACTATTCACATTACATGAACGAAGAATTTTATTATACCATATCACAACCTGTTGTAGCAGAATTTAAAGACAGGGGCAGCCGTTTTCTTGCCTATGCTTTTCCACTGGCATCAGTTCAGGAGTTTAAAGAAAAATTAAAACAGTTAAAAGAAGAACATCCTAAAGCAGCGCATCATTGTTTTGCATACAGGTTGGGTGTTGATGGAAATACGTTTCGTGTAAGTGATGACGGAGAGCCATCGGGCAGTGCAGGAAAACCTATATTGGGACAGATAGACAGCAAAGAACTTACCAATGTGCTGGTGATTGTAGTTCGATACTTTGGCGGAACATTGCTGGGTGTACCCGGTTTAATCAATGCATATAAAACAGTCACTTCACTTGCATTGCAAACAACACCTGTTATTCAAAAACAAATTGAAGTTGTATACGCACTTCATTTTGATTATACTAAAATGAATGATGTAATGATGGTTGTAAAACAATATAACTGCACCCTGCTGAAACAGGAGCAGCATTTGTTTTGTGATGTGGTGATTGGCGTACCAAAGAACAGACTGGAGGAAGTGTTGTTTAAGTTAGGCGATATGCATACGGTTGAGGTGAAGAAGTTATGAGTTAAGGGTTATGAGTTGAAGGTGGTTGCTCATTATTGTTTCCTCCGCCTCATATTTTGTCTTTTGTTTTTTGTTCTTCTTGTGCCTTGGATTTTGGATATTGGATATTGGATATTGGTACCTGTGCCTTCCCCTTATGCTTTACCCGTGAGCTTATAAACCAATAACCCTACCACTTCTTTTAAATAAATATCCCAACTTTCAAATGCTTTGTAGGTAGGTGTAATTGAATTCCAGAATAACTGCGGATTATTTATGGCATTGAAATTACATGGATAAGCAACAGTTTTAATTCCGGCTTTTGTAAATACCTGCTGCGACCGTTTCATGTGAATAGCTGATGTAATGAGCAGGTAAGGTGCTTTCAGTTGTAAAGAATCCAACAGTTGTTTTGTGTTGATGGCATTCTCGTACGTATTCCTGCTTTGGTTCTCACTCAAAATATCTGCTGCTGCCACACCCATTTCCTGCAGTTGCTCTTTTACAAAATCAGCTTCTTTGTATTGTTGCCGCCAGATGCTTCCGCTGCCGCCGGTAATGAGAATTTTTTTTATGCGGCCCAGTTTATACAATCGGATGGCCTGAATAAAACGATCACTCGCCGCACCGTAATAGCCTTGCTTTTTATTGTATTCAAACCCAACAAAACCTGCCAGTAAAATACCGGTCTCATATTGTTCATTCACAGCAAAAGTTTTTTGAGAAGCCTGCCAGTTGATGATGAGCTTATGAATAATGTATGGATTGGAAAAAAACAGGAATCCGCAAATGCAAATAATAATCCAGCGTTTTTTCCGCTTTGCATCTTTTGTAAAGTATGCAAACAGGAACAGGATCAGCAGCCAGTTAAACGGCGACAGAAAAAAGTTGAGGACTTTAGAGAGGATAAAAAACATGGCTGTGAAGATAAATATTTCTGCAAACGGGCTGCTGATCACCTTGAATTGAATTTTTAGCAGGGATTTTGCAGTACAAACGGAAACAATTATTCCATGAAACATTCTGTTTTATTCTTTACGTTGATTCTCATCGCCTGTTCTGCAACCGCTCAGTTAAAAGTAAAGGCCGATTGCGGCACTTTAACCGTTGATGTGTATAAGGGCTGGATCAATGAAGCAAAGCCCAACATTGATCCGGAACAGATCAAAGCAAAACTGCCCTGTTTTACTTCGTTTGAAAAAGAAGGAGCAACAGCTAACTGCGGAGGTGGTGTTTACTATGATGATAAAGGTCTTCGCTTTTATACCCAACGTGACTACATGGTTATTACAGATAAGTTTAAAGGAAAGTTTACTTCCCCTGTGCTTGGTGTAAAGCGGGGAGGATTGTTCAATACATTCGGTAACCCCAAAATGAAAGATGCAAACTGGGAGGCTTATCAAATGGCCTATGGTATCATGATTGTGTACTACGGTGCAAAAGGAACCATTAATAAAATCATCATTAGTACAAAAACAACCGATGATATTGATCTGTGCAGTACAAATTAACACTTACCGGTAGAAGCTTCATTTGTTCAATTGAAAGTTTAAAAAGAAATTTGTAGTATTACAACAAATGAACAAATGAAATACACATTTACGCTGCTCCTGATTTTCTCTGTATTCTTTTCTGCATCAGCACAATTAAAAACAAAACCAGATTGCGGCGTTATTACTGTTGATGTATACAAAGGCTGGATCAACGAAGCCAAACCCAATGCAGATCCGGAACAGATCAAAGCAAAATTGCCTTGTTTTACTTCGGCCGATAAAGAAGGCAACGAATCAGGCTGCGGCGGTGGAGTTTATTATGATGATAAAGGTATCTGCTTTTATGTGCAGCGGGATTATGTAGTGATCACCGATGCATTTAAAGGAAACTTTACTGTTCCGGTGATGGGTGCAAAACGGGATGATCTGTTTGTACGTTTTGGAAATCCCAAATTAAAAGATGCCAACTGGGAAGCTTATCAAATGGCATTTGGTATCATGATTGTTTACTACAACATGAAGGGTATGATCAATAAAGTAATCCTCAGCACAAAATCAATTGACAGCATTGATTTGTGCAATATCAATTAAGCAATTCTTTATTTCTGAATAGATACAGGCGTTCCTGCTTTTACATATCTCGCCAAATCTTCAATATGATGATTCTTCAGTGAAATGCATCCGTTGGTCCAGTTGTAAAAGCGATCAATAAAATAATCATTCCCCGGTTCTACTCCATGAATACCAATGCCATTACCAATGGTGGCTGTTGCAGGAATTAATCCATTACTCTTTCTTACCTTAAATTTTACAGCACTTTCTGAAGTTGGATAGTTAAGCATCAGCATCCGTTTCCAGAGTTGATGCTGTTTTGAATAAACAACTTTGAACGATCCTTCGGGAGTTTTTCTGTCGCCCTGCATAAATTTATCTTCCAGCGGTTTTAATCCAAATACTACCGGATAAGCTGCCAGCAAACCTTCGCTGTCATATACACGCAATTCAAAATCTGATTTGTCAATCACAATCCGGGTGGCACCAACAGCGGTGTTTGTGCTGCGGTAATATTTTTGCATGGCACGTGGCCCCGTTTTGTTGCTGGTGGAAGGATTGGTATACACTGGTTTCTCTTTCGGTGCTGCGGCTGCAGTTTTGCCTGTAGAGTTGGTTGAGCAGGAATTTAATATTCCTGATAACATAATCAGAGCCGTCATAAAATTCTTCATAGCATATCAATTACAGTTGAACAGTTGGGTTCATGTACACAGTCTTACAAGCAGCAGATGTTGGGGGAATAGAGTAACGTAGTAACGATGCAAAATAAATTCTTATTGTTGAATTTTTTTATTTTGTGAGCAGTCTTTTAGAAAATGTGAATAAAAAAAGGGATACACGTAGTACTACGGGTGATTTTTTTTATTGTTGATGATGATAACACAGATAAGCAGCAGCGGATTCTCTTTACTGCACAGCATTTTCCGCAGCAGATCAAAACTTATAACTGTAGCCCAGCCTGTACACCTGTGTTTCATAATAGTCTGTACTAACAACTCTAAATGATGTACCATTGATTTGTCTGCTGATACGGAGTGTGTTAAACAAATCAGTTGCATTAAAAAATAATTCTCCTTTATTTTTTTGGATGGATTTCTTTACTCCAAAGTCAACTGAAAAACGTTCAGCAATTTTTCCTTGTGGAATAATATCAGGAGCGAGATAAACAGCAGCAATCTGAATTTCAGTATTTGCTTTTAATGCAAACATCGTATTCAGCTTTACACTTCCTGAATAAGCTTTTTCTCTTTGAGCACTGTAGGTTGTTGAAACAGGATATTTATTTTCAACAGTAAATGCAGCAATGATATTCTGGTAAGCATTTACATTGATGTTGAAAGAGATGAACCTGTTCAGTTTCTGATTGGCGATGAGCTCAACACCTGTATTGTATGCTTCTTTTGCATTTTGAAACACATTGTAGATAATTGTACTTCCGGGAACTGTTGTGCCGATCCTTGTGATGTTGCCATTGCTGATACGATGATACAATGCACTGTAAAAAAATCCTTTGGCCCAGCTTGATTTATAACCAAGCTCCATCGTTTGTGTAAACTGCGGTTTCAATCCGGGGTTGCCCACTTTTAAAACTTCGGGTTCATCGTATTTTGGAAAAATCCGGATGTCGCCTTCATCAGGTCTGTCAACACGGCGATTATAAAATACAGACAAACGATTATGTTCACTGATGATATATGTGAATCGTACACTCGGAAATAGTTGCACATAATTATAGCCATCACTTTTGTACGTGTTATGATCGGGGTTAACGGTGTACGTTAAATTCACATTTTCTAAGCGAACACCTGCTTCCAGTTCAATCTTTTTTGCTTCATAAATATAGTTGCTGTAGATAGCGGGTATCACTTCATTGTAGCGTGCCCATCCTCCTGCATTTACATCCAATGGCGAATTGATGCCGGGAAAGAAACGCATATTAGTGGGGATATTCCTCCAACGGAATTTTGCTCCCGTTTCTAATTTCCCGCTCTTTAATGGTTTAATATAATCAACAGTAACATCACTTACATGTTCATCTGCCAAAAGCATAAACGTATCCTTTCCTGTATAGGTGGGCATTTGATTGATGAGAAAATACTTTTCATCTTCACGGTGAAACGTATAGTTGTAACTCATATTGAGTAAATGACCAGCCTGTTTAAATTTATGTTGATATTGAACAGTAGCAGTTGCAGCTGTATTAAACTCATCTTCAAAAAATTGCCAGAGCCGTTTGCGTTCAGATAATTTAAAATTGTAGTAAGGGATGTCACCATCATCTGTTACATGTTCACTGCTGAACAAAGCGGATACTGTAATGGAGTTGTTGCTGTTGATGTTCCAGTCAATACCCGTTTTTCCTGTTGCCACTGTTGTTAACCTGTTTCGTTTTACCTGTTGGCGGATGGTATCACCATTGGAATAATAACGTTCAGCAAATTCATTCCTGTTCAGGGTTTTGTTATACATGTAGTCGGCCTGTAAAAATAAATTCACTTTATTCTTTCGGTAGTTGAGCGAAAGCGAAGGATTGATTTTTGGTGTTGCTTTGTATTGGGGCCGGATGGTTGGCAGGTTTTCTCTCTTCTCCCACAATGCACCAAGACCCGTTGTAAGACTGAGCTTGCCATTAAACCCATCTTGTTTTGTTTTTTTATAAATGATATTGATGATGCCTGCATTTCCATTGGCATCATATCTTGAAGAAGGGTTGTTGATGATCTCGATACGTTCAATTGCTGATGCAGGAATATTATCCAGCGCAGCCTGATTGCCAAAGCCCGTCATAGCAGTTTGTTTTCCATCAATGAGAATGGTTACCCTGTTGTTACCTCTTAACTGAAGCTTGCCGTTTGCATCAACCGTAATGCCGGGTAAATTTTTCATGGCCTGTAAAACCGAGCCACCTGTTTGAGTAATATTATCTGTAATGGAAAATGTTTTTTTATCCATCTTTTCAGCAACTGTTTCTTGCTTTGCTGTTACAACAACATCTGTTAATTGCTGTGCATCTTCTTCCAGTTCAATTGTTGCAAGATCAAGAAAAGAACTCAGCCTGCCGATTAGAATAACCTGTTGATGCAGTTTGTAGCCAACCAATGTAGCTTGCAGAATATAGTTGCCACTTGCCAGGTTGCTGAAAGAAAAACGACCTTCTTCATTACTGATAGTGCCGGTAACAAAGCTGCTGTCTTTCTCTGATTTTAGTTGAATAGTTGCAAAGGCGATGGGCTGTTTGGTTGTTTTGCTTTTCAGCAAACCTGATAGGGTAACGGTTTTTACCTGTGCATTTGTATAAACAGCAAAGAATAAGCATACAACAAATAAAAACTTTTGCGGCATAAACGGTTGTTTCCGGTTTGTGCAAAGATGTTCTTTTTTACAGAACTGCAAATTGCCGTTTATCAATGAATAACCCTTGTCTCCATATCTTCCAGTGAAACGCCTTTTGTTTCAGGCATCATCAACTTTACATAAAGCAGTTGTAAAATCATCATCAGTGCAAAAAATAAAAAGATGGGGCCACCTCCAAATGCTCCCGCAACAATGGGAAAAATGTTGGCTATAATTGCAGCAAAGATCCAGTGCGTAAAACAACCAAAGGCCTGGCCGTTTGCACGTACTTCGTTCGGAAAAATTTCTGAAATAAACACCCAGATCACAGCGCCTTGTCCAACTGCATGCGATGCAATAAACAGGAATACAAAAATCGTCATGCCTGCAAACTGATTGCTGAAGAATGCATAAGCAATCAAAGAAAGAGAAACGATATAACCAATGGAACCAATATACATTAATAACTTTCTTCCAAACCGGTCAATCAATGACAAGCCGATCATGGTAAAAACAAGATTCACCACACCAATTCCTGTTGAAGAAAGTAAAGCGGCTGATTTTCCGAGCCCGCTCATTTCAAATACTCTTGGTGCATAATAAATAATGGCATTAATGCCTGATGTTTGATTAAAGAAGGCCAGTAAAAATGCAAGCAATACCGGCCAGCGATATTGTTTTGAAAATAACGGTGTGCTTTTTTGCTTGCCTGTTGTATGTTTCGATTGAATGATGGCCTGTAATGTTGTTTCGGCAACTTCAGCATCAATCTCATTCAATACTTCTTTTGCTTTTGTTGGATCATTTTTGTGAAGTACCAACCAACGTGGACTTTCAGAAATAAATAAAGTGAGCAATGTAAAGAGGAGAGAGGGGATGGCTACAACTCCCAGCATCCAGCGCCAGTCGTTCTCTGCTCCTGTTTGAAAAAAATAATTGGATACATACGCTGTTAAAATACCAAATACTATATTGAACTGAAACAAGGCAACCAGAAAACCCCGCTTCTTTGGCGGTGCTATTTCTGAAATGTATAAAGGCGATGCAACCGATGAAGCACCGATACTGAACCCTCCCATGATACGGAAAAGAATAAAAATGTAAACGTCCTGCGCCAGCGCAGAACCAAGTGATGATACAAGAAAAAACAAACCAATCCAGAATAGTGTACGTTTTCTTCCCAGCTTATCGGCAATCATACCACCAAAGATGGCGCCCACAACTGTTCCATACAGAGCCGAAGCAATAGCAAAGCCATGCATTGCATCTGATAAACTCCAGAGTTCCTGAATTTTTTGTTCAGCACCGGAAATAACAGCAACATCCAGTCCGAATAAAAAGCCACTTAACGCAACCGTTAGTGACCAGATCAGCAGTTTGTTTTTTTGCATGTGGCAATCGTTTGGTTTGAGCAGTTTGTGAATATAAGTAAGAACGGGAAAACTTACTCAGCTGAAAATCTGCAAACGGTTGATGTGATCAATTAGTTAAAATAACTGGAGCTGCTCAATAAAAGAATGGGTTATTTCTTTTTATACCTGTGTGTAAGATCCATGATCTGTATATTCCTGAAATCTACCGGCTGACCTTCGCTTTGCAATGCAATAAATCCACTGTTCAGCAATTTGCCATCCTGTTTCATTTTGGGATCAAATCGGTTCACTACACCGCCACCAATCTGTGGTTTGCTGTATTGCAATACTGTATCGCCATTGATGATATGTTTTACAATTGAATCGCCCAACACAATCAGTTCAGCACTTACCCATTGCTCACCGTCATAGGTTTTGGATGTGGAGTTGAGACAATGCCCATCATAAATTTTTCCATTGTACACAATCTCTGTACCGGGCGAACACATATTACCTGTTGATCTTTGTTTGCCATCGCTCAAGCCACCGAGAAATTGAAATTCAACAGAGATGGGCCAATCCTGTTCTTTCGGCATCGTATACGGGTTTTGCGAATGAAACATCACACCGCTGTTCCGCAACGTATAAGATGGTGCCGTTTTAAACCATTCGCCCACAAAACGGTATTCCAGTTTTAAATGGTAAAAAGAGAAAGGTTTTTTATAGTAGAGATGGCCAAACTGTTCCTTGAAATCGCCATACTGATCGTACCGCACTTTGATCATATTTTCTTCTGCACGAAAAGCATTGCCAAAGTTGACACCCGTTTCGTGATGATGCATTTTTGCAACCCAATCGTTGAGATCTTTACCGTTAAACAACGAAACCCATTTCTCTTTAGTTTCTTTTTTGTGTGCTGAGTTAAGCACAAGTATACCGGTGAGCAATAAACTAAGTGCAATTGAAAAACGATATTGTATCATGAATGAGTGAATTGATTTCCGAAGTTAAGTGAAAGGAGGGAAGGCAGTTGTGGGAAAGGTTGCGATGAGGCAACTATTGTTAGTCGCAAAGCAACAAGGTATAGAGTTGTGCACTTTGTGTATCCTTTGTGTTCTTTGTGTAACCGGATTTGTGTTTTATGTAGCACAAAGGACACGGAGGTTTTCGCAAAGGACACAAAGAAGTGGCGGTGAAGTAAATGATGTCAGTGTAAACAATCAGTTCTGTAAAGTCTCCGCTGTTGTTCTATCTTCTTTGTAAAAACGTGCAATGAGCATGGGCACGAGAATACAGATGATGCCAATGATATCCAGTGCAGTATGTTTGTTGAAGAAATTCATCCCAATTAAATATACTCCGCAGGTGATGATGGTCATTTTTTTGAACGGATGCTGCCATGTATTTCCCATCACGATGTAGGTAATGCCTATTAAAGTGAACATGGTGCTGTTCAGCATCTGGTTGGTCCGGTCGTTGAAATCTAAAAACCAGT
Organism: Chitinophagaceae bacterium; assembly: GCA_019752045.1. Classification (GTDB taxonomy): domain Bacteria; phylum Bacteroidota; class Bacteroidia; order Chitinophagales; family Chitinophagaceae; genus Lacibacter. Next base: position 50,828 of record JAIEMP010000013.1, on the reverse strand, counting down.
TTAAAAATTTTCCAACTAATACAAATGCGATTAATATTTTAAAGAGGGTAAAAAGTATATTCTTCATGTTAGATTTTTTTAGTGATTTCATAACTTGCTGATTAAGTCCATTACAATTTCATAAGTCCTTTAAAAAGTGCATAGATCTTGTCTTTGTCTTCATCAAAAACTTCTTTCTGCGTACCTGCAATAATTTGAAAGGAACCTCTTAATGTTGAATAAATATAACCTCTGTATTCATAATTCACTCCACTGTAAGAAAGGGACATATCAAAACCGTTGAGTTCTAAGTTATTGATAGTATCGGTAAAAAACTTAATGGACTTTATTTCACCAACTTGCTGCCATTCAGCTCTCAGGGTTTCTTCAATACTTTCTAGAGGCATTGAAAGTCTCGATTCCATAAAGTACCCGGTGATGGCAAAATCTTTTGAATGAAATGTTACATCCCAATCCAGCTCATTGCTTTTTTTTGTTGTATCATAAACCCATTGAGAAGGGTCGTAGTATAATGCGAATTTTTTAAACTTACTTTTATATACCGCAGTACTTGTTTTTGGGACAGATGTTTTTTCAACCAGTGCACCTTTTTTTGTTATAAATTGCCAGCTGCCATCAGGGTTTAGTTTTACTTTTTTCCCATCAGGGGTTTCAAGAACATACTGGGCAAAAAGTGAACATGCAGAAAGCATCGAAAGCACAACACTCAGTATTTGTTTTTTCATGTTAGTTTGTTGTTTTGCCACTATCTCTATTGGTGAATAGACCAGCAATAAATTTAAAATTAGTAACAAAATCGCAGTTGTGATTGATCATTTATCCAAAATTAAATTGGAATGTGCTTTTAAGTCGTTGGTCGGGAGACCAGACGACGGCGTGCTTTTTTCATGAAGACCAACAAAGGCGAAAAAGTCAAAATCCATTTATCATTTTTGCGATCTATCCAACCAAGTGATTTGAGTTTGCTGAAAAGTTCATTTGTTGGGATGCCAAGCTCATAAGCAAGACTTGTCGTAGATAAATATTCCATAGTTTGGTTTTGTTCTATCGTAGGGATTTAAGGTTGCCACAAACGAACAGGTATTGCTGATGGTGTGGTATTTTATTTTCGTGCGCCTGGAACTGCTGCCTGGCTTTTTGATAAAGTTAAATATTAAGAACTATAGCTGGGCTTTATTCGTCAAGCCCAAGACTAGCCGAACATAATGTTGGCTGCTTTTACTCTAAAACTGAATTAAAAACAGAAATGATTTTAGAAAATAAGACTTGATGTTGTAAAAAATGCTTTTCAGTCCATTCACTGGTTCTCTCTTCGATATTTTCAGTTATATCAATTTTAAGTCTCTTCATTTGATTGCCAAAGTCAATACTGTGTCCGATCTTGTTTTCTAAGAATTCGCTTTGTGTTTTTAATTTCTCGTATACTCCAACTTTTTTTTGGTAGTCATAACAAATTCTTAAGTCAACTCTATAATAACCAAACCTTGGTTCAAAAATTAGTTGATAGTTTTGCTTAAAGTTTTCAACTGTTATCTTTTCGCCATACTTTGATGTGTCATTTGATAATTTGCATAAAGCTAAGAACTCATTTTTCTTTAAGAAGTTAGTCAGCAACAAGTGATATTTCTTTTGTTTTATTTCACTGATAGGATTGTCTAAACCAACTTTAGTTTGGTTGTTGTTTCGTTTAACAAATAGGTTAACGAAATCAACTATTTCTAAATACTCATTTTCATTAGTTGTGCAATAGCCTATATCAATTGAGTTTGTATCAGAGTAATAATGTAAATTCATTGAAGTAACAATTGCAGTTTTCTCATTAAGATATATTTTGCAATGCAAATTCTCGATCTCAATAGGGGTAATTCCAATATCTGCAACTTCACGATAATTGCCATCAACATTTTTTCTAATGAACCACTCAAACTTAACGCCTTTATTTTTTGCTTCTTTTATTCGATTGGTAAGTTTTGTCCAAGAATCAATTCTATTATAAGGTGAGACAATAATAACTTTCTCTTTTGCACTTTCAATAAGCGTCATAATCTTGCCTGATATTTCTGCCGGTCTAATTAATTCCATTTAAATGTTTTGTAGTTTTCTATAATAGCATCCAACACGCAACTTATGTTATTATACAATAAAAAGAGCTAATCTGATAACCAATGGTTTAGTATTATGCATTTTACTCCTGCTTGGCGGTAGACAGCCTGTTATCAGTACAATCAAATCCCCTGAGTCATTTGGTTACTATATCAATAATGAAGTGATGTTTTATTCTAAAACGCTCATTCACTTTCGCTTTATTTCCTTCGTGCAGGCACCAACTCTTTACTCCCCGCAGCATAAGTATAAAAACCTTCACCGGTTTTCACACCCAGCTTTCCTGCAGTAACCATATTCACCAGCAATGGACAAGGTGCATATTTCGGATTGCCAAAACCATCCTGCAAAACTTTTAAAATAGAATGGCACACATCCAGACCAATAAAATCAGCTAACTGTAATGGCCCCATCGGGTGGGCCATGCCCAGTTTCATCACCGTATCAATTTCTTCCACACCTGCAACGCCTTCGTACAAACTGTAAATTGCTTCGTTGATCATAGGCATTAAAATACGGTTGGCAACAAAGCCGGGGTAATCATTCACCACGCAGGGAATTTTTCCAAGCTGCGTACTTAACTCAACAATGGTTGCAGTAATTTCTTTTTTTGTTTCATATCCATTAATGATCTCTACCAGTTTCATCACAGGCACAGGATTCATAAAGTGCATTCCTATCACCGATTGCGGTCTGCTTGTAGCAGCAGCAATCTTTGTAATAGAAATAGAAGAAGTATTGCTGGCCAATATGCAACCGACAGGAGCATACTTATCAATTTCTTTAAAGATCTTCAGTTTCAGTTCTGTATTTTCTGTAGCAGCTTCAACAACAAGTTCAGCATCTTTTACACCTTCAATTAAATCGGGTACCGCTTTGATGTTTTTAAGCGCAGCTTGTTTTTGTTCTTCTGTAAGTGTACCCTTACTTACCTGCCGGTCGAGATTTTTTGCAATGGTTGCCACCGCTTTTTCTAATTGAGATGGATTTACATCAATCAATGTAACATGAAAACCTGTTTGAGCAAATACATGTGCAATACCATTTCCCATGGTACCTGCACCTACTACGGCAATATTCTTCATTTTGAAAGATGTTTAGTATTTTATGAAATCGAAAATTGGAAGTGGAAAATCGAAAGTTCGTCACAACCATGCAATCGTTCAGCGAAAGTCGAAAGTATTCACCAAAATAAAAAATTATGAGTCAATAATTAAAAGACCGCACTAAAGCATTTGCAGTGAGAGTCATTAAAATGTGTAAAGAAGTTCCTTCAGGAAAGATTGAAGATATTCTTGTAAGGCAGGTTGTTCGTTCGGCTACATCGGTAGGAGCAAATTACAGATCATCATTAAGAGGAAGAAGCACAGCTGATTTTATCTCGAAACTTACTATTGCTGAAGAAGAGGCTGATGAAACCTGTTATTGGATTGAGCTGATGCACGAAGTTGAGGTCTTTCCTGCAAAAAGATTAGCTGATTTGCATAAAGAAGCAACAGAAATAACGGCCATCTTAACTGCATCCGGCAAAACAGCAAAATTGAAAAGGAAGTAGGGGCTACTTTCGGTTTTCAACTTCCCAGTTCCTATTTCTTCTTAAAGTCTCCTCTCTTCCACGCCTGTATAAATTCGTTCCATGCTACAGGGTTAAAGATATTCTGCGGACGGTACTGCCCGTTGTAGTATTGTGATTGTGCATACTGCCGTTGAATGTTTCTTGAATTTTCGCCGCCATCTCTTGGTAATGATTGCTGCAGTATTCTTGATTGGGCCGTTCTGGTATTTTGTCGTGCAATTTCAATTTTATCGGATGGTACATCTGCATTCACAAACTCCCGTTCAAACTGTTCTCTTCTTGGTCTGGCTTTAATAATTGTTGCCGGTAAATAAACCGTATCAACCACCATAAGCTGAATAATGCTGAACGAATTGCCTTCCATATTTGCAGGAATGGTTACTGCTTTTGGTTTAAAACCAATACTGGTAAAATCAATGATGTCGCCCTTCATCACCACAATACTAAACACACCTTGTTCATTTGTAAACGTACCACGGTTCTGGTTGCGGAGTTTCACTGTAACGGATGGGAGCCCACGAAGACTGTCGGCCGTCATCACCACACCATACAATTGTACAATGGAATCCTTCACCGATTCAAATTGTGCTTTCACAACAACGGGGGCCAGCAGGCAACAAATAAGACTGAGGAGTAAAAATTTCTTCATCTGCTTCAAAAATAAGTGGAAAACATGATTTGCCTCATGAAATGAAACCTTTCAATGGTTAATTTTGTTCCCTGATTTCTTTTTTTAACAAATAATACGAATATGACAAAGGAACAAGTGTTGCAGGCATTGAGTAATGTACAGGAGCCCGATCTCGGTAAAGACCTCGTTACGTTGAATATGATACAGGATCTGGTAATTGATGGAAACAATGTGAGTTTCACCATTGTGTTAACCACACCAGCCTGTCCTATGAAAGATCTCATGGGCAATGCATCAAAGAATGCTATTCATCTGCTGGTAAATAAAGAAGCCAATGTGCAGGTAAACTTTACATCCAATACAAGCAGCAACCGGAAAGATCCTAAATCGGTTCTGCCCAATGTAAAAAATATTATTGCAGTAGTAAGTGGAAAAGGTGGAGTAGGTAAGAGCACAGTGAGTGCAAACCTTGCCATTGCATTAGCAAGGAATGGTGCAAAAGTTGGTTTGATGGATGCTGATATTTACGGACCAAGTGTACCCATGATGTTTGGTGTTAGAGGTGAACGACCAAAGATGACTGAAGTGAATGGTAAAGGCATGATTGTTCCCATGGAAAAATTCGGGATCAAATTCATGAGCATTGGTTTACTGGTAAATGAAAAAGATGCTATTGTTTGGCGTGGCCCTATGGCGAGCAGTGCCATTAAACAATTTGTAACCGATGTGTTGTGGGAAGAACTGGATTATTTAGTGATTGATATGCCACCGGGCACAGGCGATATTCATTTAACATTGGTACAAACAGTTCCTGTTACAGGTGCTGTTGTGGTAACTACTCCGCAGGATATTGCACTTGCCGATGCAAAGAAAGCAGTGGCGATGTTTGGACAAACACAAATTAAAGTACCCATTATCGGACTGGTGGAGAACATGGCATACTTTACTCCGGCAGAATTACCAGATAATAAATATTACATTTTTGGAAAAGATGGCGGCAAACGTTTGGCCGATGAATTTGAACTGAATTTTCTTGGTCAGATTCCATTGGTTCAAAGCATTCGTGAAGGGGGTGATGCAGGTACACCTGTCATGGCAGGCGATGATCTCATTACCAAAAAAGCATTTGAAGATTTTACCGATGCTACTGTAAGAAGCATTGCCATCCGTAATGCAGGAATGCCTGTAACGGAGCTATTGACTACTGTGGTATAGTTTATGTACGGTGAGGATTGCAGCAATTATTTTTTTGCTGTTTTGAAAAGAAGATACCCGTTTTCGTTTACAAAAGGGTAGATTCAGTTTTCATTACTCACTAAAAAACGAATCATGGAAATCATTGCAACACTTTTAATTGGAGCTATTGCCGGTTGGCTGGGTGCACAGATATTTAAAGGAGGCGGACTTGGTTTATTAGGCAACATCGTTGTTGGTATACTTGGAAGTTTTGTTGGCTACTGGCTGCTGGGTAAATTCGGTATCAGTTTCGGCACAGGATGGATTGGTGCAATACTTACAGGTGCACTGGGTGCAGTGATTATTCTTGCTGTGATCAATGTGTTGTTTAAGGGTAAGTGATCCTGTTACTATGTAAAAAATAAATCAACTCATTTTGAGTATTGATGCCGGTAAGACGATGAGACGGGAAGAATTCAACTACAATTTTCTCTCCGCCTTACCGTCTTCCCGGCTTTCATTTTTAAGTAGCTCTGTTTGTGTTCGGTGAAGACACCGACCACGGCGGTTGTATGATGCCGGTAAGACGATGAGACAGGAAGAATTCAACTACAATTTTCTCTCCGCCTTACCGTCTCCCCGGCTTTCATTTTTAAGTAGCTCTGTTTGTGTTCGGTGAAGACACCGACCACGGCAGCGCTTGTCTGTGCCCTCTGTGCCTCCGTGTGCCAACTCTTATTTTTCTCTTACTCTCTTAGCCTACCTTTGAACTATGTACAGTCTCCCTCATTTTAAAGAACCCGATCCGCAGGTTGTTATTGAATTTATGAAACAGCATCCGTTTGCGATGTTGATTGGTAATGCTGATGGCCGTTCTGCAGCAACACAAATTCCTTTATTGTTTGAAGAGAGAGAGGGGAAGATGATTCTGCTGGGGCATATGATGCGGAAACAGGATCACCATAATGCGTTTGAAAAAAATCCAAATGTATTGGTTGTGTTTACCGGTCCGCATACTTATGTAAGTGCCACCTGGTACAACGATCCGCATCAGGCAAGTACATGGAACTACATGAGTGTACATGCAAGAGGAACGCTTTCTTTTTTAGATGAAAAGGGATTGGAAGATGCATTGCGTAAACTTTCGCTGCATTACGAAAACAATGATCAGCAATCTGCAACCGTGTTTGATAACCTTCCGCATGACTACCGCAGCAGTTTAATGAAAGCGATTGTTGCTTTTGAAATAGAAGTGAGTTCGGTGGAGCATGTATTTAAACTGAGCCAGAACCGTGATGAAGAAAGTTATCATCACATTGCAGAAAAATTAAAAGCAGTGGGTGGAGAAGCTGCGGAAGTGGCAAGAAAAATGGAAGAGAGAAGAGATAAAGTGTTTGGGCAATTAAATACGGAAGAAAAAAAGTAAATTTATCCATTAAACAGATATTATGAAAGGTGTGAAATATGTAACAGACGAAAAAAATAATAAGATAGCAGTTCAAATTGAACTGAAAGTACTTGAAAAGTATGATGAAGAAATGGAAGATCTGCTGGATGGAATTATTGCAGAATCAAAAAGAGATGAGGAAAGGGTGCCGCTTTCTAAAGTTATCAGCAATCTCAAAAAGAAAGGTAAACTGAAATGAAAAAATATTCAGTTGTTTTAACAAGGTCAGCTGAAAAAAGTCTTGCCCGTTTGCCAAATTCTATTACAAAGTCAATTGTAACGTTATTAGAATCGCTTCAAAACAATCCCCGTCCAACAGGTTGTAAAAAATTAAAAGGATACAAAAACTTATGGCGTATCCGTTTTGGCGATTACAGGATTATTTATGCCATTGAAGAGGTGATCCTGTTGGTTGATGTTAGAGAAATCGGACACAGAAAAGATATTTATGATCAGTTGTAATTTCCAGAAATGAAAAATTTACTTTTCTTTTTCCTGATTTTTTTCTTTTCATTTTACAGATCAAATAAACCAACAGGAACGATTTGCTTGAATCCTTTGGATTATGCGTATGATACTTTAAATATGCAAACCTCTTTCGATAAACAAGGCCATCGTGGCTGCCGTGGCTTAATGCCGGAGAATACCATTCCGGCTATGTTGCATGCATTAGCATTGGGAGTAACAACATTGGAGCTCGATGTAGTGATTACAAAAGATAAACAGGTTGTTGTATCGCATGAGCCGTTCTTTAATCATGATATCACAACCAAGCCAAACGGTGAGTATGTAACTCTTGCAGAAGAAAAAGGATTGAACATTTATCAAATGAATTATGCCGATGTTCGAAAGTATGATGTGGGAATGAAAGTGAATCCACGTTTCCCGCAACAGCAAAAAATGGCTGCATATAAACCTTTACTGAAAGAGCTGTTTGACAGCGTTGCTCAGTTCATGATCACAAGTAAACGGCCTCATCCTTACTTCAATATTGAAACAAAATGTTTGCCGATTGGCGATAATTTGTATCATCCAAAACCGGATGAGTTTGTTGAATTGCTGATGGCAGTGATCAAAGAAAAAAAACTGGAAGATTGGGTCATCATTCAATCATTTGATTTCAGAACCTTACAATACCTGCACCAACACTATCCGCATATTAAAACAGCCATGCTCATTGAAGACAATGACAAGCGTAGCATAGAAAAGCAAATCACAGCACTTGGCTTTACCCCATCTATTTACAGTCCGCACTTTTCATTGGTAAACGAAGCAGTTATTTCTTACTGTCGTTCAAAAAAAATGAAACTCATTCCATGGACGGTAAATACAAAAGAAGAAATTGAACGGCTGAAGAAGATGGGAGTTGATGGAATCATCACCGATTATCCTAACTTGTTTAATGAATAAATCCACGTCAGGCGCCCTCGTCGGACGGAGTAAACGAGAGAGTAAATAAAAATAATCGGTCTGACGAGGACGTCCGACCTTGCAACATCAGTCAGACGCCCTCGTCGGACGGAGTAAATGAAAGAAAAAAATAATCGGTCTGACGGGGACGTCCGACCTTGCAACATCAGTCAGACGCCCTCGTCGGACGGAATAAGTAATTAAAAACAATGGTCATTCAAGGACCAAGAACCAAAATAGTATGATGCAGTTTCAAAACAGTCTTGCCTTTGCGCAGCAACTCGATGCACAGGATCCGTTAAAAGAGTTTCGTCAGCAGTTTATTATTCCAACAGAAAACGGAAAAGAGAAAGTTTATTTTCTTGGTAATTCATTAGGGCTTCAACCCAAACGTACCAATGATTTTGTACAAACGATTATGAACGATTGGGCAACACATGGTGTAGAATCTTTTTTTCATGCAGATGAACCTTGGATGGATTATCATCAGCATCTTACGCAGCCACTGAGCAAGATCGTTGGATGTTTGCCACATGAATTGAGCGTAATGAATAATCTCTCGGTGAATCTGCATTTGATGCTGGTAAGTTTTTATCGTCCGCAGGGAAAGCGGTTTAAAATTCTGTGCGAAGCAAAAGCGTTTCCCAGTGATCAGTACATGATGGAAACACATGTAAAGCATCATGGTTTTGATCCGGCTGATGCAATCATTGAAATTAAACCAAGAGCCGGAGAACATACCATCCGCAATGAAGATGTGTTGCAAAAGATCGTAGAGCATAAAGATGAATTAGCATTGGTATTACTTGGCGGAATTAATTATTACAGCGGGCAGGTGTTTGATATGCAAACCATCACCCAGCTTGCACAACAGGCCGGAGCAAAAGTTGGTTTCGATCTGGCACATGCTGCAGGTAATATTGAATTAAACTTACACGACTGGCATGTTGATTTTGCCTGCTGGTGCAGTTATAAATATCTCAATTCGGGTCCGGGTGCAGTAGCAGCAGTTTATATACATGATCGTTATCATAACGATGAAAAAATGATCCGCTTTGCAGGTTGGTGGGGCTATGATCAGGCAACTCGTTTTAAAATGGACAAAGGCTTTAAACCAATGCTGAGTGCAGAAGGATGGCAGTTGGGCACGCCTGCCATGATGATGTATGCCAGTCACCGTGCTGCATTGCAGGTAGTGGAAGAAGCCGGCTGGACAAACATCAGCACAAAAAGAAAATTGCTCACCGCTTATCTGTGGTATATACTCGATGAGGTGAATGCATCACAAACAAAACCCATTATTGAATTTATTACTCCACGAAAAGAAAACGAACATGGCTGTCAGGTAAGTATGAATATGCTGGAGCGAGGAAAAGAAATATACAACGAACTGATGAAGCAGGGTTTCTATGTTGACTGGCGGGAGCCTTCGGTGATCCGCCTGGCACCGGTTCCATTGTACAATACATTTGAAGAAGTGTGGAAATTTGGACATCAACTCAAATTGATTTTGTAATTTTAAACAATGAAAGAGCTTTCAAACTATATCTCAATTAATGCTGAAGTACGCTTTGGTAAACCATGTATCAAAGGAACGAGGATAGCGATAGCAGATATTCTTCAACTTCTTGCCGGAGGTACAACTCATCCGGAAATACTGGAGGATTTTCCATCCTTGAAAGAAGAACATATACTGGCAGCATTGGCATTTGCAGCAAATCGTGAATCCATGATTAAAATGATTGCTGCCTGATGAAGCTGCTCATTGATGCCAATCTGTCGTGGCGGCTCGTTCGCATTTTACAGGAAAAAGGATTTGAATGTTTGCATGTAGAACAAACAGGTTTACCGATACCTGCATCTGATCAATTGATTTGGAAATTTGCAAAAGAAAGCAATCTGATCATTGTAACCAATGATGAAGATTTTTTGAATCTGATGAATCTGTCCGGCTTTCCTCCTAAAGTTCTCTTACTGAAAACAGGTAATCAAAGCACAGCCTATTTAGCTGAAATTATTTTGAAGCATAAAAAAGATATTGAAGAATTGTTTCTTTCACCAGAAACCGGACTCCTTGAAATTTACAGTAAAGAATTATGAAAAGATCTGAGCTCATTGAACAAATCAATCAGAAACAAACCTACTTATGTGTTGGTTTAGATACCGACCTCATCAAAATTCCAAAACATTTGCAATCGCATCCCGATGCGATGTTTGAATTCAATAAAGACATCATTGATGCTACACTGGATTATTGTGTAAGTTATAAAATCAATACGGCGTTTTATGAAGCCATGGGTGTAAAAGGCTGGGAGGTGATGGAACGCACAGTTAATTATATTCCCTCAACGCATTTTAAAATTGCGGATGCCAAAAGAGGCGATATTGGTAATACATCCGCACAATATGCAAAAGCATTTTTTGAAACGATGAGTTTTGATGCCATCACTGTTGCGCCGTATATGGGTGAAGACAGTGTACGTCCGTTTTTAGAATATGAAGGCAAGTGGGCCATTGTATTGGGATTAACTTCTAACAAAGGAGCCAATGATTTTGAAATGAAACAGCTCATCAGTGAAAACGGCGAAGAACATCTGCGTGCAGAATTTTTATACGAACGTGTATTACGAACTGTTTCATCATGGGGCACACCAGATAACCTCATGTTTGTGGTTGGTGCAACACAGGCCGAAGAGTTTGTGAATATCCGCAGTATTATTCCTGATCATTTTTTATTGGTGCCCGGTGTTGGTGCACAGGGTGGAAGTTTAAAAGATATTTCGGAGAAAGCGATGATAAAGGACACTTCGACTACCGCTCAGTGCGGACTTTTAGTGAATGCAAGCCGTGCAATAATTTATGCAAGTGACAGGGAAGATTTTGCGTATAAAGCAAAAAAAATTGCAGAGCAGTACGGGGCTGAAATGAAAACGTATTTATCATAAATCCCGTCAGTAGTTATAAACTCTGGCGGCGGTTGAAAAATTATTATTTGATTTCTTTTAACATCACTTCCTTCACCTTCATCGCCCATCTTCCATAATCTTTTGCTGATGGATGCAACCCATCTTTTGCAACCAAGCTATTATCTGTTGTTGCTTCTCTTGTAAAGGGCGTGATGTTGATGTAATGCACGTTATATTTTTTAACGATCTTTTCATTTATTTCATTAAACGCATCAATCTCTTTTGCAATTTTATTCCGGTCTCTGTCTTCTGCAAAAGGAGTAACACCCCAATCAGGAATGCTTATTACAATTACATGGGTTGGTATATCTCCTGCAAAACTGATGGCTTGTTGTAACAACTCTTCAAACTGTTGTGCATATTCTTCTGCACTTCTACCACGATATTGATTGTTTACACCAATCAGCAACGTTACAAAATCAAATGGAACAGCTAAACGTGTTCGACTGATCTGCTCCTGTAATTCATCCGTCGTCCAGCCTGTTTTGGCAATGATAGCAGGCTCTTCCATTGCAATGTTTTCCTTCTTTAATAAAGCAACTGTTTGGTTTGGAAAATTTTTGTTTAATGGAACGCTTTCACCGATGGTATAAGAATCGCCAAGGGCAAGATAGGTAAGGGGCTTGGTTTGCATAAAGGCTGCATTGATGAATAAGAAAAAGGAAACAAAGAAAAATGCAAATCGTTTCATGTTTACGGTTTCATTTGGCAGGAAAAATACAACTTTTTAATTCTATTGCCGATGCCTTCGTACATTTGCGGGCAGTATATCCCCTCCCCAGAGGGGCCGCAGTATGTTACACAAAGTAAAGATTGAAGGGGTGGGTTGTTCAGTAGAATTAATGAACGATGAAGTGAGTGACACAACCGGTGTAACATAGCAGTACAAACGACGATAACAATAAATTGCTTCCAGTATGAGTGTAAAACAAGACCTTTTTCAAAGTCCCGATTATTTTTTAACAGATGATTTGTTAACGGAAGAGCAAAAGCTCATTCGTGATACAGTGCGTGCTTATGTAAAAAAAGAAATTTCTCCCATCATTGAAGACTATGCTCAACGTGCAGAATTTCCTGTGCAGATTGTTAAACAAATGGGAGAGTTGGGATGCTTTGGTCCAACAGTGCCGCAGGAGTATGGTGGCGGTGGTTTGGATTATATCAGTTATGGTTTAATGATGCAGGAACTGGAGCGTGGCGATAGCGGTGTGCGTTCAACGGCAAGTGTACAGGGCTCATTGGTGATGTATCCTATTTATGCTTACGGTAATGAAGAACAGCGGATGCGTTTTTTGCCCAAGCTTGCAAGCGGCGAATGGTTGGGTTGTTTCGGATTAACTGAACCTGATCATGGTAGTGACCCCAGCAGCATGCTCACCAATATTAAAGATGCCGGTGAATATGTGATCCTTAACGGAAGTAAAATGTGGATCAGTAATGCACCGTATGCACACCTTGCAGTCGTGTGGGCAAAAGATGAAGCAGGTATTGTAAGAGGTGTAGTGGTGGAAAGAGGAATGGAAGGATTTTCTACCCCAACAACACATGGCAAGTGGAGCTTACGGGCAAGTGCAACCGGAGAATTGGTATTTGATAATGTAAAAGTTCCTAAAGAAAATATATTACCCAATGTGCAGGGATTAAAAGGTCCGTTAGGATGTTTAACCAAGGCCCGTTATGGAATTGCATGGGGTGTAATTGGCGCAGCTATGGATTGTTATGATACAGCTTTGCGTTACAGTAAACAACGCATGCAGTTCGATCGTCCAATTGGTGGATTTCAGTTACAGCAAAAAAAACTTGCCGAGATGATTACTGAAATTACCAAAGCACAATTACTCAACTGGCGATTGGGTGTGTTGATGAATGAAGGACGGGTAACACCGCAACAGGTGAGTATGGCTAAGCGCAACAGTTGCGAAATTGCAACCAATATTTGTCGTGATGCAAGACAGATGCTGGGTGGTATGGGTATTACAGGTGAGTACCCGATCATGCGCCACATGATGAACCTTGAAAGTGTAATCACTTATGAAGGAACACATGATATTCATTTGCTCATTACAGGAATGGATGTAACAGGATTGAATGCGTTTAAATAAAAGGGATAATAAAAATAAATGCCGAAGGATATCGTACTGATATCCTTTTTTTATTGCTCCATATTCTTAAATCTTTGTTCGGTTTGATAGTATAATTATTTTTTATAGGTGGGGCAACCATTATTTAGTTGCATTCATCTTGATTATTATCCTGCAGATTTTTTCTGCCTGTACTCCCTGTAAACTAACTGTAGTAATTCCTTTTTCAAACAAATAAATGTATGTGTATGGTAACAGTCATTATTCCGGTATTGAATGAGGCGGAAACAATTGAAAATGTGATAAAATTTGCACTGGCAGATGAACATGTAACCGAAGTACTGGTGGTAGATGATAAGTCGTTAGATGCAACTGTTACAAAAGCTGCAGCTGCCGGTGCAAAAGTAATTACCAGCACCAAGCTGGGGAAAGGTGCATCCATGAAAGAAGGGATGCTTTGCGCAAGCAACGATATTTTAATTTTTCTTGATGGTGATATTGATCCTTATCCTCCTTATACCATTCGTGATCTTACTGCACCCATCATCAACAATACCCATGATTTTGTAAAAGCAACTTTTGGGCGTAATGCAGGCAGAGTAACAGAGCTTGTTGCAAAACCATTGTTGAATATTCTGTTCCCCGATTTATCAGATTTTGAACAGCCGTTAAGCGGTATGATTGCAGGAAGGAAAAGCTTTTTTCAAAAAATAGATTTTTATGATGATTATGGAGTTGATATTGGTATACTCATAGACATGTATCTGCAGAAAGCCAGAATAACAGAAGTAAATATTGGTTACATTGATAATAAAAGTAAACCTTGGCAGGCATTGGGTAAAATGAGTAAAGAGGTATCGAGAGCAATTATTCAAAAAGCCATGCAGCAAAACAAACCTAATGTTACACTGGAAGAATTGCAATCCTATTCCGAAATCAGAGACCAGATGGATTTTGCCATACGTGAAAGCCTGATTGGATTGGAAAAGATGGCCATTTTTGATATGGACAATACTATTCTGCGTGGCCGGTTTATTGATACATGCTCCAGAATTTATGGTTTTGAAAAAGAATTGTATTCAATCCGTGCCAGCGAAAAAGATACAGTGATTGTAACAAAAAATATTGCCCGCATGTTAAAGGGACTTGATCTGTCGCAAATTCTGGCAGTAGCAGATAGCATTCCATTGGTTGAAGATGTGATCTATGTAGTTAGCGAGTTAAAAAAACGAGGATATGTAGTAGGTATCATCAGCGACAGTTATGATGTAGTCACTAATCATATCAAAACAAAAATCGGAGCAGACTTTTCTTTATCGAATGAACTGGAGTTTTCAAAAAGTGTTGCTACAGGAGAAGTAAAAATTCCTTCTTTCTTTTTTAACAATGAAGCATCCGTCTGTAAGCATACTCTTTGTAAAACAAATGCAGTGCAGCATATCATGAAGCATTACAAGATTAACATCAACAATGCCATTGCAGTTGGAGACAGTGAAAACGACCTGTGTATGATTAAGCATGTTGGTGTGGGTGTTTCTTTTTGCTCATCAAATGAACTGATGAACTATGTGGCCGACCGGCAGATTACGGTACCTGCATTTGAAGAAATTCTTGAATTTGCTTAAAGTGCAGGAAGATGCTGTTGTTGAAATGCAGCTAACGAATTAATTTTTAAATCTGCAGCACCCCACTTTGCATGATCATAATCTGCAACAGCAGGAACAACCACACATTTCATTTTTGCTGCTTTAGCTGCAATCATTCCGTTAAATGAATCTTCAAACGCAATACAATTTGATGGATTGATATTTAATGCAGCTGCACAATCAAGATATACCTGCGGATGTGGTTTGCCGTAGGGAAGTTTTTCGGCTGAGGCAATCGCATCAAATGTAATACCGGTGTTTAGTTTTTTCAATACCACCTCCACCAACGAGAGGGGAGAAGAAGTGGCAATACCCATTTTAAAATTTCGGGTACTGAAAAAATCAAATGCAGATGCAACACCGGGAAAAATAGTGCCACGGTCTTCAATTTTTGCAATCGCTTTTTCAAGAATGGTATCAGTTGCTGCAGGTGCATATTCCATGGGAAGTCCAAAAAAATGAAACCAGTGTTCAATCCACTCTTCAGTGCGTAAACCGGTAGATGAATGGTACTGTTCATCTGTAAGTTCTACCCCAAATTCCAGTAAGGTTTCTTTGCCGGCTTCCTGCCAGAGTGGTTCACTGTCAATCAGTAATCCGTCCATGTCAAAAATCACTGCTTTGTACTGCATACCGCAAAAATAATGGGGAAAATTTCATGTATTGGTGACAATAATCTCATTGAAAATTAATGTTTGTCAATATTACCAAATTGTTATCTTGCAGCTCCCCTTTTGGGCGTCAATCAACTTTAACCATGTCAACTTTCTTCGAACGAATTAAAGATTTTAATTTATTGCGTCGTATTGTTTACGGTGTTGTTGGTGCAGTTACATATCCCGGTATTGCACTCATCAATAAGCTGGAAGTAAATGGCGCAGAAAAATTAAAAGATCTTCCCAAACGCAATGTATTATTTGTAAGTAATCACCAGACTTATTTTGCTGATGTAATTGCATTCTTACACATTTTCTTTGCTGCCAAATGGGGTAAGTACAAAGGATTGGGTGTGCCTTATTATTTACTGAACCCCATTACTAAAGTATATTTTGTTGCTGCAGCAGAAACCATGAAGGATACATGGCTTACCCGTTTGTTTGCAAAAGCAGGGGCACTCACGGTAAAGCGTACATGGAGAGCCGAAGGAAAAGAAGTGCAGCGTGGGCTTGATCCCGGCGATACAAGAAAAATTGCAAGAGCTCTGGATGATAGCTGGGTCATCACTTTTCCGCAGGGGACTACAAAACCATTTGCTCCCGGCCGTAAAGGAACAGCTTATATTATTAAGCAGAATCAACCCATTGTTGTTCCCATTGTCATCAACGGATTCTGGCGTGCATTTAATAAAAAGGGTCTCAAGTTTAAAAAGAGAGGGAGCATTCTCTCTGTTACCATCAAAGATCCTATGGAAATAGATTACAATGCGCCAGTTGACACAATTCTTGATCAGGTAATGGATGCCATTGAACAAAGTAAACAACACATGCTCAAAGGGAAACATCACCTGATGAGTGTAATTGATAAGTGAAATAATGAGCTCTAAAAAAGAATTCAAAAAAAGGATGAACTGTTTCATCCTTTTTTTTATTCCCAAATGAAAACGAATAGAAGGTGGGAGTAAGAGATTTTTATCCCTAACTTTAAAATTGTCAAAACTGCCGGTCTATGTATCATGCTACCAGAAAGAAAGTGCACATTCTTCTGCATCCTGAGTTGGGAGAAACCAAATGGGATAAAATAGTCAATGGGTTTATCATCCTGCTTATTCTGTTGAATGTGATTGTGGTTATTCTTGAAACAGTACAGCCATTGCACGAGAGGTACATTGATTTTTTTCACTACTTCGATTTAACTTCTGTCATCATATTTACAGTTGAATACGTATTACGGGTGTGGAGTTGCGATCATGATCCCCGTTATCAGCATTCAGTTTACGGACGCATTCGTTATATTTTTTCCGTTGAAGGATTGATTGATCTGCTGGCTATTCTTCCGTTTTATGTACATGTGGTGGTGGGTCTTGATCTGCGGGTGTTGCGTATTTTGCGGTTACTGCGTTTTCTTCGTTTGTTTCGGCTTACGGCTTATATGAAATCGGCAAAAATGATCCGGAATGTGTTTGTAAAAAGAGCCAGTGAATTAAAGCTGAGTGTTGTGTTGATTCTTTTTCTGGTGATCATTGCTTCCTCCATCATGTATTTTGCTGAGCATCTTGCACAACCAACCGTTTTCTCCAGCATACCCGCTACTTTATGGTGGGCCTTTGTTACATTAACATCAGTAGGGTATGGTGATATGGTTCCCATTACGCTGATTGGTAAAATAATGACCGCCGTGCTGATGCTTTGTGGAGTGGCTATTTTTGCATTACCTGCAGGTATTATCACTGCCGGTTTTTTAGAAGAAATTCAAAGAGCAAAGGAAAAGAAAACCATTAAATGTCCGCAGTGCGGCAATACGTTTCATACCGATCAGGCTCATTGATCTATATCGCATTTATGAATTTTATCCGTCTGTTAATACTTCTTTTATTTTTAGTGCCTTGTAATCTATTTGCACAAACCTATGTGATCAGAGGAAAGGTACTGGATGCAGAAACCATGACTCCTTTGAAAGGTGCCAGTGTTTACATCAACAATACAACCAAAGGCACCACAACAAATGAAGATGGCGATTTTGAAATCTCATCTTTAAGTTCAGGCTCGTATGATGTGGTGGTTTCGTTTGTTGGGTTTGAATCGCTGCTGTATCCGATAATCATCGGCAAAAAAGATTTCAGAATTCGCTTTCAGTTAGACAGGGAAGAGAAACAGATGCGGGACATTTTGATTTTGTCCAACGAAACCAGGCTTCGATATCTGAAACTGTTTAAAGAAAATTTATTGGGATTTACCGATGCTGCCCGTCGTTGCAAAATCCGGAATATAGATGCCGTTGGATTTGCAAATGGAACAACGCAAAAAGATATTGTTGCTTTTGCAGATACTGTTTTGGTGATTGAGAATCCTGAATTAGGATATACCATTCATTTTACACTGGTTGATTTTTATTTTAATCCCACAACAGGCGAATTCCGGTTTTTTGGTTTTACACGTTTTGAAGATTGGGGAGAAGGTGAAACAACAAATCGAAAATGGAAACGAAGAAGAGAGATGGTATATGTTGGAAGCTCACAGCATTTTTACAGAAGCCTTGTTAACAGAAAGCTACAGGCAGAAGGGTTTACGATGCAGAATGTGTACATAGTACAGATGCCGGTTGACAGTGAAAAAATCAAAATATACGGAAAGAACATACGTTCTGAAAGGAATGTGGCCGTTCCAGTAACAGAGGACAGTTTGTTGAAAGTGCATGCAGATACGATAAACAAAGTGTATGAGTTGAAAATTGCCGACTGGTTAAAGATTGTCTATAAAAAAAATACAGCACTGAAAATAGAAATATCCCGAACGATTTTTTTAGCAGGCCAACCAAATGTTGGAACTTCCTCCGGAATACATCCACGCCAACGGCCTATCCTGATGGATAACAGAGGGATTATTTTGAACGCAATGAATTTTTATTACGATGGAATGTGGTCCTTTGAGCGGTTGGCCAATATGCTGCCCGAAGATTATGAGCCGGATTAACCTTCTGTAAACAACGCTCTCAACTCTGCTGCATCTTTCGGCTTCATTTTTCCACCAAGAATTAAACGTAATTGCCTGCGGCGTAAAGCACCATCAAATAATTTTTGTTCTTCTTCTGTTTCAGGAAGCAATTGAGGCACCGGTCTTGGCTTACGGTTAGGGTCAAGCGCTACAAAGGTATAATAGGCCTCATTGCTTTTGTAACGGTACTGCTGGGTGGTATCTTCGCCCCACACTTTCATGTGTACTTCCATCGAGCTGTTAAAGGCTCTGGTTACTTTGGCTTCAATATGCACCACATTACCCAACTTAATGGGATTTTCAAATGAAATATTATCAACGCTGGCAGTAACTACGGGCGAATTACAATGCTTGCCAGCAGCCAGTGCAGATGCAATATCCATCCAGTACATGAGGCGGCCTCCCATTAAGTTTCCAAATACATTGGTGTCGTTGGGGAGCACCAGCTCCGTCATTACAATAAAGGATTCTTTTGCTGTTTTGCTGTTCATAAAACGCCTCTCCCTCGTTCCCTCTCCGGTAGAGAGGCCGAGAATTTGTAGGTTAATCAAATAAATGCTGACATATCAGCTATTGAAAAAAGCATCTGCAGTAATTTTTTTACACTATGCAAATGCTTTTAATTTCTTAGTTGCTTGCCTTTGTTCCTCCCCCTCCGGGGAGGTTAGGTGGGGCTTTTTAAATCACCAACATCGCATCTCCGTAACTGAAGAAACGGTATTTGTCTTTAATTGCTTTTTTATAAGCTTCCATTGTAAGATCATAACCGGCAAATGCGCAGGTCATAATCAACAAACTTGTTTTCGGCAAATGAAAATTGGTCACCAGCGAATCGGCAATATTAAAATTGTAAGGAGGGTGAATAAAAATATTCGTCCAGCCTTCATTTGGTTTTAATAATTTTTGTGCCGTGAAAGATGTTTCCAAGGCACGCATGGTAGTGGTACCAATGGAACAAATGCGGTTCTTACCTTCTTTTGCTTTGTTTACAATTTTACATGCAAACTCATCAATCTTATAATATTCAGCGTCCATTTTATGTTTGCTGAGGTCTTCTACTTCAATGGGGCGGAAGGTTCCCAAACCTGTATGCAAGGTTACTTCTGCAAAACGCACACCCTGAATTTCCAGACGCTTAATCAACTCCTGACTAAAGTGCATACCTGCAGTTGGAGCAGCTACAGCACCTTCGTGCTTTGCAAATACGGTTTGATAACGTTCACGATCTTCATCATCCGGTTTGCGCTTGATGTATTTTGGAAGTGGTGTTTCGCCCATGTTGTATAACACAGTACGAAACTCTTCATCTGTTCCTTCAAACAGAAAACGAATGGTTCTGCCACGTGAAGTGGTATTGTCAATTACTTCAGCAACCAGATCTTCTGTTTCGCCGAAATACAATTTATTACCTACACGTATTTTTCTTGCGGGATCAACAATCACATCCCACAAACGGTTTTGTTTATTTAATTCACGGAGAAGAAACACTTCAATCTTGGCACCTGTTTTTTCCTTGCGGCCATACATACGTGCAGGAAACACTTTGGTGTTGTTTACAACAAACACATCTTTGTCATCAAAGTACTCCATAATATCACGGAACTGGCGGTTTTCGATTTGTCCGGTTTTACGGTGCACCACCATCAAACGGCTGTCTTCACGTTTTTTTGTAGGGTTTTGAGCAATGAGGTTGAGCGGTAGATCGAATGTAAACTGGGATAATTTCATGCTGCTTGTAAAAAATTTATGTAACAGATACAAACGCAGCGATGGGTAAAATTCAAGAGAGCCCTTCCAAACCCCGTCTTACAGCACCGGGTTTGAATCTGTTACTTTTTAATGCGGGCGAAGGTAAGGAAAATAGCGGGATTTTGGTGAAACTTATCCACTCTTAACTCACCATTGTTGCATTTCCGGGAATGGCAGCGAGTAATTGTTTGGTATAATCTGTTTGAGGATGGTTGTAAATATCATCGGCAGCACCTGTTTCTTCTATACAACCTTTGTTCATAACAATAATCCGGTCGCAGATATAACGCACCACCGACAGATCATGCGAAATAAAAATGGATGTAAAGTTGAATTCCTTTTTTAAATCGTTGAGTAAATTTAGTACTTGTGCCTGCACACTTACATCAAGAGCAGAAACCGATTCATCCCACACAATAAAAGATGGATGTAATGCCAAAGCCCTTGCAATTACAATGCGTTGCCTTTGTCCGCCACTAAACTCATGCGGATAGCGATTGAACTGATCTGCAGTAAGATTTACTTTCTCCAGCAACTCAACTGTTTTTTCTTTTGCTTTTTTTTGATTAGGTTGTAACTGATGCACCAGCATCGGTTCAGCAATAGCATCGCCAATACTGATACGTGGATTTAAAGAAGAGTAGGGATCCTGAAAAACGATCTGCAGATATTTGCGTTGTTGTTTGAATGCTTCAGTTGATTTGCTGAGTATATTTTCTCCATTGAGCAGAATGCTGCCCGATGTTGCATCAACCAAACGCAACAAAGCCCTGCCCAGTGTGGTTTTTCCACATCCGCTTTCACCAACCAGTCCTAATGTTTCACCGGCATATACATCAAAGCTTACATCATTCACTGCTTTTATGTAAGAAGTTTTACCAAACAGTTTTTTCTGCTCAGGAAACCAAACGTTGAGATTTTGAATTTGAAGAAGGGGAGTTTGGAATTGGGTATTTGGAATTTGCAATTTGGAAATTGGATTTTGTAATTTGGTATTTGGATTTTCATTTTCCACTTTCGACTTTTCATTTTCCATTTCCAGGAAATCACTCACCACCGGTAATCGTTTTCCTTTTGCATGCAATGCAGGGCGGCATGCCAACAATGCTTTTGTATAAGGATGTGTTGGTTGTTGTAGAATTTGTTGCGCTGTTCCCTGTTCCACAATTTGTCCCTGATACATCACTACAATTTTATCAGCAATATCATGCACTATACCCAGATCATGTGTTATAAACAAAACCCCCATACCTGTTTCCTGCTGCAATTCTTTTATCAGTTGCAAAATGGTTTGCTGTACAGTTACATCTAATGCTGTGGTAGGTTCATCAGCAATTAACAATGATGGATTACAACTCATGGCCATTGCAATCATCACCCGTTGTTTTTGTCCGCCGCTGAGTTGATGCGGATAACGATGAAGCATAGCTTCCGGGTTGGGCAACTTTACTTTTTCAAACAACTGAAGTGTGCGTTTTCTTGCTTCTTCCTTTTTTACTTTTTGATGGAGTTGAATGGCTTCCATTACCTGTGAACCGCAGTTAAACACAGGGTTTAACGATGACATCGGTTCCTGAAAGATCATCGCAATTTCATTACCACGGATGGTTTGCAGTTGTGCAGCAGTTGCTTTTAATAAATTAATCTCCTCACCGTTTTTTTTAGTGAAAAGGATTTCACCTGTTGGATAATGAGCCGGAGGTTGTGATATTAACTGTAATGCAGAAAGTGCAGTAACAGATTTACCCGAACCGGATTCGCCCACAACAGCAACCGTTTCGCCTTTGTTTACAGAAAACGAAATGCCATGAATGGCTTTTATCCATCCTGCTTCTGTTTTAAAGTCAACCTCCAGATTATTGATATGAAGTAAAGCCGACATTACTCCTGAAACCTCAGATGTTTTACTGTATTGCCGTTATTGATTAATTGTTTCAACGAATCAATGCCAATTTTAATGTGGTTCTCTACAAAATGCGAAGTCACTTTTTTATCGCTCTCTTCCGTTTTTACACCTTCGGGTGTCATGGGGCTGTCGCTCACCAGTAACAATGCACCGGTTGGAATATGATTGTAAAAACCAACAGTAAAAATGGTGGCCGTTTCCATATCAATGGCCATTGCACGGATTTTTTCCAGATAAATTTTAAATTCCACATCGTGTTCCCAAACCCTGCGGTTAGTGGTGTACACGGTTCCCGTCCAGTAATCACTGTCATAATCACGGATGGTGGTAGACACTGCTTTTTGCAAAGCAAACGAAGGCAGTGCAGGAACTTCCGGTGGAAAATAATCATTGCTTGTACCATCTCCACGTATTGCTGCAATGGGCAGTATGAGATCGCCGATTTTATTTTTTGATTTTAATCCGCCGCACTTTCCTAAGAACAAAACAGCTTTTGGATTGATAGCCGATAACAGATCCATCACCGTTGCTGCGGTGGCGCTGCCCATTCCAAAGTTGATGATGGTGATGCCTTCTGCTGTAGCACATTGCATCGGTTTATCTCTGCCAACTACTTCTACATTGTTCCACTCTGCAAACATGTTTACATAATTGCTGAAGTTGGTGAGCAGAATATACTCGCCGAATTCTTCTAATTGTTTTCCTGTGTAACGGGGCAGCCAGTTTTTTACGATATCCTCTTTTGTTTTCATTTATTTGACGATTGACGGCAGACAATTGACGATGTTAACAGTCTGCCTTGTTTGTTAATCACTGATTTTTAAGATGAAAGATTGAAGCATCTTTACAAGTATTTCACAATTGTTATACTGTTTAAGAAAAGTTTTTTCATCAATATAGTTTCTTCTCCTTGCCTTGTGCAGGCAAGTTACAACTTCCAATGCTGACCGATTTGCAATTCTAAGGAATCTTTTCTGTTCTGCATTTGAGAGGCCTGTAGAGCCTTCAGAAATATTTAAAGCAACGCTGTCTGCTGCTCTTCTGATCTGCTGCTTTAAATTAAACTCTCCCTTTTTATGAAATTGTTCGGCAAGTGAATCCATTTCTTCACCTAAATCCATGGCCAGTTGCCATACTTTGAGCTGTTCAAATTTAAATGCCATTTTATTTTCAAAATACAATTTTAAAAACGTTCGTGCAACAACAAGATGTAATTGTCTGTCATCTGCTGTCTATCGTCTTTTTCCTTTACTTTGGAGTATGATAAAAGTAGTTTTTCCTCCACCCGCTTTTCAAATAAAAAAGGAAGATGGAAAGGAATTTATTTTTGATGTTATACGAAAACAATGGGTGAGGCTCACGCCAGAAGAATGGGTGCGGCAAAACCTGTTGCAATACTTTATTCAAACAAAAAAATACCCTGCTGCATATATAGGAGTTGAAAAAGAAATGAAGCTGGGCGAATTAAAAAAGCGTTTTGATCTGCTGGTTTATAACAAAGAGCACGAACCCTGGATGCTCATTGAATGCAAAGCCATGGATGTTGAATTAACTGAAAAAGTGCTGGAGCAACTCATACGTTATCATCTCACAATTCCGGTTCCCCATCTCGTCATCAGCAACGGAGTTTATACTTATGCATGGATTAAAAAAGAAAGTAAGCTCATCAGTTTAGCAGAATTACCGGCCTTTGAACAGTGATTTCAGCAAATTATTTGTGTGTCAATAAAGTTAAAGATGAAAACAAAAGATTGCTGTTGAAAGAATAAAACCCCCGATGATTCGGGGGCTTTGCGAACAGATAACCCTGTCCGTACAACCAACTAATGATCATGAGAAAAAAGATAGGTGGAATCAACAACGGCTTTCAGGAATTAAATAAATCTACCAACCCCTGAGTTACTGCAAAAGGGTGTTTTAACGGAATGTGCAGCCATTTAAACTTGAACAAAAACTTAATGTGCATTCCGTAAAAAACAGATTAACTTTCATTAAAAATAAAGCAGTATGAACTGGTATATATTGGTACCCGTTGGTATCGGCATCATTGCCCTCATAAGTTTTTTAATCTGGAGAAATGTAAAAGATGAAAAAGATCTGGAAGATCAATTAAAAAACGATTATCATAAACCTCCTCATGATAAAGCTGATGCAGAGCCGGAGGAAGCTATGAAGTAAGTTGAATGATTTACTGTTGACTTGCGTATATAAATTCAGTAAAAAAGAAAAGTCCCTGTTGAACAAAACGTTCAAAAGGGACTTTCTGCTTTATGCATTAATTATTGAAGACTGATTTTGTATTTACCCAACATACCATGGGTAGTTGTATTGGCGTTTGAACCTGCAGATACTGAAATGTAGTAAGATCCTGCACTGAGAGCAACAGAAGCATTTAATACCGGGCCATCGTTGATGCTGCTCAGCAACACGCCCTGTGCATTATACACTTTTAATACCAGATCAACATTTGAACCTGCATGGCTGATGCCTGTATTAAAAGGAGTAACTGATATGGTTTGATTTGCGGCAGCAGTTACAGAAAAATAATCAACATCAGTTGCGTTGTTGATCACCGCATCTGCAGTAGCAGTTAAAACCGCTGCACCTGTAATGCCGTTTGAAAAATCATCTGTCTTGCTTCCTACAGCCGATTGAATAATTGCCACATCATCCTGAATATAAGTAGCACTTACATTTGATGAACCCTTATGCCAGAGCGATAAATTTCTGCCATATGAGTTTCCCATAATCGGAGCCCATGCGATTTCTCCTGTACCCACGCCACTGTTGTATTCTGCCGTTTTTACACCATTTGCATCATAAGACGACTGGTGGTACAAACCAATTGTATGACCTGATTCGTGTGAAATAGCCTCAGCCACTGCTTTGGTACTGTAATTAAGTAATGATGAAAAAACAAAACAAGGTGTAGTAGAACCCGGAGCAAATGTACCCTGATAAGCTACACCACCTGCCTGACCATACCATTCCCATGATTCAGTAATGATCACCTTTGTTCTTTTTGCTGTTGATGAATTGTAAACAGCAGCATCAGTTGTAATTAAAACATTAAACGGACTGAAGTCATTGCTTACACGTTGTATAATTTGTTGAATGGCATCAGCAGTTAAATTGGCCGGAGCACAATTGATGTCGCCTGAACTGTTCCATGCTGTTCCTGAAACCACTTCACCGTCAAAGTCGAGGTAAAGTACAGGAACACCGGGGGGTGGAGGAGTTGTTGTTGTTCCACCATTACCGCCTGGTCTTCTGCGTAAAGCTTCATGTGAGAACTGTTCTACAGCAGGACGTTTTGTAAGATTAAAAGAAGTCATCCCAAAATCGCAGCGTTGCTGCTCATTCATTTTTGCTGCGGGTACCTGTTGGTCAATGGCTGTTTTGGTGCAGGATGCCAAAAGGAGGCATCCGAAGATTACCAGATTTTTCATAATGGAAGGATTGTTTTTTAATAAAGGATAATTGGAAAATGGAAAACTCAATCGTTTTAATAAAGCGGTTCTGTATTTAGAACAACTTTGAAAAAAGGTTTTAGTTATTGGATAAAAGCAGGTTGCTTTTTGTTTACGGTGTCAAAATAAAGTGATTTTCAGGAAACAGGATGTAGTATAACCTGCTTTTTTCCTCCTGTATTTTATTGCACCTTAGATAGAATAAAAATAAGTCAGCCGTATTTTAGCTTTTACAGGCAGTAAGTAATCTCTTGCAACAGGATGGATCAGTTTTTTTTAAATTTATCTTCCAGAAACCAGCCTCCTTTTACAATCCATGAAATGCCAAATGCCCATAAAGCAATCCATTCAAAAATAAAGATGACGGGTATGTTGTTTAAAATGGATAAATCTTTCAAGAAAAGCCAGTACACGAAAATAAGAATGATGCAACTCAGCATTACATAGCCACAAACTTTGTAAACAAAATTTCGTTTCAGTTTTTGTGCTGTCGGGGGGTCGTCTTTTGCTGTTTTTGTAAACAGGCACAATGAAAAATAAGTGAGCACCAGAAAAAAAGCTGCAGCAAAAATATTGTGCACAAATTTGAATGTATCTACTTTACAAATAAGACAGGAGGTTGTTTCATGCAGCTCTTTAATGTCTGTAGGAAAAAAAGCTATCCCCATAGCAAAGATGCAGGCAAGGTTTGATGCAATACTGTCTGCTTTATCAGGGCCACGGTAAGTAAACAGAAACAGACCAATAACACAGATTACTCCCACAAATACATCGCCCATACGGGTATGGTAATAATCGCTGATTGAGCCAAGTATAACGTTGCATCCTCCTAACCACCATGCACCCAGCACCAGTACCACCGGAAATACAAAACCTAAAAAGCCAATTCCTCTGCGTAACCATAAGAAGGGGATGAGTTGATATTGTCCTTTACGTTCGGGAGTTGTTGTTGACATGATGAGCAGGTTTTAGTTGTTTAAATATAGCATCTATCTCAGCCAAAAGCAACCGTGCAAACACCGTTTTATACCTTCGCAAAAAATCA
The DNA here is from genome assembly GCA_019752045.1 of Chitinophagaceae bacterium. Lineage (GTDB taxonomy): Bacteria > Bacteroidota > Bacteroidia > Chitinophagales > Chitinophagaceae > Lacibacter. Next base: position 23,972 of record JAIEMP010000013.1, on the reverse strand, counting down.
TGTTCTTTGCAGCAGAATAAATTTTGTACATGCATCAGTCGAACGATCCCCTGCACGGAAAAACATTAGAGATGATTGTTACCGCACTTGTAGACCATTTTGGATGGGAAGAGCTGGGGCAGATCATCCGCATCAATTGTTTCAACAGCAACCCCAGCATCAAATCGAGTTTAACGTTTTTACGTAAAACACCATGGGCCAGAAAAAAAGTAGAAGAGCTGTATCTTTCTATTTTATAAAGTGCGCTGCCCGATTGTGAGTTCCAGCAGCATATCTGTATTGCTGCCCTTGTATTCAAATGTACCCAGCACCTGAAATCCTCTGTTGCTGTAAAAATGCAAAGCCTTTGTATTACCGGTTTGTACACCACCCCATAAGAAGATTCGTTTTTTACCTTCTTCAATTAATGCATCACAGATAAACTGTAACAACAGACTGCCCATTCCTTTGCCCTGCCATTCATCTGCTACCGATGGCGCATACATGCAATCGGTTTGCTGATGGATTTCTAAACCATAACCTGCAAAGCGTGGCACTTCATCCTGCGCTACACCAAAATGTACAACTGCATAAGCAAGGATGCGTTTTGCTGTTTCATCTTTTACAGCAAATGCTGCATATTGATGGCTGCTGAGAATTTCCTCTACTGCCTTTGCTGTAAACAAATGAGGAGCAAACCGTTTTTTTGTTACATCACTCAGCAGCAAAAGGTATGATACCAATGCATCTGTATCGGTTGGTTTGAGTTGGGTGCAGTGGAGGGTGGTGGGCATTGGGGAATGGATCAATTTTATTTTCCTTTTTATCAATCTCGCACTCAGTGTTTCTTAGTTTGGCATAAGCTTCTGAAAGTAGTCACTAGGTTAGGTAGAGATTTATAAAAATGAATCCATTGAAATAAAACCAAGGTTATTGATGAAGTTTCATTAGTTGTTTTGGATCAATTACCGGTAGAATAACAGTACCTAGAGAAGTGCCTTGTGTTCTGGTAAAAATAATACCCCGAACTGTTGAATAGGCAATACTTACTAAAATACTTCCAAGTGTGCCATCAACAATAAACTTTTTCTTTTCGGAGGTACCTGTTTCTGTTAGAAACTCATTCAGGTTTTCTACTATAAAAATAATTTCATGCGTATAGGATCCACGGATATCGAGTGGAACTTCATTTTTATCCTTTGCTGTAATGCTGACCATGAGTTGCAGGCCAACAATATTCTCTTCAGGATTTAATCCTGTACCTAATTCAAAATTAAACTGGTGACCTCCTATAAGGGTTTCATCGATGTCTGACGTACCATTAATATTCCCCTTGATTGTTCTGATATTAACGATCTGTATTTTTTCGGGGTCTACTTTTTTTTCAGTACTCATATTGCCTGTGAACTGTTTTGAAAACCATTATTCGTATTCATTTGAACAACCATGCCATAGCCGCTCAACGTATGAGCAGTGCGTTCCGGTTTTTTTTCTGATACTGCGTAGCTAGTTCTTTCCGAATTCAACTTAGGGAATGCAATTTTTTTATTTACAGGAGTGCAAATAATAGTTGCACCAAGCGCAGCCTCCAGTTTGGCAACAGAACGAAGCGTAAGATTATGCATGCCAGCTAAAATCTTGCTCAGCTCTGCCTCTGTTTTACCCATTTTAGAAGCCAGGTCTTTTTGTTTCATTCCCTTTTGATCCATTAACCTGAAAATGTAATGAGCAATCTCCAGAGACTTATCAACAAATATTTTGCTGTCCTCCGGCATCGCATCAACAGACGCTTTGAATTCAGGGAGAGCTTCTGCTTTTAGTATTTTTTTCTTTTTTATCATGGGAGTTGTGGTTCCTTTTCCTTTATATAGTTATGTCAAAATCTTCATCAAGAATGAGTTCTTTTTCATCGTCGTCTATTTCAATAAACCCATCTGTAATGGCCCGGTCTATTTCACGGGATATTTTTCTTGCACGGTCAAAATGCACATAGCAGTTGTTGCAATCATGCACTTTTAATGCGGTTTTCCTGTCGCCGTTTAATAAAATAACTACGGAAGGTGAAAGACGGATGCAGTAAAGACGAAGCCCGTAATCATTGGGTTCCTCTGTTTCAATGAACACATGATAAGGCGGGGGTAATCGCTCTGCAGCGTCTTCTTTTTTGAAATGTTGTGTGTGTGCGCCATACTCGTCTCCTATTTGTTGTATATACCGGTTTATTTCTGCCAGATCAGTCCTGTCTTTTTTCTGCAGTGTCATACGGATTTGAAAATCCCTGAATTCTGAATGAGGTCGACCCTCCAGCAGCACGGTATAATAATGCACTTTTTCAAAAGCCAGCTCCGGTATTTCAATGAATTGAACTATCAACTTAACTTATAAGTTAAGGCAAACATAAGGCCAAATTCCTGAATTCCAAAGTTTGCCCGGTTAAAAATTTTAAATGGTAATGGTTTTTACCTGTACAACCTCTTTTGAGGTTGTACAGGTAAGATACGGATCTCACTCCTCCGCTGCCATAAATTACTCCTCATTTTCAAAACTCTTACCAGCTCAATATCTGCACACCACATTGTGTAATCCAATCTTTTCTTTTTTTCATTAAGGCTTTTATGAATTGTTTGCTGATATTTAAAATATACTATTTGAAGCTATTAAAAGGATAATTGTAAAGCTTGGACCGTATTCCAATAAGTAACGGCAATTCGGTCTAAACCAATCGGCATCCCCATCCCTCTAAAAACTTCTTGGTTATTTGAATCTTGCCATTCAAAAGAAAGGGCGGTATTATTTTCAATTAGATTTATAGTTAAAGTACCTACTTGAGGTTGATTGTTTTCTTCAATCCATGAAACAGTATATAAGCCTTCAATATCAGGATTGTTATCATTCTTTCTTGCAATTTCACCTAATATAGAATCATTTGATAGTTGGTTATTTTTCCATGTGCCATACAATGTTCCGTCTCCTTTAATCTCGTAAATTATCATACCCCAAAACGAATTGTTATTAGCTGCAGTTGTTGCCATAAGTTTACTTTAATTTATTTATAAAATTTATTCCTCCGCCGCCATCGTCATCATCTCATTTTCCTCATACACTTTGCCGGTATTACTAAACGCCTCTTTTAATACCGCCTGCAGCAATTGGCCGGTCTGAGCTTGGCTATGGGCTACCTGCTGCTCTAACTGGTTTACTATTTGCAGCAACTGCTGCACTTTGGTTATTATGCGGTGCTGCTCGGAAAGTGGGGGGAGAGGAAAGAGTACCCTTTTAATTGTTGCCATATTTAAAAAAGGTTGAGCAGTTGTCGAAGCTAGCCTGATGAATTCAGGTTTATAGGAATTTAGAAAGTGACATAAATACAAAGGGTCAACAATTTGACCCACTCTAAATCTTGTTACTCCTGTTGTAGATATCATAGCAATTTTTATTGTTTCAGGAACAATACAAGCTTCTCCTATGCCCGCACCAACTTTTGAAAAAACAATATCAGCTGGTTGAATATTATATCTTTTTAACTCTTCAAACTTATTTTCTGAAACAAATTTTAATTCGTTTGTTAAAAACCGATAAGGTTTAATATTCATCATTCTAATTACTGGAATTCCTTCAGTAATATAATCCCTTTTAACGTCTATTGAAGTCCCAAAAGGACCATCAATAATGGCACCATCCATAATATTGCCAATCTCCCCCAACCTGCACCACACCCAACCCATTGGCAATTCAAATGGTATTTCATCTTCAGTAATGGGTGGTAGTTCTTTTTCTTTTTTTAGTTTGCCTGCTGCTATCAGTTTTTGCTTTTCGGTTTTTATGCGTTGTAATAATTTAGCTGCTGGTTCATCATCTTTGTTTTGTTTGGTAAGTTTGCCTTGTACTGCTTCTTGTAAAATAGCCTGGCGGAGAAGTTGGAGATGGGTTTGTTGATTATCACATTCCTCTAATACTGTAAACAAATTCACACCTGCAGATTGATATTTTTTTATTTTATTTTCAACTACCTCATTAAAATATATTTTACTCTTTAATTTATTCTCCTTTATATCGTTTAAGAATTCAATTATTTTCAATTGAATTTTTTTGGAAGGAAATGAAAAACGCAATGCTTCAATTTGTGAGTTACCAATATTTGGCTGCGCACCGCCATAACCCAAGTTTTTTACTTTATCCTGAATTCCTCTTGCCAGCCAGTAGATATATTCAGGTTCAAATTCATTTTTATTAATGATTGAAAACTTGCCAACCCTTTGATTTAGGTATAACTTTCCTAATCCTTCTTGTACAATTGCTAATTTCCCAATTGTTCCACCTGTCATTGCAATTATAATATCGCCAGGAAACAATTCAAATTTATCAAATGCTTTTTCCTCCTTATAATATCTTACTGAAGACAAATCAATTTTTTCATCCTGAAAGTCAGAGATTCGTATAATCGGTATGCCTTCGCTTCTATACTCATTTGCCTTGAATGAATATCCCCCTTGTACTTTAATGTGATTTGAAAGTGGTTCTAAGGGAAACTCATTTGCCAATGCCTCATTAATCAATGAGATATATGTGGGGATATTATTAAAAAAAACATTTTGCCAAATTAGAACATTCATAATTCTGCTTTTAACTGTCCTAACAATTCATGGCTACGGCTAAAACTTTTATCCAATAACTCAAGCAACTCATTACTTGTGTAAGAATGTTGTGCTTCAGCTGCCTTCGGATTTTTTATATCAAGATTGTAATTCCGCTTCTTTATTTCATCTACACTTACTTTCCAGGCATATTCATTCTCCACTCTTTTCTTCCACCATGCTTTTTCTAAGTCAAACTCTTTTATGTTAATGGGTTTGGTTTTATTATACATTTTTACACCATCCGGGTAGGGGTGTTCAAAATACCAGATGTCTTTGGTGGGTTTTCCTTTTTCAAAAAACAATAAATTTGTTTTAATACCGGTGTATGGTGCAAACACTCCATTGGGCAATCGTACAATGGTATGCAGGTTGCATTTTTCCAGCAGGTTTTCTTTTATTCTTGTGGCCACACCTTCGCCAAATAAAAATCCATCGGGCAATACCAATCCGCAGCGGCCTTCATCTTTTAATAAATGAATGATGAGTGCCATAAAGAGATTGGCTGTTTCTCTTGTTCGGTAGGTTAATGGAAAATTATTTTCTACACCATCTTCTTCCATACCACCAAAGGGCGGGTTGGTAATTATTACATTCACCCGTTCTTTTTCTGTCCAGTTGGCCCATGTTTTATTCAGGTAGTTATCATGCTCAATGGTGGGCACTTCTATACCGTGCAGTATTAAATTGGTAGTAGCCAGCATATGCGGCAGTGGTTTTTTCTCTACGCCTTTTATACTGTTTTGTAATTTATCTCTTTCTGCCAGCGTTTTTACTTTACTGTTTTTCCGGATATGTTCAATGGCATTTACTAAATATCCCGCTGTGCCACATGCGGGGTCAAGAATGGTTTCTCCCAGCTTAGGGTCTATCATTTCTACAATAAACTGTGTTATCGGCCGTGGTGTATAAAACTCACCGGCATTGCCGGCACTCTGCAGGTCACGGAGTATCTGTTCGTAAATATCATTAAAGGCATGTCGTTCGGCCTGTGTGTTCAGGTTGATGTCGGTATTTATTTTATTGATCACTTGCCGCAGCAGTGTACCGCTCTTCATGTAGTTGTAGCTGTCTTCAAACACATCTCTTACCATTTTAGCTGCATCTTTATTATTGCGCAGCTTCATGTTCTTCATGGTTGGGAAGAGGGTGTTGTTTACAAAGTCCAGCAACTCATCACCTGTCATACCTTCTGCATCGGCAGCCCAGTGGCGCCAGCGCAGGTCTGTACGTATGGGAGATTTATAATTTTCTTTAATCGTATCCCATTCTTCTTCCATCTCATCAAATATTTTGAGGAAGAGCATCCAGCCGAGTTGTGAGATACGTTGTGCATCGCCATCCACACCGGCGTCTTTGCGCATGATGTCCTGAATGGATTTTATGGTGGAGGTTAAGTTGCTCATTTACAAAGATTATGTTACAAATATGCTTTTACATTTTGTAGTAAAAAATAATTTACTACTTTTACGTTAATCCGCTTATGCGGAGGTGGAGGGTTGTATGGCCCTTGCCCCTTTCGAGGGGTTTCTTTTTTTAGGGAAGTTTCTTAACGCCATAACCATAGATTCTTCCTTTGTATTTAAAAAACTTACTGGCCGCCAACACATCAATAATTGCATCTGAAAAAGTAGTTTTCCCATCATCCATTTTAAGGATATTTTTAAAGGCATACCTTCTTACAGAATGGTCAATCAAATCGGCTAATTGCAAACCAGCCACATTGGCCCCTTTTGCTTTTACTTTTAGTTCTTTAGAAGTAATACGTTCATTTAATTCTTCTGCTGTAAGATAGTTAGTTCCCTTGTCCATCAGTGTTCTGAAGGATTTCTTCAATCTTATATCTTCTTTTCCCCCTCTTGATTCAATCATTACATCGCCGGATGCATTCTGAATATTTAAAAACAGTTTGTACCGCTCCAATAATATTTCCTGGCAATAATGATAGGGGTCATATTTCCAGGTGTCAGCGTAGTTATTATTATGCTCCTGCTTGTCAATTACCACTCCAATTACCTTGTAATCCCATTTAGCGAGGAGTTGTAGAAATTCTTCATCGAAAGCTTTTGAAGTTTCCGGATTGGCCAATACTTGAAAAGGGTGTTTTTTATACACCAATTCTTTCCGGTGAAATATTACCGGGTCGTCAGGATGTGAGCCAAAGTACTTAGCTTTTAATGCTTCTAATTCAGGCTGCAATACCTCGCTTACATAATCAAGCCTGAAAATAACTCCGGTAAGGCAAAGAAAGCGGTGATCTTCGTTTGCAGAGCTTTTTATATCAGAGTTGCCCACTTCATCTATGTAAATTCTGTATTTCATTAAAAAAGTATCGTTATTTTCAATTTACACTTCTGTCTATTACAGCCATTTTGTTGAAGTCACCAAAATGGTACCCCAAAGTATTTTTTAATCAAACCTAAGCAAATTGATATAATTGTTTCTCCAACTCCTTTACGGCATCATTGTAATTTTCTTTTCCGCCAAATGCCTGTATAATTTCATACGGAGTGCCGAAGTTAGATAAAGGGTCAATTGATAATACTTCCGCACTTTCAATAGTGGTTATGCCTTCATCCGCATATTTATCCAGCAAAGCATCTACTACTTTTTTTGCCTGTTCACCATACTTCGTAAAGTAGTTTCGTTTTTTTACATTATTGGCTCTTTCTTTTCTTGTCAGCGGCGGCTGATCGTATGCCACATGGCAAACCAAATCAAATAAATCCAGTTCTTTATTCACGGCATCCTGTAATGCTGCTACTAATACTCCTTGTTCTTCCAGCTCCTTTACAATGGCGGCTTTCTTTTCGGTATGGTTCCATTTGTTCAGGAACTCATCCATTGATGCGTAATGATTTTTGATAATTTCTTTTGTATGGTCTTTCAGGCTTACGGTTATGGGTTTGCCTTCATTATCAAAATACATTTCTCTTGATACTAATACAGAAACGTCAACGCCATTTATAAATATTTTTGGCTTTCGTTCCCGGGCCATCGTTTGCATATCATTGTCGGGGTAGCGAACCGGCTTTCTTATTTTTATTTCCTCACCACTTACATTATCAATTATGAGATCTTCTATTTCTTCCTCTTCTAACTCAACAGTAGAAAGATCATCGCCTTCGGCAGCTTCTTTAATTCGGATCGGCGGCCCGTCAAAATCAGGATCGGCAAACAGGTCAGTTACATTTCTGAAATCAAGAATGGTGAAATATAGTTTCCCGAAATCTTCTCTTATTCTTGTACCCCTGCCAATGATTTGTTTGAACTCGGTCATGCTGGCAATATTACTATCCAGCACAATCACCTTGCAGGTTTGTGCATCTACACCAGTACTCATTAATTTAGAAGTAGTAGCAATCACGGGGTATTTTTCTTCTACATTAATAAAGTTGTCTAATTCTCTTTTGCCTTCTTCATTATCGCCGGTTATCTGTACGATGTATTTGTAATTTTCTTTTACAAGATCGGTATTGTGGTTCGCAAGGGCAGATCGCATCCTTTCTGCATGGTTAATATCTACGCAGAACACTATCGTTTTCGAAAATCTTCCTGTGCCTTTTAAAAACTCAGTTATTTTTTTGGCAACGGTATCTGTGCGTTCATCAATAACAATATTGCGGTCGAAATCTTTGCGGTTGTAAATTCTGTCTTCTATCGGGTTTCCTTCCTTATCCAATTTTCCTTTTTGTGGCCGCCAGCCTTCCAGGTCAATATTTAACCCAATTCTTACAACACGATAAGGTGCAAGGAAACCATCATCTATGCCCTGTTTTAATGAATAGGTATAAATAGGATCGCCGAAATATTCAATGTTGGAAATTTCGTTGGTTTCTTTTGGCGTAGCGGTTAATCCAAGATGAGTAGCGTTTTTAAAATAGGCCAGTATCTCCCGCCATGCACTGTCATCTTTTGCACTTCCCCGATGGCACTCATCTATTACTACTAGGTCAAAAAAATCGGGAGAAAATTGTTTATAGATATTGGCTTCAACTTCGTTGCCGGATATTCCCTGGTATAAGGCCAGATATATTTCATAACTTTTATCTACCTGCCTGTTTTTTACCCACGTCATTTTATCGCCAAAGTGGCGAAAGTCATTATTCTTTGTTTGTGATATCAGCACATTTCTATCAGCAAGAAATAAAATTCTCTTTTTCACTTTTGCTTTCCACAACCGGTAAACGATTTGAAAAGCAGTATATGTTTTACCTGTTCCCGTTGCCATTACCAATAGCATCCTGTTTTTATCTTTAGCTATCGCACCAATCGTTCTATTGATAGCGACTTCCTGGTAGTATCTTGGTTTACGGCCCGAACCATCCGAATAATATTCCTGTGAAATAATTCTTTCCTGCTCTGCTGATTGAATGCCCTTGAAGATTTTATACCGGTTCCATAAATCTTCCGGTGAGGGAAATGCCTCTAAGGTTAATTCTGTTTCGATCGAATTATCTTTGACAGTTCTATCATGAAATAAAAATCCATCTCCATTGCTGCTGAATACACATGGAATGTCTAATATTCTTGCATAATCCAAAGCCTGTTGAATACCTGCACTAATTGAATGAGTATTATCCTTTGCTTCTATGATTGCAATAGGGTTGGAACGATAGTATAAAATGTAATCGGCTCTTTTTCTTTTACCTCTTGCAGTTAGCTTACCCCGAACGTAAATCTTACCATCGGTAAAAGATACTTCTTCTAATATTTGCGACTCAATATCCCATCCTGCTCTTTGTAGCGCAGGTGTAATGTATTTGGTACAAATGTCTCTTTCGGATAGCTGTTTTTTATCGTGCAATGGGTGTGGTTTGTTTCACAAAATAAGTAAAAGATGGATATAAAGGGATTTGAATAGTAGTTCCATTTCTTGAACAAATCGTTCAGACCGCCGCAGCGGGCCGACCGGTTTGCATGCTGCTATGGAAACAGAAAGTACAAGTGTGCGACGCAACAATTGATGCCACACATTCATCAGCCGGAAATCAAAAAACTTACAACCCCAACAAAAACGCCATTACATCAACGCCATCTGCATAATCCATGAGCGATGGTTGTTGTGCTTGTCCAAATGCTAATGCATTTGCACCAACAATGGCTTGTACCTGATCGTTGGTTTTTAATTGTGCAGTTAATTCATCCAGATTTTCGTAAAAATGATAATGCAGTGTACCAATAGGAGAGAAGGGGTTGCTGTTTTCAACCAGTACAATACAATCGTTGGTCATGTAGTACTTGTTGTTCATTAAATAAATGGCCAGCTGATAATCGTAATTGTTGCGGTACTTGTGATGATCGAACATCCAACTGTATTTTTTTAGTGCAGCAAGCAAGGGAACAAAATCATAAGCTGCAGGTGTATAGATCTGTGTAACGTTACGACAACCCAAACCAAAATACGTCATCACGTCATCGGCCAGCAACGAAAGTTGTTCGGGAGTTTCGTAGCCGGTGAGTACTGCAACAGAAGTTCGGTTACGACGAATGATGGAAGGGTAGCGGCCAAAATAATAATCGAAATAACGGGCACTGTTATTACTGCCCGTTGCAATGTATGCATCGCAATCTTTCAACATCGTATCAAAACGTACATGATCAGCAACGGATGGATTCCATTCAATCATTTTTTCAACGAGATGTTTCAGCAGAATATCGTCTTTGCTCGAAAGTTTGCATACCTGTTTATGTCCGCTGATGAACACACATAAAAAATCGTGAAAGCCAACAAGTGGAATATTGCCGGCCATGATAATACCAACGGTCTTAGGTTGTATGTTATCATCCACATGATAATGGGCCACCCATTGTTCCAGTTTTTCTTTTTGTAAAAAGGCGCTGGCAATGCTGTTTGCTGCCATGGCTGTAAAGGCAGGGGTAAACCAGTGATTGAATTGTTCGGCACGGCGTTTAGCATCTTCCCATTGCGGATCCTGTGCAGAAATATATGCACCCAACTGCACTAAAATTTCCACTCTTTGTTGTACATTCATTCAGCGGTTTATTTTACATTTGAACTGCAAATGTAAATGAACAAAAGCCTTTGACGATTAGTTTGCTGAATTCGTTTTTATTGTACTTTTATTACAGGAAAAACGAAAACCAAAAATCAACACAAACCCGGAAAAATTCAAAACAGTATGGCAATAAAAATTACAGAAGAATGTATTAACTGCGGGGCCTGCGAACCCGAATGTCCGAACAATGCTATTTACGAAGGTGGTGTAGAATGGGCAATTGCAGATGGCACAACAGTAAAAGGAAGTTATACGTTAATTGACGGAACAATTGTAGATGCGGCTGCAAAGAATGCACCGGTTAGCATGGATACCTATTATATTACACCCAACAAGTGTACCGAGTGTCAGGGTTTTCATGAAGAACCGCAGTGCGCCAGTGTTTGTCCGGTTGATTGCTGTGTACCGGATGAAATGTATCAGGAAACCGTGGATCAGTTGCTGGAGCGGAAAGGGAAATTGCATATTTGACCTCACCCTCATTCCCTCTCATAAGGAGAGGGAGACAGGGCTGAAGTTTATAAATAATTAAATGAAGAACCATTCAGCTTCATCAATAAGTTGCGCTGGTGGTTTCAAGAAGAATTTTCTCTGATGGATGAGTTCCCGTAAGAACGAATCCGGAATACGGCGGGTGATATTTCCCGTTTAAAAAAAGGTGAGGGCTTGAAAACTCTCACCTTGCTTTTTTAGCAGAATCTGCATTGGTTTTTCTTGTTTCTTTTTGTGAAAGAACTCTTAACAGCCATTCGTTGCGGTATAATTTATAGAGCGAATCATTATCTTGCACGCATGATGAAGTCTTTGTTTTTGTTGTTAACTGTTTCGGTATTATTCAGTGCTTGTGTATTTCAATCGGAGAAGTCCGATGAGCAGTTAACTAACAAAGATATTGATACCGAAGCGGCATTGGAGGAGATGGTACAAACCGATCAGGCTTTTTCTGAAGCCAGTTCAAAAATGGGCATGAAAAAAGCTTTTCTTGAATTTATTGCTGATGATGCCGTGTTACTGCGCCCGGGTTATTTACCCATTATAGAAGGTGATGTAATTAAATTTCTGAACAATCAGGAAGACACATCCTTTACCATGACATGGGAACCAAAGGGTGCAGATATGTCGGCCGCACATGATCTTGGTTTTACCTATGGCGTGTACAAAGTTGCAACAAAAGATACCACACTGAGAGGAACTTACCTTTCCATCTGGCGCAAACAAAAAGACGGCAAATGGAAGTTTGTGTTGGATACCGGGAATCCGGGGATTGAGATGAGTAATGAGTGATGAGTGATGAATGATGAGTGAGCCTGCTCACCGAAGCTTTAGCGCAGGTGAGTGGGGCGTGCTTAGCGAAGAGCTTGTTTTTTGGAATTTGTTTTTTGGAATTTGGATTTTGAATTCCTTTGTGGCAGGATTATTGAAAAGAGAAGCGGAATAAAGAAGACAGAAAATTTAATACAGGAGATAGAATTCAGGATTGTTTTTCGGGTATAAACCAACTACATGAACCAACCAATTAATATTGCCCTTGTTACGGGTGGTTATAGCGGCGAATCGGTAATCTCTTACAAAAGCGCTAAAACCATTTACACACATTTAAACAAAAGCAAATACAATGTATTTGTAATTGATATTACTAAAGAAGGCTGGACATACGAAGAGGCCAACGGCTACAAACAACCGGTGAATAAAAATGATTTTACCATTACGGTTGATGGAAACAAAATTGTGTTTGATTGCATCTTTATTGGTATGCACGGCACACCCGGTGAAGATGGAAAGCTGCAGGGCTATTTCGATACATTGAACCTGCCTTATACCTCCTGCAGCGCAGCAACATCAGCTATCACATTCAACAAACGATATACGGTTGCAGTGGCAGCTTTTGCAGGCATTCATGTAGCTAAAAGTGTACACCTGTTTAAACACATACCTGTTGATACAAAAACTATTCAGTTAAAACTCCCGGTGTTTGTGAAACCCAACAACGGCGGCAGCAGTATTGGTATGAGCAAAGTGAGTAAACAGGAAGATCTTGCTGCAGCCATTGAAAAAGCTTTTAACGAAGATGATCAGGTATTGGTAGAAGAAATGATCAGTGGAAGAGAATTTACCATTGGCGTATTTAAACACAAAGGCGAAATCATTGCCATGCCCATGACAGAAGTAATTGCCGATGCTGATATGGAGTTCTTTGATTTTGTTGCTAAGTACCAAGGGAAGAGTACAGAAATTACACCGGCAAAAGCAACAGATGAAATGTTTGCCAAAGTAGGCGAAGCGGCCAAAAAAGTTTATGCTGTATTTAACTGCGGTGGTGTTATACGAATTGATTTTATTTACAATGAAGAGCTGAATGTGCCGTTTATGTTAGAAATAAATACAATACCCGGCCAGAGTGATGCCAGCATAGTTCCACAACAGGTAAAAGCCATGGGCTGGACGCTGGAAACTTTTTATTCTGCTTTAGTAGATGAAGCAACAGCAAATCACCGTTCTTAAGATTATTAACGATATTGAATACTTAAATCATTACTTGTGTTTTCATTTCTTACTAACAGGTCTTTTTTAACCAATCTCATTGTTGCCCTTGTATTAGGTTTTGCAGCAGTGTTTATTTTCTTTCAGTTGCTGGATATGATCACCAAACATGGCGATTATATTAAAGTGCCACAAGTAAAAGGGCAAACCATTGAGAGTGCAAAAAAGCTTTTGCTGTCACAAGGATTTCAGGTAGAAGTGCAGGACAGCGTGTATTATGATAGTTTGCCGAAATTATCAGTGGTAAAACAATCACCTGCACCTGATGAACTGGTGAAAATAAACCGCACTGTATATTTAACCATAAACAGGGCCGAAGCACCCTTGGTTGCTGTACCCAACTTTGTTGGCCAAACTTACCGCAGTGTGCAACTGCAGCTTAATACACTTGGGTTAAAACTGGGAGATACTTCTTCAAGACCCGATTTTGCTGTAGGCTCTGTACTGGAACAATTGTATAATGGAAATAATATTGTACCCGGTTCAAAAATTCCTATGGGCAGCAGCATCAGTCTGGTGTTGGGTGGTGGCATCAAACAAAAAGAAATGATGGTACCTGATCTGCTTGGGATGACGTTTGCAGAGGCAAAAGTATTTTTAGAAAGTAATGAATTATTATTGGGTGCTGTAATTGTTGATGGAAATGTGGGCGACAGCAGTAATGCATTTGTCATTAAGCAAAGTCCTGCCCGGAGAGATGAAGAAGGCAGACCCATCCGCATCCGTGGCGGTCAGCTGATGGATTTATACATCAGTATGGACCGCACAAAGATTGATTCCATACAAAAGCCAAAAGCGGTGATGGAGAAAAAAGAGAATGAGTATTAAAATTTTATTCCCTTTTGAATTTAAACTCTAATTGTGATCTTTGTGCCTCCTTTGTGTAACAGTTTGCTTTATTAATTTGATGGTATCACAAAGTTCACGAAGTTTTTCACTAAGAACACAAAGGGAAGTACAGCAGAAAAGATTATTACTAACAGGAAACTTTACATTTTATGAATACAATTACTGTTGAAGAATTAAAAGCCAGAATAGATGCAGGCGAACAATTAAATATTGTTGATGTGCGTGAACCGCATGAACATGCAGAGTTTAATATTGGCGGCATCCTGCATCCGTTGGGCCGTATTCAAACAATGGATATGGATGAGCTTGAAAGTTTAAAAGATAAAGAAGTCATTTTCTATTGCCGCAGCGGTAACCGCAGCGGACAAGCCTGCATGTTTGCAGAAACGATGGGCTTTACTAATGTGATTAATGTAACAGGTGGTATGCTGGCTTGGAGAGCAACATTTGGTGTATAATTTCAATACAGAGGAAAGAGATACAAAGAAACACGAGAATATTTTAAAGAGGGAACAGAAATTTCTGTTCCCTCTTTACGTTTACAGTTTGATATTGATTCCTGCAAGGAAGTTTATTCCTGCCATGGGATAATAAAAATTCTCCGTTATAGTTTGGCCGGCATAGATATAGCTGAAGGTATATCCGTTTGCTTCATACAATGTATTGAACGCATTATTTATTTGAAATACCAGATTGATTTCTTTGATGCGTTTTATACGGATGCCATAACTCAAACGCAGATCACTTATAAAAAACGGATCAATACTTCTGGACTTGTTGCCGGTGTTATCAAGATACTGGCGTGATACATATTTGTTGATGAGACTGATCTCTCCGTTTTTTACAGGAATAAAATTCACAGTAGCTCCGCTTACAACAGCCAGTGAAAAAGCAAGTGGCGAAGTCCTGTAGAGATTTTCTTTTTGTCCGCCATTATCATAATCATCTACAAATTCTGTAAAATTCAGCACCCGGTTTTGGCTGAAGCTTGCATTTGCAGCAAGGTTAAACCAATCAGTGAGTTTTAATGAAGCAGTTAATTCAATACCTGCACGGTAACTCTCGGGGATGTTTGTTCTGGTATAAGCGCCCACATCATTAATACGACCTGTTAACACCAATTGATTTTTATATCGCATCAAATAACCTGTTACACCTGCACTGAAAACCGAACTGCGTTTTTCAATATTCAGTTCCAGATCGTACAAAGTTTCATGTTTAGGTTTTTGTGCAGCACCTGCTTCAAAATCTTCCCGGTTGGGTTCTTTGTTTCCAACGCTGAACGATGCAAAGCCAAGCCAGCCCTTACTGTCAGCATACGAAATACCCAGCTTTGGATTAAAGAAATTAAAATCACCACCAGATTTTAATGTGGGGTTTTTTCTAAAGCCGTTGATGGTATATGTTACACTGCGGTATTGCAAATCAGCAAATGCTTCCAAACGTGGAGTTAACCTTCGCTGATATTTTGTGTACAGGTTAAAATCATTTTTATACGCATCAAGATCGTACCACTTATAATCTTTTGGCACTGCTACTTCGCTCCAGATGACTTTGCCGTAATGCAAACCTTTATAACGGGTATATGCACCACCAATACTCAACTGATCTTTTTCTTTTTTGTATTGTGCCGAAAAGGTTGTCCCGTAAAACCAGTTGTTTAACCACAACTGTCGGATGATGTCTGCATCAACAGCATTTAATCCATAATCATCCAGCGACTCCTTTACTTTGTATTCTTCATAATAGCCTTTTCCACGTGTTAAAAAGAAAGCGCTGTTTACGCTCCAGTATTTATTTAATTCATGGTTGAAGAATAACTGGTAATGATCCTGCCGGTAATTATCTGTTTGATTGTTGTACCGGAACACATTGTATGTTCTGTTGTTATTGTTTGCAAACAGATTCAGCGAATCTTCAACCGTAGGGTAGAGCGATGATGCATTGTTCAGATAATGCTCCATCAGTTTTGCATCATTGCGTTTCAGTTTTGCTTCGGGTATACCGTTCCATGATTGATAGGTTTTTTCATTGCCTGTAAATGCATTGAAACGAAGGGAGGTTTTTTTGTTGATGTATGCCGCAGAAAAATACAACGAACCAAGATTTGAGCTTCCCCTGTCAATAAACCCTTCACTGTTTATGAATGAAAGTCTGGTGTCAACGGTAAAATGTCCACCCATTAAACCACTTCCTGCTTTAATCGTTTGCCGCAATGTATTAAAACTGCCGCCACCTGTATTTATTTCAGCATATGGTTTTTCATTAAACTCATTGGTGCTTAAGTTGAGTGTGGCTCCAAATGCACCTCCACCATTTGATGAAGTACCAACACCTCTCTGAATTTGAATTGAATTGACTGAAGAAGAAAAATCAGGAAGATTTACAAAAAATAATCCCTGGCTTTCGGCATCATTGTAAGGAATGCCATTCAATGTCATGTTGATTCTTGTTGCATCGCTGCCACGGATACGGATGCCCGTGTATCCAATTCCATTTCCTGCATCGGAGTTTACAACAACAGCAGGCGTTTGGTTCACAATGAATGGAAGATCCTGTCCCAGATTTGCTTTCTCAATTTCTTTTTTACTGAGATTGGTTTTTGCAAAGGGCATCCGGTCGCCTGCACGGATGGCATTGATCTCAATAGACTTCAGCATCAGTTGCTGTTGCTGCAATGAAAACTGGAGTCCGGTTTCTTTTTCATTCACCATCACATCCTGTTCCACTGTTTTGTAACCTACAGTGCTGATGCGGATACGATAAGTTCCTTTTTTTGCAACACCCGTGCTGAACATACCTGCCGCATTTGTTTGCGTTACAGCAATCCGGTTAATTTCAACCGTTGCATTTTCTACCGGAGCTTTTGTTACTCCATCAATTACTTTCCCGCTCAGTTTGTACTGAGCCACTGAAATTTGTTGTGATAAAATCACCAACATTCCCAGCATCAATTTTTTCATCATCTTCTGTTTTTTACAGTTAAAAATTGAGACGGAAATGCTGCGAAACGAAAAGAGGGGAATAAAAAATCCTCCTTCCCTGCGCAGGCATTACCCTGATCAGGTTCTACGGGTTTAATCTCAGCCCCTCCTGCCTTGGCAGGAGAATAGCACCCCGGGGAATCTGTGTCAAAACCGGCTTCGCCGCTTTTTGACGGGGCAAAGATAAATTCTTTTCACGTTCCTGTAACATTCGCATACAATTTGTCGTATCATAAAAAACATTTCACTATGCATAAGTTTATATTGAGCTTGTTTACCTTATCGCTTTTCCTGTTTACCACAGCACAGGAATCAAAGTTTGAAGATGAGAATGTGGAAAAACGGACCGTCTCCGGTTTTCATTCCATAAAAGTGACAGATGGAATTGATCTGTATCTCACACAGTCAACCGAAGAAGCAGTTGCAGTAAGTGCTTCACGTGATGAATACAAAAGCAGGTTAAAAACAGAAGTGGAAGACGGGGTACTGAAAATTTATTACGACCGTGAATCTTTTGCTGACTGGACGAGTTCGGGCAAACGGCTCAAGGCCTATGTTTCGTTCAAATCTTTACGTCAGCTCACAGCAAATGCCGGCAGTACAGTTAAAACAGAAGGGGTGATGAAAGCAGACATCTTTACCTTGTTTGTAAAATCAGGAGCAACCTTTAGAGGAAAAGTAGAAGCGGGTAAACTGGTTGTTGAAACTGAAAGCGGAGCCAAATCCACCATCTCAGGATCTGTAGGTACCTTTAATGTAAGTGCCAACAGTGGTGCAAAAATGGAGGCTTACGATTTAGCTGCAGGTAAAGCAGACATCCGTTCTACCTCGGGTGCAAAAGTGCAGGTAACTGTAAATGAAGAAATGAAATTCTATACTTCCAGCGGCGGCGGTATTTATTATAAAGGCAAAGGGAAAATCAATGAAGTAAATACCAGTCTTGGTGGCATCATCCGCAGAACCGATAATGATTAATTCTTTAAAAGTAAATTCTTATAAAATGAAAAAGTTTTTTGTAACAGCGATGTTCATCTTTGCCTTGTTACCTGTTGTAACAGCGCAGGATGTAACTGTGATCAATGATAAAAATGCACAGGAACGTAAGGTAGGCAGCTTTCATGCCATCCGTGTTTCCAATGCGTTTGATGTAATTATCAAACAAGGCAATGAAGAAGCAGTGGTGGTAAGTGCAAGCGAAGAAAAATACCGTAGCCGTATTAAAACAGAAGTGATTAATGGTGTGTTGCGCATTTCTTACGACAATGAAAGTATATGGAAATGGTCGAATGAAGACAGAAAGTTGCGGGCTTATATTTCCGTAAAGAATATTGATATGCTGGAAATTTCGGGTGCAAGTGATATTAAAATTGATGGGGTATTAAAAGGCAGTAAGCTGAAAGTGGAACTGAGCGGAGCCTCCAGTTTAAAAGGGGAAGTGGAAGCAGCAGAAATGATTGTAGAGCAGAGTGGAGCATCGAGTGCCAACATTAAAGGAAAAGTAACCACACTCCAAATTGAAGTAAGTGACGCCAGTGATTTTAAGGGATTTGATCTGATAACAGAAAACTGTAAAGCAGAAGCTTCCGGCGCTTCAGATATCCGTATAACCGTGAACAAAGATTTAAAAGTAAAGGCAAGCGGAGCAAGTGATGTAGAGTATAAAGGAAGTGCATCTGTTAGTGATTTTTCCACCAGCGGAGCATCCAGTTTAAAGAAAAGAAGTTCAAAATAAGTTTCAGAAAAGAAGATGAACAAAGAGGCAGAACAAAAGTTCTGCCTCTTTGTTTTGGGTGCAATTGGTTTTACCCTTACTTTTGCCGTCCATTCCGCGAAGTAGAGCAGCGGTAGCTCGTCGGGCTCATAACCCGAAGGTCGGGAGTTCGATCCTCCCCTTCGCAACAGATAAGGCCCTCAAGGGCCTTTTTTATTTAAGTTCTTTGTTACTATTTTGTGTGACTGAATTACCGGCTCATATCCGCCAGTAGGCGGACGGGAGTTCGCTCTTCTTTTTCACAACAGCAAAAGCCCTCAAGGGCCTTTTTTATTTTATTCACACGGTAGTTCCGCAATCAACAAACAGTTTTATCTTTCAGATCATTGCTTGTAGCTTGCAGCCGACAGCTACATGCTTTTTTTATGAAAGTTGGATTTGTAAACATATTCGGAAAGCCCAATGCGGGCAAAAGCACATTACTCAACGCATTGTTGGGTGAGAAACTTGCTATAGTATCACATAAAGTGCAAACAACCCGGCACCGGATCAAAGGCATACTTACTACCAAAGAATATCAGCTTATTATTTCTGATACGCCCGGCATCATTGATCCCAAATACAAACTGCAGGAAAAAATGATGAGCAGTGTAAAGAGCGCATTGGAAGATGCTGATGTAGCGCTGCTGATGCTCGACATTAAAGATAACTGGCAGGAGAATGATGAATTGTTTGCATCCATTCGTTTAAAAGTTCCCGTTGTAGTGCTGTTGAACAAGATTGATACAGTAGATACAGCCAAACTTGCTGAAGCAAAAGCATTCTTTGAAGCAAAACCGTATTGCAAACAGGTAATTACCATTTCTGCATTATCGGGCATTAATAAAAAAGCATTCATCAAACCCATTCTTGAATTGTTACCCGAAGGTGAGCCTTTTTTTGATGAAGATCAGTTAACCGATCTCAGTACCCGTTTTTTTGTAGCAGAACTGATACGTGAAAAAATATTTGAACTCTTCAGCGATGAAATTCCTTACCACACTACAGTGGTAGTTACGGCTTTTGAAGAAAAAACATCACTCATTAAAATTTCTGCTGAAATTATTGTGCAGCGTGACAGCCAGAAAGGAATTCTGCTTGGTACAAAAGGTGAGATGATTAAAAAACTGGGCACCATGGCAAGAGCCGAAATTGAAAAATTTGTGGACTCAAAAGTGTTCCTGGAATTATTTATTAAAGTGCGCCCAAAATGGCGTGACACAGATATGTTTTTAAAAGAATATGGTTATTTTTAGGTAGATAATTATGTTAGATTAAACTGCTTCGTATGAAAAGCAAAACTATATCTCTCTTACTTTGTTTTTTTTCTTCATTTAACCTGCTTTTTTCTCAACCCGGTTTTGATGTAGTCAGTAATGGCGGTGGAAATTTTCAGATGAATATGTATTACGATCCTGCCATTACTGTAAACGGCATACCGTATGAACAAATTAAAGGATCACCTTTTCTCTCAGACAAATGGATGCCCGCTTCTATCTACAATCAAAAAAATGAAATAGTAGGCAAGTTGCCTGTGCGGTTTAATCTTGCAACCGGTGAGTTGTATGTTTTACAGGGCGATAAGACCATTGTTGCTGAAAAAAAAATGGCGGGTAAAGTAGTAATTCATTCAACTTTTGATGCAATTGATGTAAAGGCGGTGTTCTTAAACAATATCCCCAATCTTTTTTTGAATGGAAAACCCATAACAGATTTTGTAGAAGTTTTTCATACGGGATATGCTATCCTGCTTAAATACCGTACAAAAGAAGTGGTGAAATCAGAAGGTGGTGGAGGTATGCCCAAATATTATTATTTCAAAAACAGCAGCTTTTATTTTTTACAGGTAAATGGAAAGGTAGAACGTCTTAACCGTTTATCAATTGATTTAATTGAACAGTTACCGGGTGCTTACAACTTGCAAAAATGGGCAGAGGAACAAAAGCTGAATTTTAAGAAAGAAGAAGATGTCATCCGTTTCATTAACTACTATAATCAGGGAAAAGAAAAAGAGTCTGTTAATTGAAGATTGATGTGTTTACATAAAATTTATACAAGTAAAACAGCATAATTGATGAAACTTAAATACATCCTCCTGTTACCTGTTTTTGTTTTAGTTGGGATTGTTGCAAAGAGTCAGTCAACAGGAGCTTACCAACTTGCCGATGGCGGTAACCGCATCCCTGCAAATCTTACAGATTTTCAGAATAAAAATATTTATACCGGAGAAAAGCTGTTGAACGATCTGGATCCTTCATTAAAAACATTAAAGTATGGCGATGTAAAGGGTTCGCCCTTTTGGAGCGACAGATGGTATTTTGCTGCAGTATATGACATCAAGAATAATTTCATTGCCAAGGTTCCTGTAAATATGAATTTCGCCAATGGAAAAATTTATTCGCTGCGTAATGGCGATGTGGTGGAGCTTGAAAATGATGCCATTCGTAAAGTGGTGATTTATGAAGACACGATCAGCAATCAGGTAAAAGCAGTCTTTCTTAATTTTCTTCCATACATCTATCTCAACAATGAAAAAATAAATGAATACCTGCAGGTTTTTCATACCGGTCCGGCCATACTACTTAAACTAAAACGAAAAGAGCTGGCAAAATCAGAAGGCAGTGGCGGCATGTCTAAATATTATTTCTTTAAAGACATGACCTACTATTATATCCAGGTAGGAAATAAAGCAGAGCCCTTGAAGAAACTCTCTTCCGATGGAATTCTTGAACTGCTGCCCGGGGCCTTTTCATATAAAAACTGGGCAAATGAAAACAACATCAACTTCAAAAAAGAAGCCGATGTCATCCGTTTTATTGAATATTACAACAGTCAGAAAGAAAGCCCAAACAAGTAATGAGCGCAGCCTTTATTGCTGCAGCTTACAGATCATTCTGATCCTTTCTTTTTAATTCAGTACTTTTGCCGCCCTTATAATTATTTTATGGCAGGTTTTACTATTGCAATTGTGGGAAGGCCCAATGTGGGAAAGAGTACATTTTTTAATCGTTTATTAGAAGAGCGTAAAGCGATAGTAGATGATCTCAGCGGCGTTACCAGAGACCGTCAGTACGGCGTGGCCGACTGGAACGGTAAACCGTTTAATGTCATTGATACGGGTGGATTTGTGCCCGACAGTAAAGATGTGTTTGAAACTGAAATCAGAAAACAGGTAAACATCGCTCTGGAAGAAGCAAACGCTGTTGTATTTATGTGCGATGCGGCAACGGGAGTTACTGATCTGGATGAAGCTATGACCGATCTGTTGCGCCGCACCAAAAAACCGGTTTTTCTCGCCATTAATAAAGTAGACAATCATGAACGCTTGCTCGAAGCAAGTGAATTTTATGCCTTGGGCTTTGAACATATTTTTTTCCTGAGCAGCATGACGGGAAGCGGAACAGGTGAACTGCTGGATGCACTTGTTGAATTGATTCCTGAAGACCAGCCGGAGCAGGCAGATAATTCTGTTCCTAAAATTGCTATTATCGGTCAGCCCAATGTGGGAAAATCTTCCCTGCTCAATGCTTTACTTGGTGAAGAAAGAACCATTGTAAGTGATATTGCCGGTACAACCAGAGATACCATTCACACCCATTACAACCTCTTTAATAAAGAATTTATATTGATTGATACGGCAGGTATCAGACGTAAAACAAAGGTGAATGAAGATCTGGAGTTTTATTCTGTGATAAGAGCTATCCGTGCCATGGATGAAGCAGATGTTTGTTTGATGGTGATAGAAGCAGAGAAAGGAATAACCCAGCAGGATCTCAATATTTATTCCTTAGCAGTTAAAAAAGGAAAAGGCATTGTGCTGTTGGTAAACAAATGGGATTTGATGGTAAAAGAAACCAACACCTCCCGTGATTATGAAAAAGAATTAAGAAGCCGTCTGGCTCCGTTTAATGATGTTCCGGTGTTGTTTATTTCTGCAACCGAAAAAACAAGAATAATGCAGGCAATTGAATCGGCATTACAGGTAGTTGAAAACAGACAGCGCAAAATTTCTACATCAGAACTGAACGAAGCCGTACAAAAAGCAATTAATGCTTATCACCCGCCTGTTGTAAGAGGCGTGCCTGTAAGCATTAAATATGTTACGCAGTTACCAACGCCTGTTCCGTCTTTTGCATTTTTCTGTAATCATCCCGATGATGTAAAACAACCGTATAAAAATTATCTGGAGAATCAGTTGCGCCTGGCCTTTAATTTTAAAGGATCGCCCATGCGTTTATTTTTCAGAAAAAAATAATTGAGTACAATGGCTGTACTGTAAGGATGATTAATTTTATGTTTTCTTAAACTCAGCATTATGAAAAAACTTTTCAGCATTTTATTTCTTTCCTTATGCATGGCCTGTGCCGACAGTACTGAATCAAAAACAGACAATGAAAAGTCAGAAACCACAGAGGCCTCTGAAGCTTCAGAAGCAGCTGATACATCTACTATTATTGAAAAAGTAGACAGCACCATGAAAGATGCTGCTGATACGCTGCAAAAGAAAGTAGTGGAGCCGATGAAAAGAGATATTAAAAAGGCGGGTGAAAAAGTAAAAGAGGTGATCAAGGAAGTGAAAGAAGACATTAAACAATAACTGTTGCAATTTTTTTTGCTGCAGATCATTCGACCATTATCTTTGGCAGCCTGAAACGGTTTGGCTAGAGCGTCCCGATGCAATCGGGAAGGTCGTCGGTACTAAGAAAGATAGATTCAAATAAAATGGGGGGTTAGCTCAGTTGGCTAGAGCGTCCCGCTAGTAAGCGGGAAGGTCGTTGGTGCTAAGAAAGATAGATTGAAATAAAATGGGGGGTTAGCTCAGTTGGCTAGAGCGCTTGCATGGCATGCAAGAGGTCGTCGGTTCGACCCCGATACTCTCCACAAGCTTTATAAGGTTCGCAGTAATGCGGGCCTTTTGTTTTAGATTATATTATTTAGCTCAGTTGGCTGGAGCGTCCCGCTTGTAAGCGGGAAGGTCGTAGCGCCCGATACTTTCAACAAGCTTTATAAGGTTCGCAGTAATGCGGGCCTTTTGTTTTTTAGATTATATTATTAAGCTCAGTTGGCTGGAGCGTCCCGCTTGTAAGCGGAAGGTCGTATCGCCCGATACTTTCAACAAGCTTTATAAGATTCGCAGCAATGCGGGCCTTTTGTTTTTTAGATTATATTATTAAGCTCAGTTGGCTGGAGCGTCCCGCTTGTAAGCGGAAGGTCG
>JAIEMP010000009.1 GCA_019752045.1 Chitinophagaceae bacterium | reverse complement strand
CTCAAAACGTAAAACACAGTAATCTTATCCCGCTGTGGATAACGTCAAAAAGAGTCAACTAATTTCAGGACAACACAGATACACCAAACTGAACCAGGTAATCTTTTACCACCCGGAAGATGAGTGTATTGTTGTAATAACCGGTTCGGATAAGTTGATAAAAGCGATCTGCCCCCAAAGGCGACCAGTTACGATAAACCTCCACCATAAAGTTGCCTTTACTGGTGATGAATTCAACCTTAAACGTAGCCTGTGCTTTTAACTTTAATACAGAGGCATCTGTTTTAGTTATTTGAGAATGAGCAGAAAAAAGCTGCAACAAAAAAAGTGTAAAAAGAAAATATGAACGCATTATGTAATATGAAATTTGCCATACTAAAGGTAAATAGTAGATAACATTGGAATTAAAAAGAAATAAAAAATATGGTATTTACAAATGTTTTAAATACTTTTAATTTTCGCATCAGGTAAATCCCTGCAAAAGACCTCATCATTATTTCCCTCTGAACGTACCTATTACTCATTTACAAGAGAGCGCCGAGAGTTTTGTTTACAGTATCTGTTGCTGGCTTTTTGCCGGTGCAGCTGCAATTATCTGATTTACACAAAAACATGAAACAAATTTTTACTCTTGCATTGCTGTGCGCTGCTTTTTTTTCTAAAGCCCAGGTGTCGGTTGATTTTGGAGCCGGTTTAAATAATTCTGCAACACCGGTCAGTAATATCGAGATCAGGTATAGTCTGAAAAAAATAGAATTGAAAACGGGATATCTGGTGAGTATTACAGATAACTCTTTGGTACATGATCTCTTTTTTCTGAAAGCAGGAAGAGTATTGAAGATTAATACTGCTTCACAGATTTCTGCAGGAACAGGAATGGCGTTGCATACTTTTAAAAGTGAGCGAATTTTAAAAGCGGAGAGTAATTATTCTTATTATAAAACGATCAACAGCGGGAGCGTTTTGCTGTACCTCCACTATCAAAAGAAAATTATGAGCGATGGTGCTTTTTATACTCAAGTATTATATTCTGGAAATACTTTTTTTGCCGGGGCAGGAGTAACCTATTTCTTTACAAAAAAGAAAAGAGCAGACCCGCCAAAAAAGTAAACGGGCAAATTTTTTACATTTCTGTTTTGCTTCCCTGATTCAAATTTCAATTCATATATAAACCCGGCCAGCCGGGTTTTCTGCATTTATGTACAGTTAATAAAAGCAGGTAACTCCTGTTGTTATGTTCCTGATTTGCATTTTATATAAAAAGAGAGTAGCTTAGACAGTTGCTTTTATTCACATCTCTGTTCCTCCAAAAAAAGGTTTCTTTTATCTTTTAATCAGTACTTCTACTGTAAGCGCCGTTTTTCTAAACGGGTATTTTTTTTAACCTTAAATCATAAAAATCATGAAGACAAATGAACAGCAGCATGTACCTGCACGTCGACGTTTTTTAGAAGCTATAGCTGCGGGTGCCGCAGCATTTGGTTTAGCTTCTTTGCCCATTGGCAGCAAAGCAGAGGGGCATTACACTAACAACTTAGAGCAGTCAGAATCATCCAATCCCGATGAATGGTTTAAACAGATAAAAGGTAAGCACCGCATGGTGTTTGATGCAACACAGCCTCATGAAATTTACCCCTTTGCATGGCCTAAAGTTTTTCTAATGACCAATCAGGCTACAGGGACTGTGCCAAAAGATTGCAGTGTGGTAGTTGTGCTTAGGCATACAGCGATTGGTTATGCAATGGATGACAGTGTGTGGGGAAAATACAAATTAGGTGAGTTGTTTCATGCCAACGATCCAAAAACAGGAAAGGCTGCAGAGCGAAATCCTTTCTGGAAACCTAAAGCAGATGATTTTATGGTACCCGGAATTGGTGCCGTTGCAATTGGTATAAACGATTTGCAGACAGAAGGGGTGATGTTTTGCTATTGCCAGGCAGCTTTCGCTGTTTATTCGGCTGTAACTGCCGATCGAATGAAAATGAATGTGGAGGAAGTAAGGAAAGACTGGTCGGCTGCTATGTTGCCGGGCATTCAACCGGTACCATCGGGTGTATGGGCACTAGGAAGGGCACAGGAACATGGCTGTGGTTATATTTTTGCAGGATAATAACAGAACAACCGTAAAGGATTTTATTCTTAAACTTAATTACAAAAACCCGTTTTATTAAAACGGGTTTTATTTTTTTATCATTTAAAATCAGTTTAGTGATGGAAGGGTGACGATTACTTTTGTACCAAGTTTTTCTTCACTTGCTATATTAAGTAAGCCTTTATTTTTTTTCACCAGAGAATTACAAATAATTAATCCTAAACCTGTACCTGATTCATTATTTGTACCCTTAGAAGAGTAAAAGTTATCTTTAAACAGCAGGTCTAGTTTTTCTTTGCTGATGCCTATTCCGTTATCCTCAATAATGATATCAAGATTTTCTCCATTTAAATTCGTTCTCACTTTTACACAGCCGCCGCTTGGAGTAAACTTGATTGCATTTGAAATTAAGTTTCTTAAAACAATTTTAAGAGCATTTTTATCGGCCATTACAAATTTATTTTCCTTATCATTTACCAGAAGTGTAATTTTCTTTTCATCCGCTTTCTTTTTAAGTTCCTGAATGGTTTGCTCTGCAAGATCTTTTACCGGTACCGGTTCAAACACAGGTTCATTTTTTTGCAATTCATTTTTTGCCCACAATAAAAGATCAAAAACAAGGTCGTTTGTATCTTCTACCGAAGCTCTTATCTCTGAAATGTACCCTTTATATTCTTTGATAGTGGCACCTTTATAATTTTCCAGCCCTTTTAACAATGACAGGTTAGCTGCCATTGGACTCCGCAGATCATGTGCAACTGTTGAAAATACATTGTCTTTCATCTTATTTAATTCTTCCATTTCTCTTGTTCTCCCGGTTAATACTTTTTCATATTTCCATAGTTGCATTTTTACAATATAAAAAGAAAGAAAAAGTAATATAACTCCGGTGGTGATGTTAAACATTACAAGACTCGAATCATATGGCAATACTTTCATTTTTTGTGACAGATAAAAATAATCTCTTCCGGATATTGAGATGTAGTGAATTGAATTGTAAATAAATGCAATTGCTACCTCAATCATTCTGTCAAATAAAAAGAAAGTGAAAATAATGAACAGTAAGATAGAATATTCCACTCCTTCATCTGCAGTGTAATAATGAGTTACTGATATAACAATCGGCATCACCAGATAGGCACACGTCAGTATCTTTTTATAGTTCTCCGAATTCATTAAAAGGGTTGCCAATACACACAGAGCAAACGGAATAGTATTGATGAATTTAACAACCGGATCATAGGCAACACCCGAAATAAAATTTACATACGTAAGCCGTACGAAAGAAATTAAAATAGCAACGGTTGCAAAAAAACTGAAAATAAGGTAACGCCTTTGTTCGTAGAGAGAGAGATTTTCATAGTTACCCGTATTTAACGAGTAACGTACAATGTAGTCATTCTTCATATCGATAGGGTATTTACGGAAATTTCTAAATAGGGTATTATGAATTATCTGATTGTAAAACTACACACTGAAAAACTTATTCAAATAGAAAAATCACTGCGTAAATTTACTGTTTAGGGAAAATAAGAAAACAATTATTAACAATTAAGTGTTTACACTTAAAATTGCTACTAATTATTGCTTACTAGTTAGCTTTCTCCGCCATATAAGTACTTGTATTTACCGGTAAAAACGCCATTATCTGATGTTATACTACTAAAAACCTACAGGTTTAAACTTATAAAACAAAACCCGTTTCTATTGAAACGGGTTTTGTTTGAAGCTTGCTGCAAATAGCTTTCAGCTTTATTAATAACGATATAAGTCAGATTTAAACGGACCGTTTTGAGGAATACCTAAGTATTCACTTTGTGCAACAGTTAACTCATCTAACTGAGCACCCACTTTTGCAAGGTGAAGACGGGCAACTTTCTCATCGAGATGTTTTGGAAGAACGTACACTTTGTTTTCGTACTTACTGTGATTTTGCCATAATTCAATTTGCGCCAGTGTCTGGTTGCTGAAAGAATTACTCATTACAAATGAAGGATGACCTGTAGCACAACCCAGATTCACCAAACGACCTTCGGCTAATAAAATGATGTCTTTACCATCAATGTTATACAAATCAACCTGTGGTTTAATGGTATCTTTTGTATGACCATAGTTGCTGTTTAACCAGGCAACATCAATTTCAATATCAAAGTGGCCAATGTTACAAACAATGGCTTTGTCTTTCATTGCTTTAAAATGTTCGCCGGTGATCAAATCACGACAACCACTTGCAGTAACAATAATATCAGCTTCTTTCACTGCATCAATCATACGCTTAACTTCAAAACCATCCATAGCCGCCTGCAGTGCACAAATAGGATCAATCTCTGTAACAATTACACGTGCACCTGCACCACGTAAACTCAACGCACTTCCTTTACCCACATCACCATAACCACCAACAACAGCTACTTTACCGGCCATCATTACATCAGTTGCACGACGGATGGCATCAACCAGACTTTCCTGACAACCGTATTTGTTATCGAATTTCGATTTTGTTACAGAATCGTTTACGTTAATAGCAGGCATTGGTAAAGTTCCTTTTGCCATACGCTCATATAAACGGTGTACACCGGTAGTTGTTTCTTCAGAAAGACCTTTAATGCCGGCAATCAGTTCAGAATAATTATCCAGCACCATATTGGTTAAATCGCCACCATCATCCAATATCATATTTAACGGACGTTCTGCAGAACCAAAGAACAAGGTTTGCTCAATACACCAATCAGACTCTTCAGTAGTTTGTCCTTTCCATGCAAACACACCAATACCAGCAGCAGCAATTGCAGCAGCAGCATGATCCTGTGTAGAAAAGATATTACAGGAGCTCCATTTAACTTCTGCACCCAATGCAGTTAATGTTTCAATTAACACCGCTGTTTGAATAGTCATGTGTAAACAACCGGCAATACGTGCATCTTTCAATGGTTGTGACGGACCGTATTCTTCACGGATAGCCATCAAGCCGGGCATTTCTGCTTCAGCTAAACGGATTTCTTTACGACCCCATTCGGCGAGGCTGATATCTTTCACCTTGTATTTCAGATTGAAATCAATGGTGCTTCTTGTAAGAGTAGACATGTGTAATAATTTAGATGGCAAAGGTAGTTTTTCAGGATAAAATAATACGAAAGTCTGAATAATCAGGAAATCAGTCTAATTTTGAGTTTATTCAAAGAATAAAAGCCTGTTTACCCATGGCAAAAGCGACTAAAACAGAACAAATCACTAATGAGCAGGTGGTACTGGATAAAACCGACCTCAGTATTCTGCGGCTGTTACAGCAAAATGCTCGTATGACTGTGAAAGAAATTGCCGATCGTGTACACTTGAGCACAACTCCTGTGCACGACCGTATAAAATGGCTGGAGCAAAGCGGCGTCATAAAACAATATGCTGCATTGATTGATCATGCGAAGGTGAAAAAAGGATTGATGGTGATTTGTTATGTTTCACTGAAAGAACACAGCAAAAATGCCGGTACTAAATTTATTAAACACATCAATGAATTAAGTGAAGTAATTGAATGTTATAATATCTCCGGTGAGTTTGATTTTATGTTGAAGGTAGTGGCAGCGAATATGGATGACTATTATCATTTTCATGTAAACAAGCTGAGCCAGAGCGAAAACATCGGAAATGTGCAGAGTGTGTTTGTGATGGGTGTGTTGAAACAGACACATGTGATGGTTTAAGAATGTACGATGTTAGATGTTCGAAGTACGCCACGTCAGACGTCCTCGTCGGACGGATTGCAGTAAGCATTTTTTTTCAACGTTTAAAAATTCAGTATGTATAACTACGACACAGTAACAGAAGCCATCAAAGATCTGAAAGCGAGAGGGTTTACACTTGATTTTAATTTGCAGACAGATGCACTGCAATGTTATAACCCAGATATGCATCTCAGTCCACAGGATTTTGAAATACAGGAAATCTATCGTTTTGAGGGTAATACCGATCCCGATGATGAAGCGATTGTTTATGCCATTGAGTCAAAAGACGGAGCGAAAGGTGTATTTGTAAACGGCTATGGTGTATCGGCCGATGCAGCAGGGGCAGAAATGATGAAGAAGTTGACTGATCATCATAACAGTTAGTTCAGCGTGTTCAACTCATTACATCATCATTCACGATGAAACAATACTTTTGATGTTTTCACATGTGCACGGATGGCTTTTTTTGATAACCAGATGGCAATAATAAAGGAGGAAACAGCTCCAAGAAATAATAAACCATCGCCCAGATATTGATTTACATCTTTATTTCCCTGCAGAAACAAAAAGAAATCGAATGTGCCATGAAAAAAGGAAGCCAGTGATAAACCAAGCAGGTTGTAATATACTCTTCGTTGTGGATTAAATTTTGCTTTGCCCGCAAAATATCCCATCAATACAGCAAATGTACCATGTGCAGGAACGGAGAGAAACATACGGAGTATACCGGTTGCAAATCCGTGTTGAGTTACATAGCCAATGTTTTCAACTGTTGCAAAACCCATCCCCACCATTACACTATATACAATGCCATCATAAGGTTCATCAAAACTTTTTTTGGGAAAGGCGTAAAAACGGAGAGCAAGATATTTACTCCATTCTTCACTAAGCCCTACAATGATATAGGCAAAAAATGCAGTATAAATAATTTGATTGGGAAAAAACTGTTCGGCAGGTTTTGCAGTAAATAACTGGATGATGATGGCAGGTATTACACTCAGACATCCAAGAAAGAAACATACAAGCAGGTTTAACCCCGGCTCACGGTTAAAACGGTCTTTTAAAAAAATATAAAGACTGATGGCAATACCAGGTGCAATGGAGAGTGCAAGTAGCAGCATATAGATAGATTCGTTTAAAGATAAATGGAAGATGCAATTTTATGGTCAGACTTTGTTAATTTTCAGCAGCAAATATTTTTATGCGGTATATACTCGTATTGGCATTTTTTTTAATGATGTATTCAGCATCGGCACAAATTTTTGGTGGTAATCCACCATCTGTAAAATTCTTTCAGCTTACAACTGATACTGTACGTGTAATATTTCCAAAAGCCCTCGAAAAACAGGCAAGAGAAGTTGTATGGCTGTCTCATCAACTGGCAAAGAACGATCCTGCATCTTTGGGAAATAAGTTGCGGAGGTTTGATATTGTACTGCAAAATCAAACCACATCTTCCAATGCTTATGTGGGTCCTGCACCATGGCGGAGTGAATTTTTTATGATGCCCGATCTTGCAAACCTGTCGGGAAGTTCAATACCCTGGCATCAGTCACTGGCTGTGCATGAGTTTAGACATATACAGCAGTTTTCAAATTTTAATAAAGTGATTCCACGTACAGCAGGAATATTTTTAGGGCAGGAAGGACAGGCCGTTGCAATGGGTGCTGTGATTCCCGATTGGTTTTGGGAAGGTGATGCTGTATGGAATGAAACCATCACTACACAACAAGGCAGGGGAAGGCTGCCCGATTTTTTTAATGCATACCGTTCTTTATGGTTGGAGAAAAAAAATTATTCTTACCAAAAATTACGCAACGGTTCATACCGTCATTTTGTTCCCAATCATTACGATCTTGGTTATTTACTTGTTAGCTATGGAAGAGAAAAATACGGAACTGATTTCTGGAAAAAAGTAACAGGCAGCGCATTGGATTATGATGGGATATTTTATCCTTTCCAGAAAGCAGTGAAAAAGTACAGTGGAGTAAAATATAAAACGTTTGTGAGGAATGCTTTTTCATTTTATAAGAGTGAAATGGCGATTGATCAATCATCTGCATATCAAACCCTGCAACCAATAACGAAACCCGATAAGAATAATGTTGTAAGTTATCAGTATCCGTTTGTACAGAACGACGGGTCGTTGCTGCTGTTGAAATCGAGTTACAAACAAATACCATCATGGACAAGTATTGCTGCAGATGGTACTGAAAAAAGAATACGTACAAAAGATATTGCTGATGATGATTATTATTCTTTCAGGAACGGTCATTTAGTGTACACAGCTTATGAACCCGATGCACGTTGGGGTTGGAGAGATTATTCAGTAGTAAAGATCTGGAACGTATCATCCAATGAAGTAAAAAAGATCAGCAGCAAATCAAGGTTATTTATGCCCGATATTACTGCAGATGGGCAAACAGTAGTGGCATCTTATTCAGGAACAGATCAACAAGCTGCACTGCAACTAATAAACACTGCCGATGAAACTGTTACACAGCTTTCTAATCCCAATCAATACATCTATACTTATCCAAAGTTTACAGCCGATGCAGCACATGTGATCAGTGCAGTAAGAAATCAAAAAGGTGAGATGGCATTGTTGCAGACATCGGTTTCAAATGGGGAAGAAACGATCCTGATTCCGTTCAGCAATACAACTATTGGTTATGTGCAGGTAGAAGGCGATACGATTTTATTTTCTGCTTCGCAAAAACAAGGAGATGTATTATTTCTGTTCAACCGTAAAAGCAATGAAATATACAAAGTGGCACAGTTGCCTAATGGCAACTACCAGGCAGTTATTGATCAAAAAACAAACAGCATTATCTGGAATACATTCAGTACCGATGGGCGAATGCTACTGAAGCAACCGCTCAACGGCATGAAACTGCAAAGAGTAGAAAATTTAGAAACAGTACCAGCTTTATATCTTTCAGCAAAAACATTTTCTTTTCCTGATCAATTACAAAACGTACAACAACAACCGGGTGAGGTAAAACGATACAAGCCTGCATTTAAGTTATTGAACATTCACAGCTGGAGGCCAAAAACACTTGAACCTGATTATGGTATTACGTTTTTCAGCGATAATGTGCTCAACACGTTTACGGGAGAGTATAGTTATAATTACAACCGTAACGAAGGGTTTCATCAGGTTGCAGCTAATATGGTTTATGGCGGCTGGTTTCCATTTGTATCTGTTGGTGTTGCTCAAACATGGAACAGAAGTGATCGTTTGAATAACGATACAACCATTACATGGAATCAACTCAATGCAAATGCAGGTATAACTGTGCCGTTAAACCTTACAAGTGGTACAATGTATAAGAACTTAACTTTTGCTGCATCACTTAACAGCGAGCAGTTGAGTTATACAGGGTTGGCTAAAACATTTATTCGTGACGAAACATTTAATTACATCAATACATCGGTGCGATGGTTAAGCCAAAGCCAACGGGCCCGGCAACATATTTTTCCAAGATGGGCACAAAGTATGTCGTTGCAATACAGACGAACTGTGAATGGAAATTTTGGAAACCAGATGACAGCCGGTGCCGGTTTGTATTTTCCGGGTATTGCAAAGAGTCATAACCTTGTATTGCTTGCATCCTGGTTTGCAAGAGATACCATCAGAGGAAGCAAATTCACCAACAGCTTTCCTTTTGCAAGAGGATATAACGCCATTAATTTTCCTCGTATGTGGAGGTTGAGTGCCAATTACCATTTCCCCATTGTTCATCCGGAATTTGGAATTGGAAATATCGTTTACTTCTTACGTGTAAGGGCAAATGCATTTTACGATTATACAAAAGGAAGGAGTTTACGAACAGGCAGAGTGTTTCCTTTAAGAACTGCAGGGACTGAAATTTATTTTGATACACGTATCTGGAATACGTTTTTTGCCAGTTTTGGTATCCGTTACAGCAGATTACTGGATACGGACCTGCTCGACAGGCGAAGAAATGCCAACCAGTTTGAATTTATTCTTCCGGTTGATTTGTTTTAAGACATTCAGCTAAAACATCAAAAAGCAGTTTATTGAATTCTGATGATGATATCCGGGGCAGCAAAATAACTGCCCTTATTATTCTGTACAATAATATCGGTAATCATCAACTCATCATCTTTTTTTATTTGCTCGTAGAGGCTTTTTTGCCAGATGGAAGAGAGGAGGCCTGAATTTTTAAAGTTTGCAGATGTAATATTAAATCTGGTTTTTATTTCTCCCGTTTTTTCATCTTCAAATTTGTCTTTGCTCTTATACACAATCATAAAGCGTGAAATCCGGTAACGCACTTTTTTATCATCCATTACCCATAAGGCTGAATCAATTATTCCCAGTACCATTTCAAGTGGCAGATTACCACCTTTTGTAGAACCCCAGAAAGACTGTAATGGCGGTGGTTTCAGTGTTGGCGCAGGTTTTTGCTGTGCAGTTGAATGCAGGCACAGTACAGTAAAAAGTAAACACAGGAGAACTATATTCTTTACCGGTTTTTTCATAACAGGGAAACATTTGAGTTATAACGATGCTTTGCTTTCTTCTATTGCGTACTTGAAAACATGGTGAACAACTTGCGTCCTCGAGTAGTCATTTTTTCATCTTTCGCTGTTGCTTAACGGTTTTTTTGATTGTCGATTTTTTTGCCCACTGTTTAAGTTCAGATGTCGGATCTATAGCTTGCTCTTTAATTTCTGATTTAGTTAATCCCTTGAAGTTTTTCTTTGTTATGTGTACACTTCTAGACATTGTTCTGTTATTTTTAATCGCATATCACAAAGCAATAATTAAAGGTTTAGGTTAAAAAGACGCTAAACTTTCTTCAATAGCTTTTATTTTAGCTTCAGCATCGGCTTTCTTTTTCTTTTCAATATCCACTACTTCCTGTTTTGCATTCTGTACAAAACGTTCGTTGCCCAGTTTCTTTTCAACCGAAAGAAGAAATCCTTTTAAATATTCAAGATCTTTGAGGAGTTGTTCTTTTTGCGAAGACGTATCAATTGCCTGTTCAGTTGCAATATAGAATTTATCTTTTTGAATAACTGCTGAAATAGTTCCTGCAACAGTAGCGGATACATAAGTAATACTTTCAGCATTCAGTTGTTTTGCCAGAATTGATTCAATTAGTTTATACGACTGCTGTTGATTTGTTTCAATAGAAAGCTTGATGGCTTCTTTTGGTTTGATCTGATTCTTTACCCGTATATCACGCAACGCAGTGATCACCTCTTTCAGTTGTATGGCAAGTTGTAAAACTTCTTTATCTGTTTTTGCAGCAGGAGAAAGTTGTTTGATGGTGATGTCATCGCCTGCTGCTCTTTCTTTCAGCAGATGGTAAATCTCTTCTGAAATAAACGGCATAAACGGATGCAGCAATTGCATCAGTTCCTCAAAGAAATAAATTGTTTTGTTATAAACTGCTGCATCAATGGGTTGTTCAAAGCCGGGCTTCACCCATTCTAAATACCAACTGCAGAAATCATCCCATATCAGTGAGTAAATTGTTTTCAATGCTTCACTCAAACGGAATTCTTTAAACAATTGATTGATCTCTGTTTTGGCTTCATTCAAACGGTTATCAAACCATTCAACTGCAAAATTGCTTTCACCTGTGGTCTGTGGTCCGTGGTCCTTGGTCCGTCCCTCCCACATCTTCACCAGCTTCAACGCATTCCATAATTTGTTATTGAAGTTGCGGCCCTGTTCGTTGCTGCTTTCATCCCACAACAAATCATTCCCTGCAGGAGAGGAGATCATGATTCCGAAACGGCAGGCATCAGCTCCATATTGATCAATCAATTCAAGTAAATCGGGTGAATTACCTAAACTCTTACTCATTTTCCGTCCCTGCTTATCACGCAC
This sequence comes from Chitinophagaceae bacterium, assembly GCA_019752045.1. Classification (GTDB taxonomy): domain Bacteria; phylum Bacteroidota; class Bacteroidia; order Chitinophagales; family Chitinophagaceae; genus Lacibacter. Next base: position 132,888 of record JAIEMP010000009.1, on the reverse strand, counting down.
AATACCGGTGAAGTACACTTCTTTAAATGGAATTTCTTTTTTGTATTCCATCCCTGCCATGATCATACGTGCAACCCAGAAGAAAATAATTTCCGGTGCAGTAACAAGCGTATTGGTGGGATAATAATACTCAACTTCTTTATTGCCGGGATTGCTGTAACCTTTAAATACTTCAAATGGCCAGAGCCAGGAAGAGAACCAGGTATCGAGACAATCTTCATCTTGAAAAAGCAGCCCCCTCCCTGCCTCCCCCGAAGGAGGAGGAGTGCCATGCTTCAAAGCCCACTTATTTAATGCCTCTGTTTCATTCTCAGCAACATAATAATTTCCTTCCTGATCATACCATGCAGGAATGCGATGCCCCCACCACAGCTGGCGGCTGATGCACCAGTCTTTGATATTTTCCATCCAGTGGCGATACAGATTTTTGAATTTGGCCGGATAAAATTTTATATCCTCATTCATTACCACTTCAAGAGCAGGGCCGGCGATCTTTTTCATATCAACCCACCATTGTAAACTCAAACGTGGTTCAACCACTGCATCAGTGCGTTCACTGTAACCAACTTCGCTGGTATAGTCTTCTGTTTTTATAAGATGATTGGTTGCTTCAAGTTCCAACACAATTTTCTTTCTTGCTTCAAAGCGATCTTCGCCAATAAAGATTTGTGCATCTTCATTCAGTGTTCCATCTTCATTAAATATGTCAACTACTTCCAGTTTGTGTTTTTGGCCCAACTGGTAATCGTTCATATCATGAGCAGGTGTAACTTTTAATGCACCTGTTCCAAAATCCATCGTTACATAATCGTCTGTAATGATTGGTATACGGCGGTTGATTAATGGAACAAATGCAAACTTGCCATGCAGATGTTTATATCGTTCGTCTTTTGGGTGTACGCAAATAGCAGTATCACCCATGATGGTTTCAGGACGAACGGTAGCAATAACAATATACTCATCAGTACTATCAATCTTATAACGTAAATGATATAATTTCTGATTGGTTTCTTTACGAATTACTTCTTCATCGCTCAACGCAGTTTTAGCTTTCACATCCCAGTTAATCATGCGTTTACCACGATAGATAAAACCTTTCTCATATAAATCGAGAAATACCCCAATAACAGACTTATAATAGTCCGGGTCCATCGTAAAGCTGGTACGATCCCAATCAAGACTGCAACCAAGTTTTTTTAACTGTTGTAAAATGATGCCACCATATTTTTCTTTCCATTCCCATGCATAGCCTAAAAACTCTTCTCTGCTTAATGAAGCTTTTTGAATTCCTTTTTCACGCAGCATTTGTACCACCTTCGCCTCTGTTGCAATGGAAGCATGATCTGTGCCGGGAACCCAACATGCATTTTTGCCCATCATCCTTGCACGGCGTACTAAAATATCCTGAATGGTATTATTGAGGCAATGGCCCATGTGTAACACACCAGTTACATTAGGCGGAGGAATTACAACCGTATATGGTTCCCTTTCATCAGGTGTACTGTGAAAGTATTTTTTTTCGTTCCAGTAGCTGTACCACTTATCTTCTGATGTTTTATGCTCAAAGTTTTTACTCAGTTCCATGCAGGATGTTCACATTTAAGTGGGCAAAGTTAAGGAAAGCAGTTTTCACTGCTTGACAATGCAGATAAAAGAAAGAGGCTGGCATAAGCCAACCTCTTAATCTACTACTAATGTAAGTTGTACGTTTTATTTCTCGTTTGTTCCGTTTTCAGGAATATGAAACAACGCTGTGATCTGTTCATAATTCATTTGTTTTATTTGTTGAACATTGTAACCTGCAGCGGGGCCACTAATAATTCTGCTACCGGAAATACCGGCAGGAATAATCACATAACGTGTTTGAATTTGTGAAAAATTCAAATTGTCTGCCGAATAGTTAATAGCCGGACTTGCAGCCGATTTATGTAAAAAAGTAATTGAACCGGGATTGTTTAAAGCAAAACTCCATTCACTCAAATAAGATACGTTTGAATTGACAGGCGTAAAAAATCTTGAATCTGCCTCACCATAAGGAAGCGCTGCAACCTGATTCATAATAAACTGCAGTAATAAACCCGGATCATTTAAAGTTGGTGTAAGCGATGGAAAATTTTTAATAAACGCAAGTACAATGTCCTTCGACAAAACTGCTGCAGTTATACCTGGTGCAGTACGCACATAAGAAGATCTTGTGTTAAAACCTGTGCCACCTGTCACCCATGTAGTTGCTGCAAGCCAACTGGAATAAGTGATGCCCGGAGCCGGTGCCGCAGGTCCAACCGGACCTGTAGGACCTTGAATACCTTGTGGACCAACCGGGCCAGATGCACCAAGCCCTCCTTGAGGTCCCTGAGCTCCTTGCGGTCCTTGAATACCTTGCGGACCAGCAGCTCCTTTATCACCTTTTGAACAGGAAAGTATAAACATTGTAAGCATGATGCCGGACAATGTTGTTATAATATTTTTACGCATTACTTGTGATTTTAAAATTAGTTAATTCTTATTCAATAGTCTGATTATTTAACGGTTGATCCGTTTTCAGGGATAGAAAACAAAGCACAGATCTGACTGTATTTCATATTCCTTAAATCATCAACGAAATAACCTGAAGCTGGGCCAGAACTCAAGCGCCCCCCGGCAACGGTACCTGGTATAATAATATATCTTGACTCTAAGGTTCCAAGCTCAGCTGCTGTATAAGGTGCAGTGGAACTATGCTTGTACATATATCTGATATTACCGGTTGCATTTAAAATAAAATCAATGATATTGGTTGCAATACCACCAGTGGCAGTTCTTGAACGATAGGGAAGCGGTACAATATCTGTAGCTGGGATGCCTGTAACAGCTCTTGCAAAAATCAATACTACTCCATTATCCATAACCGCAGCAGTAATGCCCGGGGCAGTTCTGTCATAAGTTAAACGGGCACCATAAGTTGTTGCGTTTGCTGTGGTCCAATTTGCTGCGCCGGATACAGACCAGCCGGAATAGGTAACATTTGTAATACCTGCTGAACCCTGTGGCCCGGCTAATCCTTGTGGTCCGGCTGGCCCCATGGGTCCTTGTGGACCGGTTGGGCCCTGCAAACCAACTGGACCATTTGGTCCTACAGTTCCGGTTGGCCCACGATCACCTGTGTCTCCTCTTCGTGAACATGATTCAAAAGTGAGAAGTGCAGCAACAATTGCCAGTGCTAAATATATTTTTTTCATTAGATGAAATTTAGTTTTTTGAATGATTACAACAGTTCATTGATCTTAACGAATATTAGATCCATTTTCAGGAATGTTCATAAGCTGAAGAATTTCAGCATAAGACATTTTTTTTAATGTTTCAACAGTATATCCGGTTGCGGGACCACTCATGAATTTTCCTCCCGATACGGAGCCTGGGATAACAAAATAGCGAACTTCTGCACTTCCTACTGAGGTTAAAGTCCATGGAACAGCACTTTTATAAAGAAATCGTATTTGACCTGCTGCAGGAATTACAAAATCATAGTAATCGTTCCATCCGGTTGCTACAGATTCAGAGAAAGGAAGTCGAACAGTAACTGTTGCTGCGAGATTAAAAATGCTTCGCATATAAGCTAAAACTGCCCCTTGATTCATTGCAGTAGCTGTAATACCCGGAGCAACAACATTAAATACACCTGCAGCATTATAGGCAGCAGCACCTGTAGTAGTCCAGAACGTTGCTCCTGCAGATGGTCGGGATGGAATCCAACCGGAATAAATAATATTTGAAACTGGGCCAACTGGTCCAGCTGGTCCTACAGGGCCTTGTGGACCTGTAACTCCCTGTGGGCCTGCAACACCTGTAGGTCCTTGTAAGCCGGGTGCTCCAATTGAGCCCTGCAATCCTTGTGGTCCGGTTAGTCCGGCCTCTTGTTTACAGGAAGTAAGCAGAATAACTCCTGATAATAACAATTGCACAATACCAAATGACAACTTTCTCATAGCATTTGTGGTTTTGAATGTTTATAAATACTTATTAAAACTTTATGGCTAAGAACGTAGTGTGGAAATCAAAGGAAATGGTTAGTTAATCAGGAAGGATGATGTAGATATTGCAGACAATATAGAAACGATTTTACAAAAAAAAAAATCTGTGATGAAAAATATCCTGTTCGAACTATAAAAGCATATTTACGTCAAAGCAGTTAATACAGTGGCAACAATTCTTTAGAAATAAAAAAAGCTCCCGTTGTAGGAAGCTTTTAATAAAGTGAATACGATGCAGGGCTGTTTCATCAACAGCATTAGAGTAGATTTCTAAGCATAGGCAATACTTAACTGAACATTAATAAAGTGATCAGCGCAATTGCTGCAAAAAATACTACTACGAATACAGTTGTCTTAGCTGCATCGCTCATGTGAAAAGAATTTGATGCCATAATTTAAAAGTTTTTAAGGTTACAAAATTCTTCCACAGGAAATACGGAATTAAAGCTGGATTAAACCAGATACTGTTGAATCTTTACAGGTAGGAATGTTGGGACTGAATCCGGATGTAAATTAGCACAGATTTTCGGACCGGCAAAATTCTAAATGTCAAAATTTCAGCTTCAGGCCTCCGGAAAGCTTAAATTAGGTGCATTTTATGCTTTATGCGATCACAGATATTGAAACTACAGGGGGATATGCCTCTTCGAACAGTATAACAGAAATTGCTGTTTATATTTTCGACGGGCAGCAAATTGTTGATCAGTTCGAGACTCTTGTTAATCCCCATCAATCCATTCCACGGTTTGTTCAGTCACTCACCGGTATTACAGATGAGATGGTGCAACTGGCTCCTTCGTTTTCTGATATAGCGCCCCGTTTGCTGGAGTTGCTGCAGGGAAAGGTGTTTGTTGCACACAATGTAAATTTCGATTACTCTTTTATTCATCACCAGCTTTCAGAAAACGGATATACCCTGCAGTGTAGAAAACTATGTACGGTTCGCTATTGCCGCAAGATTTTTCCTAAACTCAAATCCTACAGTTTAGGGAACCTGTGCCGTCATTTTGATATTCCTGTCTATAACAGGCACAGGGCAGGTGGCGATGCAAGGGCAACGGTAGAGCTCTTTAAACTGCTTCGTAAAAGTGATGTGAACAATCACATCCAGACTATGATTGGAAAACAATCGGGTGAACAATATTTACCCTTGCATCTCAATAAAGAAGATATTGATCAGTTGCCGCTTACACCCGGTGTGTATTATTTTCATGATGTAAAAGATAAAATTGTATACGTAGGTAAAGCAGTACAGTTAAAGAAACGTGTAACAAGTCATTTCTCCAATAATAAACCAACCCGGCAGCGCCAGGAGTTTATGCGAAACATTCATCGCATATCTTATCAGCAATGTGGTACCGAGCTGATGGCATCTGTATTAGAAACAATTGAAATAAAACGGTTGTGGCCAAAATATAACCGTGCCATTAAAGGCTATGAAGCCAGTTATGGCTTGTATACATTTGAAGACGGCAACGGATACATGCGTTTGGCAGTTGACAGAAAGCACAAACATCTCCAGGCTGTTCATTTGTTTTACAGCAGGCACGAAGGAGTTACAGAATTGAAGCGGTTAGTAAAGGAATTTAATTTGTGCAACCGGCTTTGTTTTATTGACCGTTCAACTGATCCTGTATGCAGCGCCGAAGGTTGCAAAGGAGCCTGTAACGGAAAAGAATCTGCAAATGCATATAACAGTCGTGTGCAGGAAGCCATTGATCAACTGAAAGAAGAATTGCCCAGCTTTGTGATCAGAGAGCGTTCCTATTTTAATGAAAAAGACAGTTGTATTTTGATGGAAGGCGGACGGTTTTATGGAATGGGTTATGTTGCAACTGAATTTAACTTTCAGGCAAAAGATGAAATCAGGAATCAACTGCAAGAATATCCTGAATACGATTTTGTACGAAACATCATTAAACGATATGCACTTCAGCAACCGGATAAAGTTATTTGGTTATAACCCGATACGATTTTCAATAGTTACCTTTATTATATCCAAAACCGATTTTATGCATACAAAACAATGGTTGCTGCTTGCTTTGCTTTTTACCTGCAAATTTTTGGGTGCTCAGGTTACTGACACTTCTTCTGTTGCAGATGATACAGATTACAGTTCTTTTGGTGATGTTGCAGGCGTAAAACGCTACACCACACAAAAGGTATTGAACCAAACACCCAACAGGATCGTAAGCATTGGTTACGAATACCACGGTGCGTTTGATATGCCCAATGTTCCACTATCTCCACTCGGCAGCGGTGACGTAACTAGACCGATTAAACATATTTCAGGATTAAGAGCACAAGTAAATATCCCGGTTATTTCAACCACAAAAATTATTTGGCAACTCGGCGCTAGTTACTGGAGAAGTAATTATTCGTTTGATAAATCAAGGGGTATTAGTGATTTTTCGTCAAAACTCGGCACATACGGTATGCACACAGCTGGTTTGAACACCACTATATTCAAACCGCTTAACGAAAAAAACTTCCTCATCCTTCAGGCAAGTGCAGATGTAAATGGCGTATTTGAAAATCTGAAAGAAGTAAACAACAGGGCAGTTACTTACAGCGGTGCTGCGATTTACGGTTGGAAAAAATCAGAAAAAAATATGTTTGGTATTGGTGTTTCCAGAACATACCGAGCTGGACAGGCCATTGCAGTGCCAATCATTTTGTGGAATAAAACGTTTAACGATAACTGGGGTATGGAGTTGCTGTTGCCTGCACGTGGGCACTTACGTTATAATTTTTCAACATCAAATATTTTACAGTTAGGGTATGAGTTGGAAGGGAATCAATACTGGATGCGTACAGCAAGCCCTAATGGCGAAGTGTATATTCAACGTGGTGAACTGAAACCGAGACTAATGTGGGATAAGCGACTGTTTGGTTTTGTTTGGCTGAATGTGCAGGGCGGCTTGCGTTACAACTGGAGATATGATGTAATGAATAAGTATGATGCACGAAAAAATGATCAGTTGTTTTTCAGCAGTAAATTAACCAACCCGTTTTTCTTCAATATAAGTTTAAACTTTGTAAGTCCCTGATAAAAAAAGACCCCCGCATTGCGGGGGTTCTTTTTTTATAATTATTTTGAAACCTGTCTGGTCCATACATCTGTACGTCCAATGAGTGAGACTCCGATATAACCTCTTACTTCAAGACTGTTTTGATCTTTTAACTTCATCGTACAATCGTAGGTGTTGCCGTTTTTGGGGTCATAGATTTTACCATCATCCCACAGCTTTTTTCCTTTGTATTCAAAACCCCAGGTGTTAATCATACCAAGTACAGGTCTTGTACGTACTGATTCATCAGGGTGGTTTTTGTCAAGCTTTGGCTTGCCGGTATCGGGATCGTTGGGTTCTTTCAGCCACACAATTTTGCCCTGGTATTTTTCGCCGTTTTTATAAATCCGGATCATACCTGTTCCTTCACCGTTTTTCCACACGCCTATAATGGCATCCGCTTCTTCCTGCACGGATGTAAAAGAAAACAGAACAGTGATTGTAAGGGCTACAGCTGTAATAAATGCAATACGTTTCATACGATTATTTTTAAAGGTTATGATTCTGAAATGGATATATTTTTGGAGCAAGTTAAACATTCGTTTGATGTTGAGAAAGCACCAAACGTTAAAAAAAATTTTGCAGTTCCATCATCCTTCGACATATTTGCATAGCAATGAACAAGACAATTGTAAATAATCAGTGGTGGTGGCATACAACTCTAAGGGGTCTGTAATGCTATTACTGTGATTGTTTCAATCATATTCAGACCCCGAAGTTTTTCGGGGTTTTTTTATTCCCCTCCCTGGAGGGGTTAGGGGTGGGTCTTTCGACTTCGCTCAAGATGAATGAAAATACTGACGTAAAAGAGTGCGACGCCAATGAAGCTGAGTAGAATTGGAGCAGCATGGATCATAAAATGAATTAAACAGATCATGAAGAAAATAAACATAGAAACGACTTGTAAAAAAATGCTGGCAGATGTGTTTACGCCTGTTGGAATTTATCTGCGGTTGAGAGATCGGTTCCGGGATACGATACTGCTGGAAAGTACAGATCATCATGCAGCAGAAAACAGCTGGTCGTTTATTGCTATCAATGCCATTGCGGGGATGGAGATTACTTCTACTACCAGCATTGAGTTTAAGTTACCCGGACAAAAACCGGAACGTATTGCCATCAAACAGCCAACGGAAGTGCCGCAGCAGTTGTTTGATTTTTTAAACAGGTTTGAGGTTTCAAAAGTCTCTCCCTCCGGGGGAGATTTAGAGGGGGCTTCTAAGTTTGCACAAGGTCTTTATGGTTACACTACATATGATGCGGTACAATTCTTTGATACCATCAAACTGAATGCAGAACGAAAAGATCCGGCTGCTATTCCGTTAATGCGGTATCGCTTGTATCAATACGTGATTGCGATCAATCATCATAAAGATGAATTGTTCATTTGTGAGAATAAGATCGCCGGCATTGAAAGTGATGTAGCCGTTGTTGAAAGTTTGATCCGCAGTAAAGATGTTCCCGTTTATCCGTTTGCAGTAAAAGGTGAAGAAAGTAGCAATGTAACCAACGAAGAATATGTGGAAATGGTAAAGAAAGGGATTGCCAGTTGCCACAGAGGTGATGTGTTTCAGATTGTGTTGAGCAGACGATTTCAGCAATCGTTCAATGGCGATGAATTTAATGTGTACCGTGCATTGCGCAGCATTAATCCTTCTCCTTATTTATTCTTTTTTGATTACGGCGATTATAGGTTGATGGGTTCATCACCTGAATCGCAGATCATCATTCAAAATGCCCGCCCGGATGATCCGTTCGGACGGGGCAAAGCAGTTGTGCATCCTATTGCAGGAACATTCAAACGTACAGGCGATGATGAGGTTGATCAACAGGAAGCCGAACGTTTGCTGAAAGATGTAAAAGAAAATGCCGAGCATGTGATGTTGGTTGATTTAGCAAGAAATGATTTAAGTCGTGTGTGTGATGATGTAAGTGTGGCGCATTACAAACAAGTACAGTACTACAGTCATGTGATTCATTTGGTGAGTGAAGTGGTGGCGAAAGTTCGTCCCGGTTCCAACCCGTTTGAATTGCTGGCAAAAACATTTCCTGCAGGTACGTTGAGTGGTGCGCCAAAAATCAAAGCCATGCAGTTGATTGATGCTTACGAATCAACCGCAAGAAGTTATTATGGCGGTGGCATTGGCTTTATGGGTTTTGATGGAAGTTGTAATCATGCTATTATGATCCGTACATTTTTGAGTCGACAAAATACATTGGTTTATCAAGCCGGTGCAGGTGTAGTAGCAGCAAGCAATCCTGAAAGTGAATTACAGGAAGTGAATCATAAATTGGGAGCGTTGAAGAAGGCAATTGAAAGAGCGGAAACCCTCTAAATCTCCCTAAAGGGAGACTTTTTAACACCCTAAAAAAATAAAAATGAGTTTTTCAGGTCGCATATTGGTTTTTGATAATTATGACTCGTTCACGTATAATCTTGTCCATTTGGTTGAGAAGATCACACATATAAAAGTAGATGTGTATCGCAACGACCAGATTCCATTGGAGAAGGTGAAGGACTATGATAAAATTATTTTATCACCCGGTCCGGGTATTCCTGTAGAAGCTGGATTGTTGTTGCCATTGATCAAAGAATATGCAGCAACAAAATCTATTCTGGGTGTTTGTTTAGGTCACCAGGCAATTGCTGAAGCATTTGGGGGAACGTTGACGAATTTGTCAAGTGTATTTCATGGAATAGCAACACCGATCAATATTCAAAATCCAAGATCCAAAAAACAAAATGCTGTGTTGAATGATCTGCCCGAAACAATTGAAGTTGGCCGTTACCATAGTTGGGTAGTAAATAAAGAAGGCTTTCCTGCTGAGTTAGAAATAACAGCAGAAGATGAAACAGGAATGATTATGGCTCTGCAACATAAAACATATGATGTGCAGGGAGTGCAGTTTCATCCGGAAAGTGTGTTGACGCCGGTGGGGGAAAAGATATTGAGGAACTGGCTGGTCTGAACTGGGATGAATGAGATGAATGGATTAGTGGGATTGGAATAACTTTTAAAAGTGATGTTATGCCGGAATTTAAATATGCTGATATAACTGAGAAGATTATTGGCGCCTGTTTTAAAGTGCATGGCACACTTGGAAATGGATTCCAGGAAGTTATTTACCAACGTGCGTTAGAACTGGAGTTGAAATTAATTCCGTTAGATTATGCCCGTGAATTTGAAATGCCGATTTATTATCTCGATCAGGAGATTGGAACGAGAAGGGTAGATTTCTTAATTGACAATAAAATAAGTGTTGAATTGAAAGCAATCATAAAATTGGAAGATGTTCATTTTGCTCAGGCGATGAATTATTTAGAAGCGTATAACCTTGAAGTAGGTCTGCTGATTAATTTCGGAAGTAAACGAATGGAATTTCACCGGTTTGCAAACAAGAAATATAATCCTGCAATTTTTCTTCATCCCAATCATCCAACCAATCCTAAAAATCCCGGTTCAGACAAATGAAAAAGATTTTACAGTTATTATTTGAACATAAAAGTCTCAATCGTCAGCAGGCGAAAGAAGTGTTATTGAACATTGGTAAAGCGATGTACAACGAACATGAGATCACAGCTTTTATGACGGTGTATCTCATGCGCAGCATTACAATTGAAGAGTTGCAAGGCTTTCGTGATGCGTTGCTTGAACTCTGTGTACCTGTTGATTTAAATGGACATTCGGTGCTCGACATTGTTGGCACAGGTGGTGATGGAAAAAACACGTTCAACATTTCAACGCTTTCTTGTTTCATTGTTGCAGGTGCCGGACAAAAAGTTGCCAAGCATGGTAACTATGGCGCTTCAACTATTAGTGGTGCAAGTAATGTAATGGAACAGCTGGGTTATAAATTCAAGAACAATGTTGATCAGTTGAAGCGTGAAGTGGAAGAAGCAAATATTTGTTTCATGCATGCACCGATGTTTCATCCGGCATTAAAAACAGTTGGACCTATCCGTAAGAATCTCGGTATGCGTACCTTTTTTAATATGCTGGGGCCAATGGTGAATCCGGCAAGTCCGGCGTATCAGTTGGTGGGTGTGTATAGTTTAGAGATGGCAAGAGTGTATAATTATTTGCTGCAACAATCGGGTGGTGCGTTTACCATTATTCATAGTCTGGATGGATACGATGAAATCTCCTTGACCAACGATACAAAAGTGATCACCAACAAAGGTGAGTTTATTATGACGCCGGAACAGTTGGGCAAACGGACGGTGCAGCAAACCGATATACATGGTGGTAATAGTATTGAAGAAGCTGCAAAGATCTTTACGAAAATTTTAAGTGGCGAAGGTACATGGGCACAGAATGCAGTTGTGATGGCGAATGCAGCAATGGGTTTGTATTGCACAGGTGCTTATAAAACCTATGATGATGCGTTTGCTGCAGCCGTTGCAAGTTTGGAAAGCGGACGAGCAAATGGATGTTTGAAAAAGTTGATTGAATTAAATAATTAGTATTGAACCACGAAGACACAAAGAACACAAAGATTCACGAAGAGATAAACCATGAATATTTTAGATAAGATTATATTACAAAAACGGATTGAAGTAGAAGAGCGAAAGAAGAAAACGAGTGTTGCTGAATTACAGAAACAACCGTTGTATGCAAGACCTGTTCTTTCATTAAAACAGTTCCTGCTCGATGATACAAAGACAGGAATTATTGCAGAGTTCAAACGTCAATCGCCATCAAAAGGAGTGATCAATGGTAGGGCTGATGTGGTGGAAGTAACAACTGCTTATACAATGAACGGAGCGTCTTGTTTGAGTGTGTTAACTGATGAGCAGTTCTTTGGTGGCAGTGCAAACGATCTGCTGAAAGCAAGAGTAAATGAAATTCCTATTTTAAGAAAAGATTTCATTATTGATGAATACCAGATCACGGAAGCAAAGGCAATGGGAGCTGATGTAATTTTGCTCATCGCAGCCTGTTTAACGCCTGCTGAAGTGAAACGATTGGCGACCTTTGCGAAATCGCTGGAGCTGGAAGTGTTGCTGGAACTGCATGCAGAAGAAGAGTTGGAGCATATTTGTGAGGAAACGGAAATTATTGGCATCAACAATCGTAACCTCAAAACATTTGAAGTAGATATTGAACGGAGTTTGCGCATGGCGAAACAAATTCCGGCAGATAAAATTAAAGTAGCGGAGAGCGGCATCAGTTCCGTTGAAAATATATTATTGTTTAAAGCAAACGGGTTCAGTGGATTCTTGATTGGTGAAAATTTTATGAAAGAAGTGAATCCCGGAAAAGCATTTGAAGAATTTGTAAACAAGTTAAATCAGAAATAACCGCAAAGGCACGAAGGCGCAAAGTAGTTTTTTACCGCCTTATCGTCTTTGTGGTAAAACAATACAATACAATATGAATATTAAAGTTTGCGGTATTACCCAATTGAAACAGGTACAACAGTTAGAAGGATTGGATATTGATTTTGTCGGATTTATTTTCGACAAGAACTCTCCCCGTTATGTGGAAGGGAAGCTTGATAAGAAAGAGATCAAGAAGGCTGATTACGACATGAAGAAAGTTGGAGTGTTTGTAAATCCATCGTACAGCGATATCCTGGATGCTATTGAAGAGTATGGTTTGGATGTTGTGCAACTTCACGGTGAAGAAACACCTGAGTTTTGTTCTAATTTGAATGAAGATGTGGAAGTGATCAAAGTATTTCATATTGATGAATCGGTAAAAGATATTGATGCGTTGGTTGCACCTTATGATGGGGCTTGTGATTATTATTTGTTTGACACGGCCCCCTCTAACTCCCCCGAAGGGGGAGGAAAACCAGCGCTCAAAGGCGGTACAGGTAAACAATTTGACTGGAGTATTATTGAAAAAAGTAAAATTGAAAAACCGTTTTTCCTGAGCGGTGGAATAGGAATTGAAGATGTAAAACGCATTAAAGCATTGAAGCATCCTGATTTTTATGGTGTGGATATTAACAGCAAAGTGGAGAAAGCACCTGGTGAAAAAGATATGAGTTTAGTGCTGCAGTTTAAGTTGGGGATGAAATAGTCTGAACTGTGATTTGTGGGATGACAGGATTGTTGGGATAAGCGCAGGTTAATTTGCAAACGATGTCAGACGCCCTCGTCGGACGGGTTTTAATTGACATGTTCCCGAAAACTCTAACAAGTGGCTGGAGAGGATAATTTGAACCACAAAGACACGGAGGCACAAAGTAACACGAAGAATTGAAGTTGAGGGTGATTGAAAAAAACACGCCACGTCAGACGCCCTCGTCGGACGGGATAAAACAGATAGATCAATTGTTGCTTGCCGGTTTAACTTTTAAACTGGTATAATATGAGTGATGTAAAAAATCATAGCGAGGCTTCAGGCTCTCCCTTCAGGGAGCGGGGAGGGTTTCGTATTAAAGTTTGCGGCATGACGGATCTTGCACAAATGCAACAATTGGGTGAGATGGGTGTTGAATTTGCCGGGATGATCTTTTATCATCGTTCACCAAGATTTGTGTTGAAACATCTTACGGGTGTGCAGGTAAAGAAAGCAAAGTTGAAAGTATACAAGGTAGGTGTATTTGTAAATGCGTCGTATGATGAGATCATTAACCATGTTGAGAATTTTGGGTTGGATATGGTGCAGTTGCATGGCGATGAAACGCCGAAGTTCTGTGAAAAGGTGAGTGATTATATTTCTGTGATCAAAGCATTCCGCATTACGGATGATGACAATATTCCCTGGATGATCAAGGATTATGTGGAAGCGGTGGATATGTACATGTTTGATACGATGGGTGCAGGTTACGGCGGCACGGGAAAGAAGTTTAACTGGAATATGCTGAAGGGATTGAATATTGGCAAACCCTTTTTCTTAAGTGGTGGTATTGAACCAACCGATGCAGCAGCGATCAAAAGTTTTGCCAATGAAGAAGTAGCTAAAGATTTGTTTGCAGTGGATATTAACAGCAAGTTTGAAACAATGCCGAGCATAAAAGATATGGAATTGGTGAAGAAGTTTGTGGGTGAATTGAGAGGATAAGGCTTTGCAAGGTGCTGCTCTGCGAAGTCTCCAGACTTCGCAGTTATATGCGTCAAGTCTCTGACTTGACATCATGAAACGAAATTTTTTTGTATGAAGGATACAGATTTCAGAGAAGGCTATGTAATCAGGGATCAGTTTGCAACACACTTCTTAACGTTCACAGTGTGCGGATGGATTGATTTATTTTCACGGCAGGTGTACAGGGATATTGTTTTAGATGCATTGCGTTTTGCCCAGCACAACGAACAGTTGATTTTAAACGCCTATGTTATTATGAGTAATCACATGCACATGATCGCAAGAGCAAACGATAAACAGATAAAAACATTGAGTGATATTATTCGTGACTTTAAGAAATTTACACATAAACAAATGGTACCGGTTATTGAAAGTGAAATGGAAAGCAGGAGTAGCTGGATGAAGCATCAGTTTGAATATTATGGCACAAAAAATCCGAATAATAAGGGATGGCAGATATGGAGTAACGATAACCATCCGGAAGAATGTTTCAGTAAAGCCTTTACAGATACAAAGCTGGATTATACGCATTACAATCCTGTAAGAGCAGGTATTGTAGAAAAGCCCGAAGATTATTTGTATTCCAGTGCGTCGAATTATATGTTGGGGAGAGGGATTATGAATGTTGAATTGATTTGAGTATTGCTCTTCAAAGTCTCCGGACTTTGAAGTACTATACATCCTGTCTCTGACAGGATATTTAAAAAGAACGAAAAGTCGGGAGACTTTTTGCATAAAACTGCGAAGTCTGGAGACTTCGCAGAGCGGGTTAAAACTTTTAGAGAAGATTATGGTAGATAAATCCACCAAGAAGAAATGGAAAAAAATGCCTGATGTGGTTACACACTCACATTTTATTGAATCCGTATATCATGTGGTTTTCTTTGGAAACATTATGCGGAAGATTAATGTACATAGAATGAGTATTAGTGAAAAAGTGACTTTTGAGGAAGGACAAACTATTCGATTTTTAACTCAATCAAAAGTATTGATTGATACTGTTTCTTTAATTGATGAGCTTAATAATTATTTGTTTAGGCATCATTCAACCGAAGAGAGTGTTAACTCGAAAATATCAAGCTATAAACAGATTATTCAACCTGTGTTAGATCAAATTAATTTATGGGAAGATTTAAGAAAAGTTAGAAATAATGTTTTGGCGCATAATTATAGAATTGATGGGAAGAACAATTTCGAAAGCGTTCATCTTTCTAATAAACTCCATGTTTATAATTTTCCATCCAGTTTAATTGATTTGGGAATCATATTTAAATTGGTAGATGTTATTGCCACAGTCGCAGAAGAAATTTTTGAAGATGAATATAAGGAAGCTTTGTTAATTATTAATTCTTTTGAAAATGTAAAGAATAAGAAACTGCAAAGGTTGGAAGATGAGATAAAAAATATTAATTCTGTTCTTCAAGAAGTAAATGAGCGTATTCAAAAATTCAATGCTAAATAAGTGTACAACCGATGAAAGGATTGCGACGCAACAGTTGATGCCATGGAAAACAAAAGCTGGTATCATAAAAAATATAAAATGATGGAAACAACATATCAAAAACCTTCTTTGCAAGGTTATTACGGAAAATTCGGTGGGGCGTATATCCCGGAAATGCTGCATCGCAATGTGGAGGAACTCCAGAGCCGTTACCTCGATATTATGAGCGATGCTGCTTTTCAAAAAGAGTTCAGGGGATTGCTAAAAGATTATGTCGGTCGTCCGACACCGTTATTTTATGCAAAGCGGTTGAGCAAGCAATTCAACACCAATATCTGGTTGAAGCGGGAAGATCTTTGTCATACCGGTGCACATAAGATCAATAATACGGTAGGGCAAATTTTGCTGGCTGAACGTTTAGGTAAAAAACGCATTATTGCAGAAACAGGTGCGGGGCAACATGGTGTGGCAACTGCAACGGTGTGTGCGTTGAAAGGTGTTGAGTGCATTGTGTACATGGGCGAAAAAGATATTGAACGCCAGGCACCGAATGTGGCTCGTATGAAAATGCTGGGTGCAACAGTGATTCCTGCAACAAGCGGAAGTAAAACATTAAAGGATGCTACGAATGAAGCCATTCGTGACTGGATCAATCATCCCAACGATACACATTATATCATCGGCAGCGTGGTTGGTCCGCACCCATATCCGGATATGGTGGCGAAATTTCAGAGTGTGATCAGCGAAGAAATGCGTTGGCAGTTAAAAGAACATACAGGCAAAGAATTACCAACACATGTAATGGCATGTGTTGGTGGTGGCAGTAATGCAGCCGGTGCGTTCTATCATTTCTTAGATGAATTGAGTGTACAGTTGATTGCTGTAGAAGCTGCCGGACATGGTGTGAACAGTGGATTGAGTGCTGCTACAACACAACTCGGCAAGCCCGGCATTTTGCATGGCAGTAAAAGTTTATTGATGCAAACTGCAGATGGACAGGTGGTGGAGCCACATAGTATTTCGGCGGGTTTGGATTATCCCGGAATTGGTCCGATGCATGCGAATTTATTTGAGAGTGGTCGTGGAATATTTTTAAGTGCAACGGATGATGAAGCATTAGCGGCTGCGTTTGAAGTGAGCAAGCTGGAAGGAATTATTCCGGCGTTGGAAACAGCGCATGCGTTTGCGGTATTACATCATTATAAATTTAAAGAAGACGATCAGGTGATTATTTGTTTGAGTGGAAGAGGGGATAAGGATCTGGCGACATACATGAAACATTTATAAGTTAACCACAGAGGCACGGAGACACAGAGTATCTCCGTGCTCTCTGTGTCTCCGTGGTAAAATTTATGAGCAGAATAAAAGATTTATTTCAAAAGAAAAGCAATCGTGTATTGAACGTGTACTGCACTGCAGGCTATCCGAAGTTGAACAGCACATTGGAAGTACTGAAAGCATTACAGGAAAATGGTGCCGACTTAATTGAGTTAGGAATGCCTTATAGTGATCCGTTGGCGGATGGTCCGGTGATACAAAACAGTGGTTTAGTTGCTTTGGCAAATGCCATGACGATTGAAACATTGTTTGCGCAATTAAAAGATGCACGGAAAGAAATTAATGTGCCCATCATTTTAATGGGTTATATGAACCCGGTGTTGCAATATGGCTTTGAGCGTTTTTGTAAAGAGGCAGCGGATGTTGGTGTGGATGGGTTGATTTTACCTGATTTACCGGAGTATGAATTTGAAACAGAGTATGGTGCAATCATCAAACAATACGGTCTTGATTTTATTTTCCTTGTTACACCGGAAACAAGTGATGAACGGATTAAAAAATTAGACAGTTTAAGCACTGGCTTTTTATATGCGGTTTCATCTTCTTCTACAACAGGCAGTGATAAGAACATGACCGATGTAAATGCTTATCTGCAAAAATTAAAAGCAATGCAGCTAAAGAATCCTGTATTAGTTGGTTTCGGTATTAAGGACAAACAAACATTTGATGCGGCTTGTGCAAATGCTAATGGAGCAATTATTGGTACGGCATATATCAAGGCATTGGAGAATGCAACGGATGTGAGTGAAACAACAAAGAAATTTTTGAAAGCAATTGTCTGAACTGTGATTTATAGGATTGATGAGATATTTGAGATGAGTTTCAATCTCATCAATCCCAAACATCACACTTATCCCAGTTCAGACAATGAGCGACAAAGAAAGGTACTATGAATTTAGCAATCGTAAAATACAACGCCGGAAATATTCAGTCGGTGCTGTTTGCATTGGAACGTTTAGGTGTTGATGCAAAAGTGACGGATGATAAAGAAGAATTGTTTGCTGCAGACAAAGTGATCTTCCCCGGTGTAGGTGCTGCACGCAGTGCTATGGATAGTTTGAAGGAAAAAGGTTTGGATGTAGTGATCAAACAATTAAAGCAACCTGTGTTGGGTATTTGTGTGGGTATGCAGTTGCTGTTTGAACATTCCGAAGAAAGTGATACGGAATGCCTGGGTATTATTCCTGCGAAGGTTCGTTTGTTTCGCCCCCCTTTAGGGGATGGGGGCAAAGTGCCGCAGGTTGGTTGGAATGATATTTACAATTTGAAAACCAATCTGTTTAAAGATGTACCTGAACATAGTTATATCTATTATGTACATAGTTATTATGCAGAAATGAATCCATATTGCATTGCAACATCAAACTACGGATTGGAATATGCAAGTGCGGTGCAGAAAGATAATTTTTATGGTGTGCAGTTTCATACGGAGAAAAGTGCGAAGGTGGGAGATATGATACTCAAAAACTTTCTTGACTTGTAATTGATAATTGAATAATTCATAATTGAGAATGCAGATAATACCAGCCATTGACATTATAGACGGTAAATGTGTACGTTTAACTGAAGGCGACTATTCACAAAAGAAAATTTACAACGAACATCCTTTAGAAGTAGCAAAGGAATTTGAAGATGCAGGTTTGCAGCGTTTGCACTTAGTTGATCTGGATGGTGCAAAAGCCGGTGCAGTTAAAAACTGGAAAGTGCTGGAGACGATTGCAGGTAAGACTTCATTGGTAATTGACTTTGGCGGCGGTATTAAAAAAGCAGAAGATGTAAACATTGTGTTCAATTCCGGAGCTGCATTGGCAACAGTTGGCAGCATTGCGGTGAAAGATGAAGCAACGTTTGTATCGTGGCTGCAACAGTTTGGCGCAGCGAAATTTTTATTAGGTGCGGATGTAAAGAATGAAAAAATTGCTGTTGGCGGTTGGTTGGAAACAACTGATATCTGGATCTACGATTTTATTGAAAAATATATCAATCATGCTGTGCAGCAGATCTTCTGCACTGATGTAAGTAAGGATGGTCGACTCGAAGGTCCATCAACAGAACTCTACAAAAACATCATTCAAAAATTTCCTCAACTGCATTTCATTGCCAGCGGCGGCGTAAGTTCCATGCAAGATCTGGATGAATTAGCTGAGATCGGCTGCAACGGTGTTATCATCGGTAAAGCCATTTATGAAGGAAGAATAACGTTGAATGAGTTGAAACGATTTAACTCATAGTCGGGGATTGTATTACTCCCCTTTAGGGGATGGGGGCTTGAAACGTTTCTTCGCTATGTCTAACAACTGCATCGCATCAGGTGTAAGCTTGAATGCAAAGATGCTGCTGAAGAATAGAATGGTGAATACTGCGCTTCGCAGAATAATGCCCATCCATCCGCTCATTTCCTGAAAAAGATAGAAACTGATGAAGTAAGCTGCAACCGCAGTAACAATACTGAATACTGTTTTACTGCTGAACGGTTGCAGTTGAAAACGCTTCCAAAGAAAAAAATAACGAATGAGATTATATATGCTGAACGATATGAGATTTGCATAAGCACTTCCTTCAATTTCAAATTTTTTGATCAACACATAGTTCAGCGGTAAACTAATTGATAAGAGCAATACACCTGTTAAAAATTCAAACTTCCATTGGGTGGATGTCATCAGAATCTGCGAATTAACTCCAGTACCCGCATCAATAATCCGTGAAATACTCAGGATAAAGATCACGGTTAATCCCGTTGTATATTCAGATTGAATATCAAGCAAACGAAATGCTTCTTCAATATTGAGCCAAATTCCTCCAAAGATAAATAACGCAGCCAGCAACAGATTAATGGATGATCGCTTGTATATACGTTCAATCTCATGCATGTTTTTATCTTTCCATGCTTGCGACAATGCAGGTAACGTAATCGAAATCATACTACGTTGCGGAATTTGAATGAGGTTGGCGATATAGGAGGAAAGTGCAAAAATGCCGGTTGGGATCAAACCCATTAAACTGGCAATAAAAATACTGTCCATCACTTGCGCTAAAATGTAAATCACCTGTCCGGAAAAAACAAAGCCGGCCAGTGTAAGCATTTTTGTTTTAAATTTTTTTGTTACCCGGCTCATCTTGAAAGTGAATGGCAGATGTCCGTTTTTAACCAGTGAAATAGCAAGTAAAAAAGCGGTGACTAGAAAACTGAATGCAAATAGTTTGATGAACAGATCAAAGCTGATTGTGTTAAACAGGAACAATACAATCAGTAGAGTAGTGATTAATCTAAAACCCGTTTCACGGAGAAAAGAAGGGTAGATGGTTTTTCTTGCATTATTACTCAGTGTTTCTAAAAGCGTAAACAATAAAAGTCCTAACCCAAACGGGAACACCCATTTATAATAGTTTACAAACAATGGTGAGCGGCCCGAAAATTTTTGCACAATCAGCGGTTCAAATATCAATCCGCCAATAATCACCAGCAAAAAACCAATCAGTGATGTAACAAGTACCCATGTTGCCAAATCATTTTCTTCAGGTGCAAGGTTATCTTTATAATAAGGGAAGAATTTATAAATGACTGAGATGGAACCAAGACTGGCAACAGCGTACATAATTTGCCCTACATCAAAAAACAAACGGGTCAGTGCATATTCTTCGGGTAAAAAAATCCCGTTCTTGGTAAAGAGCCAGGTATTAATAAAACCAACAAAAAAGCCAATATAAATAACAATACTGGAGATAATGGCTTGTTTCCTGATTTGTCCCATTCAATTTAAGGTTAATGGCAAAAGGTTTAGGGTTAAAGGTAAGCTTAGAAAGTATTGATCGGTGCATGTTTTTCCTTATGCCTTAAACCTTATATCATAAATCTTTTTTCAACTATTTTATCTTTTTATAATTTACATAAAAATTTCTGTCCATCAGATTACTGATGTCTTCGTCTTCTTTAAAATTAGTCCGCATCTTTTGCCAGTTTTCAGTTGCCAGCATCAAACCATATTTTGGATTGCTGTTACCCGGCAGTAAAATGGGCATATTAAAACCTTTTACACAATTTACCCAGCGATAATTTAAAATCTGTGTGCCTGCTTCAGTTGTAATATAGTATTCCAGTGTGGGCACCTGTGTAGTACGCAGGTATTGATCAAACACTTTACTCAGGTTATATCCCGTACGTTTCGAAATAAAATCTTCTATCTCAGCACTTGTCACTGTTTTATGGCGGTATTTTTCATTCATATCACGAAGTAACATGCGGAAGGTACTTTTCTCTCCAATAATTTGCCGCACCATGTGAATCATGTTAGCAGCTTTCGGATACATATCGCCGCTGCCTTCTTTGTTTACATTGTATTTACCAACAATCGGAATATCGTTTTGGATATTTCGCCGAACTCCCTGTACGTAAGCATCACCCGCAGCAGTACCAAACAAATAATCAATGTAGAGCGTTTCGCTGTAGTTGGTAAATCCTTCATGCACCCACATGTCTGCAATGTCTTTTGTGCTGATGTTGTTGCCATACCACTCATGCCCGCTTTCATGAACAATAATGAAATCCCATTTCAATCCCCAACCAGAGCCGCTCAGGTCGTTTCCTTTATAACCGTTCATGTATTCGTTACCGTAAGCAACTGCACTTTGGTGTTCCATACCGAGATGATGACTTTCCACCAGCTTATATCCATCTTCATAAAAAGGATAGGGACCAAACCAGTATTCAAAAGCACGAAGCATTGGCTTCACCTGTTCAAAATGTTTTTTGGCTTTAGCAAGATTGTAATCGAGCACATAATAATCAAGATCAAGTTTTCCGTTTTCACCTTGCATTGTATCGCTGAAATGTGCATACTTGCCCACATTCATTGTAACATTATATAAATTGATAGGCTGCGTAACAATCCATGTCCATGTTTTATTTCCTTTGCCGTCTGCAACTGCTTGCTGTAAACGTCCGTTCGAAACATTAGTAAGTGTATCAGGTACAGTAACACTGATGCGTACACCTTTATCCGGTTCATCGCTCTGGTGATCTTTGCATGGCCACCACACACTTGCACCTAAACCCTGGCATGCAACATTAATCCATGGGTTACCATTTTTATCTTTTTTCCATACAATGCCACCGTCCCATGGAGCACGCAGTGCAGGCTTTGGCACACCATGATAAACCAAATAAAGTTGATGCAGGTCTTTATCTGCAGTAAGCGTCTTTGGCATTCTGCGTTTTGGCATTTCAATATACCATACATTTCCTTCCTGTGTAAAATTCATGGCTACACCATTTAATATTGCACTGTCAATAATCAATGGGTCCTGCAGATCAATCTGCATACGGGCCCCTTTCTTTTTTACCAGTTTAAAGGAGATGGTATTGCTGCCGCTGATGGTGAAGTTTAAAAAGTTGGGTGTTACTGCCAGCTCATATTTAATCACATCCCACCAGGCACGTTCTGCAGTAATGGAGCCACGCAAAGTGTCCTGTCTTGTGAGTTGCTCACCGTTATGAAACGATTGTGATTGAACAGTTGCTGTTTGAAACAGTAACACAAGCAGAAGAAAACTGAAACAGGCTGTGCGATTCTTTTTTTTCACCGGATCTATATTTGAGCCTAAATTTAGCAGTAATTATCTATGCAGAAAGCTAAAAAAATAATCAGCGGGGAGTGTATTAACCAAAAATGCTTTTTAACACTGAAGTATACTGCAATTCAATACTCAGTATTCATCCTTTCCTTTTTCTTTTTATTTTCCTGTGGCAAGGCCCGTAAGAATGAGCAGAATATTTTTCGTTACAACGAAGTAAGCGGCATCAGTTCATTAGATCCTGCGTTTGCAAAAAGTCAATCCGTTATATGGGCTACACATCAACTTTATAATACTTTGGTTGAAACGGATGATCAGTTGCATATTGTTCCTTCACTTGCAAAAAGCTGGGAGGTAAGTGCAGACAGGTTGAGTATTATTTTTCATTTGCGTACTGATGTGTTCTTTCATGATCATTCCGCCTTTCCAAACGGAAAAGGGAGAAAAATGACGGCTGCTGATGTTGTATATAGTTTTCAACGATTGATGGATAAGAACACTGCAAGCCCCGGTGCCTGGATTTTTAATAACAGGGTAGATGCTGCTACCGGTTTTGTTGCCATCAACGACAGTATTTTTCAAATCAATTTATTAAAACCTTTTGTTCAAATTCTTGGTGTGCTCAGTAATGTTTATTGTTCGGTAGTGCCAAAAGAAGTGGTTGAAATGTATGGTGCCGATTTCAGAAGAAACCCATGTGGCACAGGCCCTTTTCAATTGAAAGCATGGGAAGAAGGACAGGCGTTGATTCTTGTACGTAATCCCAACTATTTTGAAAAAGACAGTGCCGGTCATCAACTTCCTTATCTGGATGGAGTAAAAGTAACTTTTCTCGACAGCAAGGCCACTGAGTTTTTAGAATTCAGACAGGGACGTTTGCATTTCATCAATGACATTGATCCGTCGTTTAAAGATGAAGTGCTCAGCAAGAAAGGAGAGTTAAGAGAAAGCTGGAAAAACAAAGTCATCCTCAACAAACATCCTTATCTCAACATTGAATACATTGGTATGTTGGTTGATTCAACGAAAGATATTGTAAAAAATTCTCCACTTCGATTAAAAGCAATTCGTCAGGCTATTAATTATGGATTCGACGGGAAAAAGATGATGCTCTACTTACGCAATTCAATTGGTACGGCTGCTGAAAGTGGGTTTATACCGATGGGTTTGCCAAGCTTCGATACGGTTGCTGTGAAAGGCTATCATTACAATCCGATAAAAGCAATGGCTTTATTAAAAGAGGCAGGATTTAAGTCCATGCAAAATGTACCGGAGATTAAATTACTTACCATCCCCATCTATGCCGATCTTGGAAGTTACATTGCAAGACAACTGCAGGATATTGGCTTAACGGTAAAAGTAGAAGTAGTTCAGAAAAGTTTGTTGCTCACTCAAACATCAAAAAGCGAAGCCTTGTTTTTTCGTGGCAGCTGGATTGCCGATTATCCTGATGCAGAAAATTATCTGAGTGTGTTTTATGGAAAAAATCCGGCACCGCCGAATTATACACGATATCAAAATCCGGTGTTTGATGCCTTGTACGAACAATCAAACAGAGAACCGAATGATTCAATACGGTATCAATTGTATCAGCAAATGGATCAAATTTTAATGAATAACCCGCCTGTTGTTCCGCTTTGGTACGATATGGTGATTCATCTTGTGCAGCCCACTGTTAAAGGCTTTAAGCCAAATGCTTTAAACTGGCTGGAACTAAGAAAAGTTAAGTTGAACTAGTTGTCAGTTCTAAAGTTCTAAGTTCTGAGTTGCTGGTTGGAGTTTGTTCTTGTTTTTTGGATATTGGATTTTGGGTTTTCTTTTGTGCCTTGTCTCTTGAATCTTGTGCCTTAGTTTTTCCTCTTCTTATCCTTAAACACTTTTTCAAACTTATCCAGCTTGGGCTTAATCACATAGTAACAATAAGGATTAGAGTTCTTATTCATGTTATAATAATTTTGGTGATAGTTTTCTGCCTCGCTGTAATTATGATATTTTTCAATGGTCGTTACAATCGGTTTTCCAAAGGCGCCACTTTTATCCAGCTCTGCTTTATACTTTTCTGCTTTTTCTTTTTGTTCTGCATTGTGGTAAAATACCGCACTGCGGTATTGCGGACCGGAATCATTTCCCTGACGGTTTAACGTAGTGGGGTCATGCGTTTGCCAGAAAATTTCAAGTAACTCATCAAAGCTGATTTTTTTCGGATCAAAAATCAGTTGCGCCACCTCCGCATGTCCGGTTGTTTTGCTGCATACCTGCTCATACGTTGGGTTCACAACATGGCCACCACAGTAACCGCTGGTTACCTTCAGCACACCTTCTACCTGTTGAAAAATTGCTTCCACACACCAGAAACATCCTGCACCAAAAGTAGCCGTATCTGTTTCGGCACTGTTCATTGAGTCTCCCGCAAATGAGCCTATAGTTGATTGATCGTTCATGAGTTTAATTTTACTTTCGCCTGTGGCACAGGACGAAAATGGAAAAATGCTGTAGAAAATGGAAATACTGAAAAGAAGCTTACTCCACATGTTCATTTAGTTTAATTAGGCAATGTGCAATTTACGTTTAAAATTGTGCCGAAAGATTTATTGTATTTGTATTGCAGCTGTCAAATGATGGATTTTAAAATTGCTTTAACGTTTGGGTTGAAAAATGTGCTGCTATATGATCACTTGTTATTCATTTTATTTAACAAACATCATTTCGCCTGCTTGAATTGCCACAGGAAGATCATTTTCTTTAGGTGGAAGAGGACAGTTATAACCAGTTGTGTAAGCACAATATGGGTTATAAGCTTTGTTGAAATCAATGACGTAATTATTGCTTCTGATGTCAGCAATGCTGAGATCAATATAACGTCCGCCACCATAGGTTTCTCTTCCAGAAGTGAGATCTGTAAATGGAATGAACAAATGTTCTTTGTATTGTTCAGAACTCATAAGTGAGCGGGATTGATAGATGTGCAATACTAGTGCAGTATCATGTATATTGAAACGGATAATGCCATACACACGGTATTGTTGTTTCGTATTACCTGATGTGCTCATCATAAACCAGGGACTGTTTTCTTTTCGTTCAAAAGCTGTGGTTATTCGGTATTGCTTATGCACAGAGAAAAACGTTATCTTCTTTTTATCCAGACCTTTTACCACTTCATGATTGGCTGAATAATTTTTTTGGTACAGATGAATTGAATCTTCATAGTTGATTTGTGCGCTAACAAAACGGGGGATAAATGCAAGAAGAATTAAACAAAATCTCATCTACATAGTTATTTAAGGCAATTTAGGAAATAACTGTTAATTCATCTTTTGAACCTTGAGTTGACTGGTGTTTTGCAGTACAAGTGAGTGACACAAGGAACGCTGATTAGAATTACCTTTGCGGGCACATAAAAAAGAGGTTTTTTCTGTATGAAATTTTTTCCGGATTCTGCACTTGTACAATTGGAGCTTGATAAAATTAAAGCACTGCTGCTTGCGCATTGTAAAACAGAGTATGCAAAAAACAAGGCTGCAGATCTGCGTATTCATACCAAAAAAGAATACATCCAATTGCAACTGCAGCAGAGTTATGAAATGAAATTGCTGCAGGAGCAGGGTCAATACTTCCCTAACGATTATATTCTTAATCTGTCCAGAGAATTAAAATTGCTTTCCATACCGGGTGCTGTGTTGGGTGAAGAACAGATAGTATTGTTGCGCAAACTGGCAGAAAATACACAAAGCATTTTCCGCTGGTTTGATGCAGACAGACGAATGGCATATAAGGCCTTAACAGAAGTAATTGAAGGAACCTATTACGAGAAAGTTATTCTTGAATTAATCAATGATGTGCTGGATGATGGCGGTGTAGTGAAAGATGATGCAAGCGAAGAGTTAAGCAGTATCCGCATGAATTTGTACAGGAAAAGAAATGAGTTGCGTCGTGAATTTGATAAGGTGTTGAAAAAATTACAGAAGCAGGGTTATGTGGCAGATATAGAAGAATCGTTTTTAAGCGGCAGAAGAGTGGTGGCGCTGTTTGCAGAACAGAAACGACAGGTAAAAGGAATTCTGCATGGTGAAAGTGAAACCAGAAGAACGGTTTTTGTTGAACCCGAAGAAACCATAGAACTGAACAACGACATCTTCAGTTTAGAAAATGAAGAACGCCGGGAAGTCTATCGCATTCTCCGTGATCTTACACAACAGTTATCGGTGTATGCTTCTCTGCTCACAACCTATCACAATATACTTGGTGAGTTTGATTTTATTCGTGCTAAAGCAAAGCTGGGGGTAGATATGCAGGCGAACCTGCCCGTGATTACAGACAAAGCGGTTATCTATTTGAAAGATGCTTTTCATCCTTTACTGTTACTGTACAATAAGAAAAATAATAAGCCTACCATTCCTACCCATATCCGTTTAGATGAGAAGAGTCGCATACTCGTTATCTCCGGACCTAATGCCGGTGGTAAAACGGTTACTTTAAAAACAGTGGGGTTGATGCAGTTGATGGTGCAATGCGGCTTGCTGGTACCTGTTCACCCCGATAGTGAATTCGGATTGTTTAAACAAATCATGATTCACATCGGCGATACGCAAAGCATTGAATATGATCTCAGCACCTACAGCAGTCATTTAATGCACATGAAGCATTTTATGGAAACAGCAAATGGCCGCACACTTTTTTTTATTGATGAACTGGGTAGCGGCAGTGATCCCAATCTGGGAGGAGCTTTTGCAGAAGTGATTTTGCAGGAGCTGGTAAAAAAACATTCACTTGGCATTGTTACAACCCATTATCTCAATTTAAAAGTAATGGCCAATCATACGCCGGGTATCATTAACGGTGCTATGAGTTTTGATGAAAAGAGTTTGCAGCCGCTCTACAAACTCATCATTGGTAAACCGGGCAGCTCCTACACATTTGCAATTGCAGAACGGATTGGTCTCGATAAAAAACTGATTGAACGTGCAAGACAACTGGTAGATGAAGATCATTTCCGATTAGATAAGTTATTAAACAGTGCGGAGAGTGATTTGCGGCAGATAGAAAAGAAAGAAAAGGAACTGCATCGCCTGTTGAAAGAAAATGAAAAGCTGAAAAAGGAAATGGAGCAGGTACTCAATAAAGAAAAACATCAGCAACAGGTTGAGTTGCTGAAACAGCAGAATAAAATTACCGAAGACCGTATTACTTACTTAAAGGATATGGATCGCAAATTAAAAGCCATCGTACAGGAATGGAAACGGAGCGACAATAAGCAGGAGGTAATGAAGCAGATCAATGCGTTGCTGTTTGATCAGAAACAAAAACAGGTAGCCGAGAAAAAAGATAAAAAGATCAGCGAAAAGTTTAAAGAAGTGGGTGGTGAAATAAAGCCCGGAGTAAAAGTAAAGATGATGAAGAACCGTCAGATCGGTATTGTAAAAGAACTGCGGGGTAAAAATGCTGTGGTGCAATTAGGAGCCATTCCCATCACCATCAGCCTCAGTGATCTGGTGGTTGTAGTTGATAAAGTGGAAGAATAGCATCTGCATCAAAAATCTATTTTTCTTTCAGAACACTTTGCAGGCGGCCGTTTCAGCCGCCTGTTGTTTTATTTTACCACTATTTTTTGGGACAAATAATCTCTACCCGTACATTTGCGGCGGAGAGATGGCAGAGCGGTCGAATGCGGCGGTCTTGAAAACCGTTGAAGTGAAAGCTTCCGGGGGTTCGAATCCCTCTCTCTCCGCCAAAAATTATAAACCGGGCAGTGTTACAACTGTCCGGTTTTTTCTATTGCATACAGAGTTTACTTTAACTGGTTTTGGAAATCATCTCTTTCTGGGAAAATGAAAAGCAGCAAATTATCTGACTAAATAAACCCATTCGGGTTAGGAATAAAATGGAGAAACTTGTGAAAGTTTTTTTGATAATGTTTTTTGTCCAGCTTATAATAATAAGCACCCTTTTTTGAGTTTTCTTTGTCTTTATCTTTTTGCTTCAGCAACAAACCGGTTGACATAATCTTACGGCTGAAATTCCGTTTGTCGAATGTTGTTTCATACACATCTTCAAACAGGTTCTGCAGCAGGGGTAAGGTAAATTTTGGCGGCAACAATTCAAACAGGAGGGGGTGAAGGGCAGCTTTATACCGAAGTTTTTGTTTTGCTAAAGCCAGCATTTGATTATGATCAAAAATAAGTTCGGGTATTTTATTCAAAGGAAACCATTCCGGGTGATACTCATCGCTGATTTGTTTTTCATATAAATGAATATCAATTAAAGCAAAATACGCTATGGAGATGGTTCGCTCAATCGGATCTCTGTCCGGTGCTGAAAAAGTTTGAAACTGTTCCAGATAAACTCCTTCCAAGCCGGTGAGCTGTTTCAACACACGTGTTGCTGCCTGATCGGTGCTCTCTGTAGCCTGTACAAATCCTCCCATTAAACTCCAGTGATCTTTTTTGGGTTCAAACCCCCTTTTGATTAAAAGTATCTTAAGGTTTTGGCCATCAAACCCGAAAACGATACAGTCAACAGCAATCAACAGTCGGGTTTGTCTTTGATATTTTGTCATAAACTAAAAATGGGTTTAAAGATAGGTAAACACGAGTATTCGTGAATACAGCATAAAAATAAGGTGGAAAAAAAATAAATGTAAAAAAGACAATTATTAAAAAAATGTTTTATTTTCGATTCAGCTTTGAAATAATCAGTACTGTTTTCATATCCAAAAAAATAGTTTTCAGGCTTAAACGATTGGCAATATTATTTATCCCTTTTGCTGTATGAAAAAAGAAATTCTGCAACGAAATATTTCCTGCTCACTAAAATGTGCGGCTGTTTTTTATGTACAGGCTGCGGTTCAGTCAAATAGTCTGTCCGATCCTTTTTTATTAGATTCTTTAACCGGGTACTTCTCTTCATTATTTCATTCAACCGTTCATACAAATCATACTGATCAATATATGCATCGAAAAGAAACTAAAAGATAATTTTCAATCAATAGAACCTGCTTATTAATTACAAAACAAACGATTATGAAGGAAACAAACTCCTTGCTGCTAAAAAAAATGATCAATCTGCTGATTGTCTTTTTTGCTCTCTTTATTTCAACGGGTCTGTATGCACAATCAACTGTAAGTGGAACTGTAGTTGACAAATCAGGCAACCCTGTAAATGGTGCTACCATTTCTGTAAAAGGAAAATCAGCTGCCACTAAAACAGACGCCAAGGGGCAATTTAGTATTGCAGCTGCATCAAACGATGTATTGATGATTTCTTTTGTAGGATATGCATCTCAGGAAGTATCGCTCAATGGAAAAACAACTTTAAGTATTGAACTTGAAGATGCAGCAGCCGATCTTGGAGAAGTTGTTGTAATTGGTTACGGTACACAACGTGTAAAAGATTTAACCGGTTCTGTTTCGGCAATAAATATTGCTGAAACCAGAAAGTATTCAACCAGCGATATGTCGCAACTGTTACAGGGACGGGCTACGGGTGTACAGGTAAACAGTGACGGACAACCCGGTGCTGCACCCAATGTTCGTATTCGTGGATTCAGCACATTTGGTGGCTCTCAGCCATTCTATGTAGTTGATGGAGTGCCCGGTGCTTCCATTCGTGATTTCAGTCCGAATGATATTGAAAGTATGACGGTGTTGAAAGATGCATCGGCTGCCGCTATCTATGGTGCTGCTGCTGCAAATGGTGTAATCATCATCACCACCAGACAGGGACGTAAGAATGCTGAAATGAAAATTACATACAATGGTTACTATGGTATTGATAAGGTATGGCAACGTCAGGATGTAACCAACCGTGCACAATATCAAATGCTCAACAACGAGTCCCGTACCAATGCCGGCAAACCATTGTTCCCTGCAAACGATCCCAATCATCCGCTGTTTGTAAACAACATTGATACAGACTGGCAAAAGGAAGGATTGAAAACGGGCAACAGACAGAATCATAACGTTAACATGTCGGGTGGAGGTGCAAACAGTACCTATAATTTGTCGCTCGATTATTTTGATAATAACGGCACCTATGTTGGTAATGGCCCCGACTACAAACGCTATACAGCACGTGTTAATACATCGGCTGAAAAAAACAGATTTAAAATCGGACAGTCTTTCAGCTATACCCACTCCAAAGAAAATACACTCACTTTCAGAGACGATATTTTATTGGGCGGAATTCCACCCTTAATTGGTTCATTGGTCATTGCTATTCCTACAATGCCGGTTTATGATGCAAGAAACCTCAATGGTTTTGGAGGCTCTAATTCAGAATTTAACGGAGCAAACTCTTTAAATGGTATTGGTGTTAACAGTGTATTGCAAAACTATGTAGATGTAGACCGCACCTTTGCAAACGTATACGGTGAATATAAAATATTAAAAAGCAGTGGTCACAATCTCAAGTTCAAAACAAGTTTGAATTATGATAAGACTATTACCAGAGATTATACCTGGCAACCTGCTTTTTACTTTGGTAATTTCTTCAGCAGAAATATTGCACGTTTAAATGATGATTCAAGAGTATTTACAAATGCTTCCATTGAAAACACATTCGATTATCAAAAAGAATTTGGTAAACACAGCGTAGAAGCTCTACTCGGTCAATCTTACAGATATGGCAGTTCTGTTTTCAGAGGCAGCAGGGCCGAGGGGTTCACACTTCCATATTATCCGGTGATCAACAATGGACAAACACGTTCATCCAGCGGATCACAATTTGAAAATGCATTAAGTTCTTATTTTGGAAGAGTAAACTATTCTTATGATGACAGGTATTTATTATCTGCGTCACTTCGCAGAGATGGTTCATCCAGGTTTGCTCCGGCCAATAAGTTTGGATATTTTCCTGCAGCATCTGTGGGCTGGAAAATCAGTAATGAGAAATTCTGGAAAGTGTCAAAATCCATTGTTTCGGATATTAAGTTAAGAGGAAGCTATGGTAAATTAGGTAACCAGCAAATTGCAGATTACCAGTTTCAGGGAACCATCAATACAGGTGTTGTTTATACTTTTAATGGTATCAGTTATACAGGTGGGTTACAAACATTGGTTGCATCACCAGACATTAAATGGGAATCAAAAGAAATCACCAATATTGGATTTGATGCAAAGTTTCTGGATGGGGCTTTAGATTTTTCTGCTGAATACTATATGGCAAAAAGTACCGACATCTTAGTTGGTATTACTATTCCGGCAAGTGTTGGTTTCACCAACCTTAACCCTGTTGTAAACGCAGCATCTCTTCAAAACTCAGGTGTTGAATTTTCTGCAGTTTATCATAAACGAAAAGGCGATTTTACTTTTGATATTTCTGCAAACTTCTCTACACTGAAAAATAAAGTATTGGCCTTAGGAGGTAACAATGAACCACTTTTTGGTGCGGGTGCAAGAACGGTTATTGGTGGCGAAGTAGGTGCACATTACGGATTTGTGTATGATGGTCTGTTTCAATCGCAGGCTGAAATTAATGCACATGCCACTCAGTTTGGTGCTGTGCTTAAACCGGGTGATGTTCGGTATAAAGATATAAGCGGACCAGATGGCAAACCAGATGGTGTAGTAAACGAAGCTTATGACAGAGTTTCACTTGGCAGCGGTATTCCAAAATACAATTATGGATTCTCTTTCTCTGGTGCATATAAGAATTTTGATCTTACTTTTTTTGCTTCAGGAAGTGCAAAATTCCTGATCAACAGCCGGATGTACAGAGATCTGCACCGCTCTGCCGGTTCAATTAATTATCATGTTGATATGCTGAACAGATGGACTCCAACCAACACAAACACAGATATTCCACGTTTAAACGATGATGATATCAATAACGGAAAAGATTCCAATCGTCCGGGTTGGTTACAGGATGGAAGTTATCTGCGTATCAATACTATTGCACTCGGATATACACTTCCTTCTTTGCTGAAAGGGATTTCAAATGCAAGAGTATATGCAACTGTTCAAAATTTATATTCTTTCCAGAAATATCAGGGATACAACCCCGATTTTACTTCCGGTGTATTGAATCCAGGATTTGATTTTGGTTCTTATCCTAAACCAAGAACAATCATGTTTGGAGTACAGGTAACATTCTAAGTACCGTAATACTAAAATAAAAAATTATGAAAAAAATATTATTTCTCATTATCTGTGGTTCTTTTTTCAACAGCGGGTGTGATAAAAAACTGGATCTGGTTAATCCGAATTTATTAACCTCATCTGATTATTGGAAAACCAAAGAACAAGCTTATTCCGGCGTTACAGCAATCTATAATGCGTTAACGGTTGATGGTTCTTACATGCGTTCATTTCCGGGATTAACCGATAGCCGGGGTGATGATTTTACCGGCGATAGTCCATGGCTCGATCTGGTATTAACCGGTCAGTTTATTATTCCGTCAACTTCAGGTCCGGTATTCTGGATATGGAGAGAATTCTATCTCGTAATTAACAGAGCAAACCAGGTTATTTTTTATGTAAGTAAATATGATGAATCTGTATTGCCTGCTGCAGAAAAAAACAGATTGCTTGGTCAGGCTTATTTCCTCCGTGGGTTGGCCTATTATAATCTTGCAACAACCTTTAAAGCCGTTCCGGTAATTACACAACCAATTACAAACCCATCAGATTACAGCACTCCAACTGCAACTGAAGAAGCGTTATGGAACCAGATCTATGCAGATTTTGCAGCAGCAGAAGCAAACCTGCCAATCTCTTATACAAGCGTAACGGGTCTCGATCAGGGACAAAAAGGCAGAGCTACTAAAGGTGCAGCAGCAGGGATGTTGGCCAAATCATACTTATTCAGAAAAGATTATGCAAAAGCAGGAACACAGCTTGAAAAATTCTTTGCTGGCGGTCCTTTAAACGGAGTTTATTCTTTAATGCCCGATTACCGTGATAATTTTAAAGATGTAAATGAAAACAATGCCGAATCACTTTTTGAAGTACAGTTTACAGAAGGTGTTGGTACTGATATTAATTGGTGTTGCGATCCTGTTGGTTCATGGAAACAGGTGCAGGCCATTTCTGTAACATACGGTATGGAAGGTGCAGGTTTTTCTGATTACCTGCCTACACGTTGGATATACAATGAATACAAACAAGAGCAAACTGTTGATGGAAAAAGCGATCCACGTTTATTGGTAACCATTGCATCGTTTGAACCTGCAGATAATTCAATCATGGCTTATGGTCGTCCCTGGTTTAATCCAATCAACCGGATCTATCCAAGAAAATATACCAACGATGGTGTTGGTAATGGTAAACCTTTTGAAGGAGCTGCTGAATCAGGGATCAACTATCGCATCCTCCGTTATGCAGATATATTATTGATGTATGCCGAAGTATTAAATGAAACCAACAGAACAACTCAGGCTTATCCCTTTATTCAACAGGTACGTACAAGAGCAAAGCTGCCCGATTTGGCGGTAGTGAAACCAAATATGACTCAGGCACAAATGCGTGATCAAATTGCACATGAAAGGGCACTGGAGTTTGCCATCGAAGGTCAGCGCATCAATGATATTATCCGTTGGGGTTGGTTGTACGATGCAACAAAGCTTGCAGAATTAAAAGCACATGATCCTGATTTTAATTTCTGGACGCCGGGTAATGAATATCTTCCAATTCCACAACAGGAGCTGGACGTAAACAAAAACCTCAAGCCAAATTCGGCAAATTAAATAAGAACGATTCTTTCATTCCCGTCCGGTTTTTTATTGCGGGCGGGAATGATTGTTTAAAACAAGTAACCTGAAGTGTGAATTATTGATTGTGCTAAAGCTGATAAAAACATATTATCTCTTTCTCGTACTCACTGCATTTCATTATGGGTGTTCATCAAATCATATGCCCGATGCTGCGTTTCATTTTACATTGATGAAAGCTGATGATACAAACATCTCGTTCAACAATACCATTACAGAAAGTGATTCGGTAAATGTTTTCAGGAATGAGTATATGTACAACGGTGCAGGTGTTGGAGTTGGTGATTTCAATAATGATGGTTTGCAGGATATTTTTTTTGCAGGCAGCATGGTGAGCAGCAAACTATATCTCAACAAAGGGAATTTTCAATTTGAAGATATTACAGCACGTGCCGGATTGCAAACCGATCAATGGTGTACCGGTGTAACCGTTATAGATATTAACAACGATGGCTTTGAAGATATTTATCTTTCTTCTTCACATTCAGCCAATGCAGAAAAGCGTAGAAATAAATTATTCATCAACGATGGAAAACTGCATTTTACAGAACAGGCCGCAGCTTATGGATTAGCTGATACCGGTTACTCCACACAAGCTGCATTTCTCGACTTTGATAAAGATGGTGATCTGGATATGTATTTACTCAACCATCGTCTTTACAGCCATACTGCCAATAATCTTCAACCAAAAGATACCAGTGGCGCTTCTCCTGCACAGGATAAGCTCTACATGAATATGGGTGTAGCTAACGGTAACAGTCATCCTGTATTTACAGATGTTACGTTACAAGCGGGCATTAAAGAAGATGGCTACGGATTAGGAATTGTTGTTACAGATGTCAATCAAGATAACTGGCCCGACATTTACATTGCCAACGATTATATCGGCAACGATCTTTTATGGATCAACAATCAGGATGGTACTTTCTCAAATATGATTGCAGCATCCATCAAATACCAAAGCTACAATAGCATGGGAGTGGATGCAGCAGATATCAATAATGATCTGCTGCCCGATCTGGTAACGCTGGATATGTTACCTGAAACCAATGAGCGAAAGAAAATGATGCTCAACAGCAGCAACCAGGAAAAATTTGATGTGCAGCAGCGTCTTGGTTATGAACCGGCGTATATGCGGAATATGCTTCACCTTAATAACGGTAACCGACAGGTGCAGAATAAACAGGTTCCTTATTACAGCGAGATCGGACAATTGGCAGATGTGTTTGAAACAGATTGGAGCTGGAGTGTTTTAATGGCCGACTTTAATAATGATGGCTGGAAAGACATGCATATTACCAACGGTTTAGGTAAAGATGTGACCAATAATGATTATGCAACCTTTCGCAATGCACAAACGCATGTAACCAATTATACATTTGGTGGCGGTACTTCACAAAAACCACTCGATCAAAGTACCATTGCATCTTTACGAAAAGAAATTGATGAATATGGCAGTGTTGCCATGGAGAATTATTTCTATCAAAACAACGGTGATCTTACATTTCAGAATATTAGTACAGCAGCAGGTTTTGCTATTCCTTCCATTTCAAGCGGTGCAGCTTATGCTGATCTGGACAATGACGGCGATCTTGATCTTGTGGTAAACAATATCAACCAGGAAGCATTTGTATGGAAAAATGAACTGCGTCAACGTATTACCGACACTACACAAAATTTTCTTTCCATTCAGTTAAAAGGATCACAGAATAATCCAGCAGGTCTTGGATCTAAACTTACTGTTTACAATAAAGGCCAGCAACAATTAGTTGAACAATCACCGGTAAGAGGTTTTTCATCGAGTGTTGATTTTCGTTTGCATGTTGGAACCGGAACAGCAACTGTACTCGATTCTGTGAAAATTCAATGGCCTGATCATAAATTTCAGATACTTCGGAATGTGAAAGCAAATCAATTTCTCACGCTTCAGTATAATGATGCAGTTGAGATGCAGTTGAATGAAAGCCCTTTGCTGCCAACTGCCTTTTTGCAGGAAACTACCAATAAGATCATACTTGATTATAAGCATAGTGAAGTACAGCATTTTGATTTTGGAGCACATCAACCCTTGCTGCAACGTTATTCGCAACTGGGGCCCTGTATTGCAACAGGCGATCTGAATGCTGACGGACGCATGGATTTTTTTGTTGGCGGTGCAGCTAATCAATCGGGTAAATTATTTTTTCAACAGGCAGATGGGAGTTTTGTTTCGTCCAATCTGGTTGAAGGGATGAAACCCGAAGAAGATCTCGGAGCTGTGTTGTTTGATGCTGATGGCGATAACGATTTAGACTTACTGGTAACAGGTGGCAGCTCTGAATTTACCGTTACGAAATACAATCAACCCCGTTTTTATTTGAATGATGGTAAAGGCAATTTTACATTGAATGCAAATGCACTGCCGTTTATTCCGGTGATCACAAAAGCAGTTACGGTTGCTGATTTCGATAGTGATGGCGACATGGATGTGTTCATCGGCGGCCGATTGTTGCCACATCAATATCCGCAGTCGCCACGTAGTTATTTATTACAGAACAATAATGGAATATTTACAGACGTAACGAAAACTGTAAGTCCGGCTTTGGAATTTGCAGGCATGATCGAAGCCGCACAATTCACCGATTTCAACAATGATCAAAAAGCCGACCTTATTGTTTGTGGTGAATTTACAAGCATCCGTTTTTTTAAAAATGAAAACAATCAACTGGTTGAAATAACAAATGAAACGGGGCTTACCAACATGAACGGTTTCTGGCGATCGTTGCAACCCGAAGATATTGATAAAGATGGCGATATGGATTATGTGGCTGGTAACATGGGGCATAATAATAAGTATCACCTCAGCAAAGGAAAGTCCATGCAACTGTATGCAAAGGATATGGATAAGAATGGATCGATTGATCTGATACCTGCCTATTACATCAACAATGAAAAAGGAAAAACAGAACTTTATCCGGCATTAGATCGCAATCAACTGTCCGAACAGGTGCCTGCCGTTAAAAAGAAATATTTGTTGCATAAAGATTATGCAACTGTAACCATGCAAAAGCTCCTCAGCGATTTTGGCAGAGATGATTGGACTACATTAACCTGTGAAACATTTTCAACCGTTTGGATTGAAAATCTGGGGAACGGAAAATTTAAAACACATGAATTGCCGGTACAGGCGCAATTTGCTCCGGTGAACAGTATTGTTGCAGATGATATAGATGCAGATGGAAATGTAGATTTGATCATTGCAGGCAATGAATATCAAATGGCGGCAAGTACCGGCAGGCACGATGCATCGTACGGGCTGGTATTAAAAGGAAATGGCAGAGGAGCGTTTGTTCCGGTGAAAGCTGCAGAGAGTGGATTAATAATTGATGGAGATATCAAGGATATGAAATTATTGTCCATCAAAAACAAAGAAAAGATTTTACTGGTAGCTCCCAACGACAATAAACTAAAAATATTTACAATCACAACCTCGTTAAAAAAATAAAGCATTGACAATGACTACTTCTAAAAAAATGAAAAAAGGATTGGCTGTTGCCATATTTACTTTTGCTGTTGTTACCGGTTTGTTTGCACAAAATTCAGCAACCATCAATGCCGATGCCGGTAAGCACATCATCAACAAACACGTCTATGGTCATTTTGCTGAGCATTTAGGTGCCTGTATTTATGGTGGGTTTTATGTTGGTGATACAAATAAAATTATTCCCAACACAAATGGTGTGCGGAACGATATCATTGATGCTTTAAAGAAATTAAAAGTTCCAAACCTTCGTTGGCCAGGTGGTTGCTTTGCCGATACCTATCATTGGAAAGATGGAGTAGGTCCAAAGGCAAACCGTCCCTCCATTGTTAATCGTTGGTGGGGTGGGGTAACAGAAGATAATAGTTTTGGTACACATGATTTTTTAAACATGTGTGAGTTAATTGGCGCAACACCTTATCTGGCAGGAAATGTAGGAAGCGGTACTGTACAGGAGTTAGCCGATTGGGTTGAATATGTAAATGGTAAACCCAACACCAGTCCCATGAGTACATGGCGTGTAAAAAATGGACGCACAGAACCATGGGGTGTAAACATTTGGGGAGTTGGTAATGAAGCATGGGGCTGTGGTGGTAACATGAAACCCGAGTATTATGCAAATGTATTTCGTCAGTATGCAACGTACATGACCGATTGGACCAACAGCGACAAACTCTTTCGTGTAGCATCAGGTGCAAACGTGGATGATTACAACTGGACAGAAGTATTGATGCGTGATATTCCGCATCACATGATGGAAGGTGTAGCACTGCATCATTATGCAAATGTAAAATGGACAGAAAAAGGATCGGCCACCAATTATACCGAAGCCCAGTATTTCGCCACAATAAAATCGGCGCTGCGTATGGAAGAGCTGGTAACACGTCATTCAACCATCATGGATAAATATGATCCGAGAAAACGTGTTGCATTGGTTGTTGATGAGTGGGGTGGTTGGTATGAAGTTGAGCCGGGAACAAACCCTGGTTTTCTGTATCAGCAAAATACCATTCGTGATGCCATGATTGCAGGTGTTACACTCAATATTTTTAATAATCACAGCGATCGTGTACGTATGGCCAACCTTGCACAAACAGTGAATGTGTTGCAGGCAGTGATTCTTACCAATAAAGAAAAGATGATCACTACACCAACCTATCATGTAATGGAAATGTACAACGTACACCAGGATGCAACCATGCTGCCAATACAACTCACAACAAATGATTATGTTTTTGGTGCAGAAAAATTGCCTGCTGTTTCTGTATCAGCATCAAAGAATGCTGCTGCTGTAACACATATTTCGCTGGTAAATATTGATGCGTCAAAAGAACAAACCATCAGCATTGATCTGCGTGGTGCAAAATACAATGCAGTTACAGGTCGTATTCTTACTTCAAAAAAATTACAGGATTTTAATTCATTTGATGAGCCAAACAAAATTCAACCAACCGTTTTTAACGGAGCGAAATTATCCGGCACATCCATCCAGGTA
This sequence comes from Chitinophagaceae bacterium, assembly GCA_019752045.1. Taxonomy (GTDB): domain Bacteria; phylum Bacteroidota; class Bacteroidia; order Chitinophagales; family Chitinophagaceae; genus Lacibacter. The sequence goes on along the minus strand of JAIEMP010000009.1, from coordinate 93,704 downwards.
AAACTGCCTCCATTTTCTGTTGTTGTGTTAACCTTGAAATAAATAAGTATGAAACTGTTTCAACCAATGAAATTCGGAGTAATGGCAATAGTATTTCTGTTGCTGTTGGGATCATGTAAAAAAAATAAAGGCATCGTATCTACACCAGACCCGGTACCGCCACCACCTCCTGTTGCATTTGATATTAATTCAATCAACGATACTTATGGAGCCATTGCACCCTTTGCTAATTACCAGCAATGGGGGCCACACAATACACATGACCCGGCAATTATAAAAGATGGCGAATATTATTATTCCTACAGTACAGACGCAGGTTATGGAATTGATGTACGTGCCGGCCTGCAGATCCGTCGTTCGAAAGATCTGGTACAATGGACTTTTGTAGGATGGGTGTTTAATGGGTTACCTGCTATGGGTTCTGCGTTTATTACTCAGGCAGGAGGCACTCCGTTTAATTCATTATGGGCACCATGTATAGTGAAAGTAGGTGCCGAATATCGTTTGTATTATTCCTTAACCTGTTCGTTGCCTCGCTTAAGTGTAATTGGATTGGCAACTGCAAGTAATCCGGCAGGTCCATTTACAGAAAAGGGTCTTGCTGTCACTTCCTTAAATAATAATTCAGTTCAAACAAATGCGATTGATCCTGCTGTGATTGTTACACCGGGTGGAGAGCATTGGATGCATTATGGTTCTGCTTGGGATGGCATCTATGCGTTGAAGTTAAATCCTTCAACCGGTCTTGCATTCATCAGTGGCGATAAAGGAAAACGTATTGCTAACCGTGGATTTACAGGAGGCAGATACAATGGCAATATTGAAGGACCCGATATTATTTATAATGCAGCACTCAATAAATATTTTCTCTTTATCGCATACGATTGGTTAGAAACAAAATACAATGTGCGTGTAATGCGTGGCGACAAGCCGGATGGACCGTTTTATGATTTCAACGGAGCTGATGCCAATACAAATGTAGATCATGGTCCAATGATTATTGCACCATACAAGTTTAACGGCCATAGCGGATGGCAGGGTGTTGCCCACTCCACTGCATTCAGCGATGGTGCAGGAAATTATTTTATTGCTCACCAGGGCCGGCCGGGGATTGATAAATATTATATGAACATGCATGTACGCAAATTATTCTGGACACAGGATGGTTGGCCCGTAGCTTCTCCCGAACGTTATGCCTGGGAGATAGATTCACTTATTTCACAAGCTGATGTAGTGGGTGATTGGGAGCAAATTGTTCTTGGTTATACTATCGTACCGGGTTATTCAGTTGAACAGACAAATCCCGACTTTCAAAATGCTGTGAATTTAACCATCAGTGCAAACGGAACACTTAATGGCAATGCAGCAAATACATGGACTTACGCTGCTCCCTGGCTGCAATTGAATTGGGCAAATGGATTTACAGATAAAGTGTATGTACAAAAAGGCCGTGACTGGGAAAACAAAAAGAATACGATCATATTTACCGGATTAAATAACCAGGGTACTGCCATTTGGGGAAAGAAAAAGTAAACGCCAACCTGAACGGGATGCTACAGGACAAGCAAACAGTAAAACGTACATAAATTGAGTTGTTTATGAAATTGAAGAAAACCATTCTTGCCATTGCTGCAGTAATAATGTTTGTAAATACTGCTCTTGCGCAACAAAAGCAAACGCTGGTTATTAAACCCAATCAGTCCGTTGCCGATGTACAGCCTACCATGTGGGGTGTGTTTTTTGAAGACATCAATATGGGTGCTGATGGCGGTATTTATGCTGAGCTTATCAAGAACCGTTCATTTGAATTTAATAAGCCCATGATGGGTTGGAAAGTGGAGCAACAGCCATTTGTTGAAGGCGCCGTTACTGTGCAAAACAGACAAGCTGCGAATCTTCCCAATCCACGTTTTCTTCGTGTACAATTAAACAATGCAACAAAAGAACGTCTCAGTATAACGAATGAAGGTTTTCGTGGAATGGGCATCAAGAAAAATTTGGGTTATGATTTTTCATTGATGTACCGCACATCTGCAAACGGGATAAAAATTCATATTGAACTACTCAATGCAAAAAATGAAATCATCGGCAGTACAGTTACAAATATAACAGCCTCGACAACTACATGGAAAAAGCAAACAGCAAGTTTTAATGCAACGGCAACTGAATTAAAAGCACAATGCAGAATATGGTTTGAAGGAACAGGAACCATTGATATGGATATGATCTCATTGTTTCCGGAAGATACCTGGAAGAATAGACCGGGCGGAATGCGTGCTGATATGATTCAGAAACTTGCTGACATGAAACCGGGCTTCATACGTTTTCCGGGCGGATGCATTGTAGAAGGTTTTGATCTGTCGCAACGATATCAATGGAAAAAAACCATTGGCCCTGTTGAAGACCGTCAACTCATCATCAACCGTTGGAATTTTGAATTTGCACATCGCCCAGCACCTGATTATTTTCAAACATTCGGCTTAGGTTTCTTCGAATACTTTCAGTTAGCAGAAGATATTGGCGCAGAAGCATTACCTATTCTCAATTGTGGAATGGCCTGCCAGTTTAACACAGCAGAGCTTGTTCCGTTAGATGAACTCGATCCTTATGTACAGGATGCGTTGGACTTAATTGAATTTGCCAATGGCGATGTATCAACCACCTGGGGCAGCAAACGTGCAGCCATGGGACATCCTGCACCATTCAACTTAAAATTTCTGGGCATTGGTAATGAAAACTGGGGACCACAGTACATTGAACGTTTACAGATTTTTCAAAAGGCGATCAAAGAAAAATATCCGGCAATAAAATTAGTAACCAGCTCAGGTACGGATCCTGATGGTGCACGTTTTGATTTGCTCAATACCGCATTACGCAACATGAATGTTGATTTTATTGATGAGCATTACTACCGCAGGCCCGAATGGTTTTTACAAAATGCACGACGTTACGATAATTACCCACGAACCGGATCGAAAATATTTGCGGGTGAGTGGGCAGCACAAAGCGATAAAACTGTAAGTGTTGAAAATAAAAACAACTGGTTAACAGCTATTACCGAAGCAGCATTTATGACCGGTCTCGAACGTAATGCCGGCGTGGTGCACATGGCATCGTATGCACCATTGTTTGCACATGTGGATGGTTGGCAGTGGAAGCCCGATTTAATCTGGGTTGATAATTTGAATGCATATGGTACGCCTGATTATTATGTACAAAAATTATTCTCGCTCAATAAAGGAACACATGTTGTACCCATTACACTCAACAATGATGTGCTGGCAGGTCAGGATAGTTTATATGCATCAGCAGTAGTTGATAAAGCAAAAAATGAACTGGTGATTAAAATTGTAAATGCATCCGGCAGAGAGCAAGTCAATACATTGTCAATTGAAGGAGTGAAAAAGCTCGCTTCAAAAGGAACCCTCATTGTAATGCAGGAAAACGATCTTTCAAAAATGAATACGATCGATCGTCCGCAGGATGTTGCTCCCACAGAAACTACGATGGATGTCAAGGGCAAGAAGTTTGATTACAAATCAGCTCCTTATTCTTTCAGTATTCTTCGCATCAAACTGCTAAAATAATTTAAATGAAAAGTAATCTGATTTTTATTCTTTTTTTCACCTCCTTGTTTGCAAACGCACAACGGCAACCCGATTCTGTTGGCACCATCAAACCATCAAGAGAAACAGCAGTGCACGATCCGGTGATGATCAAAGAAGGAAATACGTATTATCTTTTTTGTACAGGATTTGGGATATCTGTTTTTTCATCAACCGATATGGAAAACTGGAGAAAAGAAAAACCGGTTTTTGCAATGCCGCCAAAGTGGGCAGTAGAAACCATTCCCGGTTACAAAGGTCACACATGGGCACCGGATATCAGTTTTCATAACGGCAACTATTATCTCTATTATTCTGTATCGGCATTTGGCAAAAACACTTCCTGCATTGGCGTTGCAGTGAATAAAACATTGAATCAATCCTCTCCTGATTTTAAGTGGATCGACATGGGCAAACTGATACAATCAGTTCCCGGTAGAGATATGTGGAATGCTATTGATCCTAATCTAATTATTGATGAAACCAAAACAGCATGGCTCAGCTTTGGCTCATTCTGGAATGGAATGAAATTGGTGAAACTCAATGCTGATCTTATTTCCATTGCACAACCCGAACAGTGGTATACCATTGCCGCAAGGCCCCGCACATTTGGAATGGCCGATACATCAGCAGGTGATGCAGCTATTGAAGCACCATATATTTTTAAGAAAGGAGAATACTATTACTTGTTTGTTTCCTGGGATTATTGTTGCAGAGCAGAAAAAAGTGATTACAAAGTTGTGGTTGGAAGAAGTAAAACAATCACCGGTCCATATCTTGATAAAAATGCTGTACCTATGACCTCCAATGGTGGATCGTTGATTGTACAAGGCGATGGGAAAGAATGGTTTGGAGCAGGGCACAACTCAGTTTATACTTTCGATGGTAAGGACTATATTATCTATCACGGATATGATGCGATAGACAGGGGTCGTTCAAAATTATTAATTAACCAACTTGAATGGGATAGCGAAGGCTGGCCAACATTAAAAAAATAAAACGAGCATATGAAATATCCATAAAAATTATCGAGTTAGCTTATGCAAACAGTGATGATAATTTTAATGGATATACCATGTGACCAATAAAAAATAAAAATATACACATGAATCATTTCAAAAAATTAATATTGATGACAACTATTACAACAGCCGCACTCACATCATGTGGCGACAATGCTGAAAAGAAAAGCGAAGCGTCAGCTAATGAAAAAATTACCAAAGTTGCCTGGGGCGAAGCAGATGGCAAACAGGTTGATTTATACACATTAACAAATGCAAATGGAGTGCAGGTAAAAATCACTACTTATGGTGGTATTGTTACATCATGGGTAACACCTGATAAAGACGGTAACAAAAGTAATGTGGTGTTGGGTTTCGATAGCCTGAGCGGATATCTTGCCAAGCCTCCATACTTCGGTGCAATCATTGGACGCTATGGCAATCGCATTGCAAAAGGAAGGTTTAAGATTGATACCGCAATCTATCAGCTTGCAACTAACAATGGTGAAAATCATTTGCATGGTGGCAACAAAGGCTACGATAAAGTGGTTTGGGATGCAACGCCTTCAGACAGTACTGCTTCATTAACGCTTACATATTTAAGTAAGGATGGCGAAGAAGGTTATCCCGGTAATCTGAACATCACTGTTGTTTATACGCTTACTGATGAGAATGAGTTGTTGATTGAGTATTCTGCAGAAACAGATAAAGCAACGGTTGTGAATTTAACTAACCACAGTTATTTCAACTTAACTGGTGATGTAAACAATACCATTCTTGATCATCAATTACAGATCAATGCAAGCAAGTACACACCCGTTGATGCAGGATTAATTCCAACCGGTGAATTGAAAGATGTAAATGGAACAGCATTCGATTTTTTACAACCACATAAAATTGGTGAACGTATTGCAGCGGTTGAAGGTGGTTACGATCACAATTTTGTGTTGACACGTAATGGAAGCGATCTTGAATTGGTTGCAACTTTATCAGATTCAGTAAGTGGTCGAAAGCTGGAAGTATTTACAACAGAACCGGGCCTGCAATTCTATTCTGGCAACTTCCTCGATGGTACCATTAAAACAAGTGATGGAAAATCCATCAACCTGCACACAGGTCTTTGTTTGGAAACACAGCATTTTCCTGATTCACCCAATAAGCCTGCGTTTCCATCAACCTTGTTGAAACCGGGCGAAAAATATCATACCGTAACAAAATATAAAGTCTCAGTTAACTAATTTAATCTCAATAACAACATGAAATTTTTTATTGACACAGCTAATCTTGCACAGATCAAAGAAGCAAACGAACTCGGAATACTGGATGGTGTTACTACCAATCCATCGTTAATGGCGAAAGAAGGCATCAAAGGCGAAGCAGCGATACAGCAACATTACAAAACCATTTGTGAAATGGTTGAAGGCGACATCAGTGCAGAAGTAATTGCAACAGACTATAACGGAATTATTGCTGAAGGAAAAGTGTTAGCAGCATTACATCCAAATATTGTGGTAAAAGTGCCGATGATTAAAGATGGCATTAAAGCAATCAAATGGTTTACCGATAATGGGATTCGTACTAATTGTACATTGATTTTTTCTGCAGGTCAGGCTATTCTTGCTGCTAAGGCGGGGGCAACTTATATCTCTCCGTTTGTTGGTCGTATTGATGATGGCGGTTGGGATGGTATGCAACTCATCCAACAGATCGCAAACATTTATGCTATTCAGGGATTTGAATCAGAAATACTGGCTGCATCCATCCGCAATGTGAATCATATAATTACTGCTGCCGAAATGGGTGCACATGTTTGTACCTGTCCGTTAGATTCTATTCTCGGATTATTAAAACATCCGTTAACAGATATTGGGTTAGCCAAGTTTTTAGAAGATTCAAAAAAAATGCAGTAAGGCAATTTGATAATGTTTGATTTTATAATGAGATTTTATGAGTATGGAAGCATATGTAATTGGGGTTGATTATGGATCAGATTCTGTACGAACCATTCTTGTGAATGCGGCTAATGGTGAAGAACTTGCTTCGGCAGTGTTTTATTATCCAAGATGGGAAAAGCAGTTGTACTGCAATGTAAATGAAAACCAATTTCGCCAACATCCATTGGATTATGTAGAAGGATTGGAAGCAACCATTAAAGAATGTGTGGCAAAGGTTGGCCATGCTATTGCAGCAAAGGTGAAAGCATTGTCTGTTGATACAACAGGATCAACACCTGTTGCTGTTGATAAAACAGGAACACCGCTTGCATTAACTCCTGGCTTTGAAGAAAATCCCAACGCCATGTTTGTGTTGTGGAAAGATCATACCGGTGTTGGTGAAGCAGCAGAGATCAATGCACATGCAGAAAAATTTGATACAAACTATTTGCAGTTTGTTGGTGGTATTTATTCAAGCGAATGGTTCTGGGCAAAACTCCTGCGTGTATTACGTGCAGATGAAAAAGTAAGAAACAGTATTTATTCATTTGTTGAGCATTGCGATTGGATTCCATTCCTATTAGCTGGCGGAACAGATGTGCATCAAATGAAACGTGGGGTCTGTTCTGCAGGTCATAAGATATTATGGGCAAAAGAGTGGGGCGGACTTCCACCCAATGAATTCTTTGCATCACTCGATCCATTGCTCGATGGTTTTACAGATCGTTTATTCAAAGACACATACCCTGCTGATCAATCTGTAGGCACTATTACCAAAGAATGGGCAACACGTTTAGGTTTACCTGAAACAACAGTCATTGGTGTTGGCGCTTATGATGCACACATGGGTGCAGTGGGTGGACAAATTGAACCTTATTACTTAAGCAAAGTAATGGGCACTTCCACTTGTGATATGATGGTAGTGCCAGCAGAAGATGTGGAAGGAAAACTCATCAAAGGAATTTGCGGGCAGGTACCCGGCTCCGTTATTCCCGGAATGATCGGGTTGGAAGCTGGTCAATCTGCATTTGGTGATGCATATGCATGGTACAAACGTTTACTTACATGGCCCTTGCAACAGATATTGTCGAAATCAACTTTGGTTGATGATGCAACAAAAGCAAAACTCATCAGCGAAACAGAAGATGCCATCATCCCGCAATTAAGTAAGCTGGCAGAACAATTAGAAATAGATGAACACAGTGAACTGGCTGTTGATTGGTTCAATGGTAGAAGAACACCTGATGCCAATCAATTATTAACGGCATCAATTACCGGACTTGATCTTGGAAGTGATGCAGTGAGAATGTTCAGAGCAGTAGTTGAATCAACCTGCTTTGGTGCAAAAGCAATTGTAGAGCGTTTTGTTGAGCAAGGTATTCCCGTGAAAGGTTTAATTGGTCTGGGTGGTGTTGCAAAAAAATCACCCTTCATTATGCAAATGATGGCGGATGTGATGAACATGCCTATCAAAATTCATACGAGTGAACAAACCTGTGCATTGGGCGCTGCAATGTTTGCAGCAACGGTTGGTGGAGTGTACAGTAAAGTGGAAGATGCCATGCAGGCAATGGGGCAGGGCTTTGATAACGAGTATCATCCCAACCCTGATCGTGTAGCGGTTTACCAACACCGTTATGAGAAATATAAAGAAGTGGGTGCATTTATGGAAGAGCAAACAATAGAACAGTCAGTTGAATCTTTCGTCTGATAAACTCGTCAGACGCCCTCGTCGGACGAATAACAGACGGAGTCACTTCTTTGAGTTCTTTGTGATACTATAGAATGATGAAGAAAAATGTTACACAAAGAACTCAAAGTATGCACAAAGCACATAAGGGTGGTCGAAAAGTTATCTGTTAATTAGATACTCTCTTAACGCAGATTTGAATGAATGGCAAACAAAATTTTATGAGTAAGTATAGTCGCATACAGGAAGAAGCATACGAAGCAAATATGCTGTTACCCAAATTAGGGTTGGTGCTGTTTACATTCGGAAACGTAAGTGCCGTAGATAGAAGCTTAGGCGTATTCGCCATTAAACCAAGTGGTGTTCCATACGAAGATCTGTCGCCTGACAAAATGGTGATTGTTGATTTTGATGCAAACACAGTGGAAGGCACATTTCGCCCTTCATCCGATACAAAAACACATGCAGTGCTGTACAAGCATTGGGAAAAGGTCGGTGGCATTGTTCACACACATTCAACTTACGCAACAGCATGGGCGCAATCGCAAAGGGATATTCCCATCTTCGGTACAACACATGCTGATTATAACACTGTTGATATTCCATGTGCAGCTCCCATGAGTGATGACATGATCAAAGGAAATTATGAATACGAAACAGGTTTTCAAATTCTCAATTGCTTTAAAGATCGTGGATTGAGTTATGAAGAAGTGGAAATGATCTTAGTGGGTAATCATGCACCATTCACCTGGGGTAAGAATGCAGCGAAAGCAGTTCACAACAGTGCAGTGCTGGAGTTTATTGCACAAACGTCGTTGCTTACTGAACAGATCAATCCAAATGCACCAAGACTAAAAGATTCCATCCGGCAAAAACATTACGAACGTAAACACGGGCCGGATAGTTATTACGGACAAATATAAAAATCAACATCATGAAGAAACTATTGTTGTCGCTTATAATGTTGTATGGTATCGAAACATCTGCACAGCAAAAGGATTATCCGTACAAACCAGTTTCATTTACAAGTGTGCAGCTCTCCGATAATTTTTGGTTGCCACGCATCAAGATCAATCATACCGTAACAATTCCGGCATCGTTTGAGCGCTGCGAACGCACAGGTCGTTTAAAGAATTTTGAAATGGCTGCAGCAAAGAGCGGAAAATTCTGCACCATTTATCCGTTTGATGATACAGATATTTATAAAACGATTGAAGGCGCTTCATTCTCGCTGAGTTTATTCCCCGATAAAAAATTAGAAATCTATATTGATTCATTGATTGATAAAATTGCGAAAGCACAGGAGCCGGATGGTTATTTGTATACAGCAAGAACCATTGATCCAACCAAGCCGCATGTTTGGGCCGGTGCCAAACGTTGGGAAAAAGAACGGGAGCTAAGTCACGAGTTATACAACTCAGGTCATTTATACGAAGCAGCTGCTGCACATTTTGCAGCAACCGGTAAACGCAATCTGTTAAACATCGCATTAAAAAATGCAGACCTTGTATGTTCTGTTTTTGGAAAAGATAAACTGCATGTAGCGCCCGGTCATCAGGTAATTGAAATGGGTTTGGTAAAGTTATTCCGCATTACAGGTAAGCAGGAGTATGTAACAACAGCAAAATATTTTATTGAAGAGCGGGGGCATTTCGCCGGCTATGATGCAAAGAATAAAGACCCCTGGAAAAGTGGTGCATACTGGCAGGATCATATTCCTGTTGCAGAACAGAAAGAAGCTATTGGCCATGCTGTACGTGCAGGTTATTTGTATGCAGCCGTTGCCGATATTGCTGCGTTAACAGGTGATGAAGTAATGCTCAAAGCAATTGACAGCATCTGGACCAACATGGTTACAAAAAAAATTTATGTACAAGGCGGAGCAGGAGCAGTTGGTTCGGGTGAACGCTATGGTGATAATTATGAATTGCCAAACGCAACTGCGTACAACGAAACATGCGCAGCCATTGCAAATGTGTACTGGAACCAGCGTATGTTTCAGCTACATGGCGACTCAAAGTATATTGATGTGCTCGAAAAAATATTATACAATGGATTGATCTCCGGTGTTGGGTTAGATGGCAAATCATTTTTCTACACAAACGCCATGCAGATCAAAAATCATTCTTTGCATAAGGATATGGAAGGCGAACGTTCCGGTTGGTTTGATTGCTCCTGCTGTCCAACCAACATGACAAGATTACTTCCTTCTGTACCCGGTTATATCTATGCACAAAAAGGAAACGAAGTATTTGTGAATTTATTCATCAACAGTAATTCAACACTTAATTTTGAAGGAAAGGCAGTTGATATTGCACAACAAAATAATTATCCGTGGAATGGTGATCTGAAGTTTATTGTATCGCCCAAAAAAGGAACAATCCCTTTCACACTAAAAATGCGTATTCCGGGTTGGGCGATGAATGTTGCAATTCCTTCCGATCTCTATGCATTTCAATCTCCTTCAAATTCCAACATTCAAATCTTTGTAAATGGCAAAGCTGCAGCATATGAAATGGTATCCGGTTATGCAGTGCTCAACAGAACATGGAAAAAAAATGACGTAGTAGAAGTAAAGCTGCCAATGGAAGTTCGTCGTGTAATTGCCAATGAGCAGCTCAAAGAGAATAGTGGTAAAGTTGCGTTGCAACGGGGGCCAATCATGTATTGTGCTGAGTGGGCCGATAACAATGGCAGGGCCGCCAATCTAATTCTGCCTGCTGCCACATCTTTTACAACTGAATTTCAACCTGCATTATTAAATGGAGTTATGACGCTCAAAGCTGAAGCGAATGCAATCATCATTAACGATACGGAAGTAAAAACAGTGAAGCAGCCATTTGTTGCCATTCCTTATTATGCATGGGCCAACAGAGGCAAGGGCGAAATGATGGTATGGTTCCCTGAAAAAATCAAAGACATTGATATTTTACCCAAATAATAATCAACTAAGTAAGCTCTACATCTTAACCAATTAACATGAACACATTAAAACAATCAGAAGTTTGGTTTGTAACCGGCAGTCAGGATTTATATGGTGAGGAAACATTGAAACAGGTGGCCATCCATTCACAAGAGATCGCAACGTCATTGAATAATGCATCAGTCATTCCGGTAACAGTAGTATTTAAACCAACGGTGAAATCGCCGGAAGAGATCTATGCCGTTTGTGCAGCAGCAAATACTACAACAAATTGCATCGGTATCATTACATGGATGCATACATTTTCACCGGCAAAAATGTGGATCAGAGGGTTGAGTATTCTTCAGAAACCATTGCTTCATCTGCATACACAATTCAACCGGGATATTCCTTGGAGTGAAATTGATATGGATTTCATGAACCTTAATCAGAGTGCACATGGCGACAGAGAGTTTGGTTTTATCATGAGTCGCATGAAGTTGAAGCGTAAGGTAGTAGTTGGTCACTGGCAGGATCCGAATGTTTTGGATCGCATCAACACATGGGCGAGAGCTGCAGCGGGTTGGAATGATTCACAAGGTGCACGCTTTGTTCGCTTTGGCGATAACATGCGTTATGTTGCTGTAACCGATGGCGATAAAGTGGAAGCAGAAATGAAATTTGGTTACAGTGTAAATACACATGGCATTGGTGATTTAGTAAAAGTAATCAATGAAGTAAGTGATGCAGCAATCGATCAACTCACACAGGAATATTTTGATACCTACAATGTTGTTGCATCTTTAAAGAAAGATGGTAATCAATATCAGTCCTTACGTGAAGCTGCACGAATTGAACTTGGCTTGCAATACTTTTTAGAACATGGAAATTTCAAAGGCTTTAGCGATACGTTTGAAGACCTGCATGGTATGAAACAATTACCGGGTATTGCTGCACAACGTTTGATGGGTAAGGGTTATGGTTTTGCCGGCGAAGGCGATTGGAAAACGGCAGCACTTGTACGGGCAATGAAAGTAATGGGCACAGGATTGAAAGGTGGTAACAGTTTTATGGAAGATTACACCTATCATTTCGATCCGAAGAATCCGTTGGTACTTGGTTCACACATGTTGGAGATCTGCGAAAGTATTGCCGATGGAAAACCCAGTTGCGAAATTCATCCGTTGGGTATTGGAGGAAAAGAAGATCCTGTTCGTTTGGTATTTAATGTAGCCGCAGGTGCTGCACTCAATGCATCAGTTGTAGATATGGGCAACCGCTTCCGAATGTTAGTTAATGAAGTGGAAGCAGTGGCACCTGTGGCTGATTTGCCCAAACTTCCTGTTGCACGGGTGTTGTGGAAACCTTATCCAAATATGAATGATGGTTGCGCAGCATGGATCTTGGCAGGCGGGGCGCATCATACAGGCTATAGTCAGAACCTTACATCAGAACACATGGAAGACTTTGCTGAGATGGCCGGGATCGAATATGTTCGCATCGGTAAGCAAACCGACCTCTATCAATTCAAAAATGAGCTGCGATGGAATCAAGTTTTTTATAAGTAGTTCAATTAATAGTTTTTATTCATAGATTTAAATATTTTAAATAACGATCATATTCTTCAAAACCTAAAACTTGCCAATGAACAGTTTATCTGGCTTAGACATTCTCATCTTCGTTTTTTATTTTATTCTTGTGGCCGGTTATGGTTACTGGGTGTACAATAAGAAAAAGAAAGCTACCATTTCCGCTTCACATGATTATTTTTTAGCTGAAGGTTCACTTACATGGTGGGCAATTGGAGCCTCATTAATTGCCTCTAATATTTCCGCAGAACAATTTATCGGCATGAGTGGTAACGGTTATTTTGTAGGTATTGCAGTTGCAGCTTACGAATGGATCGCTGCATTGGCGTTGATCATTATTGCTGTCTGGTTCATGCCCGTGTATTTAAAGAATAAGATTTACACCATGCCTCAGTTTTTAAAAACGAGGTATAATGAAACAGTTTCATTAATCATGGCCATCTTCTGGTTGTTCTTATACGTGTTTGTAAATCTTACCTCTATTTTATATTTAGGAGCGATTGCTATCAGTGGATTGATAGGGCCTGAATATTTACATGCAGTTATGATTGCACTTGCAGTGTTTGCACTCATTATTACGCTGGGTGGTATGAAGGTGATTGGTTATACAGATGTAATACAGGTAGCTGTATTGATCATTGGTGGTTTTGCAACCATCTATTTTGCGTTAACCATAGTAAGTGAAAAATTTGGTTTAGGAAGAGATGCCATTGCAGGGTTTAAAACATTAATGGCACAGGCACCGGATCATTTCCATATGATATTAAAGAAACCAACTGAAGCATCATCGCAGGAAGACATCAACAAGTATTTAATCCTGCCCGGTATAGCGATGTATTTTGCGGGTCAGTGGATTGTAAACTTAAATTACTGGGGTTGTAACCAATACATCACACAAAGAGCATTGGGTGCCGATTTAGATACTGCACGCAAAGGAATTTTGTTTGCAGGGTTTTTGAAATTACTCATGCCCATCATTGTAATGTTGCCGGGTATTGCTGCTTATGTACTGCACAAGAATGGACATTTAGAAGGACTACGTGGCATGGATGATGCCTATTCAGCAATTCTTGGATTTTTACCATCAGGCTTAAAAGGACTGGCCATTGCTGCATTAACTGCAGCTATTGTTGCCTCACTGGCAGGTAAACTCAACAGTATTGGTACCATCTTTACACTGGATATTTATTTAAAGTATTTCAGAAAAAAACCTGCAACAGATCCACATGCGCCGGCAATGGATGCTGCTCCGGTATATAATGAAGGTGAAGAAAAAAACATGGTGTGGGTTGGCAGAATGGCTGCATTGGTTTCTATTTTATTAGCAGTGGCATTTGAGTGGAAAGATCTGCTGGGGATCAGCGGAGAAGGGGGCTTTACATTTATTCAGAAATATACAGGCTTTATCAGCCCCGGTGTATTTGCCATGTTTATACTGGGTATGTTTTGGAAACGTACAACAGGTGCAGCTGCAGTGGCCGGATTAATTACAGGGTTTGTAATGGCTATTTTCTTTAACAGCTTTGCGGTTAATGTGTTTGGTCACGAAACATTGATGTATACTGCTTTCAAAAATAATGACGGCGTTTACGAAATTCCATTCCTCATTAATATGGGATGGGCTTTCTTTATTACTATGGCTGTTATGATTGCTATTAGTCTTACCGGACCAAAAGTTAATCCAAAGGCATTTGAATTAGATAAGGAAATGTTTAAGTTGAAGCCTGCTGTAATTGCCATGATCGTGTTTACTTTGCTTATTCTTACAGCATTGTATGTAAAGTTCTGGTAAAACAACAGTTGAAGAATTTATATTAACGATCGCTCATGTAAAAACGTTTGGTGATTTGCATGGGCGATTGTGTTTTTAGTAAGTAAAATAAACAGCTTTGAGAATGAATGATAAAAAGGCGTTTTTGTTCGATCTGAATGGAACCATGATTGATGATATGCACTATCATATCAAAGCCTGGCATGATATCCTGAATGCGCTGGGTGCAACTATTTCAATGGAACGTATGAAAGAAGAATGTTACGGCAAAAACGATGAGCTGCTGGAGCGCATGTTTCCCGGCCGTTTCAGCGATGAACAGAAACATGAAATGAGCATTGAAAAAGAACGGCAGTACCAGCAGGCATTTAAACCGTACCTGCAATTACTTCCGGGTTTAGAGATGTTTTTAGAAAAAGCACATCAGCAACAGATTAAAATGGCTATTGGCTCAGCGGCCATCATGTTTAATATTGATTTTGTACTGGATCACCTTAATCTCCGTCGTTATTTTGATGCGTTCGTAAGTGCGGATGATGTTGCATTCAGTAAACCCGATCCGGAAACATTCCTGAAATGTGCTGAACAAGTTGGAGTAGCTCCGGAGCATTGTATTGTATTTGAAGATTCACCAAAAGGAGTAGAGAGTGCAAAACGGGCAGGTATGAAAGCAGTGGTGATAACAACGATGCACGAAGCAAATGAATTGAATGGGTTTGATCATGTATTGATGTGTGTAAAAGATTTTACAGATGAACGGCTGGAAGTGCTGTTCACCTGACTCAATCCAACGGGTTTTCTTTATTTCAACTTATTTTTACTTCCATGGAGAATACGGCCATCATCGTTTTATTGTTATTTGGTATTGCTTGTATTGGCATACTCAGTAATAAATATAAATTCCCTTTTCCCATTGCGCTGGTTTTAAGTGGTGTTGCTATCAGCATCATTCCGGGGCTTCCGGTTATTGAATTAGCACCAGAAGTTGTGTTCATTATTTTTTTACCACCACTTTTATATGCCGCTGCATGGAATACCAGCTGGCATGATTTTAAAGCCAACCTGCGGCCCATCAGTTTTGCAGCCATTGGTCTTGTATTGTTTACGACTGCACTTGTTGCAATAGCAGCTCATTGGCTGATACCAGCTATCAGTTGGCCCGTGGCTTTTTAATTGGGGCCATTGTTTCACCACCCGATGCAGTAGCAGCAACATCTGTTACAAAAGGCTTGGGATTACATCCAAGAACCATTACAATACTTGAAGGAGAAAGCCTTGTAAATGATGCCAGTGGTTTGGTGGCATATAAATATGCGTTAACAGCAATTACTGCAGGCAATTTTGTTGCATGGGAAGCAGGACTTAATTTTTTAATGATTGCTGCTGCAGGTATTCTCATTGGTTTACTCATAGGGTATGGAATGTATTTGTTCCATAAAAAATTTGTTTGTGATCCGGTAATAGAAGTAACACTCACATTGCTTACTCCATTTGCTTCTTACCTGCTGGCAGAACAGTTTCATTTTTCCGGTGTGCTGGCAGTAGTAACAACCGGTCTGTATCTTTCTTTCCGTTCAGCAGAGATATTATCACATCAAAGTCGAATCATGGCCTACTCTGTGTGGGAGGTGCTGGTGTATATTTTAAATGGGCTTGTGTTTGTTTTAATTGGGTTACAGTTACGGAATGTCATGAACGGAATCAGCGATTACCCTTTATGGTCGCTGGCAGTCTATGCATTTGTGATCAGCATTGTAGTAATACTGGTTCGGTTTATATGGGTTGTACCTGGATCGGTGATGTCAAGAATGTTAAGCAAACGAATCAGGGAAACAGAAGTATTTGATATTCGCCAGATGTTGATTGTTGGATGGGCCGGTATGCGTGGTGTGGTGTCCATGGCTGCGGCATTGGCCATACCGATTGTATTGCCCGATGGCAATGCGTTTCCTCATCGAAACCTGGTGATCTATATAACGTTTTGTGTGATCCTTTCAACACTAGTATTGCTTGGTTTTACACTGCCTTGGGTTGTGCGCAAACTCAAAATAAAACCACATTCATTTGCTGCAGAAGAATACGAAATAAGAACAGCTGTAGTGGCAAATACCATTACCCATATTGAAGAAAATCTTTCGTTGATACATGATGATTTACTCCGCAATATCAAAAGCAAGTATGAAGTAAAATACAACCGTTTGCAGCGAACAGATCTGCCTGCAAATTATTTTGGAAAGGGACAAACACTTGCAGGAAATATTTTTAATGATTTCACTCAACTGCAAATTGATCTGATTGCCACTGAACGGAAATCACTGGATGAATTGCATCGCAGCGGTAAAGCCAGTGAAGAGATACTCCGGAAAATAGAGCATGAACTAGATTTGGAAGAAACAAGATTGAAGCTTGAGATCTATGAAGGATAGTGATTGAACTCTATTATTAGTTTACAATGAATTCCGCAGTGTCAATGCAAAAGGAACTTCCAGATGTTTGCGCTCATTGTTCAGGATCATCTGCGCCGCCATTTCTCCCATCTTTTTAAAATCAGTTGAAACGGTGGTGATGCCATCCAGCAAAAATCGTTTCCATGGCGTTTCATTATAAGAAATGATACCAATGTCTTTACCTACTTCGAGTGAAGTTGTTTTAATTTTTTCAAGCAGGATCAGCAAATCATCTTCCATCAGGTTGATGTATGCCTCACCTTCTTTGATCTTTTCATCTTCTATCTTATGGACAATGCTGTAGCTAAATGCATACTCATGACAAAACCGTTCAAAGCCTTTCAGAATTTCATCAGGGAAATAGGTATATGATGGAAAAACCAGTTTCAGTGTTTGATAATTACTCAACTGTGTAAGCGCTTCTTTCAATGCTTCGAAAATGTCTTTTTCGAAATTTTCATACACTGCTCCGTATTCACCTTTTACCTCGGGGATCAGCTTGTCGAGTAAGATCAGTTCAGCACCTTCCAGTTCATTAATGATCTCATAAGCTTTTTCGCCACCTTCAAGAAAGTGCGGGATGATGACATAATGCGTATAACCTTCTTTCCGGTTTTGAAGCAGCTTCTTAAACAGGCTGAAGTCGTTATTGTAAATATAGAAATCGATTGCGGCCCTGTTGCCAAGTGTTGCAACAAAGGAATCGTAGATGATCTTTTTATGATCGCTCAGTTTGTTGAAGATGAGAAACACACGGATCGACTGTTTTACATCTGTATTAGAAATAAAATAGCCCTTGCCCGGAACTGATCCCACTACACCCAACTGCTTTAACTGCCGGTATGCTTTTTCAGCCGTATCTCTTGAAATATCCAATTCATAACTGAGATCATTGATCGAAGGGAGTTGATAATCTTTTCTGATATTCCCCTGTTCAACTCCTTTTAAAACAGAGTTCACAAGCTGTACATATTTGGGGGTAATGGATTGCTCATCAATCAGGATATGGCGGTATATATTATCAGTAGACATGTGAATTCAAAACTTTATGAAAGACCTTTATTTCAGCTTTTAAAAGGGGACAAAAGGTAAGTATAAATATTAAAAAATACCATTTAAAACCTTAAAAGCCATCTTATATAGCATGATGGGGCATGACAGTAAGAAAAAGGGGACACAGTACTTTTATCTCTTTCACATTATTGCCATATAAAATATTACGAATGCAGGTTTTACTTGGAGTTATCTTTCATTTTGTTGGTGGCTTTGCTTCCGGCAGTTTTTATATCCCGTACAAGAAAGTCAAAGGTTGGCATTGGGAAAATTATTGGATCATTGGTGGTCTGTTTTCGTGGTTAATTGTTCCCCCTTTAGCTGCTTACTTAACCATTCCCGGTTTTGCTGATATTATTAGTGGTGCAGCCGGTTCTGCCCTTGGAGCTACCTTTCTGTTTGGTGTACTTTGGGGCATTGGTGGTTTAACCTATGGTCTTGGTGTACGTTATCTAGGCGTATCACTTGGCAGCAGCATCATCTTAGGTTTATGCATGGTGTTTGGTGCATTGATTCCATCTATTTATTACGACTTTAATCCTGTTGAAGGAAAAGATACGTTTGGTATGATGATTGGTTCCCGTTGGGGTGTTACCATTCTTGCAGGTTTGCTGGTTTGTATCATTGGCATCATCATCAGCGGTAAGGCCGGTATGATGAAAGAAAAAGAATTGAATACAACTTCAACCGATCCACATGGAGCGGTTGTAAAAACAGAATACAAGTTTGGATTAGGAATGTTTGTTTCCATAGTATCAGGTGTGCTCAGTGCCTGTTTCAATTTTGGATTGGAAGCAGGACAGGAAATGGCAACCGTTGCAAACGAAGCATGGAAATTGGCGAATCCCGGCGATGGAGAATTTCTCTATCGCAACAATGTAATTTATGTAGTGCTTCTCTGGGGTGGTTTAACAACCAACCTCATTTGGTGTGTTATCTTAAATGCACGCAACAAAACATTCGGTGATTATACCGATAAGAAAACGCCGTTATTAAAAAACTATCTCTTCTCTGCATTAGCTGGAACAACCTGGTTTTTGCAGTTCTTCTTTTATGGCATGGGCGAAAGTAAATTAGGAAACGGGCCCAGCTCATGGATCCTGCACATGGCTTTCATTATTCTTGTAGCCAATATGTGGGGACTTGTATTAAAAGAATGGAAGGGTGTAAGTAAAAAAACAATCGCAACAGTTACAACAGGTATTATTATCATTATCCTTTCGGTTTTATTGGTCGGATATGGTAACAGCCTGCATTAATTATAAAAAGAGCTAAATATGTCAGTAGCAACTAAGAATTTTAAACACGTAAGTTATTTGTGGGATGAAACCAAAGCAGCAGAGCTGGCAGGTGATGAAGTGGCATTATTGGTTTATCGTTCCAACTTATTAGGAGCAGATCTTCGTTTAACCAACTATGGTGGTGGTAATACTTCGTGTAAGGCCATGGCCAAAGATCCGCTTACAGGAAAAGAAGTAGAAGTAATGTGGGTAAAAGGAAGCGGTGGCGATCTCGGCACCATGAAGCGCAGTGGTTTGGCTGCATTGTATGTAGATCGTTTACGAAGCTTAAAAAATATTTATCGTGGTAAAGAACACGAAGATGAAATGGTAGAGTTGTTCAACCATTGTATTTATGATCTGGCATCTAAAGCGCCATCGATCGATACACCTTTACATGGGTTTCTTCCATTTAAACATATTGATCACCTGCATCCCGATGCAGCCATTGCTATTGCAGCAGCAAAGGATGGAGAAAAAATCACCAAAGAATTATTTAACGGAACAATCGGTTGGGTAAAATGGCAGAAGCCCGGTTTTGAACTGGGATTGATGTTAAAGCAATGTCTGGATGAAAATCCCGGTATTCGTGGAATCATGCTCGGCTCGCATGGTTTATTTACCTGGGGCGATACTGCTTATGAATCATACATCAACACACTGGAAGTAATTGAACGTTGTGCTGAATATCTGCAGGACAACATCAGCAAACAAAAAGAAGTGTTTGGCGGTGCAAAACAAACATCGTTACCGGAAGCTGATCGTAAAAAACAGGCAGCAGCATTGGCGCCGGTGTTAAGAGGTTTTTGTTCTTCGCAGAACAGAATGATCGGTCACTTTACAGATGATGCAAGAGTGCTGGAGTATATCAACTCTAATGATCTCGATCGTTTGGCTCCGTTAGGAACCAGTTGCCCGGATCACTTCCTTCGAACAAAAATATCTCCGTTGGTATTGAATCTTGAATCAGCAGAGGATTTGAGCGATGTAAATAAGATCAAAGAAAAAATTGCTCCTTTATTTGAAGCATACCGCAATATGTATGCAGAGTATTATTCTACCTGCAAACATGCAAACAGTCCTGCAATGCGTGATCCCAACCCCGTGGTGATTCTGTACAGAGGTGTGGGTATGTTCACTTTTGCAAAAGACAAACAAACCGCAAGAGTAGCAGCAGAATTTTATATCAATGCTATTAATGTAATGAAAGGTGCTGAAGCAATTTCAGAATACACTTCATTACCACGCCAGGAAGCATTTAATATTGAATACTGGTTGTTGGAAGAAGCGAAGCTTCAGCGTATGCCAAAACCAAAAGCATTGAGTGGAAAGATTGCTTTGATTACCGGCAGTGGCGGTGGAATTGGAAAAGCCATTGCAAAGAAATTTGCAGAAGAAGGTGCCTGTGTGATCCTGAATGATATGAATGCTGAACGTTTGGTGGAAGCACAGGAAGAGTTTACTGCACAGTTTGGAAAAGATGCTGTAGCAGCCGATGTATTGGATGTTACAAAAGATGATACCATACAGCAAACATTGGCCAGTGCAGCACTTGCATTTGGTGGTGTTGATATTGTGGTGAACAATGCAGGGTTGTCAATTTCAAAATCAATTGAAGATCATTCTGAAAAAGATTGGGATCTCTTATACGATGTATTGGTGAAAGGTCAGTTTCTTGTTACACAACGTTCCATTGAGATTATGCGCAAGCAGGGTACTGGTGGAGATGTATTAAACATTGTAAGTAAGAATGCATTGGTGAGCGGTCCGAATAATGCTGGCTATGGTTCTGCAAAAGCGGCACAACTGCATTTATCCAGATTAAATGCTGCTGAATTAGGAAAGGATAAGATTCGTGTAAATGTTGTGAATCCTGATGCGGTTATTGCAGGCAGTAATATCTGGAGCGGTGGCTGGGCCGAAGGTCGTGCCAAGGCTTATGGTATCACTATTGAGGAATTACCAGCTTACTATGCCGGTCGCACATTATTAAACGAGATCATTTTGCCTGAAGATATTGCCAATGCCTGCTTTGCTTTTGCAGGAGGCTTATTAAGCAAATCAACCGGTAACGTATTGAATGTGGATGGCGGCGTTGCCACTGCATTTGTTCGCTAAGATCTGTTTAAATTTATTTTTATGATTTACTTATCTTTTTTTGGGGCGCAAAGAAAAGAGAACGCAAAGACAAGCGCAGAGAAAATACTCTGCGTTAAACTCCTTTTCTCTTTTCTCTGCGACAAAAAAATCATTTCAAAACAGCTTCTAAGAATTTATTCTCATAATCAATAGTAGTTAACAGGGTTGATAGTTCTCTATCGACCCGATTTTTAAATTTGAGTAACTTGCTATACAAACTTGCTTTATGTTGTTAGAAAAAAACAGGATCGCTGAGTTTAACGGATTACACGCAACTGATCACAAACGCAAATTCGATTTCATTTCTTCAGAAATAAATAATGTGGAAGATGTGCTGCAAAAGCTCATCGATTTCCAGGTGGCAATTCCCAGTTGGGCATTAGGCACAGGCGGTACACGCTTTGGTCGTTTTGCAGGCGCAGGTGAACCAGGTAATCTTGAACAAAAATTAGAAGATGTGGGTTTATTGCATGCACTCAACCAATCAAGCGGCGCCATTTCTTTACACATCCCTTGGGATATTCCTGAGAACTATGCATCCATTAAAGCAACCGCTTCACAGTTGGGTTTAAAGTTTGATGCGGTGAATTCAAACACTTTTCAGGACCAGCAAGATCAGGCGTTCAGTTATAAATTTGGTTCTTTACAAAATGTAAATAAAGCAGTACGTAAACAAGCCATTGAACATAATATTGAAGTAATTAAACATGGTGTTGAACTTGGATCAACTGCATTAACTGTTTGGTTAAGTGATGGCAGTTGCTTTCCTGGTCAATTAAATTTCAGAAAGGCATTTCAAAATACATTAGAAAGTTTACAGGAAATTTATGCAGCACTGCCTGCCAATTGGAAAGTGTTTGTGGAGTACAAAGCATTTGAACCAAACTTCTATTCAATGACGGTAGGAGACTGGGGGCAATCATTACTTTATGCAAATAAACTCGGCCCGCAGGCGTATACATTGGTTGATCTGGGTCATCATTTGCCCAACGCAAATATTGAACAGATTGTTTCCTTGCTGTTGATGGAAGGTAAATTAGCAGGCTTCCATTTCAATGATAGTAAATATGGTGACGATGATCTTACAGTTGGCAGCATCAAACCATACCAGTTGTTTTTGATTTTTAACGAATTGGTAGAAGGTATGGATGCAAGAGGCATGGATCATACAACAGATCTTGGGTGGATGATTGATGCAAGTCATAATGTAAAAGATCCTTTGGAAGATTTATTGCAATCAGTTGAAGCCATTATGATCGCCTATGCACAGGCATTAACAGTTGACAGAAAAAAACTGAATGCTGCACAGGACAGTAACGATGTAGTGCAAGCGCAGGAAATATTGCAACATACATTTAGAACTGATCTGCGACCATTAGTTGCTGAGGCAAGGTTGAGAAGCGGTGCAGCATTATATCCTTTGCAATTCTTCCGTGAACAGAAAATCAGGGAGCAGTTAGTTAAAGAAAGAGGCAGTAAGACTGTGGCAACAGGATTATAATGATTAAGATTCCCGCCATAGCAATTTTTGACATCGGTAAAACCAATAAAAAACTGTTGGTTTTTGATGAGAATTACAGAGTGCTGCATGAAGAAAGCAAACCCATGACCGAAATCACAGACGAAGATGGGTTTCCCTGCGAAGATGTACATACACTTACTGAATGGGTGAAGTCTTCATTTGATGCAGTGCTGCAGGGTAGTAAGTTTGAAATCAAAACAGTCAATTTTTCTGCTTATGGTGCAAGTTTTGTTCACCTTGATGATGAACTGAATGTGTTGCTTCCTTTATATAATTATCTGAAACCTTATCCGCAGGAACTCCAGAAACTTTTTTACGACACTTATGGCGGAGAAAGTAAAGTGTCAAAAGAAACAGCATCACCTGTATTAGGCAATCTTAATTCAGGTATGCAGTTGTACCGGTTGAAATATCAACGGCCGGAAGTATTCGGAAAGATCAAGTATGCACTTCACCTTCCACAGTATCTCAGCTTTATCCTTTGCGGCAAATTGTTTACAGATATTACCAGTATCGGTTGTCATACTAATTTGTGGGATTACCGCAAGAAAAAATATCATGACTGGGTGCAGAAGGAAGGCATTGCTGAAAAATTTCCCGATGTATTGGATTGCAAAGCCATTGCAGGTTATATAGATGATACTATTCCTGTTGGTGCAGGTTTACACGACAGTTCTTCGGCCTTGATTCCTTATTTTACATCATTTAACGACCCGTTCATCCTGCTTTCAACAGGAACATGGTGTATTACACTCAATCCATTCAATCATACATTGCTGAGCGATTTTGAATTACACCAGGATTGTTTAAGTTATCTTTCTTATGAAGGTAATCCTGTAAAGGCTTCACGCCTGTTTGCAGGGTATGAACATGAGCAGCAAACAAAAAAACTGGCTGCATTTTTTAAACTGTCCGAAGATTATTATAAAACGGTTGAGTGTGATCAGGATATTATTGATCAACTTGAATTGGGTAAAGCATTCAGCAAAAAAGGAGCAGATGATGTAATGATTCAGCAATCTGTGTTTGCTAAACGGGATCTGAAAAAGTTCAGCAGTTATGAGCAGGCATATCATCAATTGATTGCAGATTTAATTACACAGCAGTTGTACAGTACTAACCTTGTTTTGAAAGGGACATCTGTAAAACGCATTTTTGTTGACGGAGGTTTTGGAAAGAATCCAGTTTTTATGCATATGCTGGCCGAAGTGTTTCCTGGTATTGAAATCTATGCTGCCTCCGTAGCACAGGCTTCTGCTTTAGGCGCAGCACTGGTCATCCACGATCATTGGAACAGCAAGCCATTGCCAACCGATATCATTGAGCTAAAATATTATTCAGGACTTCAGAAACGATGAGTTGTAGAACAACATGAAAATTGGATTATTCATTCCCTGTTATATCGATCAGTTTTATCCGCAGGTGGGTATTGCAACACTTCAGCTTTTAGAAAAGCTTGGTTGCAATGTTTCTTTTCCACTTAATCAAACCTGTTGCGGCCAGCCAATGGCAAACAGCGGCTTTGCTTCTCTGAGCAAAGGATGCGATAAAAACTTTGTTGCAAATTTTACCGGCTTTGATTATATCGTTGCGCCATCGGGAAGTTGTGTATTGCATTTAAAAGAACACCTGCACGATGAGCAACATCCGGGTGAAGCTGAACACATCCGTAAACATATATACGAGCTTACTGAATTTTTAGTGGATGTGTTGAAAATAGAAAAGATCGATGCATCATTTCCTTACAAAGTTGGGTTGCACAACAGTTGTCATGGTCAGCGTGGTTTACATCTTTCTTCCATGACTGAACGTATGTTGCCATCCTTCTCAAAACCTGAACAATTATTATCGCAAGTAAAAGGGTTGCAGTTGAGCAAACCTCTTCGCAGCGATGAATGTTGCGGCTTTGGTGGAACGTTTTGTGTGTTTGAAGAAGCAGTGAGTGTGAAAATGGGAAAGGATAGAATAACTGAACATTCTGCCAACGAAGTTGAATACATTACTGGTACTGATGTGAGTTGCTTAATGCATTTAGAAGGTATCTTGAAGCGAAATGGCAGTAACGTGAAAACGATCCATATTGCAGAAATCTTAAACAGCAACGCATGAGTAAAAGTTCACTTTCACATGCAGAAGCTGCAGAACAGTTCATCAAAGATGAGCCAAGAACTGATTGGCATGATGAAACACTTTGGTTCGTTCGGCAAAAAAGAGATAAGGCCGCTCATGGTTTACCTGAATGGGAACAGCTGAGAGAATGGGCTTCGCAAATAAAAAATCATACACTTTCCAATCTCGATAATTACTTATTAGAGTTTGAAGCCAATGCAAACGCTAATGGTGTTACTATCCATTGGGCACCAGATGCAGCCGATCATAACCGTATCATCTTTGATCTCATTCAGAAAAACAACATTCAGAAGATCGTTAAGAGTAAGAGCATGCTTACGGAAGAATGTGGATTGAATGAGTTCCTTCATGCAAAGGGAGTTGAAACAATTGATACAGATCTCGGCGAACGTATTGTGCAATTAAGATATGAAGCGCCAAGTCATATTGTATTACCTGCCATTCACTTAAAGAAGCAGGATGTGAGCGATACTTTTCACGAACATCTGAATACTGAAAAAGGAAACAACGATCCGCAATATTTAACGGAAGCAGCACGTCAGCATCTCCGTGAAAAATTTATTGAATCGGAGCTTGCAATTACAGGTGTAAACTTTGCAGTTGCAGAAACAGGTGGCTTTGTAGTTTGTACCAATGAAGGCAATGCTGATATGGGCGCACATGCTGCAAAGATTCACATCGCCTGCATGGGTTTTGAAAAGATGATTCCGAAAGCAGAACATCTTTCTGTATTTCTTCGTTTGCTTGCAAGAAGCGCAACAGGTCAACCTATCACAACTTACTCGAGTCATTTTAATAAACCAAGAGAAGGGCAGGAGATGCACATTGTGATTGTTGATAATGGGAGAAGCAGGCAACTTGGTCGTGCTGATTTCAGAAATTCATTGAAGTGCATCCGTTGCGCCGCATGTTTTAATACTTGTCCGGTTTACAGACGAAGCGGAGGATATAGTTACCATACAGCAGTTGCTGGCCCAATCGGTTCCATTCTAAATCCCAATATTGATATGCGTGCAAACGCCGATCTTCCATTTGCATCAACGCTCTGCGGCAGTTGCAGTAATGTATGCCCCGTGAAAATTGATATACATGATCAGTTATGGAAATGGCGCCAAGTGTTGGTTGAAGAAGGTTATGTTGATGCAAGCAAGAAAGTTGGTTTGAAAGGAATGGCATTTGTTTTAGCAAGACCGGGCTTGTATCGCTTTGCAGGTAAAGCAGGAAGAGCAGTGATGCGTTTGTTTCCCTGGTTATTGAATAACAAACTTAACCCTTGGTACAAACAACGGGAGATGCCTGCGCCGCCAAAACAAAGTTTCCGTGATTGGTACATCAAGAACAAACAACAATGAGTGCAAGAGAAACGATATTAAAAACAATTACTGCAAACAAACCATCGTTGACAGAATTACCTGCAATTGATCTTGTTGAAGTTATTCAATACAATGATCTGCTGCAACAATACAAAACCGTATTGCAAAGTATCGGTGGCGGTACTGTTGAATTGCAAGACATCAACTCATTAAAAGAAGAGCTTCAAACCAAAAAAGCAAACGGTGATTTTGTTTTGAACAGAATTGCATCATTAGGCGACGTAGAAGAGTCCATTGCTCATTTAACAGCACCTGATCTTGCTGCTGTTGATACTGCTTATGTAGAAGGAACCATTGCAGTTGCTGAGAATGGTGCTATCTGGTTGTATGAAAGCCAGATGGGTAATCGTTTATTGCCATTTATTTGTCAGCATTTAGTGATTGTGATTGAAAAGAAAAACATTGTTGCTACCATGCATCATGCCTATCAACAAATTGAAAGCGCAAAAGATGGTTTTGGGGTGTTCTTAGCTGGACCTTCTAAAACTGCTGACATTGAGCAAAGCCTGGTGATTGGTGCCCATGGCGCAAGAAGTTTGATCGTATATATTATTTGATAGAGTCACTGATGACGCTGATTAGGACGAATAAAAATGGATAAGATCAGTGTAAATCAGCTCGAATCTGTGTCATCAGTGTTTCTATTTCTTCGGGCATCATTCACATACATTTGTTAGGGTTTTAATTTTCCCGCAGTAACAATCTTTCTGTTTCTTTGTAAGGAACATCCTTTTACTGTTAAAAAAATTGCTGATGCGTATTGTGATTGCTTTGTTATTCATCGTTGCATTCTATTCTGTTACTGCACAAGTAGGCATTACAAGCCCCGATAAAAAAATAACCGTACAGGTTTCTGTAAATAGCGAAGGTGCTATCAAATACAGCGTTCGGTTTATGGATACAGAAGTTCTGCGTTCCTCTTCATTAGGATTTACCACTTCATCAATTGATTTTTCAAAAGGAAACAATCTGCTGGGCGCAACATCGGTACAACAGGTAAATGATGCCTATACAATGTTGTATGCCAAGAAAAAACAAATCAATTACAAAGCCAATAAACGTACCGTACAGTTTAGAAATAAGAATGGCCAATCATTGGATATTATTTTCCAGGTTTCAAATGATGCAGTCGCTTTCCGTTATCAGTACAAAGCGAATAACAATTTCATTGATAACATCACAGCTGAATTAACAAGTTTTCATTTCCCTTTATCTGCTAAAGCATGGTTACAACCCATGCAGGTTTCTAAAACGGGATGGGAGCAAACCAATCCGGCATATGAAGAGCATTATGTGCAGGATCTTCCGGTTGGAACGGTATCTCCATCTGCAGCAGGATGGGTCTATCCGGCTTTATTCAGGAATGAAAACACCTGGGTGCTGATCACCGAAGCAGCTGTTGAAGCGAATGATTGTGCAACACACTTAAAAGCCGAATCACCGGATGGCGAATACAGTATTGCCTATTCCGATCCCCGTGAGATTATTACAGGAAAAGGATTGCTGCCAACTTTTCAATCAACCTATGTTTCACCATGGCGCATCATTACTATAGGAAATCTTTCTGCAATCATTGAATCAACAGCGGGTACAGATCTTGCAAAACCAGCAACAGTTAAAAGCACATCGTTCATCATACCGGGAAAAGCATCGTGGAGCTGGATTAATTCAAAAGATGATTTTATTGTGTATGATGAGCAGAAAAAGTACATTGATTATGCTGCAGCAATGAACTGGCAGTATTGTTTAATTGATGCTGACTGGGATCGTAAGATAGGTTATGATAAAGTAAAAGAGCTGGCCGACTATGCTACAACAAAAAATGTAGGTTTGCTTCTTTGGTATAATTCTGCAGGTGATTGGAATACGGTAAAGTACACACCGAAGAACTTATTGCTCACTGCCGAAAGCAGGGCAAAAGAATTTCAACGCATACAGCAAATGGGCATTAAAGGAGTAAAGATCGATTTCTTTGCAGGTGATGGTCAGTCGGTAATGGAATATTACTTAGATATTTTAAAAGATGCAGAGAAATATCAATTGCTGGTGAATTTTCACGTAGCAACATTGCCAAGAGGCTGGGCACGCACTTATCCGCATCTCATGACAACAGAAGCGGTTCGTGGTTTTGAAATGATAACCTTTGAACAGAAAGATGCAGATCTGCAGGCCACACATTGTACAATGCTTCCGTTTACACGCAATGCATTTGATCCAATGGATTTTACACCTATGAACCTGTATAAAATTCAAACCAAAGTTCAACGCAAAACAACTGCTGTGTTTGAACTGGCAACATCGGTTTTATTCCTCTCAGGTATTCAGCACTTTGCGGAATCACCTGAAGGCATGCAGCATGTTCCCGCAAACATTCAACAATTTTTAAAAGATTTGCCAACAAGCTGGGATGATGTAAAATTCATTGATGGGTTCCCGGGTAAATATGCGGTGATTGCACGCAAGCATCAAAACAAATGGTATATAGCAGGTATTAATGCAGAACAGGCAAGTAAAGAAATTGAACTGAATCTTAGTATACTCAACAAGAAGAAAGGCACATTAATTACGGATGGCGATGCTCCCTTTTCATTTGTTGAAAAACAGGTTGACAGCAGAAGAAAACAAACTATTTCTTTAAAACCAGCAAGCGGTTTTGTACTGATTTTAGAATGAATAAACATTTACCCCTGATTCAAAAAAAACGAAGTCGGTTTATGACAGTAATAAGTTATTACGATATTTAATACTTCGTCATTGATTACTTCATATATAGTATTGCTACATCCCAATATCAGCTAAGTATTGCACAAAAGCCTTTTCACTTAATGAATGGTATAAATGTATGCTCTAACATAATAACCTGCCAATACGAATTTTTGTTGTTTGAAAAATAGATGATGAATCCTCTTTTATTTCGTCCAAAAAACAAACCCCTTGTACATTCCATGAAGCTTTCGTGTAGTTGGGCTTTTTTCTTTAATTTACCGCCCAATAGTTGATTATGAAGATTCAATTCTATCTGCGTTTTTTTACCCAATTCGGCCAAAGCCTTTATGTTACCGGAAATTGCGAACAATTGGGAAATAACGAACCTGCTGCCGCCTTATCTATGCAATATCTTACAGATGAATTCTGGACGGTTACCATAGAGCTCGGCAAAGAGTTCGAAAATGTACTTCAGTATAATTATCTCCTCAAAAATGAAAATGGCGAAACCATTTTGGAATGGGGAAACGACCGGATGGTTGATACAATGAAACTGACCGTTGATGAATTAACCTTAATTGATACCTGGAACCATGCAGGTGACTTTGAAAATGCTTTTTACACGCAACCATTCAAAGAAGTGTTGCTCCCAAAACATAAACAGGTAAAATCAAAAGCATTAAAATCTGTTACACATATTTTCAAAGTAAAAGCTCCCTTGATTAAAGCCGATGAAGTGCTTTGTGTAGCGGGCAGCAATGAAACATTTACCAACTGGAGTAAAGAAGCACCTTTGTTAATGAATCTTGAAAATAATTGGTGGACGGTAAAACTTAATCTGTCAGGCGAAAGTTTTCCGGTGGCGTATAAATATGGCGTTTTCAATACAGCAACCAAAACCTTTGTTGGTTTTGAGTCGGGCAATAACCGCATCTTGTATGATAGCTATGGTAAAAAGAAGATCAGCATTTTGCATGATGGTTTTGCACAATTACCCAACAACACATGGAAAGGAGCAGGAGTTTCTGTTCCGGTCTTTAGTTTGCGTACAGCAAACAGTACCGGCGCAGGAGAGTTTACAGATCTGAAACAATTGGTTGATTGGGCGGTTAAAGTAAACATGAAGCTTATTCAGATTTTGCCGGTAAATGATACTACTGCAACGCATACATGGATTGATTCTTATCCGTATGCAGCCATTTCAGCTTTTGCATTACATCCTTTGTATATCAATTTACAACAGGTAGCAGGATCGGCGAATCATAATGTGATAAAATCATTAAAGAAAAAACAGAAAGAACTCAACGCATTGCCCGAAGTGGATTATGAAGCTGTGATGAAATTAAAATGGGCTGCCATTAAAGAATTGTACAACGAACTGAAAGATGAAATGCACGAAGATATCAAGTTCTTTGAGTTCTTTGATCTCAACCGTCATTGGTTGGTGCCCTATGCAGCTTTCTGTTATCTGCGTGATAAATACAAAACTTCTGATTTCAGTCAGTGGAAAACGCATAATGTTTACAATGAAGAAGCAGTTCAGAAATTTGCAGACCCCTCTCATAAGCAGTACGATGAAATTGCTCTACATTATTTTGTACAGTATCATTTGCATCTGCAGTTAAAAGAAGCAACAGCATATGCACACCAGCATCAGATCATTGTAAAAGGCGATATACCTATTGGCATTTACCGTAACAGTTGTGATGCATGGGTTGAACCTGAATTATACAATATGAGTATGCAGGCAGGAGCACCACCGGATGATTTTGCAGTAAAAGGACAGAACTGGGGTTTTCCTACTTACAACTGGCAACGTATGGCTGCAGATGATTTCAGCTGGTGGCGCAAACGTTTTGAGCAAATGAGTAATTACTTTGATGCATTCCGTATTGATCATATACTTGGGTTCTTCCGGATATGGAGTATACCCATGCATGCAGTTGAAGGTATCCTTGGTTACTTTGTTCCCGCTACACCTGTTCATATCAGTGAGTTTGGACAAAAAGGTTTATGGTTCGATTATCAACGATTATGCAAACCATTTATTAATGATTCCGTTTTAAATGAGTTGATGGGAGCTGATGCAGAATTGATGAAATCCTTTCTTAACAGGATCAACAATGATCAGTATGAATTAAAAGAAGAGTTTAATACCCAGCGCAAAACGGAGGCATACTTTCAACAACAGGAACAAACTGAACTCAACAATCGTCTCAAACAAGCATTGTACGATTGCATCAGCAATGTGATCTTTTTTGAAGTGGAAGGAAGTCAGGCACAGCAGTTTCATTTTCGCATCAGCATGAGTTCAACAATATCCTTCAGTTATTTTGATGCAGATACAAAAGCAAAACTGGAAGATCTCTATATTAATTATTTCTTCCGCCGTCAGGATGCTTTCTGGAAACAGGAAGCCATGGCCAAACTGCCATATCTCAAGCGATCAACCAATATGCTTATATGCGGCGAAGATTTGGGAATGGTGCCCGATTGTGTTCCGGATGTAATGAAACAATTAGGAATGTTGAGTCTTGAAATTCAACGCATGCCCAAGGATCCTAAGAAACAATTCTTTCATCCGGGCGATGCACCTTTCTTGAGTGTTGTTACACCCAGCACGCATGACATGAGCACCATCCGTGGCTGGTGGGAAGAAGACAGAACACACACACAAAAATTTTACAACAGTGAATTGGGACAATTTGGTGAGGCACCTTTCTATTGCGAACCATGGATTGTGCAGCGTATCATCAATCAACATTTATATTCTCCTGCTATGTGGAGTGTGTTTCAAATACAGGAATTGTTGGGGATGAGTGAAAAGCTGCGCAGAGAAAATCCAAACGAAGAACGCATTAATGTGCCGGCCAATCCAAAACATTACTGGCGTTACCGAATGCATCTTTCGCTTGAAGAATTGATGCAGGAAGATGATTTTAATCAAGAGTTGAATGGATATGTGATAACCAGTGGGAGAGGGTAACAAGTTAAGGGTTATGTGTGGTGTGTTATTAGTCTTGGCGTGTTTTGTTTGTTGCATCTTGTATTCTTGTGCCTTGATTTCTTTCTTGTTCCTTGTCCCTTGCTCCTTGTGCCTTTCTTCTTGTCATTATTAAAAATCTTACAACTAAATGCCTTTACAAGTCAAGTATAAAAAAACAGAACTTCCATTTCAATATCCGTTTACGATTTCAAAAGGAACCAAAACACATCAGCCTGCGCTGATTGTTGAATTGGAAACACGTGGAGCTAAAGGTTACGGCGAAGCACCGGCTATTGCTTATTACAATATTCCGGTTGAAAAAATGATTGAAGACCTGGAGCGTAAAAAAATATTTGTAGAAAAATTTGCGTTCATGGAGCCGGAACGTTACTGGCATTATCTGCATCACCTGTTTCCTCAAAATCATTTTCTTGTTTGTGCGTTAGATATTGCCACATGGGATATGTATGGCAAACTCCGCAATAAACCATTGTATCAGCTCTGGAATCTGGATTACAGCAAAGCACCTTTGTGCGATTATACCATTGGGATAGATACCGTTGAAAAAATGGTTGAGAAGATGAACGCAAAACCATGGCCCATTTATAAAATAAAAGTGGGTGTGCCGGGCGATGTGGAACTGGTAGCTGCATTACGTAAACATACCGATGCTGTTTTTCGTGTGGATGCAAATGCCGGCTGGACACTGGATGAAGCCCTTGAAAAAATTCCGCAGTTAAAAGAACTGGGAGTGGAGTTTATTGAGCAACCTCTGGCAAAAGATAATTGGGAAGGAATGGCTGTCTTGTTTAAAGAGTCTTCGCTTCCGTTAATTGCTGATGAATCATGTGTGTATGAAGCGGATGTTGAAAAATGTGCCGGCTACTTTCATGGCATCAATATCAAATTAACAAAGTGCAGTGGTATTACACCTGCTCTGAGAATGATAACAAAGGCAAGAGAACTGGAAATGAAAATCATGATTGGTTGCATGAACGAAAGTACAGTAGGCTCTGCTGCCATTGCACATCTTGCACCCTTGGTAGATTATATTGATATGGACGGGCCGTTGTTACTTGCTGAAGATATTGCAACGGGATTGATGTATGATAACGGGAAAGTAGGAGTGAGTGCAGCACCGGGTTTAGGGATTCAGCTGATGCAGGATTTTTAAGGGAAGGTGATTCCTTCATATACTTCAGCTAATAACATTGTTTTGCTGATCGTTTTTATTTCAAAGCTTTCATTCAAAGATTTGTATTCAGTTAATATCCATGAATGATCGTTGTTACGCTGATATAATTCTACATGTACCTTGCCGGAATTAATCAACACATATTCCTGCAGGCTTTCAATATCTCTGTATAATTCAAACTTGGTTCCTTTATCGTAATCAGCAGTAGAAGGTGAAAGAATTTCAATTAATACAGATGGATTTAACAACGTGTCAAACTGACCATCTACAAACTTCGGCTCGCCACAAACAATCAATACATCGGGGTAGGTATACAATGTGTTTTTGGGAGAATGCACTCTTAAGTTGCATCCTAATGAGCGACAGGGTTTACCTTTTAAAAAAGCATGAAGAGTACCTCTGATATTATCTTCAATCAGATTATGCTCATATGATGCGCCGCTCATGTTAAATATTTCGCCCTGATAATATTCATGCCTTTCCTTGCTTTCACGTTCAAAAGCAAGATATTCTTCCTGAGTGTAATATTTAACAGCCGGTTCTGCCATAGTATAAAGATAAAAAGAAAACACGGCTTTTAAAAGCCGTGTTTCCGTGTATAAAGCTGTTCCTTTTCTGCATTTACTCCCACACCAACGCACTGGCACCAAGTATTGCAGCGTCTGCTTCTTTTAAATCGCTGAAGATTACTTTTACTTTGTTTTTAAAAATCTGTATCAGGTTTGCTTCCATTGCCTGTACAGTTGGTTTTAGAATTAAATCGCCGGCTTTTGTTAATCCACCAAACAAAACAATTGTTTCTGGCGAGGAGAACATTACAAAGTTGGCCAAAGCTTCACCCAGTATTTGTCCGGTGAATTCAAAAATATGATTGGCAATTGCATCGCCCTGCTCTGCACATTTAAATACGGTTTCACTGGTTAGATCATCAATGGAGTAATTGCGTAACATACTTGGTGCGTCCGGATCCTGTGTTAAAAATTCAATGGCGGTTTCTCTTACACCTGTTGCTGATGCATAGGATTCTAACGATCCACGAATGCCGGTACCTTTGTGCAATCTTCCGCCGGGGCGTATCACCACATGACCCAGTTCACCTGCAAAGCCATCATGACCAATTACTATTCTCCCGTCAATTACAATACCACTGCCTACTCCTGTACCCAACGTAATGGTAATAAAATGTTTCATGCCCTTCGCCGCACCATACATCATTTCGCCAACGGCTGCAGCATTTGCATCGTTGGTTAATTTGGTTGGCAGACCAAACTTTTTTTCTACCAGATCTGCAACAGGAATAATTCCTTTCCATTTTAAGTTGGGTGCATATTCAATGGTGCCGGTATAATAATTTCCATTGGGTGCACCAATACCAATGCCTTTAAATTTTTCATTGCCACCATGCTTTGCAATCATTAATGTTAAATGCGAATAAAGTTCTTCAATAAAATCTTCTGCATTTTCATGTGCATCAGTACGCATACGGCCCTGCTCCAGAATAATTCCATGACGGTCTACAATACCAAATTTTGTGTTGGTGCCGCCAATATCTATACCCACTGCATAATCTTTAATCATAAACATCAATATTTTCAAATTTCATTTACATTGTTTAATGTCCACCACCACTTACCTGCGCATCATAATCTATTCCCTGACGTTTTAAAATTCCTTTTACCAGAAAAGCAAACAGTGCCAGGTAAACAAAACAGATCACCGCTACCCAATATGATTGATGGATGCCAATCAAGTCGGCCAGTTTGCCCTGGATAGGAGGGATGATACCACCACCCAGAATCATCATAATTAAAAAAGCAGATCCTTGTGTGGTATACTTTCCTAAACCGGCAATAGACAGTGAAAAAATACAAGGCCACATAATTGAACAGCAAAGACCACCACTGAGAAATGCATAAATGGCAATTTTGCCTGAAGCCATTACACCAATGATCATTGCAATTACACCCAGTATGCTGAAGATGAGCAATGTTCTTGCAGGTTTTTCCTGACTTACAAAAAATGCAGCAATTTGTATGGCAACGCAGATGATATAAAAATACAAATCGCTCATATCGTACTGTGCCAGTGTATTCACACCGATGATAACTGCAAAGGCCACCAACGGAACAACAATCATGAGTAATTTTTTGGTTGCATTGCTGAAGTTAAACGCACTGATGGCACCTGCCCACCGGCCAATCATTAAACTGCCCCAGTACATGGAAATAAACGGTGCAATTTGTGATGATTGATATCCGCCGAATTCTTTTTGTTTCAACAGTTCGCCGAGGTTGCTGCCTATTGCTACTTCAACACCAACGTAAACAAAGATGCCCAGCATGCCCAATACCAGTTGCGGATATTTCATAGCACCCCATCCTTCTGCTTTGCGTTTTGCACTCATGTTTGCTAACAGTAAACCAACAACAACAACTGCTAATGCACCAAAGAGCCAGCGCATGCGGTATTGCTCCAGAGGTAAACGCAATGCTGTCACTTCATCTGTTTTTTGTTGAATGGATGCTGTAACTGTTGCAGCATCAGCACCTACAGTTTCGGCCTGTTTTGTAAGGGCTGTAATTTCATCGCCAAGCTTTACAATTTGCAGAGCTGCATCACTTTTATAACTCTGAAAAACGGGGGCAAAACAAACCGCCAGCAGAACGGTAATTGCAACCAGTGTAATCAACGCTTTATTTTCTTTCTCAATTTTTTCATCATTGATTCCCGCCGGTACTTTTTTGGAAAAATAAAACAACGCTGCAGCGGAAATAAACAAGGCACCCACACAGGTATATAACACAATCACTTTACTCAATGGCAATGCCTGAATTTTTTCGTCGGTAATTGCAGCCGTTGTGCCAAACAATGCAAAGGCAACAACAATAGGACCAATAGTT
Source organism: Chitinophagaceae bacterium (assembly GCA_019752045.1). Taxonomy (GTDB): domain Bacteria; phylum Bacteroidota; class Bacteroidia; order Chitinophagales; family Chitinophagaceae; genus Lacibacter. The sequence continues at coordinate 57,481 of JAIEMP010000009.1, read as the reverse complement.
GTTCCAAAAGAATTAATACCACCACCAAGATTTACACGGCTGGTACCTGTTGCAGGATCGCCCAATGAAATAGAAAAGGGCTGCGCCGAAGTTTGCTGCAGTGAAAAACCAAGTGCAACAATAAACAATCCAATCAGCATGCCGGTAAACAGGTTGGCATTTACTGCAATAATCATGGCTGCTGCACCGATGGCTGAAAACAACAGACCGTACACAATACTTTTTTTATAACCCCATTTACCTACAGGATCTTTTCCTGCAAATGCTCCATAAATCAACAGGATTAATGCACCAACATAATACGCAGTATAAAAAGCAAAGTCAATTAACTGACTTTGGAACTGATCTAAATGAAAATAGTGTTTACAAAAAGGAATAAACACACTGTTGCCTGCTGCAATAAATCCCCAGAAAAAAAATACAGTAACCAGTGTACCCAGTGCACCGTAATTGGTTGGTTGTTTTGTTTGAGTCATAACAATCGTTAGTGATTTAGTTGGAAAGACTGAAAGTAAAAAGAAATAAGCTTTCTAAAAATTATTTATTCTTTGATACATTAAAACCAAAGTCTTGGTATATTGAAGCACAATTGCTTAATCACTAATCAATGGAAATTCTTCATGTCAGTGCCGAGTGTTATCCTGTTGCCAAAGCCGGGGGTTTAGGTGATGTGGTAGGGGCTCTTCCAAAATATCTGCAGGATGCGGGGCATACAGCCAAAGTGGTGATGCCTATGTACCGCACCAAATTTCTTGCAGCCAATGAATGGGAAGTAGTACATAAAGGTGCAACTAATCTGGGCGATTATTTTTTTGATTACACCATCATTAAAGAGAAAACCGCTAAACTTGGTTTTGATCTTTACCTGGTTGATATCAATGGTTTGCTCGACAGAGAAAAAATTTATGGGTACGATGATGATACACAACGCTTCACCGCCTTTCAGATTACAGTTGTAGACTGGCTCTCTGCCTGGCAACACCGTCCGGATGTAGTGCATGTGCACGATTATCATGCAGGCCTCATTCCTTTTATGATGCAATACTGTTACAGGTACAATCATCTTGCATCAATACCAACAGTTATTACCATACATAACGCACAATATCAAGGATGGATGACATGGGAACAAAGTGTTTTTCTTCCTCCTTATGATGATTGGAAAAGAGGATTGCTTGAATGGGGCAGCAGCATCAATCCACTCGCCAGCGGAATTAAATGTGCAGCAAAAGTTACCACAGTCAGCAACAGTTATCTGGAAGAACTCAAATTCATGAGTAATGGATTAGAAGCACTGTTTGAATATGAGAAAGGAAAATCAGTTGGTATTCTAAATGGCATTGATGCTGAAGTGTGGGATCCGGCTACAGATAAATATATTCAGCACGATTTCAGTATTGAAACAGTAGAAGAAGGCAAAGCAAAAAACAAAGCACAGCTCTGTGAAACTTTTGGTCTTGACCCCAACAAACCATTGTTTGTGTTTATTGGCCGGCTGGTAGGGGAAAAAGCAGCTGATCTTTTACCTGCAGTTGTTGGCGACTCCTTTTATTATATCGGCCGCCGCATGAACTTTCTCATTTTGGGAAGTGGCGAACCGGAAGTGGAAGGCCAACTAAACGCAATGAACGCTTTATCGCAAGGCGATTACAGTTCATACATCGGTTACAATGAAGCGTTGAGTCACTTAATGTATGCTGGTGCCGATTTTTTATTAATGCCAAGCCGAGTGGAGCCTTGCGGGTTAAATCAAATGTATGCTATGCGTTACGGAACAGTACCTTTAGTACGTAATACAGGTGGACTTAGAGATACAGTGAAAGATATTAGTGCAGATGGTGGTTACGGTCTTGTGTTTAACAATGCAGCAACAGGTGATGTTTGTAATGCTGTATGGAGAGCGGTTGAACTGTACAACAACAAAAAACAATTTCATGCAGCCAGAGAACGAATGATGAAACTTGATTTCAGCTGGGAAAGCAGTGTTCAGAAATATGTTGATCTGTACAAGAGCTTACAGTAATTTTAGAATCATACTCAGTTAACGAATAAATTAAACTTATGAGCAAGTCAGCAGCAAAAAGCACAATCGCAGTAATCCTTGGTGGCGGCGCAGGAACACGTTTATATCCTTTAACAGCAAGCAGAAGTAAACCGGCTGTTCCCATTGCAGGAAAGTACAGGTTGGTTGATATTCCTATTTCCAACTGTATCAATGCGGGCATCAACCGTATGTTTGTATTAACTCAGTTTAATTCAGCATCGCTCAACAAGCATATCAAGAATACCTATCACTTCAGTATGTTCAGCAGTGCGTTTGTTGATATTCTTGCGGCAGAACAAACACCCGATAATCCGGGATGGTATCAGGGTACGGCAGATGCTGTTCGTCAGTGCTTACGTCATGTACAGCAACACGAAGCAGATTATGTATTAATACTTTCCGGTGATCAGTTATATCAAATGGATTTTCAAAAGATGATTGATGATCATGTGGCACGTAACGCAGACATCAGCATAGCAACCATACCTGTTGCTGAACGGGATGCACCTGAGTTTGGAATTTTGAAAGCGGATGCAGAACATATGATCACTTCGTTTATTGAAAAACCAAAGAAAGATATTTTAGGTGAGTGGGAGAGTGATACAGGAAATGAAATGAAAGGGCAGGGACGTATCTATCTGGCATCAATGGGTATTTATATTTTCAACAAAAAATTACTGATTGATCTGTTGCAGGAAGAATATAAAGATGCAACTGACTTTGGTAAAGAGATCATGCCTGCATCCATTGAAAAATATAAAGTCATCAGTCACCAGTACGATGGTTACTGGACCGATATTGGAAATATTTATTCTTTCTTTGAAGCCAACCTGGCACTCACTGCAGAAATTCCTGATTTTAATTTGTTTGATAACGACCGTCCGGTGTTTACACGTGCACGCATGTTGCCCCCTGCAAAAATCAGCGGCACTACACTGGAGCGTACCATTATTGCAGAAGGTTCTATTATTCTTGCAAGCAGATTAGAGAACAGTGTCATTGGTATCAGAACAAGAATTGGTCATGGTACAACTGTAGTAAGCAGTTATATCATGGGTGGTGATTATTATGAAACACTGGAAGAGATGCTTCATGCAGCTGAAAGAGGAATTCCAAAGATTGGCATTGGCGAACGTTGTTACATTAAAAATGCCATCATTGATAAAAACTGCCGGATAGGAAATGATGTACGCATCAATGGCGGTGAACATTTATCCAACACCGATCATTCACTTTATACTGTGAAGGATGGAATTGTGGTTGTAAAGAAAGGGGCTATTTTGCCCGATGGATTTGTGATTTAAGCTCCCATCCCTGAAGGGTGCTACTTTTATACATCATTTATTAAAAGCCCTTTTGTAGGGAATGGGGCACGATTGCTATGCAGAATATTTCTGTCTCTAAACCAAGATTAAGTATCGTTGAAATCATCAACATGAGTGTTGGTTTTTTCGGAATTCAGTTTGGCTGGGATTTGCAAAGGGCTAACATGGGGCGCATTTATGAAAACCTCGGCGCCAATCCCGACGAAGTTCCTATTCTCTTTCTTGCAGCTCCTTTAACCGGTTTATTAGTGCAGCCCGTTATTGGTTATTTGAGTGATAATACATGGCATCCAAAATGGGGTCGCCGTCGTCCCTATTTTATGATTGGCGCCATACTAAGTTCAATCGCATTAATTGCCATGCCACACAGCAGCGTTTTATGGATGGCTGCGGGTTTATTATGGGTGTTAGATGTATTTGGAAATGTTTCTATGGAACCATTTCGTGCATTTGTAACAGATAAGTTGCCCGATTCTCAGGTGAACCGTGGTTTTATTATGCAAAGTTTAATGATTGGTTTAGGTGGCAGCATTGCATCTGCTTTACCCTGGATTATGCGGAATGTTTTTAACCTTGAAAACACAGCTGCTGTTGGCGGTATTCCTGATAATGTAAGATGGTCTTTTTATCTTGGAGCATTTTTCTTTTTAGCTTCTGTGATGTATACTGTTTTTACTACCAGAGAATATTCTCCTGAAGAACTGGGGATAAAAAAAGAGAATGAAACAAAAGCTGGACTGGCTGCAGGTGTAAAAGAAATCATGCATGCATTGCGTAATATGCCCAAGCGAATGCAAATTGTATCATTAGTCCAGTTTTTTACATGGCCTGGATTATTTCTCATGTGGTTTTACTACACAACCGCTGTTGCAGTAAATGTGTTTGGCGGCAAAGATGCAAGCGATCCTGTATATGCCGAAGGTGCCGACTTTGGAAGTTTAACACTATCCTATTACAGCGTGGTAACTTTTCTTTTTGCATTGGTACTTCCGTTTATTGCCGATAAACTTGGCAGAAAACTTACACACTCACTTTGTTTACTTGCAGGAGCAATTGGCTTGATAAGTGTTGCTTGGGTGCAAAATAAATATCTGTTGTACTTAAGTATGACGGGCGTAGGTGTTGCATGGGCCAGTATATTGAGTATGCCTTATGCTATGTTGAGCGGATCGTTGCCTAAAGAAAAAGTAGGTATTTACATGGGTATTTTTAATTTCTTTATTGTATTGCCCGAAATTATTGCTTCACTCGGATTTGGCTGGTTAATGAGGAATGTGTTGAACAACGACCGTTTGCTTGCTGTGCAGATCGGTGGGGCATTAATGATCATTGCAGCAATTATTTGCTTCCTGTTTATAAAAGAAAAAAAGAACCCTGTTTAACTCTTATATTAACCGATTGTACATTTTATAAGATTACGAATTATGCGGAAAATAGTTTTATTCATTCAGTTACTGTTTATCACTGTAACTTTTTCATTTGCACAAAACAGTTATAATCTTTACCCCGCCAACTGGTGGATCGGGATGAAGTACAATAAACTTCAGGTAATGATTCATGGTGATGCAGTTGCAACACATACCGGTTTTACTACAACCTATCCCGGCGTTACCATTACAAAAGTGAATAAGTTTAAAAACCCGGCATATGTAATACTTGATGTTACGATTGCTCCAACTGCAAAGCCCGGCACAGTTGGTATCCGTTCAAAGAAAGGAACAGCAGCAGTTAATTTTGAATTCAATCTGCAATCCCGTCGCCCCGGTCGTGGATTGGCTTATGCCAATGGTGCTACTTCACAGGATTTGATGTATCTCATTATGCCCGATCGTTTCAGCAATGGCGATCCTTCCAATGATCGTGTTGCCGGAATGAAAGATCAAACACTTCGAAGAGATACCGTGTTCAATCGTCATGGTGGTGATTTGAAAGGAATTGAAAATCATCTCGACTATTTACAGGATTTGGGTGTAACAGCTTTATGGTTAAATCCGGTGATTGAAAATGATATGCCCAGTCGTACAGAACATGGTTATGCATTTACCAATCATTATCGTGTTGACAGGAGATTGGGTGGAGACGAAGCATACAAACGTTTAATTAATACAGCACATGCAAAAGGGATAAAGATTATTCAGGATGCGGTGTACAATCATGTGGGAATTGAACATGTATTGTTTCGTGATCAGCCCGACAGTACATGGTTTCATCGCTGGCCAAAATTCACACAAACAAATTACAAAGATCAGATCCTGTTTGATCCGTATGCAGCAGCAGTTGATAAAAAGATCATGTTGGATGGTTGGTTTGTAACCTCCATGCCCGATTGGGATCACAGTAATCCCTTTGTTGCAAATTTTTTAATTCAACATGCTATCTGGACAGTAGAAGAATATGGTATTGATGGATGGAGGGTGGATACATATGCATACAATGATCTGCAGTTTATGAACCGTTGTAATCAGGCATTGTATACAGAGTATCCCAACATCAGCATCTTTGGCGAAACATGGGTGCATGGAGTTCCTAACCAGAGTTATTTTTGTGAGAATAACTATAACATTCCTTTCAAAAGTAATTTACAGGCAACAACCGATTTTCAAACATTGTTTTATGGTATACAGGCTGCATTAACACAGCCTTTTGGCTGGACGGAAGGAGTAAATAAACTCTACACAACAGCAGCACAGGATTTTGTTTATAAAAATCCTATGCGTCAGGTGATCTTTTTAGATAATCATGATCTGCCACGTTTCTATTCTGTTTTGAATGAAGACACAGCAAAATACAAAGTTGCCTTCTCCTGGTTGATGACTTTCAGAGGAATACCTCAAATGTATTATGGCAATGAAATTTTGATGGCTGGTTTTACATCACCCAATGATGGTTATGTGCGGCAGGATTTTCCCGGCGGATGGGAGGGCGATGCAGCCAATAAATTTACAGCTGCAGGAAGAACAGCAAAAGAGAATTCTATTTTCAATTACATAAAAAAGTTTGCCAACTTCCGCAAAACATCATCCGCTATTAAAACAGGAAAGATGATGCAGTTTTATCCCATTGACGGTGTGTATGTTTATTTCCGATATGATGAGAAGCAAACCATCATGTGTATCATGAATACAAACGATAAAGCGGTAACAATTGACTTGTCCCGGTTTGCAGAGCGGATGAAAGGGTTCCAGGTTGCACATGATATTGCAGCAGGGCAGCAGTTTCAGTTACAAAAAACAATCACACTTATACCGATGTATAATCTGGTGCTGGAGTTGAAATAATCTGGCTTAAGGAAAAATTAATTCTCTTTAAAGTCATAGAAGTAATTTCTTTATTTTTAGTGGATGAAAAACATTGTAGTAATCATGCTTCTGGGTATGAGTTTGATTTCCGAAAAAATCAATGCTCAAACTATTGTTGAGTTTGGATTAAAGCCTTTGGAAACATTTCACAGAAATTTCGAAATAAATCTTGGACTGGGAAATAAAAAGGTAGTAATCGGAACTTTGTTAGCTTATCGCTTTAGTAATCAGGACTCAGGTAAAGTTGGCTCTGCTGGCAGCGGATTGGCTGGAGGGTATAGTTGGCGATACAATAATAACTTATACGACTCTTATACTGCAGGGATTTACGTGAAACGATATTTTGGAAAAACACGCTATCATTTTATACAGGTTGATTTGTTTTACAGAAATTGGGCGTTTCAGAATAAACCTGCCAGATACAGAGATGAACGGTATAGTTTTAATGGTATCAGAAAAGAAAATATTGATGTTTATTGTATAAAACTTCTTGTAGGGAAAACGTATTTTCTCTCAAAAAAGAATACAAAACGAAGGCCTTACATTGATGCTTATGCAGGTGCCGGTTTTCGTTACCAAGTTGAAAATTTTGAAACGTTTAACGGGGAAGTAAATACTGTTTATTTCCCGTATCTGAAAGAACGAAACTATAACAGGTGGTTTACTCCTCAATTAGGAATTAAAATGGGATTAACGACTATGAAGTAATTACTTGTGGAATTTATTCAATCGTTGTAATTTTTTACAAACTAAATTATTACTACAGCAAACTCGTCCACATTACTTTTGCTCCGTACTTGCCCCAGTCTTTCATGGCTTTGTTTAAGTCTTTTTCATAAGCCTGCCATGTAACTGTTTTTCCTTTCTGTTTTGGGCTCAGCATTGTTTCAGTTGGTTCTTTCAATTCAACTTTTGTAGCAAACCAGGTAATCTGTAAACGGGGTACTGCTAATCCTAAGATCATGCCTGGAAGGCCGCCAAAGCTTTCGGGGCCGCTGCTCACCGTAATCTCATCGGTATAAAACGCAACAATATAAACAGAGTCGCAGATTTTTGTTACTGCTTTACGGCATTCAAAACCTGCAATGGTTCTGGTTTCATTACTAATCTTCCATTCATAGGTTCTTAAGCTGTCTTTCACCAAATAGGTTTGTTCAAAAATATCCCGCTGTACAAGGATCTGGTTATTCTGTACATCCTGTACCGTTACATCCGTTTCGCTGGGTTTACGACCCCACATATATTTTACATCGGTATTTTCTTTTGCAAGTTTGTACACACTCTTTTGCTCATTAAAGTCGAGATAGTAAATTTCGTTCACCATCTTCGGAAATGTTTTTTTCATTTCAATAACCCATGGTGCTTCATCATCTTCTTTATCGTAAAAAGAAAACTGGTTCACTCTTTTTTCAAATTCTATACGTCCGCTGCTGATAAATTTTACCTGTGCAGATGCGGTTGAAAAAAAACAGAAAAGAACAGGTATAAAAAAGAGATGCTTCATGTTTAAAAATTTGAAGGTTTACCGTTTTTTGTAAAGTTCCAGCTAAGGGTAAGCAATACATAACGGCGTATGTTCTGAAACGTGTTTTCTGCTATAAAGTTGCTGCTGATATTTCGCTGAATACCCTGGTTCTGATTGAACAGATCATTGACTGAAAGCATCAGTTCAAATGCATCCGATTTTGTAAAAGTGCGTTTAACGGAGCTGTTAATGATCATTACATTCCGCTGATTCTGGAATACACTTGTTTTCTGATAAAAATTAAGGTTACCATTTAAATCAACATACAGTTTCTGCTTCTTGAATTTCATTGATAAATAAGGATATGCATTTACAGTCCAATAGTTGGTTGCAAGGCTTTTGTTGATGGATGATTTTGAAAAGTTAAAGGCGGGCTCTACATTTAAATTAAAACTGATCCATTTATCGCTCCATTTGCCAATACCTGTTCCAAGGCCGATCCGGTAATTATCGCTGATGTTTTTTTCTCCGTTCACCATGTTTACAAAACGGCTCACTGATGCCTCTGCATTAAAATTTAAATTAACAGAGGGGGCAACTTCAAAGCCGTACATGGTCCAAACCTGCCCGTTATAATTTCCGTTTACGTTAATGGCCTGATTAATCCGTATACCCGAATCAATTTTATTTGAACTGCTGATGGCATTATTTGTAAATGCAAAATTGCCCGACAGATAAAAATTTCTGCTCTTGATGATTTTATAATCATTCATGTTAACAGAAAAGCTGTGTCTGAAAGCCTGTTTCAGCAATGGATTACCGATGGTAATGTTTAACGGATCAATGTTATCAATAATCGGATTGATTTGCTGCAGGGTGGGGTTTTGTGTTGTTCCGTTATAAGAAAGAGTAAAACTCTTTTGTTTTTTTGGTGTAAAGCGGATACTTGCTCTTGGTAACAGATTGGTGAAACCTATTCTGCGTGTATCGTTTTTTGTTAATTCTTCAAGCTCAAAATTTGTTCTTCCTACAGCAGCTCCAAGTGAAATAAGATACTTCTTTTCGGTATAGCGGAAAGAGAAACCGCCGTTGTGGTCATCTGCCTTGTACAGAAAATGATTGCTCAACGTATCTACAATAGAGCTGTATTTATCACCTGCAATTGGTTTCTCAAACGTGTTTCGTTCAGCATTGTTCCGGTTAAACGCATTTCGGTAGGTTAACTCTAAAAATAATTTTTTGGTTAACGGTTCTGTATAGATCAGGCTGTTTTGAATAACCTGCTGGCGTTCATTATTGGTTTTATTCTGATCAAGGATTTGTTGCCGGTCGGGCTGTCCGTTTACATCAAAGAAATCTGTGTTTGAAAGCAGAAAGCCGTTTCCTGTTTTTGCATTATTGCTCCAGTTACCGGTATAGCTGATGGTTCTTCCATTTTTACTAAGGCGCTTTCGCCAGTTGATTTCGGAAGTAAAGTCTTTATCTTCTGTACGGCTGGTGGTTGTACGGTCAATTTTATTGATCACAATCTTGTCTTCACTTACCGACTCGCCGAGGTATTTATTTTCTCTTTGTGCATTCACTATTGAACCGCTTGCTTTAATCTTTAAACTGCTTGTAGAATCAATCTGCCACTCATACGTTGCATTCAGTTTATTTCTGCGGCGGGAGCTGGTGAAGTTTTCAATGGTGTTGTTGGAGAAGCTGCTGTCGGGCAAAATAGTTTGTGTAAAACTGGTGTTTCTGCCGTTGATCATCTGATCGTTGAACTGATAACTGCCATTGATGCTGTTTTTATCTTTATTCCATTTATTAATGTATAACAATCCGGCTGTGGTTGATTGCGGCAAACCCTGTCCTCTGCTGAAATCGTCACCTTCGTTCCAGAACATCATTCCGCCATCATCTGTTACTTCCATGTTATTATTAGTGTTACTGCCAAAGTTCCGTTGCTCGTTCCAGTTCAGTCCTTCAAACGTGGTGTTGTTGTTGGTAATGTATGCGGCAATCTTTTGTTTCTTTTTAAACAGGTTAATCATAGCTTTTGCACTTCTGTAGCGATCAAAGTCCGATCCTGCTTCCAGTTTTCCAAAGTAACCTTTCTTCTTATCATCTTTCAGTTCTAGATTAATGGTTTTTGTTTTCTGTCCGTCATCTACGCCTGTAAATTCTGCCTGTTCACTTTTTTTATCAAACACCTGTACTTTATCTACCACATCTGCACGCAGGTTTTGAGATACAACAGCAGGGTCATCGCTAAAAAATTCTTCACCATCAACCAGTATCTTTTCTACCTTTTGTCCCTGCGCCGTAATTTCTCCTTTTGCATTCACCTGCAGGCCGGGTAAGCGTTTCAGCAGTTCCTGTACATTGGCATTAGGCCCTACTTTAAAACTGTCTGCCTTATATTCTGTAGTATCACCTTTAATACGGATAGCACTTACTTTTTGTTGTATGATAATTTCCTCCAGCAGTTTACTGCGTGGTATAATCGTTACTTCTTTTGTAAGCGATGTGTTTCCATTCAGTTCCACTTCATCAGCAAACGCAGCGTACCCCGGATAGCTGATGATAAACAGATAGCTGCCGTTGGGAATATTCTTCAGTTCATAATTGCCCTGTTCATTTGTACGTGTAAATTTTGCAAGGGTTGAATCTTTAGTACGAAGAAGTGATACAACTGCCTGGCTTAGTTTTTTCCCGGAGCTGGTGTCGGTAATGGATCCTTTGATTTGGTTGGATTGGCTGATGGATTGCAAAGAACAGAATATGCCTGTGCAAAAGAGCAGAATGAGTTTTGGTGACATCATAGCTTTTGGTGATGATAATAATGGTACACGATGATAAAATCTTTTTGCGGTAGAATGTGTGCAAAAGATGTTAAAGTGTTATATTTCCATATGAACGGCAGTAGTTTTTTTATAAATGTTTAATCACATTACTGCAAACTGTTTACAAACTTTAACTGATCAGTAAAACCTTGTAACGTGGAAGCTCCTAAAAAATACGAAGACTATCATTTTATTGATACATCAAAACCTGTTTGGAATTATTCCCGTTTTGAAGGAGATGATATTGCCAATTTTCAAAACGGAACAAACTACAGATGTTACGAGTTGTTTGGTGCTCATTTAATGGACGTACATGAAACAGCAGGATATTATTTTGCAGTATGGGCTCCAAATGCAACTTATGTTTCTGTGTTTGGCAGTTTTAATAACTGGAACAAAGAAAGCCATCCGCTTTTTGTTCGCTTAGATAAGTCGGGTATTTGGGAAGGCTTTATCCCTCACGTTAAAAAAGGAGAAACATATAAATTCCACATTCATGGTTATGGTGGTGTAAAGCTCGATAAAGGAGATCCTTATGCTAATTTTTGGGAAGTAAGGCCAAACACTGCATCTGTTACCTGGCAACTGGAACATGAATGGGCCGATGAACAATGGATGCAAAGCCGCAAAGAGCATAATAAATTAGATGCGCCATGGAGTGTTTATGAAGTGCATCTTGCCAGCTGGATGCGGCCTGATAAATTTGATGAAGAAACCTATCACAGCTATGATTTTTTTCGGGAACAGCTTGTTCCATATGTGCAGGAGATGGGTTTTACGCATGTTGAGTTAATGCCCATAATGGAACATCCCTATGATGGCAGCTGGGGGTATCAGGGGGCAGGTTACTTTGCTTCCACATCACGATACGGAACTCCGCAACAATGTATGCAGTTGATTGATGCATTTCACCAGGCAGGTATTGGGGTAATTCTTGATTGGGTGCCTTCGCATTTTCCGTATGATGCACATGGTTTGTTTATGTTCGATGGCAGTCATACTTATGAGTATGCAGATATGCGCAAAGGATATCATCCCGATTGGAACAGTTATATTTTTAATTACAAAAGGGGAGAAGTAAAATCTTTCTTAATCAGCAGTGCCATGTACTGGCTCAAAAAATACCATGTGGATGGATTACGTGTCGATGCCGTATCCTCGATGCTCAAGTTAAACTATTCAAGAACGGCCGGTCAATGGGAGCCTAATGAGTTTGGCGGTGATGGAAATTTAGAAGCTATTGCTTTTATCAAAGATCTCAATGAAACCATCTTTCGGGATTTGCCCGATACACAAACCATTGCCGAAGAAGCCACGGATTGGCCGGGTGTAAGTAAACCCACTTTTTCTGATGGTCTGGGTTTTGGAATGAAATGGATGATGGGATGGATGCACGACACACTAAAGTATTTTAAACAGGATCCGCTGTATCGTCAACATCAACAGGATCAGTTCACTTTCAGCATGATGTACTATTATGATGAAAATTTTATGTTACCCTTAAGTCATGATGAAGTAGTACACGGAAAAAGCCCGATGCTGTATAAAATGCCCGGTGATGAGTGGCAGAAATTTGCCAACCTGAGGCTCATGTACAGCTATATGTTTGCGCATCCGGGAGGTAAATTGCTCTTCATGGGAAACGAATTTGGAGCCACCAGTGAGTGGAATCATAAGAGCGAACTGCAGTGGGAGCTGCTGCAATTCCCCTCCCATAATGGAGTAAAAGAGTGTGTAAAAGATCTCTGTCATCTCCTGAAAAACGAACCGGCATTGTATGAAAATCAGTTTAATCAATTCGGGTTTGAGTGGGTTGATCTCAATCACAGAAGTGAGTCTGTGATTGTGTTTAAACGAAAAGGGAAAAAACCGGATGATGATCTGGTTGTAATCTTAAACATGACGCCGGTGGTACGCAAAGACTGGAAACTTCATTTGCAGAACAAGGCTGAGTGGAAAGAAATATTCAATAGTAACAATGAAAAATATTGGGGTACCGGGGATGTGTTTAACAGCACTTTGCAAGGTACTTTGGTTAACGAAACCGACAAATGGTATGAGTTGAGCATCCATTTACCTCCTTTGGGCGCAATCATTCTCAAATAAACACTTATTTTACGGAATATTGGCAGGATTTATGCGAGTATATCTACTCTTGTAATTATCTTTAAAATACATATTTTTGCTAATATCCTAAAAACCAAATTCCATGAAAAGCTGGTATGTTATTACCCTCCTTCTTCTAAGTGGCTCCTTTAACGCCACCTCTCAAAACAGAGACAGTTCTAATTCATTTTTACAGAAAGCGAATGTTGCAAAACAGGAACGCCGTATTCAACTGGCGATGAACTTGTTTGAGCAGGCTGTAAAATGGGATACTACAAACATTGATGCATTAAAAGCAATGGGTGAATATGGTATTGAAAGCCGTAATTACAGACAGGCTGTAGATGCTTATACACGTTGGAACCGTTTGGATCCGAACAATGAATCTACTTTTCAGCAGCTGGCTACTTTATATTTTAATCTCGGCCGCCATCAGGATGCACTGAGCTTTACAGAAAAATGGGAGAAGTTGCACAAAGACAAACCCATGCATTACATTGCCGGCATGAGTAATTATTATCTTGAAAATTATCCTCAGGCAATCAACCGTTTGCTCTATGCTGCCGAAACCGATACTTCAAACGCAGTATTGTTTTATACTATTGGCCGCAGTTATCTGGAAATGGAACGCTACAAGCAGGCGATCCCATATTATCAAAAAGCAGCCAATGCAGATCAGAAGAATGCACGTTATGTATTTGAAATGGCGATGGTTTACTACGCCATTCCTGACGATAAAAATGCGATTGCCATGTTTGAACTGGCTGCTCAACGTGGCTGGGTGCAGAATGCTGATTACTTTGAAAGTGTGGCCTATTGTTATATGAACATTGGCAATTTTGCAAAGTCAACTGAATATTTGCAAAAGTCTTTGGACAAAAGACCAAGCAGTATCTCTATCAGATATGCACTGGCCGAATCGCAATACAAAGGCGGTAAGTACCAGGATGCAATTGACAACTGGGATCAGATACTGCAGGTTGATAACAAAAATGCACGTTCCTTATACATGATTGGCTTGTGTTATCAGAAAATGGGGCAAAAAGATAAAGGAATGGCATTGTGTGATAAAGCCATTGAAATGGACCCATCTTTAAACAGTTTGAAGCAGAAAAAGATGGACATGGGTATGTAAGTTTTTAATTCCTGAGATAGAAGAGGGTAGCTTTTTTGCTGCCCTTTTCGTTTTTTAATAGTTTTGTAATATGTTTTGGTTGCGGGGCAGCGAAGAGCTGTTTTGAGAGCATCTCTTAAATAAAAATTAACCACCGTATTCTGATATTAACCGATCACCAATTAATTCAAGGCTGCATCAAAAATGATGAGCAATGCCAGCGACAGCTTTTTGAACGCTTCGCCGGTAAGATGCTTACTGTTTGCCTTCGATATGCCACCGATCGGATGGAGGCAGAGGATATTCTGCAGGATGCTTTCATAAAAGTGTACCGAAATATTTCACAGTTTAAGTTCGAAGGATCTTTTGAAGGGTGGGTACGAAGGATTGTAGTAAATACAGCCCTGAAATATTGCCAGAAAAAGAAAATGAAGTTTGATGAGGTGCAACCCGATTCAACGCAGGCAGGTGGTTTAGAACCATCGGCCTACACCCATCTTAATGAAACAGAAATTATGAAGTTGATTCATAATTTGCCGGAAGGGTACAAGCTTGTGTTTAACCTGCATGTAATTGAGGGCTACAGTCATGAAGAAATAGCTGTGATGTTGAACATTAAAGACAGCACTTCCAGATCACAACTGGTAAAAGCAAGAAGGTATTTGCAAAATGAAATTCTTAAAATGCAAAAAAGCATTGCAGTATGACAGATAAATTATTTGACGAATTCGTAAAAGGTAAACTGGGTCAGCACGACTCAGGTGCCCCCATGCAGGTATGGGAGCGTATTCGTGAAAAAGAAAAAGATGACCGAAAAGGATTTTTCTTTTTTCGTAAATACTGGTTAACTGCTGTTGCCCTCTTAGGACTCACAGGAATGCTTTATCTAACATGGGATTCAGTGGTGAAACATGAGTCTGCAGATAAGCCCGCTGTTTCGAGTGCAAAACAACATCAGAAAACAGAAAGCAAACAAACTGAAACACCTGCTTTACAAAGCAAAGAACAAACAATAATCAATCCGGAAGAATCAACAACAAATACAAATTCAACTGATCAGAAAGAAGGTATAAATAACACAACAGAAAATACAGTAAAAGAAAATACAGCAAACCCACAGGGAATAAAGAATGGAACTGCAGTTCCGGCAAATAAAGAAGCAGACAGTCATCAGTTAAATGGTATAAAAAATAATAGCGGAACTGTAGTAACAAATAGATATCAAAGCAATCAAAAAACCTCAATTCAAAAACAACAGATGAATGTTGTTGTTGGCAATATGGAGCAACAGACAACATCAACAGATGCAAAAGAAATGCTGTTGCGTTTTACAGCCCCTGCTGCTTACCGGTATTCGCTCTCAACCTTTCGGTTGGGTAATGTACCACAGAGAACAGTTGGCCCTGCATGCCCCAGCGTAAATGGACCCAGAAGAAATGATCTGTATCTGGAAGTGTATGGTTCACCTGATTTTACTATGCGCAGCTTTTCAAATCCCGGAGGATTTAATAATTATATTTCTCAACGCAGGGCAAGTGAGGATAATCGCAATGGTTTCAGTGCAGGAGTCAGAATAGCAAAAAATATAGGAGAACAGTTTGTATTAAAAGCGGGTGTAAATTATTCGCAAATAAATGAGCGGCTCCGTATTGTAAATGAAAATCAAAAACAAACAACTCAAATCATTACAACCCGAACAGTTATCAGGGCTCCGGGTGACACCTTATTTATCCGGGATACAACATATTTTGAACAAACTGGTACACGTTACCGAACTACCTATAACCGTTACAGATTTATTGATATACCTGTAATTTTTTCTTATGAGTTTGGAAGTCCTGAAATCCTTGCTTTTTCAATTAATGCCGGACCTGTATTTAACATTACTTCTTTTTATCGGGGCGAAGTGTTAGACACTACTTTCAGTCCGGTAAAAATTTCAACAGCAAGAGGAAATGGTCCTAATCACTGGCGGAACAATATCGGTATAGGTGTATTTGCAAGTTTTGCAGTGTATAAAAGAATGAATGAGCGGTTACAAATTTTTGCGGAGCCTTATTTTCGTTACAATTTTAAACCGGTAACGCAAAATGCAAGTTTTGTAAATCAACGATATTCTACAACAGGTATGCAGTTGGGAATTCGCTATAATTTATTCAGTGAAAGGCAGCGATACAGGTAACTGCAGCATCAAATATATACGGATGTTTCCAAATAGTGCTGACTCTGAAAAACACCTGTTTAAATCCAGATTATGAAGAAGATTTTTTTTGCTACACATGTATGTCTCATCATTTTACTTTTTGCTTCCTGCAAAAAAAATACCGATGAATTTGTGCCTGATAACGGGCAGCAATTAGACAGTGCATGGACAAATAATATTACAGCCTCTTCTCAGGTGCTTATTTTATCGAAGCAACTGGAAGGAAGTTTTAATGTGCACGAGGTGAACAATGTTATGACTGATACATTGGTTAACGCTGCAAATGCTGTTCAGTTTATGTTTCCTTTAAATGGTCTTCTCTTAAACGGCATAGCATTAACCGGTGGTTTAAAGATTGAATATGTGTTGCTGCAAAAGAAAGGAGACTTTATTCGTTACGGTGTTACAACCAGTGCAAGCAGGTATCCCCTTGAATCAGGAGGTGCTCTTCATGTAAAACTCACTTCTAACGGGCAACCTGTTACACTGGCGGGGAATAAAAAAATCAGTATCCGTTACCGTGATACAGAGCCCAAACCCGGTATGAGTGTTTTTTATGGCAGCCCTGCAACTGTTACAAATTCTTTATTGTTTAACTGGTCGCTGGCTACAGATAATGCAGTTGTGAAATTGTGGGATTCAACAAACATCAATCCTTTAGCAAAGGGTTATATCATTGAAACCTTTCAATCAGGATGGATAAGCGCAGGTAAATCACTTGAAACAGTACAGCCAAGAGTTGAAGTGAAAGCAGTAGTTCCAAATTTATTTTCCAATGCAAATACGGCGGTATATATGGTATTTAAAAACAGCCGAACAGTTGTTCAATTATCAGGTAATGTATCAACCCGTTCTTTCGCTTTCCCTAATATACCCGTTAATCAGGAAGTTACCTTTGTAGCAATTTCAAAAGTTGGTGGCAGTTATTATTTGGGAGTGAAAGATGAAAAAACATCGGCAGCAACAGTTGCATTTATTAAACCCGAATTAAGCAGTTTAAGCGGTATTATCAGTTTTTTAAACAGCCTTTAATTTTTCTCATTAGCAGTTGGTAAGGCCCTCCGGTTATCCGGGGGGCTTTTGTTTCCACAATCTGTGGATAGATGAAACCCCTGTGGAACATGAATTTTTCAATAATTTTGCTCAATGAGTGGTACCAATGCAAAACATGTTCGGGTTGCGGTTCTTGATCTGTACGATGGGTTTCCTAATCAGGGCATGCGTTGTATAAGAGACATTCTGCTTCAGTTTGCAGAAGGGCAGCAATTAAATGTAGTGTGGGATGAGTTTGATGTTAGAACTAAACAAGAATTGCCTGATCTTTCTTATGATGTTTATATTTCTTCCGGCGGTCCGGGCAGTCCGCTTGAAAGCAAAGGAACTGAGTGGGAAAAACATTTTTTCTCCTGGATTTCAAACATCAAAAAATGGAACGACAATCCTCTGGAAGAAAATAAAAAGCACGTTTTTTTTATTTGTCATTCTTTTCAACTGGCCTGCCGTTATTTTGAAGTTGGTCAGGTATGTGCCCGTAAGTCAACTGCATTTGGTGTATTTCCTGTTCATCTCATGAATGGTGCTGATGATGAATTGGTGTTTGATGGTTTAAAAGATCCGTTCTATGCAGTAGACAGCAGGGATTATCAGGTAATACAACCGGATCATCAGCATTTAAAAGCTATTGGCGCAAAGTTGCTGTGTATAGAAAAAGACCGGCCGCATGTAGCACTTGAACGTGCAATTATGGCTGTACGCTTTAATGAGTTTATGATTGGCACACAATTTCATCCCGAAGCAGATGCCATTGGCATGAGCATGTATCTGCAAACTGAAGAGAAAAAGAAAACAGTGATTGATAATCACGGGTTCGAAAAATGGAAGAGTATGATCGAACATCTGGAAGATCCTGATAAAATTTTGTATACTTATTCTCATATACTCCCTAATTTTCTTTACAGGGCTTTTTTCTCCATGACTCCTGTTACAGTTTAATTTAGTTTTCTGGTTAAAATCAAATATTTTTAGAAGACAAACGATCTTCTATGGTACCGGACTTACGTAAAACATTTAATGCACATTTTTCGGCAGCTAAGTACGAAGCTTTTTTAAACGATCTCAACAGTCTGCATCCCGGAGATATTGAATTCAGGGTATGCGAAACACCTGTATTTGTTGATAAAGAATTTGGAGATAAGCTGATGGATGCATGTGAAAGTATTATTGATGTGATCTGTGATCCCAACTTTATTGCATTAACAGAGAAAGCAATTCCTCCCGGCGAAAAAGTACCCAATGAAGCATCCATCTCACACATGATCTCATTTGATTTTGGCGTGTGCAAAAATGATCGTGGCGAACTTGAACCGCAATTGATAGAGATGCAGGGCTTTCCTACATTGTATGGCTTTCAGGTTTATTATCCCGAAGTTGTTGAAAAACATTTTCCTGTACCATCTAATTACAGTCAATACCTCAACGGTTATACAAAAGAGAGTTATATAAAAATGCTAAGGGAGTTAATTGTTGGAGACCTGCCGGTTGAGCAAGTGATCCTGCTTGAAATTAAACCCGAAGAACAAAAAACCAGAATTGATTTTTCCTGTACAAAAGATTATACAGGTATTGAAGTGGTTTGTTTAACCAAATTGATACAGGAAGGACGAAAACTGTATTATCTGAAAGATGGAGTAAAGACGTTAATCAAACGTATTTACAACCGGATCATTTTTGATGATCTTAAAGCAAATAAAGCCAGCTTGGGAGATGTTGTAGATATTACACAGTATCTGGATGTAGAATGGCTGCCGCATCCCAATTGGTTTTACCGCATCAGCAAATACACATTGCCTTTTATCAACCACCCATATGTACCTCAGACTTTTTTCCTGAATGAAGTAAAAGAGCTTCCTGATGGTTTGGAGAATTATGTGTTAAAACCATTGTTCTCTTTTGCCGGACAGGGTGTAAAAATTGATGTTACACAAGATGATCTTGATGCAATTAATGATCCGGAGAATTTTATTCTTCAACGCAAAGTGAATTATGCAGAAATTATTGAAACGCCTGATGTGCCGGCCAAAGTAGAAATCCGGATGATGTATGTTTGGCGGGACGGTGATGCAAGGCCACATGCTGTGATTAACCTTGCACGGATGAGCAAAGGGAAAATGATTGGTGTGCGGTACAATAAGGATAAGGAATGGGTAGGAGGTACCGTTGCTTATTTTGAACAATAGTTTTACATGAATGATAAGAAAGGCCGACTCATTTGAGTCGGCCTTTCTTATCATTCATTCAATGCTGTATTTATACAAATCAGATTCCACTCAGGAACTGCCCGCCAATATAATCTACCACACTCTCCATGCTCTTGGTTTGTTCATATACTTTCAATTGTCTGTCTGCTCCGGTTCCCTGCTCCAGCATAACCGGTATATAGCTCAGTGCATGCCTGCAGCCCAATTCATCCACCACATCATCTACAAAATCAAGCAGTTCATAAATGAGAGCTCTTGTATTGGTTTCTTCTTCTTTACCAAAGTCAATGAGGTATCCATCAATACCATAACGGCTTGCCCGCCATTTGTTTTCATTAATCAATGCACGCTGGTATTGAATGTAATTCATGTTCTTGTTTCTCAGTTTATACAGCTTGGCCGTAATGGCCTGAAACAAAGCAGTAATAGCAATGGTTTCCATTACAGTCATTGGTACATCACAAATACGAAATTCGATGGTGTTAAAAAACGGATGCACACGCAGATCCCACCATATTTTTTTTGCATTGTCAATGCAATTGGTTTTTATGAGCAATGCAACATAATTTTCATACGCTTCAATACTGTCGAAAAATTCAGGGATACCTGTACGTGGAAATTTATCAAACACTTTTGTACGGAATGATTTATATCCCGTCATCCGTGCTTCCCAAAAAGGGGAGTTGGTGCTGAGCGCATACACATGTGGTAAAAAATAACGTGCAGAGTTGGCAAGATGAATGGCCAGCTTTCTGTTTTCAATACCTACATGCACATGCAAACCGAAAATTAAATTACTTCTTGCAGCTTCCTGCAATTCGTTTACAATCTGGTTGTAACGTACATGGTCTGTAATGAGCTGATCCTGCCAATGACTGAAGGGATGCGTACCACTTGCACCTACTGCCAAACCAATATCTCCTGCAATACCACTGATGGTTTTGCGTAACAGCGAAACATCTGCAAAAGCTTCACCAATATCCATGCAAATATCGGTGCCCACTTCTACCACTGCCTGATGCATTTCTGCTTTTACTTTATCCTTGATCATTTTTTGACCTTCTGTTACAATCCGCTGTTCATGACTTTTGAGTTCTCTGGTTGCAGGATCAAATACCATGTATTCCTCTTCAACACCAAGCGTAAACTGTTTATAATTGATATTACCCATGAGAATGATTTCAATAAATGATGTGATTAATACAAGGGAACTTTATTTGCTCCACGTTTTACATACTCGCCCCAGGTTAAATTATCTGCACCTTCTTTATGCTCCATTGCACGTTCTATGGCATAAGTAGCAGCAGCCTCAACTACCCATTCAAAATTTTCTTCCCCAACACTGGCAAGATCTGCATCAGGTGCAGGGTTACAAAAATCAATGGCATAAGGTACACCATTTCGTAATGCAAGTTCTACTGTATTAAAATCGTATCCCAGATAATTGTTGATGCGTAATACAATGTCGGTCATCATTTGTAATTTTTCAGCCGAAGGTTGAAAATCGGCTACATAACGTAAATGATGCGGGTTGCGTGGTTCATAGCTCATGATGCGCACATATTTGCGGCCAATGCAATAACAGCGGTAATATTCTTCAAACACAATTTCTTCCTGCAGTAACATCACCAGTTGATTGGTTTCTGCATGCTTCTCAAAAAAATCTGCAGCATCGTTTAGTTTGTAAACATTCTTCCAGCCACCACCTGCAAATGGTTTCATGTATGCAGGGAACCCGATATAGTTAAACATTCCTTCCCAATCCATAGGATATGCAAGGTTGCTGAACGATTCATTGCTGGTATCATCGGGTCTTTCTTTTGAAGGAAGGATCACCGTTTTAGGAACAGGCACATCAATTTTAGTAGCCAGACAGTTATTGAAAAACTTATCATCTGCACTCCACCAAAACGGATTGTTGATGACTGCTGTACCGGTGATGGCCTCATTTTTTAAATAGGCTCTGTAATGCGGAACATCCTGTGAAATACGATCTACTATTACCGTATAGCCATTGCCAACACCCTGTACAACTTTATCAATTAATACGGGCTCTGCCATAATTCCATCAATTTGTTTCCTGTTAATCCGCTCAACAAATGCAGTAGGGAATGAGCGCTCTTTACCATGGAGAATGCCGATCTTTTTCATAATTGTATTTTTTTGTCAATTAAAAATTGAAGTCTGATACCTGGAGCAATGAGCTATTATACCTTCAATATAGCACACAATTTTGTAAGATTAACGAAGGGTTAGAAAATTATTTTAATGCTTATTACTTATTTTTGAACGTATGCAAACGGAACAGCAGCAGAGTATACTTCTTGAAGAAAATAAATGGAGATCAGAAATACTGGATCGGGATGTACAGGTAGATGTTTATTTACCTACGCATGTAAAACATCCTGAGAAAATGACCTTGCTGCTGATTAACGACGGACAGGATCTTCCCAAAATGCCTTTCCAGAATATATTAAATGAACTTTATTATTACGAAGAGGTTGAACCCATTCTTTGTGCCGGCATACATTGCGGACCACAACGAAAAATGGAATATGGCGTAGCCGGTCAAATTGATTATTTAGGCCGAGGTGCTAAAGCAGCGGATTATACGTCGTTCATTTTTGAAGAAGTACTTCCTTTTATCCGTAAGAAATATCATATACCTCATTTCAACGAGAAAGCCTTTGCCGGGTTTTCTCTGGGTGGCTTAATGGCCATGGATATTGTCTGGAACCATCCGGAAGAATTCAGTAAGGCTGGATTGTTTTCACCCTCATTATGGTGGAGACAGAAAGCTTATGAAGATGGTTATACCGATGAAGCCGACCGCATCATGCATAACCAGGTAAAGTCAGGTAAGGCAGCACTGTGGCAAAAATTTTTTATCCAAACCGGAAGCATGGATGAAAAAAAAGACCGCAACAATAATGGTATTATTGATTCAATTGATGACGCTATGGATTTAATAAAAGCGCTTAAAGAAAAAGGTTTTAAAGATCAGGCGATCAAATATCTGCAACTCGAAGATGGCTCACATGATGTGCCCACATGGGCAAGAGCCTTTCCTGCATTTTTGAAATGGGGCTGGGGGTACAAACATTAATCTGTGCAATCAATTTAAATACTGTCGCAAAACGTAATAAAAGAAAAAACCCGCTCTAAAGCGGGTTTTTTAATATCTCAGAACAATGTTTTTTAGAAGATGTAACGGAAACCAAGCTGTGCACTCCAGGTGCTCGCTAATGAGCGGTTAATCTGGAATGGAGTAGTTGGTAACTGGCCGTTTACGAGTGTCATACGGTATGATGGTACACCACCTGTAACACTAGCAACCTGTAAAGGATTGTTACCGCTGAGAGTACTGAGGAAACGTAATCCCCAGTTCTTGTTAATCATGTTTGCAAAGTTCAACACATCGGCCTGGAAACGCAGTGTATGTTTTCTTTTACCAATGTTGGTAAACACATCCTGCTGAAAGTTGAGGTTTAAAGTGTGTACCCATGGTTGTAAAGCTGCATTACGTTCTGCATACTGACCTCTGCGCTTGCGCAGGTAAGGTGATGCATTGATGTATTTTTCAAA
This sequence comes from Chitinophagaceae bacterium, assembly GCA_019752045.1. Taxonomy (GTDB): domain Bacteria; phylum Bacteroidota; class Bacteroidia; order Chitinophagales; family Chitinophagaceae; genus Lacibacter. Next base: position 34,252 of record JAIEMP010000009.1, on the reverse strand, counting down.
AGCATCTCTTTGTGCCTGTACACTCCAGGGGTTTGCACCGGTAATTGCAACAAAATTCATTTCAGACTGATCCTTCGGGATGTACATCAGATCAGAGCTGTTACCATCGCCATTCAAATCTCCGTTTGTAATGAAGCTGAAGTTATTCTGGTTGCTTGATTGATAAAAGAGCGTAACAGAAGTTCCGAGGTGTTTAATGTACTCTGCACGGTAAGTAACATAAGCTACAAAACGGTGAGGAATTGCATTTCCGCCGTAAGCCAGTTCTTCATCATTTTGTGTTCCTACTGCTGCATTACCTAACCAGGTTGAGTTGGCAATAGATCCGGGATTTGATGTAATATCCCAAGCTGCAGTGTACGTGTATGCAAATGAACCGGAGAAACCTTTGTTAGATGTTTTGGTTAACTGCGCAGTTAATGCAATACCACCGCCTTTCTTTGTATTCTCCAGAATAATGGCTGAACCGATGTTTGTATACAATCTGCGGCCTGTTACATTCGGCTGTGTATAATATGGTCTGTTATCTGCAGTTAAGAAGCGTGCATCAGGTGCCTTTTGATTGGCGTTGCGCATTTTAACGGCATTTACATCTTTTGTAAATAAGCCTTCAAATGAAACGCTCCATCCGTTTGCAAAACGTTTTTCAGCAGCAATGTTTGTTCTCCAAACCTGCGGGAATTTAAATTCAGGATCAATCAATACAATATTTGCATTGTTTGGTAATACACCTTGTGTTGGTGTAAATAAACCTTTGTAAGCATCGGCAGCAGGATTAAATGTAATACCTGATAATGTAGCAGAGCTTGTAATAGCAGAACCCTGCTGATACATGAAGCTGTTAGATGGCATGTTGGTTAACCATACAAATGGAATACGGCCTGTAAACAAACCTGTTCCACCACGGATAATAATGCTCTTATCACCTGCAGCATCCCAACGGAATCCAATACGTGGGCTCCACAATACCCGTGCTTTTGGCCACTGTGCAGTGCTGTAATTTTTTAAACGACCGTCCTGATCAGGAAATGAAAGTGCTTTGATGTTTGGATTTTCCAAAGCTCTCTCAAGATACACCGGCTGATCGGCTCTTACACCAAGTGTTACTTTTAAACGCTCGTTTACATTGATGTCGTCCTGCACATAAGCAGACAACTGACCGATTTTTAATTCTGCTGAGAATACAGCAGGTTTGTCTTTAATCAAGGAGAAATTATAAGAGTAAAAAACAGGAGCACGGTCGTTTATAAAATCATCTAATGTATTGTATACATAATGACTTTGCGAACCCGGCATAAACATATTACCTACATATTGCTGCTCATAACTTGCACCAACTGTAACGGTGTGTTTACCCGCATAATATTTGAAGTTATTGGTAATATTAAAAATTCTGTTTTTAACCTGGTTGTTATTAGAAAATGGCTCAAGACCAAAACTCATGTAGTTTGAACCGGCGCCATTAAAAATGTCAACAAACGGAAAAGGCGCACTTGGTGTACTGCGTATAGTGCTTACGCTGGTAAACGTTGAAATAAACTGGTTAGCCCAGTTACCGCTTTTTGAACTGTTAATTTCAAAAGCACCTGAACGAACAATATTGTCGAATGCATAAGTTGAGTTAGCAAATGACATAGAGTTTAATCCAAAACGGTTATTTGGAAGAGCAGTACGTGATGTACCTCCGGCTGGCACAAACGGCGATGCGTTAGGGATTGATGCATTGTTGGTGACAACATCATCATACCCTACCATTTCCTGGTAGCGCATCGTTACTTTATGAATACGGCTTAAGTTCCAGTCTATCTTTCCAAGTAACTTATAATTCTCTGTTTTAAAATTAGGGAAGTTATCAAACGCACCTGTCTCATATCCGTATCTTGTACGTAAGTTATCAGATAATTTTCTTAACGAATCAATTGGCGTACTGGAAACGTTTCCTAAACCGGAACCTCCTCTTGGAGAAAAAGTAATGCCCGGACGGTCAACAATTTCATACTCGGCACTTAAAAAGAAAAACAATTTATTTTTTACAATTGGGCCACCCAATGTAGCTCCATAAATATTATTTGTTTGCTTAGTGATACCTGTAATTTTAGTATCAGCAGCATTTGTACCATTCATTTTTTCTGTGCGGAACAGTGTATAAGCACTTCCTTTAAATGTATTTGTACCACTTTTGGTTACAACGTTAATACCTGCGCCGGTAAAGCTTCCCTGCCAAACGTCAAAGGGAGAGATATTTACAGAAACTTCTTCCACCGCATCCAGCGAAATAGGCTGGTTAGATCCGCCGGGTAAGGGGTCGTTGCTTAAACCAAAGTTGTTGTTGAGGTTTGCACCATCAATCTGGAGGTTGTTATAACGGCCATCTCTACCTGCAAAGCTGGTTCCGTTTGCCTGTGGAGTAAGGGCTGTGAAACCAGCAACCGAACGGTTAATGGTTGGGATGCTTGTAAGTAAGCGTTGGTTAATATTAGTTGAAGCTCCTGTTTTTTCAACAGCACCTCTTCTTCTTCCGCCGGTAACCACTACTTCTGTGATTTGCTTCACATCTTCACTCATATCTATCTTAATATCATACGGCTCTCCGAGTAAAAGAGAAAAGCCTTCAATTTCATACGCTTTCTGACCAACAAATTCAACTTTTAACCTGTACGGTCCGCCAATTCTTGAGTTGGGGATGTTGAAGATTCCACCCTTTTTTGAAACAGTATTATAAACAGTACCGGTGGGTAAGTGGGTAGCTGTTATGGTAGCTCCTTCTAAAGGTGCTCCATTCTTGTCTTTTACAATTCCTGAAATACTACTGGTAGTAACCTGCGCAACAACAAACATGGAGATGAATACGGCTGCTGTTGTAAGCAGTAATTTTCTGAGTTTTGGCATACACTTTAAGTTTACAGGTGCAAATAAACGACAAACTTGTCTACAACAATCAAAGAAATATTAACAATTCGTAAAGAGAGACAGAAAGTTTCAACCACTTGCTGCAAGAGAGCTTACAGTTCCTAAATTCTGTTGCAACATTGATTAAAACCCTCATATTTCAGCTAACTTTGCCACTCAAAAAAAGACTGCATGCTGGATTCCATCGAAAGTGCAATTGAAGATATCAGACAAGGTAAAATGCTCATTGTTGTAGATGATGAGGACAGGGAGAATGAAGGTGATTTCATTATTGCCGCCCGGCATGTTACACCCGAAGTAATCAACTTTATGAGTAAAAACGGGAGGGGTTTGATCTGTGCTGCCATAACCGATGATCGTTGCCGGGAATTGAATCTGGAGCCAATGGTAACTTCCAACACATCTTTACACGAAACGGCTTTTACCATTTCAGTTGATCTGATCGGACAGGGAACCAGCACCGGCATTTCGGCACAAGACCGCTCTAAAACCATTCAGGCATTAATTCATCCCGATACAAAACCGGAAGATTTAGCCAGGCCGGGGCATATTTTTCCCCTCCGTGCAAAAAAAGGAGGTGTGCTTCGCAGAACGGGACATACCGAAGCTACTATTGATCTGGCGAGGCTGGCGGGTTTAGAACCCGCAGGGGTTTTGGTGGAGATTATGAATGAAGATGGAACTATGGCCAGGTTACCCCAATTAGAGCTGATTGCAAAACAGTTTGGCGTAAAAATTATTTCCATAAAAGATTTGATTGAATACAGACTGAAGACTGATTCATTAATTGAAGAAATTGTAAGGGTAGAAATGCCAACCGCTTTTGGTCATTTTAAGCTGATTGCATTCAAAGAAAAAGAAACCGGACAGGAGCATCTTGCTTTAATAAAAGGAGAATGGAAATCTGATGAACCTGTGTTGGTTCGGGTGCACTCATCTTGTTTTACCGGAGATATTCTCGGTTCACTGAGATGTGATTGTGGTGAACAATTGCATAGTGCTATGGAAATGGTTGAAGCAGAAGGGAAGGGCGTTGTGTTATACATGAATCAGGAGGGCAGAGGAATTGGACTCTTTAATAAACTGAAAGCATACAAACTGCAGGAAGAAGGAATGGATACAGTTGAAGCCAACCTGCATCTTGGCTTGCCGATGGATGCAAGAGATTATGGAGTGGGTGCACAGATACTCCGCACACTCAATGTGAGTAAACTGAAACTCATCAGCAATAATCCCAAAAAGAGAGCAGGTTTGCTGGGTTATGGTCTTGAAATAGTAGAGACTGTTCCCATTCGCATTACACCCAATCCGCACAATAAAAAATACCTGGAGACAAAACGAGATAAATTAGGACATGAGATTTTAAAATAGCCCTTACTCAAAATCACGAACATACGAAAAGCTGATGCCCGTTCTCCGTGAACTCTGCCATTGAATGTCATAAGTACTGCGTGAAAATCCAATTAAACGGAGTTTACCATCGGAAGTAATCAACCATTCCAATGTAATATCGGGTGTAAGCTGATTGCTGTTCTGTAATGCAGTTGCCTGCCCTGTATTCACCAATACAGAACCACCGGCTTTTAAAACGAGTTTTCCATTCAGCAATCTACGTGTAAGACCAAAACTGCCCCGGCCATAATAACCACCTGCTTCGGAAGTGGTACCTGTTGTAAACGTTACATAAGGATCTAAATCAAGTTTGTTGATGCCGGGAATGGTTTTTAATACCTTACCTAAACCTGATGTAACCTGTTGTGCGATGAATTCTGAAATGGTACCTGCAGCGCTGTTAATTACACCACCGCCAATATTATTACCTGCTGTTGAACTGGATGAACTGGAAAGAAACTGGCCAAAGAATAATAATGAAAACACCTGGTTATTTAATTCATTCGGGTTGTTAAGCAATTGCTGCAGACCATTTACAGTTAACAGATTATTACGGCAGGGGTGGCCTTGTGGTAATTCCAGTCTGAAATTAATTTTAGGGTCTTTCAGTGTGCCGGATAAATTTCCAACTACATTAATGTTGTAAATACTATTGCTGCAACCTCTGGCTAAATCTGCAGGGAGCGTTATGTCTTTTACTTCATAGTTGGCATCAATATTTATTTCGGCGTTATACGGATCTCCTTTCCATTCTACGCTTCCACGGTTGATGTCAAAAGGTTTTTTAATCAGCGCCTGCCAGTTAAACGTGTATTTTCCTTTGGTAATATCATACCTGCCGTTAATGGTAGTTGGTTCGTAAGTGCCTACACGAATATTGAGAAATCCATTTCCCTGTCCCTGTATAACGTCGTTGGTTACTTCATCAAGGATTAAATCAATTTTTGCAAGCGGATTGGCTTTTATATCCAGATCAACCAGTAAACTTGAAGTTGCTTTTACTTCCGATTCAACTTTCATTTCTGTTCCATACTTTCTGAATACAATAAAGTCGGCAGTACCGGTTACTCTTGAATCGGAAGTTGGTAAAAATACACGGGAGCTGTCTGTTGGTTCTCCACGAAGCTTTAGTACAATGTCATCTGCCGGGCCACTTACACTGCCGCTTGCATTTGCAACAACAGTACCATAAAACAAACTATTGTCTTTTTTCTTTGTGTTGAGCACCAGCATTCCACGTTTGGGATCCGTTGTTTTGAAGTCCATATCAAACCTCATGTCTTTAAAAAACCGGTGATATAATTTTCCGGAGAATATTGCGCCACGGTTGGAGGTATCTTTAATACTGATGGCTCCAAAATCAATCATGCCCTCTGCAAAATTTATTTCAGTTCCGTCTTTTATTGTATAACGGCACTTGGTGTATTCGAGCACAAAAGAAGCATCAGTGAGTTTTACTTTACCAATCAGTTCAGGTTTGTTGGCGTTGCCTTTAATACGTATTTGTCCATTACCAAAACCTTTCATGTCGGTAGTAATGATGGAAAGATATTTATCCAGTAAACTTAGCTGTGCTTCTTTAATATCCAGCACCTGATCAATGGTCGGGTTTTTCGGATCTTTTATATTTACTTTTCCTGAACTGATAAAATCGTTTAACGGATTATCAGAAATAATTTCTGTATTAATGTCTCCATTCTCCGGGTTATAGTTGCCGCTGATTTTTACCTGACCAATTGAATCATTATTCAACCGGAAACCATCTGCAGTTAAATTGGCTTCTACACTCATTTTGCCGTAAGGGTTCATCACTTCTACTTTCCCTGATACAGCACCTTCGAGACGAGGGTCTTTTAAAAAGTAAGGGATGATATCATCCATGTGAACTTTTGTAAGCTCTACAATAAAATCATCATGATTGCCTGTGCCCGATGGTTGTGTATATGCAAGTATTTCTTCTGTGCCGGATGTAAGCCTCATGCCGCCTGAATTAATTCTTGTGCGGCCAATAAACAAATCGCTGTTATTTTCTATGTTCCAGATTTTATCATTCACAACAAGGGTAGAAGGTTGAAAAATAATACCGATCCCTTCTTTGCTGGTTTTGATTCGTGCATTAAGGTTGGCATCTTTCAGTGTTTGTGATGCACTTGTTTTAATATTTACTGAGCCGGTGTCGTTAGCTGCTGATAGTTTAAACGATGTTTGTGGTAAACTTAAACTATCTGTGAAACGTACTTCATCTAATGTACCGGAAAGGTTGAGCCGTGCATTATCACCGGTGCCTGTTATTTGTGCATAGTTAAAAGCAATGTCTTTGTATTTAAACGCAGGTACCACTGTTTCAATATCAAACTTATTTTCAACTGTACTGATGCGGCCTTTGATGGTACTGTTATCGAAACCGCTTACAGGAATATTGAGCAGTGAAATAAAAGGAGCAATATTTTTTGTAGCAACATCAAATGTAAAATCCTGGTTCAGCACTTTTTTCTTTGGTACAGGTATGTATGCCGGAAAATAGTTGTGTAAAAAAGAAGTAGTAGTAACAGGTAAATCAAGAATGGTAAATTTTCCACGAAGCGTTGCATCGGCCTCATTGCTGCGCAATGTCAATTGTTTTGTTCCGTTTACAACTGCTGATGATAGCGTTACGTATTCAAAAAGTACTGTTGAAGTGTCGTTTGTTAATACCGCCTGTTGTATGGTAGCAATACCTAAAAAGTCATCAATGGTTTTTCCTTTAAAATCAAAATCAACCTTTGCCTTTACTGTGATGTTGTTTTTTGAAAGACCGAGTTGCTTGAAATTCAGTTTATAAATATCTCCGGTTAATTGATATACAGGTGTGTCTTTATTGAGGTTGATGATGCCTGTTACATTAATTGCAAGGTTGCTGTCGTTTACAACCAATGCTCCGTCAAATTTTTGTTTTTCATAAATTCCTTTTGCATCAATGTTCTTGTAGGTGTATCCGTTTACATAAAACGATTGAATATTTCCATCAACTTCAGCAAATAAGGTGCGTGGATTAAACCCTCTTCCCTTTAGTGTTCCGTCCATTACAATGTTTCCAAACAACGGATCTTTAATAAATGTTCCCAACGCAAATCCTGTTGTTTTCAGTTTACCCGAATAAATCGCTTCGCTGTTTTTGGGTAATTTGAGATTGATGTCTGTAACCAGATTGCCCAGATTGGTTTCAATTGTTCCGTAGGTTACAAAGTCTTTGAAGTAACCTGTATAAGATCCTTTAAACTTCAGGTAGTTGATTTTGGCAAGATCAGGATAAGTGATTTTTTTTATTCCCGGATAAATGGCAACTGCATCGCTGTAACTTGTTTCAAGACGGTTGGCTTTGAGATCAAGAAAGGTTTCATTAATATCCGGCAACCCATCCATTGTAAAATTGCCATCAAAAATTGTTTGTTTTAAGGTGGTGATGATCACATCATTTCCTTTGAGGTGGTTCACCGTTCCTCTTACTTTTCCTTTAATTGAAATTTTATCGTTCCAGTCTTTTAACTGTGGTGCAAAAAAAGCAATATCATCACTGTGGAGCTCACTGTCTTCAAAATTCCCTTCCATTACCACATGAGTTATAAACTGATCCATGTCGTGTGTAAACTGAGAGTACTTCATTGCAAAGTAATCTTTGAGACGGCTTTTGTTTGTTTCAATATCCAGTTGTTTAAACTCCATCCCCGAAGGATGCCAGATCATATCAGCATTCATTTTTTTCAGTTCAAACCCACTGCGCTCTGTTGCAGATACTTTCATCGTTGTCTGCACACTGTCACCAATAAACCGGAAGTTGGAAAAAGATCCTTTGATGTTTTTGAATTGTATATGAGCTCCGTCGAAATAGGTATACGGTTCTCTGTTGGTTGACCGGTCGTTTTTAAACTCGCCATTCTCAATATTAATTTTTTTGGCTGTTATTTGCCATCCGGCTTTATTCCACCGTTCAATCATTTCCTTTTCATGAAATGATTCTTCTGATCTTGCTGTTACCGGCGGACGGTTTCCTTTAAAATCAAAAATGCTGAAATAAGGTGAAACGATATCCAGCACTTCAGCATCAATTTTTTTATTGTTCAAATCAAATGTGTTGAAATCCAGAAGCAGGTAGCCAATCTTACCATGCATGGTTTGTCCACGCCATTGATCTTTTTGTATGATCTGAATCTGTTTCAGTTCAATTTTTTTTAAACTGAGATCAATTCCTTTTTTGGTTGTATCAGCAGGGCCCGGTGAAGAGAAATAATCAATCAGAAACTGGTAATTCCAAACCGTATCTGTGCGATGCAGATAAACATTTGTCTGTTCAAGCGAAATATATTTCAGCTCAATTTTATCCTTAATAAAAAACCAGTCGGTAATATTTACACCTGCACGGCCAATATACACAAGCGTGTCCTTACTCCTGTCTTTCACCAAAACACCCTCAACCAGCATTTTATTAAACAGCGAAAAATCAACATGTTTTACAGAAACTTCTGTTTGCAGACTTTTTGATAAGCTTTTAGATACTCTTCCTGCAATGTAGTTTTGAACCCAGGATGTTTGAACAAGCAGCCACACTGCAATGAGCAGCAGCAACAGAACAAGAAGTGAACGGGATAGTATTTTAAAGATTTTTCTGGCCAACATGTATTGGATGTAAAAATAACTAATTCAGCAGGTTATGGCAAATTCAATACCAATCTTAACGAAACCGAAACGGAGTGCCAAAAAAAGCCCGGGAATCCTATAACATCAGCTTCTTTAATGCAGTATCTCCGCTATATGTTTTTGAATATTCTTGGCTATTTTATCTGTGGGCAGGTCATTGGCATCTGCACCAAACGGGTCTTCAATTTCCTCAGCAACCAGCTCAAGACTTGCTAAAACGTAAAAGATAAATGTTACAACAGGAACAACATAATATCCCATACTGAAGACATAGCCGAACGGCAGCGTCATAACGTAAAAGAAAATGAATTTCTTCAGAAAGACACTGTAAGAAAAGGGGATAGGTGTATTCTTGATGCGTTCACAGGCCCCGCAAATATCTGTAAACGATTGCAGTTCTGCATTCATCACTATTAATTCATCGCCGGAGATAGTACCTGCTTTATGCAGTTGATGCACTTTTTTAAATAATTGTGCAGCAATCTGGTTGGGGATATGCTTTTCCGCATCAAGAGGTGTAATCATATGCCCCAGATCATCTTCATTAAACAGTGCTGTTCTTGTGCTTTCATGTAACAGATGGTTTCTCAAACTGAAAGCAAACAATGCAATCATCCTTCTGAAAAAAATGCGGTCTTCTTTATTTTCTTCCGGCAGTATGGCAGCAAGTTTCAACGCCAGGTTACGACTGTTGTTTACCAGGGCACCCCAGAGTTTTCGACCTTCCCACCAGCGGTCATATGCTGTGTTGGTGCGGAAAACAAGCAGTAGAGAAATCACAAATCCCAGCATGCCGTGCATGATGGGAATGTTTTTGAGATGATTATTATCTGATAGCTTAAATACTTCTACTTCTAAAACAGCAATAAAGGCTGAATATAGAGCAATGGTTGCAAGCATGGATGCAAGCTTGCGGATAGTATCGGCCTTGTGCAGACGAAAAATAAAAAAAAACCAGTCTTTCGGGTTGTATTGAATCATAAAGGAGCTTTTTAGCTCTGCAAAAGTAAATGCCTACTTTGTTTTTTTCTTTCCAAACCAGTAACCAACTCCTGCACTGATGGTATGATATTTTAAAACGGGGCCAAATTCGGTATTAATCATATTGCTTAAACCATATGCATAATCTACAAGCAAACGCAATCCGCCGTTTGTTTCATAACCAAGTCCTGCATGCCAGTTTGCATCATACTTACCATAGGCCTGAAATCCATATTTCAGTTTTGCACTGGTGGGCACACCGGCAGCATCTTGTTTTGTTTGGTCGCCTGTAAGTCCAAAACCAATGGACGGACCAAACTGAACAAAGAATGTATTGGCATTCTCATCCGGGTGTTTAAAATCTATTTGTACCAACGGCATAACACGCACCTGAAATTCGGTGACTTTACTGAATTGACTTTTTGGAAGCGAATCGGCCTGCATACCACGGTAATTAATATCAATCTGCGGATTGAAATGCAACCGGTTCTCAAATGGAATTTTCATCATAAAACCGGCATAACCACCATGTACTGCATTTGTTTTACTGGCAGTATAAGCAGACAAAACATAATTGTAACCGCCTTTTACACCGTAATAAATTTTTCCAATTCCCTGTGCATAGCTAACTGACATAAAAAGGACAATGACCAACAAAAGCGAGATAAATTTTTTCATGATTTTTATTTTTTTGAGCCCAATAACAGGGCAAGCTTTTCAAGGTCGGATTTTAAATGGAGGGCATTCAATACAACCCTGTTTACGGGGTTGCTGTAAGGATGAGGATAAGCAAAAGAAGAAATGATCAGTTTTTGTTGCAGCAGTTCTGAGGCAATCCCTTTTTTATCTGCAACAAACACCGGAGTTCCTTCGTTGGCCACAAATGTATTGTTTGTTAGCAGCTTTAGCAAGTATTCAATATTTTCTATCAGTTTAAGCCGCTGTTCAAGAAAGAGCTGCTCACTGTTTAACCAGGCATAAACAAGCGAGGGCATCATGGGTGTACTGGTAGTAAAGTTTACATGCTGCCTTACTTCATCTATCCATTTCTTTGATCCGCAAACTGCTCCTCCATTGATATGAAATGCTTTTGATAATGAAAAGTTGAGTAATAATTCAACATTGGGGGGAAGTGATAATGTTGAACAGATACCTTCACCTTTATTGCCCAGCCAGCCAATGCCGTGTGAGTCATCAATGATCAAGGTGATATTGAATGCAGCAGGAGTTGAATGTAAAAATGAAAAGTCGTTGATATGCCCGGGAGTAGGGTTGATGCTGTCTGCCACCAGACCAAATGTAAATTCACGCTGTTCTTCACGTTCCTGTAAAAACGCATCCCAACTTTGTGTTTCAGGAATTTTTTTCAGTTGATGTGTTGCTGATGATGCCGGATGTGTATGATGCATACAATACACCTGCATTTGTTTACAAACTACTTCTGTTGCTGTACGTGCCGATAAAAAGCCGGAAGAAAAACAAGCCGCCGCTTGTGATGAAGTATAGTTTGCCAGCTTTTGTTCAAAATCAGTATAGAGATCGAGTTGTGTGTTTGAAATGCGTGATGATGGATAAACGACTCCGTATAAATCAATTCCTTTTTTTACCAGATCAGTAAAGGTTTGGTTCATTCCCAAACCCAGATAAGAATAGCCTGAAAAGAATAGATACTCTTCATTGTTAATGAGTGTGGTTCTGCCGGGTATTTGAGAAACTGTGATCATGAAAAGATGATGGGCTTGTTACTTTGTTTTCATCTGTGTATTAAAATCGTTTGATTTGCCTTTGGCAATGGACAATGTATTCCATTGATCTTCTTTGATCATACGGCCTATATAAACGATCTGCCCCACATGATACGGATAATGGGCAAGCTGTCTGTTCAATGCATCCACAACAGTTAGTTCTTCGCTTCGGATCGTAATTGTTTTCAGCAGATCATCTTCGCTTAAACTTTTTACAACTGATAAATAACAGTTCCACCCATCGTCCCATTTTTTTAGTAACTGTTCTTTCGATAATAGCTGTTCTTCAAACTCTGTATCTCTGTTGCGCCATTCTTTTTCTCCATCTTCGGTTAAAAAATTAGTAAAGCGACTGAGCATATTCCCCGCCATATGTTGAATGATGATTGCGATGCTGTTGCTTTCTTTGTTGGGTTGATAATGAAAATCAGCTTCAGCTAATTGTTCAAATGTTTTATCGCCCAGTTCTTTGTAATAACTGCTGCGTTGGATACACGATGATAGAAATTGTTCTGAAAGAGACATGTGATCAGTTATGAGTTACAGGTTATGGGTTATGAGTTGGCGTATTCTTTATTCCTTGATTCTTGGTTCTTCTCGCTTGTGCCTTGTTCCTTGGGTTTTGGTTTTCCTTGTGCCTTGTTTTTTGATTTTTGGTTTTTCTTCTTAATATCCTTCCGCATGATCATCACCACGACGATCACCAACTGCTTCAATTTTATTATTCACAATTTTAATGGCTTCAAATCGTCCGATGCTTCCACGTTCAACTATTTCATAACCCATTGCTTTCAGTTTCGCAATCACATCAGCAGGAAATCCTTTTTCAACATACACCACATCAGGCAACCATTGATGATGAAACTTTGGTTTCCACACTGCATCTTCCGTACTCAGATTAAACTCCAGTACATTCAACAGCATTTGATACAGTTGCGTTGGAATAGTTGTGCCGCCAGGCGAACCAATGACCAGATAAGGTTTCCCATCTTTCAACACAATAGTTGGTGTCATTGAACTCAGCATGCGTTTGTTTGGGGCAATTGCATTTGCTTCTGTGCCCAATGCGCCATACATATTTGGTACACCGGGTTTAATACTAAAGTCATCCATTTCATTATTCAATAAAAAACCCGCTCCACCTACAACTGTGCGGCTGCCATAACCTCCGTTTAATGTGGTTGTAACCGAAACTGCATTACCCCATTTATCATACACACTCAAATGCGTGGTTTCTTCACTCTCCGGATTTACATTGCCATGTGTTGTTACTTTACTGCTGCCGGCTTTAGTCATATCATAATCGGCCATGCGTTGCCGTAAGTAGTCGGGTGAAGTGAGTGTTTTCACCGGCACTTTTACAAAATCACGGTCGCCTAAAAACTCAGCTCTGTCTGCATAAGCTCTGCGTTCTATCTCCACCATCAACTGTACAGCCTGCCAGGAATGAAAACCATATTGAGCAACATTTCTTGTTTCAATCATCCCCATCATTTGCTGTATTAAAATACCGCCACTGCTTACCAATGGCATACCGATGATGGTATAACCTTTATAATTCGACAGCATGGCTTCACGTACAGCTGTTTTATAGTTCTTGAGATCAGCGAATGAAATGATGCCGCCTCCTCTTTTCATTTCGGCAACAATCAATCGTGCTGTTTCGCCTTCATAAAAACCTTTCTGTCCAAAATCCCGTATGCGTTTAAGTGTATTGGCCAGATCTTTCTGTACCAGTGTATCGCCTGCTTTCCATCCGCCATATTTAATAAGGGCAGGTGCTTTTGTATTGTATTGCACCAACTGACCGAACAATGCATTTAAACTTTTTGCTTCAGCTTCAGTAATGGCAAAACCTTTTTCTGCCAATTCAATGGCTGGTTGAATCAATTGTTTAAACGGAAGTTTGGCGTATTGATGTGTTGTAAACAAACCTGCAACAGTGCCGGGCACCCCACTTGCCAAATGACCGTTCTGGCTCAGGTTGGTTTGTGCATTGCCGTTTGCATCGAGATACATATCTCTGCCGGCAGCACCGGGAGCTTTTTCTCTGTAGTCTAATGCAATGCTTTTTCCTTTATCGGTATAGGCCACTAAAAAACCACCGCCGCCAATATTTCCTGCACCGGGATAAACTACGGCCAGCGCCAGTTGTGTGGCAATGGCAGCATCAAACGCATTGCCGCCCTGCTTCATGATCTGCACACCCACTTTACTCGCCAAAGGGTGAGCACTTACAACAGCAGCATTTGTACACTCCACTTTTTTTTGAATGCTGTATTGATAAGGATTGATTTGTGCGTGAAGCTGAACCGTCATCAACAGCAGCAGGACAAGTATGCGGTAGGTCATGAACATTTTTTTCCGAAATTAATTTTTAATATTGAAACTCCGCTTATCTTGTGAACAGATTTAAACCAACTGTATAATAAGCGGCTGACTCTATGTTGGTCGTTTTTTTTTAGGCCGTACTCCAAAACACCTGCACAACCTATTATGTGAGAGGTGATTTTTCTATGTAAACGACGGTTCAGTTTTTCAGAATAAAAAGCGAAGTAGTATTTTCGACCACTCAATTCAAATTATGAAGAAGATTTTTTCCCTTGCTCTTGCAGTTAGTGTAATTGTTCTTTCTTATGCACAGGTGCAAAGCCCCGAGCAGTTTCTTGGTTATAAAGTAGGCTCCCGCTATACTCCACATTGGAAAGTAGTGAGCTATTTTCAACATGTGGCTGCCAATGCGCCAAAGCATGTAAAACTGCAGCAGTATGGACAAACCAATGAAGGCCGTCCTTTAATGGTTGCGTTTATTTCTACAGAAGAAAATATGAATAACCTGGAGAATATCCGGATGAATAATCTGCGCTTAGCCAATCTTGCAAAAGATAAAGCTACCCCAAGTGAAAACGCCCCTGCCATTGTATGGATGAGTTATAATGTACACGGTAATGAAACTTCATCAAGCGAAGCGGCCATGTTAACTGTATTTGCTTTGGTTGATCCTGCCAATACAAAAACAAAAGAGTGGATGAAGAATACAGTGGTGGTTTTAGATCCCTGTATTAATCCGGATGGCCGTGACCGTTATGTTAACTGGTTTAATTCTGTTGTAGGTGTAAAAGCCAATCCCCGTATGGATACAAGAGAGCACCGTGATCCATGGCCCGGTGGAAGAACTAATCACTACAATTTTGATTTAAACCGTGACTGGGCCTGGCAAACACAGGTTGAAAGTGTGCAACGGATGAAATTATACAATCAATGGATGCCGCACATTCATGTAGATTTTCATGAGCAGGGAATTAATGAACCATATTATTTTGCTCCTGCAGCTGAACCGCTTCATGAAGTAATTACACAATGGCAACGTGATTTTCAAACAACCATTGGTAAAAATCATGCAAAATATTTTGATGCCAACAACTGGTTATACTTTACAAAACTCCGTTTCGATTTGTTTTATCCTTCTTACGGCGATACCTATCCCACATACAACGGAGCTATAGGTATGACCTATGAACAGGGTGGTGGTCCGGCAGGTGGTGCCGCTGCAATAACCGAAGAGGGTGATACGCTAACACTGCTCGATCGTGCAACACATCATTACACAACAGGCATCAGTACGGTAGAAATTTCATCGTTGAATGCAACTAAACTCATTACTGAATTCAGGAAATTTTTCAATCGTGGTATAGCAGGTGGTTTTGGTGAATACAAAACATATGTAATAAAAAATTCGGCAAAAGATGCTGAACGTATGAATGCATTGATTCAACTTCTCGACAAAAACGGAATTGAATATTCTGCAGGAAGCGGCAGTGGTAAAGGATATAATTACACTAATGGAAAAGAAGAGAGTTTCAGCATTGCAACCGGCGACCTGGTTGTAAGTGCTTTTCAACCACGTTCTGCCATGGTGCAGGTGTTGTTTGAACCACGTTCTAAACTGAGCGATTCTGCAACCTATGATATTACTGCCTGGAGTTTGCCTTATGCATATGGATTGAATGCGTTTGCCACAAAAGAAAAAATCAGCGGAACGGGTGCTTATCAAAAACCGGCTGCTGTGAATAATGTTGCTGCTGACGCATATGCTTATGTAATTAAATGGGAAGGCGTTCAAAGTGCAAAAGCAGTTGGTTATTTATTGCAAAAAGGGATTACACTTCGTTACAGCGAAGTTCCTTTTGAAGTCAACGGTCAGCAGTTTGATCGTGGTTCAGTGATTGTGATGAAGACAAGTAATCAATCAGCAGGAACAAATTTATGGAAACATGTTGCTGATGCTGCCAATGCAGCGAATGTAAAAGCTTATTCTGTGTCAACAGGTTTTGTAGATAACGGTGGCGATTTTGGAAGTGATGTTGTACATCCGTTTAAGTTGAAAAAAGTAGTGTTGTTAACAGGTGAGAACATTAATGGAAATGCAGCAGGAGAGATCTGGCATTTCTTTGATAAGCAACTGGACTATCCTGTTTCATTAGTGAACCTGAACGATGTTGCCCGTATTAACTGGCAGGAAACAGATGTAATCATTATGCCCGATGGCAACTATCGTTTCCTGAATGATAAAGCAGCTGCCGATCAGCTGAAAGACTGGATCAGCAAAGGCGGAAAGGTAATTGCATTGGAATCTGCTGTGGCATCTTTTGCTCGTTTGGATTGGGGATTAAAATCAAAGAAAACAGAAGAGGAAAAAAGTAAGGACCCATACGATCCATTGAAATCATTTGAAAACCGTGAACGGGATTTTGTAAGAAATATTACACCCGGCTCTATTTATAAAGTGGAACTGGACAATACACATCCGCTTGCTTTTGGTTATCCCGGCCATTACTATACATTAAAGATGGATGACAATATTTACGAGTTCTTTACACCCGGTGCAGGTTGGAATGTAGGCGTTGTTAAAAAAGAAGGACAGCTTGCAGGTTTTGTTGGTTCTAAATTGAAAGACCGTTTAAAAGATGGGTTGTTATTTGGCGAGCAACCGATTGGCCGAGGTTCAGTTGTTTATATTACAGATGATATTATGTTCCGTAATTTCTGGGAAAATGGAAAGCTGATGCTGTGTAATGCAGTATTCTTTTAAAGTAAACTTTGCCAAAGTTGTTGCTGCCTGATTGTAGTCAAACAGACTTTCACAACTTTGGCAAAGTTGTTTTTACTCTATTATTTTTTCCAGATAATACAAGTTGCCACTCTTATCTATTCCCTATACTACTACCTTAAATTTCTTTGTGCGAATATACTTTGCCAAAGTTGTTGCTGCTTGATTATATTCAAACAGACTTTCACAACTTTGGCAAAGTTGTTTTTACTCTATTGTTTTTTCCAGATAAAACAAATTGCCGCTCTTATCTATTCCCTGTACCACAACTTTAAATTTCTTTGTGTAATCGTTATTGTAAAACTGAATGGTAGCTTTTCCTTTGCTATCAAATTTTACATGTGGTTGCCAAAGCAGGGTAGTGCGACGGTCTTCGGTATTTTTTAATTCGGTTCTGGAGAAATCAGGTGAAATAAATGTTCCTGAAAAAGAGTAACCGGTAAGAGGTGATGCTTCAAACCCAAGTTTTGTTCCTGTATTTTTTTTTGTATAGATCATGATACTGCCTTCGGCTCCGGCTGCCGCTGCAAAAGATCCAATAAGAACATTTGCTGAACGGTTTGCTTTGATCAAAGCAATATCTGCAGGGTTGATCATAGAGACTTCCCATACTTCAATAGGGATTTCATTCAGGAAGAAAGCAACCGGAACAGCGGTTACGGAATTAGCTGATCCATCTCCATTCGCTACTCTGTCGTTTGATAGTGTGTAACGGCTGAATGAAACCATCGGCTCATTAGCAGTAGCACTTGAAACATATAAGCCCGGGATAGATTCCTGTAGTAATTGCCAAACACTGGCATAGCTGAAGTTTTCATTTGGTACAACAACGAAATCACTGTTTCTGAACAATTCTGAAGAATACTGCTTACTTAAAGAATCTTCTTTAGAGGTTTTCTTTCCTTTGATTACAATTTCAGTCAACTCCTTTCCGAGGTTTGATGCACTGTAGTTTTTGATGAAATCTGCCTGTTGCTGGCTGATTATTTTCTCTTCCAGTAGTTTTGGTTTAAGTAAAAAAGGCGTTGAAATTTTTGATAATGTGTCAATATATGAAGGCTGCAGGCTAAAAGATATTTTACGCTTCTTTTTTTCTTTTGTTACCCCTTGCAGGTAAACAGTTGCTCTTTTCCAGAAATCGAGGTCATTTACTGCAAAAAATCCTTTACTGTTCACTTTAGCAGTTGAGATGATTGTTGTTGAATCTTCCCCTTTTGTGATGATGCTGATACTGCTTGAATCAAAAGCAGCAGTTTCTTTCTCTTTTACAACCATACCCCTGATTGAAATACCTGTTTCAAAATAGTAGTTCAAAGCTGATTGTTTGTCTGAGCGGATCAAATCCCAGCTAAAGCCTTGTGAATGCAGCATAAGTGATATGGCATCGAGATAAAGACTTCTTAAACTGTCTGGTATTGTATTCCAGCTTAGGCTAAATCGGGGTTGCTTTAAATTTGATTGAAGATAGAAATAATTCTCAGCATTGATTGGGTACACAAAACCAGGCATGGGCAAATCGGCTGGTATAACAGATAAGGATAAATGCGGTGTATCTGTTCCGGTAAAATGCAATTCAAATGTATTGACTGCTTTTGGCTGTGCATTTGCAGCGGATGTAGTTAAAGTAAGTTTCGATAACTGGCTTTGTTCATTCAGTATCCATCTTTCTGCAAGAGGGTTTAGCTTTTCATCAAAGGCTGTAACATGCACCAGCCCGTTAGCAAGATTTTTTTTGTTGATTACAGTTGCATTTTGCTGATCTTCCAGGTTAAATTCATTTATATAGGCTACTTTGCCATCCTGTTGCACAAGGATGATTATTTTTTTGTGTTTATTGATAAATGTTTCTGTTGCTTCAGTACCAATGAAAAGTTTAGTAGGGGACAGATTGTTTACTTTCAAAACAATACCATCATCTGCCGCAGCTGGTAATTGAAAATTTTCTGTAACATTTAGATTCTTTTTAATTTTTAACAGGTATAATTTTTTTTTCTCCGGAACAAACTCAAAAAAACCAACACCATTCTGAAAGAAAGGGGAGGCAATAATCGTTTGTTCCTCAGCATCAGTTATTTTCAGGGCAGATACTTGCTGTACTGGTAAGCCATCTTCCCCTGTTAATTGAAAAGCAACCTTATTACTGATTCCGGCAACTAACTGACCTCCTTCGGGAAAAAATAATACGTTGAACTTTGCTGCAGCAGCAACAAATGATTTACTCAGGTCTTTTTTTCCTAACACAAAAAAATACTGTTCGCTTATTGTTGCGGGTTGATTCAGCATCCAGAGAGAATAACTGCGAATACGATAGATTCCTGTTTTTAAAGTATCTGGTAAGTAAAAATTGCCGTTTGCATACCCGTTTTCAGCTTTCCACATACCCTTATGATAAATCGTACCATATTCATCACTTATGTCTGTGTAAACAATTTTACTTAGAGTAGATGGCGTTTCACGCAACGTTAGTCTTGTTGAAAACCAGAGAGCTTCTCCCGGTTGATAAAAAGACTTGTCGGTTTGCAGTAAACTTTTTTCAAATGGGTTGAGCTCGTAAAAATGTCGGAGATTTACGATCAGTCTTGCAAGGGCTGTGTCGTTTTTTTGAGCTGTAACTACAGTACAAAAAATGATGTGAAAAGAGAATACTAAAATATACTTCATAATGATTGCAGGTACAAAATACAACAAACCCTTTCTTTTTTAGAAAGGGTTTGTTGATAATGGAAACAATGAGGTATTAGCGGTTTCTGTAAGTTGAAATTGCCGGTGCTCTTGTTCCTGTTGCACCAACCATACCTCTGGCAAAAACTGTAAAAGAAATTTGCCCCTGCAGCGCAACAGTATTTAATGTTGCAATTGCTGTAGGGCTGCCTGCATAACGTATCTGCAAAGTGTCGGGAGTATTAAGTCCCTGTACAGGTAATTCAATAAAAGGAGTCACGCCTCTGGCGGGAATGCCGGAGAAAATAACCGTTTGACTTCTTGCTGAATAAAGATCAAGTGTTGGGGTACCTGATGGCATATTTGCCAATAAATTTACAAATCTCATTCTGTATAAACTACGACCACCAGGCTCCCTGATATCGTCTTCTGTTACAAGCACCCGTCTGTTGCTGTTGTTAATAGAATCTGCAAAGAAATAGGAATAATATTTTCCTTTTGCAAAGGGTACTATTGATGAAAAGAGAAAAGAATCTCTTACTGTGGCTGGAGGTATTCCTGTTGACATTCTCACAAACATATCTAATGCAGCAATACCCCTGTCAACTGAAGCATAACCGGGACTTGTTGGGTAAGACCCGCCCAATGCAATTGGTGTTGCTGAAAACTGAATTCCATTATAAGCCAGTTGAACAGTAGGGCCATTTGCAGGTGAGGCAAAACTCGGCGTGGCATATGGATATGCATTGATGAATTTTACATAAGTAAAGTTGCCCGCATCAGTATATGTAATGTCTGCATTATAATTTACCTTTTTTTCGCAAGCCAATGCTGAAAGGCAGATAAATACAACTAAAATATAGTATAGTTTCATGTTGTTAATATTTTTTATGGTTTTGAAAACCAGGTTTCTTTTGTATGCCAGTCAATAGCATCGGCCCCTAAACGTTTTATTTCATCCAGATTCCACACATATTCAGAATTATAACGGTAACGTACACGATAAACGAGCTTGTTGTTATTGTTTGGATATAAATCTGTTCCTGATGGAGGAGCAAATCCTCTGTAAACCTGTAAACTGTTTTCATCCCCATCTGTATAATGATAACGTCGCATATCCACCCATGTTTCCAGTGCGCCATACCCAAACAAAGAAACATACTTTTGCATCATTATATGAGATAGCGTTAAGTTAGCTGCAGTAGGAACAACATTAACGTTTGCAACAAATGCATCACGCATTGCAGTAGTTAATTGTCTTCCTGCAATAATATTTTGTGGGTAGTCGTTCATCAGCATATCAAAACTTGCTCTGATAGCATCGGTATAAGCAGTAAGTGCTGTATTTTTATCTCCTTTTCTATAGGCAGCTTCCGCTTTCATGAATAAAACTTCCGATGCTGTAAGAACAGGCATTGGGGCCGCATTACGGAAAATATAAGTGCAGCCTGTATCAAGAACAGGAGCAAGTGTGGAAGCACTTGGGCCGCCCCAAAAATTAAGCGGACGATCATTTGCAGATGAAATACCCGCTACACCTCTGTAAACCGGAACACCTAAAAATGTGTTGTTCAGATTTCTTTTGAGAATATACCATGCACGGGGATCAGCAACACCACTAAAGACTGGTAATCTGCCAGACATAATATCGGCTATATATTTTCCTTGTCTTAATCCGCTTATGTTGTTTCTGAAAGGGCCATAAAAGTTGGAGTTAGCACTGATGCCGGTAGCTAAAAATTTTACATAAGGGTTATCAGCATTTGTAATAACAGAGCGATCTGCATAATAGATAACCGAATCTGCATATTGAGAAACAAAATTCGATTTGTTTGAAAGGTGCAGATAGGTGCGGGCTAGAACTGCATTTACAAATTTCTTCCATTTGTTTACATCGCCGTTATAGAGAAATGCATCCCCTTTTGCAAGATTGGCCTGGCTAACAGCACCACCGGTTTTATTTAAATTAACCAAGGCTTCTTTACATAAATTTCTTACAAACAGGTATACATCTTCCTCTTTATCGAAATTGAATGTGAACCGTTGAACATCAAATGCCTGCTTTAGAATAACCTCACCATGATAGTCTGTTAACTGCAACCAGCTCCAGGCAAAAATGGCCTGACCAACTCCAACATAATCCCATTTTTCTTCTGCTTTTGCTTTTGCAATCATATTCATACAGTTCTGGCCAATATCGTAGTAATGAGAACGCCATTGAGAAGCAGCATTATCACTTGCACCACTTGTACCACCCATACGATCGTACTGTGATTGTGAATTTTCTACTGTAGACTGCACTGAGTTGCCCCAATACTGTACGTAAGAACCGGCAAACCTTGCATCATTAATTGCTCCGTGTCCTGCACTGTTCCCAATCATAGAAGAGATGATTGGAGGGAGGGCAACTTCAACGGCTACCTCTGTTGGAGCATTTGGATTAAGATAGGCTTCCTGTATTTTTTTCTTACAGGATGTAAACATGCCTGTAAGCAATAATGTAAGAATGAAATATTTATTTATGTTTTGCATAACCTTAATTTAAAAAAATTAAAAGGATGTTCTGAGCCCAATATTAATGCTAACCGGAATAGCAGGATTGCCATAATCAAAACCAAAGGCACCAACTCCTCTTGTACCTGCAGTATTACCATTCACAGCCGGATCAGCTCCGGTATAGTTTGTAATTAATACAAGGTCGTTACAGGTTATAAATGCACTCAGGGTTTTAAATAATTTCTGCTTACTTAAAATTCCGGTAGGGAATGTATAATTGAGTGTAACATCCCTTAACCTGAGCCAGTTAATATTTCTTTCAATGAACTCTTCTTCAGGCATTGATGTGGTATAATAAGCTTGTTGATAATAAGGAGTAACCGTAATATTATTTCTTGTGGGGTTGGCGCTGTTTTCTAAGCCATCCTGTAACACTCCTTTGATCACTCTTGGTACCAGCCTGTCTTCTGTTCTTATACTTCTGCCCGCCTGGGTAAGGAACAAATCTGTACCGTTAAAAATATCACCACCTACTTTCAGATCCCACAAAAAGGAGAGGCTTACATTTTTATAACGCAATGAGTTTAAAATACCAGTTGTAAAATCAGGGTTACGGTCTCCTCTGATTAAAAAGTCTTGGTTAATAATGGGCAAACCTGTACCCGGGTTTATAAGAATGTCGCCTTTGTTATTCCGGGCATATCCAAAACCGGTAAGGGTTGTTGTTGGATAACCTTGTTTAACACCAGCACGCATATTGCCCACCAGCCATGTATCTGAAATATAAAAGTCTGCATTGCGTATATGATCAGGCAACGATAAAATGATATTCCACATTTTATTAAAATTCACTGTCATATTCCAGGAGAAGTTTCTGTTCTGAATTGGTTTAGCTGTTAATACAACTTCAACACCTTCGTTTCTTGTAGTTGCGGTGTTAAATGTAGACAGTACATAACCGGTTGCATAGCTTGTTCTGAATTTTTCTGTAATCTGGTCTTTAACCAGTGTATTATAATAAGTAACATCCACTGTTAAACGCTCTTTGAGAAAACGAAATTCAGAGCCAATTTCAAATGTTTGCTGTCTTTCGGGAAAAAGATCAGGATTAAAATTATCAAAGCCCAATGCGAAGCCATTGCCACTACTTGTTACAGCATTATATACCGCCTGGTTGGAGTATGGTGCGCTCAGTCGTGCCGTTTGAGCATAAGATCCTCTCAGCTTCCAGTATTTCAGCCCTTTTTCGTTTCTTAATCCCGGGATGATATCGGTCATGATCATGCTTAAACTGGCACCGGGATAATTATAATTTCGGCTTTTTTCAGGTAAAATAGAAGCCGTTTCAAATCTGTGCGAATAGGTTAAGTAGATCTTATTGTCATAACTAATTTGTGCTTCGCCAAAATTTGCCAGCTGCCGGTTTAAAACATAGTTATAGTCTCCAAATAAAACTGCTCTGTTTAAACGACGCCTGGTAATAGGATCTGTATTGTTGCTGTCTCTTCTATTAAAATCACTTATTCTATTACCTGTAACGGCATACATCTCGGTTTTATAATCCTGCCACATTGTACCAATCATCAAACGCCCATTAAATTTGCCAATTGACTTTTTAAAAGTTGCATTTATTGTATGATTATATCCGTAATAGTTTCTGTAATAATTATCAAGCGATCCAAGTAAAGAATTGTTCGTCAATCTTGACTTTGGGTGTAAAAAAACACTTCCGGTAGTTCTATAAGTATCATATCCAAAACGACCTTGTATAGAAATCCATTTTGCAGGATTAATATTAACTCCCATTGAAGCAATATAACGACCTGTTTGTTCCTTAGAGTTACTGTTTTTTGCATTCCAGATCGGGTTGTCAATTTCAGCGTTTGGGTCAGTTGTATAAATCAATAACTTATCTCCGGTTGATGTTTCAAAATTTGATATGTCAAACTGTGTTGGCCAAACCATCAAATTGTTAAGGTAGCCATTTGCTCCTCTGATTGGTTTTGTATTATTTGAATAGGTATATGCTATGGAAGGAGAAATCTCAACATACTTGCCAATCTTTGTATTGTTCGTTAACCGAAGATTATAACGTGTAAACTGGTTATACGGAACGGAGCCTTCCTGATCAAGATAGGAGCCTGATAAACGAAAACTAGTATTCTTTTTTCCATACTCAGCACTTAAATTATGTGTTTGTGCAAAACCTGTTCTGAAAAAAGCATCAATATTTCTATACACTAATGATGCATTTGGATTGGGATTCTGAGGCCCATAGTAGGTAAAAATCCGGTCTTCTGTACCGTTATTACCAGCTAAAAACTTATCGGTAATTGATGGGAAGCGGGTTATTTCAGAAAATCTGAAACTGTTATCATACGAGATTTTCATTTTCCCCTGATTATTTGCACCTTTCTTTGTTGTAATAATAATAGCTCCTGAGCTTGCCTGGCTTCCATAAAGAGCGGTGGCTTCAGGACCTTTTAATACAGTAATGGATTCTATGTCATTTGGATTTATATCTGCAATACGGTTTTGATAGTCATTTGTACGGTTAGGCCTGTCACTTGCTAATCCTAAAAGCGCTCCTTGGTTACTTGTTTCGTTAATGGTTTGGTTGTCAAGAATAATCCCGTCAACAACAAATAAAGGTTCATTGCTCAATGATAAGGAGTTAAAACCACGTAATACAATACTGGAAGAAGCTCCCGCAATACCATTTGTTGGAGTGATGGTTAATCCGGCAATACGGCCCTGCAATGCGTTTACAAAATTTTCACGCTGGGTTTCCTGAATTTCTTTACCTGTAGCTCCTTGAACAGCGTAACCTAATTCACGGGGGTTTTTCTTAATGTCCATCGCTGTTACCACTACTTCACTGAGTTCCTGCCTGTCGGCAGACTCAGTTAAATTGAGATTAACAGAGGTATTATCACCGACAGTTACCTCAACAGATTTAAAACCCAGAAAGGAGAAAACAAGTATTTGTCCTTTTTTAGCTTTTATACTGTATGATCCGTTGGCGGCAGTTGTTGTACCTGTTCTGGAACCTTTGATCCTGATAGATACACCTGGGAGTGGGGAATTATCTGCAGCATCACGGATGACACCACTGATTGTTTGATCCTGTGCAGTGGCTGCTATGCTGATGAGCATACAGAACAATGCAGCAAGCAAGCGTTGAATTTTTCTCATAATCATGATTAAGTTTGGTCGAAGCAAATTAGGAAATAATGACTAAAAAAAGACAATTTGTTTCTCACGCAAGCTGCATTTTGTGTTGAGTAAAGAAATTAGGATGATAAATGGTTTTTACTGTCTTGCGGTTGTGCAGTGGTAAACAGGTAAAGAGTGATATATTCGTTCCGCAAATCAATTCAGTTTTGAATAAAAAGGAATTTTCGTTTATACGCCTCTCTTTTATCATCAGCACAGTAATATGCCTTGTAAAGTTTGTCGCTTATTTCCTTACTCATTCTTTACTCATCCTTTCTGATGCATTGGAGTCCATCATTAATGTGGTGGCATCTGCCTTTGCATGGTACAGTATTTATTTATCAAATAAACCGAGAGATACGGAACACCCGTATGGTCATGGAAAGATTGAATTTTTATCCATTGGTTTTGAAGGTGCCATGGTCCTTATTGCAGGGTTTGGTATTTTGATACAGGCAGGACTTTACTTTTTTAACCCTATTCCTGTGCATCAGTTAGGTACGGGGGCGTGGCTTACCGCAGCAGGTGGGTTGGCCAATTTTTTACTGGGTTATTTTTTGCTGCAGAAAGGAAAACAATTGAATAATCTTACATTAACCGGTAACGGCAAGCATATCTTAACCGACAGCTATACCAGCATTGCTGTTATTGTTGCAATTGTACTGATTCTTTTTACCGGCTACACCTGGATAGACCCACTGGCATCGGCCATTGCTGCAGCAGTAATTATTTTTACCGGATTTAAACTCATGAACAAATCTGTCCGTGGATTGATGGATGAAGTGGATATGAAAATAGTGGATGAACTGGTGAACATTTTAAAACAACATCGCCAACCTGCATGGATTGATATGCACAATCTACGGGTACAACGCTATGGTCACTTTTATCATGTGGATTGTCATGTTACCATGCCTTATTATTATTCTTTAGATCAGGTACATGCAGAAATAACAGCAATGGATCAAATGTTGAACGAACAGTTTCAAAAAGGGAGCATTGAGTTTTTTATCCATACTGATCCTTGTATTGAATTAAGCTGTGAGCATTGTTTACTTGCAGATTGCCGGGTTCGCCGCAAACCTTTTTTGCAGAAAATTGAATGGAGCAGAGAAAATCTGTTGCCCAACAGAAAACACCGGTTTCCTGATTAGCATTTTTTATATGCCGCTCCTACGGAGCTCAAACCTTGTTGTTTGATTTTTTCTACTGACATATTCACCCCGATGGGGTTTAGATTTTGATAGCCATCTTGTAAGTTATCATGTAAAATGCCTTGTGTTCTTTTCGCCTCCTTTGTGTTCTTTGTGGTACAAACTTTGGTTGCACCAAGTGTACAACCATCACACTAATCCTGTGCCTCATCGTAACTGAACCGCAGCGGAGTAAGTGCTTCAATGAGTGGCTTTACACGATAAATGTTGCGGTTAAATTTATTTCCCAGGATGATGATGGTAATTGAATCGCTGATGACACGGTAAAATGTTGCATTGTTGCCATGCCACCATCCGTTATGATAAATGATCTTTTTATCATTGGGCAATGTATACATTCTCCAGCCCAGTCCGTAATTATGAATGCCCGGTTTTTCAAAACTGTACGGTTGAAAGGCCGAATCGAGTGTTGACTGTTGAAACAACTCTGTGCCATACAATGCCTGATCCCATTTCAACAGATCAGTAACAGTACTGTAAATATTTTTATCGCCATAAGTAAGATCAAGATGAGTAAATGCTTCCTGTATGCCATTCCACATATAAGAAGGAGTTACGGTTGCAGAATCATTCCGGTTAAACAGATTTGTATGCGTCATCTGTAGCGGTGTAAAAAAAGTTTGCTGCAGGTAATCGGCATAAGATTTTCCTGAAACCTTTTCAATGATCAAAGCCAGCAATACAAAATTGGTATTACAATAATTGAAACGTTTGTTGGGAGTGTTTTGCAGATCGGGTTTAAATTCAATCAATGTTGAGAGTACATCTGCATTGGTCAACTTTACATCCTTGTTCCATTTAATTTTTTCCAGATAATATCCATAATTGGGTATGCCGCTGCGTTGCGATAAAAGCATCTTCACCGTCATACCCGGATAAGGAAATTGAGGAAAAAATTTTTGTAAAGAATCAGTGAGTTGTAATTTTCCCTCTTCTACCAATTTCAGCACAGCCATTGCTGTAAATGTTTTGGTGGTGGATGCAATATGAAAAGGAGTAGATGCAAGAATAGTATCCTGTTTGCCGAGATGTGCACTGCCTGCGTATTTCTCAAAAATAATATTGCCGGCTTTTGCAACAAGAAAGGCCCCGTTAAAACCGGTATTGCCAAGTGTTGTATCATAAAAACCGGCAACAATTTTTGTGAGTCTTTCTTTTTCTTTTTGAGAAATGGTTGACGTCTTTTTCTGTTGAATCAATAAGGACTCTCCATACACAGCAGGCTGATCGGCCGATGAACCGCAGCCTGTAAGAGCTGCTGCATATAAAATAAGGAACGTTCGTTTCCTGAATAAGATCATATCTTGGTTTTTCCGTTGAGGTTTGGTCAACTATATTTGTGCTGCAATATTAAGACATTCAATAATATATGGCAGAAAAAAAGACTACGAGTTATCCCAAAGAAAAGATCAATATTCTGCTGCTGGAAAATATCAGTGAAACAGCAGTGCAGCATATAAAAGACAATGGGTATGCAAGCGTAAAAAAATTAAACGGTGCGTTGAGTGAGGAAGAACTCATCAAAGAAATTAAAGATGTACACCTGCTTGGCATCCGTTCAAAAACACAAATCACACAAAAAGTTTTGGAGGCAGCCAATAAACTGCAGGCCATCGGTTGTTTTTGTATTGGTGTAAATCAGGTGAATTTAAAAGCAGCTACTGCAAAAGGTGTGGTGGTGATGAATGCGCCATACAGCAATACACGCAGTGTGGCAGAGCTGGTGATTGGACTAAGCATTTTACTGATCCGCCGAATTATTGATAAAAACAAAGCGGCACATGAAGGTATCTGGAACAAAGATGCCAAAGGAAGTTATGAACTGCGTGGAAAAACATTGGGCATTATCGGTTACGGTAATATCGGGAGCCAGGTAAGTGTATTGGCCGAAGCCATTGGTATGAAAGTGATGTATTATGATGTGGTAACAAAACTTCCGTTGGGAAATGCTGTACAGTGTAAACATTTAAAAGACCTGTTACGTAAAGCTGATATTGTTACGCTGCATGTACCAGAAACCAGTCAAACAAAAAACCTGATTAATAAAACCACACTGAAGCAGTTTAAAAAAGGAGCCATCCTGTTAAATTATGCAAGGGGAGAGGTGGTTGATTTGGATGCATTGCGGTTGGCACTTGTAGATAAACATCTTTCAGGTGCTGCCATTGATGTGTTTCCATGGGAGCCTGAAAAAAACGGTGATCGTTTTCAAACACCGTTACAGGATTTACCTAATGTAATTTTAACACCGCATATTGGCGGAAGCACAGAAGAAGCACAACAGAATATTGGTGAAGATGTCAGCAACAAGCTGGTGCAATACCTTGAAAAAGGAATCACTATCGGATCGCACACTGTCCCTGAACTGGCATTGCCCATGCAGGAAGGCACACATCGCATTTTGCATATTCATAAAAATGTACCGGGTGTGTTGAGTCAGATCAATACACAGTTAAGCAAACACAACATCAACATTGTTGGTCAGTATTTAAAAACTAACGACCAAATTGGTTATGTGGTACTGGATGTTGATCGCAGTCTTTCAAAGAAGGCAGTTGAATTGTTGAAAGAAGTAAAAGAAACCATTAAGGTGCGGATGGTGTATTGAGTTTATTAATCATGGCTAAAGCCTTTATCATTCTTGAACATAACCCCGGTCTTAAGGCCGGGGTTATGTGTTTTATATGTACCGGCTTTAGCCACACTTTTTGAAAGAGTGAAATTGATATTCTGAAAAGCAAACTAAAAATAGTTTTATAATTTTCTTGTATAGAGAACAGTGGTTGGTGAGTACTGTAACCACAGCGGTAGATCATTTGGGTGAATGTGTTGAATCATTGCAAGGAATTTCTACAACGATTTCTTTTTTGGTGATAACGTCAAGATCAATACCGTCAATATTCATTTTTCGAAAAGCCTTATCCAGCGTCTCTTCGTCGGTTTCTTTTATTTTAAGTTTAATTGTTTGGGTTTTCTTTACTTTAAATGAACTGATTCCATAATACAGTTTTTTTCCAATGGAAGTAACAGCAAACACAACAGCTTTGTCATTTAAATACATAGGAATTTGACCTTTATATTTTTCGAAATGAAAAAGTCCGTCTTCTGCATGGTAAACGCCAACAGTTAATAATTTTTTTGCCGGAAGGAATACATGAATTTCCAGCTTTTCTTCTTCTTCGAAATCTGTATCAACAAATAGATCAACAATGCTTGTTCCCTTTAATGGCTGATAGTATGCATCAATATTAAACCATCCAAGTGTTTTGATGCTGAAGGAGTAGCGATCGTTTTCGGTTGTTGGAGTGTAGTCGCCAAAACCTCTGCGCATACGATCTTCTAACTCGTCAGTTGGTTTATACAGCGAATCATCTGTTATATCTTTGCCGGCTTCATCATGCAGGGAAGGCAAGTTGAAATCAATTGTTTTTGGAACCGTGTCGATATAAATTTTCCTCAATCCACAGGGAAAATTGGTAGACACATCTTTCACATTACATCCTTCGCTTCCCCAAAAACTGCTGTCTGTTTCAATTATAAGATCAGGTCTTTTTTGAGCTTCATTGTTGATATATTCGATCATACAGTCAATTTCCTGATCATGTAAATCAGGAAAGCCCGTCATCAAAACCCCACTATATGCTTTTATCTCGCAAGCGAAATAATCATTTTCTTTCCCAAACGCAGCAGGGTTTCTTATTAATTTGTAATAATCCTGTCTTGTATATTTTTTATCTGTATTTGCTAAAGCAGGGCCGGTTAACTTTTTAAAAATATCATGACATGAAGTGCAATTCGTTTGAAACAGTTGCTTGCCAGCTTCGATACAGATTTTATTCGAATCGGGTTGACTGTAGAGCGGAACAGGATCAATCCAATTCACATTTTCATTTTCTTCAACTTCACCTTTAAATAATTTCATTGAATCGTTGATATAATCTGCGGGTATTGAGCCCTTAATTTCTTTTTTCAGCTCAAGTACTTTGCCATCTCTTTTTGCATTGATGTAAAACATACCTCCACTTTCTAATAACTCACCATTAGATTCGGTTGTTAAACCGGCTGCTAATATTTCAATAGGTGCGTATACTTCTTTCAGTTCAATAACAACCGACTCTGTTCCATCAAACGCCCCAGCAGGAATAGTAAAGCTGCCGCCACGTATTCCAACAATCCTGTTTTCTTTTGTAGGGTTAATGTTGAATGTTTGTGAGCGAATATTATCTGTTGTTAAAAAAGAGTGCTTTTTTTCAGTTGTACAGGCAAGAAGAATGAGGAGAAAAGTACAAATCAATAAAAGAGCCTTTTTCATAAGCAATAATAATTTGATAGAACTAATGTAAGAAGTGATTAGATCAGTTTAGAATAATATTTTTCTAATATTTTCATTAAATACTTAAAATTGTAATGAGATTATCCCACCTAATTGGATCAGTCCACGAGGCGTGGGCAGATCCTGATTTCCTGCTTTTATTTTTCTGAATTGATTAATGCTAACAGCTCTGTTGGAGATAGAACGGCAACAGTTGAATGCTTAAAGTCTTTGATATTTCTTGATACAATTGCTTTTAGCTTTGGAACAAGTAGTGCACTGTTGTACTGTATTGCATCTTCAAAGTCTTTGAAATTTGACTTCAATGATTTTTTTATCACCACATCATTTACTTCAGCAATTTGAACCATTTCGGTAATCTCATCTAAAATTTTAATGGTAGCGGTATGCGTTAAAGATCGTTTGAGGATGTAATAAATGTTGTTGTATGAAACCGCGGAGATATGAATAGAAATTAAGCCAAGCTCTGCACAATTAAAGATCTCAGCTGCTTGTTCAGCAAATGGTTGACGATCGGCCAGATAATCAATCAGCACATTGGTATCTATAAACAGGTTCATGATCCCTTGTATTTTTCAGCTAATGCTTTTCCAAGTTCCTTTTTATAGTCAAACTCTTCTGGTAACTGAATAACGCCTTTTAATCTGGCCACTTTTGGCAAAAGCTTTTTTTCTGAAACATCGTTCTGGGAAATGGTTTTGAGATATCCTTCCACAATTTTTGAAAGGCTTTTGCCTCTTCGGGATGCATATTTTTTAGCTGAGTTGATCACTTTTTCTTCAAGTGTTAACGTGAGTTTTGTAGTCATACACGTGTTAATTTATTTTAAAGATACGTGTTACGTCTAAAAAAAGGAAGCAATTTAAATTTCTAATGTTTTCAATAAATACTGAAAATTATGTAAATTTGTGATCTCAATCAATAAACAAATGAAACTCATTATACTCGGTGCCGGATTTGGAGGTTTACGTTTAGCCAGATTACTCAGCAACAAACCCGGTTTCGACATCACTATCATTGATCAATACAATTATCATCAGTTCCAACCCTTGTTTTATCAGGTGGCTACAGCGGGTCTGGATGCATCGAATATTTCATTCCCCTTACGTAAAGCATTTCAAAAAAGCAAGAATGTACATATTCGGATGGGAGAGGTGACCGGTATAGATACGGCAAGCAAAACAGTCACAACAAACGAAGACTTGTACACTTACGATTATCTGGTGATTGCTACAGGTGCTACAACCAATTTCTTCAACAATAAAGATTTAGAGCAACATGCTTTTCCAATGAAGTCGACAGTGGAAGCATTGCAGTTGCGGCATAAGCTCATCCATAATTTTGAAGATGCAATGCATACGGATGATCCGGAAACGCTGCAACAATTAATGAACATTGTTGTTGTTGGCGGTGGCCCGACAGGTGTTGAGTTAAGTGGCGCAATTGCAGAAATGAAAAAATATGTTCTGCCGAAAGATTATCCTGAACTTGATTTTAACAAGATGAATATTTATTTGTTAGAAGGAACAGGAAAAACTCTGGCAGCTATGAGTGAACAAAGCAGTGCAGATAGTTTAAACTATTTGCAACGCTTAGGTGTAACCGTTATGACAAATGCCATGCTCGAAAATTATGACGGCAACACAGTTTCGTTAAAAGATGGTACAACTATTCGTTCGTCTTTAGTGATCTGGGCGGCGGGCATTAAAGGAAATGTTCCCGGAGGTATTGATCCCTCTTTAATTGCAAGAGGCAATCGGATTAAAGTAGATGCATTCAATTTTGTGCAAGGACTCAACAATGAATTTGCCATTGGTGATATTGCTTACATGGAAGAAGAAGCGTTTAAGAATGGTCATCCGCAGGTCGCACCGGTTGCCATGCAACAGGCTACATTGCTGGCAGAAAATTTAAAACGGCTACAAAAAGGAAATGCACTGAAAGAATTTAGCTATAAAGACAAAGGTGCTATGGCAACTGTTGGCCGTAACCTCGCAGTGGTTGATGTGCCAAATCCCAAGCTGCATTTTGGTGGTTTTTTTGCGTGGCTTATCTGGATGGGATTACACCTGATGCTGATCCTTGGTGTAAAGAATAAGTTTTTTGTTTTTACCAACTGGTTATACAATTATGTTACTTATGATCAGAGTCTGCGGTTGATATTTAAAGAATTTTACAGAGCTCCTAAAAAATAATATGATGAAAGCTTTTCTTACAGCTGAGTGGCGAAATTTAGTGATGATGAATTTTGTGGTGCCTGAGCAAGTGCTGAAACCTCATCTGCCTATAGGTGTTGAGCTCGATGTGTTTGAAGGCAACTGTTATGCAAGTTTTGTGGCATTTCATTTTCTCAATACCAAAGTAAAAGGGATTGGTTTCCCGTTTCATAAAAATTTCGAAGAAATCAATCTGCGGTTTTATGTCCGTTATAAAGAGAACGGCGAATACAAGCGGGGTGTTGTTTTTATCAGTGAGCTTGTTCCAAAACGTATGATCACATGGGTGGCTCAACTGATTTATCAGGAACAATATGCATATTCACCTATGAAGAGTAAGGTTGAATTGAACAGTAAACGTTCTCTGCAATTTCAATGGGGCAAACAATTTGAGTATAGCATACAGGTTGAAACAGCTGTGCATACACAACCCATTATAAAAGACAGTAAAGAAGAATTTATTTTTGAACATTACTGGGGTTATACATCCTTACCGGGATCAAGGACAGGAGAGTATCGTGTAGAACACCCCCGTTGGAATATTTATCCCGTTCATGATTTTTCGTACCAAATTGATTTTGGAAAATTATACGGCAATGATTTTTCGTTTTTAAATCATCAACAGCCCGATTCATTATTTGTAGCCGAAGGTTCGGATGTAAGTGTGTATGAGCGGAAGATTCTTTGATTAAATCGAAATAGAATTTTTAAATGTTTGTTTACGCAATGTCCCGTCAGCATTTGTTCAAACGTTCAACTTCAACTAATGGGAGACATATTTAGAGGAAATAAAAAAGTACAGAGTTTTAAATATTTTCAGCTATTCTTTTTCTGCTGTTTAAAAGATAAAATAATCCAGCAATTCCACTCATGAAAATAAAAGCAATCGTCCACATTGTTTTTTCACTACTGTTAATTCTCTTAGAAGTTCTTACTTCATAAATTGCAGACACTATAAAAGTTAAAGAGGTAATAACTGCTGCAATCAGTAAAACTTCAGCTCCTTCTGAATGAGTTATTTTCAAGTATGCTCCAATAATAGTAATGATAAAGCTTAAAATGAAGCTTGTCTTTACGATTGTTCCTGATTTCATAGTTTTTGTTTTTGAGTTATTCGAAAATGAATTTAATATTTTATTCTTTCTTAGTTCACATCAACTCCCCGGTTTGTGTCTCACGAACCGGAAAACAATTGGTTCGTGAGACACAAACTAAGGCGCAGACGAACTGTAGGCTCCCCCCTTTTAGTACAGGTTAAAAGTAGAATATTTTATCATTGTTCTAGCTCATCCTGTTGGGCGTAG
>JAIEMP010000015.1 GCA_019752045.1 Chitinophagaceae bacterium | reverse complement strand
GTTTTTTAGATTATATTATTAAGCTCAGTTGGCTGGAGCGTCCCGCTTGTAAGCGGAAGGTCGTATCGCCCGATACTCTCCACAAGCTTTAAGGTTCGCAGCAATGCGGGCCTTTTGTTGTATAATTAGATTAATTATTTAGTCTGTCCTGTTTTATTTGTTTTTAATATCTTACAGCCACTCTGTTAAGATGATTCAAACGCATGTGTCGTTGGTGAAAACACACAACGACGGCGGGCTTTGAATGATGATGAAATTGTAGGAATAAGTTTAGCTCAAGAACAGCAACAGGGGCTAAAAATTTGAGCAAGTAAAACAAATAACAGTTAAATAGTTTGCAATGCAAGTAACAAATACAGTAACTGATTGGATAAATATATTAAGAAATAGACCTAAAATGATTATAGCTGAGGACGCTATTGACTATCGGGTTTTAAAAATATACATTGAAGGATATATTGACGGAATAGGCCACGGAATAGGAAAAAATATTAGAAAAGATATTACAGAATGGTTTCAGGTCAAGATTAATCAGCAATCATCAATTTATTGGACTGATCATATACCGAATTATTATAAGAAAAAAAGCGACGACCAGCTTAAAAAAATTTTGCTTGATACAACTGAGGAATATTTTTTAGAGAATTCTAATTGGCACATTATACCTCCGCCCCACTAGGCAAGTGTCTCGCTTTTTTGCCCCTTCCCTTCGCCACTGTTGGTGTTCCAACGGCTGATGTTAGAATTCCATCGCCCTTGCTTGTGTTTTCACCAGCAAGGGTTTTAATAGAGAGAAACTTAGTTCATGTGTCGTTGGTGAAAACACACAACGAGGGCGGGCTTTGAATGATGATGAAACTGTAGGAATAAGTTTAGCTCAAGAACACCAACAGGGGCTAACATTTGGTGTAGAATTCAGTATCAATGATTTTTCACAAAGAAGCTTATTAAGACCAACATCATTTACATTAAAAGTGGGGCTTGAAGCTGGTATTGGCGCCGGCACACCAATTGTAGGTGGAGCAAATGTTGGCACTACTTCTGAAAGTTTTCATTTATTAGATCTTTTTAATAAAAGATAAATAGCATGCTTTCTTCAAAAAGAATATTTTTTGTTATTTTAACTTTTTTTCTTGCAATTCTCCTTGTGATGAAAGTTGTTAAAATCTATAATGATAATGCTGAAAGTAAGGTAGCATTTTCAGGTATTATTATATCAATTGATAAATACAGCCGAGTATATAAAGTCAAATTGCGCTCCTATGAAAAGAGTATGGTCGTTCTTGATTACTCGTATAAAGATCATATTGGGCTAATTCATATTGGAGACTCACTAATTAAAAGAAAAGGTACCAAGTGTTATGAGTATAAGCGGGCCAATAAATTAATAATACAAAAATGTAATGAAGTTTTTTTTAATGATTCCTCTACCAGCTATCCGTAGTAATTTTATTCCGGAGCGAGTGAATAAACAATAGTAGTTCGCAGGCGATGTGTCAGATGGCTATGTGTGTTGGGGCTGTGGCACCTTTAGATTTGTTTCTGAAGGATTGATATAAAATACTACTACTATTATTATTCCTTTCTTTTTGCTTCTTTTTTCTTTGTGAAAGCTGTTGAAAAGTGAATAACTAACTTTAGAAAACAACCTGCCAGCGCAAGTGAATTTTCAGTCGACAAGGATTAGAGTCCTATGGCGAGTTCTAATCTTGCGCTGTCTTTTTTTGAACTCGCCGTATTGCGAAGGTCAATAAATAGGTTAGCTTTGGTTACCTGATGACGGCGAGTGCCACAAAGGCTATCGCACTTTGCCATCTGACACATCGCCTGAGAAATGCAGGAGACTCGGCAGGGAAGGAAGATAATGGACAATGGAGGTCATTTAAAACCCAAAATCAGATTGATGATATAATGAGGGCAAAGCTTACCAACTCACTAGTAGATGGTTTTAGTACAGCAATTTTTCTTGGTGCGCTCGCAGGAGCAGCTGCTCCTGTTGCTGCTGCATTTAGTCCCGAAATTTTTACAGCTTCTTTATCTACCCGTGCGGGAGGTATGACATTAGATTCCTTCGCCGCCGGGTCTCTCCCTGAACGTTCACTCTTTCCGGAGCGAGTCTCTCTAACCGGAACGTTCTCAGGCGATGTGTCAGAAGGGGCTGTGAGTTGGGCTGAGGCACTCGCCGTAAT
Source organism: Chitinophagaceae bacterium (assembly GCA_019752045.1). Classification (GTDB taxonomy): domain Bacteria; phylum Bacteroidota; class Bacteroidia; order Chitinophagales; family Chitinophagaceae; genus Lacibacter. Next base: position 162,418 of record JAIEMP010000015.1, on the reverse strand, counting down.
ACAGGAGCAATAGCCTTCATTTGCAATAAAGGCTGTTAGTGATTAAATTAGCAACATGCCGGTTAAACGAAAAATACCTTACAGTAATGGCCATTTCTTTATCACATTTACTTGTTATAACTGGTTGCCATTAATTGAACAGTCAAATAGTTACGATCTCATTTACAAGTGGTTTGATTCCTTCGCCGCCGGGTCTCTCCCTGAACGTTCACAGGCGATGTCTGGCGCAGCCGACCGCCGTAATGCGAATGTCAATAAATGGTTTGCGTTGGTTCCCTGATAACGGCAGGTGCAACAAAGGCTATCACACAATGCCATCTTACACGACTTGTCACGTCTATGCGGGATTGCCTGAGAAATGCAGAATCAGCATACAAACCCTGTCTTTTTCCATCAACCATTTTGCCCTTATCTTGCAGCAACGATTTGCTTAAAAAAATATACGCTGTATGGATGTTCAATTTAATAAGAATGAAGATGTGTTGAAGCTGCTGCTCGTTGATGTACGGAAAAAGCTGGAAAAAATTTACGAGGGCGGCGGAAAAAAATCAATCGAAAAACAACGGGAGAAAAACAAACTCACTGCCAGAGAGCGGATTGAATACCTGCGTGATGCCGACAGTCCGTTTATTGAGATTGCGGCATTTGCAGGATTCGGGATGTATGCAGAGCAGGGAGGTTGTCCCGCAGGTGGAACGGTTGCAGGTATTGGTTATGTTAGCGGAAGGCAATGTGTAATTGTGGCTAATGATCAAACAGTAAAAGCAGGTGCATGGTTTCCCATCACCGGAAAAAAGAATTTACGCCTGCAGGAAATGGCCATGGAAAATCGTTTGCCCATTATTTATCTGGTGGATAGTGCTGGTGTTTATCTTCCCATGCAGGATGAAATATTTCCCGACAAAGAACATTTCGGCCGCATCTTCCGCAACAATGCAAAGATGAGTGCAATGGGTATTACACAAATTGCTGCTGTGATGGGAGCCTGTGTTGCAGGTGGTGCTTATTTGCCCATTATGAGCGATGAAACATTAATGGTAGAAGGAAATGGTTCTATTTATTTAGCAGGACCATATTTAGTAAAAGCAGCTATTGGTGAAGATGTTGATACGGAAACATTGGGTGGAGCTGCAACACACACAGAAATTTCCGGTATTGCCGATTATAAATTCAGTACCGAACAGGAATGTTTAGACGAAGTAAAAAAACTGATGAGCAAACTGGGTCAAAAGAAAAATGCAGGCTTTAACCGTGCAGCTCCAAAAGCACCAATAAAAAATCCGGAAGAATTGTATGGTCTGTTTCCTGCCGATGGAAAACCTTATGATATGCTGGATATAATTGAACGGATTGTTGATGCAGATTCAACTTCTCTTACTTCAAGCTTCGATCAGTTTAAACAGGATTATGGCAAAACCATTCTTTGCGGTTATGCACGTATTGATGGATGGGCAGTTGGTATTGTTGCCAATCAGCGTCTCATCGTAAAGAATAAAAAAAATGAAATGCAATTGGGCGGAGTGATTTATAACGACAGTGCAGATAAAGCTGCACGGTTTATTCTCAACTGTAATCAAAAGAAAATTCCGTTGGTATTTCTGCAGGATGTTACAGGCTTTATGGTGGGCAGCAGAAGCGAACACAGCGGTATTATTAAAGATGGCGCAAAGTTGGTGAACGCTGTTGCCAATAGTGTGGTGCCCAAGATCACCATTGTAATTGGTAATTCGTATGGTGCAGGAAATTATGCCATGTGTGGTAAAGCTTATGATCCACGTTTTATTTATGCATGGCCTACTGCAAAGATCGCTGTGATGGGTGGTGAGCAGGCTGCAAAAACATTGTTACAGATTCAGGTAGCTTCTATGAAAGCAAAGAATACCCAAGTAACTGAAGAAGAAGAAAAGAAATTGTTAGATGAGATCAAAGGCCGTTATGATGAGCAGACAACTGCTTATTATGCCGCAGCCAGATTGTGGGTAGATGGAATTATTGATCCCATTGAAACAAGAAAAGTGATCAGTGAAGGTATTGCTGCAGCCAATCAAAATCCTGAGATAGATGATTTAAAAACAGGCGTATTTCAGGTGTGATGACTTCGTCGGTACGGCCCTTAGGCCGTCAGACGTATAAACGAAAAATAATTTCAAAGACTAATTGGTCTGACGGGTTAAAACCGTGCCGACCAGTTTGCGTTTCAACTAAAAAGCTCCATCAATATTGATGGAGCTTTTCTTATAAGATCACAAGAGCTATTTAAACTTTAGCTGTTTTCATTTCTTTAGATGTTAACAATGCATACCCGCCAAAGAAGATGGTACAAAATACAGCCGTTGCATACAGGCTTCCTGAATAGAAAGGAATACCATCGGTTAAGGTCAACATCAAACCATCCATTGTTTTTGGATGATGATAACCTCCGCCTGCGGCCCATACCAATGTATTACTTACAAAAAAGTAAACGGTTGGTCCGGCCAATGCACCAAGCCCAATCTGCCATGCTTTCTTTTGGTTGATGAAGAAACCAATCACCGTTAAACCGGCAAATAAAATATAGTTAGTTAACTGTCCGCCATAAAAACCCTGGATAGACGAAAGGCCGATGCTGTACAACAACTGATACAATGCATCACTGATGAACATGCTGATGATGGGCAGGGCAAATGCAAATTTGCGGTCCTTAATTACAGAGCCTGCAAACAGAGCCATTGCAATTTGCGGAGCAAAGCCTAAAGGACGGTTGGGCAGAATACGGTACAAGGCTGCAACAACTACCAAAGCCAGTAAAGTAAAAACGAGTGATTTTGTAAACTTCATAATGCTGTTCTTGAGTTGCAAAAGTAACTAAAAACCCCTCCCGAAAAGCAATTATTAAAGTCTGTTTTACAGGTATGTGGATAAGCCTGAATGCATTACATTAGAACTATGGCAAAGCATCTTGAAACGGGCCGACAGGGAGAAGAAATGGCTGCAGCATGGCTGGAGGGGCAGGGCTTTGTTCTTTTACACCGTAACTGGAAGCATTCTTATTTTGAACTTGATATTGTTGCAGAGAGAGATAATGTGTTGCATTTTATTGAAGTAAAAACAAGAACCACCGATACCTATGGCCACCCCGAAGAAGGAGTTACTCCAAAAAAATTAGAACGGTTGATGAATGCAGGAGAAGAATATTTGCATCAACATCCTGAATGGAAACGTATTCAATATGATGTGTTGAGCATCCGCTTATTTACAAACAAAGCACCTGAGTATTTTTTTATAGAAGACATCAGTTAGGGGTATAAAAGAAAAAACTTCCCTGGGGGAAGTTTTTCGAAGGACTTGATTTTACTGTCCGGTTAATCTTTCTTTTGATATTGGATTAGTTTTTCAGGAACTATTGGATTGGACGGTAAAGTTGCAACGAATATTTTTAAAATGCAAGTGTTTGTATAAACTTTTTTTTAAGGCAGTAATTTCCACATCATTGATTCAGAAGCAGTAAGGGTGTGAAAATTACTGATTAAAGTACAGTGATCTTGTATTTATCTTATTGAAAATGAGTAAATGTTTTCACTTACCGGATTTGTAACTTTCAAGCAAAAACACGTTCCGTTTGATTGAAATCTTTTTTAAAAAAGTTATTTAATATTTTGGATTCACTCCTGTATAGCTGAAAGGTGTAATTGCTTTCAGCTCTTTTTTCACTGCTGCACTTACTTTTAATCCGTTAATAAATTCCTGCATGGTTTGTTTTGTTATGGCTGCATTACCCCTTGTTAAGTCTTTTAATGCTTCGTATGGGTTGGGATAATTTTCCCGACGTAAAATGGTTTGAATTGCTTCTGCCACCACTGCCCAGTTGTTTTCAAGATCCTGTTTAATCTTGTCTTCGTTCAAAAGCAATTTGCCCAATCCTTTTTCAATGGATTTTAATGAAAGAACAGAATGAGCAAAAGGTACACCGAGATTACGCAATACGGTTGAATCGGTCAAATCACGCTGTAATCTTGAAACAGGAAGTTTGGCCGAAAGATGTTCCCACAATGCATTTGCAATACCAAGATTGCCTTCTGCATTTTCAAAATCAATGGGGTTTACTTTATGCGGCATGGCACTGCTGCCCACTTCGCCTTTTTTTATTTTTTGTTTGAAGTAATCCATCGAAACATAGGTCCATACATCACGGCAAAAATCAATGAGGATGGTGTTGATGCGTTTGATGCTGTCCATTTGTGCAGCAAGATTGTCGTATTGTTCAATTTGTGTGGTGAATTGCTGGCGTTGTAAACCAAGTTTTTTTTCAACAAATTCATTTCCAAATTTCACCCAATCTGTTTTTGGATAAGCTACATGATGTGCATTGAAGTTGCCAGTTGCTCCACCAAACTTTGCTGATGTTGGTAAAACAGACAATTGCTGCAACTGACCTTCCAAACGCTCTGCAAAAACCATGATCTCTTTTCCAAGTCTGGTAGGAGAGGCGGCCTGCCCGTGTGTGCGTGCCAGCAATGGAATTTCTTTCCACTCTTTTGCCAATGCTTTTAATTTGATGGCGAGGTTGGAATATGTTGGCATCAGCTCCTGTTCCAACGCATCTTTCCACAAAAGCGGAATAGCGGTATTGTTGATGTCTTGTGAAGTAAGACCGAAGTGAATCCATTCTTTGAGATGACTCATCTGTAAAGCTTCCAGTTCTCTTTTCAAAAAATACTCAACTGCTTTTACATCATGATTGGTTACACTTTCCAGGTTTTTTATTTCGATTGCTTTTTCAACAGAGAAACTGCTTACCACTTCTTTCAATGCTTTTTGCTGTTGTGCAGTAAGCTTAAAGAATTTCTTTTCGGCCAGAAATAAAAAATAATCTACTTCAACCTGCACACGGTAACGGATGAGTGCATACTCGGAGAAATACAGATCCAGATGCTGTAACTGATTGCGGTAACGTCCGTCAACAGGCGAAATAGCGGTAAGATGTTGAAGCTCCATTTTGGTTGATTGTTGAAGGTTGAGGGTTGATGGCGAAGAAACATCAACTTTAAACCTGTTACTTTTAAACTTTTAAACTATGTCTTTAATCCCTTTCTTTGCAGCGCAAAAGTAATTGAATTGAAGAAGATAAAAGTTGGCATTGTCAGTTATTTAAATACAAAGCCCATGTTGTTTGGCATGCAGAGCGATGCTTTTCTGCAGGCACATGAGCTGCTGTTTGATTTTCCTTCACGTATTGCCGACTCTGTTAAAAACGGTGTAGTGGATGTTGGACTGGTGCCGGTGGCACTGTTACCCGAGCTGCCGCATTACTCCATTGTAAGTGATTACTGTATTGCATCCGATTTTGAAGTGGCTTCTGTTTGTTTGTTCAGCGAAGTACCGGTGCAGGAGCTCACGACCATTTATCTCGATTATCAAAGCCGATCTTCTGTAGCATTAGCCAAACTGCTGATGAAAGAATTTTGGGGTGTACATCCGCAATTGATTGATGCTAAAGATGAAAGTTACCGTACAAAAATAACAGGAACAGTTGGTGCCATTGTTATTGGCGACAGAGCATTGGAGCAACGCCGACTATCAACTTATGTATACGATCTGGCCAGTGAGTGGAGAGTAATGACCGGACTGCCGTTTGTGTTTGCAGTATGGGTGAGTCTGCATCCCATGCCCGAAGAATGGATACAGAAGTTTAATGCGGCCAATGCAGCAGGTATGCAAAAACTCAGTGAAATTGCTGAAGCACAAAAATTTTCTCCCTACGATCTTAAGAAATATTATACACACAACATCAATTATCTGCTTGATGAAGAGAAGCGAAAAGGAATGCAGCGGTTTTTGGAGTTTTTGAGTGTGTAATAATTGAAATGTGATTTGGATGTAGTGAAAAATATTGAGAAATGATTTTATAAGTACTAATGAATTTGATTTTATTAACTCTCCTTATGTGCTTTCCAACTTCTTCACCGCAGGTGTGCTCCCGGAACTCTGCCTTGTTTTTGATATTATTCAGTCCATTTAGCTTTTCTGAAACAGGTAGGCTGTTGTTTTATCATCAAAGGCTGTTTCTTTATTAAGGCAAGTATCTCTTTACGGTGTTCCATTATTTTTTTGAGATATGAGAGGGTTGCCTCTAACTCCCAGTGTAATGTTTACAACAATCCTGCAGGAGATTCTTAACAGAGCAGAAGAGTACTTGTGACTCATACTTCACCAAGAATTGGAGTTTATAGCAATTTGTTGAGTTGACACAAGCAGCGCCGTTTAGTGCTCTGTTTTATTACTCTGCCAGTTTAATTTTTTGATGTTACTATTCATGGCTTGAGGTTATTCAATATCTTAGCGGGGTTCAGGAAAAAATGAACATTCTTTCTTATTATGCCAAAGGTTTCCATCATCATACCATGTTATAACCAAGGTCATTTTTTGGGCGATGCCCTCGATAGTTTAAGGAAATGTGATCAAACACTGTTTGAAGTGATCATTGTAAACGATGGCTCAACCGATTCTGCTACTATTCATATTTTTAAAGAATTGGAGAAAGAGGGGTATCGAATCATACATCAAACAAACATGGGTTTGGCAGCCGCCAGAAACGCCGGTATTAAAGCAGCAATTGGACAATACATTTTACCTTTAGATGCCGATAACAAAATCCGGCCCGAATACTTAACAGAAGCAGTATCTGTTATGGATCAGCAAACTGAAGTTGCGATGCTATATGGAAATGCAGCATATTTTGGAGATAAATCAGGTGACTGGGTAGTAGGCGACTTCAATTTACAACGTTTAATGATTGGTAATTATATAGATGCTTGTGCAGTTGTTCGTAAGTCTGTTTTTGAGCAGTTAGGAGGTTATGAAACAACGATGAAATTATTTGGGTTAGAAGATTGGGAACTATGGCTGCGGATGTCTTTTGCAGGCTTTAAGTTTCATTATGTAAATAAAGTACTGTTCGACTACCGTGTTGTTAGTACGTCCATGTCAAAAGCATTAGTAAAAAGTTATGAAAAGCGCAATCTGGCCGAAGGGTTGATCGAGCAAAAATATTCAGACAAAATGGGGGGGCGTTTTATATTAAATCATTATGTAAATAGGTTTAAGAAGAGCCCGGTTTCTTTTCTTACTAAATTAGTTTTGCTTTCCTGGTTCCCGGGAATTTATCATCGCTTATTAAAAAAGAATAAAATAGTTAAAGGGTTGTAACATGAAAGAATCAAAATACTATACCAAGTCCTTTTTTAAAAATCATTTGGATGATCCATATATTTCTGCAAAAGAGTTTGTGCCACTTATTTATAATACGTTTAAGCCTGTGTCTGTTGTTGATTTTGGATGTGGCGTAGGTAATTGGCTGAAAGTGTGGCAGGAAGAAACGCCGGTAAAAAAACTATTGGGTATCGAAGGTCCTTACATTAAAAAAGAGTTTTTCAAAGTTCCTTCCGAAATAATTTTGCTCAAAGATCTGAAAGAAGAAATTGATCTTGGTGAAAAATTTGACATAGTCATATCGCTGGAAGTAGCTGAACATTTACCCGATGCGGATGCTGACCGTTTTGTATCTAATTTAGTAAAAGCAGGGGATGTAATTGTATTTTCAGCTGCAATAACCGGTCAGTTAGGCACATATCACATCAATGAACAGTATCCTGAATATTGGGCAATGCGGTTTAAAAAATACAATTATGTGCCGGTTGATTATTTCAGACCGGCCATCTGGAATAATGAAAAAATTGAGTATTGGTACAGACAAAATACGCTGCTTTTTATAAAAGAAAGTGAATTGAGTAAATACCCAACTCTCTTACCTTATTATCACACAACCAATCCGAACTGCCTCTTACGAATTCATCCAATACAGTATGAATTGAAACTTGATTTAATTCAACGAACCAGCACCTTTTTAGGTTTTATACACTGGAAATTATATTTGCTGAAGTTGTCTTTTAAAAATATGTTTAATAAAGCTTGACAATGCGTGAAGAAGGGCTTATAAGGCTATATAACTTACAAATTGATTCAAATCAGCATGACTTTTTGGTTATGCATTTCCTGCTGAATGATTTGAAAAATGAAATTTCAAAAAATGCTTTTGGCGCTGTTTTAGATATTGGGTGCGGTAACAAACCATATGAACGTCTTTTTCTTCCAAACAACATTTTATCCTATACAGGTTGCGATGTGGTGCAGAGTAGTGGAAATAAAGTTGATGTCATTTGCCCCGCTACAGCACTTCATTTTCCAGATGCCTCTTTTGACACAGTTTTTTCTACACAGGTTATTGAACATGTTGAAGATCCTTTTGAAATGTTGGCTGAAGCTTTCAGGGTTTTGAAACCCGGTGGTGTAGTTATTGTATCTGCTCCGTTTTCATGGGAGCTGCATGAGGAACCTTATGATTTTTACCGATACAGCAAATATGGCTTACGCTATATGTTTCAAAGGGCCGGTTTTTCAAATGTTGAAATAAAAGCAAATGGAGGTAAATGGGCTGCTATCTTTCAGTTAAATATCAATATCATATATTCTACTTTTAAAAAGAAGGGGTTTTTCAGAAAAATAGTTAAAGGACTTTTTCTGAATTTGCGATTCACAGCTTTGGTAAATAAAATTGGTTTATGGCTTGATAAGAAATATCCTGATGAGCTTCTTACTTTAAACTATGTTATTGTTGGAAGAAAAAAATGAGTACACATTCACCCCTCATCTCCATTTGCATACCTGCCTACAGCAGGCAGTTGTTTCTGCAACGTTTGCTGGAGAGTATAGAACTGCAACACTTCCGTGATTTTGAAGTGATCATAACAGATGATTCGCCTGCTGATGTTATTGAACGGTTCTTGGAAAATAAGTTGTACAATTTCCCGATACAATATATCAGAAATCAAACGCCGTTAGGAACTCCTGTTAACTGGACAGAAGGCATGAAGTACGCCAAGGGTAAGTGGATTAAAGTTATGCATGACGATGACTGGTTTTCAAACCCGGATTCATTGGCCACTTATGCCGGAGCAATTAAAGATACTGTTGATTGTATTTTTTCCGGTTACACAGCGTTTTATGAAGCCGGTTCAAAGTCAATCAATAAAACTATTTCAACAAATCAATTTAGCAAACTAAAGAGCTATCCATATTATCTGTTTGGTAATAATGTGATTGGTCCGCCCAGTGTTGTTCTATTTCGAAGGAATTTGCAAGAGTTGTACGATCCGGGATTGAAATGGCTGGTTGATCTGGAAGCTTATGTCCGTATGCTGAAAAATTGTAAATGCGTATATATAGCAGCACCGCTTATAATCATGAGTTATAATGACACACAGGTAACCAATGAATGTTTCCGTAATCCGGATATTGAAGTAAGGGAGGCGCTTATTTACTATCGGAAAAATGGAGAGATTGTGAGAAAGCGCTTACTCGCTTATGATGCATGGTGGCGAATGATTCGTAATCTTGAAATCAGAACAGAAGAACAGCTGAATTATTTTTCGAAAGGGGAAAGCGTTCCGGATTTCTTATGGCGTATCCTGAATTTTCAAAAGCGAATTCCGTTAGCTGTATTAAATAAAGGTGTATTTTCTAAATTACTTATGTTTACTTCTTATTTATTAAACAGGTAAAGTGGTATCCATCATCATCATTAATTACAACACATTCGCACTTACATGCAATTGCGTTGAAAGTATTTATGCAAATACAAAAGGAATAGACTTTGAGGTTATCCTTGTGGACAATGCATCTGATGAAACGGATCCCCGGCAATTCAAAGAACGTTTTCCCGATCTGACATTGATTAAAAGTGCCACGAATACAGGGTTTGCAGGAGGTAATAATATTGGAATTTCGAAAGCTAAAGGAGATATGATTCTTTTGCTGAACAGCGATACCCATCTGCAGGACGATGCAATTAGCAAAGCTGTGATCCATTTTTCAACCTTGCAAAAGCCCGGCGTACTGGGAGTGCAGATGAGGTATCCGGATGCTGTAATTCAGTATACCGCCCGACGCTTCAGAAGTATCAGTTGGGAGTTGTTTGATTTGTTTCGATTTATTCCAATGCTGATGCCGTATAAAAAAAGAGCAAAGCTTATGTTGGGTAAATATTTTAAAGCAGATTTTAATTGTAGCTGTGACTGGGTAAACGGTGCATTTTTTTTATTCTCAAAAACTATTCTTGATCATTTTCCCGACAGAAAGTTAGATGAACGTTTCTTCATGTACGGCGAAGATCAATTATGGTGCTGGCAGTTTCATCAGCTCGGGTATACAAATTATTTTTATTCTGAGACATCTATTATCCATATCAATAATGCAAGTACAAAGCAACAGAAGCGGCTGCAACTTCTGAAAATAATGTTCCGTCATGAGCTGGCGGTTATGCGGGAGCGTAAGGGAAGCGGTTTGTATTATTATTTGTTTGTGTTTATTTATGGATGCAAAGAGTGGAGCAGGTTTTTTATTAAGAGTTTGCTTTTTCGCTTTACAGGTAAGATGCTGAGATAAAACGGGGTTTGTTTATTCTTCAACTTTCGGAGATATTGGTTGGAAGCACGAACATTATTTTTTTTGTTTCACCAAGAACACAAAGGACTTTCACAAAGAACGCAAAGTGATTTGTGTGACTTCGTGTACTTTGTGTTTTCTTCGTGTATTTTGTGATACTGAAACTATATAAGCTTTCAATAGATTATTATTTTTTTTGTTACACAAAGAACACAAAGGGGTTTCGCCAAGGGCAGAAAGTGTCTTGTTTTACTTTGTGTAACGATTAAGATAAAATCGGTATTATTTTCCTGATTATATTTCCCCAGAAATAAGTTTGATAATATGCTTCAGGAGTAGGAGCGTTTGTATTGTAGTGATCAAGAATGATGTTTGTAAAACTGTTCCAATCATTATCAGCAACAGTCAGGAGCTTATCAGCACAAATCTTTTTATCAATTCCGGCAGCACCGGTTTCAGTTGAAAGAACAGTTGTACCAAGTGCAATCGATTCAATCATTTTTGTTTTTACTCCGCCACCGCTTTGCACAGGATTCAGAAAAAGATCGGCTGCTTTAAAGTACAGATCAATATCCTCCACAAAACCCGCATAAAAAATATGTTGGTTGTTCCATGCTTTTAATTCATCAAGTTCCGCAGGTAATCGTTTTCCTGTAATAAGGATTGTATATTTTAAATTAGAGCTAATCAGCTGTGGATTGATCTGTTCAAGAATGATCTTTAATGCATCGAGGTTAGGTTTGTAATCAAGCAGACCGTTAAAGAGCAGCAATTTGTGTGTGGGATCAAAGCCATGTTTACTGCAGACCAATGCTTTGCTTTCTGCTTTATCCGCCGGGCTTTGCTGCTGATTAATTCCATAAGGCACAAGTATGCATTTGCCGGCTTCAATTTTCATCTTTTCAGTCATCAATGTGCGGTCTTCTTCTGAAATACAAAACACAGTATGGGCCTGGTTCAATACCCACAGTTCATAAAATTTCAGCAAAGGCCACCAGTTTTTTCCTACCGTGCGGAAACGTTCGTATTCAATATTGTGTGTATGCACAATCAGTTTGATCTTACAACTCTTTTTCAACATCCATCCCAGCCAACCGAGATAAGGATGTTCAATAATAACTGTTGTGATCTGCTGTTCAGTAATCAGTTTTTTTATGCGGAAGTACAAACCGGGATCTGCATAACGCAGCTTACTCTTACGCAGCAATGGATGAAACACATAGCTCTTGGCCATTGTAGCATCATTATCTGCAGTTCCCGCAACATGCAGGCTGCATTGTTCGCCGAGGTATTCGTTAAAATGGGCAATCAGTTTTTGTCCACCTGAAAAAAAAGGGAGATAAGGATAAGAAACAATGTTCAGTACCTTCTCCATTTTATGCCTGCTTGCTTTTTCTCCATTCCATAAATAATCCACCTAATACAATCAGGTAGGTGAGGAGCGATGCAATTAATGCAATGGTATCACCTGTTTTATAGGATTGCGGTTCGAATCTGAATTCAATTTTATGATTACCTGCAGGAATAGCAAGCCCCCGCAATGCATAGTTTGTTTTTACAATCTCCGCTTTCTTGCCATCAATAAATGCATTCCATCCTCTGTTATAATATACTTCGCTGAACACTGCAAATTGGTTACTGTTTGATTTTGATTCGTAGTTAATGAGATCGTTTTTGTTTTCAATTAACTGAATACTTGCAGTTGAATCATAAACAGGATCAGCTCCAATCAGTGATTTAAATTTAACCTGCACCACAGCGGTATCACGGAGATTGGTACTATCCAACTCCTTCATTTCTGCTTTACCGTTTGAAACATATTTGATCCCTTTCACGAACCATGCAGGGCCAAATGCAGATGGATTCATTTGTGCCATGGGTGTGCCTGTTTGTGGATTCTGCACAATAAAATATTTTGTATTGAGCATGTTCAGTACCTGCATATTGTTCTTTGCAATCTGGTTTTCGATGAGATCCTGATAGATCTGCAGTTTAGCAGGATGATAACCGCCAATGGAATTGTGATGATAAGCTGTTACTGCATCGTAGGTAAAATCTGCAGTTGTATTAAACACACGGAAATATCCTTTATCCTGTTTAATCTGTCTGTCAGCATCAGTCATGGCAAATGCATTGTCAAAATCAGCACCATCAACAAAACTGTTTTCATTGAGATAGCGTTTGCCAACAGAGAGCAAATCAATTGAGCTCAGCAGTAATAAAATGATCATAGCAGGTACAGCTTGTAATTTCTTAGTACTTGCAAACCATAATACCAGTAAGGTTAGTGCTATAAAAATAAATGACCGTATCAGATCGCCTGCAAATAAGCTCTTGCGGTCTTCCTGGATAGCTGTAATAAAAGCTTTACCAAACGATTCGGCCTGTTGCTGTACATCTGCACCGGGTTGTTGACCCTGTTGTTGATACTGCTGCAACATGGCACCCGTCATATTTTCTTTAACGCCTTTATCATTCGGCGAAGTATAATCAAACGAAATGTACAGGAATCCAAGAAGTGCAACGATCACTGCTGCACCAATAGCAGTTTGTTTCAATGCCTTTTTTACTGCTGCAGCCTCTGCAGTTGCAGATAATAAATTGTTTAACGCAACAGTAGCAAGCACCACAAAACAAAGTTGCGGCATCACCAGCCCCATGGATGGTGCACGGAATTTTTTATACAACGGTAAATAATCAAACAGAAAATAGTTGACACTTTCTAAGTTATTGCCCCATGCCAGAATGATCCCAAACATACCTGCACCAAACAAACTCCATTTAAGCCATCCTTTTTCATAGAACATGGCAAACAGGAACAACAACATGATCACCGCTCCAAAATAAACCGGACCTGAAGTTGGTTGTTGCTTTCCCCAATAAGAAATGCCGTTGGCATATTGGAGTGCGCTATCTTCTGGTTGGCCAATTTCAATTAGTTTATCTGCAAACTTCGATGTTTTGTATTCATTTCCTCCATTACTGCCACCATAAATTCCCGGAACAATCATTGTAAATGTTTCGGGAATACCAACGCTGTATTTGAATGCGTAGTCTTTATCAAGACCACCACTGGTAGTGTTTTTATCCGTTGTTTCTTTTAATTCACTTACACCGCCACGCATACTTTCTTTTGAATATTCCCATGTGGTAAGTGTGCCGATTGCATTACTTCCTAATGCAATGATGCCGATGATGGCAGCAATAGCAATACTTTTAAATGCTGCAGCAAGTTCTTTCTTTTTAAAGCTGACAACAAAAAATCCAACGGTAATGGCAGCCATTATTAAAAGGGTGTAGTAAACAATCTGCAGATGATTGGTGCTTACCTGTAAAACAAATCCTGTTGCCAATGCAGCACTGCCGATCCACCATCGTTTGTTAAAGAGTAATAACAAACCTGCAATTACCAATGGTGCATATCCAATAGCCAGCATTTTTGTATCGTGTCCTGCACCAATGATGATTGGATCATAAGTAGAGTAAGCATATGAAACAGCGCCCATAATACCGATCCAGGGATTAATCCCCAACACTAATGCCAGCAGATAAAAACAAAGACAGGCAAGAAAGAAAAAGTTAGCCGGCTTAGGTAAGCCAAGCGTTAAAATATAACTCACATAATGAAACGATACTTTGTGTGTACCCTCTAATGCAATTTGGTAAGTGGGCATACCGCCAAACATACTGTTGGTCCATTTAGGGAACTGACCCAGTTTTTCTTTTTGTTCAAACGATTGCTGAGCCATTCCTTTCCAGCCGATATTATCATGTGCATTGAGAACTTTTCCTTCAAAGGCAGGCTTGCAATAAACCAATGCAATTACAAAGAAAACAGCAATCGCAATTGCATGTGGGATGAGCTTCTTAAAATCAAACTTCATAAAGAAATATTTTCTGTTTCAGTGAGGCAAAATAATGGTATTTTGGGGTATTGGCAGCATTTTTAACGCTTATGAAGGGATTTTTGTTTTTCAGTAGGGTAGGGTTTGTATTGAACCTTGTTTTTTTTGTTTGTGTGATCTTTTGGTTGATGCCAAAGATGGTTTTACCGCAGGCACTCACTTCACTGCTTATTATTGCAGGTTGGCCGTTGTCCCTGCTGGTGAATACCGTGCTGTTTATCTGGCTGATGTTTTATGTTTTTTCAAAAGAACCAAACCTTCAACTCCGTTGGATGTTTATTTTCAACACAACAGTTTTTATCTTTCAACTTATTTTTTTCTTTTTATGATTAAACAAATCATCAGCGATAAACCAACACGCTTGTTTATTATTCTGGGTGGATTTTTTATTGCCAATGCTTTGATTGCTGAGATCATTGGGGTTAAAATATTTTCATTGGAGAAAACGCTGGGGTTTACGCCCATGGAATTAAATCTGTTTGGCAATCTGCTGTCGGTAAATCTTACTGCAGGAGTGTTGTTATGGCCGGTTGTTTTTATTATGACCGACATCATCAATGAATATTATGGTATGAAAGGTGTTCGCTTTTTGTCTTACCTCACTGCAGGTCTTATTGCATTTGCTTTTATCATTTTTTTACTGGCGATGAAATTAACTCCTGCCGATTTTTTTATCAGCAGCAAGCAGGGGAGTGGTGTACCCGATATGGAAAAAGCCTATAACAGTGTACTAGGCCAGGGAGGCTTTATCATCATTGGTTCGTTAACTGCATTTATTCTTGGGCAGTTGATTGATGTATTTGTGTTTCATAAAATCAAAAAAGTAACAGGAGAAAACCGCATCTGGCTGCGGGCAACCGGATCTACTTTAGTGTCTCAGTTTATTGACAGTTTTGTAGTCCTGTTTATTGCATTTTATGTTGGTACAAGAGTAAACCAACAGGCAAATGATTTTGTATGGCCTTTCAGTTTGTTTATTGCGGTTGGTATTGTGAATTACATTTATAAATTTATCGTTGCAATTCTGTTAACACCGGTCATATATCTGGTGCATAACCTCATTGAAAAATTTCTCGGACAAGAAAGAGCTGCAGAAATGAAAAAGGCTGCCATGGCCAATGAATAATTAAAAACGTTCTTTCAAGAGGTTCACTACAATTTTATCAATAGGTAAGCTAACGGTGTCAACAGTAAAGTCGCTCCATTCAATTAAACGAAATACTTCTGCTTCGCCTGTTGGATCAGCTAATTGATGCGGTTCAAATTCAAATGCTGTTTGTTTAAAATCAACCGAAATAGATTTAAGCGGCTTTACAAAATAATAAATGGAAATAATTTGATGCGCCGGATTAAATGCGCTCTTCTGATAAAAATCGGTGGTATAGATATGATCGCCGATTTCAACTTCCAGATTCATTTCTTCTTTCATCTCTCTTTTTAAACAGTCTCTGGTGCCTTCGCCAAACTCTAAACCTCCACCGGGAAACTTTGTGATGAATGCCCCACGAATAAACTCATCTGTAACAACTACCTGTCTGGTTTCTGTCATGATGATGCCGTATACCCGTATATTAAACATGCTCTTTTATATATTGTTGTTTGATGCTGCTGAACTAACCAACTTAAAATAATTTCTTCCGCATAAAATAAATGCCGATCAGCAACGATAAAGCCAGCGAAAGTAATATGGGAAAATAAAAAGCAAAGCTTGAGTGAGCGCCGGGAATAGGCACATTCATACCGTATATACTTGCAACTAATGTTGGTAACTGTAGCATAATGGTGATAGACGTAAGCCGTTTCATTACCTGGCTTTGGTTATTGCTGATCACACTTGCAAATGCATCCAGTGATGAGCTGAGGATGTTGGTATAGGTATTGGCCATTTCCAGGGCCTGACTTGTATCAACAATTAAATCCTGCAGTATTTCATCCTCATCTTCAGTAAGACTTAAAAAACGGGTGCGTTGAAGTTTCATTAACAGCAGCTCGTTGCTGCGCAGGGCGGTAACAAAATACACGAGGCTTTTCTGGATGCGCATCAGATCAAGCAATTCCTCGTTCCGGTTGGCATCGTATAGTTTTTGCTCCAGCAGATTTCGTTTGTGATTAATCTCTTTTAAAAATTCCATAAATGCCTGCACCACTTTTTCAAAAATCTTGAGCACCATCAGGTTTTTTTTATCCGGGTGCCGGTTTTGAAATGTGTTGAGGAATTTTTTAATGGCGCCATTATCAAACGAATTAACCGTTACAATCTGGTTGTGTGTTAAAATAATACAGATGGGGATGGTGATATAAAACGCATCGCTGTCGTTAAATGAATTGTTTTCCGTTGGCGTTTTAATCACAATCAACTTCACATTGTCTTCCAGTTCAAAACGGGAGCGTTCATCAATATCCAGTGAGTCTGCGAGGAAATCCAGTGGTATATCAAGTGCTTCTGCAACTTCAGAAAATTCTTCCTGTTTTAACGGCGGAACAATATTCACCCATGCACCTTCTTCAGGTTTTTCAATGGCGAGTGTTTTACCGTCTACATTTTTAAAGAATTGCAGCATAGCGGCGCAAAGGTAATGAGCGGCTGTTAATCTGCGACTGAAAATTCAACGGCTTCGTTTTGCCTGATACGAATGGTCTTGTAATGGTGTGTGTTATGAAACAGGTTAAAGTACAGCCATTCTCTGATCGTAATCATCCCCAGCACGGGGTGGGGCGATTGATAGAGATCAATGTTTTCATCTTCCCAGTAATAACGGATCTGATCCAGGTATTTTTGTGCAACCTGTTCAAACCGGCTGATCAGTTTTTCTTTTGCGCCATGTTCCTGTTTGATCGTGGGGCTGTATCTTTTATCCGGTGTTATTCCATCATCTACTTTTTTATAATATACTTCCAGCAGTTCTTCGTACGATAAGGATGTATGAGATGGCTTTCCGAATTTCCATTTAATATAAAACTTGGGAAACAGCAGTGCCAGCCAGCTTTTATGTAGTGTTAAAGAAAGATGTTCCAGATTTTCTGCAACAGACCATTGTTCAGATTTGTAAAAAAACTGGTGTTCCTCCATTTTCCGGCACAGCTTCAGAATATCCTCGATGGTATTCTCCGCATGATTGAGGATTTGGAATTTGTTTAAATGATAGCGTTTGGCAATCATCGGGTGTAGGTTAGGGTTAGGATTTGGATTAAGCTTTCTTGTTTTATACGTTGATGGATCCTGTGTAGACAAACTTTGCCGGTCCGCAGAGCCAGATGTTTTCAAAATTTGTATTGGATCGTTTTTCAAATTTTACTTTTAAGTTTCCTCCGGATGTTTGAATAATTTTTTCCTGTGGTCCGTTTCCTTCATCACTTGCAGCTATTGCCGCAGCTGTTACTCCTGTTCCGCAGGATAAAGTTTCGTCTTCTACACCACGCTCATATGTTCGAATGAGCAGGTGTGTCGAAAGCCTCTGAACAAAATTAACATTGATACCAACTTTTGAGAAGGGGGGTGAATTGCGAATTGCTTTTCCTGCAGAAAAAACATCTACCGTCTGTACATCTTTTTCCCATTTGATATAATGCGGTGATCCTGTATTTAAAATCACGTGATCTGCATGTTTTTCAATTGCATTTACTTCTTTCATTTTCAGTTCCACCCAATCTTCGTCGTTGATCGTAGCTTCGTGTAACCCGTCTGTAGCAAGGAATACAGCCGATTTGTCAATCACCTTCAAACGTTTTGCAAATGCCACTAAACAGCGTCCGCCATTACCACACATACTTCCTTCTGCACCGTCGGCATTGTAATAAATCATCTCAAAATCATAGCCTTCTTTTTGCTGTAACAACATTAATCCATCGGCGCCAATACCGAATCTGCGGTCGCATAAAAAGGCTATTTCTACGCTGGATAATTGCGTAAAATTACCAAGACGATTATCTAAGATGATGAAATCGTTACCTGTTCCCTGGTATTTGTAGAAAGGAATGGTCATTGCAAGGTTTAAAGTTGAATGTTTAAAGTTGAAGGTTAAAATTACGAATTAAATAGTTGAAGCCTGTACGTAAGGCTCATACATTTAACGTTAAACCTTTAACGTTAACTAGATTGCAGCGATGATCTCCAATGATTTTTTAATGAGCATTTCAACAGCTGCATTTCCATCTTTGCTGAATTCTTTTTTTACTCTGTTGGCAACAATGGCACTGACGGAGAGGCATTGATGCCCCAGTATCTTTCCCAAGCCATAAATAGCCGCTGTTTCCATTTCAAAATTAGTGATCCTGTGCTGACCAAACTGAAACGCTGTTAAACGATCAATGAGTGCGGGATTTGAAAGTCCCATTCGTAATACTCTTCCCTGCGGGCCATAAAAACCCGGGCATGTTACAGTAATGCCATGCTGATAGCCATGCACAAAATGCTTGAGCAGTTGAGATCCTGCACCTGTAACATAAGGGTACGACAAACTATCCTGCACCTGTGTATGGGTTACAAATGCATGGAGCAATTGTTTTTCCTCTTCGTTGTATTCAGTCCTGTAAAAATGAAGCAGGTTATCAATCCCCAATCCATGTGTTGATACCACAAATCCATCCACGGGAATATCGGCCTGTAATGCCCCCGATGTTCCTAAACGTATCATTTGAAGCGTGGTTAAATTGGGTTTGATGACTCTTGCTTCAAAATCAATATTCACCAGTGCATCGAGCTCGTTTAAAACTATATCTATATTATCGGGGCCAATGCCGGTTGATACAACCGATATTCTTTTCTTACCAACAAAGCCGGTATGCGTTACAAATTCACGGTGCTGTTGCCGATGTTCAACAGAATCGAAATGTTTGGATACTTCTTTTACACGATCCGGATCACCAACCGTTATTATGGTATGCGCCAGTTCTTCGGGACGTACATTTAAATGATAAACAGCCCCTCTTTGATTAATGATGAGTTCACTTTCTGCAATTCTTTGCATAGTTCTTTGGGAGTATTTGCCCGAATATACTACATTTGCACCTCACAAATTGGAAGGCTGTATCTTCATTACAGTAAATCAAATGTGAGAAAAAGGTCCTGTGGCCGAGTGGCTAGGCAGAGCTCTGCAAAAGCTCGTACAGCGGTTCGAATCCGCTCGGGACCTCCGGCAAAGGCGTCAGATAAACTGGCGCTTTTCTTTTTAACTTCGATCTATGCGTTACTCAAATTATATTGGCATCATCGCTGCATTGCTGCTTGTGTTTGCAGCCAGCTTCCCGTGGATTTATATTCCATCTGTAAAAGCAACTGTTTCAGGATTTGGATCTGAAACCGTAATGAAGTTTGGTAAACCGGTTTTAATGAACCTGATTATGCTGGTGCTGAATGTGCTGTTCTTTTTGATACCACGTCTTTGGGCCAAGCGTTTTAATCCATTCATTGCATCTATAGGATTTGCATGGGCCCTGCGTAATCTTTTACTGCTTTCAACCTGCAGAAACGGTGAGTGTCCTGAACGGACCATTTGGCTGTACGTTTATTTTTTTGCAGCTTGTGTGGTATTAATTATGACCTTGCTGCCCGAAATCAAAACTAAATCAAACGACCCCGCTTAAGCTACTGAAGAGAATACCGGTTCGGGATCCACTTCTTTTTCATCGTCTGTTTGCAGCTCTACCCTGTGCAAAATATCTTTGAGTGATGCAATACGTTGTATCATGTACGGCACTGTATCCAGCCCACTCACAAATTTGAGAATATAAGTGTAGATGCCAATCAGATCACCTGCCTGTAATGTTTTACCCGACATCTTAGATGAAATAATAAGTGATGCAGAGATGATCACAATCACCAGTAATTCCATTACACCAAAATTCCATGCTTCCTGATCACTGATGCGGATCTGCCACTTGCGGAGATTATTATAATGCTGATTGATGCGGATTGTATTTTTTGTAGCCAGAACGTTTACCTGTTCTTCCAGTTCATCGTTTCTTAATTTATTTAAACGACGCATCCGCTTGCCATAAATATAACTGGTAACTGTAACAGGGATCAGCATGGTTAAACAAAGCAGCACCACCTGTGCATCATAAAAACAAAGTAAGATGAGTGAACCAACAATGTTGTATGCCGCTTCAATAATATAGTTGAAATCAAACTCGAGGAAATCTATAAACTCTCTTGATAAATTAGAATGGGCACTGAGTTTTGAGAGATCTTTGTTTTTATTACGGCTCATTAAACGAACCACCAATGAAGTATAGATATCAGAATAGGTTCTTGAATCGTACATGTGCCGGATGGTTCCTGTAATAACCCACAGCAGATGTGCGGCAACCAGCAAGATCAATCCTTGATACGAATTCTTTAATAAATCATTCACCGCCTCACCTAAAAAATAAGGCCGCAACAATAATCCAAGCATTTCTACAGCAAACAAACTGTAAGTGAGTAACAGTTTATAGCGGTGTTGTTTTACAATTGTTTGGATCACCCATTTTCCAGGCATAACGATCTCCTTGCTTTAATAAATCTCTAAAATAGACTGTGCAGAATCGCCGGAGTTTAGTGGATGGAATGATTTCTTTTTCCGGCAGAATGGATTAGTAAGGGTATTGCAAAGATAAGTGCTGAAGGTGGGTGAAACGGTTAACTCTTTGTAAACTGTTGTTCACGGATGCTCACAGAATTTCCTTTTTGCCCTGAAATAATTTTGCGGCAGTTAGGAGCACCGCACTGGCAATCAAAGGTTTCGGCTGAGTCATCTAATAATTGAGCATAGTCCATAGTGAGTTCTTCTCCTTGTAAAATGGACTTGATAGCTACCAGATTCAGCCCCATATAGGCAGTATTAGGACTGCAGGAATGGTTTTGGGGAGCCCATTCGGATGGATTGTTATCCCACAAAACATAAACTTCGCTGCTGAGTGGTACGGCATAATGCTTAAACAACAGCTTCTCTTCGGGCAGCCAGTTTTCATCTACAAAACGTTTTGTAACGATGCGTTGGGGCCGTTCTTCTCCTTTAAAAATAATTTCAGCTTCTGCAATGGACTGCGTGGCATAAATTCCAAAGCCGGCAATAGAATTCCCCTTCATGATGTATTTCTTTTGCCTGCGTTTATGACGGGCAATACCTTCATCAATGATATGCTGCAGGAAGCCTGCCTGGCCAATACCATCAGCTTTAATAATGTAATCGGCGCTGCCTTCGTACCCATCGGTATAAAAAACAGAACAGGTAAAATTTACTTCTAAGAAAAATAATTTACCTCGTTCATTCATTCTAAAATCCATACGTGCATAACCAACGCCACCAAAGCTGCGGAAGATGCGTTGTGCTGCTTCTGTTAATTGTTGTTTGATGACAGGATCATTAACCGGAATATTGCTCTCGGGATGCAGCTCAGATGTTTTGAGTGCATAGGTTTTAAATGTTCTTCCTTCGGGAAAAATAAATTCAATGGGTTGAAAGACTGAACATTTCTTTTCATCTTTTGCATTGGCTGCAACTAATACAGTAAACTCTCTGCCGGCAATATATTCTTCTACCAACAATTGCGGATAGGAAGAAAGTACTGTCGTGGCTTTATGTCTTAACTCATCAAGGTTATTACAAACTGAATGTTCATCAATACCCAAACTATCTCCTGCCTTTGCAGGCTTTACAAATAAAGGGTAAGTCAAATGCTTTACTTCCTGTTCGAGTTGCTCAACGTTTTCAATCAAAGCATAATTAGCAGTTGCCACTCCTTCGGTATAGGCTACATACTTCATCAATTCTTTTGGAGGATCGTACAGTAATGTGTTGGGCCCTGTAAAAGGCAGGTTGAGTAATTCCAATGTATAAATCACATCAATAGAAGGAACTTCCCATTCCAGATAACCTTCGCATAAGTTTAAAAAACAATCATAACCTTTTTTACTCAGCTCCAGTAATTGTTTGTAGGTGGTGAGTTTGTTAAGCAAAACATGATCGAACTGAATATGCGGCAACAAATGCGATACGTTGCGGGGCGGATCGTAATATTGATAATCAACAGCAGAAGTGGAGTAGTCGGGTTGCAGTACACAGATCTTCATATCATCTTGCTGTTAACGCACAGCCACTGCTTTTTTTGTTTTTTGTTTATGACGTTGCATGGCATCATGCAGAATATGAAGAATCAAACCGGAATAGGATTGATTGCTTAAACGTACAATGGCACCAATCGAAGTATAGTTTTCATCTTCACTTAAACCGCATTGTGCATTTACTTCAAGCACATACATGCGGCCGGTTGTTTTATCCATACGAATGTCAACCCGTCCGTAACCTGTTCCGCCAACTGCACAATATGCTTTCCAGCTGAGATCCATGATCTTTTTTTGCAGATTAATAGGAGGGAGGTGGTATTGATAAAAATCTTCTTCTTCGCCAAGGGATTGTTCCTTTTCATAGGTTTCCCATAAACGGTCGAAGGATAAAAACTTTTCTGTATCGGGTAAATCTTTATGAAAGATGCGTTCTACAGGAACATATACTTTTCTGCTGCGTGGTGAGTGATGCGATCCTGAAATGAAGACAGTGTACTCAGGGCCGTTTATAAATTCTTCTGCCACCAATCCGCCAAAAGCAAAATCCCAGCCACGGTAACCATCAAATAATTCTTTCACCAGTGTTTTTAATTCTTCATCGTTATGCACTACGTTCTTAACACCCAATCCCATGCTGCCACCGCTCACTGCAGGTTTAACAATCAATGGTGTGCCTACACGGTCGCAGATATTGCTGAGTTTTTGTTTTGCATGATGAATGGGCACCCACGCTGCATGTGGAATACCGGCATTATCAAACAACTCCTTCATAACGATCTTTGAAGTAGTGTTATCATAAAACGCAGCATCAGCACCCGTGAAGATGAGTTTCTTTTCTTTTAAATAATGAATCACTGATACACCCGGTGTTCCGTTTACTTCATCGCCATCACATAAATTCAGCACCAAGGGTGTTTGAAAAGAAGTAGTAGCGGCAATATCATCAATGATCTCTTTAAAGTTGCTTTGCGTTACAGGCTGCCATTTCCAGTTGAGTTGTAATTCGGCAAATACCTTTGTGTATTCATCAATGCTTTGTGTAAAATCGTAATAGTAATCCAGATTGGCATCGTTGGTTTGCAGATGCGGTGCCAGTACCCATACAAACAAAGGCTGCTCAGTAGAAGGGAGAGAAAGTAACGGGTTTAAAAGCATACTGTAAATGTATAAGATTAATGCGTTGATTGATTCAGTTTAAACTGAATAAAATCAGTTAAACGGTATTGATGTAATGTATCAATACTGAGTTCTTTTGCTCCTTTTATTATACCAATGCAATTCACTTCGCCACACAAACAATGAAAGGGCTCTGCCATAAACCATTCGGTTGATGGATAGAAAAAGGTAAACTCATTGCCTGCTGCTATTGCTTTTAATGCTGTTAATTCCATGGTTGTTGTATTAAAGAATGCATTGGGGTTGCAGCTGTGGTTGATGTATTGTAAAAACTCCGGACGGAGAATGATATGTTTTTCTTCTGCAATCTGCACGGTGTATTTAGATGGATGATCATGTATTTCTCCTGATCCAAAACTGCAGATGACATCATTGGGTTGATACGATTTTGTGGAGCAAAGAAGCTGATGATCGGAGCCGGTGAGTTGGTGGATTTCAGCAAAACCATAATGGCCGGTAACCACCGTTGCTGTAAGGGTTGTAATACTCATGGTTGAATTTTAGTGATAATAGTTTGAAATTAATAATAGATGTTTAATAATAGCAATAGTTTAATGCAATGTTGAATGAATGTGTATAAAACATTGGACATTAAAAAACCCGTTTCAAAACTGAAACGGGTTTGTAAAATCATTCAAACGGATATTACATATGCTGTTCGATCTTCTTCACGAAATTACCTTTTGGCTGAGCACCTACTAATTTATCAACTACCTGTCCGTTTTTAATAAACAGGATGGCAGGGATAGAAGTAATGCCATAGTTCATACTCACTTGTGGGTTTTCGTCCACATTTACTTTACCCACTTTGATTTTGCCATCATACTCTTTGCTCAGTTCTTCAATAACCGGCCCGATTGCACGGCAAGGTCCGCACCACTCTGCCCAAAAATCTACTACGCTGAGTTTATCTGAACTGATGACTTCTGTTTGAAAATTTGAATCTGTGAATTGTTGTGCCATATCGTTTTTCTTTTTTTATAGTGAATGGAAGGGCAAATTTAAGCCCATTCCTGTTAATCTGATGTTATGTCATTATCCACAGTTGTTTACAAGTAAAATCAACCGTTTGAAGCTACATGTTTGGCAGTTAACAGGGCCTTAACTGCTGATTTTGCATTAAAAAATACCGGGCGAAACCCGGTGTGGCACAATTGAATAACCCGTTAGGCTTGCCTTTGCCGGCGTTCTCCGGGAAACAGTAAGGCAAACAAAAAGGAGGTGTTGTACCTCCTTTAAAACTTTATCCCGGCCGATTATTACTGAATAAACATGCTGATTCGAAAACTGATTTTATGCGTTTCATTTGTTTTTGAGTCAATGATTGAAATATTCTCAGCAAAAAACCAATACAGCTCATTGTAATACAGAATCATGATCTTTCCTCCTTCATCCACAGAAATGTAATTTGGTTTGATATCGAGTTTTGCAATCTGTGATCCCTTCTTTACAGGGAGTTTTTTACCACTCATAACAACATAAGTTCCTGCTTCGGGTCTTGAGCTGGACATTCTTGTGGGTAATGCAATGAGCATTTTGGGTTGATTTCTGTCTGAAATAATTAAAGCCTGATTGGGTACCCTGGATAAAAATGTGGCAGAGAAATCTCCAACAATAGACTGCCCGTCAATTTTTATATAATCTTTATCACCCGAATTTTTTATAAAGGCTGCGGTATCGGATATATCCTGCGAAAAAGCAAAACCTGTAATCAATAAGAAAACAAGGCATACAAACATTCTTTTCATTTTTTTATTTTTTGTGGAGAACAAACATAAGTAACACACAGAATTTACAACTGATAGTTTTTATTGTAATACAATTCATCAGTATTACTGCATCAAAAACAGGTTATGTGATATTTACATTCTTAAAAAGGCAGACTTGCCAGCTTGATTGTTTTCTCCATATTATCGGTCCATGCAAAAATTAATTGCTTGCCTGTTTTGGTCATCTGCGGAAAACCGCTTGATCTTGAATCAGATGATTGAGCAATAATGACCGGTTGCCCTTTTGTACCATTGGCATTTACTTTTACTGCTTTAATGGTTGAACCTTCCATCCAGCTTACCATGGCGGTTTCTTTATCGAGCATTACGACATCTACCCGGCCAATTGCTTTGCCTTCATCTACCTGGATGGGTGTTTTAAATGTAGCACCACCATCTTCAGAAAAAATAATTTTCACCTGTGCTTTATTTTCTTTCATAGAGAACCACGCAATGGCTAAATTATTTCCAACAGCATCGGCTCTTGGTCCGTTCACCGGACAACCTGCAATTTTCCATTCATCCGGGAAAATCGTTTTTGATTGTGTCCACTCACCATTTACAAATCGTACAATCGACATATCTCTTATCTCTTCATCTGAACGATCTCTGTAAATAATCACAGGTCCATTATCTGTTATGGCAATGGTTGTCTGGCAACAATCACAGATTCTTCCGTCGAGTTCCCACTCGTTTGTCTTGGTTCCTTTTTTATCAAGCAATGCAGCTCTCAATGTCATTTCACCATGATGCCCTTCATGTTTACTGTGATCATTGCCTTCCATTGCTGTTTTTCTTCCATCGAGCCAGGAAACAAGAAACTGATCTTTGTATGGAGTGATGGAAACAAAACCATGCTCGGCTTTCTTGCCATCATCGTGTAATGTAGTAGGAGTGTTCCATGTTTTACCTGCATCTGCAGATGCAACTAATTGAATATCGTACGTAAATGTGGCGGTATCGCTTTTTTGTAAAAAATGTGCAAGCATGTTGCCTGCTGCATCAGATGATACAACCGGATAATCGGCCCAGTTTACAAACCAGTTATTGCCTGAGCTGATAGTTGAAGGCGAAGTCCACTGCTCATTGACAAGTGTTGAGAAATGCAGCGATGCTTCCTTTCCTTTTTTCTGCATCCATGATAAATGAACAATACCTTTTGCATCAGTGAACAAATAAGGTGCTGAACAGGAATCTGCAGCGGGCGATGCAAGTATGGTTAATGCACCTGTTGATTTATTGTCGGGATTTGTACAGGCAGTTGCTGCAACAAGAAGGACAGTGATGAGTTTTTTCATTTTATTTTCCGGCATTAATTAGTAAATCAATATTTTCTTTGGCATCCCATTTTCTGTAACCCATTTCGGAGAATACCAGTTTTCCTGTTGGATTAATAATAAATGTAGTGGGGAGTGCCATAATGTTTAGGCTTTCCATATTTTCTGCCCGTACATAATGAAAAGGGTAGGGATGTTTTTGTTTAAATTTTTCAATCTGCTCCACTGTTTCATTCGAAGCAAACAGGTATACAATGTTTTTATCGTTTAACTGTTCCTGCATTTTTTGTATAGAAGGCATTTCTTCAATGCAGGGTCTGCACCAGGTTGCCCAGAAGTTGATGAAAAGTGTTTTGCCTTTGTATTGATTGAGATCAATGGCAGTATGATCCAGTTCTGTGAGTTGAATTTTGTCGTACTCCGTTTCAACTGTGTGTTTATTTTTATCAGCTGCTTCCTGTCCGTTACAAGCTGCCAGCAGCAGCAAAACTGATATGTGTATAAAAAATCTGAAACGCATTGCTGATCCTGTTTTTTAGAGCGCACAATAATACTCACATTTTCTTAGTGGTTATGTCCCGCCATCGGGTCTGCCCCTTTTTTAAATACATATTCGCTATGCAGGAGATATGCACCACGCACCACCACCACATCACCGGCCGTTAAACCTGATTTGATTTCAATCTGATCATTACTTTCCAACCCTACCTGCACCATTTTACTTTTGAATGATTGTGCACCTGTTCTGATCCACACAGTAGCGCCTTTGCCATCTCTGATTACGGCATCAATGGGTAAAGTGAGCGTTGTGCGTTGCGTGCTTTTCAACACTACATAAGCCGGCATACCGGGTTTTAATTGATTACCGATGTTAGGAATGGATACACGAATGAGATTGATTCTTGTATCGGGATTGATTTCGGGATTTACAAATTCAATACGTCCTTTCAATTCTTTGCCTTCCATATCGGGCAGTTGAACAGTAGCTGTTCCATTGAGATCAATGGTTGAAAGCTGTGATGTATATACCTGTGCTTCGGCCCAGAGTGTAGAGAGATCGGCCAGTTTTACAATGGTGCCACCTTCCATTACATAATCACCTTCACGAATTTCCATTGCGGTGATGTAACCCGATGCTGTACTGAAGAAGGTAGTAAGTGATGTTGACTTTTTTATTTTCGCCAATTCATTGATCTGCGCTTCAGTTAATCCCCACAGCAGTAATTTATTTTTTGCACTTTGTAGTAACTGTTCAAAATCAATGACCGTTTCTGTTGCAAATGTTTTCTTCTGTTCCAGTGAAAGCAGGTATTCCTGTTTGGCATTGTTGAGATCTTCACTGTAGATGGCATATAACGCTGCTCCTTTGCTTACATAATCCCCCATGTTTTTGAAATACAATTTTTCTATCCTGCCCATCACTCTTGAACTCACAGAAGAGGTTTTCATTTGATCGAAGTTGAGACTGGCGGTTAATACCAAACGATCGCCGATTGTTCCTGTGCGAATGGTATCGGTTTGTATATTGCCCAACTGCATCTGCTGATCACTCAATTGCAGTTCATCTCTCTTTTCGCCATTACTTTTCTTAACCACCGTAAGTTCCATTTTGCAGATGGGGCATTTACCCGGCTTTTGTTCCACTACTTGTGGGTCCATGGAACAAGTGTAGTACACATCGCTTTCTTCATGTGCATGAGTTTTACTTTTGCAGGATGTAAAAACAAACGCACAAAGAGCAATTAGCATTACACATCTGCTTATCTTAATACTGTTTCGTTTTAAAAAATCGAGTTGCATGAAATTTTATTTATTAGTTATCCACCACCCACTATCCGTCAGACGAGGGCGTCAGACGGAGCCCTCTCATCGCTCATCACTCATCACTCATTCTTCACTTTAATAAAGCTCTCACTGTCCATTAAATATTGTGCATTCACCGCAACAGAATCTGCTGCAGTTACTCCGCTGAGTATTTGAATATGTCCTTCATGTAAAATGCCGGTGTTTACTTTGTGTGCTTTAAAGCCGCCATTTGTTTTTTGAAACACCACTTTATCTAATCCAAGTGACAATACCGCTTCTTTCGGCAACCAATAGGCTTCTTTTGAATTGCCGTAAATAACAGCTCTTACCTGACTGCCGATGGGTATTCTTAAACTGCTGTTATTAAAATAAACTCTTGCTGTTAAGGTTTTACTTTCCTGCCTGTAAAACGGTTCAATGAAATCAATGCGAGCCCTGAAATCTTTATCGGGCATGGTTTCCGGCACTACTCTCACGGTGTTTCCTTTTTTAACCAGTCCCTGATTATCACCAAAAATATTCAGCAGAGCCCATGCACGGGTAGGATTGTAAACAATCAAAACAGATTGCCCTTTGTTGATATACATCCCTTCTTTTAACGAAAGCCCTTCTGTTAATTGAGATACGTCTTTCATTTTTTCGGATGATGAATTCATAGAAGCACCTGACGATTCATGAATATGGCCGCTGTAATTACTGTAAACAGCAATGGTAAAAGAGGATTGTTTTGTTTGAATAACCTGTTGCAATTGTTGATTGCTCATGCCAAGCAACAATAGTTTTTGTTTGGCCGATTCAATAAAGCTTTTGTTTTCGGGATCATTCTTTAACAGAAATAATAAATTCTGTTGGGCCGTTACTATCTCCGGACTGTAAATATCCATGATGCGTTGTCCTTTGCTGATCTTCTGGTAACGGTAACGGACATATAGTTTTTCAATACGTCCGCTTACTCTTGCAGCAATCGTTCCCACTTCTCTTGTATCGTATGCAATGGTACCCAATGCTTCAATTTCTATCTGCTCTTCTTTCTGTTCAATGGTTGTAACAGGAATGGATGAAATCACAAACTCATTGGTTGGTTTCAGTAATGCATCCAATCCAATTTCAGTTGATGCACTTCCACCGGTTTCTTTTTTTACCAGATCCATTCCGCAAATGGGACAGGAGCCGGGTTTGTCTTTAATCACATCGGGATGCATGGAACAGGTATATTCTGCTGCTGTATTTTCATTCTCATGGTTTTGCGGCATGGATGGTTGCTGCATCTTTACCAGATCCATTCCGCATTTTGGACAACTGCCGGGCTTATCGCTGAACACCGAGTCCTGCGGCATGGGGCAGGTGTACATGTCTTTTGCAACATCCTGCTTGTGGTTTGCATGCGGATCATTACTATTACAAGAAGTAATAAACAGAAGAATAACAGCAGTGATGAAATAAATTCTTTTCATAATCATTCCTCTTAACTAAGTTGATATTGTAACATCATTCCATCATCTTCATGTTCAAGATTATGGCAATGAAAAACAAATTTGCCTGTGTTATTTTCAAAAGGCACCAATACTCTTACAGTTTCACCCGGCATTACCAGCACCGTATCTTTCCATCCGTTTTCTGCAGCTGTTAATTGATTTCTTCCGCCACTCCGTTGCAGTACCTGAAAAAATACGCCATGTAAGTGCATAGGATGCGGTTCATCACCTTTGCTGTTATCAAACACCCATACTTCATTTGTATTAGCAGAAACAAATTCATCAATGCGGCTACCATCGTATTGTTTGCCATTGATACGATGTGTCATTTCCATACGCATGCCACGGTGTTCCATTTCATTTGAAATATTAAATGTTCTGGTCTTAACTGCAGATGCAGCGGTTAAGGTTGGAATAACAGAAAGCGTTGCAGGAGGAGTAAATGAATCACTAGCTGAAACAGCCACTTTAAATTTCATGATTTTAAAACCCTGCTTGCCTTGTGCATCACCTCCATTCGAAAATTCTTTGCTGGTTAAATACACATCGGTACCAATAGAAAGCCCTGCAAAATTTACCAGCACATCCAGACGTTCACCGGGTGCTATCAATATATCTTTTACGGTAACAGGGTTTTTGAGTAAGCCTCCATCGTTTCCGATGATGATCATATCAGCATTGTTACTGAATGCAAGATTATATACTCTTGCATTAGAGCCATTGAGTATACGCAAACGATAGTAACGGGTTGCCACTTCAGTATAAGGTGAGTCAACACCGTTTACAAGCATTGTTTCGCCCATAAAACCTGCCATCACTTCTTCCTCTCCCGGGTTATAGGGAATGCCGCCCGATGTAATTCGTTTATCCTGTAACACTAGCGGCAGCTCATAAGCGCCTGAAGGAAGATTGAGTGCGGCTTCTTCTGCATCATTGATCAGAAACATACCGGCCAATCCCTGAAATACCTGTTTGCCCGTATGCTCATGCGGATGCGGATGATACCAGCTTAAGCCAGCACGTTGATTGATGGTAAACTGGTAGCGGAAGGTTCCTCCTGCAGTTGCTATCTGATCCGGATGGCCATCCATCAATGCAGGAATTTTTAATCCATGCCAATGCACATTGGTATGCTCAGATAAATTATTCTGCAATAGAATATTTACCGCATCACCTTTGTTCACTCTGAAAGTAGGGCCGAGTAAATTGTTTTGCTGATAGCCCAGCACGGGTATGGTAAAACCGCTGACCGTAGTTCTTGTAACCTGTGCAGTTAAGGTATGATTAGCACCCGCCTGTGCTGGAAATGCAAGCAGTTTGGTAAAACTTCCTTCATTTACTATCACGGGTTTTGTATTCATGCCATGCCCTTTTTTACAACTGCTCAGTCCGGATAATAATCCTGTAAAAGCAGTGCCGGTCAATATTGTACCTGCACTGAGACCGGTCATTTTAATAAATTCATTTCGTTTCATAATGTTCAATTTAATTTTTTTCTATAATGCGTTCAATGGTTACCTGTAACTGTAAGGTTACATTTAACAGTTCAATGTATTCCAGTTGTTTCATGTTTAAGCGTTCCCATGCATCGTAGAGCATAAACAGTTCTTCAGTATTTTGTTCATAACCCAACTGCATTGTTTTGTAATTATTTTTCAATGCAGGGAGAATGGTTTCTTCGTATAATCTGATCTGTTTTTTCTTCAGCTCCATTTCGTTTCGCATACCATAAGCCATACCGCTGTATTCATTCAGCAGCATTTCTTTTTGTGATTGAAGAGCACTTGCTTTCCATTTTAAACTCTCCATATTTGCCTTGCTCATTCTCGACGACCAGTTGGTTAATGGCAGTTTCAGCATGCCCATTAACGAAAACTGCATGGGCAGCCCGCCAAATCCAAACATGTGCTCGTAACGGATGCCGAACTGCGGCTTCAGGCTTTTCCGTTCGGTTTCCTGTTTCAGCCAGGTAAGCGTTATGTCTTTATCAATTGCTTTCAAATCGCTGCGGTTATTGTAAAGTAGTGTACTGTCGAATACCAGTGAAGAGTAATCATTCAATTGATAGGTAGTGTCAATCTCAAAGTATGTCATCGCATGTCGGCCCATGAGTGCATTTAAGCGAATGCGTTTATCCAGTATATCATTTTCAAACATCAGCTGCATGTTTTTTACATCACCCAATGCGGCCTTTGCTTTGTAATAAGCACTTATTTTTTCCAGACCGTTTTTGTAACGGATCTCCGCATTTTTAATCATGAAGTCCAGAATCTTTTCATTCTCTTTAAGTACGTTTAATTTCTTTTGCAGGATGATCCATTGATAATAAAACTGCTTTGCATCATTGATCAGCTCATTTAACGTGGCATTCTTTTTTTCTTTTTCAACCGACGACATGGCTTCCATATACTTTGCATCGGCCGATTGTTTTTGTTTGTTGGGAAACATCTGTTGCCCACCAATCATATACTGACCCATGCCTTCTCTAAAACCACCCATGCCATCATCCATTTTTTTCCAACGGCCGGGGTTATAGGGTGTCATCCATAAACCACTGCTGAACTCCGGCGGCATCCAGCTCTTTGCACCTTTTGCCGCTTCATCCATTGAACGGATTTCGTTGTTGTACATTTTTACAACCGGATGTGATAGCTTGATGCTGTCAATGATAGCATTAAGTTTCATTGTTTGTGCTGCAACAAGTGTTGCAGTAAACAGTAATGAAAAGATGATAGCGAATTGCTTCATAATAATTTATTTAAGAACAACAATTTTTATTTTCCTGAACAGGAGGACAAACTGCCGAACCATATGAACAAAACACACAACAGTCGCCCTGCTTTGGTTTTAAAACCTGATTACATTTTTCACAGGTATAGAAATACTGACAGGCATCCGTGGGCATTGTTTCCTGCTTCTGATGCCCGCAATGCGGACAGGTAATAATAGATGTTAGTTGTATGTTCATGTTCTGTTTTATTCTTTTACATCGATCAGTTCAATTTTGCCATTCCGTTTTAGTTCACGTTCCTTGATCATTTCAAAAATCACCGGAGTGATGAGTAATACATAAATGGTAGATGAAATGGTTCCGCCAATTAATGGGATGGTTATTGGGCGCATAATATCGCTACCCACACCTGTTGCCCAAAGAATAGGAAACAATCCAAACAATCCAACTGATACCGTCATCAACTTCGGACGTAATCGTTTTGCAGAACCTTCAATTACAAATTCACGGATGATGGCAGGTGTAAGTGTTGCTTTACTGTTACCATGTTTGGTAACCATGTTTTGCATGGCTTCGTTGAGATAGATGGTCATCAGCATGGCTGTTTCAATCGCCATTCCAAACAAAGCAATAAAACCAACGGCAACTGCTACCGATAAGTTGATGCCATAGAAATAAACCATAAACACACCGCCGATCAATGCAAACGGAACAGTGAGCATGGTTACTGCAGCTTCTTTAAATGAATGATAGGTGAAGTACAGTACCATGAAGATGATGATGAGTACAATGGGCAGAATGGTTTTTAATGTTTGGTTGGCACGTATCTGATTTTCCCACTGGCCGCTCCATTCTAAAAAATATCCTTTGGGTAATTTGGTAACCATCCGGTTCAATCGTTCCTGTGCTTCTTTTACGGTGCTGCCTAAATCACGTTCACGCACATTGAACAACACGGTTCCTCTTAACATCGCATTTTCTGAATTGATCATCGGCGGACCATCGCTCAAACTGATATCAGCTACTGCTTCTAAGGGAATAGGACCGAAGTCCATTGTTTGCACCTGCAAACGTTTTAATGCGGTGAGATTATTCCTGAAATCCTGTCCATACCGTGCATTCACAGAAAAACGTTGACGACCTTCCACTGTTGTTGTAAGCTTCATGCCACCCAATGCACTTTCAATTACAAGGTTCACATCATCTACACTCAAACCATATCGTCCGATCTCTTCACGCTTCACTGCAATATCAATGTATTTACCACCGGTAATAGGTTCAACATACAAATCTTTTACGCCATCAATTCCTACGAGTTGCTGTTTAATGGTTTGTGCAAATGCATAAATACTGTCGAGGTTTTGTCCGTAAACTTTTAATCCTACATCGGTACGTATGCCTGTTGAAAGCATGTTGATGCGGTTGATGATGGGTTGTGTCCATCCGTTTGTAACACCCGGTATCTGCATCTTTGCATTCAGTTCATTGATGATGGCATCTTTGGTTATGTCTTTCCGCCACTCACTTTTTGGTTTTAAGAGAATGATGGTTTCAATCATGCTGATAGGAGAGTTATCAGTCGCCGTATTTGCACGACCCGCCTTGCCCAACACATGCGCTACTTCCGGGAGTGTACGAATTAATTTATCCTGCACTTGCAGTAAACGTTTTGCTTCTGAATTAGAAACATCAGGTAATGTTACCGGCATAAATAACAGGGAGCCTTCATCTAACGGTGGCATAAATTCAGAACCCAGTCTTGTCATCATAATAACTCCAACAGCCAATGCAATCAGATTGACAGCGATGGTTGTTTTGCGCCACTTTAAGCACCATTTTAAAATGGGTGTATAAATTTTTTCTAAAGTTCTTGTGATGGGGTTGGCACTTTCGGGTTTTAATCTGCCTTTCAGAAAAAAGGAGATCAATACCGGCATTAAGGTGATGGCGAGTACAGCATCAATCAACAGAATAAATGTTTTGGTCCAGGCAAGCGGATGGAATAATTTTCCTTCCATACCCGTTAATAAAAACACAGGAAGAAAAGATGCCACCACAATAATGGTTGAATAAAAAACACCCGGCCCAACCTGCTTTGATGACCGTTCTATGATCTCCAGCTTTTCGGCGGCAGTTAAAGGATCTTTATGTTGTTTAAATAATTTCATGTGGTTTGCTTATTGTCTACTGTGCTTTCTTTTGCGAGTTGCGCTTCACTGATATGCCTGTACGCATTTTCCACCATCACAATTCCATCATCCACCACCACGCCAATGGCCAATGCAATACCTGTAAGCGACATGATGTTGGAAGAAATGCCAAACATTTCAAGGAAAATAAAACCTGCTGCTACTGAAATGGGTAATTGAATAAGAATGATGAGTGCACTCCGCCAGTGAAAAAGGAATAGCAGTACAACAATTGATACGGCAATCATCTCTTCGATCAATGTGCCCTTTACTGATTCAACTGCTTCCTGTATCAATGTGCTACGGTCGTAAGAAGTTTTAAAGGTTACACCTTCGGGCAATCCTTTTTCCACTTCCTTCATTTTTTCTTTTACTGCTGCAATTACTTTATTGGCGTTTTCATTGTAACGCATCACCACAATACCACCTACCACTTCACCTTTTCCATCCATATCAAAAATGCCGAGCCGCAAGTCGCCACCCATTTGTACCGAGCCAATATCTTTTACACGAACAGGAATACCGTTGTAATTGGCGAGTGCAATATTTTCTACATCCGAAATGCTTTTGATATAACCTAATCCACGAATGATGTAGGCCATGTCGGCCATTTCAAATTTCCGCCCACCCACATCATTGTTGTTGCTCTTCACTTTGTTCATTACATCCATTAGTGAGATGTTATAGTACTGCAACTTTACCGGATCAATTACGAGTTGGTATTGTTTTTCAAATCCACCATACGATGCTACTTCCGCAACACCGGGCACTGTTTGCAAAGCGAATTTGATGTACCAATCCTGCAATGCACGTTGCTCGCCTAAGTCCATCTTTGGCGCATCAAGATGATACCAGTAAATGTGACCAACACCGGTTCCATCAGGACCAAGCGAAGGTGTTACACCTTGTGGCAATAAACGTTGTGCGAAATTCAAACGTTCCAATACTCTTGTTCTCGCCCAATAGATATCAACGTTTTCTTCAAATATCACATAGACAAAACTCATCCCGAACATGGAAGAACCACGGATGTTTTTAATTTTTGGGATGCCTTGGAGATTACTTACTAACGGATAGGTTACCTGATCTTCAATTACCTGCGGACTACGGCCCATCCATTCTGTAAAAACGATCACCTGATTTTCACTCAAATCAGGAATAGCATCAATCGGATTTTTTTGGATGGAATAAATGCCATACGCAAACAGAACTGCTGCAAGCAGCAATACAATCAGTCTGTTTCGTAAAGCGATTTCAATTAATTTTCGAACTATACATTTTATTTTGCAATAAGCAATTGGTAACAGGCAATTGGCAGACTTTAGTTATTGCCAGATGCCAATAGCCCGGCAACATAGTTACCCGGCTATTCTTTTTTTTGAAACAATCTTATATGCGGAAAGTACAGTTACGGATATAATCCGGACAGTCAGCCGTTCGAGGCGGAGCGTTGTTGATTGGGTATGCTTCAGTAATGGAAGAATAATCATGAATTGAAGTAGGGAGATAAGAAACCGGAACAGCAACAGCAAGTGAAAGAGCAATCTGAATAGATTGAGCAGATTTCTGATCCTTTTCAATCTTTAATTGCTTCTGTTCATCCTTGCAACAATCATTTTTGCCCTGGCCGTTTTTTTCCATGCCGCAATTAGTACAGGTATTCTTTTCATCGTTATCGCCAATACTCCAATTTACCAGTTGATCCATGCAATAATGCATTTGCAACGTGGCTCCGCTGGAGGTGCTGATGTAGAGAAAAGATAATATGGCTGCTATGAGCTTTTTCATTACGCTGAATAAAGTTAAACAGTTTATATCAGAAACAACATTGCAATACTCATGATTATCATCAGTCCGTCTTCAATAATAGTGACCGTGGTCATGGGTAAGTTAAATACCGCACCCAGACAGGCGCAACGAATCTTCCGTTTGTTGAGTACACTTTGCAGCACCCCGATAATACTTACACCCATTACAGCAAGGGTGATCCAGTTTGTAAGAACAGGGTTGAAATGAACAGCAAAAGCAATACCCAGCGCCAGCTCAATAAATGGATAGATATAACCCCAGCTACGGAATCGTTTAGCAATGATGTCGTACATGGAGTAGCTGTCGGCAAAACCCTCTAAGTCTAACAATTTAAAAAAGGAAAAAATCAAAAAGAAGCCGCTCATGAAAACACGCATGAATTGCATACTGTCAATATTGTTTCCTGTCCATGATAGTAAAACACTTAATAAAGTGATGTAGCCAAATATGAGCAGGATGGGTTTGTAAGTGGCCAGCCAGCTTTTTGTTTGTTCTGCTGTTTCGTTATGTTCAGTAGCAGCTATTTGATATTTACTGTCGATGCCACCCAATGCTGTTTGAAATGTACTGAGCGAAATATGTTTCTGCATTTCGATGGTGGCCGTGTTGGTATCTTTTGAAACTTCTACTGATAAAACATCTGGAACAGAAAGGAGGTTGCTTTTTACTTTGGCTTCGCAACTGCTGCAGGTCATGCCGGTGAGGTTGTAATTGTGTGTCATAGCAATTTTGTTTGTACAAAGCTATTGCGACACGGAGCAGGCGCTGTTATAGAATCGTGGATTCGATTTATACTATTTATAGTTCTTCTATATTCCTGCGTTTATTTTCTTTGAGTGATTTAAAAAAAGTAGGAGTAAGGCCTGTTTGTTTTTTAAACTGACTTGACAGATGCGCCACACTGCTGTAACCCAGATCAAATGCAATTTGCGACAGTGATAATTCATCATACATCAACAGCTCTTTTACTTTTTCAATTTTTTGAGCGATGTAGTATTTCTCGATTGTAGTGCCTTCCACTTCGGAGAACAGATTGCTGAGGTAGCTGTAGTCGTGATGAAGTTTTGCAGAAAGATGAGCCGAGAGATTTTCGTTGAGCTCTTCTTTGTTATGATGAACTAATTCAATGATGATGGTTTTAATTTTGTCGATGATCTTGCTTTTGCGGTCATCAATCAATTCAAATCCGAGTTGTTTAATGGTATGGCTGAATTGCTGCAGTTGTTTTGGAGATAGCTCTTTTTTCAGTTCCACTTCACCCAGCTCAATATGCAACGGTTGTATGCCTGTTTTTTCAAGTTCGGCTTTTACTACCATGATGCAGCGGCTGCAAACCATATTGCGGATGTAAAGTTTCATGTATTAAGCTGTTAAAACGTTTACGCTCAGTTCCGGACTGTTTAATAAAAACTCCGTCATTTCATCATTTAATTCAAAACCTTTTTCGGCGGTGTAGATCCCAATCTTCCAGTTTTCTTTCGGTTCATACAGATTAAATTTTAAACTGCTCTTACCGGGGTGCTGTTTTATATTTTTTTCTATAAAGTTCAGCATATCCTCTGTTAAGAAACGAGGCTCAACATCTACGATTACTTGTT
Source organism: Chitinophagaceae bacterium (assembly GCA_019752045.1). GTDB lineage: Bacteria > Bacteroidota > Bacteroidia > Chitinophagales > Chitinophagaceae > Lacibacter. Next base: position 124,157 of record JAIEMP010000015.1, on the reverse strand, counting down.
TGGTCATATTACGTTTAACCGTTTCAAGCAACAATACTTGGTTGACCTTGAATTCAAAATCATCGGCTTTGTTCCAACGTGTTTTAAATGCACCGGTGATATATACAACAGAACCGGGTGTAAAATGATCTTTAAATTTTACATAGTCTTCCCCAAACAACGCAAACTCAGTATTACCTCCGTAATCTTCTATTGAACAAATGCCAAATTGTTTTCCTGTTTTGGTTACACGTTGATTATGCGTTGTTACCAATCCTGCCAAACGAAACTGTTGAAAGGGATTTGGATGAAGCAGTATGGCTTCTTTAAACTCATTGAATTCAGAAAGAGGAGTAATACGATAATGCGTTAATTCAAATCTGAAATGATCCAACGGGTGTCCGCTGATATAGATTCCGGTAATTTCTTTTTCATGATCCAGCTTTTCGGTTAAGGTCCATTCTTCACATGCCACAATTTTTGGTGTGGGTATTTCCATCATCATACTTTCGCCAAACAGGGTGTTGGTGTTGCTTTGCACATTTGCCTGGAAACGGTTGCCGAAATTAATGATACGCTCAAGTGTGTTCACCGTATCGCCCGGCATTACATGGAAATATTGTGCACGGTGATATGCTGTAAAGCAATCAAAGGCGCCACCATACACTAAACTCTCCAGTGATTTTTTATTGACGGTACGTTGGTTGATACGTTTAATAAAATCAAACACATCTTTATAAGGGCCTCTTTTATTTCGTTCTTCAATAATGCTTTCAATGGCTGCTTCGCCCACACCTTTTAAACCACCTAATCCAAAACGGATTTCACCTGCTTTGTTTACAGCAAAACCATTTTGTGATTCATTAATATCCGGACCAAGTACTTTAATGCCCATGCGTTTACACTCTTCCATAAAGAAGGTGATCTTTTCAATGGCACCGGCATTATTTAAAACAGCACTCATATACTCACCGGGATAGTGTGCCTTTAAATAAGCTGTTTGATAAGCAACCAATGCATAACAGGTAGAATGTGATTTGTTGAAAGCGTATTGTGCAAAGGCTTCCCAATCGGTCCAGATTTTTTCTAATTTATCTGCAGGATGTCCTTTTGTCGTGGCACCTTCAATAAATTTTCCCTTCATTTTATCCAGGGTCTTGCGGTCTTTTTTACCCATTGCTTTACGTAACACATCCGCATCCCCTTTACCAAAGCCGCCTAACTTTTGTGAAAGCAACATCACCTGTTCCTGATAAACAGTAATGCCATAGGTTTCATCCAGATATTCTTCCATCTCCGGCAAATCGTAAGTGATGGCTTCCTTGCCATGTTTACGATCAATAAAGTTGGGGATGTAGGCAATAGGGCCGGGGCGATATAAAGCGTTCATGGCAATGAGATCGCCAAACTGATCTGCTTTTAATTCACGCAGATATTTTTGCATACCCACACTTTCAAACTGGAAGGTACCTATAGTAGCCCCATGTTGATACAACTCAAATGTTTTTGCATCATCTAATGGTATATTGTCAATGTCGATTTCAACGCCATGATTTTGTTTAATGAGTTGCAATGCATTTTTTAAAATACTCAATGTTTTTAAACCAAGAAAGTCCATCTTAATTACACCTGCTTCTTCAATTACACTTCCTTCGATCTGTGTTAACCAGAGTTCCGATTCTTTAGAAGTACAAACAGGAATCAAATCTGTAAGATCACGTGGTGCAATGATGATGCCTGCGGCATGGATGCCTGTGTTACGAACGGAACCTTCCAGAATTTCTGCTTCATGCAAAATCCTGGCAGGCAAATCATCGCCATTATACACCTGACGGATTTTTTTTACCGTTTCCATTTCATCGGGACCAAGGCCTTCTTTCTCTGCTAAACTTTTATCTCCGGTTAATGGCGCATGCAATACACGTTTTAATGAAACACCCGGACGTTCAGGAACTAACTTCGATAAGGCACGGCTTTCTGCCAATGGCAGATCCATTACACGGGCCACATCGGCAATACTGCTCTTTGCAGCCATGGTGCCGTATGTAATAATTTGTGCTACCTGTGCTTTGCCATATTTATCAACTACATAATCAATTACTTTCTGGCGGCCCTCATCATCAAAGTCGGTATCAATATCAGGCATTGATTTACGATCGGGGTTGAGAAAACGTTCAAAAAGTAAATTGTATTTAATAGGATCGATATTGGTGATACCAATACAATAGGCCACTACACTTCCTGCAGCAGAACCACGACCGGGCCCAACAAACACACCCATCTCTCTGCCGGCCTTAATAAAATCGCTCACAATTAAAAAGTAACCTGCAAAGCCCATGGTTTTGATGGTGAACAATTCAAAGTCTATGCGTTCACGAACTTCTTCACCAATTTCGTGATAGCGTTCTTTTGCTCCCAGATAAGTAATATGTTTCAGATATTCCCATTGGTTGAGATTGGCATCGGTATGCACCTGAAATTCTTTTGGTATGGGAAAGGCAGGAAGCAGAATGTCTTTCTTCAGGTTCAATACATCAACCTTGTCAACAATTTCGTTGGTGTTGTCAATCGCTTCGGGTAAGTCTTCGAAGAGCTGCTTCATTTCTCCCGATGTTTTAAAATAAAACTGATCGTTGGGAAAAGCAAAACGTTTATTCTTTACACTGATGTCATCATCAGAAAATTCACGAAAAGCAGGTGTTGATTGTTTTTCGCCTGTGTTGATACAGAGCAAAATATCATGTGCGTTAAAATCGGTTTGATCTACATAATGCGAATCGTTGCTGGCAATAACTTTTACGTTGTACTTTTTTGCAAACTTCAGCAATACGGCATTTACTTTATCCTGCTCTGCCATTCCATGGCGCTGAATTTCTACATAATAATCTTTCTGAAAAATATTAAGCCACCACTTAAATTCATTTTCTGCTTCTTCTTCACCTTTGGTTAAGATCATTTGCGGCACCATGGCACCGAGGCAACAGGTAGTGGCAATCAACCCTTCATGATATTTATGGATGAGTTCTTTGTCAATACGTGGGTACTTGCTGTACATCCCTTCAATAAAACCCAGCGAAGTGAGTTTTACTAAATTTTTATAACCCTGTTCATTTTTTGCAAGTAACACCTGATGAAAACGCCGGTCTTTTTGTTCTTTGCTGAATGTTTTTATATGACGGTTTTCTGTTAAATAAAATTCGCAGCCAACAATGGGTTTTACTTTCAGCGATCCATCTGCATTTGTATTTTTATACGCCTGTGCAACAAATTGAAATGCACCAAACATGTTTCCATGATCGGTGATGGCCAATGCCGGCATTTCATCTTTAATGGCTTTATCGTACAATGCGCTGATGGATGCAGCTCCATCGAGCAATGAATATTGTGTGTGAACGTGTAAGTGGGAAAACCTGGTCATAGTCAGGCGTCAAATTTCGGGTTCTGCTTTTAATTAACAGACAGAAAGAAATCCACAATGGGTTTTATTTCAATGGGGTTGAATGAAAATATGGCAGCAGTCAGTCGTAAATTGTCTTTAAAGCATCGTCAATTTGGCCTGTTTCTTGCTCAGCTTGGCTGTTGACCGTACATTTGCTGCGGCAAAAATGATTCAATCCAATGAAGAATTTGCTTCTTTCCATTACTGTTCTCTTATTGCTCTCCAGTTGCAGTGCTGTTAAAAATGCATTTCAGCCAAAGGCAAGCTCTGCTCCGGTTACAACAAAGCAATCTCCTTTAATTGAACATATTGAAATAAAGCAGGAACAAACGCCTGCAGTTATCCGTACATCTTCCGGTCAGCAGTCAAATGTTTTTAATACAAAACAGGTGGTAAGCGATTACTCTTCGCTTGAATTATTTTCTCTCACACAGTTTAAATATGCTATCCGTTTAAATGTGCCTGTTGAGCAAGTGCAGAATAAGAGTTTGTATAATGTGATTGATGAATGGTGGGGTACACCTTACCGTTTGGGTGGAACTACACATAAAGGAATAGACTGTTCTGCTTTTGTACAAACAATTATCCTTGGTGTATTTGCCGTTCAGCTTCCAAGAACTGCACGTGAACAACGTGGTATTTCTGAATGGATTCCTCTTGATGATTTGCGTGAAGGTGATCTGGTGTTTTTCAATACCAGAGGTGGGGTATCGCATGTAGGTGTGTATCTCCATAACAATAAATTTGTGCATGCATCAACCTCCAGCGGGGTTATGATCAGTGATTTGTATGATACCTACTGGAGCCGCAAACTCATTGGTGCAGGCAGAGTTTTACAAAACATCAATCCAAGACCATAATCGTTATCTTTGCTCATAGACAGGCTTCAATAAGTTGAAGCCTTTTTTAATTGAGAGTGACAGGTATGCCATCTTTAACAGTTGTTGTTGATGTTTAACGATTGCCTGACATATCTAAACTTTGGTAACGATTTAATTTATGTTGACGAAACGAATTATTCCCTGTCTGGATATTAAAGATGGCCGCACGGTAAAGGGCACCAACTTTGTTGATCTGCGTGATGCAGGCGATCCGGTTGAACTGGGTGCTTTATATGCGCAGCAGGGTGCCGATGAACTGGTGTTCCTCGATATTACTGCAACGGTTGAAAAACGCAAAACACTCAGCGAACTGGTAAAACGCATTGCCCGTCATGTAAATATTCCGTTTACTGTTGGCGGTGGTATCAGTTCGGTTGAAGATATGAGTGTATTGCTTAACTCAGGTGCAGATAAAGTGAGTGTGAACACAGCAGCGTTTAAAAACCCGCAACTCATCAATGATATTGCAAAGGCAGCAGGCAGTCAATGTTGTGTACTTGCCATTGATACAAAAAAAGAAGCCGATAGCGATTGGTATGTTTATTTAAATGGCGGGCGTACAAAAACTGAAATGAAATGCATTGACTGGGCAAGACAGGCTGTTGATCTCGGCGCAGGTGAAATTCTGCTCACCAGTATGAACAATGATGGAACCAAGCAGGGGTTTGCTTTAGACATCACCAAACAGCTTTCGGTTGAATTGTCCATTCCGGTAATTGCAAGTGGTGGAGCGGGTACCATGCAGCATTTTGCCGATGTGTTTGAACAGGCTTTTGCCGATGCGGCATTGGCTGCAAGTATTTTCCATTTTAAAGAAATTGAGATTGTGGATTTGAAAAGGTATTTGAAGGAGAGGGAGATTGCAATACGAAGCCCCCTCTAACTCCCCCGAAGGGGGAGGATTTCCAGGCACAACCCATGCTTATCTGATTATTCAATAAAATGTGATCAGTTGAAAAGTTGATGAATATTGGACAAGAGTTGATATGGAAGTGATGTTGTTTGGATATAAACTGAAGTGCCGCTCTTTCTCCTTCGGGGAAAGAGAAGGAGATAGGGGCCAGTTAGCCGAATAAAATTAATTTTGCAATAGAGTCATAGATAACACGGATTCCTGTAGATGAAAACGGATGTGATTTGATCTGTTGAATCAGTTTAAATCAGTGTCATCCGTGTTTCTATCAAATAAAACATATAAATCATCAAAGTGAAACCAGATTTTTCAAAATACCACGACGGACTGTTACCAGCCATCATCCAGGATTTTAAAACCAGTAAAGTATTGATGCTTGGTTTTATGAATGAAGAAGCATTTATTAAAACTGAAGAAACCGGTAAAGTAACGTTCTACAGCCGGAGTAAACAACGTTTATGGACCAAGGGTGAAGAGAGCGGTAATTTTTTAACGGTGAAGCAGGTGTTGCTCGATTGCGACAAAGATACCTTGCTTATTAAAGCTGAGCCTGCGGGGCCAACCTGTCATACCGGAGCTGATACCTGTTGGAGTGAAAAAAATCACAGCGACGACTTTTTATCGTATTTAGAAGACATCATCGAACTGCGCAGAAAAAGCAGTGATGAAACGTCGTACGTACGACAGCTTTTTGCAAAGGGAATTAATAAAATTGCACAGAAAGTAGGGGAGGAAGCAACTGAAGTGATTATTGAAGCGAAAGATAATAATGAGGAACTGTTCCTGGGTGAATCGGCCGATCTGCTGTTTCACTTTATCGTTTTGTTAAGAGCGAAAAATGTTTCTTTGCAAGACGTACTGTATGTTTTAAAACAACGACATTCAAAATAATATGAAGAACCTGTTATTTATTCTACTGGTAAGCTGTTCATCCCTTGCGCTGCAGGCACAGCAGATGTATTCTGTTAAAGGAACCATCAAAGGAGCCAAAGAAAATGCAAAGGTTACCTTGCGTTTCGATAATCAGGATAGTGAAATTCTCGGCGAAACCGTCATCAAAAATCAACAGTTTGAACTAAAGGGAAATATTACAGAAGTAGCCATGCATGTACTTGCAGTTGAAGGCAGCGAACGCAACCTCGGTATTTTTCTCGACGGATCGAATGTTACTGTTAACGGACGCATTGATTCCTTATCAGAGGCAACTGTAACAGGTTCTGCATCGCACCAATCATTTGTTGAATTCCGTACTGTGTTTGATCCCTATTTTTCAAAGCTGGATGTATTGGGTAAACAATTAAGTAATCCGGCCATGCAGGCCAAACAGGATTCGCTGTATACTATTGCAAGAACCATCATCAGTGATTTGAATAGTAAAGCTGATGATTTTATTGAACGAAATAAACAATCGGCAGTAACGCCACTTTTATTATTTATTCTCTATAATTTCTTTCAGCAACCCGATGTGCTGGATGAGCGTTTTGTAAAGCTCACGGAGCAATCGCAAAAAAGTTATTACGGACGAATGGTCAATACAATTGTAATGGACAATCGTATTGGCAAAGTTGGAACTGAAGCAATAGATTTTGCACAGGCCGATACTTCGGGCAGAATGGTTACGCTTCAATCTTTTCGTGGTAAATATGTGTTGGTTGATTTCTGGGCCAGCTGGTGTGGCCCCTGTCGTATGGAGAATCCAAATCTTGTTTCAGCTTTTAATAAATACAAGGATAAAAATTTTACGGTGCTGGGTGTGTCGCTCGACCGTGATAAAAATGCATGGCTGCAGGCCATTGCTAAAGATGGTTTGCAATGGACACATGTAAGTGATCTTAAGTTTTGGGGAAATGAAGCTGCACGTTTATATAAAATTTCTGCTATTCCACAAAACTTTCTGGTAGGCCCGGATGGAGTTATTGTTGGCCGCAACCTGCGTGGCGAAGAGTTGCAGATGAAGCTGGAAGAAATTTTCAAATCAAATTAAGTATGCAAAAGAATTGGTTGCTTTCAGTTGTATTACTGATGACTGTTGCAGCAACAGCACAGCAAAATAAATTTACAGTTAGAGGAACGTTACCTGTTACAGCAAAGAAATACAATGTATTGCTTAGCTGGAACAATGGGAACGATGGCGAAGAAGTAAAGCTGATCAATGGTAAGTTTGAAATAAATGGAACTGTTGAAGCACCTGTGCTTGCAACACTTACTGTAACAGAAGCTTTCCCAAAAGCAGGTAAAGCGTTTAACCGTCTTGAGTTTGAACAGAACTCTCTTAATTTATTTTTAGATACCGGTACCATCACAGTTACAAGTAAAACGTTTTTGTGGGATGCGGTAGTGAAAGGCTCGCCGGTAGTTTCTGATTACTCTGCTTATCAGCAACAGATTACCCCGCTAAGCCGATTAGAAAGTAAGTTGGGTGAAGTATACGACGGATACATGAAAGCCAAAAATCAAAAAATGGCTGTTGAAGTATTTGAATATTATAAAGGCATTCTTCATTTATATTATTTAGAGCAGGTGCAGTTTGTGAAAAGCCATCCATCTTCACCGGTATCTTTTTATTTAACGCAGGAAGCTTTAGGAAATGAAATGGATGCTGCAAAAGCCGATCCGATGTTTACATTACTATCGCCGGAACTTCAGAATTCTGAAAAAGGAAAACAATTAAAAGAACAGATTGAAATTGGTAAGCGGACAATGGTTGGAGTAAAGGCCACTGATTTTTCACAACCCGATGTAAATGGAAATCAAATAGCCTTATCATCTTTCAAAGGCAAATATTTATTGGTTGATTTTTGGGCAAGCTGGTGTGGCCCCTGTCGTGCTGAAAGTCCGAATCTTGTAAAAGCGTATAACACTTACAAGAATAAAAACTTTGAAATATTCGGTGTGTCTCTTGATGAAAATAAAGACAGATGGCTGAAGGCTGTTAAAGATGATAAATATACCTGGCCACAGGTAAGTGAATTAAAAGGCTGGGCCAATCCGGTAGCAGAACTTTATGGCATTATTGGTATACCGTTTAACATCTTAGTTGATCCCAATGGAGTAATTATTGCACGTAATTTACGGGGTGATGCGTTGGAGAAGAAGTTGGGGGAGATTCTGAAGTAATGCCTCACCCTCGTTCCCCGTCCGAACGGGTTATCCGGGCGGGCCTCTCCAAAGGAGAGGGAGGCCAAACTTTATTTTTTTAATCAACAGTTGTAATTCAGCATTTCAACTATATAATTTTAATTGAACTGTTCCTCACATTGCTGAATTGAATTTAATTACTGAAGTGTAAGTGGTGAAGTTTGGTATTTAATTGAAGCACCGTCCTTCTCCTTGGGAGAAGGAATAGAGGATGAGGTATCTTACCTCTTCACCTCAACCGTTGACTTCGGATCAAAATACGCCCTGCTGTAATTGACCTTCAGCAGATCATATCGTTTAAACTGAACAAGCAATCTTTTTTCAAAATCATTCCAGTTCCGGTTTTCTTTGCTGCTCCACAACACTTCACTTAATGCAGCCATGCGTGGAAAGATCATGTATTCAATCTTGCTTGTATTGTTCATGTATTCTGTCCACACATTGGCCTGTGCGCCACGCACAAATTTTGTTTGTGTTTCAGGTAATTCTTTAGGTACCGGTTCGTAGCTGTACACTTTTTGGATGGTTGTAAAGCCACCAATCGTTACAGAATCTTCATTGGCTGCCTGTTTGTGATCAAAGTATACATGGCTGCCGGGCGTCATAATCACATAATGATTTTCTTTTGCTGCGGCAATACCACCTGCTTCGCCACGCCAGCTCATCACCTGTGCATTGGGTGCCAAACCACCTTCCAGAATTTCATCCCAACCAATTAATGTTTTGCCTTTGCTGTTTAAATATTTTTCTATGCGCTGTACAAAATAACTTTGCAGTTCATGTTCATCTTTTAATTGCAGGTCCTTCATTCTTTTCTGACAGGCAGGACATTGTTTCCAATGTGTCTTGGGGCATTCGTCGCCACCAATATGTACATACTTCGACGGGAATAAAGCAATCACTTCATCCAATACGTTTTCTAAAAATGTAAAGGTGGTGTCTTTGCCGGCACAAAACACATCATCAAACACCCCCCATGTTTCCTGTACAAATTTTACCCTTCCGTTTTGTGCTTCCTGTACCGTTTTCATACTTACCATGTTGATAGGGATGGCTGTTGTTCTGTTCGGAAAACAACTCAACCATGGATAAGCTGCAATGGCTGCACTGCTATGTCCCGGCATTTCAATTTCGGGTACTACATCTATAAAACGGCTTTTGGCATACGCTACTACTTCTTTAATTTCTTCCTGTGTGTAATAACCTTCGTGCGGTTTGTTATCGTTGCCCTTGCCGGGATAACGGCCAATGATGGTTCCATTCCGTTTGCTGCCAACTGAAGTAAGCAATGGATATTTTTTGATCTCCATGCGCCAGCCCTGGTCTTCAGTTAAATGCCAGTGAAAAGTATTGAGCTTATGTAATGCGAGGTAATCAATATACTTTTTAATAAATGCTATCGGGGCATAATGACGGCCCACATCCAGATGCATACCACGATAATCAAAACGGGCACGATCAAAAATCTCCACAACAGGAATTTGTTTTGCAGCTGTTGAATTAACAGGTAATAACTGAATCAATGTTTGAATACCGTGAAATGCCGATTCATCAAAATTGGCATTGATGCGTATTCCTCTTTCAGTTACGGAAAGTTTATACGCAAGTGCACCACCTGTGGGCATGCGGATGGGAAACAGAACGATATCTGCTTTTTCTGATTTGGGAATCAGCTGCACTTCAATATTGTAATACTTCATTAAATACTCTTTCAGATACATCGTTAAAGCATTATCTGCCTTATCTGAAAAATAATTTGCCAGCGTCAGCTTGTTCTTAAGTGTGTAAGAACCTTTGCCTGCTTTTGTTTCAAGCGGTTTTGGAATGATGTTGATTTCCTGTGCTGTAAGATTAATAGACATCATCAGAAAAATAGTAAGTACGTACGATTTCATTTTATTTTTATTTTGGCAGGTAGTGTTCAATAAAGTGAGATAGTGTGCAAATGATAGTTTGTTCAAACTTTTCTAAAATAAGTAAGTCTTTATCTCCGGTTAATAAATAATCAGCATCAGCATCTTTTGAAATGGCCAGAAGAAAATTATCCTTTGGGTCACGGCAAATTTCAATATTGCTGACAACTGAAACAATATTGCAACGGTTTGTGAAATACCTGAGAAATTCAAGAGCAGGTTCTAATGGGAAATAATTCCTGAACTTGGGCAGATAAACAATTTTAGTGAATTCCTTTATCTGTTCCTCATCGGTAAATAATCTAATATCAATATCCTGTAATATTAATTTCAGCTGACTGGTTTCCTGCTTCATCAAATAACTGATCAGCCAATTGGTGTCAATTACTACGTTCATTTTTTTGGTTTACCGTATATTTCCTCCTCCGCTTCTTTCATCAGGTTCATAATTTCATCATCTGTAATTTCATATTTTGGAAGGCTTTCAGCTATTTCAATCATTTTTAAACCGGCTAAATATTTACTTTCTTTTTCAGAGAGAACATGAGCCTTTGCACCAATTAATTTGGCAATAGATTTTAGTATTTCCAACTCTCTTTCTGTTGCCGGTTCAATATATATACCTTCCATAGCGTATGCTTTACTTAAAATTACAAAATCATTTTAACACCGGTAATACAATATTCGATGCATTCTTTGCATCGTGCCAGATCTTAATGGTTGCTTTCTGGTAATCGCTTTCAACAGCTTCGTAAATATTTACAAACTTCTGCGGATTGCGATCAACCAATGGGAACCAGCTGCTTTGAATCTGGATCATGATACGATGCCCTTTTTTGAATGTATGCGCCACATCTGGCAATTCGAATTTTACTTTCTCAATTTTATTCGGAGTAAAAGCAACCGGTACTTCAAAACTATTTCTGAATTTTCCACGCATCACTTCACCACGCACCAGCATTTGATAATCGCCCATGGGATAACTGCCTGCTGCTTGTCTGTCACCTGGATATGTAAAGTCACTTGGAAATACATCAATCAACTTCACCACAAAATCAGCATCGGTTGTTGAGATGCTTGCAAGCAGATCTGCAATAACTGTTCCTGCAAGCGTTATATCATCTGTTAATACTTCTGTTTGAAACGAAAGCACATCTGTTCTTCTGTTGGCAAAACGCTGATCATCGGTCATGTAAGCAACAGTACGACTAAAGTGTACATCTTCTGTATAGGGAACAGGTTTGGCCGGATCACTTACATATTCACTGAAACCCTTTGTGTTGGAGGGTTTGCTCCAATCCAGTTTTCCGTTTTGTTGCAAGAAAATCGGTTTGTTCTCAACATTCGCAGCGGGCCATTGTGAAAAATTGCGCCATTTATTTTCTCCGGTAAAAAAAACAGTTGCTTCTGCTAAATCTTCCACATTCGCTTTTCCTTCGAGGTGGTGCATGAAGAAAGGAATTTCAATTTCGTTCTGATACCATGTTGATGTGTTACTGCCGAATTGTGCATTACCCATCTTTGTTCCATCGGTGCTTGCCCATTGTCCATGATACCAGGGACCCATTACAATACGGTTATTATTTTTTGCTTTCTTTTCAATGGCTTCATAGGTACGCCATGCACCGTAACAATCTTCTGCATCAAACAAACCACCAACAACCAATGTTGCCGTGTTGGCGGGAATATTGTTTACAAAGTTGCGAACGTTACGTGCCTGCCACCAGCTGTCGTAGTTGGGATGTTTGTACATCTCATGCCAGAACGCAATACTGTCACCAATTAATTTCGCCAGGTTTTTTGTACTGCCTGCTTCTAAATAAAATTTATACGCATCTCTTGTGGGGAATTGAAAACCGGGTGAGCCAACCGTTGTTGGTTTTGGTCTTGGTTTTCCAAAAGAAGAATAAAACGAAAATCCATCCATTTGAAAAAATGCACCATTGTGATGAAAGTCATCGCCCATGAACCAATCTGTTACAGGTGCCTGCGGGCTTACAGCTTTTAAACTCGGATGATTGCTCAATGCTGCCATGGTAGAGTAGAAGCCGGGATAAGAAATGCCAAAGATGCCCACTTTGTTATTGTTGTTGGGTTGATTTTTTACCAACCAATCAATGGCATCGTAGGTGTCACTTGCTTCGTCTATCTCTTTGTCTTTTTTATTGGGGTTGTACGGACGTACATCTTCAAACACACCTTCACTCATCCAACGGCCACGTACATCCTGTATTACAATGATGTAGTTCCTGCGCATATAATAACGCCAATGATTGTTCCAGAACGTACGAAAATTTGCTTCTCCATAAGGTGCACAGGAGTATGGTGTGCGGGTCATGAGAATAGGATGAGGCTCGCTGTTATCTTTTGGTGCATAAACCGCAGTAAACAGTTTTACACCATCCCGCATAGTAATGTAAATCTCCTTTTTGGTATAGTTGTCTTTGATCCACGCCGAATCCTGCGGATTGGCTGTTTGTGCAATAAGCACCGACAATAAAAAGAATGCTGAAATTGTACAGAAGAGTTTTCTCATGCAAATAATTTAAGAAGGGAAGTTATTAAATTTGAATGAAAGCCGCTTAACCGGTTATATAATAGCGCAAAGGCCTGTTAATACTGTTTCTCCGCAAGAACATTCCATTTGTCATCTGTTAATTTTAGCAATGAAATGGTATTGGTTTGAAAACTTTCTTCAAAAGATTGGTTTGAAAAATGTTGCCATGCTTCATCAAAGTCGCCCGGTTTCATATCTCTGTTCGCAATGGTGATGTGCGGGTGAAAAGGCCGTGTATCGGGTTTGATGGCTCTACCCAATGCCTGTATAAATTGATCTTCTACTTGTTTGCGTAAGCTGTTTAATAAAGGGTCTTCATTTACCTTAATAAAAAGTACTCTGTTGCTGAAGTGAGAGAAACTTTGCAACTGAATTTCAACAGGAGGTAAATCTGTTTGTAGAGCTTCTAATGTTTCCAGTAATGTTTGTTCTGATAAACGATCGAGCCAGAAAGGAGTTACCAATGTAATATGTGCCGGTGATTTTAATGCAACGGTACAACCAAAACGATCTCTCATCCATAATTTATGTTGTTCCACTCTTTCATTAATAGCAGTTGGACAAAGCACCGCAACATAATACATACAATATGGGTCAACAGCAGGCATATTTATTAAAATAATTTTGGAAGTTCATTTATAACTGTGATCACACTCATCCATAACATCAACAGTACAACCATCCATCCGCTCCAGAGTAACCACTTGGGATGATGGTAATGATCAAGTTTTCGTTTCATCATGATCCATAACATCAAACCTAAGGAGAAAGGTAAGATAAAACCATTTAATGCCCCAACCAACACCAGAATAAGAATTGGTTTACCTATGTATAAAAAGATTCCCGTTGAAATAAGGATGAATGTAATGATGGTAAGCCGTTGCCAACGATCAAAGAATGGGTGCAATGTTTTTAAGAAGGTAACAGATGTAAATGCAGAACCAACTACTGATGTGATGGCCGCACTCCACAATACAATCCCAAATAATTTATAACCCGTTACTCCCAATACAGATTCAAAAACAGATGCAGTGGGATTTGCAGGATTGAGTTGAAAACCTTTTGTGATTACACCCAGCACTGCAAGGAATAATAAAATGCGCATGCAGGCAGTTAAGACAATGCCGTTTACTGCACTTCGTTTTACTTCCTTCATACTAAGGCTTGCAGTTTTGTCCTCCAGTAAACGATGTGCACCGGCAAACGTAATATAACCACCCACTGTGCCGCCTACCAATGTTACAATAGAAGTAAGATTAATTGTTGATGGAATAAAAGTACGATGAACCACTTCTCCTAACGGTGGCTGTGAAAAGATGACTAGATAAAGCATGAGAACCAGCATTAATATCCCAAGCAGTTTTACAAACAGATCCATTGCTTTTGAAATATCTTTCGACAGAAAAATAACGATGGCAATAACAGCACTGATGATGCTTCCGGTTTCAACACTCACAGGAAATAAAATATTTAAACCTAAACCTGCTCCTGAAATATTGCCAATGTTAAACGCAAGTCCGCCCATGCAGATTAAAACCGTTAAAACATGACCACTGCCCGGTATTACTTCATTAGCCAGTTCTGATCCACGTTTTTTGTTGGCAGTGAGTATTTGCCAGATGTTGAGTTGTGCAACAATATCAATCAGCACTGAAACAAGAATGACAAAACCCATGCTGGCAAGAAGCTGCTGTGTAAATACAGTGGTTTGTGTTAAGAAGCCCGGACCAATGGCAGATGTTGCCATAAGGAATGCTGCTCCGGCACCTTTGCCGCCCAGTAATTTCCAATTAGTTTGTTTTGATGTCAATGTGGTTTTGTTTTAATGCAACCGAAATAGCTTTTGCAAACGCAACTGCATTTGCGCCGTCGCCATGAATACAAATGGTATCTGCAATGAGCGGAATTTGTTTTCCTGTAATGGAAGTGACCGTTTGCTGTGTAATCATTTGCAAAGCCTGCGCTACCGCTTTCTGTTCATCTTCAATTAAGGCATTGGGTTGAGAGCGGGCTGTTAAGCTGCCATCATCCTGATAAGTACGGTCAGCAAATACTTCATTGGCGATTTTTAATCCATTCTTTTCTGCTTCTGTAATCGAATAACTTCCGCTTAAACCAAATAAGATTAAAGTGCTGTCAAAATCTTTCACTGCATTTGCTATGGTTGCAGCGATGGTTTTATCTTTTGCTGATTGATTGTATAATGCGCCATGCGGTTTTACATGATGTAATTTGCTTCCTTGTTCTTTCGCAAGCGTTGAAAGGATGTTGAGTTGCTCAATAACAAGTTCATAGAGTTCTTCTGCTGATCGTTGCATTTCTTTCCGGCCAAAATTTTCTTTATCAGGCCAGGAAGGATGTGCACCAATGGCAACTCCATGTTGCAAACATTTTGCAATGATTCTGTTCATGGTATCAACATCACCTGCATGAAAGCCACAGGCAATATTTGCAGAACTGATGAGTGGAATAATCTGCTCATCAGTGTTTATGCCTTCACCTAAATCACAATTGAGATCAATTTGTTTCATGGTTTTTATTTATCACACAGAGGCACAGAGTGCACGGAGGAAATGCAAGTTATTTTACTCTTTCTTCTCTGTGTCTCTGTGTGCCATATTTTAATTGGCAATTCGATATATCAATTCTTTCACTTCATTTAGCTTGTTCACATTCTTCAAATATAATTCTTCTGCTTCCTGTAAACTGATCAGTTGAAAATGAATTTCATCACCCGGCTTTTTTTGTGCCAGCACAGGAATGTCTGCTGCACATACCTGCCCAATGCGTGGATAGCCTCCAATGGTTTGTCCATCGGCCATTAACGCAATCAGTTCGCCGGAGGGCGTTAATTGTATGGTTCCCTGTGTTACAGGAGATGAAATGATTTCGCAAGGCTGCTCTGTTTGTAATGTTGTTCCACTTAAACGATAACCCATCCGGTTGCTTTGTGCACTCACTGTAAACTGATTTGTAGTAAATGCAGTTTGTGATGCATCCTTCAGTGCATTCCATTCAATGCCTTTTATGATTCTGATGATATTTGTATCAAAGGTTGGGATGTTGTAATTCAATTGAACAATTGCCCCCGATTGCAATACTGTCAACAAATTTTTCTGTACATCAGTTAAAGATTCTTTCATGAGCAACAGGTCTCCTTTCTTTAATGATCTTCCATGATGACCTCCGGCTTTAACAAGCAGGGAAGTGGAATGACTGTTGAGAAATGAATCGCTTTTATATCCACCTGCAACGGCCATGTACAAACGAAAACCGGGCAATTGTTGTTTCAACTCAATAACAGAATTGGCCGGAATGAATACTGGCTGATTTAATTTAACGGGTTGAGCATTAAATTGCGGTTGCAAACCCCCACCTGTAAATGCAACAACGCTGTCTTGTAGAAAATGAAAACGATGTGGCGATTGTGTGATTTCTAACACAGCTTCTGTTGCATCATTGCCAATGAGTATGTTTGCCAGTACTGCTGATTGTGTATCCATTGCTCCGCCTTTGCTCACACCAAATTGCTGAAAGCCCTGCCTGCCTGCATCCTGAAGTGTGGTTAAGAATCCGCATTGTTCAATATGAATCACTGATCCTGTCATTTGGTTAATTGTTTAGCAACAAGTATTGCAAATTCTTTTTTTGTTACTGATCTAAATTGAACCTGATCACCTGCTTTCAGCAGGAATGGATTTTCTTTTTGCTGATCAAATACATTGATGGCTGATCGGCCAATAATATTCCAGCCGCCCGGTGTTGCTAAAGGATAGATGCCTGTTTGATTACCTGCAATGGCAACCGAACCTGCAGGCACCTGCACTCTTGGCTGGGCTTTTCGTTTGGTCGCTAATTTTTCATCCACTGTTCCCATGTACGGAAAGCCGGGTGTAAAACCAATCATGTAAATGGTATAAACAGGTTTAGTATGCAGTTGAATGATTTCATCAACTGAAAGATTTAATTGTACAGATAATTCCTGCAAATCAATGCCATATTCTTCATCATAACATACTGGAATGTTTATTACAGGAGAAGCGGTCGTATTGTTTATGGTCAACTCTGCAGCATCAACTGTTTTTTTCAGTTGATAAATGACAGCAGCCGCAATGGTTCCCTGTTGCTGAACAACTTCTGCCGGATTGTAATATACAGCCAGTGAATTGTACGCAGGCACCGTTTCAACAAATCCTTTAAAAGGATCCTGTTCCAGAATATTTTTTATCTGCATCACCTGTTGATGCAGCTGTTCGCTTATTGTATTGCCAAATGAAAGCAACACAGCTGTTTCACTCAGTGATGTGTATTGAATGTGCTGCATGAGCATTGAAAATACAAAATCAGCAAACAAAAACGCCCCGAAATTCGGGGCGTTATTTACTTAATGCAGATTGTCGTTAATCAACAACTGTAATTTTAATCAGGTTGGTAGGTAAGTGCAGGTGTACGGGTGTGCTGCCTGTGTTTACAACAATTTCGCCTGTTTTTACAAAACCACGTTCTTTTAAGATATTGATCTGGTCGTTAATGATGCCATCAACACTTATCTCTTCTGAATAGTAAAAGGCACGTACACCCCAGCTTAAACTAAGTTGATTCACCAATGTGCGTTCTTTTGTAAAAATAAAGAGCGGAGCTTTTGGTCTGAAGCTGCTGAGCATAAAACCCGTGTAACCGCTTTGCGTCATTCCTATTAATGCAGCTGCATGTACATCTTTTGCAATCTCGCAGGCGTTGTAACAAATGGCATCACTCAAGAAAGAAGGAGAGTGGGGTTGAGGTTTCAGATCTTCTTCACGATCGTATCGGTAATAAGAACTGGTTTCAACTTCTTCAATGATCTTGCACATGGTTTCTACAACCAGTGAAGGGTGGTTACCGGTAGCTGTTTCACCACTCAGCATCACTGCATCGGCACCTTCCAGTACAGCATTGGCAACGTCTGTAATTTCACTTCTGTTGGGCTTTACTCTGTCTATCATACTTTCCATCATTTGCGTTGCCACAATCACGGGCTTTGCACGATGGATACATTTCTTAATGATGTCTTTTTGAATCAACGGAACCTGTTCTACAGGAAGTTCAACACCAAGATCACCACGTGCAATCATGATACCATCGCTTTCGATGATGATGTCACGGATATTGGCAACCGCTTCGGGCTTTTCAATTTTTGCAATGATCTTACTCTTGCTTTTCCGCTCATCTAATTTGTTGCGCAGAATGATGATGTCTTTTACATTACGAACAAATGAAAGTGCCACCCAATCCAGCTCCTGATCAATAATAAATTCAAGATCAGCCAGGTCTTTATCAGTTAAAGCTGGTAAAGAAATTTTTGTATCGGGTAAGTTGATTCCTTTTTTTGATGATAATTTACCGCCTAATGTAACCTGCACCTGCACATCTTTTTCACGGGTAATGCCCACAACTTTTACTTCCAGTTTACCATCGTCAATTAAAATAATATTGCCCGGTTTTACATCTTTGTGCAGATCGGGATAGGAAACATAAATGCGTTCTTTTGTTCCCACCAATTTTTCATTGGTGAAGGTTAGAATATCTCCTTCAGCCACATCAATACCACCACCTTCCATTTCACCTACACGGAGTTTTGGCCCCTGCAGATCGCCAAGGATTGCAATGTTATATGGTTCGTTTTTATTGATGTTCCGGATATGTTCGATGATCTGCGCTTTATCTTCATGGCCGCCATGTGAAAAGTTTAAGCGAAATACATTTACACCTGATTTTACAAGTTGAAGCAGCTTGTCGTAGGTATCACAGGCAGGCCCAACTGTAGCTACAATCTTAGTGCGGTGACTCATATGTCTTACACCGGCAGCTTTATCCATTTCGGTATGTAAGTATTTGGAAACGTTTTTTGACATGTGAAGAGAATTTGAAGATTAGTTATTTATTATTTGAAGATTGATTAGCTCTACCCTCAAACTTTTTTCCTTTAATTTCTGATTGATTTAGATACGACATAAAATTTGCTATGTGCGATGAGAGTGTTTCATAGGCAGTCACTAACTGGTTTTTTTCTGTTTCTGTTATATAATCAAAATCAAATGCTCTGTATAGCTGAGATCTTACTTCGCCTGCAGACCCTTTTGCGTAGCTTAGGTGATTTACAAATTCAAATTGACTTCCTCTTTCAAAGCCTTCAGCGATATTGTCCATTACAGATCCTGCAGCAGCTGTAATCTGAGAAACAAATTTGTAATCCTTTTGAAACAGATCTTTCTGTGTAGCAGACTTTATTTTTTTAGCAAGTAATCTTGCATCTTTCCAAACAGGAAGTTCTTCAAATTGTTTAAAAGTTGCCATAAAGGAATTTTGAAATGTTCAAATCCCAAATATTCAAATCTCTAACTCGCAAGAATCTTTACAATCTTCATCCATTCATCGTTCACCCGTTGCTTTGCTTTTACAGCTTTGTCTAATGGAGTAAAATGAAGTTTGTTGTTCATGATGCCGATCATGGTGTTATGTCTTCCTTCCATTAATGCATCCACGGCTGCATAACCCAAACGGCTGGCTATTACACGATCCAGACAGGAAGGGGAGCCGCCCCGTTGAATATGACCAAGAATACATACTCTCGTATCCAGATGCGGCATTCTTTTTTTGATGATGGCAGCTACTTCATTACCACCACCGGTTTCATCACCTTCTGCTACCACAATCATGTTCACCAGTTTTTTGCGGCGTTCTTTTTCTTCCAGCGAATCTACTACCGCTTCCAGATCTGTTTTTGTTTCAGGAATCAGAATATGCTCGGCACCTGTTGCTATACCGCTGTGCAATGCAATATATCCTGCATCACGGCCCATCACTTCAATAATAAACAGGCGGTCATGGGCATCGGCAGTATCACGAATTTTATCAATCGCTTCAACAGCTGTGTTAACGGCTGTATCAAAACCAATGGTAAAATCGCTGCCGGCAATATCTTTATCAATAGTGCCCGGTAAACCAATACAGGGAATATCAAATTCGTTCGAAAATTTTTGTGCACCTCTGAAGCTGCCATCGCCACCAATAATCACCAGCCCGTCAATACCATGTTTTTTGAGATTATTGTATGCTTTCTTACGGCCTTCCGGTTCAAAAAAATCTTTGCAACGGGCGGTTTTAAGAATGGTGCCGCCCCGTTGTATAATGTTGGCAACACTCCGGCTGTGCATGGGAACAATATCATCATCTACCATGCCCTGATAGCCACGCATAATTCCAAACACCTCCAGATTATGATACAGGCTGGTACGAACCACGGCTCTGATAGCTGCATTCATTCCAGGTGAATCACCGCCTGATGTAAGTACTCCAATCTTTGAAACTTTACTGCTCATGTTCAAACTCAGTTAGTAAATGATGACTGCAGCCGCAATCAATCCTGTTTCAGTTGCACACAGCTGCTTTTATCGAGGGCCAAAAATAAGGAAATGCGATGATAACAATTGTTCGTACTGTTCTTTCAATCGTTTGCAGTAACTTAAGCGCAAATTATTTTTATGAAAAGTTATTTCTTAATTGCTGTAAATATGATGTTGATAGCAGAACTAACTGCACAATTGCAATACCCTGTAACAAAAAAGAGCGATGTAAAAGAAAATTATCATGGTGTTGAAGTGGCAGATCCCTTTCGCTGGCTTGAAGATGATAACAGTAATGAAACAAAAGCATGGGTGATAGAGCAAAATAAAGTCACTTTTAATTATCTCCAGTCCATTCCATTTCGTAACAAGGTAAAAGAACGGCTGAGCGAAATGTGGAATTATCCCCGCATCGGTTCTCCATCAAAAGAAGGGAACTGGTATTATTTCAGTAAAAATGATGGCTTGCAAAATCAAAGTATTCTTTACCGGCAAATGGGTTTAACAGGTGAGGCCGAAGTATTTCTTGATCCCAATAAATTATCTGGAGATGGTACTGCTGCACTGGGTGGAATTTCCTTTTCTAAAAGCAGCAGGTACTTTGCGTATTTAGTAGCACAAAGCGGCAGCGACTGGCAGGAGATATCTGTTATGGATGTTGCAACAAAAAAACTCTTGACGGATAAAATTCAGTGGGTCAAGTTTAGCGGTGTTTCATGGAAAGGAGATGAGGGATTTTATTACAGCCGTTATCCTGCACCCGACGATAAAAATAAACTCAGTAAACAAAATCAGTTTCATGCAGTGTATTATCATAAAATGGGTACAGCACAGGAGCAGGATGAACTGGTGTTTGAAGATAAGGCCCATCCTTTACGTAATGTTGGTGCGGGGCTTACAGAAGATAACCGTTTCCTCATCCTCAGCACCAGTGAAGGCACCAGCGGTAATGAAGTTTGGGTGAAGGATTTGCTGCAGCAGCAAAAAGAATTTTCATTACTGGTTCCGGGTTTTAAAACAGAACCTTCAGTAATTGAAAATGTTGCTGATAAATTATTATTACTCACCAATGATGGTGCACCCAATTACAAAGTGATTTTAATTGACCCGAAAAATCCAAAAGTGCAGCAGGTTGTAATTCCTGAGCGGCAGGAAGTTTTGCAAAATGTAAACACAGGCGGTGGCTATTTATTCTGCTCTTATCTGAAAGATGCTTCTACCAAAGTGTTTCAATATACAATGGACGGAAAACTTGTACGGGAAATAAAATTGCCCGGTATTGGATCAGCAGGTGGTTTTGGCGGCAAGAAAGAAGACAAAGAATTTTTCTACACCTACAGTTCTTATAATTCTCCTGCAACAATTTACCGATATAATATTGCAACAGGCAGTTCTGTATTGTTTCGTAAAACAGAAACAAAATTTAAAAACGAAGAGTACGAAACCAAACAGGTGTTTTTTACCAGTAAGGACGGCACAAAAGTACCCATGTTTTTAACGGCTAAAAAAGGAATGAAGCTGGATGGTAATAATCCTGTGCTGTTGTATGGTTATGGTGGATTTAATATTCCACAAACCCCCGGCTTCAGCATCAGCAATGCATTCTGGATGGAGCAGGGTGGAATTTATGCCGTAGTAAATCTGCGTGGCGGTAATGAATATGGCGAAGCCTGGCATAAAGCAGGCATGCTCGAAAACAAACAACATGTGTTTGACGATTTTATTGGAGCTGCAGAATATTTAATTGCAAATAATTATACAAACAAAAATAAGATCGCCATTCGTGGCGGATCAAATGGTGGCCTGCTTGTAGGTGCCTGTATGACACAGCGGCCTGATTTATTTAAGGTGGCTTTACCGGCAGTTGGAGTAATGGATATGCTGCGTTATCATTTATTCACCATCGGCTGGGCTTGGGCAGTTGAGTATGGCCGAAGCGATAATGCAGATCAGTTTAAATATCTCATTCAATATTCGCCGTTGCATAATTTAAAAGATGGTACTGCTTATCCGGCAACATTGGTTACAACTGCCGATCACGATGATAGGGTAGTGCCTGCTCACTCATTTAAATTTGCTGCAAGATTACAGGAAGCACACAAGGGTAACAATCCTGTGCTGATCAGGATTGAAACTAAAGCCGGACATGGTGCCGGAAAGCCCACCAGCAAACAAATTGAAGAGGCTGCAGACATCTGGAGTTTTGTGATGTATAATATGGGAATGGAATTGAAATAATTAAAAAGTAAACGTCTGTTTTTATTTTCATACAGCAACCTAAAAGGGTGCTGTATAGTTTATTTCATTTCTGCTGTTGAAAGTTTTATATTCAACTTATGAAAGTATTTGTGACAGGTGCAAATGGATTATTAGGACAACATCTTATCCGCCAGTTGGTGGAAGAAGGGAAGTTCGTTATTCATGCAACCGGCAAAGGCCCCAGCCGTTTACCATACGGACAAGGTAACGGTGTTACATATCATGAGCTTGATATTACTGATTTTAAACGCTCACAATCACTGGTTGAAAAACTTTCTCCGCACATCATCATTCATGCTGCAGCAATAACCCAACCCAACGAATGTGCAACAGATAAAACCAATTGCTGGAAAACAAATGTTGGTGCTACACGAACATTGATTAAAGCCGCACAAAAAACCAAATCTTATTTCATTTATCTCAGTACAGATTTTGTGTTTGATGGAACTGATGGGCCTTATGATGAACATGCTGCACCCAACCCTGTGAATGATTATGGTGAAAGTAAATTACTGGGCGAAGAAATTGTTGAGATGAGCGGATTGCATTGGGCCATTGTACGAACGGTTTTAGTGTATGGTGGTAAAGTGCCGGGCGGCCGTCCTAATTTTATTCAATGGGTGAAAGATAAATTAACAGCAGGTGAAAAAATAAAAGTGGTGAATGATCAGTTCAGAACACCTACTTATGTTGAAGATCTTGCCAAAGGAATTATTCTGGTGCTGTTGAAACATGCAAAGGGTATTTATCATATTTCAGGTAAAGAAATGTGCACACCTTATCAACTGGCATTGCTTGTGGCAAATGTTTTAAAGGCCGATGATTCGTTGATAGAACAGGTGACAGCAGAAACATTTAAAGAGCCGGCCAAACGACCGGCTAAGACCGGGTTCATCATTACAAAAGCAGTAAAAGAGTTGGGCTATGTTCCTGTTAAGTTGGAAGATGGCGTAAAACGGGTGCTGGGCTTAGCCTAAATCTGTTTATAATTTCTGTAATCGAATAACCGTTTGCCCGTTGTCTTTTCAATAAAATAAAGCAGTTGTGTTTTGATGTTTCTGAATTTTTTCTTTGTTACATCAAACTCAAACTTCCAGTTGAGTGTTGCAATACGTTCTTCCATTACCTGTGGATGAGTACCGGTAAAGATGCTGAGCGAATCCACATCGTTGTAATAATCAAATCCGTTTTTCAACGTTTCAAGCCATGCTTTGTGTTGTGCAATTTCTGCATCGGAGCGCCATAACTTGCCGAAATCTTTTTGTTTTTCGTTTTGTTGCTGTGGTGTTTTAACCCAACCATAATGATAAATGTATGCATCAATTAATTTTACACGTAGTTTCTGTTCATTTTTCCGAAAACCCTGTGCATCTTTCCAGCTGTGGATTTCAGGATTGTTGCGGATAACCCGTATTTCGTTTTTATACCAACGCCGGCTGTCGCCTACATACTGATAGCTGCCGTAAAAATGAATATATTTAAACAGCAAGCCATCCACTTTTGAATCATTGAGGTATTTCTCCATTGCTTCTTTTATCAGGGGCAAATCTTTTTCATGCACTACTTCATCGCCCTGCAAATAAAACAACCAGTCACTATCTGTTGAAACTGCCGCTTTTGCTTTATCTGTTTCCACCGCTAATACTTTTCCGCCTTCTCTCAACGAATCGTCCCATACCGAATGAACAATTTTTATTTTAGGTGATGCGATGGATTCAATCAAAGCAAGTGTACTGTCTTCGCTGTTGCCCACACATACAATATACTCATCTACCAGTGGTAAAAGGGATTTGATGGATTCAACAATGGGATAGTCGTATTTAACTGCGTTGCGAACAAATGTAAAACCGCTCAGCTTCATGCTTCAAAAATAGTGATTCGAACTATGAAAAGCTTAACATCTTCTCAAACTCATAATCGGTAACTTTCAACTATGAATCCGCTCAAAGCCTATGCTGCTGAACATACAGCACTTGCCATACAATCACTGGATTTGTTTTTACAATCCGGTAAAGAAGAGGCTATGCATGAACTAAGGGTGAGTTTAAAGAAGGGCAGAGCGCTGCTTGATTTTTTGGAAAAGCAAAAAAAGCATGAAAAGAAAATCAGTAAACTCAAGAAACAAGTACGGGAAGTTTTTAAGCAGGCAGGCTTGATTCGTTTAAATCATTTGCGAATAAAATGGATGAAAAGCAATCGGTACAGGTTGTTATTGCAAAACGCTTCATTGGAGACTGATCTGAACGGCTATACATCTGATTTTTTATCAGAAGCAAGGCGCAATAAAAATGTGCTGACAGCGCTACATAAAACAGTTGCTAAGGAAAGTGAACATACTTCATTAGTACAAGTCCTGTCTTATGCAAAGAAATTGAAAGCAAAAGTAATAAGATTGGCAAGTGGTCTTCAGCAATCACACTGGCATCACCTGCGAAAAAACATCAAACGGTTAATGTATGCTTATCATTGGCTGATGGAAAAAGATAAAATAAAATTGCTTACACTCAGGCAATATAATTACCTGGATCAATTACAAAGCAGCATCGGACTATGGCATGATGCAGAAGATATGAAAACATGGATCAGCGAAGCTCAATTCTTTTTTCATCCAAATGAAAAAGTAAAACAACAGTTTAACAGATGCTGGGTACAGCTTTCCAACGAAATCAGTGAACAGGAAAAAGCGGTTGCAGATTTGTTAAAAAGAAAAAACAGTTTGCTTAAAATCAGCAAACTGCAAATTCAGGGAAGAAAATAATGCGATCAGTTTATGATGACACAATTGTTTTCATCTTTCCGTCTTCCCGGTTATAAATACTTTTAAAAGCACATTGTTTATTTCTTAACAGGCAGAAACACTTCGGCCATCATGCATCTTGCACTGCCGCCGCCATTGGTTTCAATGGTTGTAAGATCGGAGTGAATGATGGGGTTGTACAACTCTAATTCTTTTACCTGTTCAGGTGTTAATGAATGAAATGCCTGACTGCTCATCACCAGAAATTTTGTTCCTTCATTATTTTGCACCTGCAGCATATTGCCTGCAAACCGGTTCATTTGACTGTATGATACTTCGATGATTTTTTTGCCGCTGTTGCGGATGGTTTCAATTACTTGATTCCGTTCGGTTGCATCACGGATGCTGTCTAAACAAATCACAACATACCTGTCTGCCACACACATCATTACATTGGTATGATAAATTTCACTTCCGTTTTCATCTACACTGTAAAAGCTGCATGGCGTAAACTGCATTCTGTTGCACCATTCTTCAAAAACTGTTTTATTTGTGCGTGGCGACAGACATGCATAAGCAATACGTTTATCTCTGTCGAGCACCATACTTCCTGTGCCTTCTAAAAAAAGCTGCTCATTTTCTTTTGCTGAAAAATCAATTTGTTCTTTCACTTCAAATTTAGAAGCAATCATATCCAGCACATGCTGTTTACGTTCTGCTCTTCTGTTAGCAGCATACATGGGATAGAGTACAATGCTGCCGTCATCATGAAAACTGATCCAGTTGTTGGGAAAGATACTGTCGGGTGTATGTGGTACAGGCGTATCCTGAACAACAGTAACATCTACACCGGCAGCAGTTAATTTTTGTACAAAGCCATCAAACTCGGCTTCTGCTTTCTGTTGCGCCTGTTCATTACTTCCCTGTTGCTGAAAAGCATTGTTCACTGCTGTTTCAGCATTAAAATCAAAAGCCACAGGCTTAATCATTAATAAATGCGATGTTGTTTGCATAAAAATAGTTTGTAGTTGATAGTTGATAGTTTATAGTCAGTGTCTCATTGCATTGAGATAACTACAAACTACAAACGGTCTCTTAATAACGGCATACTCATACAATGGCTTCCGCCTCTTGCTCTTGAAAGTTCCGCCGATGGTAAAAGGATCAAGGTATTTTCAATGCTGTCGGGATTTACACCGGCTTCAAATTGTTCAAAAGCTTCTGTTGTAGTGAGCACAGAAAAACCCGCTGCTTTAAATGCATCTGCTGTATGATCATTCCGGTCGTAACCAATAACCACACCCTCTTTTAACGCAACAACATTACAACTGTCGGTCCATTGTTCCCGTTCATCATGCGGAAATACATTTCCACCGCTGTAAATAATTTTTACATCTTCGGGTTTTATAGCAAAGTCTTCCACACTGATCTGTCTTAATAACGATTCAATACCCGGTAATCTTTTTGTTACACTGTAATCTTTTGTACTGATGTAGGTTTCATTCGCCGGTTTGTGAAACTGCAATATCTCCACCTGCTCCATTTCCAACTGACGGGGATTGTGTGATAATTTGTTGATGTAACTGTGGCGGCTGATATGTTCTGCACGTAAGATCCGTTCAGAGAAGCGACCATAAAGCACCCATACATTTCGTTTCACCTGTGTAAAAATGGTATCAATATGCATCTGTGCACGGTTGCGTGGAATTTTTACGACCGATACTTTTTCAATTCCCAGTTCAGGTTTGCTCAACAAGGTGTGCACCATTTCGTTTACTGCACTGCTGCTGGTACGAATGCTGCAACCAATGACAAAATGTTTGGGATGGATCATCATTACATCGCCCCCTTCAATGGTGATGATTCGGTGTTTGCGTTCTTCCTCTTCATACAAAAAGAAATCGCTTTCTTCAATGATCTCCATTACTTTTTGCGGCTCATCTTTAAAGAAATAATAGAGCGATAAAAACTTTGTGAGCAACGATTCTCTTCTTCTTGCAACCGTTGCCATACGGCTCAAGAGAATATGATCTTTTACCATGATGCCAATATCACGGGTAAAAATAAAGTTGGGTACAGGTGGAAAAATAAACATGTCTTCATCAGTTCCGTTTTCTTCTGCCGGCAGAATACCTGTGATAAATACTTTCGCCAGTAATGCAGGATCGTTGATGTTTTCCAAACGTTGTTGAATAGCAAAACTGGATTCTTCATAAGAGCAAATGGCTGAGATCAAACGAAGTTTTATTTTTTCGTCGCTGATGATTTCGGCTAACAATTGCTGCGTATCTAAAACTTTATCGCTGTTAAAATATTCGCTCTTGCCGGGTATATAGCACCAGGATTTTTTGTGGTCATCGGCTTGCTGCTGATAGTTTTTGATGTAGTTGATCTTTTCCCTGTCTAAGAAATACAATAACAGTTTTACATAGTGGTTGTATTCCTTCTGCATGTTCTTGAGGTGTACAATATCATCATACAGATTATCGGCAAACGTGCCGGGAATAATTTTGCCAATGCCGCCATCGGGGCTGTGAATTAGCAGTTTTCGTAATCGTCCTAATTCGTTTTCAACGTAATAATTATGTTGAGCCATAAAACAGGTTTAATGTTCAAATAAAAGTGTGGGGTAGTAAATACAGTGTGAATGAATTTCCATCAATGAACGAATTCATTCAGCTCAATAATAAACTTAGTAATCGGGCAAACTGCCTTCACCTGCAGCAATCAGGTTGAGGAAATAGGAGAGCATCAGGTTTGTAGTGATATGTTTTTGTAAAAACATGCTGCAAGATAAGGAAAATGAGTGATGAGTAATGAATGATGAGGGGCAAACCGATCGTTACGGTCGGTGATTATCCGGCTGCAAATCTGTAATCGTTTGTAGTTTGTTGTTCTTCGGCTGTGTACCTATAGAGCGGAAAGATTATTTATCCCCTCCCGGGAGGGGAAGTGAGGCTGTTGCACAGAAAGCTGTTAAGAGGGGTGGGTGCTGAAAGTTGGTATTACTTGCTTATACCTTGTATTCAATCCCAATCAATTCAAAAAACGTTTTTTCATCCATTTCTTTTACCTCACCCGGTTTCAGATCGCCGAGTTTTAAGTTGCCAATGGAAACACGGATCAAACGCAGGCAACGTCGGTGAATGGCCAGACACATTTTTCGAACCTGGTGGAATTTCCCTTCTGTCAATGTCATCAGCATCCAGGTGTGTGGATACTGCTGTCGAAAATCATCCATGTGCACATAATGATCTTTTACATTTTCAACGATTTCAATGGAAGTGGGAACAGCGATATAATCTTCTCCGGTTGTAACAGGTATGGAAACTCCTGTTCTTAATTGTTGTAAAAGTTCGGGTGTAACAACATTCTTTACCATGATGAGGTAACTACGTTCATGTTTTTTCTTTGGATCAAACAGCAGGCGTGTTACTTTTTTATTAGTCGTTAAAATCAACAGGCCTTCTGAATGGTTATCCAACCGCCCGATGGCATGTATCCCTTCAGGAAATTGAAAATTCAAATCGCCCAGTAAACGCACTTCATGTGAACTGACGAATTGCGAAACCATATTGTATGGTTTGTTGATGATGAAATAGCGGTGAGGAGTTGCTGACATATAATTGGCTGCAAGATTACAGATTTTGAGCGAGTAGATGGTTCAATAAGTATGGCATGTTTATCGTAAACCGGGCTAAATGATTCGGGTATATGATAAACATGCCATACTTAACAGGCAGCAAAACAAATCGCATGTTGCGAAGCCTGACGTTTAATTAATTCGAATAAAGGGATTATACTTTGCTAACGGCGAGTACCACAAGGCCAGCGCACAATGCTATCTGACACGTCTCCTTTGAAGTGCTGAGACTCGGCAGCGAATAAGGGTCATGGTAGCGACTGGAAAAGTCAGGTAAATTTACATAAAAATTTGCTTTTTATGTTTATGGTGTCTATATTTGCTATGTAAAAATACATAAAATGGCAGATGACAAGTTCATAAACGATTTCTATAAGCTACTGTCGCCAATTGATAAATGGGACGGAGAATTTAAGTCTTTTAAAGAATTGTTTGATATAAAACTTGTCCAGTATGGGATAACACAAAACCAAGCTGAAAGCCTTTTAGGTATGCAGAAAAGAACACTTGAAGGCATTTTGGATATGTCTGCTAAAAGAGTAGATGTTGTTAGCCTTTTAAAGTTAGGGCAATTTTTAGGATTAGATGTGTCAGCTTTAATGAAAGCGTTTGTTAATGGGATACCTGTTGACGTTACAAAAGATTTAAGTGATGCCAGGACAAAATCTTTTTTGATTTCAAATTTTGATATTAAAAATCTTGCCAAGTCTGGGTTTATTAAGCAGAAAAATGATTTTGACTATATAGAAAGTCGTGTTAAGAAATTTTTCAACATTGATTTTATTGAGGATTATGTAAACAAGTTTTATATACCTGCATTCAGTAGGACAAAGAGAAATGCAAGTACATTAATGAGAGAATTTTGGGTTAGGTCGGCGTTTGTACACTTTGAAAAACTCAACAACCCAAATAAATTTGACAGAAAAGCTTTAGTTGAGTTAATGCCTAAAATCCGTCCTTATACAATGAATGTTGAAAAAGGATTGAAAACTGTCACACAAGCACTTTTTAATATTGGAGTAACTGTAATTTACCAACCTCATTTACCAACAACGCAAGTACGGGGTGCTACATTTGTTGTTCATAACAAACCATGTGTTGCACTTACAGATTTGAATAAAAACTATGCTACTGTTTGGTTTGCGTTGATCCATGAATTGCATCATGTATTGTATGATTTTGAAGAAATTGAGAAACAAATTTTTCATTTGACAGGCGAAGCTGATTTATTCCTGCTGCAAGAAGATGCTGCAAATGAATTTTCAAGAAACTTTTTGTTTTCAAACGAAAGGTCAAATTATATAAATGCTCACATCGGTAACCATTATATCGTAAGCGAATATGCTAAAGAAAGCCAGATACACCCGTCAATAATTTATAACTTTTACTGTTACGATATGGAAAAAACTGGTAAAGGTAAATTTTGGGGAAGGTTCAAGCAATATGACCCAGATATAAAGATTGCATTGAAAGAATTAAATGTCAACTCATTTGAGAATGAAAGTATTGATGAAACAGTAAAATACTTAAAAGAAAAAGTGTTCAATTTTTAAATTATTTAAACATGGCAAAGGGTAAAAAAGTAAATCCAAAATCAAAAGTTGTTAAGTCAAAAGAAGAGGAAGAGAGGCTTAAAATATTGGCTAAAGCAGATGAAGTCAAAGGTGAGCAGTTAAGGCTTACAGAAGAAGGTGAATTTGTTAGCAAAAAAGAGCTAAAGGAATTTGCTTTAGGGAATATAGAAAACCCTGAAAAAAAGTATGATGTTTACTACAAAGGGATACAGAAATTGCTTTTGAAACACTTACCCAAGGGTGTAAAAAATAAAAAAGCCCGTAACTACATTTATGAAGAAAAAAATACTTACTTAACAAGGGGTAAAAGAATAAGTGATGCTGGAATTCGTGGTGCTGACGGCAGAATGGGTTACATGTCTGACGCTGAAGAAGTTTTAAAAATAGTAATGGATTGGATTTTGTCTAATGGCACAATGGTTGATTTATTTAATACTCTTAGAGATATAAATGTCAAGAAGGGTTAT
Source organism: Chitinophagaceae bacterium (assembly GCA_019752045.1). Taxonomy (GTDB): domain Bacteria; phylum Bacteroidota; class Bacteroidia; order Chitinophagales; family Chitinophagaceae; genus Lacibacter. The sequence continues at coordinate 93,272 of JAIEMP010000015.1, read as the reverse complement.
GGAACCCCAAACATTTAGGGTATGTCAAATTGCTTGCCGCTAACATAAATATATGGTATAAAATTTTGCACATGAGAAAACGGCTTGCTTGGAAATCAACATTATAACGTTCAACATTTTGTACCTGCCTGTCGGCAGACAGGTTGTTGTAAGTACAATCCGATTTCAATTCATCTTCACAGCTTTCATTCATTCCAAGATGAAGGGATCAAATATTACGGCGTTTTCCCCCAATTGCCCAAAACCTTAAACCGCACAAACATATCCTCGCTATACCAATTCTCTTTTTTTGTTTTCTGAATCACATCGGTGTGGCGTGGCATTTTGTAAGCAAACTGTTTCATCTGTTCTTTACTGTCCCAAATGGAAAAGGTGGCTTGTCGCAACCACGGCGATTCGCCAATACCCACCGAAAAACGGAAGCCCTCGGCTTTCCGCATATCATTCGACACAGCTTCCACATGTTCCCAAAATCGGGAACGTTTGCTAGGGCGAATGGTAGCACGGGTAAGCACGGCAATCCGGCCTTCATAATCTGATTTAGCAGGTAAAGATCCAAACGCCTGCTTCCCATCCCAGCTTCCATGTGCTTCGATTGGTTGCAGCAGCACCGTCCATGTTTCGCAGCCAAAGAACTTCCACCAGCCGTGTATAAAACCGCCGTAGGCTTTTTGCTGCAAGGTTTGTTGATCGTTGATGGTGGTTAGTGATTCGTCATTCATTACAGCCAATAACCCCCATTGCTGCCAGTCGGGTGTTTTGCTGAAGGTGCCGCCTTTTCCGCATCCCAATGTTTTTGAAAAATGAACGTCTTTTCGAAAAAGGAATGGCAGCCGATGGATAGCCATTGCCAGCAAAGCGAAATAAATAAACCGTTTTTTATAGCGAATGATGGTTAATACAGCATACATATGATCAATAACCGTTGTGCTGCAAAATAGTTCTTTCTTGTTTGGGGTGATATTTCGGTTTATATGATTAATGAATTGTGATGACAAAATAAACAGGCCGCACCTAAGGAGCGGTGGTTATTATTTTGTGCTGTTTCTATCAACAGGCTGTCCCTACGGGACAATTCAGTTCGCTTATTGCTTTCTTGCCACTTAGTGGCTTCCTGTTTATAACAGGAATCAAAGAACCGACACAACTCCGCAGGAGTCTCCTCAACATACTGACAATTGGGGAGATGAATCGCTTACAAAAGAATATGAATAGATAAGAGGCCCGTTGCCTAAAGTGATGGAGTACAAGCGAGCGTGGCAACGAAGATGCTATGAAAACATGCCGCTGATAACCCCAAAAAATACGCTGTTATTTATAAATAAGATAATGCGGCGATAGTACAAACAAAACCTTGCTCTTGTTGAAAACAAGGCAAAATGTGTTGATAAGATAAAAAATGGGTAAATTTTAATACAGCCCTAATCTCCTATATTTGTCGCCTTCCTAAATTGAAAAATAGTGCGTTTAAAGAGCTTAGAAATTAAGGGTTTTAAAAGTTTTGCCGATAAAACTGTGGTTAGTTTTGATGAAGGTGTAACCGGGATCATTGGTCCCAATGGTTGCGGCAAGAGTAATATCATTGACAGTATCCGTTGGGTAATTGGCGAGCAAAAGATCAGCCATTTGCGCAGTGAAAACCTCGACAGTCTTGTTTTTAACGGTTCCCGTACACGCAGCGCTTCCGGTTTGGCCGAAGTAAGTCTGACGTTTGAAAATACCCGTAACCTGTTACCCACCGAGTTCAGCACCGTTACTGTTACCCGTAAGTTTTACAAGAGCGGAGAAAGTGAATATCGCCTCAACGATGTACAATGTCGATTAAAAGATATTCAAAATCTTTTTCTCGATACGGGTATCAGTACCGACAGCTATGCCATCATTGAATTGGGGATGGTGGATGATATTATTAAAGACAAAGACAACAGCCGTAGAAGAATGTTGGAGCAGGCTGCCGGTATCACCATTTACAAAACAAGAAAGAAAGAAGCCAAGAATAAACTGGATGCAACTGAACAGGATCTGGCACGTATTGAAGATCTGTTGTTCGAAATCAACAACCAGTTAAAAACATTAGAGAACCAGGCCAAGAAAGCAGAGAAGTATTACGAGATCAAAAAAGATTATCGTGAAGTAAGTATTGAATTAGCCAAAGCTGCATTGGAAGGCTTTAATCTTACCTGGAAAGATTTAAATGAGCAACACGAAGCTGAAGTAAATAAAAAAGTGGAGCTGGAAGCAAAGATCGCAACAGAAGAAGCTGCGATTGAGCAGGAGAAAGTTGGTTTTATTGAAAAGGAACGTGAACTGCAAACCATGCAGCATGCTTTTAACGACATGTTGCAGCATTTGCGTACAAAAGAAAACGATAAGAATTTAGCGCAGCAACGCTTACATTATCTCAAAGAAAAAGAAACCAGTCTGAATGACTTTTTACAAAAAGCAGGCGGACAATTAAAAGGGATTGAAGAGAGCATCCATTTTACCCAGCAGCAAATTACAGAAGAAGATCTGCGTTTGAATGATCTCAGCACACAACTGGATGGCTTGCGCAGTGCAGTAGAAGAAAAACGAAAAGTGTTTGATGAAAAGCGCAGTGGTATTGATGAACTGCGTAAAGAAAACCAGGCGATACAACGGAACCAGTTTGAAGCAGAGAAAAATGTAGCTGTTGGTGAAACTACAGTGCAGAATCTGCAACGCACCATCTTTCAGTTAAAAGAAGAACAAACCAACCGCAAACAACAACTCCAGCAACTCGAAGAAGAAAAGCAACAGAAAGAATACGAACTCAATAATTGCCGTGAAGAGTTACAGCATTTGCAGGAACAGCATGAGTTTACAAAAGAACAGATTCTGCAAACGCAGCAGGCGCTTGAAGGATTGCGTAATCAACTGGCAGATGAAAACAGAAAGCTTGATTCAAAAAAGAATGAGCATGATCTGTTGAAGAGTCTGGTTGATTCAATGGAAGGGTATCCTGAGAGTGTAAAGTTTTTGCATAACAACGAGCAATGGAAAGTTGAAGCGCCATTGTTGAGTGATATTATCTATTGTAAAGAAGAATACCGCACTGCCATTGAAAATCTGCTGGAGCAATACCTCAACTATTATGTGGTAGGAAATATGGGCGATGCATTAAGTGCTGTTCAGTTGTTGCATCAGAACCAGAAAGGAAAGGCCAACTTTTTCATGCTGGATAAATTCAACGGCCAGGCTGTGTTGAATGAGATCCCGGCAGGCACCATTCATGCATTGAATGTTGTTGAAGTTGAAAGTAAATATCAATCACTTATTAATTATTTATTAGGACAGGTTGTTATTGCTGAAGATGAAAATAATTTACCTGCCGGGTTTGATGGAGTGGTTTTGGAAAAAGACGGCAAATTTTTCAAAGGTAAATATGCATTGAGCGGCGGCAGTGTTGGGTTGTTTGAAGGAAAGAAACTCGGCCGTGCAAAAAATCTGGAGCGTTTACACGAAGAGATTCTTGCACAGGAAACAGTGGTGCTTGACTTGAAGCATACCATCCAGATGCGTCATAATGAAGTGATCGGTTTCAATGATCAACTCAAAGAAAATGCTATCAAACAAACGGAGACAACCATCAATCAATTGGTGAACCAGGTTTATGGTATTGATAACCGCATGGAGAACCTCCGTGGTATGGAAGCCAATGCTGTAAGACGTTTGGAAGATCTGGAACAACAGCAGGAAGATGTGCATGAGAGCCAGCAGAAGTATAAAGAAGAGTTGGATAAATTTAATTCGCAATTAGATGAACTCGCCGGTCGTTTGGAAATGATTGAACAGGAGTTTACTGTTGCTGAGCAACAATATAATGAAGCCAACCAATCGTACAACGATTATAATCTCAACGTTACCCGCCAGCAAAGCAAAGTAGTTGCACTGAAACAAGAATTTGATTTCAAGCAAAATCAATTACAGGATCTGCAGTTACAGATCACCACCAATTCATCTTCATTGGAAGAAGCATCAACCCAGATCAATGAAAGTGAAGTGATGTTGCTGGAGGCGCAGGATATTTTAGTAACACTCTTACAAAATAAAGAAAGCGAAGAGCGTACATTAAATGAAGCGGATCAGGCCTATTATAATTTGCGGAATGTGCTGAGTGAAAAAGAAAGTGAACTCCGCCATAAACAAAAAGAAAAAGAACAGGTTGATCATTTATTAAATGAGATTAAAGATAAACTCACTGATTTAAAATTACAGTTAAGCGGAACCAAAGAACGTTTAATGGTTGAGTTTAAAGTAAACTTGGAAGAAGTGATTGAAGAAGCAAGAACAGGTGAGGAGCCATTGGAAGAATTACAGGCAAAGGTTGACCGAATGAAAAAGCGTTTGGAAAATCTGGGCGAAGTAAATCCCACGGCCATTGAAGCATTTGAAGAAATGCGCAAGCGTTATGAGTTTATTCTGGAGCAGAAGAATGATCTGGTATCTGCAAAGGAATCGCTGCTGCAAACCATTCAGGAAGTAGAAGCAACCGCTAATCAACGTTTTCTTGAAACCTTTAATGCAGTGCGTGAAAATTTCCAGAAAGTATTTAAGGCATTGTTTACAGAAGAAGATACAGCCGATATGGTATTGGAAAATCCTGATAACCTTGCAGAAACAGGAATTGATATTGTGGCCAAACCAAAAGGTAAACGTCCAAGCAGCATTTCGCAATTAAGTGGTGGAGAAAAAACGTTAACCGCAACAGCGATGTTGTTTGCGATCTATCTTATTAAACCGGCTCCGTTCTGTATCCTTGATGAAGTGGATGCACCATTGGATGATGCCAATGTTGGTAAGTTCACCAACATGATCCGTCAGTTTAGTGAAAATTCACAGTTCATCATTGTTACACATAATAAACAAACAATGGGTGCGGTGGATGTGATCTATGGTGTTACCATGCAGGAAGCCGGTGTAAGTAAATTGGTACCGGTGGATTTCAGAAGTTTGAATTAATAGGGTCGGGACGCTTACAGTGGCCTGAACCATTGAATATAAAAACGGGACTTAATGTCCCGTTTTGTTTTTAATTTTAGTCATGCTGATTCTTATTTTGATAGCTGTAGCCGGTATCTTTTTTTATGGCAATGTTTATTTAAGAGCTTATATCAAAAATCCTAAAAACGCAAAAAGCTATTTTATTCAATCTTTCTTCGTCGGTATATTTAACCCTGCCATGTTTTTCCCATTGTCAATAGTTGGGAATTCGAATGAACAAAAATTACGTCGAAGGGCTAATTTCTTTCTGGCAATGTATTGGGTCTTTTTCACTTCCATTTTTGCTGTTATGATTTTTCAATCTTATGAGTGATTGATATAGTTTTTTAAAATGATTTGTCATACAACTGTTAGTGTTGAATAAATGTTCATACAGTTTCAGCAGTCAATAAAAAACAATAGCTAAATTACCTGCAATACCAAAGCATGGCTGCTGCACAATCTTTACAACGTAGGCTGGGTTTGTTTCAATCAACTGTTCTCAACATGATCGACATGGTGGGAATTGGTCCGTTTATTTCGTTGCCCATTGTGATTGGTTTGGTTGGGGGTATGTATTTGTGGGCATGGGTTGCAGGAGCTGTATTGTCGTTGATTGATGCTATGATCTGGAGTGAGCTGGGAGCAGCTTATCCATTGGCAGGCGGCAGTTATAACTTTTTAAAAGAAGCATACGGCAAACATAAGCTGGGGAAAATGATGTCGTTTCTCTATGTGTGGCAAACAGTCATACAGGCACCGCTGGTTGCAGCATCAGCAGCAATTGGTTTTGCACAATACTTCGGTTACTTAGTGCCGTTAAGTGAATGGCAGCAGAAAGGATTGTCAGGAGCTGTGATTATTTTCATTACCATTTTATTGTATCGTAAGATTGACAGCATCGGAAAGATTGGTGTGTTGTTATGGGCAGGTGTTATTCTTACATTAGGTTGGATCATTGGCGGTGGACTTGCTTATGGAAATTTTACAGCACCGTTGCAGGATGTACAAACGCATTTCAACTGGGCACATATTGCTTCATTTGTATTTGGACAGGCATGCATCAAATCCATCTATAGTTATTTGGGTTATTACAATGTGTGTCATTTAGGAGGAGAAATAAAAAATCCCGGTAAGAATATTCCACGCAGCATGTTTATTTCTGTGATTGGTATTGCAGTATTATATCTTGCCATGAACATCAGTGTTACAAGTGTTATTCCATGGCAGGAGATCAAACAATGGCAGGATAGTGGACAGAATCATTTTGTCATCAGCACTTTTATTGAACGACTGTTTGGTTCAAACGCTGCGAATACTGCAACCATCATGATCTTATGGGTGGCACTGGCTTCTTTGTTTGCAGTGATGTTAGGATATAGTCGTGTTCCTTATGCTGCAGCAAAAGATGGATTATTCTTTCAGGTGTTTGCAAAGCTTCATCCAACAAAAGATTTTCCTTATGTTTCCTTACTCGTGCTTGCTGCTATTTCATTTGTGTTCAGTTTATTATTCAGGATGAGTGATGTGATCAGCGGCGTATTAGCCATGCGGATCATGATTCAGTTTATTGGACAGGCCATTGGTGTTATTCTTTTGCGCAAACGAAATGGAACGTCTCATTTGCCTTATAAGATGCCTTTGTATCCATTGCCGGTGATCATTGCCATATTACTGTGGTTGTTTGTCTTCTTTGCTACCGGGCTAAATATTATGCTGTCTTTCCTTGTGCTCATCAGTGCAGGGGTTATTGTGTATTTTATTTTTGCAAAGTATCAACAGCAATGGCCTTATGCAGATGCGAATACTGAAAAAGCTGAGCAGTAAGAACAGTTATTTGTTTTTATCAATCATTCATTCGATATTCGACCTCTAAATCAATTGCATGCAACGCATTTGTCTATTCCCCGGAACATTCGATCCCATTACAGTTGGTCATCTTGATATTATCCAGCGTTCATTGGATCTGTTCGATAAAGTTTATATTGGTATCGGTCGTAATGCCAATAAAGTACCTATGTTCAGCGAGGAACAACGGATAGAATGGATCAATGAAATTTTTAAAGGCGATAACAGGGTAGAAGCAGTGGTGTATGATGGATTAACAGTTGATTGCTGCAAACGTGTACAGGCGAAATTTATACTTAGAGGTATCCGTTACGTCAATGATTTTGAGTATGAAAAAGCCATTGCAGATATGAACCGCAGTCTGGATCATGATATTGAAACAATCTTTCTCACCTGTTTACCTCAATATACTTCAGTCGCATCAACACTGGTAAGAGATGTCATCCGCAATGGCGGCGATGCATCACCATTTTTGCCCGATGCGGTTAATAAAACAGTAGCAAAGTAATTCCAACTATGAGCTCTATTTGGTTTAAGAAAGATCTGTCGCTTGATGATTTTAAAAGGATTGGTACAGCAACCATGGGCGATCATATTGGTATTGCTTTTACAGAAGTTGGTGCCGATTTTCTGAAAGCAACCATGCCGGTTGATCATCGAACAATACAACCTTACGGTTTGCTGCATGGTGGTGCCAGTTGTGTATTAGCTGAAACGATTGGAAGTGTTGCATCTGCCAAGATCATTGATCCTGAAAAATTTATTTGTGTAGGCTTGGAGATCAATGCCAATCATGTACGTTCTGCAAGAAAAGGATTGGTAACAGGTATTGCACAGCCTCTGCATATTGGTAACAGCACGCATGTGTGGGACATTAAAATTTATGATGAAAGGGAGAAGTTGATTTGTGTTAGCAGGTTAACGGTTGCGATCTTGAAAAAGCCATAGTGTTAAATTAAACTCAACACATCTTTCACAGAAGGAAAAATATTGTCGAAATAATTTTTCACATCTTTCTTCTTCACCCATTTTATTTCGGTAATGTCCTCTTCTGTTTGCGGAGTAATATTTTGCTTTCCTTTTACTTTCATCACAAACCAGTGAGAGTCTTTCAGCATTTGTTTGCCATAATCGTTATAGGTATGATACGTAACCATCAGTGGGTTTACTAATTTAATATCCTTCAGGCCGGTTTCTTCTTCTACTTCACGCAATGCACATTGTTCAATGGTTTCGCCTTTATCTAATTTTCCTTTTGGCAGATCCCATTTACCTCTGCGGAAAATGAGTAACACTTCTCCTTTTTCATTTTCTACCAAACCACCTGCAGCTGTAACAGGTTTAAAATGTTTAAAGAATGCTTTCTTCAGTTTCTCCATATCCTCATCCCACAATATACCTGCATGAAATTCTTCTTTTGCTATTTCATGCAGCAAAGATTTAATAGCGGGGCTGGTGATTTCATCAATAAACACCGCATCAGGATGATGCATGTATTCATGAATAGTATCATCAATTTCATTGCAAAGAAAAACAGGTTTATCGCCAAAGTAAATTTTGATATACATAGAAGGTTGAAGGTTCAAGGTTCAAGGTTGAAAGCTAATCATAATGTAAATCCCAAATCCCAAATCCCAAATTCCAAATTCCCAAATCCCAACTCCCAATTACTTTCTGTTCGTTTTTGATTTACTACTCACTATTCACTACCCACTTTCTTCTCCCCATTTTCCTACCTTCGCCGCATGACCAACGAACAAGCCGTAGCAGAAAAGTTATTACAAGTTAAGGCCATCCGTTTAAATGTAAAAGAGCCTTTTACCTGGGCCAGTGGATGGAAGAGCCCGATTTACTGCGATAACCGCAAAGTATTGTCTTTTCCGCATGTAAGGGAGTTTATTAAGAGTGAAATGTGTAATGTCATCTTCGATCAGTTTCCTGAAGCGGAATTATTGGCCGGTGTTGCAACCGCAGGAATCGCATGGGGAGCAATGGCAGCCGATCAGTTGAAGCTGCCTTATGTATATGTGCGGCCAAAACCAAAGGAGCATGGTTTGGGTAACCAAATTGAAGGTTCTTACGAAGCCGGACAAAAGGTTGTGGTGATTGAAGATCTCATTTCAACCGGGAAAAGCAGTCTGGAAGTGGTGGAAGTGCTCCGTAAAGCCGAAGTTGAAGTAATCGGTATGGTTTCTATCTTTAATTATGGATTTGAAGTAGCTAAAAATGCCTTTCTAACAGCTGGGGTTGATTACCGTTCACTCACCAATTACCCGACACTCATTCAACTGGCCGTTGAAAAGCAGATTGTAGAGGCTGCAGAGCAAGAAGTTTTGTTAAAGTGGTCGCAGGACCCTGCGCATTGGCTTGTAAATTGATAATTTCAGGGAAAATATTCTATTCATGAGATCCTTACTCGTTTCCATCCTTCTTTTTTCGGCAGTCTCCGGTTTTTCTCAATACAAAAAACCAATTGTTGTTCAAATTAAAACACCTCAGGCGCAATGTGTGGAGTGTAAAGACATGATTGAAAAGTTCATGCGTGTGGAAGAAGGTGTAGCCAAAGTAGTGGTTGATATCCGTAAAAAAATTACAACGATCACTTACCTCAGCGATCGTACAAATATCGAAAATATTAAGACAGCGATCGCCAATATCGGCTTTGATGCCAACGATGTTTTGGCAACTGAAGAACAATATAAACGACTACCAATCTGCTGCAAACGGGTAGCCGACGGAGGAGGTCCTCCCAAAAAAAATTAAGCATAAGGTTCAAAAATGGAAAGTCCGGAGAAGGTTCTCCGGACTTTTTTTATGCCCTGAAAGAAATTTTTGAATAACAATTTTAGGGTTTCGGGAGAAAAAAACTGGTTTCGTGCCGCCCCTCATAGGCAAGCGGAATGGTCTTGAAAATACCCGCAACTCCTGCCGTAATGGTGCCGGTTGCCCGTATTAAAACGGTCTTGTTTGTGAGCGCCTGCCATGAATTTTTAAGCATGTTTTTGGTATCCGTCTGGATCTTAAGTGGGATTACAAAATCTGACTTTCTGTCAACTTTAATTAACGTATCACTGATAGCCCGTCCCAGATAAACATCATCCACATACACATCAGCCTCCGTTTTTCTCACCTGGAAACCGAACCGGTTGGGGTTGGTATAAACCAATTCCATTTTAATGACCGACTCAGAAAACCCCATTTGTTCAATCCCCACGTTTCTGAATTCTTTGTACTCGGGAGTTTTAAATGTATTGCAGGAAATGGTGGTAAGGGTAAATAGGGTTAGTCCCAAAATGAGTTTTTTCACAACTGTTTACTTTGAATGCAAAATAGGGGAATGCTGTCAATTTTTTTCCTGAACCCCAAAAACAAACCATAAATTTGCGCTAAAATACTTAGTGCAATAAAAATAAAAGCAGACATATTTTGATGCTCTATTTTGTAGTATAAAATTATCAATATATTTGGTTGTTATTTAAATATTTAAGTAATAGTAATTGAATATTAATTTAATAATTTTAAAAGACGAAAATATATAAAAAGGTTCCAATTTGAGTTTGGGATTAAGGTCAAATTTTAAACATGCTTATTGAAGGTAATTATATTGATTTGCAGTATTTTGGGGCAATTAAATCTTTTTTAAGTTTAATAAATCAAACAAATTGCAATTTTTTACCAAGTGTGGCTTATCAAAAATCACTTCATTTAAACAGGGCCAGATTAGTGGGGGCAAACGGCCCTCTCCTTCTTACGGTTCCCCTTATTGGCGGGAGGGACAAAAAGCAAGTTCTGAGGGATGTGCAGATTTCCTATACCGAACCCTGGCAAAGGACACATTGGAGGGGAATTCAGAGTGCTTACCGGAAGTCCCCATGGTTCGAAGATTATGCTCCGGGGATGGAGCAACTCTTCAAACGGAGAGAAAAATTTTTGCTGGATCTTAATTTGAAAACGACTCAATGGGCTCTTGACCGAATGAAGCTAAAGATTGCCATTATGGCTGAAACTGAAAATCTACACACAGGTAAACACACTACTGATATTCAGCAATTCAGTGTTTCAACAGAACTGCATTACCCGGCCTATCAACAGGTGTTTGCAGATCGTTTTGGCTTCATCCCCAACCTCAGTATTCTTGATTTACTTTTTTGTAAAGGCCCGCAGTCTGCCGGCTATTTACATTCTATCCACTTATTATAAGTTTTCTTTTACCTGCTATAATAAATAAGAGAAAACACTTAACTTGGTTGCCATTCATTCCAAGCTTAAGCAATGAGAAAGTTATTGAAACTGCTGCCGGCATTTTTGCTGGTTTATTCGTACTCTAATTCACAGGATTTTTCAAACAAGGGAAGAGATTTTTGGGTGGCATATGGTTACCATCAGGTGATGACTGTAAACAATGGACAGGAGATGGTTTTGTACTTTGCAACCGAGGCTGCCACCAATGTTACGGTTACCATTCCGGGTATTGGTTATACTGCGAATTACAGCATTCCGGCAAATACAGTGTTTACATCAAACCCAATTCCAAAAGGAGTGGGTCAGGATGCCAGATTGTTAACCGAAAGTACTGCAGGCGAAAACAAAGGCATTCATATTGTCAGCGATCAGCCCATTGTTGCCTATGCACATATTTACAATGCAAGTGTTTCGGGGGCTTCTATTTTATTTCCAACCAATACTTTGGGGCGGGAGTATTACTCCATTAATTATACCAACAGATCCAACACACCCAACGCAAACAGCTGGGCTTATGTAATTGCAACTGATACCGGTACTACTACTGTTGAAATAACACCAAGTGCTGCAACGCTTACAAAACCTGCGGGAGTTCCTTTTACAGTTACACTTACACAGGGACAGGTATTTAACATCATGGGTGATTTTACCAATGCTGTTACAGGAAATAATCATTTAGGAGTTGATTTAACAGGCACCTTAATCAGATCACTCAACACAGGCGCAGGTTGTAAAAAGTTAGCCGTTTTTTCTGGGAGCGGTCGAATCAGTATTACCTGTAACACTAATTCATCCTCTTCGGACAATTATATGTCGCAGGCTTTTCCCAAAAATGCCTGGGGTAAAAAATATTTAACAGCAACTGCTGCGGGTAACCAGGCAAATAACTTTTACAGGGTTTGTGTATCTGATCCCACGGCTGTAGTTACTTTAAACGGTGGGCCCATTGGTGTGCCATTGGTCAATAATTTTTATTACGATTTGCCAATTACCAATCAACCTTTACGCATTGAATCGGATAAGCCAATTATCGTTACTCAATATTTTACTTCACAAGGTGCATGTGGCAACGGTGCTCAGCCGGGTGACCCTGAAGTCATTTATTTAAGCCCGGTAGAACAAAATATCAATAAAGTATTGTGGAATGCAACACCCAACTTTAATATCCTCAATCATTATTTTAATGTGGTGATTCCAAATGGCGGAACTGCCATCAGTTCATTTCAATTAAGAGACGGTACAGGGGCTGTAGTCCCAACAGGAGCATTCACGGTTCATCCCCGTGATGCGAATTATTCTTATCTCAAGCAACCATTACCAAGTTCGGGTGTATATTCCATACAATCTGATTCCGGTTTTAATGCTATCGCTTATGGTTTTGGTAATGCAGAGTCTTACGGATATAATGCAGGTACAAATGTGGTAGATCTCTATCAGTATGTTTCAACTCAAAATGCAAACGCTACTGTAAACAGTCCGGTTGCCTGTAAAAGTTCTCCTTTTAACATGGCAATCACTTTGCCTTATATTCCGTTAAATATCAAATGGGTGATTACAGGTTATCCCACTGTAAATAATAATTCACCTGTTCCTGATTCAACCTTTGTATTAAATGGAAAAACGCTTTACTTATTCAGGCTGCCAACACCATATATTTATAATGTTGTAGGTATTTATCCTGTAACAGTAACAGTGAATAACCCTACTCCGGATGGTTGTACAGGAGAGCAGATTATTAATTTTAACCTTCAGGTGTTTGGCCCGCCAACAGCAGACTTTACATGGGCTTCAAAGGGATGTACCGATTCGATTATTCCGATGACCACGAATAATACAACAGGTGGCAGGCCCATCACAAAACATTTCTGGGATTTTGGTGATGGAACGTTTGCGTATGTAAACAATCCGACAAAAGTATATACCAACCCCGGTACGTATACCATCCGTTATGCGGTGTTAACTGATATCGGTTGCCTGAGTGATACAACAGTTAAAACCATTTCTGTAACCAGAACACCAACGGCAAAATTTGGTTATGTTGCAGCATCATGTGTAGGCAAGCTCATTACCTTCAGCGATTCTTCTTTGTTAACAGGTGGCTTTGGAAATATTGTTAACTGGAACTGGAATCTGGGTGTTGGTGCACCAATCAACAACAGCAGCAATGCAAATGTATCCGCTACCTATCCTGCTACAACCTTGTACAATCCAACATTACAGGTTACTACCAATACCGGTTGTGTGAGTCCGTTGTTTACATTACCAATCACCATTCGACCAAACCCTGTTCCAAACTTTACCATGAGTTTTGCATGTTTGCCGGATGGCGTTGTAAGTTTTACCAATACATCAACCATTGCAGATGGTTCACAAGGACTATTTTTAAACGCATGGAATTTTGGAGATCCTTCAACGGGCCCGTTAAATACATCTTCTGTAACAAATCCAACACATAAATACACAACAGTAGGGCCCTATAGTATAAAGTTGAAAGTAACTTCTAATTATGGCTGTGTTGATTCAATAACAAGAGTGCAGGCGAATATTTATCCGCAACCCAAAGCCGACTTTACTGCACCTGCAGAAGTGTGCTGGCAATCTCCGGTAACATTTACAGATGGATCGAATGGGTTTACACATCCTGTAACCCAATGGCGCTGGAGCTTTAGCGATGGAACAACATCAACTATTAGAAATCCGGTTAAGAATTTTGCAACACCGGGTACATATACCGCAACCTTATTTGTTTTTACCAATCAAGGATGTGTAAGTGATACCATTACAAAAACGGTGATTGTAAATCCATGGCCAACTGCGGCTAACACACTCAGCACTCCGTTGTGTGAAAAAAACCAGATCACTATTACTGATAATTCTGTTCCTAATGCCGGTTCACTCGTTCGCTGGTATTGGAACTTAGACGATGGTACTATTATCAACGCTACGAATAATAATCCAATTACGCATACCTATGCCAATTGGGGTAATAAAGTAGTGAAGCTGCTGGTTGAAAGCAGCAAAGGTTGCCGCAGCGATACATTGATTAAAACAATCCGAATTAATCCGTTACCAAGAGTAGGGTATGTGTTACCCGAAGTTTGTTTGAGTGATGCCAATGCATTTTTCTTTGATACAACCCGTATTGCAGATAACAGCGAGTCGCTCATGACTTATTTGTGGAAATTTAATACAGGGTCGCCTGCTGTTGTACCTGGTCCAACGCCCGGCACAAGCACCAATAAAAACCCTTCTATCCGGTTTAATAAAGCTGATAATTATTTATTGTCACTTACAGTAACTTCAAAAGATGGATGTAGAGATTCCGTTAGCAATATTCCGTTTACAGTAAATGGTTCTATACCCAATGCGAATTTTATTTTGTTGCCAACAAACGGTTTATGCAGTAACCAGGATATTCAGATTCAGGAAAAATCAACGGTTGATTTTGGTGCTTTAACCAAAGTTGAAATTTACTGGGATTATGTAAATGCACCAACCGTATTTGAAACAGATGATAATCCGGTAACTGATAAGATTTACTCTCACCGTTATCCGAATTTTCAATCGCCGCTTACCAGAACATTCAGGATCAGGTACAGAGCTTACACCGGAATTATTTGTGTGAATGATGAGATCAGGGATATTGTAGTTAATGCAAGTCCGTTAACACAGTTTACTGCTATGCCGGGTATCTGTTTAGATGCAGTTGCAAGGCAGATCACACAAGCTGTTGAGTTGGGAGGTTTGCCGGGTACAGGCGTTTATACGGGACCGGGAGTAAGCAGCACAGGGTTGTTTAACCCCGCAGCAGCAGGAGTGGGCATCCACCGCATCCGTTATACATTTACTGCAGCAAACGGATGTACACATTTTTCTGAACAAACCATTGAGGTATATCCAAGACCTGCAGCAAGGTTTGTTTCATTACTTCCATCTTGTGAAAAAAATATGGTCATGTTCAGTGACAGTTCTGTTGCAAACGCCACCTCAATCAATACATGGAATGTTGATTTTGGCGATGGTACTCCCATTATTTCTTACCCCAATAAAAACAATATCGCTCATGTGTTTGCCAATTATGGAAACTACAATGTTGTTTTACAGGTAGTCAATAACAGAGGATGTACAAGTGTACCGGCAACCTTGCCTGTAAGAGTACATCCATTACCAAGGGTTGATTTTAATTTTCCAAAAGTTTGTTTGCCGGCTGGTACTGCAACATTTACTAATCTGTCTACCATACCTGATAATACAGACGGACAGTTCAGATACAAATGGGATTTTGGAGATGGGTTTGTATCGCCTGCAGGATCAGATACCTCTGTAATTAAGAATCCGATTTATACTTATCGTAATCTCGGACCATATACCGTTTCATTAAAAGTAACATCAAATAATAATTGTATCGATTCTGCCACCAAACAACTGGTGGATGTATTTCCGCAACCAAAAGCAGCCTTCGATTCAAAAGACAGTTTATGTTTGGGTGATCTGGTAAACTTTACAGATGAAAGTGATGGCATTGTAAGAGACATTACACAATGGAACTGGAATTTTGGAAACGGTGTTACATCTTCTGTTCAAAATCCGGCTTATCTGTATACTATTCCCGGATTTTACAATGTGAAACTGCAAGTATACAGCAGCGAAGGTTGCATCAGTGATACAGCAACAAAAACAGTTAATGTATGGCCTTATCCTGCATTGGCGCCGGGTCCGGATATTGTTATGCTGGAAGATGGAATACGGAAGATCACCGAATTTGGTGCGTCTGCAACTTCCTCTCAGTTTTTATGGACGCCGCCTACTTATCTGGATGATCCAACATTAAAGAACCCAACCATCATCCGGCCGAAAGATGATATACTGTATACCATTTATGTAACAGGACGTGGTGGCTGTTTAAGCAGAACAACCTTGTTTGTAAAAGTGCTTAAGATGCCTAAACCGCCCAATACATTTACCCCAAATGGTGATGGTATTAATGATTTCTGGGAAATTAAATATCTCTACGATTATCCCGGCTGTGTGGTGGAAATATATAATACCGCCGGAACAATTGTACACCGATCTGTAGGATATTCAACACCATGGGATGGAAAATGGAAAGGGCAGCAGCTTCCTGCAGGAACTTATTATTATGTGATTGATCCAAAGAACGGCCGTTCCAGAATTTCAGGATATGTGACCATATTACGTTAAACTCTTTGAAAATTATTGATTGATGCGCATGTTGAAAATGAAAACGACCGTTGTTATCTGTTTGATTGTTATGACAGGCTTGCTGGTGAAGACCAATGCACAGCAACGGCCGCATTATACGCAGTATATTCTTAATAATTACATCATCAATCCTGCATTAACAGGTATTGAAAACTATACGGATGTTAAACTCAGTTACCGTAATCAATGGGTTGGATTTCCGGGTGCACCTCAAACAATTTATGCATCTGTACATGCACCTATAGGTAAGGGCGATTACAGAACAAGTGCTACATCCTTTCAGGTGCCGGGCGATAACCCAAGAGGTAAATCCTATTGGGAAGAATATACTGCAGCAGAACCTCATCATGGAGTAGGAGGCAGCATCGTAAATTTTAAAACAGGATACATTAACAGGGTGTATGCAACTGCATCCTACGCCTATCACTTAGGGCTTACTCCAAAACTTAATTTATCTGCAGGTTTCTCAGGAGGGATTTCTGTTGTTAATATTGATGCAAGCAAAATTGAATTGGCCAACCCTGTTGATCCTGCTATTGGCGGCTTGTCGCAGGAATTAAGAAAAGTAAAACCGGAATTAAATGCCGGACTTTGGTTGTATTCTGATCGTTTTTTTGCAGGACTTGCTGCTCAGCAAATTATTCCACAACGTGTAACACTGGTAACAAATGATTTTTATAAATCAACATTAGTGCCTCATTTTTTTGCTACAACAGGTTACCGTTTTCTGGTAAGCGATGATGTAAATGTGATACCATCAGTGATGCTGCGTTATATACCCAGTATGCCCATGTTTGTTGATGTAAATGTAAAGGCTCAATATCAGGACCGGTTTTGGATTGGCGGTAATTACAGAATAAAAGAAGGGTTTGCCGCCATGGCCGGTGTAAACATTTCCAATACGTTTAACATCAGCTATGCGTATGATGTAAACAATTCAAAATACTTATTACAATACATGCAACGTGGAACACATGAAATTGTGCTTGGCTTTTTGCTTGGAAATAAATGGGGCGATCTTTGTCCGAGAAGAGTATGGTAACAATAAAGTTTACTGCTTTTTCAGGTTCTCAATCATTTGTTGAATTTGTTCCAATTCTTCCTCTGTTGTTCTGTGATAAACAAGTGCCTGCATCACCAGCTGCGTAGAGGAACCCTGAAACAGAGTGTCGATCATTTTTCCCATAAACTGCTTTTGCGTATGTTCCCTTGAAAGGAGTGCAGTGTATTTGTGAGTTTTACTGCTTTCATCTCTTTTTACAGTTCCTTTTTCATGCATAATCTGCATCAGTTTCAGGGTAGTTGTATAACCTGCCTCTTTGGTTTTACTTAATTCCTCATGTACTTGCCTAACTGTTACTTCGCCACGGTCCCAGAGTACCCGCAGTATCTCCAGTTCACTTTCTGTGGGCTTTAATGGTTTGTTATTCATTCTTACGATTCTATTCGTATCAAATATACAGGGATCATGTTAATAAAAAAGTTCATTTGTCATTTTTTTAAGCGTTTAACTAATAATAAAATAAGTGTAAATGTGTATGTACTAAAAAAGCCGTTCAGAAAGAACGGCTTTGGCGGCTTTAAACGAAAGTTGGACTAATTATCTGATCTCCAGTTTTACCGTATCAACAATGGTAGTTTGTCCGAGAATAACCGGAACGGTTCGAAAAGCTGTTTTATGTATTGTATCGTTTGGAACATAGGAGAAGCTGTATGATCCTGCAGGTAAATTGCTGATAAAGTACCGGCCGTTTAATGTATCTGTAAAAGTTGAAGCAATGGTATCGGGGCCATTGATAGCATAAACGGTTGTTCTTACAGAATCGGGTATTACAACGCCTCTTACATTACCTCCGGATGGAAGAAATGAAAGCACTCTTAATACCGGCTTTAAAATATATTTTCCGCTGTTGCCTGCTTTTACAATTGATTTAGCTGCATCAAAATCAAGGATTAAACGATATAATATTCCACCTGAAACATCCTGTTTTATCTGCACTTTTAATCCGGATTGCTGTGCACTGGGTGTGGTTAAATCAATCCGTTTATTGTCTTTTGTAATCACATAATTATTAGTTCCCAACACCAGCCTGATTTGTGAAATAGATCCGGCAGGAATGGATGCATCTGCTAACAGTGTATCTCTGCCATTGGTTAATTCATACAGGTTATATACGCCGGGATAGGCATCATCGAGAATGATCTCGCTGGTATCTGCCATTTTAATACGTACTTCCCTGATGTCAACCCATACTTCTTTTACATTCGGGTCAGGGTTGTCGGTTAACATCACCTGTAAACGGGGCTGATTATTGTTACTGCCAGTTTTTTTCTGACAGCCGGAAGCCACCATCAGGATTGTTGCTGCTGCAAACAGTCCTTTGCTGAATAAATTGAAATGCAGTTTCATATAGCTTTATTTAATTTTTTATAACGATTGAGGTATAATAAGACTTCAAACATCATTCCAAATCCAATAAAAACGGAGTATCTTAAAAATTACAGCTACTGTAACTTCAAATTCAGCGGAAGAACTGTAAAAATAAGCCCCGGCATAAAAATACCGGGGCAATGATAATGATCTGATTAGACACTTTCAAGAGTGTCAACCAAACAATATGGTTGTTTAATTTTCTAAAATTTTTCTACATTCACTTTTACATCCAGTTCCGTTTTGCCATTCAGCAAGCTGCGGTATTTATCCAGCACTTCTTTTGATTGTAAAACGTTGTTGATAGTAAGACTGTCGTTTTTCAGTTGCACAGAAAAACCTGCAGCACTGATCAGCTTATCTTCTTTCAAAGCTTCCAGAAAAGGATTTTCTAATTTCATGTTTGTTGTATCATCAGCTTCTACTTTGTGCTCAAGCTTTATATTCACATTCCCGACTTTACTATGACCACCAGTGCCATACATTTGTGCAAGGGTAGGAGCAATTACCAAAGAAACAATACTCATTAATTTAATGAGGATGTTCATTGATGGACCGGAAGTATCTTTAAACGGATCACCAACTGTATCACCAGTTACAGATGCTTTGTGTGGTTCCGATTTTTTATAAAACATTTCGCCATTGATCTCCACACCTTTTTCAAAACTCTTCTTGGCATTATCCCATGCACCACCGGCATTGTTCTGGAACATTCCCATTAACACACCACTTACGGTAGCACCAGCAAGGAATCCACCCAATGCTTCAGGTCCCATTGAAAAACCAATGATCAACGGAGAAGCAATGGTAATAGCACCCGGCAACATCATTTTCTTGATTGATGCTTCAGTTGAAATGGCCACACATTTATCGTACTCAGGTTTGCCTGTACCTTCCATAATACCGGGGATAGTGCGGAACTGACGACGCACTTCTTCCACCATTGCCATCGCTGCTTCACCCACTGCACGAATGGCCAGTGAGGAGAAGATGAACGGAATCATTGCACCAACAAATAAACAAGCCAATACATCGGCTTTATAAATATCAATACCGCTAATACCTGCCACACCAACAAACGCAGCAAACAAAGCCAACGCAGTTAAGGCAGCAGAAGCAATCGCAAAACCTTTACCTGTTGCAGCAGTTGTGTTACCAACAGCATCTAACACGTCTGTTTTTTCACGCACTTCTTTTGGTAATTCACTCATTTCAGCGATACCACCTGCGTTATCAGCAATCGGACCAAAGGCATCAATCGCCAACTGCATTGCAGTAGTAGACATCATACCTGCTGCTGCAATGGCCACACCATATAAACCGGCACATAAGAATGAACCATAAATACCTGCAGCCAATACAAGAATTGGTAAGAAGGTACTTTCCATACCCATAGCCAAACCACCAATTACGTTGGTTGCATGACCGGTAGACGACTGGCGGATGATGCTCAGCACAGGGCGTTTGCCCATGGCTGTATAATATTCAGTAATGATGCTCATTAAGGCACCTACCACTAAACCAACTGCAATAGCTCCAAGCACACCCCACTTAGTGAAAGTTGCACCACGGAGCACCATTGTTTCGGGAAGAATAAAATAAACCAAGCCAACACAGGCAATTGCTGTAAGGATGATGGATCCCCAGTTACCCATGTTCAACGCTTTCTGCACATTATCTGTACTGATGCCTGCATTGTCGCTTACACGAACCATCCAGGTACCAACAATAGAAAAGAGAATACCAATTCCGGCAATCATCATTGGCAATAAGATTGGAGCCATGCCACCGAATGCATCAACTGATTTGGTTTCCTGACCAAGTACCATTGTTGCCAACACCGTTGCTACGTACGAACCGAAGAGATCGGCACCCATACCAGCCACATCACCTACGTTGTCGCCCACATTATCTGCAATGGTTGCAGGGTTGCGGGGATCATCTTCAGGAATACCGGCTTCTACTTTACCAACGAGATCTGCACCTACGTCGGCTGCTTTTGTATAAATACCACCACCCACACGGGCAAACAATGCAATAGACTCAGCACCCAATGAAAAGCCGGTAAGCACTTCAATAGTGGTGAGCATTTCTGCACCATTTACATCTGCACCCGCAGGTACAAAAATGGCTTTAAGAATAATAAATAAACCACCCAAACCAAGCACCGCTAAACCTGCCACACCAAGTCCCATTACAGAACCGCCGGTGAAAGACACACTTAATGCTTTGCTTAAACTTGTGCGGGCTGCATGTGCAGTACGAACATTACTTTTTGTAGCGATCTTCATACCAATATAACCGGCAGTTGCACTAAACACCGCACCCATTACAAAGGCGAGGGCAATGCTCCAGTGACTGTTAGGGTTTGCCATTGACATTACACCCAACAGAATGGCAACAATTACCACAAAATAGCCAAGCACTTTCCACTCAGCTTTTAAGAAGGCCATTGCACCTTCAGCAATATAATTACTGATTTCCTGCATGCGCTCATTTCCGGCTTCCTGCCTGGAAACCCAATTGAACTTTACAAACATGTACAACAGTCCAACGACTGCCATAGCGGGAACGAGATAAATCAAATTCTCCATAAGCGATTATTCTATGTTGTTGAATTTTTTTGAAGGACGGCAAAGATAGGGGAATGAGGCTAAAAATGAGGCTGTGGTAGATGGTTGTGGAAAAGAGACAAAGGAGGTGGGGGCTTTGCGTTACAGGTGCAAAATCAGCTGTAGTTCCGGCTGTACGCAGTACTCCTCGCTCACTCCATTTTATTCCGTTTGCTGTGGGGTACTTGCTGCCATCCGGCAGCCCGTGAACAATATTTTTCTTTTCAACTGTAAAATGCAGATGCTTGTAAATAGATTACAATGGGCAATCTTTTCTTTGCGGCATGAATAAAGCGGTACTCCACATTCCATTCCTGTTACAGTTCAAATACAAGGGAGATGAAGATGATATTTATAAAGGAACCAGGCAAGTTCTAACAACTGAAGGCCATTTACAGCAGGATGCAGAAACAACAATCATTTCATTTACACTGGAACATCCATTTTCTAAAGTCAATATTCCGGTTGTACATGACTTAAGCAGCATGGAGATTGACCTTGACAATTTGCTTACTGACCGGCTGATTGAAATAGCTGAGGACGATTATTTATTCAAAGGAACTTATGTGCGGTTCCTGGAAACAGGTGGTACAGAAACATGGGATCTGGCAGCAAGAATTAAAGGAAGCCTGGATAAAGAAAACATTGTTGCCATCAGTTGCCCACCCATGCAACCTTTACTTTAAAAATAAAAATATGATGATAGCGATACCTCCCCGCTTACGTGGACTTATCCGTTTACAAAATGCCATCGAAGGATTCCATCCTGGTGAACGGCAGATTGTATGGTATGATGTAAAAGCTACCATGATTTATGAACGGAAACAACTGGTGCTTCAATTCCAATTTAAACCGGAAGACTGGTATGAAGAGATACGGTTTGAAAATGCAGTGAATGTTGTTACCATTCCTACTAAACCACATGTACGTGCTATGCAGTTTTACAAAACAGGTAAACTCGAATACCTGCTGCATGGAAGATTTATAATGACCGATGTATATGGAGTACCAGAAGACTCTTGGGAACTGGTTGGGAAGTTTAAAGGACAGTGGCCAAAGGATGTTCCCTGTTGGGATTGTACTTAGTATGGATTGTGCTGTTAAAATAGTTGCCTTAACCCCATCGGGGTGCATATGTTAGCAGCAGGGCAAATGATAAAAGAGATTGAGCTCCATAGGAGCGACATGTTTTTCAATTTCTGTAAATCAATATATCGCCCCTACGGAGCTCGGATATAATTTATATTGTTGTTCTACTGATATAACGCCTCTACGGGGCTGGAAACGATTTGAATTTATTTTTAGTAGCACAACACGTTCCTGAATAATCATTTTCAATTTTTCATTTTTAAAACAATAACCATGATAGCAGATCCTCTTATTCACCCGTCGTATATGGCGCAACGATTCGTGAAGCCGTTTACTTTATTTATGAGCGACCTGGTGCGGCAAAAACCCGGCAGCTGCCTTGTTGAAGATGCTGTAGCTTACCTGCAAAAGAATGCTTCACTGTTGGGCAGGAACATAGGTACAGTAACAGACGCTGCTGCTCATTTTGAACGGGAGCGTTATGAACGCAGCCTGTATGACTCATACCCATTTGCCGAAGCCGGTATTTACGGATTGCCTGATTTGTTTTACAATAGTTCGCCTCAGGCGGCTGTGTATTATTGTGAGCACAAAGATTTACGGCAAAACCAATTTGCCAAAACAATAGTGCAGACAGCAAATGAAACAACAAACGTTGTAACAGATGCAACTGTGTTTCTGGCTGAGGGATTACTGTTACTGCAAGCCGCCCTCTATTTTTGCAGCAAATACAATAGTTTGAAAGGATTATTTGGCTGGGCCTGTAATGCTGAAATGCTGCAATTGCTGAAACCCTTTATTACCAAACGAAAAGGAAAAGATGCACTCCCCGTATTGGAGATTTCTGATATTACTGCATTGCCTTATGTACAGCACTACCTGCAAACCAATGGCTTTATGCAAATGTCGTTGGCGCAAACACATTTGAAAGCAAAAATCTTCAGCAAATGTGTTTTGGAAGCAGATGATACGGTGTTATTGTTTTTTGGGTGGGGGTGAGGAAGTTCAAAAAACATTTTAATTATTATTTTTAATTCAATAAAGCAATAATTAAAGTCCGACTAAGTGTCCGAACGTTCAGTAAATATTTTCGTTTGTATAAGTA
Organism: Chitinophagaceae bacterium; assembly: GCA_019752045.1. Taxonomy (GTDB): domain Bacteria; phylum Bacteroidota; class Bacteroidia; order Chitinophagales; family Chitinophagaceae; genus Lacibacter. Next base: position 69,721 of record JAIEMP010000015.1, on the reverse strand, counting down.
TTTGTGATGCGATTCAGTCATATTGGCTAATGATTTAAGGCTTAACTAACCATTTTATGTTTGGCTTACTTTTAGTAAAGCTTAAAACCTAAACTCACACACCATGCTAAAAAGAAACGATGATCTTATTATCAACAGAGGTCTTATTCCAGCAAACATCAATTGTTCATCTCCACAAATCGCTGCCGATAATGCTGCATTTATTGCAACTTTAATTGCTGATGGGGGTGTATTGCCGCAACATCCTCCATTTGAAATTCATCCGTATCTGAATGAATTTCCGTTGCAGAATTATGAGAAGTACATCATTGGAACATTTCCCCCAATTAGTTATTTACGGGATCATCCAAATCCATTAGCTCCTGCATTGGCCGCTCTTACATATCCTGCTGGTGGCGCAATCCCGGCTCCATGGATTCCCTTTTATCATGGGAATAGAGGAAATATGTGGGAGTATATTTTAAATGCCCCTGAATATGCTATGTTAGAAGCTATTGTACCCAATGGAGTAAATCCTCCAATAAACAGAGTTGATGCGAAGAACTATCTGGTTAATTTCTTAAATACAAATGAGATAAATTATTCTGATATAATTCTTTCTGCTCAAAGAGAAGCCTACAATGCAAACGATAAAGGATTATACAATATCTGCGTCAATAAAGAATTAATCTGCCATGTATTAGGTAACGATAATGTAAAAGCCGTAATGTTTAATACAGGAAGCACTTTCAGACAAATCGGTTTAAAATTGAATCAGTTAAACAGAAGACCGCAAGATGGGGCACCAGGAACAGTTTATGTCAGTGGAGATAATACTTCTTCGTTTGATTTATTTGTAAGAGGTTGTCAGGAAATGAACTTAAAAGTTGAGATAAGGATTAATGCGGGAATCGCACCAAATTTTGGATGGACAGAAATTAGTTCGGTAAATGCTGTTTTTTTAAATAATAATCTATCTAGTAAGTTAGTTTTTGAAATGAAAATATCAGAGACAAAATCTGGAGATAGCGAATGTTCTGAATTTAGTGGCGAAAAAATTTTGACAGTTTTAACGCCAGTAAGCCCTGCTGCGGTTAGACGAGGAATGACAAAACGAAATTTGGTAATTCAGACATGGGCTTTACATAATGGAATCCCTGCAAATCTAATTACTCATCATACTGTTATTAGTTTTTTAAAATACGTATATGTGCAGTTTAGAAATGGAAACTTTACACTGTTATATCAGTATAATCATTAATAAATTATTAAATAAATGCTAACAAGCTATGCCATATTATTTTGTACATACAAATAAGCCAAACCGCAAAGTTGTTATTCATTTGAGTACATGCTCTTTTTGTAATAATGGTAATGGAGTTCAGAAAAAAATACATGGCGACTCTAACAGTAAATGGTATCCGCAAGATGGAACTGGCTACTCTACACTCGAAGAAGCTTTAACTGTTGCTCAAAAATCGGCAAGACAATTAAATGCTATTTCACAGTGTTGTAAAGTCTGTATTTAATATTACGATATGTATCATCTCCAACTCCCCGATAACTGGGAACTTACTTTGAGTTTATTCAGCCATGTAACCCGTATTGCCACTCCAGAAGAAACAAGAGCCGCAGAGCAGGAGTGTTATGATGCCTTAGTGTATTATTACGATCATTTTGAGCAGTTGAATGAAGAAGAACTTAATCGACTGTCAACACTCATATTCAAGTGGGGCTGTAAACTTATGATACCAAGAGTAGTGCCCAAACGTTGCCCTGTTTATAAAGATATCAACCCGGAGTTTCGCCAATGGTTTGAGCAACTAAAAACCATGTATGAGCAACGTCCAGACGATTAGCAAAACAAATACATCATGGCTAAAGCCAGAAAATCATTTTTTATAACCCCGGCCTTAAGGCCGGGGTTATACATGTTAAGTATTCCGGGCTTCAGCCCTGATTATTTTTTCCTTGTACATCTGTTACAATCTGCGTTTGCAGTTTTGTTGTTCACAAAAAAATCAAGATCATGGAACAGAAAACTTCTAACAAGAAAATGTATTGGCTCATTGCAGGTGCTGTACTGCTGTTACTGGCAGTCATTGGCAACCAAAACAGTTCTAACGAAACAAAGTGGTATGATAACCCCACCTGCTGTAACTGTATGGGTAAGGGTACGGTAACATTTTTTGAAACAACAACGAAATGTAAATATTGTTACGGCTCCGGTCATTTATCGGAAGCGACATACAATAAAAAATGTAAATAGATCATTGTTGGTAGAGCATAGCTGCGTTCTTTAATTCATCAGCAATTTCCTGTTGCAGATTTTTTGGAGATAGTACTTTTATACCGCTGCTGTAACTGTAGATCATGGCTTTCAATTCCCATGTGAGTAATACTTCCAGTTCCACCACTGCATGGTTATCTGTTTGTTCAACAATCTTTTGACTATGGTGCAAAGGTTGTGAGAGGATGTAATCTTTGTTGGTTTTATTAAACCATAATCTTACTTTTTCCGGTTGCAGATCATAACGGTGTGTGGCACCAAAACTGTAACTGAAGTATTGATCTTTATCAAATTTGGTATCAATAAGATACTTGTGTTTGGTTTCTTTAAGGATTGTGATTCTGTCTAAAGCAAACACCAGTGTGCTTTGTTTTTCTTTTGCATAACCAATCACATACCATCTGTTTCGGTATTGTTTCAACAGGTAAGGGCTTAAACTATAATTGCGTTTAGTTTTACCAAAAGGATGATATTGTATTTCCACAACTGTTTGTTCAATAATGCAATGGTACAATTGGTGCAGGTATTCATAGCCAAATCCCTTGTTGCTTTCTAGGTTAATAAATGCAGCCGCATCCTTGAGGTTACTTTTTTCTTTATTGCTGCCGGTTACTAATTTATTCACCAGTCCATCAAAGTGAATCACCAGGTTGGTATTGCCATAAGCCTTCATGCTGGCAGCGGCAAAATCAAGGATCCATTTGTCTTCTTCAGTTATGTTGTTTTGTTCAAACGAATAGTCAGTGTCTGTGTACTCATAGCCACCTTTATTGCGATTGTATTTAATCGGTGCATTTTTATGCGTACGCATGAACTCAATATCTTTTGACAGCATACTGTCAGTTATAGACAACAGTTCCTCTGCTAATTTTTCCAGTATGCGTTGCCTTGAAGCAGGATAACGGCTGCTCCGGATGGCACGGTCAATAATGAGATAGCGTTGGTATGCGTTTTTGTTTACAGCCATTTACTGAAAGTTGCTTACCTGCAAAATAACTAACAAAACCGAGGCGGGGTTAGCTCAATTTTCTGCCATTCTCACTTTTTCCCCAACTTTAAAGTAAAATCTTAACCCCATCGTCTTCCATATCAAATGAACAATGGCGTAGGGTCAATGGCCCGGCAACAAAGTATGATACAAGCAATCAGCAGTCAGGGTTTATTGTAATTGAAGAAACGCTTTTCCCAGATGTGTGATGATATCACCTGCAAGCATAGCTTCCTGCGAAAGATGAAGTGCTGCAAGATCACCTGCCAATCCATGAAGATAAACACCCAATACAGCAGACTCTTCAGCAGAATATCCCTGTGCCAATAAACCTGTAAGTATGCCGGTTAATACATCGCCACTGCCTGCAGTTGCCATACCGGGGTTTCCGGTGCTGTTAAAGTATGCATCGCCATTGGGGCAGGCAATAAATGTATAATGACCTTTGAGAATAATGATGCAATTCAATTCTTCTGCTTTTTGCAGTGCAAGTTCTTTTCGTTCAAAATCATTGGTTGTTTTTCCAAACAGGCGTTCAAATTCTTTTGGGTGGGGAGTAAGGATGCAATCTTCATGTAAATAAGTCCTGATATTTTTTTTGATGGATAACATATTTAATGCATCTGCATCAATCACTACCGGCTGATGAGTTGCTTTCAACAACTGAATCAGCATATCTGCATTTGATTCATTCAAACCAATACCGGGGCCAATACCAATTGCTGTATAACGTGTTACTTCTTTTGGAACAGTTGAAATAAAATACAGTTCTTTATCTGTATCAACCATTGCTTCGGGAATAGTTGATTGCAATGTTTCGTATCCACAAAGAGGTGTGTGTACAGTTAATAAACCTGCACCACTTCTTAAACAACCTTGTGCAGCTAAAACAGCTGCTCCTGTTTTTCCATAGCTGCCGGCAATGAGTAATGCATGACCAAAATTTCCTTTATGTGCAAAGGATTTTCTTTTGTGATAGATTTGTTTGATGATCTCCTGATCAACTAAGTGAAGAGATGCGATTGTTTGATGATAGTAATCCTTACTTAAACCAATGTTAAGCAAATGCACTTCGCCACATGCTTCTTCGTTTTCGGGCATCAAAAAACATTCTTTGTATACCTGAAAGCTGAGGGTATGTTGTGCATGAACAACCGTTGCATCTTTACAGCTTTTATCAGCAGGCATACCACTGGGTATATCAATGGCAATGACAGTGGCAGCAGATAAATTAATGTGCTGCACAAGCTCTGCGGTGATACCATCAATTGGTTTGTTTAAACCTGTTCCAAGAATAGCATCCACAGCAACATCATCCTTTGTCAGCACAGGAAAAAAATCAGCCGATTGAAGAAAATGAATATCAGCAGTTACTTCATGCAGCTTTTGCAAATTGAATTGGAAATCATCTGTTCCTTTGTTTCCAAATTCAAGAATATAAATTGTAACGGTACAACCTTTTTGAAGTAATAATCTTGCAATAGCTAAGCCATCGCCTCCGTTATTTCCTTTGCCGCAAAAAATATGAAGCGGCTTTCCGGCATAGTTATGCTGTATGATCCATTCTGCACATTTAGCAGCAGCTCTTTCCATGAGATCAATGGAAGAGATGGGTTCCTGTGCAATGGTATATGCATCCCATGCCTTTATCTGTTCTGCTGAAAAAATTTTCATGTATTAAAGTTAACTCAACATAAACGAATTAAAAAAGGCCTGATTACATCAGACCTTTTAAGAGACCAAGAGAACAAATTATTTTTTAAGAAACGAAAATCTTACTGATACAGCTACAGTTGATGCTCTGAAACGCACCGATTCGATGAGTGTTAATTCAGGTTTCCAGTCAATGGATAAATTAACGGGCACTTCGGTAAACTGGTAATCAATACCTGCAATACCGGCAATACCAAAATTGTCAAATCCTTTAAACCCAACAAATGCTCCACCACCGTAATACCAGCTCAGGTTTTGTACACTGTTGATGGGATTAAACACTTCATACAATACTCCTAATGAGATAGGGTCTCTCAGGTTAACGATGCCTTCAATGGCTTTGTTATTGTTAAAATGATAACGGTATGAAAATCCTGTTGAAACAACCTGGTCGGCACTGCCCAAACGAACACCCGCCTGGTGACGGTATTGTGCATGCGCAGTTGTAAAAAAAGTGAGAAGAGTAATAAAAGACAGGAGCGTAAGTTTTTGAATCATCATTTTTGAATTGCTGTTTTGCATTCGAAAATGATGCCAATGCATTTTACTGTTTTTCTTTTGTGAAATATTTAAACCATACATATGCCAGAATGATTGCAATGATTGATGCAACCATAACGGCCATCTTACTGATATCCTGTGTGAAAGAATCCTTAAAAGCAAGCATGGAAATAAAAATACTCATGGTAAAGCCAATGGCAGCGAGTAAACCAAGTCCAAACATGTGCGACCAACTGATCTCTTTAGCTAACTCACCCAGTTTCAGTTTTACCGTTACCCAGCAAAAGAGTAAGATGCCAGCAGGTTTGCCAATCAGTAAACCCAACATGATACCCAGGCTTAAGTTGTTGCCCAAATCCTGCATAAATCCGGAAGGAATAAAGATGGCTGTATTGGCTAATGCAAAAAGTGGGATGATGAGAAAGTTTACATAGTTGTGAATAGCATGTTCAATACCGGTAAGTTTTGAAACAGGAATAGTAAATGCAAATAAAACACCGGCAATAGTTGCATGAATACCTGAGTTAAAAAAACAAAACCAAATAAGCAGTCCTGCCAGAAAATTCCAGAAACCAAATGGCAGTTTAAAATAATTCCAGATCAGCAGTGCGCCGAACAACAGTAAACCTGCAGACAAATAAACTAAATGAATGGAACTTGTATAAAAAAGTGCAATGGCCACAATAGCACCCAGATCATCAATGATAGCCAGTGCCATTAAAAATATTTTGAGCGCAACCGGAATCCGTTTGCCAAGAAGCGAAGCAACGCCCAGTGAAAAGGCAATATCTGTTGCCATGGGAATACCCCAGCCTTGCGTAAAGGGAGTGTTTGAATTGAAGGCAATAAATATGAGTGCAGGTACAAGCATACCTCCCAATGCACCGGTTACAGGGAGTATAGATTGTTTGAGCGAAGCGAGTTCACCAATAATCAGTTCTCTTTTTATTTCCATGCCAACAAGAAAAAAGAACACAGCCATTAAACCATCATTGATCCAATGTAAAACGGAATGCGGCAGAAAATTTGAATGCAGTATTTCGGTTTGCCAAAAAGCAAGATAAGTGCTGCCTGTTCCAATATTACTGAACAGTAATGAGAGAGCAGTGCATATAAGCAGACAAATACCCACTGCACGGCTGTCCTGTATAAATTCCAGCAGCGGAGATAGAAATGTTTGCTTTAAAAATTTGAATGGCATCCGCAAAAATAAAACATAATCGCTTAACGGGTTTATTACTGTTAGTTGCAAAAAACCAAACACAATGAAATATATTTTTTAAAGAAAAAGTTCCAGTTTGTTTTTTGGACGTTTCTTTTCCAGCCATTGAAAATTGGGGAGCTTCTTTTTGTCTTCGGGCAACTGGCGGATAGGGTAAGTAGAGCCTTTTGGTGAGCTGATGAATTTAATTGTCTTTGCATTCTTGTTTTCGAAATACAGATCAATCACATCGGCACTGGTTCTGTTCATACCAACATATGCACTGTCGTTATCCTGTATGTAATAAATACTTTCTGATGTGCCTTTTGCTCTTACATGATCCAGTTCACCATCTCTGAAATATCCGTTGATGGTGCGGCCTTTAATCTGATTAAAAAAGCCGGCACTGTCTTTTACATTTTGAACCATCAATGCATTTTCAAACACATACAAACGGCTGGGCTTTTTATTTTTTGTGTAAATAAAAATCGTGTCGCCGGTAACCTGACTTCCTTTGCTCCATGCAATGGGTTCACGGTAGAGTTCAAAAATGCTGTCAACACCTGAATAAAACAAACTGTCTGCAACTGCCTGCAGCGAATCATTGAAAATACGAACATGCCTGAAGGCAGTAATAAACCGCATGGTATCAGTCTCTGCTTTGGTTCTTTTTTTCACTACTGCAGAATCAGAAACAACAGGAATGCCTGTGTTCAGTTGTGCAGAATCTTTCACAACGGGCAATGCAGGTTTTTGTTTATTGCCTTTCACTGGTCTCACCATTGCAATACTATCTTTCTTTTGAACAATGGGTTCTTTTATTACTACAGGCTCAATAACAGGGGTAACGATTGCTACACTGTCTTTTTGTATAACGCTGATGCTGTCTTTTTTTGCCAGTGCAATTGAATCGTTTTTAACTGTTGCAACAGAGTCTTTACGTATCAATGAATCAACTTTTACAACAGCAATACCTTTTACTGTATCAAAGGCTCTGATATAACCTCCTTTCATATTGCTGAGGTCTTTCATAATGCCGGAGTAAATAGTGTCGGCTGCAATGTAAATAGAGTCTTTCTCCTGCACAATCACCATCACCGGTTTTTCGGTGGCAAGAAAATTTTTCTTTTCCTTATTAAAGAACACACGGTTGCTGAACAGTAAAATACCTTGTGCGGTATCTTTATATTGCACATTTCCATTGGCTTCACCAAAGCCTGTTTTATCATCAATAAAAATATCCTGTGCAGCCATGGTAGATGCGCTGTCTTTAATCAATGAACGTCCGCCAAGTTTTGCTTTCTTCAATTTCAAATCATAATACCCTTCTTTTGTGTTAATGATTGATTTGCCTGTTTTAATGGTGGTAGGTGCAATAAAAGTGGCTACCTGGCTGCTGCTGTTGTACAAAAGAGAATCACTGGCAAGCGCCACTTCTGGATCGCTCATTTTTACATCGCCAATAAAATAAATGTCTTTGATATCGGCATAATAAAAACCCTGTTTGCTGTAGAGGGTGGTTTGTTTACTTTCAATTCTGCCACCGTTACGGTAAGTGCCCACCTTACCATTCATATCGTAATCCATTTCATCGGTATACAAGGTGCTGCTGCCATCGCTCAACTTTACTTTGTTGCGGAATGTGGCCAGCTTTTTTGTACCGTCATATTGCAGGTATTCGGAGTAAATGTTTACCGAATCAGCATCGTTGATGTGTACATTACCATAAGCTTGCATGAAATTGGATTTTTCATTGTACACAACACTATCTGCAGTAAATATTGTTATACCCTGTTTAATTTTTACACGACCTTTTAAGATCTGTAAATGCGTAGAGGAGTCAATGGTTTTAAAAAAAAACTGATCTGCATTTAAAATTTCTACCAGCCGAACCGTATCTGATGTTTGAGAGGGTCGGGGAGGTGTTTTACGTTGTGCATGCAATACACCAATGCACAAAACAAACAAACAAAACAGGCCAGAGCGTAGCAAGTAATTTATTTTTGATTGTTAATACTGTCGGCCAGCGGTGCTTTCAGCGGTTCACTTTTATCTTTTTTACCAAAAACCGAGAAGCTGATGTATCGTTTGGGATGCAGTTTCAGATCATCGAGCAAAATATTTAAACTCCTGCTGGTATTTTGCAGATTGTTGTAAAGCCTTGGGTCATTAATGAGCATACCCAGGGTTCCATTGCCGGAGTTGGCTTTTTCCATTATGCCCTGCAGTTGTGCAATGGTATTGTTCAGTTTGGTAACGGTTTCTTTTATTTCAATTTCAGATAATTTTTGCGATGTGTTTTTCAGATTGTCAACTGTTGCATTGATTTTCTCGTTGTTCCCGTTGAGGTTGCTGGTAAATGTTTCTACATTGTTCAGCGTTTTTGCCATGGCTCCGTCTTTTGTATTCAATAAAACAGAGAGGTTGTTGGAGGATGTTTTTAAGTTGGCAATCACAGCTTTCAGGTTTGCTTTTGTTCCTTCATCAAACACACTATTGAGATTGCTCAGTACTAATTTTAACGAATCAACGGCCTGTTTAATATTGGCCATTACAGGATCAACACTGCCCATTACTTTCGATAGAATATCAGGATTAGTGCTGCTGAGAAGTGTATCGCCTTTTGCCAAAAACGTAGTTGCATTGCCGGGAAGAATGCTGATGGATGAGTTGCCGGTTAAACTGCTGTTGATAATAGCTACTGAATTTTTAGGAATGTTCACTTCTTCCAGCAGGTTAATGGTTACAATCACTTCACTTACATCCTTATCAAAATTATCAATCTTATACACATTGCCTATGCGGAAACCTTTTATTTTAACCAGGTTTGAAATTTCAAGCGGACCCACATCACTGAAGCGGGCATAAATCACATTCGATTTCTTAAGCAGACTCTTACCCTTTAAAAAATTAAAGCCCAGCACCAACAGGGTAACGGCAATGACAGTAAGAGCACCTACTTTCGTTTCATTAGAAATATTCATCTGATTGTATTGCGTTTTTCACTTGAGCAGTGATAAGATTGCTCAGTGCCGGTCAAAAATAAGAAATGTTTATCCCCCGCAATGAAGATCTGCCCAAACGCATGTTAAAATCGCTTTTTTCAGATCAACGGGCACCGTTACTTGTTTGCTGAACGGTTGGACCTTTATCAACCAGTTCTTTGTAACGTTTAATTGATTTTGTAATACTTTCGGCCATTTGTTGCTGGCCTTCGGGGCTCATTAAAAATTCTTCTTCGGGGCGGTGAGAGAGAAAGCCCAGTTCTATTAATATGCTGGGCATTGCAGTTGCCTGTAAAACCCAAATTCCTTTTTGCCTTTGTTTAACACCACGACTGAACCTGCCAATGTTTACAAACTCTTCTTCAACAATTGATGCCAGCTTTACACTGCTTGAAAAGAATTGCTTGGTCCAGAGTGCTACTCGTTGTTTTACAATTGGATCATCAATGTCTGCATTAATTGTACTGTCGTCTTTTTCATTTTGAAATACATCTCCGTTTTCAAGAATAAAATCTTCTTTGTCGTCTGTTTTATGTGCCGCAAACACATAGGTTTCTGTTCCGTGTGCAGGATTGGCGTGATAATATGTTTTGTAGATGGGAACCTGCCGGGTGCGTTTTACTTTTTTTCTTTTTTTACCTTTACCCGTATACGTATAATAGGTTTCGGTTCTGGTGCCTTCTCTTCTTACTTCACGCAGTTTGGGAACAAAATTGCAGTGGATAGAAACAAACAGATCGCCTTTATTACTGTTGGCATACTCAGCCCTTGCTTTGTTTTCTACAAAATACTCGGTTGGTCTCGACTCAAGAATCTTTACATCGGGCAATTCTTTCTTTAACTGCTCTACAATTCGTTTGGTTACTTCGTATGAAATCTGATCTTCGGAAATTTCAGAACCAAAAGACCCATGTCTTGCACCAATTGTACCCCTGAAACCATGGCCGGCATCTACCACAATGGTTCTGATCCTTGCTGCCGATTGTACCGGGTTGGATTTTTTTGTGAATGACAGAATAGCCAGACTGATCATTAAAAGCGACGCAATACCGAGGAACCAGTTTTTATTCATTGTTAGAATTTCTTTTGAGTTAGCAGTTCTCAAGAACATTCACAGTTCATTAATGCAATTGTGGCTATTTTTGTCACACTGCATTATGTTTAAACGCTGTAAAGTTACTTATAAATTTTTATTGATAGCTGCCTTTGCGGCTTTTATGCTCTATGGAATAACGGTGCAGGTACGTGCATCATTACATCTTACCCCGGTTTTTTCTGCAGCTTTAACATTTGCAGCAAATGATACAACACCTGTACCTGCACAGAAAAAATCAAATAAAGTAAAACCTCAGTTGCTGCAAAATGCACCTGCTCCCGCATCAGTAAACAAAATGTTAAATGATACGGTGCCTTCCTCAAAGGATTCTATAAACAAAATTGATACAGTTAAAAACAGGGATTCAACTGTACAAAAAATTGATTCTTTCAATTTAAAAATTTCAAAAGATTCGATTGATGCGCCGGTTGATTTTGAAGCAGAAGATTCAATGCTGATTGATATACCGGGGCAAAAAGTGTATCTCTATAATAAAGCTTCGGTTAAGTTTAAAGACATCAGTCTGGATGCAGCCATCATTCAGTTAGATCAGCCATCACAAATTCTTACAGCATACAGTATCAGAGATTCAGCCAATAAACCAATAGGTGTGCCTGCATTTAAACAGGGCGAAAGTGCATTTACATCCGATACCATCCGTTATAATTTTAAAACTCAACGTGGTTTAACTATAGGAACATATACACAGGAAGGTGAGATGTTTATTTATGGAGAAAAGGTGAAACGCATCAGCCCGTCTGTTTTTTTTGCAGCCAAAGCCAGGTTTACATCCTGTAACTATGATACGCCGCATTTTGCTTTCAGAACAGGCAAAGTAAAATTCATCAGTGAAAAGATGGCGGTAACAGGTTTAATCCGTCCGGAATTTGAAGGAGTTCCTATTCCCGTTGGTTTGCCATTTGGTTTGTTCCCGATGAAACAAGGACGCAGAACGGGTTTGCTTCCCCCAACACCTGTTGCCAATGAACAGCTTGGTTTTGGTTTAGAAGGTTTGGGTTATTACAAAACCTTTGGTGAAATATGGGATGCAAGCATCCGTGCCAATATATATTCGTACGGATCTTATAATCTTTTTCTTTCGCCCTCTTACCGGAAACGATACCGTTACAGCGGTGCATTTAATCTCAGCTTTATGAACAATAAGTTTGGGTTTAAAGGCGATCCCGATTATGTTCCGCCCAGTCGAAACTTTGCTGTACAATGGAATCATAGTGTAGACAGTAAAGCAAGACCCGGCCAAACCTTTAGCGCAAGTGTAAACGTGGCCACCAGTTTGTTCAATCGGTTTTTTCCGAATAATGCACAGCAAAATTTTAATAATCAGCTCAATTCTTCCATCGCCTATCAACGAACATGGCAGGGTAAACCCTTTAATTTAACGGTGAGTGCCAATCACTCTCAAAATACGCTCAGCCGTTTGTTTAATGTAAACCTGCCCGATGTTGGTTTTACAGTGAATACCTTGTATCCGTTTCAGAAAAAAGAATTTGTAGGTACACCTAAGTGGTACGAAAAATTAGGCGTGTCTTATAATGGAAGCTTTCGTAATCAATTTGCATTTTACGACAGTGCATTCAGCGTTAAACAACTCATTGATACATTTCAGTGGGGTGCCCGTCACAGTATTCCCATTCAGTTATCGCTGCCACCATTAGGACCGTTGCAGGTTGGTCCCGCTATCAGTTATGATGAAACATGGTATGCACAACAGTTTACACGTGTATGGAATCCGGTAACAAACAAAGTAGACACTATTGTAAATAAAGGATTTTATGCAGGCAGGCAAATGAGCTTTGGATTAAACTTCAGCACGGCATTATTTGGTACGTTGAATTTTAAAAAGAAAACAGGAGCACAGGCTCTGCGACATGTGGTGCGGCCAACCATTGGCCTCAGTTATAAACCCGATCTGGCAAAAGACCAATGGTATACAGCACAGATTGATTCGGCAGGTACTCAATACCGGTTTAATAAATATGATGGCTCTCTTTACGGCGGACTTGCAGAAGGGAAGTCTGGTTTTGTAAGTTTTACGTTGGATAATAATCTGGAGTTGAAAGTAAAAGATAAAAAAGATACCAGTGCTGAGGCAACAAAAAAGATTCGGTTGATTGATGGGTTTGGAATCAGTACCGGTTATAACTTACTGGCCGACTCTTTTGCACTGAGCGATTTTAATTTATATCTCAGAAGTAATTTGTTTGATAAAATCAGTTTAACAGCGGGAGCTAATATTACGCCTTACCAGTTAGATCCTAAGACAGGTTTCCGAAAAAATATTTATACCTGGCAGGGCAACAATCAAAAATTTTCATTGGGTCGTTTTACCAGTGGGTTTATTTCAGTAAACACACAGTTTAAGAGTAAACCGAAAGATGAAAAAAAGCAGAAAGAAAAAGAGCAGTACTTAAAGGATCAAAGAGATGGGAATGATAACAGCAGGGAAATGGGCGCCATACAAAACAACCCGGCAGAGTTTGCAGATTTTAATATTCCGTGGAGTGTAAACCTGGCTTACTCACTTCAACTCAACCGGCAGTTAAAGAGAGATTATTCCGGTTTTGAAACACTGCTTACACAATCCATCAACTTCAACGGAGATTTTAACCTTACTGAAAAATGGAAAGTACAGTTAAACGGTACTTATGATCTTAAAACCAAACAACTGCAGTATTTAACAACCTCCATTTCAAGAGATTTGCACTGCTGGCAGTTATCAATTAATGTAACACCGGTTGGGCTTTACCGTTCGTTCAATATTACTATCAATCCAAAATCGGGTTTGTTAAGAGATCTCCGTATTAACCGCACCAGGTTCTTTTATAATCTGCAGCAATAAAAAAGCGAGAAGCTATTTGTTTTGTTCGATGTAGTTCCACATCATAGAAAATACTTTTTCTTTCAAAGCTTTTACATCCTTTGTTTCCAGATTGTGAGTTTCAACAGGATCAAGAAAATGCATTTCAATAGCAGAGGGCCAGAAATAAAAGGTTTTATGCTGTGGTAAAACATTCCGGGTATTAAAGAGTACAGCAGGGATGATTGGCTTCTTTGTTTCAATAGCTAAACGAAATGCACCTTCTTTAAATTCTTTAAGTGGCTGGTCGGTTTTATTACGTGTACCCTCCGGATAGATGCACATATGCAATCCTATGTCCAGCACTTTTTTCATGTACGCATAACTCTTTAATCTGCTTTCTTCACTTTTTCTGTCAACCAGTACACTTCCTCTTCTGTATACAATACCAAACAGGGGGATTTTTGCCATTTCTATTTTAGCAATTGTTTTGTTGCCGCTTGGAATGCCCGGCGATGTAACAGGCACATCCATAAATGAATTGTGATTGCACACCACTACATAATTTTCATGTTGCTTAAATTTTTCCCGGCCCTTTATTTTTAACCGGATGCCTGCCAGCGGTAACCAAACACCCATCCATATTCTTGAAAGCTGAATAAAGAGAACGGTGCGTCTGGGTTCTTTTACCAAACCGAGCAGCCATGTTGGCAATAAAATAAGCAGCATGGTTACTACAAACCATAGCAATGCCCAGAAAGCAAAAAAACGACCTAATATATTTTTTACAATGGTCATGGTAATTTCCAGTCTATGGGATCATATCCCTGGTTCAGTAATAATTCATTGGTCTTTGAAAAATGTTTGCAACCAAAAAAGCCATTGTATGCGCTGAGCGGAGAGGGGTGTGCTGCTTTCAGTACATGATGTTTGGTTTCATCAATCAACCGTTGTTTTTCCTGTGCAAATTTTCCCCATAATAAAAACACAACACCTTTTTTATTGTCTGATATCTTTTGAATCACTGCATTGGTAAAATTTTCCCAACCAATTTTTGAGTGACTGGCAGCTTCGTTGGCACGCACTGTTAAAAAAGCATTTAATAATAACACACCCTGTTGTGCCCATTTGCTGAGGTTTCCTTGCTGTGCAGGCATTCCCACACCCATATCACTTTCAATTTCTTTATAAATATTTACCAGCGATGGCGGAGGCTGTATACCATCGGGTACAGAAAAACTTAGACCGTGTGCCTGACCCGGCCCGTGATAAGGGTCTTGTCCGATGATGACTACTTTTACCCGATCAAACGGAGTTTGTGTAAACGCATTAAAGATGAGTGAGCCCGGCGGATAGATGGTTTTGCCTTGAATTTTTTCTGTTTTCAGAAATGCAACAATCTGCTGAAAATAAGCTTTGGTAAACTCCTGTTTCAGTTCATCTTTCCAGCTGGCTTCTATCTGAACATCCATGCACAATAGGTTTGGATGCAATGGTACTAAAAATTATCTTTGCTGCCTCTTAATCAAAAAGCTGGTCCGGTAGCTCAGTTGGATAGAGCATCAGCCTTCTAAGCTGGTGGTCATTGGTTCGAATCCAATCCGGATCACAAAAAACAAAATCCCGTCAACAGCGGGATTTTTTTATATGCCCAGCTTTTGCTACATATTATTCAGCTCAAAACTTAGTAAGTATTATGTTGGTTCAACAACAGATTTTGAACGACGTTTACACGACCACAATAGGGGAAAAGAGAAGTTTACGAGTACTGGCACTCCATGGGTGTTAGTTTATAAAGAAATGTATGTAACCTTGGCAGAAGCCAGAACAAGAGAGCGACAAATCAAAAAGATGAAAAGCAGAAGATATATTGAATCGTTGATCAGCTCAATGGGATAGAGCATCCCGATTTCTAATCGGGAGGGTCATTGGTTCGAATCCAATCCGGTTCACAAAAATCAAATCCCGTTAACAGCGGGATTTTTTTGTTAGTCTTCACCTTCATCCTTTCAGCTTTGCTGTTATATCTGAGAGATTGCCATTGAAACTACATGAAGTTGCAGGTAATAATATTCTAATACTTAGAACCCTAAAAATGAACAGCAAAAAAAATAGTTACGGAATAATTTGTTTTAGTGAAAGAAGACCGTATTTTTACTGAACGAATTGAATCCGGACCCAAAATTTACATCTCACCCGATTTTCAGTTCCCCCTTTCAATCTCTTATCCGAAAGCCCGCCAATTCCTCTTGAAAAGTATAGCCAATCCTATGCCCAAGGTTGACTTTTTATTTTGATTATATGAAAACGAACATTGTATCCTTATTGACATTCTTTATGATCATCCTGTTTCTCAAAGCAGGAGCTTCTGACAGTACCCCAGTTTCACTTATAACATGGCCAAAGGTTTTTGATATACAGTTTCAGCAAAAAGGCAACTTTACCGTTTTGCAATGGAAAGCCCTTGCAGAACCCAAAGAAGTGTATTATGAAATTGAAAGCAGTATCGATCAGCTCAACTACAAAACCGAAGCTGTTCTGCTGGGAGGTTTTTCTACCGATCAGTTTTTCAGCTACTCTTTTAAAATAAAACAGACAAACGCCAAAAAATACTACCGCATCAAACAAAAAAACAACGACGGTTCTTCACGCATTGTGAGTGAGCAGTCTTTATAAATATATTTCAACTTACTGTTGGTTCTCTTATAGGTAAATACGCCGTCCTTATTCTTAAGGATGGCTTTTTTATGTACACGATAAGAAAGCAGGGGCTTACGTCGGACGCCCTCGTCAGACGGAATAAAGTTTAATTGAGCATTCATATTTTTTTTAAATGCTTTTCTGCTTTTACTTAATTGAATAATGGCTGCAGCTATCGGCGGTAATCTAATTGTGCATCAAAACGCCCATCCTGTATTCTAATACTGTCATTTAAATTTCCCGGTCTGTATAAAACACCTGTAAACGTTCCGGATACTATTTTGTTGATTGTGTCGAAGCGGGTAAAAGTTACAGTGCATTTGTCTGGCAGGATGTTTTTATGTTCCCGATACCACTGGTTATACCTGCTTCCAATAAAGATCATTTTTCTTTTAAGACTGGAGTCGAGTTGAAATGTTCCCGTTGTTGTTATGTTTTTAGTTGTTATATAAAATGATTGATCTGTAGTATCGGAGCGTAAAGTATGATCTCCAGCTATACCAAAGTCAAAGTCGCCATTTGGCTGCTTGTATAAATAAGCAGTTACTTTGTTTTCTTTGCATCCGGCGATAGTACAACGTTTACCGTAGTTTGTCCATACTTTCCCATTCAGTAAAAAGCCTAAGGTATTCTGTCCGGTTTGTGTTAAAGGAGGAAGGCTAAAGTTGGGAACTTTATCTCGTCTGCAAGAAAGCAATGCAGTAATCATCATCAGAATAGTGAAATTGTTTGCTTTTAACATAGGTCTGCTTTTTGAATGGTCGAATAAATCTGAGTAGTGCTGCAAGGGGATGTTCGTTGCCGTTTCTGCTCGAACAAATCAAAGATAAATTTATGAACTTACATTGATAATCTGCACTCCTGCTCAGTTTTTTCCTATCTCCTTTTTTGATGTTTAAGAATGGTTACAATTTAGCAACAGGAGAGGAGACATACGCCAGCCTATCGTTAGAAATTCCCGTCGGACGCCCTCGTCTGACGAGGATTAGGAAGTAATCAAATCAAAAGTATTTAAAGAATGGTTTTATATGCAATATTGCAGAAGGTAAACTTGTTTACACAAGCGAGACGCTTGCGCCATTGTGTGGAAATAGGGTGGGGTGAATTAGAAAAATATAGATTGGTTCATAGGACACGAAACATGGAGTTAGGTTTGGCTTATTCCGTCCACAAAAGATACTTATCAATGTGAAATTTCTTTTGGCATTCGGTCATTTTCTTTTTAGAAATTTTCTGTACTTTGAATTTAGCTTTATTGTCGCTATACCATTTGCGAACTAAGTCCTGATAATGATTTTTGTTGGCGTTATTAAAAAAATACTCAAAGAAGCTCCAGCAACCATTGCCATAAATAACGTCAAACTGAATGTGTGTAATAACAAAAGCGGGAAAGAAAGCTATTTGTTGCAAAGCAAAATAAGCAACCTCGCCAACGTTTAGTTTTGTCGCCTTGCACTTGTGAAAAATATTTGTCAGTGTCGTGTCGTTAAGTTTGTCAATAAGAAAAGGGATTGCTTTGTCACCCTGTGCAACAATTTTCCAATAAACAGTCGCTTTGCAATCTAAAGAGTCAACCTTAAGATATTGCAAACTGTCAACCAATGATTTTATATCTGAATTTTGTCCAAAAGATAGAGTCAAGCAATGAATAAAACTAAGCGTTGCAATTATGTTTTTCATTTATCTTTTGTATGAAGATGCAAGTGTCGTCTAAAATGCACAAACAAAATTAAGATAGTTACTGCTGTTGGTTTTAGACTAGCCTCCAACTTCGAAATATACACAGCCCCGTTATAAATTTTACTAAGATTTATCATCCACCCACCTTACTCTCCAGCTCCATCACTTTCTCAAATGCTGCTTCATATTCTTTGTTCAATTGTGCAAGATCCTTGCTCAGCTTTTGATAGGCCATTTCCGTTTGTTTGAACTTGTCTTTATCAGAATAAGTAGAAGGCTCAGAGAGCTGCGCTTCCATATTGTTTTTTTCAATGGTAGTGGTGTTGATCTTTTCTTCCAGCTGATGTAATATCCGTTGCTGCTTCTGCAATTCTTTCTTCTGTTCTTTATTGATCACCTGCTTTGGTTCTGCAACAGTTGGCTGCTGTTGAACTACCGGCTTTTCTTCCACTAGTTTCTTAACGTCTGTTTTTTTTTCACTACCGGCTACAGACTCCTTACTATCGGCTGCCTTCTTCGCCATCCGCTCTTTCCAATCTAAATACTCAGTATAAGTTCCTTTAAATTCTTTGATCTCTTCATCTACAATTTCCCAGATCTTATTGGCTGTTTGTGATACAAAGAAACGATCATGACTTACCAGAATAATACTGCCCTGGTATTTGTTCAATGCTTCAATCAATAATTCAACCGAGTGCATATCCAAATGGTTTGTCGGTTCATCCAGTAAAAGGAAATTGGCTTTGCTGATAATAGTCTTGGCCAATGCAATCCTTGCTTTTTCACCCCCACTTAATACTTTAATTTTTTTATCGGCATCATCACCACTAAATAAAAAGCAACCTAAGAGTGTGCGAAGTTCCTGATCCGTTTTTTGACTGCCGCAACTTTTCATTTCATCAATCAATGTATGATTGAGATCAAGTGCTTCTAACTGATGTTGTGCATAAAAGCTTTCATCAACATTATGTCCCCATTTACGTTCGCCTTCAAATTTTTCAGTACCTGCAATGATCCGAAGCAGGGTAGACTTTCCTTTTCCGTTGGCACCAATCAATGCAATCTTATCACCACGTTCAATTTCAGCACCTGTATTTGTAACAATGCGGTTTTCACCAAAATGTTTGCTTACATGTTTCAGTTCGCACAACACTTTACCCGGCATTTTATCAACTGCAAAGTTGATGCGGATGTTTGGGCGATCGCTGGAAGGAGCTTCCAGTACATCCAGCTTTTCTAATTTCTTAATAGCTGTTTGTGCAGCGGCTGCTTTACTTGCTTTTGCACGGAAGCGTTCAATAAAGCGTTCCTGCTGACGAATAAAGTCTTGCTGATTTTCAAAAGCCTTTTGCTGCAACTCCATTCTGATCTCTTTTTCCTGTTGGTAGAATGAGTAGTTACCGCCATAGATATGAAGTCCTTGCTGAAATACTTCTACAACCTTAGTCACCATCCGATCAAGGAACCAACGGTCATGCGATACAATTACAACCGAGCCCTGATAATGCAGCAAATATTTTTCTAACCATTCAATACTGGGGAGATCAAGGTGGTTGGTCGGTTCATCTAACAACAACAGATCCGGTTGTTGCAAGATCATCTTTGCCAATAAAACACGCATGCGCCATCCTCCGCTGAATTCTTTGTAAGGCCGCTGCAGATCGGCATTGGCAAAACCCAAACCCTGTAAAATTTCTTCTGTTTTGTGATGAATGTTGTATCCATCCAGCGTATCCATTTCGTGCAGCTTATCGCTGTAAAGATGGAGCAGGGCCTCATCTTCATGATTTTTTTCTAACTGAATGCCGAGTTCTTCTATTTCTTTTTCAAGCAGCAACACTTTTTCAAACGCACCCAATGCTACCTGCAGAATGGATTCGCTGGTATCAAAACTCAACAGATCCTGATGTAAATACCCAATGCTGGTATTGCGGCTGCGGATCACTTCCCCTTTGTTGGGCACATACTCGCCCACCAGCAGTTTTAATAAGGTACTCTTTCCCGTACCGTTATATCCAATAAGCCCGATGCGTTCATTGGGGTGGATATGCCAGGTGGCATCTTCTACAATTGCTCTTGCACCAAATTCAAACGTTACATTCTGAAAACCAGCTAACATACGCTTATTTAAAAAATTAGCCGCAAAGGTAAGGTTAAGTAAGAAGTTTGAAATACGAACTACGAACAGAGAACCCCGTCAGTGGTTATTAACCCTGAAGGCGGTTCGATCCCGGAAGACGATCAACTCATATGAGAACCCTTTGCAATTAAAGTGGAAATGTTAACAGTTAGGATACCCCTTATGAGCTTGCGCAAACCTCATAGGTCTTATCTTTGAGAAAATTTTTTTCATGAAAAAGACTTTGCTCATCCTCTCCATCATTTCTTTAGCTATTAGCTGTAAAAACAAAGAAGAAGAAAAAGAAACCGCAGTAACAGAACCAAAGGTAAATACAGGTTATACTTATTCCGATTCGTTTAATCTGAATATTAACAACACACTCAATGCGTATTACAGTTTGAAAGATGCATTTGTGGCAAGTGATACTGTACAAGTAAATGCAGCAGGAGCAGAGTTAAAAACATTACTCGAAAATTTAAAACTCGATGAAGTACAAAAAAATGATACGCTTGGCTTTTCCAGCATCAACGGAAGAGCAGGAGATGTGGCAGCAGAGATCAGTGGTATGATGGGGGAAAAGGATATTGAGAAAAAGCGTGAATCATTTGAAATGATCTCCAATGCATTTTATGATATGGTACGTGTGATTAAACCAACCGGTGCAACTATCTATTTTCAGTATTGTCCCATGGCTTTTGACAACAAAGGAGCTTATTGGTTGAGTAATGCAGACAGCATCCGCAATCCTTACTATGGTAAAAAAATGCTCACTTGTGGTGAAGTGAAAGAGACGTTGAAATTTTAAGTGTGAGTAGGTAGCCGATAGTTTGTAGTTGGTAGTTTGTAGTTGATAGTTTGTCGAGCTTTAAAATGGCAGACTTTATATCCCCTCCCTGGAGGCCCGCCCGGATGAACCGTTCGGACGGGGGCGGCAGATTGTTACACAGAAGAATGATTGATGGGGTGGGTGATTCGTTCAAACAAAAGAAGCCATTTGCTTGTAATAATAAGCGTACTTTAAAACGGGAATTAACCGAATGCAGCATTTTAAACATCTTATTGGCCTGTTGATTTGTTTTCTTCTTCTTGAACCTTTGAATGCACAGGAAAAATTCACCATCAGCGGTTATGTAAAAGACAGTACCAGTAATGAAACCATTATTGGCGCAACCATTACCGTAAAAGGACTCAGCAAAGGAATCAGCTCCAATCAGTATGGCTTTTATTCCATCAGTTTAGAGAAAGGAACGCACATACTCAATATTTCACATATTGGTTACATGACCAAAGAGGTTGAATTTGAATTAACCGAAAACAGGCAATTCAATTTCGATATGGCCCCACGGTTTACCAATACCAAGGAAGTAATCATCTATGCGAAAGAACGGGATCTCAATGTAAAAGCTGCTCAAATGGGAAAGTTTGAGTTGAGTATGAATCAGATCAAATCAGTTCCTGCATTGGCTGGTGAAGTAGATCCCATGAAAGTATTGCAACTCCTGCCCGGTGTTCGCAATGCAGGTGAAGGCAACAGTGGTTTGTATGTGCGTGGTGGCGGTCCTGATCAGAATTTAATTTTATTGGATGATGCAGTGGTGTACAATCCCGGTCATCTGTTTGGTTTCTTTTCTGTGTTCAATAGTGATGCATTAAAAAATGTAACGCTTATCAAAGGCGGTATGCCTGCTAACTATGGCGGACGTATTAGCAGCGTGGTGGATATTGCCATGAAAGACGGCAACAATAAAAAATTTCAGGTAGAAGGTGGAATTGGAACCATCTCTTCACGTGTTTCTATACAAGGCCCGTTGGTGAAAGAGAAAGCATCGTTTATTGTTTCTGCACGTCGTACTTATATTGATGTGCTTGCCCGTCCGTTTATTAAAGAAGGCAGTGCGTTTGCTGGAAGCGGTTATTATTTCTACGATCTCAACACCAAAATCAATTATAAATTTTCAGAGAAAGATCGTTTGTACATGAGCGGTTATTTTGGCCGTGATGTATTTACTTTCAATAATAAAGAAAGAAGTTTTAATGCACGTATTCCATGGGGCAACTCTACAGGAACCATCCGTTGGAATCATGTGTTTAACAGTAAACTATTTTCAAACACATCACTGGTGTGGAACGATTACCGTTTTGCATTTGGCGGATCACAAAGCAATTTTGAAATTAATCTCAATTCGGCCATAAGGGATGTAACTGCAAAAATTGATTTTGATTATTACCCTGTTACCGGGCATCATGTAAAATATGGCTTGAATTATACGTTTCACAAGTTTAATCCGCAAACCACCAGTGGTAAAAGTGGTGATATTGTTTTTGAACCGCAAAGTGTAAATAACAAGTTTGCACATGAAGTAGCAGCTTACATTATGGACGACTGGGAAGTGAATGATAAGCTGAAACTGAACTATGGCTTACGTTATACAGCGTTTCAGCAAACAGGTCCTTATACATTGTATGTGAAAGATGAAAACGGAAATAAGCTCGACAGTACGGTATATGGAAAAGGAGACGCCATTAAAACCTATGGCGGTCTGGAACCCAGAGTAACGCTGCGTTATGCATTGGATGATGAAACATCCATCAAAGCAGCCATTACACGTAATCTGCAGTTTATACATCTGGTGAGCAATGCAGGCACCACATTACCAACCGATATATGGGTGCCCAGTACCTATAAAGTTAAACCGCAGATCGGCTGGCAATATGCTGCGGGTTTCTTTAAAAATTTTAATGATAATATTTGGGAAACATCGGTTGAACTGTATTACAAAACCATGCAAAACCAGATTGAATACAAAGAAGGATACACTCCGGGTATTGGCGATCCGGAAGAAAGTTTTGTATTTGGAAAAGGTTGGGGCTACGGCGCAGAGTTTTATGTAAACAAAGCCAGAGGAAATTTTACAGGATGGATTGGGTATACTTTATCGTGGACATGGCGCCAATTTCCCGGTTTAAATGACGGCGAAAAATATCCCGGCCGTTACGATCGCCGTCACGATTTAAGTGTAGTGGCCAATTACCAGAAAGGAAAGAAATGGAAATATTCTGCCGTGTTTGTTTACGGAACAGGCAGTGCGTTTACATTACCTGAACGTTTCTTTTTGGTTGATGGAGTGTTAACACAGCAATACAGTAAAATCAATCAATACCGATTGCCTGCTTATCACCGTTTAGATCTGGCCGCTATTTATACACCTCAACCAAAGAAAGTACGCAAGATTAAAACAGAATGGGTGTTTAGTGTGTACAATGCATACAGCCGTCAGAATCCTTATTTTATTTATTACGATCAGAAAGGAAATCCTTTGCAGGGTACACTGGAAGTGGAAGCGAGACAGGTATCGTTGTTTCCGGTCTTGCCGAGTGTAACGTTGAATTTTAAGCTGTGAGAAGGTGAGTGGTCAATGGTGAGTGGTGAATCAAGCCGTCTGCAATGTAATATCAATAATAATTAAGTAATCAGCGGCGAATTGTCTATGGTCCGTCGTCCGTGGTCTGATTACACATTTATCTTCCTGTCCCTCGCCACAATCTTCCATGTTGTAACAGCTTTATTGTTTTCAACAACAACAGCTTTTTCATATAAAGCAACCGTTGGACAAATATGAACAGGCACACCAAATAAAGTATTACCCACTTTAAATATTGAACTGTCAGCCACTTTCAATACCAGGTGTTCTTCACTTTGTGAAACAGGAGCAGCATCAGGCGCATTTAAAAAATGTACCCGTGGAAATGGATTTTCTGCAGCAACTGATTTATGTCCCAGATCAGTGCTGATGGTATGTTCATCAACAATAGAGATCACTCTTGTAAGAACGAGTGCTGCATAATCAAACGGTTCATCAGGCACCTGGTGCTTGTAACCCCAATCCCAATAAACAAAAGTACCCGGGCTGCATTCAATATGTCGATTGAGATGTGTAGGAAAAGTAGGAGAGCCGCCTGCAACAATAGTAATTGGTTGATTCGTGATTGTTTCAATTTTTGCAGCCAGTTCAATTACTTCACTAAATGCTGTATCACTTTTTTGTTGACGTTGTTCAAGGTCAGTATCTCGTAAATGTCCATCATATGCATGCAAACCTTTAAACTGAATGCCGGGTAGTGAGATTAGCAGTTCAGCCAATGGCAAGGCGTTGGAAGGTTTGATACCGCTTCGGTTCATGCCGGTATTAAGATCAATCAAAACATGGATGGTTGTGTTATTGGCAACAAATAAATCTGATATTGCTGTTGCAGTTCCTGCGTTATCTGTAACACAACTGAAAATTGTTTGTGGGTATTGTTGCACCAAAGCTAATAACCGATTTGCTTTCGGTCCAACAGGTTGATATGCTAACAACACATCTTTTGCTTGCAGCATAGCCAGCATTTCCGCTTCAGCAATGGTAGCACATTTGAATTTTGTAATACCCGCCCCCATCATCATTGCACATACTTCAGCCGTTTTATTTGTTTTTACATGCGGACGAAGCAGGCCTACATCTTTAATCATCTCCACTGCATGAAGGATGTTTTGTTGGATGCGTTCTTTGTACAGCAGTAATGCCGGAGAATCAATTGTGTCGATATTTTTTACATCGTACCAGTTCATTATAATTGAATTGTTGAAGAATATCAAACTGTCAGTTGACAGTATCTCAGGTGATTGGATCGTTTTAAAAGTTTAGGACATATGTTTAATTTTGTTTTAAACAAGTTTATCTGATCAGGAAAAGTTACTATTGTTTCGGCAGTCCATTGTTACCCAAAAAGAAAACTGCCCAAAGAAACGAAAGAATGTTTTAATGCAATCCTTCTTTTGCACGAAACACCCACTGTGGTGCATCATCAATGCTTTGTCGTAACAATAAATTCAATTGTGCTGCATGATGTTGCACATGACGCATATTGTATAAACAGATTTCAAGTACAGAATAATTCATGGTGCCCGATGCATTGATCCATCGGTTGTTAATGAGTTCCTCATCTGTTAAACCTGCAATAAGCGTTTTGCATTTAGTACGGCTTGCCTGCAAATAATTCAGCAATTCTTCTTTGGCATAAACTCTTTCGGGCATTCTGTCTTCAAACTCAGAAAGCGAAAAGGGTGGAGGAGGAGCAAACAGTGCAGGCTCCTTAGTTGAATAATAATCAAGAAAGAACAGACAATGATAGGCATTGTACCAAAATTGATGTTCGGTATTCCAATGTTCAGCAGGACAAAGTTTAATTGCATTCTCCAGCATATCAATGCCTGCACCGAATTGATGCCAGAGATGTTGGTTTAAAAGGTTACTCATGCTGTTTGTTCAATTGATTCCATATTGCATTTAGAGATGTTAGTTGGTGGGGACGCAAAGAAAATTTAGCTATTTTTTTTCCTTTTCAGGAGTTTTTCTATCTCCTTTTCTTCTCCTGTAATATTAGTTGATGTCCTGTCGCAATCGGAAGTGTAGTAGTATGATTTAGTTGAAGTGTGAAATTTATGGGTGTCAATATCAATTGAATCAATGATTTTATAGTATAAATCTTTTGTATAGAAAATATATTCCTTTGTGGTTAAAAAGTTAATTCCGCAATCAGTTAGTCCATTTCCTGTAATTACATATGTGGTATCTGTTATTTCTTTGCCTTTGTATGTTTTTTGGCTTTTTATTGTTGCCAAGTACATTTCTCTGTAAGCGTCTTTTGGTAAATCTTCGAAAAATATTTTTAGCGTATCCACTTTTAAAACTTTTCCGCTGAATACTGCAGTTGAATTTTTGAAATTAACTTCTGCTGACATAGGAATGCAGGTGCAAAATAAATTACTGTTTATAGAGAGCAGAAGAAAATAAAGAAGATTTAGCATAAACTAAATATACGTATTATCTGAAAGAGCATTGAAATCTGTAATAGCGATTTGTCTATAGAGTTAGATTGCTTGGATCATATTACCAACAGTAAAGCCTGTGTATTTTCACAGGCTTTTTAAATTTATGATATTTGTACAACCGCATCAACTCTTAAACCGAAACACCACACTTCCATTCTTCTTATCATCGGCACTTAAAAATACTTTGTAATACTGTTCTCCGCTTTGTACACGCATGATTGCTGTGTTGGGTGGTACACGTCCCTGGTTTTCTGCATACATGGTAAGTGTATTGTCTCTGCCACGCACTGCTTTTAATTTGAGTGTAATGGGTTTATCGCTGAGTGTTTTTTGTGAGGCTACTACTTCGCCGTTAAACAACACGGTAATAATATCGCCATCAATTTCTGCATTGTCGTATAAGTTCACGGTAATTTCTTCTTCTGCAATAGCAATGGTTTCATACACTTTATTATCTCTGCGTTCCAAACCGTTGGGCAATTTTGGTGCAGGTATGCCGGGTTTTATTTCAACTTTCGTTTTCGATTCAGTTTTGTTATCTACTTTGGTAATGGTTGGCGAAGTTTTTACAAGCGTATCCTTTTTAGCCGGCGGTTTGGTAGTTGTAGTTGGTTTGGGTTGTGTTTTAACTGTGTTAGTGTTTGGTTTTGTAACCGGTTTTTGTACGGGCTTTTTGATGTTGGGATTCACCCTTACATTATTATTTACAGGAGGTGGAGGAGTAGTGATGATGTTTTTTACCAGCACTTTTCTGGAAAGCGATGTTGTACCTGTTCCGCATCGGTCTGCTTCGCTGGCGCCTTTCCAGCTTCCTTCCAGAATTTCTTTCTCGCCTTTTTTAAAGTAAGTTAATGTGTGCAACTGAAAACAATCTTTAAACCATTCAGGTGTATTGGCTTTTACCCGGGCAATTTCTTTTGAAACAATCGTTTTGCTTCTGGAATCATATGTGCCGGTTACCTGGCAAATGGTATAAAACCGTTTACCGCTGATGATGAAGTAAGTGGTGGAAGTTCCTTCTACCTTGCTGCCATTCACTTCCAGTTCAAGAAAATATTCGGTGCGGTCGCTGCTGTCGCTCTGCGAATCAAAACTGCCGCTCCACTGTCCGCTGAATTTCTGTGCAGATAATGTAAACGAATAGAAAGTAAACGCAAGTATCAGTAAGTATTTCATCATGTAAGTTCTAAGTCAGGATCGGCTGCAAATTACGCAAATGAAAAAAAGGAGGGGGCGAAAGGCTTTGTTAATTTTACTTTCATCTTCATCCGCAATCATTTGTTACCTTTGCCCCTCTCAAAAATCAAGTTGTTATTCATGATGAAGATCAGTTTTCCAGACGGGGCTGTAAGGGAGTATGAAAATGGAAGTTCGGCTCTCGACATTGCAAAATCAATCAGCGAAGGATTGGCCAGAAAAGTATTAGCCGCCCAGGTAAACGGGCAAGTGTGGGATTTAAGCAGACCAATTGCTGATGATGCCACGTTGAAATTACTTACATGGGATGATGCAGAAGGCAAGAACACGTTCTGGCATTCAAGCGCCCACCTGATGGCAGAGGCGGTTGAATCTATGTTCCCGGGTGTAAAATTCTGGGTGGGCCCTGCTTTGGATAAAGGGTTCTATTATGATATGGATCTGGGCGACAGAAAAATGAATGAAGAAGATTTGTTGATCCTTGAAAAGAAGATGAATGAACTCGCCAAACAAAACAATCCGTTTCAACGCAAAGAAATTTCAAAAGCAGATGCTGTAAAATATTTTGGTGAGAAAGGCGATGAATACAAACTCGACTTATTGCAAAACCTCGAAGATGGTGGTATCACCTTATATTCACAAGGCAGCTTTACAGATCTCTGTCGTGGGCCGCATATTCCGCATACCGGTTTCATTAAAGCCATTAAGTTAACTTCTATTGCAGGTGCATATTGGAAGGGCGATGAAAAAAATAAACAGCTTACCCGTGTATATGGAGTTACTTTTCCTTCAAACAAAGAACTGGATGAATATCTGGCCATGCTTGAAGAAGCAAAGAAAAGAGATCACCGGAAGTTGGGAAAAGAACTCAGCATCTATACCATGGATGATGATGTTGGTCCGGGCTTACCCTTATGGATGCCCAACGGAACCATTATTATTGAAGAGCTGGAAGCATTGGCAAAAGAAACTGAAACAGCCGCAGGTTATAAGCGTGTAGTAACGCCGCATATTGCAAAAGAAAGTATGTACTTAACCAGCGGTCATCTTCCATATTATGCAGATAGTATGTTTCCTCCCATGGAAATGGATGGAGAAAAATATTATCTCAAGGCCATGAACTGTCCGCATCACCACAAGATTTTTGATGCAGAACCAAAGAGCTATAAAGATCTGCCTTATCGTATTGCCGAATACGGTACCTGTTACCGTTATGAGCAGAGTGGTGAGTTATTTGGTTTGATGCGTGTACGTTGCTTGCACATGAACGATGCACATATTTATTGCAGTCGTGAAGATTTTGCGCAGGAGTTTCGTGCAGTAAATGATATGTATCTCAAATATTTTAAAATTTTTGGGATCGATAAATACGTCATGCGTTTAAGTTTACATGACCCGGCCAAACTGGGACAGAAATATGTAAATGAACCGCAGCTCTGGCAGGAAACTGAAACCATGGTACGAAAGGTATTGATTGAATCGAACATACCATTTGTAGAAGTGCAGGACGAGGCGGCATTCTACGGACCAAAGATTGATGTGCAGATATGGAGCACCATTGGCCGTGAGTTTACATTAGCTACCAATCAGGTTGATTTCAACAGCGGTAATAAATTTAAACTCTCCTACACCAATCAAAACAACCAGCCCGAAGTGCCATTGATCATTCACCGTGCACCACTTGGTACACACGAACGTTTCATTGGATTTTTGCTGGAACATTATGCCGGAAAGTTTCCATTATGGCTGGCACCCGTGCAGGTAAAAATTCTGCCCATCAGCGATAAGTTTATGGATTATGCAAAAACACTGCTTGGTAAACTGAAAAATGCTGATATTCGTGCAGAGATTGACGACCGTAGTGAAAAGATTGGTAAAAAAATCCGTGATACTGAGTTGTTGAAAGTTCCCTTTATGCTGGTGGTAGGAGAAAAAGAAATGAACGAAGGAAAAGTAGCAGTAAGGAAACAAGGCCAGGGCGATCTCGGAACAAGAGATGCAGATGAACTGGTTGCAGAGTTAAAACAGGAAATAGAAAGTCGCAGTTAAAAAAAATATTCGGCAGCAATATCAAAACAAAAAATCAAATCTTCCTTAATTCACAAACTGCCGGCTGTAAATTAAGGACAAAGAAATATGGCATTTCCATCAAGACCTCCAAGGGGTCGTTTTATTCCCCGCAAAGAACCTGAACATCGCATCAACCACATGATCCGTGTACCGGAAGTAAGATTGGTTGGTGAGAATATTGAAGTTGGCGTTTATCCCACACAAAAAGCGTTGCAAATAGCGCAGGAGTTAGGATTAGATTTGGTTGAAATTTCTCCGCAAGCTGTGCCGCCTGTATGTAAGGCCATCGATTACAATAAGTTTCTTTACGAGAAGAAGAAGAAAGAAAAAGAAATGAAGTCGAAAAGTAAATCGGCTGAATTAAAAGAAATTCGTTTTACGCCCAATACAGATGATCATGATTTTGATTTTAAATCGAAACATGCTGAAAACTTTCTGAAAGATGGCAACAAGGTGAAAGCCTATGTGCAGTTTAAAGGAAGGGCCATTCAGTTTAAAGAACGTGGTGAACTGGTATTGCTGAAGTTTGCAGAAAGGTTAAAAGATATTGGCCAGGTAGAAGGGATGCCGAAGCTGGAAGGAAAGCGGATGTTGATGATCATTTCTCCAAAAGCTACCAAGAAGAAAAAAGAACAAAACGATTAATAAAAATCCCCCGGTTAAGGGGGATTTTCTTTTGCAATTTATTTTTTTGCGAGTTCAGACAGCCTCATTGATTTTGCAATATTTTTTACTGCTTCTGTATCATTGCTTCCTCTTGCTTTAATTGTGAGGATAAAACGATCGGCAATGGCATAGTTTACTTCGGCTTTGTTTTCGGTTTTATAGATACGCTCATAACCCTTCACATCGGGTATGCCCGTTTCAAATGTGCCTGATTTTTCACGGTCGTTTTCCATTTGCATATTCATGCCAAACATTCCGGTTGCAGCGCTGAAGCCAAAAACAGATTGGTTGTAATCAACCAAATCAATTTCCAGCTGTTGATCTCCTTTTTGGTAACGTTGTTCCGCCTTGCTAAAGCTGCCCAGTCCGGGAGCAGTTACTGATTCACCCGATGGGTTTCCTTTTTTTTCAAAGCCATCCACTTCGGGCAGGAATTGTTGCAGCTCTTTATAATTCATAGCCAGTGTATCGCCTCTTTCCCGGCGTTGCTGTTTTCTTTTTTCAGCATCGGCAACTGCATCCTGCAGTTGTTCGCTCGCCTTTTTAATATCGGTAACGGTAACCTTGCCATCTTTAGTTTGTATAACAGTATCGTTGCCCGGCCCGGAGCCACATGATAGTATGAACAGAACTGCAAAACAGGGTAAACAGAAGTTGATGATTTTTTTCATGATGAAATTCTTTTAGTAAAACAGAATGATTTTCCTCGAAAAGTAGAAAACAATCATCATTTGTGCAATGACACAAAAGGGTTACTAAGCCTTGCTGCAGGGTAGAATTTCAGGGCAGCCGGAGATATATTTTCACTCATTCGCCTGATTTTCCACTGATTTTCCCTACATTTGCTGCCCCAAAAGGGGAGCTGTCTTCAGCTCTATTTCCCAAATGGCCCCATAAGTGTTCTGCCTGTGCAGAGCCGCCAGCAGGGTATCATCTTAAAGCGCATACAAATGCCAAAGGTAAAAACGAACTCGAGTGCCAAAAAAAGGTTTAAAGTAACCGGCACAGGTAAGATCATGCATCAAAAGAGTTTCAAGCGTCACATCCTCACCAAAAAATCAAAGAAACGTAAGCGTAACATGCGTATGGACGGAGAAGTTGCACAATCTCATGTACACTTTGTAAAACGTTTATTGCGTCTTAAATAAGATGCGTCGGTAAACAAACATTTATAATTTAAAAACATTCAGATATGCCCCGTTCAGTAAATGCAGTAGCGTCTAAAGCACGCCGCAAAAGAATCCTCAAACAAGCCAAAGGCTTTTATGGTAAACGTAAAAACGTTTACACCGTTGCTAAAAACGTAGTTGAAAAAGGGATGACTTACAGCTATGTTGGTCGTAAACTCAAAAAGAGAGAATACCGTGCACTGTGGATTGCACGTATCAACGCAGCAGTTAGAGAAGAAGGTTTAACCTATTCAGTATTCATCAACAAACTGAAAGCAAAGAATATTGACCTCGATCGTAAGATCCTTGCTGATCTTGCAATGAACGAACCGGAAAGCTTTAAGAAGCTGGTTGAATCTGTGAAATAATTTACGTGGATTTCAATAACAACTAAGGGTGAAGTAATTCACCCTTTTTTTATGCCCCGAAATCTTCATGCTGCTGAATTCTTTTTTACAATAAGTTTGCAAAAAAAAAGATTGACAAAGAATACCAACCCTTACGAGATGACCAATACCACCTACACGGATCTGGTACATCAAACATTTAATTTTCCGCAGGAAGGTTTTGAAGTAAAAGACGGTTATCTGCAGTTTAACGGTCTTGATCTGAAAGCGTTGATTGATAAATACGGAACTCCCATGAAGCTTTCCTATTTGCCCAAAATAGGTATGCAGATCAAGAAAGCAAAAAAGATGTTTGATGCGGCGTACAAGCGTCATAAGTATGAAGGGAAATATTTCTATTGTTACTGTACCAAGAGCAGTCATTTTTCCTTTGTGGTGGAAGAAGCCTTGAAGCATGAAATACATCTGGAAACTTCTTTTGCATACGACATTGAAATTATCAATAAGCTATACCAGAAAAAGAAGGTTAATAAAGACATTCAGATCATATGTAACGGCTATAAACAAAAAAGTTACATCACACGTATTGCCAAACTTCTGAATACAGGGTTTAAAAACGTTACCCCAATTCTTGATAATAAAGAAGAATTACAGGCTTATAAAAAAACTGTAAAGGTTCCTTTTAAAGTTGGGATCAGGGTTGCAGCAGAAGAAGAACCCACTTTTCCTTTTTATACTTCCAGGCTTGGTATCCGTGCAAGAGATATACTTGAATTTTATGTAGATAAGATTGAAGGCAACGAAGACCGATTTCAATTAAAGATGCTGCACATCTTTTTAAACAAAGGAATTAAAGATGATATCTACTACTGGAGTGAATTGAATAAAGTGGTGAATCTGTATTGCCAGTTGAAGAAGATTTGTCCGGAGCTGGATTCCATTAATATCGGTGGCGGATTCCCAATTAAACACTCTCTTGGTTTTGAATACGACTATCAATTCATGATCAATGAAATTGTTGGTACGATTAAAAAAACCTGTAAAAAAGCAGGCGTACCTATGCCGAATATTTATACAGAGTTTGGCAGCTTTACAGTAGGAGAGAGTATGGCGCATATCTATTCTGTGCTGGGGCAAAAAACACAAAACGATCGGGAGAATTGGTACATGATTGATTCTTCTTTTATTACTACATTGCCGGATACATGGGGCATTGGTGAGAAATTTCTGATGTTGCCATTGAACAAATGGGACAATGATTATCAACGTGTGGTATTGGGCGGCATCACCTGCGACAGTCATGATTATTACGATTCAGAAGAACATATCAATGAAGTATTTCTACCCAAATTAAATGGAGAAGCAACGGCAGAACCATTGTATGTAGGCTTTTTTCATACCGGAGCTTATCAGGATCAGATCAGCGGATATGGTGGTATTAAGCATTGCATGATCCCATCGCCCAAACATGTAATTGTTGGATATGATAAAAACGGAAAGCTCACTGATTGGCTGTATGCAAAAGAACAAACGGCACAAAGCATGTTGAAAATTCTGGGGTATTAAATATCGTTTTCTACATAATAAAAATGCTCAGCAGTTGCTGAGCATTTTTTATATCATCACATATATTTTTTAAAGAACAGGGTTGGTTGTTCTGCTTCCCTTTTTAGTTCTTGTATTAGGGTTTTGTTGTGGCGGATATTGTCTGTTTTGCGGATAATCTGGATACTGCGGATATGTTTGCGGATACCTTTGAGGGTAGTTGCCTACACGTCTGTCATCATCATCATAATCGTCGTCGTCATGCCGCTTATTACATTTACAATGTTTTTTTCCTTTTGCATAATCTTTGGCATGACCGCCATATTTTTTCTTGGCTTGTCCCGGAGGCATGTTGCAGGTATGCCCATCATAATCACGCCCGCCATTTGATTGTGTTCTTTGATTCCGTGGATAGCTCATGGTACCATCGGGATGCCTTACTGCACCGTCGGGATACCTTGTGGTACCATCAGGATATTGAATGGTCCCGTCGGGCCATTGTCTGCTTCCATCCTGCCGTACAACAGGTCTGTTGGTGCGGTTTCCGAAAATTCCGCCACCATCGCCACGTTGCGTGGTTCCCGGAAATAATTGAGCCGAAGCGGATGAGCTTGTGAAGAGGATCATCAGCCCCAGTAACCATTTGTAAAATTTTAAGTTTGCCATAGTTGGTAAGTTTTTATCCTTGTAATTCAAACAACCTGCCAAATGCAAAAAACAAAACTCTTAAAACGATTTCTTACGCTTTCTTTAACAGTCATTCTGATCAATACTGCTGTTGCACAATCAACCGAAGACTCTGTAAAAGCTGTTGTTAACAATATGTTTGCAGCCATGAAGAATGCTGATTCAGTTGGTTTGAAAAACTGCTTTTCAGATTGGGCCATTTTGCAAACCATCACCCGAAGCAAAGAAGGTGAAACCATTGTTCGCACCGATGCCATTGATGGCTTTACATCCTTTGTAGGAAAAACAAACAAAGGCGATGCAGATGAACGCATCAGCTTTGGTGCTGTGCATATTGATGGTGCTTTGGCAAGTGTATGGACGCCTTACTCATTTTATTTCAAAGGCAACTTCAGCCATTGCGGAGTCAATTCATTTCAGCTTGTTCGGGTAAAAGGGCAATGGAAAATTCAGTACATCATTGATACAAGAAGAAAAACAGATTGTTTGTAATCCTTGATAAAGAAGAAGTACAATCCGTTTATTTATCTTCTGTTGAGCCGGTATTTTTTATTCACCTTAGGGTCATCGAAATATTCATTGGCGTCTTTCGATCCTCTTTCTTCAATTTCTTCCAGCGGAATATCAAGTAGCTGGATCTGAATTTGTTTGAGCTCACTTTTTAACCGGGTGCTTTTTTGCAGAATGTCAGGATCTTTTTCACCAATCAGTACATTATCAGACAACAGATATTCCAGGCGGCGGATGCTTGTTCTTACAAGTGATGCTGAATTCTGATCGTACACTTTATTAGGAGCTACCGCTTCTTTTACAGGAACAAGTGTTACGCCAATACCCGGGAGTACACGGCCAATATTTTTTTGATTTTCATTGGATGATGTGCCGAGAATTGTTCCGGCTAATGCGGTGGAGGCCGACGTCATATCAAAGGTTACTCTTGAATTTTTTGTGCGTTTAATTTTTTTATCCAGCGTTCTGAAGGTGAATTTCAATTGCTGTATATATTTTGTATAGTCGCTCACTACTTTATCATACTCCTGTTTTTTTAGCGGATAATTAATGGCATCTCTTACAACAATCCGTACAACCGATGTGTCTCTGTTGCGGAATTTATCCGTTGCAATAAACTGCAGTCTTAAAATTTTCACTTTTCCGCTGTCGTTGTCTTTCACAAAATCAAACGGAATCCACCAGGAAAATTCATCGCCGCATTTGGTAATGGGTGTATTTGTTTTGATGGGCAGGTTGCTTTCAAAGCTGATCATCTCTACCGGAAAATTTCCATTTTCGCAGGATAATTGAAAGCGGATGGAATCTCCTTCATCAACTGTAACAGGACTTGAAACAGATGGACGTATTTTTGAAGGAATGATTTCTGTATTAAAAAATACAATGGTAAAAAAGGTATCTTTTTTTTCGGTAGCGTTGTTCAGGTTTTGTACACCAAGCTGCACTTTGTATTCTATATCGTATTTTAATTTGCCTGATAAAAAGTAAGCTTTATCGGCCTTAAACGTAAGTAAACCATTGTCTTTATTTATACGAAGTCCTAATGGTGAATTTTTAATATACCAGTAGTAATTCTTTTGATCTTTATTGATTTCAAGATTATAGCTCAGAGAGCTGTCTACATGCAATGTAAAATAAGGATTGAGATTTCGGATACGAAGGAGCGTATCAATATCCTGCTGTTGTGTGGGCAAGCTGTCTGTATGCTCCTGAGCAAATAAAAACGACAGCCAGAAAAAGCTGCTGCAGAGAATAAATAATTTCTTCATATTCAATTGCAGCGAAGATACTTTAGTATCACAAACTGTAAAACCCATTTTGCTCTCTTTATTCTTTTATCAGCCACTGAACCTGTTAAAAAAATGAAAAGAATCTGATGGTGCTGAATGTTATTTTTATTTTCCATTCAAAACTTATCATCGTTAGTACCGGAGTGTTGCTCAAAATACAAGAAACCCGTTGTAGAAACAACGGGTTTATAAACCAAAACCAACTGCTATGATTAAGCTTCATTCGTTCATTACTGAACGGAAATATTTTTTACAGGTTGCTTCACTTCTGCATGTTTTGGAAGTAACAGTTTCAGCAAACCATTTTCATATTTTGCTTCTATTGCCTCGGTATTAATTTTATCATCAATGGTAAAGCTGCGTTTAAAAGCTGGGAATGAAAATTCTCTGCGAACCACTTTTACATCTTCATTGGCAACTTCTTCTTTTTTTTCATACGCAACAGTCAGTAAGCCTTTATCAACAGACAGTTTAAAGTCTTCTTTATTTCTTCCGGGCGCAATAATCTCCAGATGATAGGCTTCTTTGGTCTCCAGAATATTTACGGCAGGTGAAAATGATTGAGTGATAGTTTTGCCAAAAGCCGGAAGTTCATTAAACAACTCATCAATAAACGAGTGAACATTTTTTTGAACGGGGTTTTGAATTTTTAAGAGTGTCATAATATTTATTTTTTTTAATGTTAATGATGGTATGGGATGATCAAATGATAAACCAACACGATTTTATAAGTCATAAGTTCCAGTTATGTAAAATTTTACAGACAGAAAGACAAGTTTGTACAAACTAATGCGACAAAATTTCCTGTTTTGATTAGAGTTAGAACAATTCATATAATTTTGTACTGAATTTTAAAAACAAATTTCAACATGTATCCAGCAGAAATAGTAATTCCCATGAAGGGTGAAATGACAGAAGGAGGTTTTGATGAATTGCTTACAGCAGAATCGGTTGATGCTGCTTTAACACAAAAAGGAACCAGTTTAGTATTTATTAATTCAGTATGCGGATGTGCAGCAGGTAGTGCAAGACCGGGTGTTTTAATGGCTGTAAACAACAGCAGCAAACGTCCGGATCATTTGCTCACCAGCTTTGCGGGTTTTGATACAGACGCTGTAAAAAAAATTCGTGAACATCTGTTGCCTTATCCTCCCAGTTCACCCGCCATTGCATTATTTAAAGATGGACAGCTTGTTCATTTTATTGAGCGCCATAATATTGAAGGGCGTCCTGCACAAATGATTGCACAAAACCTGATAGGTGCATTTGAAGAGCATTGTAACTGATGACTCTGCATTTTTCAGCTTTGTTCATAGCAGAGTTATTCCCCCGGTATTCTATCGGGGGAATTTTTATTCAGAAGCAGTTTAAAGGGAAGGCGTGAGCAATCCAATTAATTTAAAGTATCATTGCAACTCAATTTTTACAGCATGTATCCCAACTTGTATTATTTCTTTAAGGAAGTATTTGGTGTAGAATGGGAGTGGGCAAGGTTCCTCAACTCCTTTGGTTTTTTTGTAGCACTCGCATTTATAGGCGGCGCAGTTGTACTTACAAAAGGATTGCAACGCAAAGAAAAACAAGGTTTGCTTCAGCCAAAAGAAGAAAAGCGTGTATTTGGAAAACCTGCAACCACAGGCGAAATTTTGCTCAATGCGTTGCTCGGTTTTTTAATGGGTTATAAAATTATTGGAGCCTTTATTAATGCAGGAAGTGGTGTAGATCCTCAGGAATATATTTTTTCATCACAAGGAAGCTGGGGTGCAGGTATTTTTCTTGCGTTGTTGTTTGGTGGTCTCAGATGGTATGAAAAAAATAAACAAAAAGCGGCTAAACCCGAAGAGCGTATGGTACGTGTGTGGCCGCACGAAAGGGTAGGAGATATTGTTGTAATGGCTGCCATCTTTGGTTTTGCAGGCGCAAAAGTTTTTCACAACCTGGAGAATTGGGGCGAGTTTGTAAAAGATCCTATTGGTTCACTGGTCTCTTTCAGCGGATTAACTTTTTATGGCGGTTTAATTTGTGCTGCTGTTGCCATTATCATCTTTGCACGTAGAAAAGGAATTTCAATACGGCACCTTGCAGATACAATGGGCCCCACTTTAATGCTGGCTTATGCCATTGGTCGTATTGGTTGCCAGGTTGCCGGCGATGGTGACTGGGGAATTCCTAACAGTGCGTATGTGGCCGATTCTACAGGGAATGTTCGTTTAGCATCAGCAGGTGAATTTGAGGCCTCTTTGCAAAAAAATCAAGCATATCTTCAGCAGCAGGATGAATTCAAAATATTAAAACTCGAGGATATACCTCATGCATCTTTTAAAGCTCCATCATTCTTGCCTGATTGGATGGTTGCTTATACCTATCCGCACAATGTAAATAAAGTTGGTGTTCGTTTGGCGGGCTGCGAACAGGATGATCATTGTAATTATTTGCCTGTGCCGGTTTTCCCGACTCCTTTTTATGAGACTGTAGTTTGTTTACTCTTGTTTGGAATTTTGATGTTTGCCAGAAGTAAAATAAAACTGGCAGGCGGACTTTTCTCACTTTATTTAATTCTCAATGGCATCGAACGGTTTTTTGTTGAAAAGATCAGGGTCAATACAAAATACCATGACCTTCCCTTTCAACCTACGCAGGCAGAGCTGATTTCGCTTGCATTAGTGATACTGGGCATTGTACTTTACTTTGTAAGCAAACAAAAAGCAAGCAGAGATTAAGCTTTCAACTAAAGAAATGTAAAAGCCTCCTTCAGGAGGCTTTTTGCTTTTCATCCGTTTATCTCCAAATAACACCTTTCTTCCAAAAGGCTAATTTAATTGTAACATGTTTTTGAGCTATCCGTCCAATGATGAAGTTGGATTTGCCGAATATCAATCATATTGGCCTTTCGGCATAAAACAATGTACTATGTAAAACATAGAACCTACTTTTGACATGTAATATAAAACGACAGGTACTCGTTAATCATTAAACCTCATCATCAAACCTTATCATCATGAAAAGGATTTCAGCTTTTCTAACTGCGGCATTTTTAACCTTATCATCAGCCGGCATTGCACAAAAAACTTCCGTCATCCGTGGAATTGTTCAGGATGAAGCGTCAAAGCCTGTTTATGGCGCAACCGTTTCACTCTACAGAGCAAAAGATACGTCACTTGTAAAAGCTGCTATGAGCGATAAAAGCGGTGCATTTACATTCGATGTTGTGAAAGAAGGAGCTTATTATGTTGCTGTAACCGGTATCGGTTACCAAAAATCAATGTCTGGACCAATTGAACTAAAAGATGGGGCCGAAGCCGTAGTTCCATCTTTTAGTTTACAACCCGAAGCAAAGGGATTAAAAGAAGTAACAGTAACCGGACGTAAACCGATGTTTGAACAGAAGCCGGATAAATTGGTTGTAAATGTGGATGCATCGCCAACCAATGCGGGTGCCAATGCGCTGGAAGTATTGGAAAAATCACCCGGTGTTTCTGTTGATAAAGATGGCAACATCAGTTTAAAGGGAAAAGCAGGGGTGCAGGTGTTTATTGATGGTAAACCTGCTTATTTATCAGGAGCAGACTTGGCCAACTATCTGCGTAATCTGCAGGGCACTCAACTGGATCAGATTGAAATTATGACCAACCCGCCTGCAAAGTATGATGCTGCCGGTAACAGTGGTATCATTAACATCCGCACAAAAAAGACCAAACAAATGGGGTACAGTGTGTTGGCAACGGCTGGTTTTTCTCAAGGAGTCTATCCATCCAATAATCAAAACCTCACATTTAACTACCGCAAGAACAAAGTAAATCTCTTTGGTACATTAAGCCGCAATGAACGTAACAGCTTTCAGGAGCTTTCCATTCAACGCAAGTTTATTGAAGCAACCAGTAAAGAAGTGAAGTCATTATTTAATCAGGTATCGCACATGCGCCAGTTAAATATGTCGAATAATGCAAAACTGGGAGCTGATTTCTATCTCAGCAAAAAGACAACGATTGGTGCAACAGTGAACGGATTTTATAACCCCGGAACTTTTACTAATAACAGCGATATTGATATTGCCAATCCCGGTGGAACAATCATCAGCAAAGCAAATGGTTTTTCTGCAAGCAAGAGTTACTGGAGACATTTTGGATCGAACCTGAATTTCCGTCATCAGTTTGACAGCACGGGAAAAGAATTAACTGCTGATGTGGATTTTCTCAATTACAATGTATCAAGTTCTCAAAATCTGAAGAATAAATATTTTGATGCAGCAGGAAACCCATCAGGTATTCCGGATAATTTATTAGGCAGTCTGCCACAACTCATCAGCATTTACAGCGGTAAGGCAGATTATGTTCACCCCTTGAAAAAAGGAGCAAAGTTTGAAGCAGGTATTAAAACAAGTTTTGTTGAAACAGATAACAATGCAGTGTATGACACGTTACGTAACGGAAATATGATTCTTGATTCTGCACGTAGCAATCATTTTATTTATACCGAGAACATCAATGCAGCTTATGTAAATTACAGCAAACAGTTCAGCAAAAAATTCAGTGCTCAGTTGGGGTTGCGTCTTGAAAATACAACGGCCAAAGGAAATTCAAAAGGTCTGGCTTATAACACAAGCATTCAAAAATTTGCAGCATTCGACTCAACCTTTACGTTGAACTACACACAATTATTTCCAACGGTTTTTCTGCAATATGCAGCCAATGAAAAAAACAGTTTTGTATTGAATTATGGACGTCGTTTACGTCGCCCTGATTATGAAAGTCTCAATCCGTTTGTTGAGTTCCTTGACCGTTACACATTTGAACAGGGCAACCCGAATCTGCGTCCGCAGTTCAGTCATAACATTGAATTGTCTCACAGCTTCAATAATTTTTTAACTACAACATTGAATTATACAAAAACCAATAATATTATTCAGCAGGTTTTAGAGCAGAATGAAGCAACCAATGAGTCGTTTGTAAAACAGGCAAACATTGCCAGCCAGCGCCAGTACGGTATTTCAGTGAGTGCATTTAAGCAGATCAAAGGTTTCAGCGGAAATATTTATGCCAATGTATTTAATAACGAACTCACAGGTATCGTCAATAACACAATGGTTACAATGGGTGCAACTACAGCCATGTTTAACGGATCGGTTGCTTACAAATTCAAGAAAGGATTATCTACTGAGATCAGTGGTTTTTACAGAACAGAAGCTGTGGAAGGTGTGTTTCGTATTGGTGCATTTGGAGGAATGAATGTTGGTGCAAGTTTACCCGTTTTAAAAACAAAAGGTACTATTCGTTTAAATGTAAGAGATGTGTTGTGGAGCCAGCGTATTAAAGGTGAAAGCAAGTTTGGAAATATTGATGCAGAGTTTCAGAACTACCGTGATTCAAGAGTTGCTACACTCACTTTCACTTATCGTTTGTCTAAAGGGAAAGTAAATGGCAATGGCCGTCGTAAAGCAAGTGGTGCAGCAGATGAACAGAACCGTGTAAAAGGAGGCGACAATTAAGACTTTAAACGATCTCTATATTTCTCATGTTGATTGACGACCCCGGTTTCTACCGGGGTTTCTTTTTTACACAAAGATTAATTTCTCAATGATTATTTTTGCATTGAAACACTTCGTATTTTGTTCTTCTCATTTCAAATTATTTGTTATGCCATCATTTGATATTGTCAGTAAAGTAGATGCACAGGCACTTGATAACGCCGTGAATGTAACGACCAAAGAAATTACCAACCGGTTCGATTTTAAAGCAAGTCATGTGAAGATTGATCTCAACAAAAAAGAGTTTAAAATCAATATTGAAGTGGAAGATGAAATGAAAATGGGACAGTTGATAGATGTACTCATCAGCCGTGCACATAAACAAGGCATTGCACCCGAAGCATTTGATCAGAGCAAAGAATCGTTTCAGAGCGGAAAACTGGTGAAGAAAGAAGTACAGGTGCGTAACGGATTAAAACAGGAAGATGCAAAAAAAATTGTAAAGCTGATAAAAGACTCGGGATTAAAAGTGCAAGCCTCCATTAATGATGATATTGTTCGAGTAACCGGCAAAAAAATTGACGATCTGCAGGAAGTGATTCAGGCTTCAAAAGGCTGGGAGCTGGGCATTCCTTTACAATTTGAAAATATGCGTTCATAACCTGTTTATAAACCCCTGTTTTTGCGATTTTTTGGTGGATAAACCCGTGCTGAACAGGTGCATATCAAATGAAGCAAAAACCTGGAATGAACAGTTTATAAGAATTACTTTTATTATACAAAACCGCTGGAAAATTTAGCAATAAAAAAGAAGGTGGTGGAGCAGCAAACATCCGTTAAAAGATAATTGCTGATTCCAGAAGCACTGGGTTAGTAAGTATAAGAGCGAAAGCAATTATAAAGAACAATTCAGTGCTTCTTTTTTTGTTTCAGATTCCGTCCCGTAAACAGAGGGAAATAACATTAAATTTCATTTTGCTGTAAGCTGATTTCCCCCTAATTTTGCGCTTTCGTTTAAAAAAATGCACGGCTGATCCGTGCTGAAAACTCCCAGGAATTATGAAAAAAGAA
Source organism: Chitinophagaceae bacterium (assembly GCA_019752045.1). Lineage (GTDB taxonomy): Bacteria > Bacteroidota > Bacteroidia > Chitinophagales > Chitinophagaceae > Lacibacter. Next base: position 27,741 of record JAIEMP010000015.1, on the reverse strand, counting down.
CTTCATCCAGCTAATTACCGTTTTGTAGTGTTTAAAGACATGAGTAACGGCTATTCATTTTTAACCCGTTCTACTGCAGCTTCTAAAGAAACCGTTAAGTGGGAAGATGGAAATGAATACCCCCTCATTAAATTGGAGATTTCCAGCACCAGTCATCCGTTCTTTACCGGCCAGAATATCCTTGTAGATACTGCAGGTCGTATCGACAAATTCAAAAAGAAATACGCTAAAAAAGCATAAGCTGATCGCTTCCTCTAAGAGCCACTCAGTAAATACATTATCCCTCGGTTTTCCGGGGGATTTTTTTTATCCCCTCCTTTGGAGGGGTTGGGGTGGGTCTTGATTTTCTTATAAACTCGATTCTAAAAAGAAAACCACCCTTTGCAGAGTGGTTAAAATCTATTTTGAACTTTCAAACCCCCTTCAGGCCTGCCCGGCGTATTACTTTGGGAGGCGGGGGATGGGGGCTTCCTACACATTAAACCTGAAATGCATTACATCACCATCCTTTACGAGGTATTCCTTTCCTTCAATTCTTAATTTACCCGCTTCACGTGCTGCCGCTTCTGTTTTGTAGGTTACATAATCATCGTAACCAATTACTTCAGCTTTAATAAATCCCTTTTCAAAATCTGTATGAATGACTGCTGCACATTGTGGTGCTTTCCAGCCTTTGTGGAAGGTCCATGCACGAACTTCCTGCACACCAGCTGTAAAATAAGTCTGCAGGTTAAGCAGGTGATAAGTAGTGCGGATCAAACGATTTAAAGCTGGCTCTGTCATTTTATATTCTTCCATGAACAGTTGTTTATCATCCGGATCCTCCATTTCGCTGATCTGTGCTTCAATGCTGTTGTTCATCACAATTACTTCAGCACCTTCATCTTTTACTGCTGCCTTCAAAGCATCAGAATATTTGTTGCCTGTATGCATGCTGGCTTCATCTACATTGGCCACATACAATACTTTTTTCTGTGTGAGGAAGAATGAATCCTGTATCAGATCCAGCTCGGCGCTATTTAAATCTAACCCACGAATGCTTTTACCTTGCTCCAAATGTGCTTTGCAGGCAAGTAATACTTCCAGCTCTGCTTTTGCTTTTGCATCGCCTACTCGTGCCTGCTTTTCTATACGCTGAATTTTTTTATCAACCGTATCAAGATCTTTTAACTGTAATTCAGTATCAATAATTTCTTTATCACTCACCGGGTTAATGGCACCTTCTTCACGCAATACATTCTCATCTTCAAAACAACAGATCACATGAATGATTGCATCCACTTCACGGATGTTTGCAAGAAACTTATTACCCAAACCTTCGCCTTTGCTTGCGCCTTTTACCAGTCCGGCAATATCAACGATCTCTATTTGTGTAGGAACAGTGCGGTCGGGCACAACCAGCTCGGCCAGTTTATCAATACGTGCATCAGGCACATCAACCAAACCCACATTGGGTTCAATGGTACAAAAACGATAATTACTTGCCTGTGCTTTGGCGCTGTTACTAACGGCGTTGAATAAGGTTGACTTTCCAACGTTTGGCAAACCCACAATACCTGCTTTTAAACCCATTTTATGATGTATGATTTATGATGTATGATGTCTGATTTTGTATTTGCCTATCGACTATCGACCAATGCAAAATCGGGCGCAAAGATAAGCCTTCACAGCTTAGCGGCGAAACCTGTGAAAAGATGGTTTTGGCTGTTTGCTGAAAATCTGCAATCTTCATCATTAAATCAATCAACCCGTATGGTTTTAAGCAAAATCTGGAGTGCGTTTATTCTTGTTGCTTTTCTGGTTGCCGGTTTTAAAATGTTTAGCGGCGATGAAAAGATTTTTAACCGGATGGTGGTGGGTAAATCATCTGATAAACAGGACAGTGTTTTTTATTTCAGCATCGGTTCTCCAATCAATCAGAAACTCTCACCTGAGTACCCAAGCTTTTTAAAAGAATATGGTTATTTCAAAGTTGATTCCGTTCACAAAGCATCTGTTTTACTTACGGATGATCTGAAGGCTGATTCAGTGAATAGTATACGAGCTGCAAATCCTTCCATCAGGTTGTTTACTTACTTATCGGTTCAAAAACAATTACAGCGCAAGGTTGATGGCATCATTGAAACAGCAAAAAACGCTGTTGTAGATATAATTATTCCGCTGATTGGAATTCTTGCACTGTTTATGGGATTTCTCAATATTGCTGAAAAAGCAGGAGGGGTAAGGGTGTTGTCAAAAATCATCGGTCCGTTTTTCTCCCGGATTTTTCCTGAAGTACCCAAGGGTCATCCTGCAACGGGACATATGATGATGAATTTTTCTGCCAACCTGCTTAATCTGGATAATGCAGCTACACCTTTTGGATTGAAGGCCATGGAAAGTTTGCAGGAGCTAAATCCAAACAAAGCGGTTGCTTCCAATTCGCAGATCATGTTTTTGGCTTTGCATGCATCGGGACTAACATTGATACCTGTAACCATCATCGCCTTCAGATCAGGATTGGGTGCACAAAACCCCACCGATATTTTTATTCCCTGTATGATTGCCACTTTTGCAGCAACCATGGCGGCATTGTTTATTGTTTCATTTAAACAAAAGATCAATGTGTTTCAACCGGTGATTCTTGCATGGATCATTGGCATTTCAGCCGTGATTGCATTGTTGGTTTTGTATGTAACCAGTTTAGATGCAAAAACAGCGCAGCTTTTTTCCGGCAAACTCAGCAACGGACTTATACTGGTGCTTTTTGTAGCCATAGTTTTAGGCGGGTTGTATAAGAAGATTGATGTGTTTGATGCGTTTGTAGAAGGTGCAAAAGGAGGCTTTGAAACCGGCGTAAGGATTATTCCTTACATCGTAGGAATGCTTGTTGCCATCAGCATGCTTCGTACAAGCGGAACATTTGATGTAATCATCAACGGCATGAAATCTTTATTCGCTGCTTTGGGTGCTGATACACGGTTTGTTGATGGATTGCCCACTGCTTTAATTAAACCAATGACAGGAAGCGGAGCAAGAGGAATGATGATTGATACGATGAAAACATTTGGTGCCGATTCATTTGCAGGCCGACTGGCCTGTATACTGCAAGGATCAAGCGATACCACTTTTTATGTAATTGCAGTTTACTTTGGTTCAATAGCGGTTAAAAATACCCGCTATGCAGTCGGGGCCATGTTACTCGCCGATCTGGTGGGTATCATAACCTCAATTTTACTGGCTTATTTATTTTTCGGCAGTTCTCAATAAAAACAAAAAATACAGCATCGGTAAGAAGCAGAAACGGTCAATTTCTATCTTCGCAGCCATCAACTTATACGCATGAGGAAATATTTCAACCTGGTACTGTTTTTATTTCTTGCTTCAACTTCAATGGCCCAAACGCCGCAAACACTTAACAGTGCAGATATACTGCTTGGTTTAAAAAAACTAAAAGTGATTGGCAGTGTGTTGTATGTAGCTGCTCATCCGGATGATGAGAACACCAGATTACTTGCTTACTTAAGTAAAGATCGGTTATACCGCACCGGTTATTTAAGTATGACAAGAGGTGATGGAGGCCAAAATTTAATTGGAAATGAGCAGGGAATTGAACTCGGAATGATCCGAACTCAGGAATTACTGGCGGCAAGAAGAATGGATGGTGCAGAACAATTTTTTACACGGGCATACGATTTTGGATTTTCTAAAACAACAGACGAAGCACTGAAGATTTGGGAGAAAGAAAAAATACTGAGTGATGTGGTTTGGGTGATCCGTAAGTTTCAACCCGATGTAATCATGACAAGATTCCCACCAGATAACAGGGCAGGGCATGGTCATCATTCCGCTTCGGCTGTGCTGGCCCGTGAGGCATTTGATGCAGCTGCCGATCCAAACCGTTTTCCCGAACATTTTAAATACGGTGTAAAACCATGGCGTGCAAAACGCATTATGTGGAACACGTTCAACTTTGGTACTACAAATACAACAAGCAATGATCAATTGAAAATTGATGTGGGTGTTTATAATCCTTTGCTGGGAAAAGGCTATGGCGAAATAGCCAGTGAAAGCCGCAGCCAGCATAAGAGCCAGGGATTTGGTGTGCCTCGCCAGCGTGGACCGCAAATGGAATTTTTTACATTGACCGGCGGCGATTCAATGAAAAATGATTTTGCCGAAGGAATTGTTACTGACTGGAGCAGGTACGACGGCGGTGCAGCTATCAATCAACTGATTGATACAATTGTTGCAAATTATTCATTTCAAAATCCGTCAGCTTCTGTAAAAAGCCTGATTGATTTATACAAAGCGATCAGTAAAATAAATGATGGCGATTGGAAGATCAAGAAACTGGAAGAAGTAAAAAGTTTAATTGAAGCCTGTGCAGGGTTGTATTTAGAAGCAGTGAGTACAGAGCAGTTTGCAGTACAGGGCGATTCACTGCATGTAAACATTTTTCTATCGAACAGAAGTGATGTAAAAACTTCGCCTCTTGCAATTATGCTGAACAATAAGCAAACTTCTTCATTAAAATCAAATGCAGCATTGGTAAAAAATGCATTGCTGCGTGAACGGATCAATTTTGTTGTTCCTGCCAATCAACCCATATCGCAGCCTTATTGGTTATTTCATACAAATCCGAAAGGATCATTTACTGTTAATGATCAATTGTTGATTGGTAAAGCTGAAAGCGATGCTGCTTTCACTGCCATCTTTAGTTTGAATATAGAAGGCGAAATATTTGTGTTCGAAAAACCAGTGATGTATAAATTTACCGATCCGGTGAAGGGAGAAATTTATCAACCCTTAGTTGTAGTACCACCGATTGTTATTTCTTTAAATCCTGATTTTCTATTTGGGACGAAGGAGTATAGTACAAAAATTAAAATTGCAATAACTGCAAATAAAGATGCCTCTTTTACAAATCCATATTTGAATTTTCTTTCTCCAGATATAGATTCAAAAATTATTGAAGTAAATCAAAAGGATTTACTTCAATTCAATAAATATCAATCAAAGAATTTTGATATTGAGGGATTAGGCTTCCCATTTAATGGTCCTGTCAATATTTTCATGTCGTCAGGTGATAATGTTTATAATCAATCTCAAATTGATATTAAATATGACCACATTCCACAAATAACATATTTTAGAAAAACGGAAGTTCCTTCTAGCTCTACTCGTCTTGTTACTTTGAGTAAAAAAATCGGCTACATCAATGGTGCAGGTGATAAAGTTGCAGAAGGTTTAATGCAGATGGGCTATACTGTTTCATTCCTGGAAGAAAAAGATATCACTGTCGCTAATCTAAAGCAATACGATGCAATTGTTACGGGCATCCGTGCATACAATGTGCATCCATGGCTCAACAATGCATATGATGTGTTGATGCGGTATGTAAAAGAAGGTGGTGTTATGCTGGTGCAGTACAATACCAGCAATCAGTTTGGAACAATCAAATCAAAGATGTCGCCTTATCCGTTTAATATTTCACGTAACAGGGTTACAGAAGAAGATGCCAAAGTAAGTTTTCTTGCTCCAACACATCCGGTGTTGAATTACCCGAATAAAATCACAGAAAAAGATTTTGAAGGATGGGTGCAGGAGCGGAGTGTGTATGAAGCAGATGCAATTGACAGCAATTTTGTTTCTATTTTAGGTATGCATGATGAAGGGGAGCCGCAACGCAACGGCAGTTTAATTGTTGCAAATTATGGAAAGGGTCGTTTTGTTTACAGTGCAGTGGTTTTTTTCCGTCAGTTGCCTGCTGCCGTTCCCGGTGCTTATCGTTTAATGGCTAACTTACTGGCCAAACCGAAGTGATGAGTGATGAGTGATGAATGATGAATGATGAGTGATGAGTGATGAATGATGAGTGATGAGTGATGAGTGATGAATGATGAGTGATGAGTGATGAGTGATGAGTGAGCTTGCTCACCGAAGCTTTAGCGTAGGTGAGGAATGATGAGTAAAGCAGAATGTACCCAAGTTGAATAAAATATCATGAGTAATAAGAAACAATCATCTATTGAAAAAACATTGTTGTATGGGCTTGGTATTGGGTTGTTAATCGGCTTTATAAGTAAACGGATTGCATATGGATTACTGTTGGGTATCGGCTTGACTTTCTTTATTGCCTATATGATGAAACCAAAACAGGATGACGAAAGAAGATAATTGAACAGGTTTGTTTAAGTGCGTTATAAATCATTTTTTTCATGAGCAACTTGCCCGATAAAAACGATTCTTCCTGGAACGGTTGGTACATCAGTGTAGCAGCTGTATTGGTATTACTTATCATCATCTTTTACTTTTTTACTCAACAGTTCGCATGAATTTTCAACTCACCGATTGGATTGTATTAATCGCAACACTGTTTATTGTAATTGCATACGGTGTATATAAAAGCCGTACCAGTAAAAACCTGGAAGGTTATTTTTTAGGAAACAGACAAATGCCCTGGTGGGTCATCATGTTGAGCATTATGGGTACACAGGCCAGTGCAGTTACATTCTTAACAGCACCGGGACAGGCCTATACCGATGGAATGCGATTTGTGCAATATTACTTTGGGTTACCATTAGCCATGATTGTATTGTGTATTACGTTTGTTCCTCTTTTTCATAAACTGAAATTATTTACAGCATACGAGTTTCTGGAAAAGCGATTTGATGTAAAGACAAGATCACTCACTTCATTTTTATTTTTATTATCAAGAGGATTAAGCACAGGTATCAGCATATTTGCGCCATCGCTTGTATTGAGCAGTATGTTGGGGTGGGATATTTATGCAACCAATGTAGTGATGGGCGGCCTGTTAATCATTTACACTGTAAGTGGCGGAGCTAAGGCGGTTGCTTATACTCAGCAGATACAATTTGTAATTATTTACGCAGCCATGTTTGTGGCAGGTTATTATGCCATCACATCGTTACCAAAAGGAATTGGTTTTACCGATGCATTGCATCTTGCAGGTAAAAGCGGTAAGTTAAACATCATTACAACGGGTGTAACAGAGAATGGGTTCGATTGGAAAGATCGTTATAATATCTGGAGCGGATTGATTGGTGGTTTTTTTCTGTTGTTAAGTTATTTTGGAACAGATCAAAGTCAGGTGGGTCGTTATCTCACAGCAAGAGATAACCGGGAGAGCAGGTTGGGGTTATTGATGAATGGATTTGTAAAAGTGCCTTTACAGTTTTGTATTCTGTTGATCGGCTGTTTGCTCTTTGCTTATTATTCTTTTTTTAAAGCACCTGCCTTTTTTAATAAAACACAGGAAACAGTTGTATTAAAAAGTGCATATGCTGAACCTTATAACCAGGCCGCTGCACAATACACACAATTACAGGAAGAGAAAAAACAGGCAGCTGTTACTATAACTGCAGCACTGAAAGAAAAAAATGAAACAGCAGTAGCAGAAGGAAGAAATAAGCTGCAGCAAATTGAAAAAGAGGGGAAAGAGATCAGAACGGAAATGAAGAACCTGATCAAAAAAGCAGATCCTAATGCCGATACCAACGATACCAATTATATTTTTCTTCGCTTTGTAGGTGATGTGTTGCCAACAGGTTTAGTTGGATTAATCATAGCCATTATTTTCCTTGCGGCATGGGGAAGTATTGCCGCTGCATTAAACTCATTGGCATCCTGCACCATGTGCGATTTTCATCAGAAATTTTCAAAAAAGCAATTAACCGAGAAAGAAGAATACCGCTGGGGAAAGATCTATACGTTGTTGTGGGGAGTGTTCTGTATGGTGATCGCCTTCTTTGCATACAATCTTGGTAACAGTTTAATTGAAGCAGTGAATATTCTTGGCAGTTGGTTTTATGGAACCATCCTGGGCATTTTCCTTGTTGCGTTTTATATAAAACGGGTAGGAGGGAATGCTGTGTTTATTGCAGCGGTTATTTCTGAAGTGATCGTTATCAGCGTGTATTACATGGATATTATTTCTTTTTTATGGCTGAATGTGATTGGTGCTGTGGCAGTTATAGTACTTTCATTGATCATTCAAACTTTAACAAGTCTTAAAAAAGCATGATTTGGTAAAATGACATTATTTTTGCCGGATGAAAAATAAACTATTGATTTTTGTTTCTGTACTTTTTGTGTCTGCAATATTTGTGCAGTGTGGTAAAGATTGTGCAAGGGAAGAATGTGACATTGCACCTCCTCCTACCTTTTCTTTCCGCTTATTAAATAATGCAAATAAGGATCTGTTGGTTGGCGCCGCCAAACAATACGATTCAGCCAACCTTAAAATAACAGCAAAACGAATCAGTAACGGTAATATTGAAAATATCAACCGGTTATTTTATTTCATTGGCGATACTATTGCAACGACAGGGTTTACTGTGAATAAGAATTATTCCGTTTACTACCTTTCGCTTAATAACAATGTTACAGATTCTATGCAGTTTGGTTATAGCGAACAGAACTCCGGCTGCTGCGATATGAGTAACTATTATCTCAGTCGTTTTAATACCACAGATATAACAGGAGGTCTTCCATTGCCGATCACCAACGGATATACAATCAGAAAATAAAATCATTGATTCATAAAAAAAGCTCCCCGATTTGTATCGGGGAGCTTTTTTATTTTTTGAAATAATCTTATTTCAGTTCTTTCTGTAATTTTTCATTTAACAAAACATAGTCATCATTCTTTCCTTCTTTAGCCAGCTCCATTGATTTCATGGAAACAGTCATGGCTTCAGCTTTCTTTCCCTGTTTTGCCAGGGCTTTTGCTTTTTGATAATATACCCAGAAAGCTTTTGGATTTTGCTCAATGGCTTTATCAAACCATGCAATAGCCTGGTTCAGGTCTTTACCATTTTCTGCATAGTAAGCTGCTGCAGCAAAATAAGGACGGCTGTCGTTCTTCATTACATTTTCAATCTGCTTCATTACTTTTCCATCAACATCAGTTGTAACAGGGAAAGAGATGAGGGTTTTATCCCATGCCATCATTACCTCGCAGCCATTGTCTTTGATGTTTTCAAACGAAATACCAAAAGTTTCAAAGCTCCAGGGTAAACTCATTGGTTTAGCTTTTACTCGAACAACATCCATCTCTTGTTTATAAGCTGCAGGTGATGTTACATCAGTTTGTTTGCTGATGATGATGGTCCATTCATTTGCTGATGGAATAGTTAATAAACCATATTTGCCGGCAGGGATTTTTGTTCCGCCAATGGTTACTTCGTCGGTGAAAGTTAATACAGTAGCACCGTTTGCGCCTGTACGCCATACTTTATCAAAGGGAACCAGGTCGCCAAAAATTTTACGGCCTTTCATATTCGGACGGCTGTAAGAAAGTTCAACCGTACCCAATCCCAGTTCCTGTTTTACAGTTTGGGTGGTAGATGGTTGTGGTGTTTTTAATGGTTGTGCATCTGCCAACAGAAAAAAGGCAACGCATGCTGCAGTAAATAGTAAACGTTTCATATTGCAAATTTATTTAGGGAGCAAAGGTAGGGAAGTGATTGAAAGCAGGGTAAAGATTTCAGGAATGGTTGTAATCAGAACAGAACGGTAAAACGGGCACGTTCAGTTTTCCCTGTTTTTGATTTCCAACGTGGTCCGTCCTTAATTATTCGGATGGCTTCCTGATTGCATGTTGCACAGTTGGAGCGTTCTACTTTCAGGTTGGCAACAGTGCCATCGGGATTTACATCAAACGACACTTCTACCTCTTTTAAGGCATTGGTATTGCGTTTTTCCTTCAGGTTGCCTTCACGCAGGTTATTGGCAATGTATTTACTGTAATTGTTCCAGCCATCTGCAGGTTCGCTGTAAATTTCTGTTACTTCTGTTTTCATAACCGGTGGGCGGTCTTTATTTTTTTCGTACAAACGCTCACGGGTAGGAGCATTGGCAATCACTGATTGATCTTTTAATACAATACGCTGCGTTTGATTGTTTCTGATTTGTAATGCATTGTTGAAATATCCAACAGATCTGGTTTCGATGTTCAATACCGAATCTGCAGCAACCATTGTAAAGTTTCCGTTTACATCGGCATATGTTCCTACACCCGATCTGGTTTCTGTAATATTTGCAAACGGTACGGGTTGATTGTTTTCATCTACCACTACACCGGTAAATTTTTTAAGAGCAATAAAGTTGGATTGCTTTTTATCTTCTGTTGCTTCGGATTCTTTTAACCTGATATCTTCTTTCTTTACTGTAGATGTAGCGCCGGCCATATCATTGTTTACAGTTGGGGCACTTACAACCGGAGCCGGAGGTTCACTTGCTGCGATAGTGTTTTCAACTTTGTCAGATGAAGCAGGCTTTACAGATGGAATTGGAACGGGTGCTGCAGGATTTTTAATGACCGGTGCTGTTTGTTCATTCACTGCAACAGTTATTGAATCAACGGTTGTTATGGTTTGTGCAGTTGCAGCCGTATCTGTTTGTTTTAATTTTGCAACAACGGGTGTGGCTGTTTCTTTATTGGTTTGATTAAAACTACGATACATCACAACAGACACACTTACCAAAATTGCTAAACCTGCTGCAATACGCATCCACGGTTTAAAGAAACCTGTAACCACAGTTGCTTTTTTCTCCGCAGGGTTCAATCGTTGTTTTAATTGATCCAGATCGCTCTGTATGTGAATGGCAGCAGCAGAACGATAACCATCCACCGCATCAGCCAAAAACGGATCATCCATCATGGCATCTTCAAATGCATGCATTTCAACAGCTGTCATTTTGCTGTTTACATAGCGTTCAATATCGTTTGCGTTATAGTTGATCTTTATTCTTTTACTAATGACTAATTACTGCCGGCTACCGGCTCCCGACTCCTTTCTCTTCCATACAAAGTTTCAAATTTCTCCGTCCATTCTGTATATAACTTCTCACTTTATTCCATTCGATACCCGTTTGTGCGGTAATGTCGTTATAACATTTGCCCTGCAGATAAAACAATGTAACGCAGGTTTTTTGTTCTGCCGGGAGCTGCTCCAGGCATTTTTCCATGCTATTCAACTGGTCTTCACGCTGCGTTACGCTGTTCAGATGCAGCATTTCTTCCGATTGCATAAACTGCTCCGGAATTTCTATCGTTGCATGTCCCTTTTCTTTCCGCAACTGCATGAGGCAGTGATTGCGACTGAGTGTATAAAGCCAGCTTTTAAAATGACTCACTTCATGCTGTTTCAACTTTACAATCAACTCTTCATAAATATTAATCACTGCATCTTTCGATGTTTCAGGGTCTTTTAAATACTTGAGACAAACACCATAAATGAGATCCATGTAGCGCTGATAAAGGACCGACAGTACATGCAAATCACCCGCTGCCCGGTAACGGTTTACCAGTTCTGCATCAGTTGAATCGTTTTTTTCTTTTTCACGTATAAAAGCCAAGCACAACAGTTGAGGATGAAAGTTAGGGAAAAATATTTTTTTGAAGGGATTGTGTAATTGTGTTGCACAGTACATCCTGTTGAAAAGTCTGGTGAAGAAAAAGAGCAGCGTTTCAGAACCGGCTGTATTTCTGCAGCCGGAATTTTATCACACTTAAACAAAACTGTTATGAGAGAAAAATTACAACTCCACATTCCTGAACCATGTCATGAAAACTGGAATCAGATGACGCCTGTTGAACAGGGAAGATTCTGTTCTTCCTGCCAAAAGAACGTTATTGATTTTACTGCAAAAGATGATGAAGAAATTCTTGATTTCTTTAAAAATTACAGTGGCAACACCTGCGGGCGGTTCAGCAATAACCAATTGAACAGGCCTATTGAGGTGATTGAATTAAAGCCGGCTTCTCCTTTCTTAAAATATGCTGCATCATTGTTATTGACTGCGTTACTATTCAGTACTAGAGGTAAGTCGCAGTTTAAGGAGCAATTGCCAAAACAAGTTTGTGAGAAGCCTTTGAATACAACTCCATCATTTCGAGTAAGGATGGGAGCTGTAACAAGTGTTTCCAGAAATGATTTACATAATATAAAAGTAGAGGGTGTTGTTATGGATCAAAAGGGGGCGAATGTGTTGCCGCATACATCTGTAGTTATTAAAGGCACAAACAAAGGGACGATAACAGATTTGAATGGAAAATTTTCACTTAGTACTATGGATATAAATGGGATACTTGTTTTTTCTGTAGTTGGATATGTGAGTAAGGAATTGAAAGTTTCTGATTTAATATTAAATCCTATACAGAGAATCCTTTTAACTCCGGCATCAACAGGTTTTTTAGGTGAGGTGATCATTGTGGGGATGCCGGTAAGAAAGAAAAAAAGTATAATTGCAGGGGCGGTAACAGTGCTTAAGAAAAATTCAACGTTGGTTGAAAAACTAAAAGACACATTACTTTTCTCAAAAATCAAAATCTACCCCAATCCCGTTTCTTCATCATCAACAGTTAACCTTTCTTTCCCTAAGGTAAAAGAAGGATTATACCAGATACGTTTACTCAATGCAGCAGGACAATTGTTTTACAGTATGCAAAAGCAAATAGGGCCGGGCAGGGACACAGAACAGCTTCATTTGAACAGCAACATGGCACAGGGCATTTATCTGATACAGATCATAGACTCAGATAATAAACTCTTGCAAACAAGTCGGCTGATTGTTCAGTAATGTGATTGTTTTTACCGTTTACTTTATTTACAGAAAGCCAAAAATCAGCAACGGCTCATCTTTGGTTTGATATTTGTATTCTTTTCTATACTCCCGCAATCTGTATTGTAAAGCAGTGATTTGTTTCAAAACCACTGCAATGTTTAAAAACTTACATAAACCCAGAGGAAAAGAATATGAGTGAGCTTTTACTGCTGCCTTGCGGCATCTTTACGTTGCATTCAACCGAATTAGTATTAACCATAACAGTTTCCATCCTTACGGGATACCTGTTGAAGTTATTTATTGAGCGTGTATGGAGCAAGCCTGAAACAGACGAAACATCTGCACTGGAAACGGAGTTGGAGACACTTCAGGGAAAATTCAGTGCTGAAATGATAAAGAAAGAGGAAGAATCTAAAATGCTTCAGGAAGAAATCAGATCAGCTGAAAAAAAGAATTTTGATCTGCAGCTGCAATATGCCAAGGCATTGAATCATATCGAAAAATTAAAAACGGGTTCGGCTGATGAATCAGATGCTGTTGAATTTGAAACAGCCGAAGCCGGCAACAGAATACTTCATCATCTCCAGGAAAAAATAATCAGTCAGGAAGCGCACTTACTGCACCTGGAACAGCAACTGCTGCAGGCAGAACAACAACGATCGGAACAGCAACTGCTCTATGAAAAGGAGCATGCTGCCTTTGCTGATCTGCAACAACAGCAACTGCAGCAGAAACTTGATCAACAAACACAACTGGCAATGTTGCAGGAACAATTGCAACAAAAAGAACAAGAGGCAACTCAATATGTGGAGGAGCTTCATCATTTGAGACAATCTGAAAAACAGTTGCTGGAAGAAGCCGAAAAAACACATCAGGCAGAATTAGCAATTGTAAATGATGAACTCGCAGAACTGAAACAGGCATTGCAACAGGCTTCCGTTACAGCAAATACAACCGGCGATCTGCAACTGCATAAAGAAGGCATCACTTCTGTGCGTTCATCTGTTGAACAGGTAAACGATACGCTTGAACAGTTTCGTTTGCAGGTGACAAACATGTTACGGGATACCTATTCCTATGATCAATTGCTTGCTGCTAATGAACGACTGCATCAATCCATTGAACAACTGCAACTGGAGCAGGAAGAAGCCAGACAGGAGTTAACTGCACTTCAACACCTGAAAGAAGAAAAACATATAATTCAAGAGTTGTATAAAAAAAGCAGCGTTGAACTGGAGCAACTTAAGGCTGCTTTGATCATTGCTGAAGAAGACAAGAAGAATCAGATGGAGCAATTGCAGCTTCGCATATATGAACAGGAACAGACCATTGAAGAGTTGAAGCGTATACAGGAAGAATTGCAGCACAACAGCATGGAATTAAAACGAAAGCTCGAAGAGAAAGACCGATTATCAAAAGAAATGATTCATGCGGTGAAAGACATTGAGAACAGGTTTGAACGGATGTATGCTTCAAATAACGGAGAAGCTGTTTTATTAACTGATGATGAAACGCAGTACAGTCAACACTAAAAACGATTAAAATCCAGTATATGTTGTTCAATATCCGTGAGATCAGGCAGGGCCTGACAGAAAAATTTGGCGAAGCAGTCATTTATTTTCAGGAGCTGGCAGGGCAGGAGGCTTTTATTGTAAACCCCTCTTACCAGCTTTGTGTGTTTAATTATTTGTTGTACGAGCACAAGTGGAAATTTGATGCATTAAAAGATGTGATGCTTTCATTTAATCCCGGTTTGGAGGGTTGTGAATATGCATTGGGCTATCAGCTCAACAGTAAATTGTTTCAGAACAAACTACAGTTACTGTTGCCGGTAGATTTCAGCAATCCCAAAGTGTTTTCGCTTTGCAACCAGTTTAAAAATGCACCGAAGCTGGAGCAGGAACTTGCTTCCATCTATGATATTCATTTTGTAACAAAGCCAACAAGGTTCGAAAGTTTCAAAAAAAGTCTGGGTAAAAAAGTGGAGCCACTTATGCAGAGTCTGTCACTGCTTAGCTGATGTTGAAAAATATCACCCATCAATTTTCTTAAAGCCGGGATGAAACTGTTCCAGTGTTCTGCGTAAGTATTCTCTGTTGAGATGTGTGTAAATTTCAGTAGTAGTGATGCTTTCATGCCCCAGCATTTCCTGCACGGCACGGAGATCGGCACCACCTTCTACCAAATGTGTGGCAAATGAATGACGAAAGGTATGTGGTGAAATATTTTTCTTAATGCCGGCTTCTTTTGCAAGTTCTTTAATAATGAGAAAGATCATGATACGGGATAATTCGTTTCCATATTTATTCAAAAACAAAATGTCTTCTTTATCCGGTTTAATTTTATTGTGCACTCGGATCTGTTTGGTATAAATTAATATGTACTTAACGGCGCTGCTGCCAATTGGCACCAGCCGTTCTTTATCGCCTTTACCTATTACACGGATAAAACCAACATCTAAATATAAATTTGAAAGCTTCAGATTTACTACTTCGCTCACCCGTAACCCGCAGCTGTACATGGTTTCAAGGATGGCTTTGTTTCTGCCGCCTTCCGGTTTGCTGAGGTCAATTTTGTTGATGATGCTTTCAATTTCGGCATAACTCAATGTATCAGGCAGAGCTCTTTTTAATTTGGGAGCTTCAAGTAATGCTGTTGGATCTTTTACAGTGATCTGTTCAATTAAACAATATTTATAGAACTGTTTGATGCCCGAAATAATTCTTGCCTGGCTTCCTGCACTTAATCCAAGCTCAGTAATCCATTTTAAAAACTGCTGCAGATCTTTCAATACAACATCTGCAGGCGATTTGAGATCATTGATTGATTGCAGATACTGTGTGAGCATTTCCACATCGTGCAGATAAGCTTCAACTGAATTTTCGCTGAGCGACCGTTCCAGTTGCAGATAAGCTTTGAATCCTTTTTTTTGCGGCTCCCACATGATGCTTGTAATTGAAGTTTGAAAGATAAGAAGTTTTAAAGTCGGGAATACTGAAACACAGAAAGTGAGAAATACTTATACTCATCACTCATTATTCATTACTGATCATTATATTCGCTGCTCAATAATGTTTTGAATGAAACCACTGCATTTGCCGTCCTTTAAACGTTTGATGATTAAGAACCGCCGCCGCTTCCGTTATTTCCTTACCCGTTTGGAAACTGTAAAACCAAAAGGACTGGATAAATTATCTGTTGAAATGGATAAAGAAGTGTGGGCCGAAACAGATTGTCTCAGTTGCGCCAACTGCTGTAAGACCATGACACCAACGTTTACCAAACAGGATATTAAACGCATCTCTTCTCATTTCAATCAAACGCCGCAAGAGTTTACAGAGAAGTGGTTGTATAAAGAAAGAGGTACGGGTGATATGATGAATAAAAAACAGCCTTGCCAGTTTCTGAACTTAAAGGATAACAAATGTTCCATTTACGAAATACGCCCGGTTGATTGTGCAACATTCCCTCATCACACCAAAAAGAATTTTACTGAGTGGGTGCATGTATACAAACAGAATGTAGAGTATTGCCCTGCTACGTATAAATTAGTTGAGAAGATGATGGAGAGGGTTGGGAAGATTTAATTCTAAGTTTAAATACAGTTCTGAGTTCTTAGTTTTTTTGTTTGAAGCTGGCCGTTGAATGGCTATTTAGCTGTTGATACGCCTGTTTACTTTCAGTTAACTGTTTCTTGTGCCTTGGATTTTTCCAACTCATAAACAATTACTTCATCTCCTCCATGATCCATCGTATGTGTGAACGTAAATCCGCATTTAAGCAACACTTTTTGCGAAGCAATATTTTCTGCAACTGTTAAAGCCTGTATGGTTTCATTAGCAATGGTTACAAATACATACTCCAGCGAAGCTTTTACCAACTCAGTTGCCAAACCCTTTCCTTGAAATTGTTTCAGCAATGCATACCCCAAATGAATCTGTTCGCTGTTGTTGACAGACAGGAGTGAAAATGTACCGGCAAAGCTGTTATCATCTTTTGTAAATACAGCAAATCGTCCAAGTCCGGGATGACTGTTATAAAATTTCAGATTTTCTTCCAGAAACGCATCACTTTCTTCTTTTGATTTCGGTTCACGGATATACTGCATGATTTCTGCATCGCCATTCAATGCAAAGAAAATATCCGCATCATCCTTTGTGAAAGGTTGCACGTACAAGCGTTGTGATTCGAAAAGTATCATAGCTGTCATACTCGTCGGCACGGCCCTTAGGCCGTCAGACGTAAAAGCAAAAACCTGTTATTGATAAATGGTCTGACGGCCTAAGGGCCGTACCGACCAACGCTAATTCTCTTTATGTATCTCACTCGTAAAATGAAATTCAATATCCGGATTGTTTTGCCGTTCGGTGTTTAAAAACCATTCGCTTTGCGCCAGATAAACTAAATGATCATCTTTATCGGCAGCAATATTGTTGGTTTTAAAACGGGTAAAGTCATCCAGTTTCTTTTGATCTTTGCTGGTAATCCAGCAGGCTTTGTAATAGGGCATGGCTCTGAACTCTGCACTGGCGCCATATTCCTGCAACAAACGGTATTGAATTACTTCAAACTGCAGTTCGCCCACACAACCAATAATTTTCTTATTACCACCAAACTGTGTAAACAACTGAGCAACTCCTTCATCTGTTAACTGCATTAATCCTTTCTCCAGTTGTTTGGTCTTCATGGGATCTTTATTTACCACTTCTTTAAACAACTCAGGAGAGAAGGATGGAATACCGGTGAAGTAAAAATTTTCACCTTCAGTAAGCGTATCACCAATTTTAAAATTGCCTGTATCAAACAATCCCACCACATCGCCGGGATAAGCTTCTTCAATCACATCTTTTTGTCGGGCAAGGAATGAGTATGGGTTGCTGAAACGTACATCCTTATCCATCCGTACATGATGAAAGTATTTGTTCCGTTCAAATTTTCCGCTGCACACACGTAAAAAAGCAATACGGTCACGATGCTTGGGATCAAGATTGGCATGAATCTTAAAAATAAATCCACTGAATTTATCTTCGTTTACATCCAGATGACGGGTTGATGTTTCCCTGCTTTGCGGTAACGGAGCAATGCGGATAAAGGTGTTGAGCATTTCCTTTACACCAAAATTATTAACGGCACTGCCAAAGAAAACCGGAGCAACTTTTCCTTTTAAATAATCTTCTACTTTCAATTCGCCATATACACCGTCCACTAATTCTACATCTTCACGTAAAATCTTTGCATCCGTTTCACCAATTTTAGAATCAAGAACGGAATCATTTAAATCTTTGATTTCAACCACATCTTCATCACTTGCTTTGGTATTGGCAGTAAACAGCACCAGACTTTTTTTATCCAGATCATACACACCTTTAAAATCTTTACCGCTGTTTATTGGCCATGCCATCGGGTGGAGGTGGATGTTCAATTCTTTTTCCACTTCTTCAAGCAAATCAAAACGGTTTTTACCATCCCGATCCATTTTGTTTACAAACACAATCACCGGAGTATCACGCATGCGGCATACTTCCATTAATCGCCTGGTTTGTTCTTCCACACCATTTACACTGTCAATTACCAGAATAACACTGTCAACTGCTGTTAATGTTCTGTAGGTATCTTCTGCAAAATCTTTGTGACCGGGTGTATCAAGCAGGTTGATAAGCGTGCCGTTGTATTCAAACGTCATAACCGATGTAGCTACAGAGATACCACGCTGGCGTTCGATCTCCATAAAATCACTGGTTGCATGTTTCTTGATCTTATTGCTTTTTACAGCACCTGCTACCTGTATAGCACCGCCAAACAACAGCAACTTTTCTGTTAAGGTTGTTTTACCGGCATCGGGGTGAGAGATGATGGCGAATGTGCGGCGGCGTTGTATTTCGTTTGTAAATTTCATGAATAAGCTTTTAGCTATAAGCTGCAAGCTGTAAGCAAGATCCATCCTTGTGGCTTGCAGCTAAAAGCTGGCAGCTTTTTTTAAGTCCGCAAAGGTACGTTTCAGCAGCTTCCCATCTGTAATAAATTTCCCTTTGGTTCAGCTTTTCAGTTTAAATTTGACCCATGCGTAAAACCTTTGAAATTTTCTGGAACAGTCTGCAGTTTGCTATGCAGGAACTCCGAAAAAATAAATTGCGAACATTTTTAAGTTTGCTGGGCATAACGTTTGGCATCTTTTGCATCATCAGCGTAATGGCAACGGTGGGCAGTCTGGAACGGAATGTGCGGAACGAGTTTAAATCGTTTGGCAACAATACGGTGTATGTTCAAAAATGGCCATGGGGTGGCGGCAGCGATTATCCCTGGTGGAAATATATGAGCCGGCCAAATCCAAAATTCAGAGAAATGGTACCGGTAAAAGAAAAAGTATCGTTGGCCAGCAATGTAGCGTTTACTTATTTTAACGCATCCAGTGTAGATTATGAAGATGTATCGCTTGCAAGTGTAAACTGGTATGGTGTTACAGAAGAGTTTAACCAGATACAGCCTGTTGAACTGGGTTGGGGACGTTATATTTCTAACAGCGAATTCGGTTCAGGTGCTGCAACCATGGTAATGGGTTATAATGTTGCTGAAAAACTGTTTGATAAACCTGAAGCAGCCGTTGGAAAAAGTGTAGTAATTAAAGGAAGAAAAGTGAATGTGATTGGTGTGGTAAAAAAACAGGGACAAAGTTTAATTGGTGGATGGGATTTTGATAATGTAATCATTATTCCTTTTCAGTTTGCGAGCCAGGTAGGTAATGAGCAACGCAGTGATGGATTTATGATTGTGAAAGGAAGAGATAATGTTCCCGTTGCTGATCTTAAAAACGAATTGCGTGGAGTGATGCGTGGTGTGAGAAGACTCAATCCAAAACAGGAAGATAATTTTGCATTGAATGATGTAAGCAGCGGTACTTCGCAGATCACTTCCATCTTTAATGGTATGACGATTGGCGGCATTGCTATTACGATCCTTTCTTTTATTGTAGGGATCTTTGGTGTAGCCAATATTATGTTTGTTACTGTGCGTGAACGTACCAGCATCATCGGATTAAAAAAAGCCATTGGCGCCAAACGTAGAACCATCCTCAGCGAATTTTTAATGGAAAGTGCTTTTCTCTGTGTGCTGGGCGGCATCATTGGTTTGTTGTTGGTGTTTGGTTTAACTTTTTTACTCACCAATGTATTTAAGTTTGAAGTGTTTATTTCACTTGGGTTGTTTCTTGGTGCTGTTACAGTTTGTATATTAACCGGCATACTTGCAGGCATTATTCCTGCATTTATTGCAGCAAGAATGGATCCTGTTGTGGCGATAAGGAGTAAATAAGGAAGCCCCTCCAAACCTCCCCGGAGGGAAGGCTTTCAAACTGCATAACTTTGTGCACCTGATTTTAAATTATTCATCTTTTAATTTGCAACTCAACAATGAGTGTGTGCATTTTAGCTATCGAATCTTCCTGTGATGAAACTTCGGCTTCTGTTTGCCGTGATGGAGTTATTCTCTCAAATGTAATAGCCACACAATCGGTGCATGAATCGTTTGGCGGTGTGGTGCCTGAACTGGCAAGCAGGGCGCATATGCAAAACATTGTTCCTGTTGTTGATGAGGCCTTAAAGCAGGCAACTGTTGAATTGAAAGAGTTGAATGCAATAGCGTTTACACAGGCGCCGGGTTTAATCGGTTCATTATTAGTAGGGGCACAATTTGCAAAATCACTTTCATTAGCATTAGATATTCCGTTGATAGCAGTGCATCATATGCAGGCGCATGTAATTGCTAATTTGATACCGGAAGAAAAACCTTCTTTTCCATTTCTTTGTTTAACAGTTAGTGGTGGTCATACACAAATTGTGTTATGCGAAAGTGCATCGCAAATGAAAGTGCTTGGTGAAACGATTGATGATGCGGCAGGTGAAGCGTTTGATAAAACAGCAAAGCTGCTGGGGCTTCCTTATCCGGGCGGACCATTGATTGATCAATATGCACAACTCGGCAATCCAGACCGATTTAAATTTCCTGAACCACAAATTCCTGATCTCAACTTTAGTTTCAGCGGATTGAAAACTTCCATTCTTTATTTTCTTCGTAATGCAGGAACAAGTCTGGTTTATAAAGAAGAGTTCCTGAAAACAGAAGAAGAGCAAAAACAATTTATTGCAGATAACCTGAATGATATTTGTGCATCGGTTCAACAACGGATTGTTTCCATACTGCTCAACAAACTCAAAAAAGCATCGCAGCAAACAGGCGTTAAGCAAATTTGTTTAGCTGGTGGAGTGAGTGCCAACAGTGGTTTACGCAAAGCTTTTACCGAAATGGGCGAGAAGCATCATTGGAAAACATTTATTCCTGCTTTTGAATATTGTACAGATAATGCAGGTATGATTGCCATGACGGGTTATTACAAATACCTGGCAAATGATTTTGTTTCATTGAGTGTGAGTCCCGGTGCAAGAGCAACATTTTAATTACAATCTGTTTTTAATATCCTCACTGCCGGTGCTGCGGTTTCGTTGTGCCTTAATTTCTTTTCGTCCAAACCGGTAGCTGAAGTTCAGTTTCAGCTGACGGCTTTCCCAACCGCCGCTTGCATCCATATACAACCCTGAAAAATTGCTGATGCCCCGCCACTGCATACTGAAGAACACATCGCTTACACTGATTTTAAGTACAGCTTTTTCTTTCAACAATCGTTTTTGCAAACCTGCATCTATTCCCCAGAAAGGACGGTTGCGGAACGTACCACCCCAGATAGAAGGGGAGTTATAAAAACCTGACACCTCTACTGAAAAACTTTTTGGCAACGTAATGGTATGTTGGTTATAGAGGCTCCATGATGTGATGGAGAGATTACTTACCTTATTTACACCCAGGTTTACATTGTTGGTTAAACGGCTGATGCCGATATTGGCATACACACTCCACCATTTTGCAATGCTGAACGGGTAACTGATGTTGACAGAGAGATTGTTTTGTGTGCCGGCATTCCGTTGCTGAATAAAATTCCGGCTGCCTTCGGTGGTATCTGTAATTTGGGTAGAGAAATCGGTTGTGCGGCTGTAAGAAACTGTTGTGTTAAGCGTGTATTTAAAACTGTGTGTAACACTGATGCTGTTGGTATATTCCGGTTTTAAAAACGGATTGCCTTTTTGATACGTTAGTTCATCCAATTTACTTTCAAACGGGTTAAGACTTTGATAACCGGGGCGGTTAATTCTGCTACTGTAATTGAGGTTCATACTGTTTTTCTGATTTACCTGATACGAAAGACCAAAGCTTGGAAAGAAGTTGAGATAGTTTCGTTTTACATCACGATCGCTGATGCTGTTAGTGCTGCTCAGCCGGCCACGGGTATTGGTTTGTTCTGCACGCAAGCCGAGTTGCAGATCCCATTTTTTTATTTTTTGCTTGTAGTTGATGTAGGCGGCATTAATATTTTCAGTGAGCGCAAAATCATTGCTGCGGTTGTTGTCCCGAATTGTTTGTGCGTTGATGACATCTGCAAAATCAAACGCATTTGCTGTGTTTACCAGCGATGTTTTTATACCGAAGCTGATGCGGCCTTTTTTCAGATTTTGCTCATAATCCGATTTAAACGTAAACAGTTGAATGCTACGGTCGGTTACAATATTGTAAATGCGTTCTTCAAGAACAGTTTGTAAATCAGGTGAGGTATAACGGTTGGGTTGCAGATTATCCTGCAGGCTATTGAAAAAGCCAAAATCCAGATCAGTATTCCAGTCACGACCGGTTGTATCACTGTACTTATAATTGAAGTTGAAATTACTGTTGAGTTTATTTCCTGTTGAACGGTTATCTGCTGTTAATGTTCTTGCTGCTGTTTTAGTACTTAACGATAGAATAGGAGTGATGGTCAGGTTCTGATCGTTCCAGTTATCAGCAAACACTGTTGCAAGAAAGCCTATGGTATTTTTTTTGTTGATGAAAAAATCAATCCCGGCTTTTGCATTTTGTCCACGGTAGTTACTGTAGTTATTACTTTTCTGATTAAAAATACTGTCCGCCTGCTCACGGTACAGATTAATAAAGCTTTTGCTGTTACCCCAATAGTTACTGTAGTTTCCAAAAATGTTTACTTTCTTATTGCGGTAGTTGAGTGTAATCCCGGTATTGTATTTTGCAAAAGTGCCGATACCATAGCCGGCGTTGATGTTGCCGTTTAAACCATAATTCTTATTTTTTTTCAGTTTAATATTAATGATACCGCCGGTACCTGCAGCATCGTATTTGGCTGATGGATTTTTAATGAGCTCAATGGATTCAATATCGGTACTTTGAATGCTTTTGAGAAAAGCAGCCAGCTCAGTACCTGTTAGCGGCGATGGTTTGTTATCAATATAAACAGCAACGCCTGTACCAAGTAACGAAACATTATCGTTGTTATCAATCACCACTCCCGGACTTTTTCGCAGCAGATCAAACGCAGTATTGCCAATGGCATTGATGGAGTTTTCTATATTAAACACAATTTTATCGGGTCTTACCTCAATCATAGGTCGTTGACCGTTTACCACAACTTCGCCCAATTGTTTTACAGCAGGTTTTAATGTAAGAGTGAAAGTGTTATTGCTGATTACGGGAATGGTTACAGTTTCATATCCGGTTGCACTTACACGCAGCAATAAGGAAATACTGTCTGTAAAATCAAGATTAAAAGAACCCTCATTATTACTGACGGTGCTTCGCCAGAGCGAAGAGTCTTTTGCCTTCAGCAGACTGATGGTAGCGTTACTGACGGGTTCTTTTTTTTCATTACTGATGCTGCCGCTGATGGTTTGTGCATTGGCTGAAAAAACAAGAAGCAGGTTGATGAAGATGGAAGTAAGTAGGTTCATTTTTCTGATTGTAATGCAAACCTAACTGCTGCATTGTATGACAGCAAGCTGATTTCTGTCAACTGCAATAAGCTTCGCTCAACTGCATGACAGCAGTTTGGCGACGATATCTGCAATTCGGCGGAGAACTGCAGCCGGATACAATAAAAAATATAATTTTAGTCTGTAACTATTATGCAACAATCATCTTTTTGGCAAAAGCACCTGTTGTGGGGCGTAAAGCTCTGGCAACTGGCCGCTTTTCTTGTATTTCATTTTATTTGTTTTGCATTTCTATATTGGCTTGCCCTGTATTTAAATGATCCTACCAGAACATTTAATCCAAAAGAACAGGTAGCCATCAACTTTTTTTTAAAGTTTATACTCATTATACCTGTGTATGGTCTGGTGTTTCATTATTTCCGGAAATGGAAGCTTCTTTACCGCATTCTTTTTCACCTTGCAGCAGGCCCCGTGTATGTGATTGTTTGGATAGAACTGTTCTATTTTATTTGCGACAGGTTACATATCGGTCATCTTACCGGCGCAGGTTCAGTGTGGGATTATTATATCTCCGGATTGATCTATACTATCCAGTTCGCTGTTTTTCATATTTATGATGCTTATGTGCAACTCATGCATCAAAAAGAAAAGGAAAAAGAACTGGTCACTTTATCACTTAAAAATGAAATGTCTGCATTAAAGGCGCAGATACAACCGCATTTTCTGTTTAATACACTCAACTCCATCAGTGCATCTGTACCTCCGCAACTGGAACATACAAGAGAGTTGATTGCACAACTGGCAGATACGTTTCGTTATAATTTAAGAGCTTCATTAGAAGATTCCGTTCCGTTAAAAGATGAACTGAAGTTTATCAAAGACTGTCTGCAACTGGAGCAGGAACGTTTTGGAGAGCGGTTGGCTGTAAAGTATCATGTGGATGAGAAATTACTTGAGCAGCATGTGCCGCCGATGTTACTGCAACCCATCATAGAAAATGCAGTAAAGCACGGCATTGCAAAAAGTGTAGAAGGAGGAACCATTACCCTGCATATATTTCAGAAAGATCGGCAGATCTGTTTTGAAGTGATGGATACAGGTGCCGGCACAGCCGGTAAAACAACTGCAGAAATGCTTCGAAACGGAGTTGGGTTGAGCAATACACAAAAAAGATTGTACTATCTTTTTCAGCAAACAATAGAGATCAGGGCGAATGAACCAAAAGGGACGCTTGTGCGTTTTTATATTCCATTAAATGTACAGCAGTAATTGTATGAAAAAAGTGGTGATTATTGATGATGAGGCGCCGGCCAGAAATCTACTGAAAGAATACCTGACAGGGTTTGATGAGCTGCTGCTTGCAGCCGAATGTAAAAATGGTATTGAAGCAATCGGAATTATTAATGTATTGCAACCCGATCTTATTTTTCTGGATGTACAAATGCCGGGCAAAACAGGTTTTGAAGTGCTGCAGGAAGTGGATTTTATTCCCAAAGTTATTTTCAGCACGGCCTATGATCAATATGCATTAAAAGCGTTTGAAGTAAACGCAGTTGATTACCTGCTGAAACCATATACCAAAGAACGTTTTGCCAATGCGGTTAAAAAAATACTTACGGATAGCAATGATAATATCCGCCAGGTACAGCAGTTAACAGAAAGCCTCAATCCAAATCATTATCCACAAAGGATATTGGTTGAACAGGGAGCAAAGCTCATCAGCATATCTGTAACCGATATTCAGTGGATTGAAGCCGATGGTGATTATACACGTTTGCATACGCATCAGCAATCTTTTCTCAGCAACAGGAGTATGAATGAGCTGGAACAAAAACTCAACCCTGTGCAGTTTCAGCGTGTGCATCGTTCTGCAATGATTGCATTGTCTGCCATTAAAGAAGTGTACCGTGAAGCATCAGGCCCGCAGATAGTTTTGCACAATGATACCGTTGTTAAGGTAAGCCGAACTTATGCTGAAGCAATAAAGAAGCTGATGTATTAGTTTTGTGTAAATGCCCAATAATTATTTTCAGTTTAAACAATTCACCGTGCAGCAGGAAAAAGCTGCTTTGAAAGTTAGCACGGACAGTTGCTTGTTTGGAGCGTGGATAGCAGACAAAGTTGAAAGTGAAAAGTTGAAAGTTGAGAGTGCCTTAGACATTGGTGCAGGCTCCGGATTGTTGATGCTGATGCTGGCGCAGAAATGCGATGCAAAGATTGATGGAATTGAAATAGATCAACCTTCCTACGAACAGGCAAAGGAAAATACAGAAGCTTCAATATGGAAAGAACGGTTGGAGTTGTTTCATGCTGATGCAAAACAATTCAGCTTTTCTAAAAACTATGATCTCATTATTTCCAATCCTCCGTTTTATGAAGGTGATTTGAAATCGGATGTAGCCCGGCGCAATATGGCCATGCACGATGCAGGATTAAAGCTGGATGAATTGTTGAAGGTGGTTGTTGCTAATCTTAACGATGATGGACGATTTGCCTTGTTACTGCCGTTTCAACGAGCAACATATATGATTGCTTTAGCTGAAACATCAAATCTTTATCTGCAAACGCATGTTCAGGTAAGGCAAACAGTTGAGCATGGATTTTTCAGATCAATGTTGTTATTCAGCCGCTCCAAAACAGCAGCAATGGTTGAAGAACTTGCGATCAAAGATGCAGGCAATCATTACACGAATGAATTCATCGGCTTGTTGAAAGATTATTATTTGTATTTGTAGTTAGCTTCCTGATGTTTTGTTTCACGCAAAGATCGAAAAGAAGGAAAGGCGCAAAGAAATACAAGATGCACGCATTTCTAACTTCGACCTCGAACTTTAGTGTTTCAGACACCAGCATACTCTTTCAGATAACGATACTCTTCTGTCAGTGCACCTTGTTTTAATATCGTTGCCCGTTCAAGTACCGGTGATCCGCCTTTTACTAAATCTTCCAAAACAAACTTTATCAGTTGCTCTCCAAAATAACGGGAAGCATCTCTTGGCAATTCGTTGGGTAAATTACCTACGGCCATCACATCAACTGAAGAGGAGAGGTAAGGTGCTGTTAGCTGTAAGGTGATTTTATCAACTCCATATACAGGATCTGCAATGGTTGAATCGCCGATATTGATGGGGATAGAACCACCGGTATCATTGGTGATGTCCGCAATGGTTGCAATTCTAAATTCCGGGTTCCGAAAATCATCTAATGAAAATAAAGGGGGAATGGTTTTGTCCCAATACACACCGTTGAGAAGAATATCGGTTTGTTTTACAAAAGGAGAGAAGCTGCACTTATATTCTTCCGGGTGTTCATGAAAGTTGTCACGATTGTAAGTGCCGTCATCTTTTCGTTCATACAAATCACGCCCTTTTAAATCTACATACACGGGGTACTCATAGGTTTTATGTAAGAAATCAAACGGCTCCACTTCATTGATGCCAAGCAGATTCATAATTTCAAGTACACCATGTGCCACACGACCACTGCCTGTAACAGCAATTTTTATCTTGGGTAGTTTCAAACCAAAGTAAGTATGAATTAACTGACGGTAATCTCTTACATCGCCTACACGACCCAGTGAGAATGCACCTGTACGTTTTCCATACGCCATCATACCATTGTGTGCACCGACAATGCCTGCAAAAAAACCAAAGCCAATAATACGTTGACCATCTTCATGTGTTAAACACTCATAATCAATGAGGGTGATTTTTTTTTCTACCATTGCATGCATCAGTTTCTGATTATGAAGCTGCGCTTTTTTTGTATGCGAAAAAAAGAGGTAGGTTTTGCCGGGAATCAATTGCTCTGAAGGCACTTCTTTAATACCAAAGAGAATATCACAACTGCTCAGATCTTCCGTTACTTCAACACCGGCAGCACGGTATTCTTTATCACTGAAACAACGTGAAGCACTTGTTTGAAGAATTACTTTTACATGGGGTGTTGTTTTATGAATCCATTTACATTGAGCCGGTGTAAGTGCTACCCGGTTATCGGCCGGAATTTTTCCTTCTCTGATCAGTCCTATCGTAAGCATTGCAATCGTTTAAAGGATCGCAAGATAAGCTTTCAATAAAAAAGGAGAAGGCATAAAAAATTTTACAGCAATGCAAAGATTCTGTAATATTGCAACCCCAAACAAAAAGCTCTTTAGCCCATGTGGCGGAATTGGTAGACGCATCCCGATCAGAATCGGGACATTCGCAAGGATGTGAAGGGCAAACAAGTTCTTAAAAAAAAACAGTATAAGTCACATGCCCATGTGGCGGAATTGGTAGACGCATCCCGATCAGAATCGGGACATTCGCAAGGATGTGAAGGGCAAACAAGTTCTTAAAAAAAA
>JAIEMP010000001.1 GCA_019752045.1 Chitinophagaceae bacterium | reverse complement strand
AAAGTGGCACGTGAACTGGGTTCAGAACGTCGCAAGACAGTTCGGTCCCTATCTGTGGTGGGCGCTAGTAAATTGAGAGGACATGACCTTAGTACGAGAGGACCGGGTCGTACACACCGCTGGTGTATCTGTTGTGCCGCCAGGTGCAATGCAGAGTAGCTACGTGTGGCCAGGATAAACGCTGAAAGCATCTAAGCGTGAAACCTTCCTTAAGATGAGTTTACTTTTAAGGGCCGTCAAAGACGATGACGTTGATAGGCTACAGATGTAAAACTGGTAACAGTAAAGTCGAGTAGTACTAATTACCCGTAAGCTTTAATTTTTTTTAAATTTCTACTGGCAATTACAACTTTTCCCAATATGATCTTATTTAAGATTTTATGGTGGTTATTCCGAGGGTGTTCACCTCTTCCCATACCGAACAGAGAAGTTAAGCCCCTCATGGCCGATGGTACTGCACTACAATGCGGGAGAGTAGGTAGCTGCCATATTTATTTTAGCCCTTCAGTTTACTGAAGGGCTTTTTTGTTTCATAATTTTTTCTCTTTTATGCCTGCCTGTTTTTGATAACAGGCTTTTGTATTTTGGTTGAGCTTTGAGTTGACAGAAATCTGCTGTACTTTGAGTTTACCAACTACAACTTATGCATACACTTCGCTCCATTTTCTGGATTGCTTTATGGTCGTTTATTCTTCTCCTTTCTGTTTATTTTTTTCTCGACAATGTGATTGCCTATTTCTATGGCTATCGTAGCCGCATGTTTGGCGAAACATTATTTCATAATCAACTCTGGGTAGTGATGCATATGGTTGGTGGTAGTATGGCGTTGTTATTAGGCCCCATGCAGTTCTGGCCATTTATCCGTAAACGATTTGTTTCCTTTCATCGATTTTCTGGTAAAATTTATATGGCGGGGATTGCTTTGATTGGCATCTCTGCAGGACGACTTTCTTTAATCAGCACTTGCATCCCCTGCCGTATTTCTCTTTTTTTATTGACCGTATTTGCTGTATTAAGCACCTGGTTTGCATGGCGGGCAATTAAAACAAGGAATATTAAAACGCATCGCCAAATGATGGTGCGTAGTTATGTGTGTGTAATCGCTTTTGTTGCTGTGAGAATTGATGATGTATATGCCCTTGATTTTTTATTTGGCAACACCAGTGATCCAACTTTCAGAAGAGTGGTGAATGAATATTTCTTTTCGTTTGTGCCCTTGATTATTGCAGAGATATGGATGGTGTGGATTCCTTCTGTTTACTATCGAAAAAAATAATAGTATGTATCGTTACTTTTTTGCTTTAATTATCTGTTTAAACAGTTGTGCTGAAAAGAAAACAGACAATTCTTTTTATATGCCTGCTGAGTATGAACCACAGGAAGCTGTCTGGTTTGGGTGGGAAAAGTTTGATACCGGTTTTCATCCTGTTATTGCTAATGTGATCAACGCTATCAGGCAGGGAGTTCAGATTAAGATAGCAGTATCCTCTGACTCTTTGTTGTTGGTTTGCAAGCAAAAGCTTAACGCTTTAAATGTAGATACAAACGGGATTCATTTTTATACAATGCCCGGCGAACGGTACTGGATCAGGGATCATGGCGCCGCTTTTTTGGTGAATAACAAAGGCGAACTTTCTGTTGCAGATTTTAACTGGAGTATGTATGGCTTGATGGGATGGTATCTTGATATGTATGATGGAAATAAGGATTCTGCCAAATTACGTTATGAAAAATATTTTAATAAGGAAACCGGCCAGGTAGACAGTTTGATGGCGGTTGCAGAAAAAGCCTCTATTATAAAATCTGATTTGGTGATTGAAGGCGGTGCCATTGAAGTAAACGGAAAAGGAACATTGATTCTTTGTGAGGCTGTTACTTTTCAACGGAACCCTGGAAAAACAAAGGCTGAACTGGAAGAAGGATTCAAGAAAGCTCTTGGCGCAACTCACATTATTTGGATGAAACAAGGATTGATAGATGACTCACATATCCAACAATTGCATTTCGGGAAATATGCAACTATGGGCACAGGTGGGCATACAGATGAATTTATCCGGTTTATAAATGATACATCCGTGCTGCTTGCATGGGTTGATGAAGCTGAGACTGGTAAACATCCTTTTCACCAAATAAATCATGAACGTATGAGTGAAAATCTTCGCAGGCTTGAAGCGGCAACCGACCAGGATGGAAGAAAACTCAGGATCATAAAAGTTCCTCTGCCGGATCTAATCATGCGGAAAGTAATTGTAAAAGCAGAGTTGGACAGTAATGATCAAATCAATGTAAAACCTTCCTATTTTATTAAGCGGCACCGGCCAGCGATCGGTGATACGCTGCTACAGGTATCAGCATCCAGTTATCTAAATTACCTGGTAACAAACGATGCAGTGGTATTGCCTACTTATATCAAACATGGATCATCGCAAGTAAAGGAACAACAGGTGGAGGAAATTTTTAAAGAAGCATTCCCAAAAAGAAAATTAGCATGGGTCGATTGCCTGCCACAAAACTGGAACGGTGGTGGCATTCATTGTTCAACCCAGCAACAACCAAAGCGAAAGAAGTAACAAATAAAAATTGAAACGAAAATTAAAACAGAATTTATGCGTGTAATTCTAATCGTTTTTTTAATACAGTTCGGGTATGTCAGCAAAGCGCAGATGCCATCAAAAACAAAAACATTGCTTGCTGTTTTTCCTCACCCCGATGATGAAACAGCGATAGCTGAAGTATTGATCAAGTATGCCGAACTTGGCTACAATGTGCAACTGATTATTGCAACGGATGGAAAAGATGGCACAAGAGTAACAAAAATTCCGGCAGGCGATTCGCTTGGCAGCCTGCGTAAAGAAGAAACAAGATGTGCCTGTAAGATCATGGGTATTGCTGAACCCATCTTTCTGGGTATTGAGCGGCTGGATACAAAAATCGGCACAGGAAATTATTTCAAAGAACACAAAAAATTTCTTGACTTACTCAAAGAGAAAGTTGCGGCTATTAACCCTGACTTTATCCTCACATTTGGCCCTGATGGCGATACACACCATTCAGAGCATATTGTTACCGGTTCAGCAGTAACTGAACTGTTGTTGCGTGAAGGTTGGGTAGAAAAATATCCTTTGTATTATGTAGCATGGACAAAAGAACAAGGCAATATGTTCGATCTCGGTTATGTAAACGAACAATATTTTAATGTAAAAATTGAATATACACAAGAGCAGGAAACAAATGCATTGAAAATTATGCCTTGTTATGTTACACAATACACAGCAGACGAACTGAAAGAAGACCGTGAAAAGAAATTAAGTGATAAAGTAAATTCAATTTATTTCAGAAGATTTGCAGTTGCGAAAGGAATGCAAAAAGGATTTTGATGATCAATAAAAACAACAACATGAGAAATGTTTTAGTTGGCTTGCTGTTACTGAGTTTTTCAATAACTGGTATTGCCCAGGGCAAATTAGTGAGACTGGAATTCACAGCTGCTTCTTTACAAAACAATAAAGGAGGCGAAGATCCTTTGCGCCAACTAACGGTTTACTTGCCTCCCGGTTATGATCAAGGAACCCAACGTTACCCGGTTATTTATGTACTGCATGGCTATGGAGGTACTGATAGTGTAATGATGAGTGTCTGGATTAATTTCAAACAATTGCTTGACGAAGCCATCAAAACAGGAAAGATGCGCCCAATGATTGTGGTGGCGCCAAACAGTAATACAAAAATGCAGGGAAGTTTTTATACCAACTCATCAGTTACAGGTAACTGGGCCGATTATATTGGAAAAGATGTAGTGCAATACATGGATAAAAATTTCAGAACAATACCTGATCGTAAAAGCCGTGGACTTTGCGGCCATTCAATGGGAGGTAATGGTGCATTAAAGTTGGGGATGCTCTTTGCAGATACATTCAGTGCAGTGTATGCACTCAGTCCGGCAGTGCTTAACTGGCATGGCGATTTTACTCTTTCAAGTCGTGGGTTCAAACGGATAAGCAAATTGAATAACGAAGAGGCAATTATAAAAGGCTTGAATGAATCGGATCAAACTGGTGATTTTGATGCTTTTTTTGCTGCCGCATTCACTGCGATGGCAGAAATGTATTCGCCCAATGCTTCAAAGAAAGAATTGCTTGCAGATTTTCCTGTTTCTTATATTAAGGACAGTGCTGTTTATGATCCTAAAGTGATCAGCCAATGGGAAGCACAATTTCCATTTAACATGATTGATCATTATCTGCCGCAGTTACGCAGCCTTACTGCTTTGAAAATAGATTGGGGACGAAATGAAGAATTTTCTCATATACCTTTTACCAGTTTACAATTCAGCAAAAAACTGGAAGCATACCGGATTAAACATTTTGCTGAAGAATATATTGGTGATCATGGAAACATGCTTGGTGGTTTTGAAGGACGGATCTTTAATGAATTACTTCCATTTTTTGATAACTACCTGCTATAGATCAACTAATGATGTGTAATGGTTTTGCTCAACACATCCTGGTAACCGTCATATGAATTCTTGCAATCTTTTCACACGCACCAAACACACTGTTTGTTACATTTGATCTATGCGGTTGATCCTTCTTATGCTTCTAGTCATATTTAGTGCACATCGTTCTGTTGAATGGAAACGTTTTGCTATTTCAGGTGCTGCACAGGGCACAACTTATTCTATTATTTATTATGCAGAAGACAGCACTGTTACAAAATCATTAATTGACAGTGAGCTCATGAGCCTCGATAGCTCACTTTCTTTATACAAACCGTATTCACGCATCAATCAATTCAACAATTCTATAAAGGGAATAACTCTTGACAAACATCTGCTGCAGGTTGTTAAGAAATCAATTGATACGTACAAAGCCACAAACGGATTGTTTGATATTACGGTGCAACCACTAGTACATGCCTGGGGTTTTGGTGTTACAAAATCAAGATATGTTCCTGATGCTGTTGCTATTAAAAATATTCTTCCTTGTGTAAGTACAAAATTGTTACAGTTGAAAGGGAACAGGTTGAGTAAATCTAAGCCTTGTGTAAAAATTGATCTCAACGGAATTGCACAAGGTTATTCAGTAGATATATTAGCAGCATTGCTGGAAAAATATGGAGTGAAAAATTATATTGTTGAGTTAGGAGGTGAAATAAGAGTAAAAGGAAGAAAGCAACCTTCGGGTGAAAAGATGAAGATCGGTATTGAATCGCCCAACGAAGATGCGTTTGAAAATCATCTTCTGCAAAAGATCATTGAACTGGATAAAGGCGCTATCACCACATCGGGCAGCTATCGCAAATATTATGAAAGCAAGGGGCAAAAGATCACGCATCTCATCAACCCCAAAACAGGTTATCCGCAAAAGAATGAACTCATCAGTGTAACGGTTTATGCCAAAGATGCAATAACCGCCGATGCTTATGATAATGCACTTATGCTGATGGGGTTAAAACAAGCGTTAGCATTTGTTGAGAGGCGGAAAGACCTTGCTGCATATTTTGTTTATAAGAATGCCAATGGAAGCATAGCAGATACCGCAAGTTCAGCATTTTTAAAACTCATGAATCCGTAACTTAGCCCACTCATGAAACGTAGAAATTTTATTCGTCAATCAGGATTGCTCACTGCCGGTTTTTTGCTGCATCAGCAAATGCTGCAGGCATATGGTTCAGCTGATGCTGCTAAAACAATTTCCATCGGAATTATTGGTTGTGGCGACAGAGGTAACGGACTTGGATCTGTACTGAACAGTATGCCGGAACAGTTTCAATTAAAAGCTGTTTGTGATGTATTGGCTTTTCGTTTGGACCAGGCAAAGAAACTCGATAAAAAAAATAATCTCCGTTACGAAAAAGATTATCGAAAGATACTCGATGATAAAACCATTGATGCGGTAATCATTGCTACACCTTTGCATAATCATTATGAAATTGCAGCAGCAGCGATCAACGCAGGCAAGCATGTGTATCTCGAAAAAACAATGACCTATGATGCTGAACAATCATTGGCATTGGTAAAGTTAACACAGCAATACCCCAAACAGATTTTGCAGGTTGGTCATCAATACCGTTACACGCCGCTTTATTTTAAAGTGAAAGAGATGATCGATAAAGGTTATCTCGGAAAAGTAACACAGATCGATTGCCGTTGGGATCGTAACTGGAACTGGCGAAGACCGGTGCCACAAGGTTATACTGATAAGCAAGTGAACTGGCGCATGTACAAAGAATATTCAGGAGGATTGCCGGCTGAGTTATTATCGCACCAGGTTGATTTTATTAACTGGGCATTCAATACACACCCCGATGAAATACTTGGCACAGGTGGTATTGACTATTATAAAGACGGACGGGAAACCTTTGATAATGTGCAAGCCATTCTGCGGTATAACAAAGAAGGAATGATCGGCAATTTTGGTGCGACTTGTGGTAATGAAAAAGATGGTTATCTCTTTAAACTGAAAGGAACTAAAGGAACCATCCAGTTGCTGATGAACGATGGTGTCTTTTTTCCAGAGAAGCAAACAAAGAAAGAATTGGAAACTGTAGATGGTGTTACCGGTGCCACAAAAATTGAATGGAACAAAGAAGGTGGTATTCCTATTCTGAAAGAAAAATCAAAAGATGGGAGTTGGTATGCGTTGAAAGAATTTTATAAATCGGTTACAGAAAATTCAAAGCCTGTATCAAATGTGATCACAGGAGCAACGACAGCTTTTTGTGTGCATCTGATGAATCAATCGATTTATAAACATTCTATTGAAACATGGAAACCGGAATATAACCTCGATAAATAAACAAGATGAGAAAAATATTTTTAGCTGCATTTTTATTGCCGGCCGTTTGCGCTTTTTCACAGAGTAATAACTGGCAATCTTTATTTGATGGGAAAACGCTCAATGGCTGGAAACAAATGACCGGCACTGCTCCTTATGCAGTTGAGAATGGTCAGATCGTTGGAACTACAGTACCGGGCACGCCCAATTCTTTTTTAGTAAGTGATCAACGATTCACGGGAGATTTTGTGCTGGAACTTGAAGCAATGATGACCGACACAACCACCAATTCAGGTGTTCAGTTTAAAAGTAATTATGATCCCAAGGCCTTGAATGGCAAAGGACGTATTTACGGGTATCAATATGATTTCGATCCCAGTTTCCGGAAATGGAGTGCCGGGGTGTATGATGAAGGAAGAAGAGAATGGTTGTACCCTGTGTCATATAATCCCAAGGGGCAGCTCTTTTTTTCGCCCAATGTTTACCACAAAATAAGGATCGAATGTATTGGTAATACAGTAAAAACATGGCTGGATGGTATTGCAGTTTCTTATGTAGTTGATACATTAACTGCCAATGAAGGTATTCTTGCTTTGCAGGTACACTCGATCGGGAAGCCGGAGCACTCAGGTGTGAAAGTATATTGGAGAAATATCCGTATTCAAACAAAAGGTATTCAGCCAAAAGCTTTTCCCAAAGGAATTTATGTAGCGAACCTGCAACCAAATTTTCTTACTCCTTACGAAAAACAAAATGGCTGGAAGTTGTTGTTTGATGGTAAAACAACCAATGGCTGGATAGGTGCATACAAAAACAGTTTTCCTGAAAAAGGATGGGAAGTAAAAGATGGTATTTTGAAAGTGTTGCCCTCAACAGGTGGTGAATCAACCAACGGCGGTGATATTGTTACCAAAGAGCAGTATAGTGCTTTTGAACTTTCGTTTAATTTTATGTTGACCAAAGGCGCTAACAGTGGTGTGAAGTATTTTGTAACGCTTAATGAAAATAACAGCGGTTCAGCCATTGGTTTAGAATATCAATTACTTGATGATACACTTCATCCTGATGCAAAGCTTGGTCGTGAGGGCAACCGCACACTAGCTTCTTTATACGATCTCATTAAAGCACAGAAGACCACACGCTTTATCCGCCAGCCAGGCAACTGGAATACTGCACGTATTGTTGTTTATCCCAACAATCATGTGGAGCATTATTTAAACGGTATTAAAGTATTGGAATACGATCGTGGTTCACAGGCATTCCGTGATTTGGTTGCCATCAGCAAATACAAAGTATGGCCCAACTTTGGCGAAGCACCGAAGGGGCATATTTTATTGCAGGATCATGGGAATGAAGTTTGGTTCAAGAGTATTAAGATCAGGGAGTTGAAATAATGTAGTTATACTTCCTGTATTACATCAAATCCTTTAAAACTTCCGGTTATGGCAAGCCCGGTAACTTTCCTGCATACTCCTTTCTGCAGAAGTTTTGCAGCAGTTTCATGAATAGTGGCACCTGAGCCAACAGCATCATCTAATAAAAGAACATGATTAAATAAACGATTTTCTCTTATAACAATGCTTGATCTCGCATTGTCGATCCGTTCATTTATTTTGCCCAGTGCTTTTTGGGGCACAGGTATTTCACCTGAAACTTTTAAAATGGATAAATGCGGCAGCGATAAATTATATCCTTTCTGCAAAACGCTCATGAATTGAAGTTGCCTTTTAATTGTTGGGGGTATGTAGCCAACAGCATCAACCTTTTTTTCTTTAATCAGAGATTCTATCTTGGATTTAGTAAGCGAAATAATTTCCTGCATCAGTTTCCTGTTTTGTCCTTGTTTCGCAAAATGTAGAAGGGTGCCGAGCTTTGTTTTACCAAAACGTTCAATTGCATAAAAGTCGCAGTAATACATTTTATCAAGCATCATATTTTCAAACCCTTTAGTATTCCTGATTTTATCTGTTCCGTTAATTAAGCCTGTTGCATCAATGTATTGCAAATATTTTTTTCGGGTTATAATAAATTCATCCGTTGTTTTTTCAAACGGGAGTTTTTGTTTTTGGCACCATACTTTCATTGCCTCCGAACCTGCCAACCGTTCCCCTTTTTCTGTGATGAGCAGGAAGTACTCATCAAGAAATTCAATTTGTTCATTTGAAAGATGCGTATCTGTTTTTGCTGATGATTCCCTTTTTTTTATCCGGTAAAAAACTTTTGGCGCACTGCCAATTTTTTCTACATATCCATCATCAAGAAGCCGCTTCAGGATGCGGTGCAGGATTTGTCTTGAAGCACCGGTTTTTTCCTGTAACTCACTTATTGAAACCTCCGGGTCAATTTTTAAATAATTAAGTATTTGATTTTCAATGGTCATTGTTTACAGTTTACTGTAAACTGTAAACTTAGTTTAAATTACAAACACTTCAAACAACTTTATTGAAATGTTCGTAAGATGAAGGTGGTTTCAAAAATATTATGATCAGTGGAGTTGAAATAGGTTTCGTCAGACGCCCCCGTCGGACGAATATACAAGACTCAATAAAGCATTTCAGCAAAGAAGCCAGCTAATTACAGTTGGCTTCCTTATTTTTTATTCGTCAGACGAGGGCGTCTGACGAAGTCACGGGACGAAATTTATACTCTATAATATTGCTCCCAACCTTTCCGTGGTGGTGGACCAATTAATAATTCATTTGCTCTCTTACTGTTTGTTATCATTTTCTTTTTCCGATCGAACACAATTTTTTCACCCGTCCATTGTGCCAATACACCCAAACAAAATACCTGGCTTAACGGACCTGCAATAGCAAATGCTGATCGTGTTTGTTCTTCGCCTTTACATGCTTTTAAAAAGTTTGCAAAGTGATTCGAAGTAGTGGTTGGAACAGGGGGCAACTTCGATGCCATTTCTTTGGCTTTCTCTTCCGGAATGATTGATAATGTACTTGCATGTGATCCACCTTTGAATGTAAGATCCTTGCTGTAAATAATTTTACCCGGATTCAGTTTTGCAGGTTGCATAGCACCTGTGCTTGGCGGCGGAATACTTGGGTCAAGACCCTGCACACCATAGCCTGCAGGTATCGGTGGAAGATTATCCAAACCATCATACCATTTTATTTCAACAGGCGGCATCGCACCACGCTTTGGAAATTTGAATGAAAGTGTGGTTGACATGGGATAAAAGAAATTATTATGTCCATCTAATTTTAATGGAGCAACTTCGTAAGGAAGTCCAAGATCAAGAAACTCATGAGCGGTGTCAAGAATATGTGCACCCCAATCGCCTAAGGCGCCCATGCCAAAGTCGAACCAGCAACGCCATTGTCCATTTACAAAATCTTTGTTGAACTGATGGCCTTGTGTATGCATTTGCCAAACATCCCAATCAAGTGTTGATGGAATAGGTTCTGCTGCAGGGAACGAAGTGATCTTCGGATTCCATCCATGCCAGCGCCTTGCAGAGTTCATATGTGCTGTGATGGCTGTTATATCTTTAATTATGCCTGCTTCTTTCCATGCTTTGAATTGAAAATAATTTGCTTCCGAATGTCCTTGATTGCCCATCTGCGAAACCACTTTCGGATGTTTTGCAGCAGCCTTCATCATCAACTCTACTTCGTTAAATGTTCTTGCCATTGGTTTCTCTACATACACATGCTTGCCTAAACCAATCGCCATCATCGTAATCGGAAAGTGAGCAAAGTCCGGAACACCAACAGAAACGGCTTCGATCTGGTTGCCCATTTTATCAAACATCTGGCGGAAGTCTTTAAAGCGGGGAACATCAGGAAACTTTTTTAAGATAGCCTGGGTATGCGGAGCTTCCATATCCACATCGCACAGAGCAACGATATTTGCTAAGCCTGTATCGAATAAGGCTTGAATAATTTCTGCTCCCCTATTGCCAATACCAACACAGGCAAGGTTTACTTTATCAGCATTTCTGAAGCCTCTTCCTATTAATAAACCGGGTGTAGCCGCAGCTGCTGATGCTAACAATGCATCTCTTAAAAATTTCCTTCTTGAATAATTATTACCAGACATGGTTCAATCAATTTAATTGTATGACAGGGATTGTTGTGTTTAAAGATAGGTAATAATGAAATTGAGAAAAGCGAACGCTCAATCGTTTGGTGTCACTTTTATGGTACTGATCTAAAGGTTAACCTTTTGTTCATTGGTCTTTTCTTAAATTTGTTCTTTTCCCGGGAAACATCGCTCTGCATCTGCT
Organism: Chitinophagaceae bacterium; assembly: GCA_019752045.1. Lineage (GTDB taxonomy): Bacteria > Bacteroidota > Bacteroidia > Chitinophagales > Chitinophagaceae > Lacibacter. The sequence continues at coordinate 167,145 of JAIEMP010000001.1, read as the reverse complement.
CCCGTTAAGCCTCCCTCTGAAAACCGGAATTAAAAGCTCGAACAATCTATGAGTAAGAACGAACGGCTGATCATTATTTTGCTGGCCTCTATCAATTTCACACATATTCTTGACTTTATGATCATGATGCCATTGGGTAATTACCTGATGCCATACTTTCACATTTCTCCCAGTCAATTTACTTTATTAGTAGGAGCGTATACATTAACAGCAGGCGTGTCGGGCTTTGCAGCTGCTTTTTTTGTCAATCGTTTCGACCGAAAAAAAGTATTACTCTATGGCTATGCCGGATTTTTAATCGGCACTATTGCATGTGGCTTTGCACCTACCTATGCGTTGTTACTTGCGGCAAGAGTGTTTGCAGGTTTGTTTGGTGGATTGATCGGTGCACAGGTTCTTTCCATTGTGGCAGATATTTTTCCTTATGAAAGAAGAGGTGCAGCAATGGGAGCCATCATGAGTGCATTTGCAGTTGCATCAACATTTGGGGTTCCTTTCTCTTTATACCTCGCCAATATTTTCAGCTGGCATGCGCCTTTTATCCTGGTAGGTATATTAGGGATGATGATTATTCCGTTGGTGATAAAATTATTGCCCGCTATGAGTGGTCATATTATGGAAACGGATGAGAAGAAAATGGAAGTATTGATGGTGGTAGTAAAGAATCCTGCACAACGGTTGGCACTTTTGTTTTCCTGTTTAATTATGCTGGGACATTTTTTAATTATTCCTTTCATCAATCCTTATATGGAATTCAATAATGGATATCCTAAATCTATTACACCCATGATTTATCTTGTTGGTGGAATTTCTTCTTTCTTTGCTGCAAACATATTGGGACGTATAGCCGATAAGTATGGAAAGTTTCAAGTGTTTTCCATTTCCGTTTTAGTATCACTCGTGTTTGTGTGGCTCATCACCAATCTGCCGTCCGTTCATTTTACAATTGCATTGTTATTATTCGGGATTTGGTTTGTGCTGGCTACCGGTCGTGGTGTGTCTGCACAGGCAATGATCAGTAATGTGGTAAATCCACAGCATCGGGGAAGCTTTATGAGTTTTAACAGCAGCGTACAGCAGTTAGGTACTGCTGCTGCATCGTTCATTGCCGGTTCCATTGTTATACAGGGATCCGATGGAAAAATTCAATACTATAATTGGCTGGGCTACATCAGTATTGTGATATTGTTGATTTGCTTCTTTCTTGCACGCAGGCTTTTCAGGAAAATGAATCCTGAAACCGTCTTTACACCCGTTGCCGAAGTGGTAGAAACGCAGAACACATAAACTGCAGCATTTTCTTTTCCATTCAATCATTTTATTATTACATTTAATAGTATTTAATCAACCATTACTGTTAAATGAATTGCCATGAGAAAATGTTTTTTCCTGCTGTCTTTGTTTTTCATTCTTGTGAGTGCAGTTACTGCACAAAAACAAAAAATAACCACTTCATCGTCTGGTTACGGTATTAATTATAATGAAGTATTTAAACCGTTGAAATGGCGGAATATCGGCCCTTTCAGAGGAGGGCGTGCCAATGCCATCAGTGGCGTTAAAGGAAACGATAAATTATTTTATGCCGGCTATACCGGTGGAGGTGTTTGGAAAACAGAAGATGGCGGACTTGCATGGCAAAACATCAGCGATGGTTTTTTTAAAGTTGGTTCTATTGGAGATATTGCAGTAAGTGAAAGTGATCCCAATGTAATTTATGTTGGTACCGGTGAGCATGCCGTTCGTGGTGTGATGACTTCTTATGGAGATGGTATTTATAAATCAACCGATGCAGGAAAAACGTGGAAGAATGTTGGCTTGATGAATACAAGGCATATAAGTGATGTCGTGATTCATCCCGGTAATCCTGATGTAGTATATGTTGGTGCACAGGGAACTGCTCATGGCCCCAATGCCGATCGTGGTGTTTACAAATCAACAGATGCTGGTGCTACCTGGAAGAAAACATTATTCGTTAACGATAGTTCAGGTATTTCAAGTTTGGTGATGGATATGAACAATCCACGTGTTTTATATGCAGCTACATGGCAGCATCAACGTTTACCATGGAAGGTGGTAAGTGGTGGTAATGGTTGTGCAATTTATAAATCAACCGATGCAGGTGAAACATGGGTTAAGATGGTGGATGGACTTCCTGCTGAAATGGGTAAGATCGGCCTGTCTGTTTCAAGAGCCAATCCAAATAAAGTATTTGCAATAGTTGAAGCAGAAAAATCAAAAGCCGGTTTGTACAGGAGCGATGATGGAGGTAAGCGTTGGGCATTGCAAAGCAATGATCAAAACATCACTTCACGCTCATGGTATTATATGGAAGTGTTTGCAGATCCTAAAAATGAAAATATAGTGTATGTATTAAATGCACCCATGATGAAATCCATTGATGGTGGCAGAACTTTCAGCAATGTAAGAGTGGGTCATGGTGATACACATGATTTGTGGATCAATCCTGATAACCCCGCCAACATTGGTTTAGCTGATGATGGCGGTGCAGAGATCACTTACAACAATTGCAGAAGCTGGAGCAGTATCATGAATCAACCAACTGCACAATTTTATCGTGTAAATGTTGATAATCGTTTTCCGTATTGGGTGTATGGTGGTCAGCAGGATAATACATCGGTGATGATCGCCAGCCGTACCAACGGATTTGGAATTACAGAAAAAGATTGGATGGCCAGTGCAGGATGCGAAAGTTCAACGCTTGCATTTGATCCCAACAATCCTGTATTACTTTATGGCGGATGTTACCAAGGTTATATTGAAGTGCTCGATACAAAAACAATGGAGGCAAAAGATATTCAGGCTTATCCATCGTTGAATCTTGCTATTGAGCCAAAGGATATGAAGTACAGGTTTAACTGGAATGCACCCATCCTTGCATCGCCACACGATCCTAAAACAATTTATCATGCAGGTAATGTTGTATTAAAAACAAGTAACGGTGGTCTTACATGGGAAGCTATCAGTCCTGATCTTACACGCAATGAAAAAATGAAACAAGGTGTTGGTGGCGGACCTATCACCAACGAAGGTGCAGGCGGCGAAAACTATAATACCATCAACTACATCACAGAATCAAACTTAGAAAAAGGAGTTATCTGGACCGGCAGTGATTGCGGATTTGTATTTGTTAGCATGAATGCAGGCAACAGCTGGAGCAATGTAACACCAACAGGCTTGCAGGAAAGTATGGTTCATTCTATTGAACTGTCTCCGCATGATAAAGCCACGGCTTATGTATGTGCCACCCGTTATAAATTCAATGATTATGGATCATACACCTATAAAACAACTGACTATGGTAAAACTTGGACAAAGATCAGTGCAGGTGTAGATGCTGACGATTTTATTCGGGTGATCAGAGAAGATAAAAAAGTAAAAGGGTTACTCTATGCCGGTAGTGAACGTGGATTTTACATTTCGTACAACGGTGGTGAACAATGGAATAAAATGCAATTGAATTTACCGGTTGTACTTGTTACAGATCTTATGATTAAAGACAACGATCTTGTTGCAGCAACTGCCGGTCGTGCATTCTGGATACTGGATGATCTCAGTCCGTTTCAACAGGCCGCAAACATCTGGACGAATAAACAATTAAAAATTTTCAGTCCTAAAACAACTGTACGTTACAGCGGTGCAGCAAGTATTCCGGGATTAGATCCGGGGAATGCATTTGGAAGTAACCCTGTTGAAGGTGTCATGTTTGATTATTACTTGCCATCAAAACCAGATACAAGTACCGTACAACTAACGGTAATGAACAGCGGTGGAACAGTAGTAAGAACGTATACCAACAAACCCAATCCGGATTATAAACGTTACCCCGGTGGCCCACCGCCACCTGTAGTGTTAAGTACGGAAGAAGGGATGAACCGTTTTGCATGGGATTTCCGTGGTGAGAATATTACTCCCGATATTACCGGTGCTTATACCATGGGCGATTTTAGAGGACATCGTTTGCCACCCGGAACTTATAAAGCTGTATTAAGTTTTAAAGGAGCCAACAGCGAAACAATGTTTACAGTAACACAGGATCCAAATTTATCTGTTTCTGCAATTGACTGGGCAGAGCAACAACAGTTTCTTACACGGGTATCAAAAGACATCAGTACCATACACACCGCAATCATTGATCTGCGCAAGATAAAAAAGCAAGTGGAGCATTACAATGAACTGTTGAAAGATAAAAAAGAGCAAAAGGATTTGGTAGAAGCCGGAACAGCACTCATTAAAAAGATTACAGCGTTAGAAAGTAATTTAATTGAAACAAGACAACGCAATTTTCAGGATGTCATTAATTGGCCAAGTAAACTGAATGCGGAATTTTTTAACCTCAAGACACTGGCCGACTCACATGATCCACGTATCACGAACGGTTTGAAAATGCGTTTAACCGATCTGGAAGCAGAATGGATGAAGCATAAAACGCAAATGGATGTTGACTTGAAAAAGGCAGTAGATGAATACAATCAGAAATTTAAAGCGGCGAATATATCACCGGTTATTCAGTAAATGTTTTTTAAAAAAGATGGCAACACATGTGTTGCCATCTTTTTAGTTATTAAAATGACGAAAGATAGAAAGGTGATTAAATAGCCGAGCGAAATAAATAACCATCACCCAACAATTATTCTGTAAAATTGCAGCTTCAAAACCGAACAGTGATTCATGATACCGGATATTTTTAAATTATCTATTGTTATTCCTGCTTACAACGAAGCGAGAACCATTCATCTGATTCTTGATAAAGTGGCAGCAGTTCAACTCGTCAACAATATTCAAAAGGAAGTGATCATTATCAATGATTGCAGCACTGATGATACCAGAGCAGCAATTGAAAACTACATTAAGCAATCGGAATTAAATATTGTTTTGCACAATCATGAAATGAACAAAGGCAAGGGTGCTGCTTTGCATACAGGTATTCAAAAAGCAACCGGTGAGCTGGTAATCATTCAAGATGCAGATCTTGAATACAATCCGGAAGAATACAATGTTTTATTAAAACCGGTGCTCGATGGTTTTGCTGATGTGGTGTATGGTTCACGTTTTATGGGTGGTAATGCCCATCGTATTTTATTCTTCTGGCACAGCATCGGAAATAAAGTACTCACAACATTGTCCAACATGTTTACCAATCTGAACTTAACAGATATGGAGACCTGTTATAAATTATTCAGAAGAGAAATTATTCAAAGCATTGATCTGAAAGAAACCCGTTTCGGTTTTGAACCGGAAGTAACAGCCAAGATTTCACGCCAACCCAATATCCGGATTTATGAAGTAGGAATTTCTTATTACGGAAGAACCTATGCGGAGGGAAAAAAAATAAACTGGAAAGATGGATTCAGAGCCATCTGGTGCATCCTGCGTTACAATCTTTTTAAGTAATCAATTACTTCAATTTAAGTACATAATAATTGTTTCCCTGTTCATGTCTGGTTTTGTGATTGAGAAATTTAGCAGTTAAGGCAGTCACATGATAATCCTTCCCCTGCTTTACTATTTCAAAAGAACGGCCTGTTGTTTTAATATGTTGCAACCCTCCATCCATTGTGAGGAGATAAGTATTTGCCGGGAGTGAATCAATACGGTCAACTGCTTTTACAATACGTTTGCTGTAGAAATGAATTGATTCAGCAATCCCTGTAACCTGAAACATAAAAAAATTATCACGTTCAATTTTTTGTTCGGCAATATATCGCCCCACAACACTTCCTGCCTGGTATTTTAAAACGTTTGGATAAAACCAGAGTGATAAAAAGATGTTTAAGACAATGATCAACGCAAGGGAAATGTTGAATAATTTTTGGCTGATGTTTTTATACACTAAAATTAACAACACTGCAACTCCTCCTGCAACAGGAATGAGCCAAGGCCAGATTGTTTGTGCAGGAAAAGCAAAACGCAGTAATAAAACGGGTGAAGCAAGCAGTACTGCTACAACCAGCCATTGAATGGGAATGATAATCTTTTTAAGCACCGGAAATTTGTTTTGCCAGAAAATGGCATGGATCATTTTTGCCGTGCTGATGGCAATCAATGGTAACACTACATAGATATAATGTGGCAGTTGGTATTTTGAAATAGCCAGAGAGCAATAGGTTAAAACAAATCCACCAGTTGTAATAAATTCTTCAGAAGCTGCAACATGAAACTTGTTTCGAATAATCTGTACAAGATCACGGATAAAGCCTGCAACAAAAAACAGCGTCCATGGTAACATACCCCACAATAAGTTTTCGAACAGGAAACTGAAAGGCGCATGGTTGTTCCATGCGTTTTCGCCGGTGATGCGGCCAAAGCTTTGTGTCCAGTAAAAGAATTTTAAACCGGAAACATTTTTTAATCCGTTGACTGTTTTTTCAGGATGCAGATCAAATTGCTGGTACAGCCCAATGCTCATGGGAATTAATACAACTGCAATTACGAATAATCCTAAAAGATAAACGGGTTTAAACAGGTAATTAAATTTTCGTTGCAAAACAAAGTGACTGCCAAAAGCAAAAACGGGAACGAATAAAGCAATGGGACCTTTGGTAACCATGCCTGCACCAATGGCTGCACAACCCAACAGAAAATGAATGATTTTATTTGATTGCATCCATACCGCCAGTTGCCACAGTGCAATAATCACCCAACTCATTAATATCGTATCGGTACGTATATCATTTGTAATTAAAAAAAATGCCTGGCAACTTGCCAATACAATGGCAGCGAGTAAAGCAATGGCATGATCGTAAAATAATTTTGTAAAACGGTAGGTTGCAAAAATGGCAAGGATGGCAAAAAGTATAGAGGGCAACTTAAAAGCAAAATTATTCTCTCCAAAAATGAGCATAGACAAACTGCTTACCCAAAATAAAAAAGGAGGTTTATCTAAATAATCTTTACCCTGCTCAAAAACCTGCAAATAGCTGCCGCTTTCTTTCATTTCTCTGCTCATGGCTGCATACTGTGAGGCATCTGCATCCATTACATCAACAGGAATGGCGCAGCAATAAACAATAATGAGGAGAGTAAATAGGAGCAGTATGTTTGTTCTGTTCATAAAGTAGACAAAGTTACAGTTGCCGGTTGTATTTTAATCCTCATTTAAGATATGCCGAATGTAGATTTGTTCTGTTCCTGTTACACCATCTGTTGATGCCAATCCATATCATCTGCATGATTTTACTGAAAAAAGTTTTGAGCAGTTGCTTTGGGCAAATGGTTTTGCAATTCAGCAAAAATTGATACAGGTACAACCGTTCTCTCTTTTTTCAATCTGGAAGAAAAAAGAAAAACGATCAGAAGGGTTGCGGAAAAATCTGATTGGGTACTACTGCACACATCCGGGTTCGTTGATAAAACGGCTTTATTCAACTCCGCGGTTTGGTTTTACCAATCGTTATCTGGTGCTGCAGTGTGTTAAAAAATAATCAGGCTACTTCTTTGCCTGTGCTTGCACGCCAGAGCATGAACCATTCTTCACGTTCTAATTTTATTTGTGTGGCAGATACTGCTGCTTTTATACGTTCTGTTTTAGATGTGCCTAATACCGGTAAAATATTGGATGGATGTGTCATTAACCAGCTTAACAGAATCACATCAGCTCTTGTTGCATATTTTTCTGCAAGCATGTTAGCTACAGCAATGATGCGTTTATTCCGCTCGTCATCATCCGTTGTATTAAATAAATTTCCGGCGCCCATCGGGCTCCAGGCCATCGGAATGATATGATGCTGCTGGCATTGATCCAATGTTCCATCACCAAAAGGATCTAAATGAAGCAGCGAACATTCAATCTGATTTACAGCAACGGGGAAACGGCTTCTCAATAAATCAACCTGCCATTTACGGAAATTCGAAACACCGAATTGCAACACTTTTCCCTGCTGTTTTAACTGTTCAAATGCTTTTGCCACTTCATCGGCGTTGAATAAAGGATCCGGACGATGAATGAGTAAACAATCAATGTAATCTGTAGCTAAATTTTTAAGTGATGTTTCAACCGATTCAATGATATGTTCATACGAGCTGTCGTACGATTTTATTTTATGATGCGGCCGGTTAGCCGAAACCATTTGTATTCCACACTTTGTAATGATTTGCATTTGCCGGCGAAGCGATGGTTCCTGCTGCAGTACTTTACCAAACTCTTCTTCCGTGGTATAATCGCCATAAATATCTGCATGATCAAATGTTGTAACACCTGCTTCAATACAGTCCTTAATCATTTGTTCATACGATGCAGTATCAAACCTGGCACCCCATGCTCCCCATTTCATAGTGCCGGCAATAATTTTTGAGTACATTATTTCAGTTTTGAATTTTCAATCATCATTTCAGCTAAACGTTCGTCACGTTTATAAATATCGTTACGGAAATTGAGTCGCCCCTCTCTATCAACCCACGACGTAAAATAAGCAATAAATACAGGGATTGGTCTTGCAATTTTTACATACAATTCTTTTTCTGCATTCATGGCCGAATCAATACGGGCCTCTGTCCATTCGGGTTGACGGCGCAGTACATATATAGCTAAACGTTTTGGATCTTCCACACGAATACAACCATGACTGAATGCTCTTTTATCACGGCTGAATAAAGATTTTGATGGCGTATCGTGCAGATAAATACTATGGCTGTTGGGGAATAAAAACTTCACCTTCCCCAATGCATTCCATGGCCCCGGTTTTTGGCGAATCATGTTCCCATTCCATTCCATATGGTTGTTTGCAAGATAATTGCTGTTGCGACGGATGGCCGGCAGTATTTCTTTATTCTTAATGGAGGCAGGTATATTCCAGTAAGGACTAAATACCACGTTATCCATCATGCCATTAAAAATGGCTGTTTTATTCAACACCGTACCAACTACTACATTCATACTCCATGCAAGTGAATCGTTTTCAAATGCATGAAATTTATACTCCGGAATGTTTACAACAATGTAATCGTCGTTTAATGCAACAGGTAACCAACGGCAACGTTCCATGTTTACAATAACCTGCTCCACACGCTTCGGTAACGGGTAGTTTAATTCTGCAATCATTCCCGGCCCAACAATACCATCATCATTGATTCCATAGCGTTGCTGAAAACGTTTTACAGCCAGCTCGAGTTCTGCATCAAACAAATGCGATTGATTGTTTGATGCTAAATCGCCCAACAAAAAAAGATGTTCTCTTATCTCCGTTACGACGTTACTGCTGTCGTTTAATCTGTATGTCTTTTGATCTGGTTGAATCGGTTTCCATTGTCCGCTTTCTTCAATGCTGCGGTATTTTTTCAGAAACGTTTTCAACAAACCATATTGCCTGAACACCGGTTCGTTTTTCATAAATACTGACGATGGTTCTTCAAGCAGCGAATCCAGAAAAGCATCGTATGCCAGTTTTTTTCTTGGCAGATCCCAATTGCTTTCTTTCATTCCTTTTATGCCAAGGCCTGTCCATATTTTTTTTGCATAAAAAAAGTATTGGGCTGTGAGCATCAGTTCAACAGTTGGGTTTGCTTTGTCTGTCAGGATTTCTGTTGAATCGTCATCCATCATTTTATGAAATTCATCTTCATACAGTAATTGAACTGTTACTCCTTCATCAGAAATATTTTCAATTCTGTTAAAGAGATTTCCGGCCTGTTCAATTAAACCTTTCTGGTCGAACCAGGCGTAGGCAAACTTTCGGTTTTTGTAAAACCCGTGCAGGTCTTTATCAAACTCTTTTAGTAAAGGGTATTGTTGAAAGAAATTGCTGATAGCACTGCTGTCGAATTTCAGTTTTGTTTGCGTGCTGAAATTGCCGGGTAACGTAATATCGTTAGCCGGCTTAGGGGCAGTATCAATAAGAATCTCTTTTTCTTTCCCGTTGGAAGAACGGCAGGAGGATAAACTGATTGAAAGAAAACCCGATAATATAAATACTGCTGAAAATATTTTACAGATCATAGTTGTGTTTTCAGGATGAAAATAAAAAAGTCCTGCTTAAAAAAGCAGGACTTTGTATTTCAGTTAAAAAGAAATTAAGCTTCAGCTACAACTTCTAATTCAATTTCAGCTTCGTTGCCGTTAGCAAAATCAACTTTGGCTTTGTGTGTACCAAGTTCTTTTACTTCGTCAATGATATGGATCTTACGACGGTCAATGTCGTAACCCTTTTGTTCACGAATTGCACGTGCAACCATAACAGTTGTGATGCTGCCAAAAATCTTTCCGCTTGTACCTGTTTTAGCAGTAAGCTTTACAGGAGCTTCGGTCAATTTTGCAATTACCGATTTAATTTCAGCCAGCATTGCATCTTCTTTCTTCTTCTGCACTTTTAAACGCTCAGCCAATTGCTTTAAGTTAGAAGGAGAAGCTTCAACAGCTACTTTTTGAGGAATTAAAAAGTTACGGGCATATCCGTTTTTTACTTTTACCACTTCGTTTTTACCACCAAGTGTATTTACATCCTGAATTAAAATAACGTCCATTGTGTTTGTTTTTAGTTTCCGAAACCCAGTTGTTCAACTGTCTTCCCGAAAATCCGGGAGTTAGGGAAAGGTTACTAATTTTTCTTATTTCAATAAATCTGTTACATATGGTAACAAAGCCATTTGACGGGCTTTCTTTACCGCATCAGATAATTTACGCTGATACTTGAGTGAAGTACCTGTTAAACGGCGGGGAAGAATCTTACCCTGATCGTTTACAAATTTTTTCAGGAACTCAACATCTTTGTAGTCAATGTAACGGATACCGTATTTCTTAAAACGGCAATACTTCTTCCTGGGCTTATCAGTTTTGATCGCTGTCAGGTATTTAATTTCATTTTTTGCCATGACTTAAGCCTCCGCTTTTTGGTTACCAGTAGGAATGCCTTTTTTCTTCCGGTCGTTGTACTCAACGGCATATTTGTCGAGTGCAGTGTACATGTGACGGAGTACCTGCTCATCACGATGCAACTGAATGTTCAGTTTTGCATTGAAATCAGAAGGAGCTTTGTACTCAATAACCCAGTAAATACCGGTTGTTTTTTTCTCGATTGGATAAGCGAGAGATTTTAAACCCCATGGATTGCTGTTCACCACTTCGCCGCCATTTGCAGCGAGTAAATCGGTGTAGCGTTTTTGTGCTGTCTTAAACTCATCGTCAGACAGAACAGGGGTAAAAATCACCATCATTTCGTAATTGTTCATTACAGTTTGTGATTTAAAAATTAATAATTGGGTTTGCCCATTGGATCCCGGTCTTGCGATCGGGAAATCTGCCAATACAGATTTGGGGCTGCAAAGGTAGGGGAACAGGCCTTGTTGGCAAAGCATTTGAACAGGTAATTTTAGGCCTTTTTCAGGATATATAAGGTTTGCAGCCTGTTTGCCTGCAGCAAATGCTTTAGTAAAAAGAGTTTTAGCCGGGGGCAGGAAATAAAATACGGTACAATGAACGACTGATTTTGAATGAGTTCAGCTTTAAATAAGAAGGGCGGACTGAAGTTTCAGCCCGCCCCTCTGTTCCATCATAAAATGCTTATAATTTGATCAACTTAAGAACCTGTTTCCTGTTACCCTGTATAATTTCTACAAAATAAAGCCCCGAATGATATTGGCCGCCGATTTGTACAGTTTGGTTTGCACCGCTGTAAACTCTTTGTTCCATCACCCTGCCATGCACATCTGTTACACGTAATGTAATTTTATCTGTATGTACAGTTGCAGAAATCATCAATGTGAAATCAGTAACTGCCGGATTCGACAACACTTTTACAGAGAACATGCCGGGAGTGTTCGCTGTTCCATCTGCAGAAGAAGAATGTGAAGGTGCGTTTCTGTATGCTACCACGCAACTTCCTAAATTATCTCCATGTTGCAAATGTGCTGATACTGCATTACCGGCAATAGTCAATGAATTGAAACCATGACAAATCACCACTTTATCCATTTTGTTTCCACCTCTGATATCTATCACATTCACGGTTTTATTAGCGGTAGCTGTACATCCGTTTGCATCGGTAACAGTTACAGTATATGTTGTTTGAACCAACGGACTTACAGTTGTGGTTGATGAGGTTGATCCGCTTGACCATACATAACCATATGTTGGAGTTCCTCCTGTTACTGTAGAAGACAATGTAATAGATGAAGCAGGACTGTAACCAATATAAACAGTGTTGGGTAATACGCCTGATGGTAATGCATATGCATCAGGAATGCTGACTGTTGGTGATTCATTGATTACAACAGTTGTTACACATGTTGCTGAGTTGCCCCAATTGTCTGTAGCTGTCCATGTAATAACGCTTGTACCAACATTAAACATACCACTGGCATTATTGCCTGTTCCGTTTCTTTCTGTAGCACCTGTAACTGTATAGGTGTAGGTAACTGCATCTCCACAATCATCGGTAGCAACAAAGGCCGGAATTGTATAACTGTTGCTTGTTGTTGAGCAGAAGGTAACCTGTTCTGTACAGGTTGTAACAGCAGGAGCTGTAGTATTTCTGAAAATATATCTTGTAAATACAGGATAGTGATCAGATGTTGTTGAACCGTAATTTGAAACCAACGATGTAACATCGGTTAAAATGCCTGCAGTTGATGGCATGTAGTATGGCTGCATATCGTTCGACACAACCACATGATCAATTACATCATTAAAGCTTACTGTTGATTTTTTACCGGCAAGACTAAGTGGTAAAGTGATGGGATCAAAATTTGCCGCATCTGTAGTAAACTTATTCCATGATGTTGTTGTAAAACCGGCCGTGATGGATTGATCAAGATCATCATTAAAGTCGCCAAGGATAATTACATGCTCATTTGCATAATTCTGTTGCAAAGTATAATGCAATGTATCAGCACCTTTCTTTCTTCTGTCGTAAGAAACATTTACCGGCGATGTATTTGCTTTCGCATGCACTAACACAAAGTGTACTTTTTTAGTAACGCAGTTCAGCGTTGCATCTGCTGTAAGCATATAAGGGAATCTTCCGCTGGACCAGTAATTATATGCAGGGTTTGTTAAGTCTGCAGCGGAATTAATACCCTGCGAAAGCAATGCAGTTGTTGTTACATTGCTCAGCACCGAAGTTTTATAAATGAACGCCATTTTTTGCGCTTCGGCTAATGCAGATGCCGGGTTAGCACTGGTATTTGTATGTGAACCAAAGTTGCTGATCACATAAGCATAGCCGGGCATTTGACTTACAACATTGGCCAAACGTTGTTCACTCACTATTTCTGATACCGCATAAACATCTGCGCCAATATTCATCAAAATGTTTTTTACATTTTGTTCCTGTTGATTGTCATTTGTTGGCCCGTTAGATGTACTTCCAAACCACTCAATGTTCCAGTTCACTACTTCCAGTGTGGTAACAGGATCAATGCTTGTGCCTGTAAGATTAATAGATGCATTTAAGCTGCCTGTTGCAACAGCAATATTACCCGTGAAGCTTTGGTTGTTTTGTGTTGGAGCAAAACGTACATAAACTGTTTTGATTATATTATTTGCTTCAGCAACTGTATACAACAAAGATGAGCTGAAGGTGAGGCCATCTTTTGATAAAGTAAATGCGCCCGTTGCATTTAATGTTACATCGCTTACAATATCGTTGCCGGTAAACGTAAAGGTCTTATCGGCAGTTGAGCTTGCAGCTGCGTATGCAAACTGTATATCGGTTGTGCCAACTGTAAGACTTGGTGCCGGTGGAGTTGCTGAATTGATGATGCTGATATCATCTAAAGTCCATCGTGCACCTTCATCTTCATCAGAATAGTATACAAATGCTATGTGCACATTTGATTGTTTGTATGCAGTGAGATTAATATTCTCAGATAAAGTCCATACGTTAGATGTTGCGCCGGGGAATTTGCCATTCAGGTCTGTCCATGTTGCTGCAGAAGGATCTCCGCTCACATAATCAGTTGAAATTTTCAATTGCAATGGCTGTCCATTGAATGCAACCCTGCTCCAGAACGAGAGTAACGGGAATGTTGTTTCAGTTAAATCAAATGATGGAGAAATGAACCAATCTACATTAGGTACATTGGTACCACCTGCAAATCCATTTATCTGAACGCCGTTTGGAGAAGCAGTTGTACCTGCAGGAGCTAACGGATCTCTTCCAAAAGCAGTACAGGCCCAAACCTGTGCTCCAATGGTGCTGTAGAAACTAAAGCCATCTGTTAAACCGCTTGTGCATGTATTGAAGTTGTAAATATTTCCAACAACAGCAATAGGCTGGCTTCTTGTTGTAAAGCTCCAGGTTCCGTTGCCTGAAAAGCCTGCAAATTCATTACCTGAAAGATCTTTCAAAGCACCACTGCTTATTTCAAAATAATAAGATGTAGTGAAAGCAAGACCCTGTATTAAAAATGAAGCAGTGTTGCCTGCAACTGTCACATCAAAATTTGCAACATTAAATGTTTTAATGATGCTGCCATCAGAAGTTTTTCTGAATGTGATAGTGCCTGTTCCTTTTTCAACATTTTCATTAAATGTAATGGATGCTGTAAAAGCAGTAGTCACATTTATTGCGCCATTGGCTGGTGAAAAAGCTGAAACTAATGGTGCCGTAATATCTGTTACTGAATTTTTTGGGGTAGGAAGGCCTGCAGTAAAATCAGTGTTGTTGTTATTCGCATCAAACCCAATTGGTGTCCGTTGAATGGAATTAACAGCTGATGGAGCAGGAGCAGGGCCTGTACCTTCAAATCCGCCGCCCGTAACAGTTCCGTAAGCAACTTTATCTACAATAGTAACATTCAGAGGATTTTGTCCTGTTAAAGCTGTTGTATTATTCACTAAAGCAACTTTTCCCGAACCCGCTGCCATTGAAATTGTACCCGTTGCATCAGGAGTTGGAAGATTTGAAACACCGCCGGTACCTGCAGCTTGCTGCACCAAATAATATCCCTTTGCAGGAATTGTTCCGGTAAGTGGAGTAACCTGCCAGTTGCCGGTACCTCCTGCAGAATTATATTGTACAGACCACCCGGTAAGGTTTACCGGAACATTGCTGTTGTTGTACAATTCAATAAAATCATTTTTAAAATTAGAGCCGCCGTTACCACCACCGCCATACACTTCGTTTACAACAATCGGTGGATTATCATTGTCATTCAGGTTGATGGTTGCATTATTCGGAGATCCAATAATAAATACATTATTCACCGTGTTTAAAGTAATGCTGATTGTTTCAGTTCCTTCAACATCAGCATCATCAATTACATTCAACATAATCGAACCGCTGTTGCTTCCTGCAGGTATCAGAATGTTTCCGCCCAGTGCATTACTGTAATCAGTATTTAAAACAGCAGATCCGCTAAATGAATAAGTAACCGTCAGGCCCCCTGCAGGTGCAGGAGCAGAAAGGTTGATAGTAAATGTTCCATTTGTTGCAGGCTCTGCTGCTGCAAGTCCAGCAACAACTGTAACTGCTGGAGGAGAATCATTATCAAGTAAGCTGATGTTTGCTGTACTTGTTCCCGCAGGAATAATATATGAATTAGAAGCGCTGTTTAGTGTGATGTTAATTGATTCGGTTCCTTCAAAATCCAAATCATCAACCGGCATCAACATAATAGTGCCTGAAATACTTCCTGATGGAATTGTAACAGAACCGGCAAGGGCATCAGTATAATCTGTACCGGAAACAGCAACACCTCCTAACGTATAAGTAACTGTAACGCCCGATGCTGGTGCTGCGGCAGAAAGTGTAACAGTAAACGTTCCGTTCGTTGCCGGTTCAGATGCATTAACTCCTGCGTTAACTGAAACTGTAAGAGCCGGTGTTGTTACACATGGGTTAAGTGCGGTGCCTGTATTTCTGGGGTTAGGTGCTCCTGTTGCAAAATCGGTACTGTTGTTATTGTTATCGGTGCAACCATTGGCAGCACGGATTGCTGCTGTAGTATTTGTTAGCGTTGCAGTTGGTCCGCTGCCTTCAAAACAATTGGCAGCTGTTCCAAATCCAACAAAATCAACAATAGTTGATCCTGAAGGACAAACCGTACCCGATGCTATAACAGTATTTACATTTACAAGTGCTACTTTGCCTGCGGCACCGCTCATTGCAATAGTACCTATCGCATCGGGTGTAGGCAAAGCAGCTGTTCCTCCAGTACCCTGTGCCTGTTGAATTAAATAGTATTGACCCGGCGCCAGCGTAACATTGGTTAAATCTGTTTTTGCCCAGGATGAACCTGTAGAAGATGCATATTGCACCGACCACCCACTAAGGTTAACAGAGCTTGTTCCTCTGTTGAAGAGTTCAATAAAATCATTTCTGAAAGTGGCTCCCGTATTTCCGCCACCGCCATATACCTGACTGATAACTACCTGGGAGTTTGCTGTTTGGCCAAAAACAAGCAATAAAATGAAAGCCAACAAAAGTTGAATTTTTCTCATTGTAACGTTAGTTTACTTTTCTTAAAAAATGTTGGAGGAGAATGGATCGGATTAATCGGGAGGATATCAGGATGATAAAAGTAATGCTAATCAGCGTTCACTTATAAAACCTGTTGATTAAATATTTATTAACAGCAAATGATAACCATTGTGAAATAGCTGATTACTTAATTTTTCTTCAAAATCACCCCTTCCAGGTAATTGAATTTTTTAATACGAAAAACAACGTTGTAATTATCAGTAAAAAACAGGTCTTCGTGCCGTGGGCTTGCATACATAATATATATAGGACGGGGATGTAGTCTCAGCGAGTCGTTTATTTTCCTGATTACAGTGCGCATGAGTATTTCATCAAAGGGGTTAAACATAAACAGGGTGCTTACATCATTTCCTATTTCAAAGTTCAGCACATCTTTCCAGTGTAAACTGTATACAAGAGCCGGATAAAGCTCTTTTGTTTGCTTCAGGTTTTCTTCTGCTGCGTCAATCAGTTGTTGGGCAAAATCAATACCAATGACTTTCCTGAAACCATACGAAGCCGCTACACACATGGCCCTGCCTTTACCGCATCCAATATCCAGGAACGCAGATTTTCCTGCATCTTCCGGAAGATGACTGAATAATTGCTCTAACGTGAAATAGTTTGCCGGCATGTATTCCGTTGCATGCGCCAGTTGGTTGCCTGCAATGTTATAGCGGGAAAGTTTACTGTAAGATGTTGTGTTGATCCTGTATTTTTTTTCGCCTTTTAATTCTTCTTTCAGCGTAAACAACGCAATCCGTAATCCCCAGTTGAAAGCGATGTAAAAAAAGTATTGTATGTGTGTGATTAATTTCAAGCAACAGCAGGTCTTATGTCAATCACTTTCAGTTGCAGGGTCGTGCTGCCATTCCATTCATTTTCATCAATTGTATATACAACATCAAATGGACCCTGTTGTACAACGGGGAACAGATGAGCAGCTCTGAAACAGATGCCCGTTAATGTTATATCGTTTTGTTTTACTACTAAACGAAGATGCTGCTCTTTTACTATTTTGCTGAAACCAGTATCGGTCACATTTCTTGAGATAAAAACAGGCCGCATATTTTCGGGTCCAAACGGTTCCATTTGTTTCATGATGTTGAAAAATGGCTGTTTCACATCTTTGAAAGTTAAGGTTGCATCAATAATGATTTCAGGAATCAACTGTTCTTCTGTAATTGTGTTGGCAACAATCGTTTCAAATGCATTTGTAAATGCTTCAATATTTTGAGGAAGTAATGTTAAGCCTGCTGCCGCAAAATGGCCGCCATATCCAAGCAAGTGTTCTCTGCAAGCATGCACAGCTTCATATAAATTAAATCCGTTTACACTTCTGGCACTGCCGGCAGCAACATCGCCGCTTTTGGTTAATACAATCGTTGGCCGGTAATAGTGTTCTGTTAACCGTGATGCAACAATACCAACTACTCCTTTATGCCAGTGTGGTTGAAACAGTACAGTAGTTTTTTTGGTTTGTAATGTTTCATCATTCTGAATAATGGCCAGTGCTTCTTCTGTGATAGATGTATCAGCTTCTTTTCGGTCGTCATTATCAGCATGTAACATTTCTGCATAGCTGAGTGCTTCTTCATAAGTGGGTGCAATAAACATCTGCACGGCTTTCTTTGCATCATCCATCCGGCCGGCTGCATTTACACGTGGTGCAATCATAAATACCAGATTGGTAATATGCATTTCTTTTTCGGCCTTACTTAAAAACATTAAAGCTTTTATCCCGTTGGATGGTTTTGTGTTCACTTGCTTCAATCCATGAAAGGCAAGAATTCTATTTTCTCCTGTTATAGGAACAATATCAGCAGCAATGGCTGTTGCAACGAGATCGAGATAACAATAAATTTTTTCTGCAACAATCTGTAAGGTTTGCCCAAGTGCAGTGATCAGTTTAAACCCTACGCCACAGCCGCATAACTCTTTATAAGGATAGTTGCAATCTTTCTGCTTTGGATTAAGGATAGCAATAGCGGGGGGTAAGATAAGATCAGGAAGATGATGATCGCAAACAATAAAATCAATACCCAGCTCTTTGGCATAAGTTATCAGCTCAACTGATTTAATACCGCAGTCGAGCGATATGATTAAGGTGAAACCATGTTCTTTCGCAAAGTCAATTCCCTGCTTTGAAATGCCATATCCTTCACGATAGCGGTGAGGGATATAAAAATCAGTCAGTTCTTTTTCATACACCGAAGTAAGGAACTGATACATACAGGCCACACTGGTAGTACCGTCTACATCATAATCTCCAAACACCAGAATCTTTTCTTTTTTTTCAAAGGCATATAAAATCCGTGTAACGGCTTTTTGCATATCCTTCATCAACCAGGGATCATGCAGAGAATTAAGATCCGGACGAAAAAACGCTTTTGCCTTGTCATATGTTTCAACACCACGTTGCACCAGTATTTCACAAATAGTGGAATTAATTTTTAATGCGGCTGAGAGTGATTTGGTTTTTTCTGCATCTGCATGCAAAAAGGTCCATCTTTTTTGCATGATTTAATATTTTCTGTCTGTTGTATATCTCACAAGTGATTCCAAGCCGTTTCTGATTTCATTTTCAGGAAACTGGTGAAGCAAAGCAATGGCCTCATCCCTGTACTGATTCATTTTTTCAGTTGCATAAGCAATGCCACCGGCTTTAATTACTTCATCAATAACCTGCTGAATGTATTTCTTATGTCTGTTTTCATTTTTTAAAATATAAATCAGCTCTCTTTTTTTGTCATTAGGTACTGTATTCAAGGTATAAATCAGCGGGAGGGTAAGTTTTTTTTCTTTGATGTCGTTGCCGGTTGGTTTTCCAACAGATTCGCTGCCGTAATCAAATAAATCATCTTTAATTTGAAAAGCAATCCCGGCCTTTTCGCCAAATAATTTCATTTGCTCGGTTTTTTCTGAATCATTGGTGGTAGACCATGCTCCGGCTGCGCATGCAGATGAAAGCAATGAAGCAGTTTTATTTTTGATGATTTCAAAATACACTTCTTCACTCAAATTTAATTTTCTTGTTTTTTCAATTTGCAACAGTTCGCCTTCACTCATCTTTTCAACTGCTTCAGATAAAATTTTAAGCGTATTGAAATCATTATGTTTTAACGATAGCAAAAGTCCTTTCGACAAAAGATAATCGCCAACCAGCACAGCAATTTTATTTTTCCAGAGGGCATTGATTGAAAAAAATCCACGGCGTTCCATTGATTCATCTACAACATCATCATGAACCAGTGTAGCAGTATGCAACAACTCAACCAATGCTGCCGCCCGGTGTGTGATTTCTGTAACAGGCCCAAAAAGTTTTGCACTTAAAAAAACAAACATCGGCCGAACTTGCTTACCTTTCCGCCTGATGATGTATTGCATTATTCGATCAAGTAAAGAAACCCTGCTTTTGACTGCCTGCTTAAATTTTTCTTCAAATTCCTGTAATTCGTCTTTTACGAGTTGTTGAATGTGTTGGGAAGATTTCATGTGTCGGCAATTTACATCAAATGAATAGTTTTCATTTAATTTCAGCAAAATGCAGCACATTTTGTGGTAAATGAGTCTAAGGGAACTGTAAGAGTATAAATAAATTATAAAAAATTTGCTTTTTAATAACTGATCTCTATTTTTGCAATAATCATCAGGAATTTTCGAAACTTAATACAACAACTATGGCAAGCAAAAAGTACACCCTTCTTTTAGGGGCCCTATGTCTTCTTTTTACCAATCTGTACGGTCAGTACGATTGGAAGGATTCTTCTCTCATTCCAAAAAACGGCAAATCTCAGCAAAGCGAATTTTTGCAAAACCAATACCCCTTCCCTGCAAAGCCACGTAATCAGTGGGAAATTGGGTTAAGTGTTGGTAATGTTGCAATCAGCGGAGATGTTAGTGCACGTGTTCCACAAATTGGATGGGGTGCTCACGTTAGAAAGGCATTCGGTTATATTTTCTCTGCAAGACTTGCTTACCACGGTGGTATAGCAAAAGGCATGAATTGGTTACCTGCATATAACTATGCAAAAAACCCGGCTTGGAGAAATAACTATATTGCTCCAATCAATGTGCAAAGTCCTCCCAACAGCGGTAACCTCCGTCAGCTGCAAAGCACAAACGGATTTTTACCTTATCCGGTAGGGCAGTTACAGGGAGACCCTGTTTATTATAACTACAGAACAGTTTCTCACCAGTTAGCCTTACAAGGTATCATCACATTAAACAATATTCGTTTTCATAAAGCCAAAACCGGTTTTGTTGTATACGGTATTGGTGGTATTGGTGGTTTAATCTACGAATCTAAGGTTGATGCCTTTGACGCTGCAGGTTTGCCTTACAATGCTCTTTTCCGCTCTGTGTTAAACAAGTATGAAGTTGCTAATAAGAACAGAGGCGACATCTTACGTGATTTAAGAGCTGGAATGGATAAAGTTTACGAAAGTTCTGCTGATGGTCACCAATTACGCCGTCCTAAGCTGTTTGACATGACCTTTAAGCCAACTGTTCAGGTTGGATTTGGAGTAGGATTTAAGTTGAGCAGACGCTTTAGTGTTGGTGTAGAAGAAATTCTCAGCTGGTCAAACGACGATTTATTAGATGGTCAGCGTTGGCAGGAAGCATCATTGGGTGATGCTGCAATGACACGTGACTTTGATGCATGGCATTATACAAATGTAAATCTGAACTATAGCCTTGGTGCAAAAGCAGTTGAACCTCTTTGGTGGTTAAATCCTCTGGATTATGCTTACAATGAGTTAAACGCTCCTCGTCACATGAAGCTTCCAAAACCAGTTTTGGATGATGCTGATGGCGATGGTGTTACAGATCAGTTCGATAACGAGCCAAATACCCCTGCAGGTTGTCCTGTAGATACACATGGTGTAAGCCGTGATACTGATGGTGATGGTGTTCCTGATTGTAAAGACAAGGAATTGATCACTCCAACGCAGTGTCAGCCGGTAGATGCTGATGGTGTTGGTAAGTGTCCTGATCCTGAGTGCTGCAAAAATCCTGTAGTTGCTCCTCCTGCTTGTAATCTGGTTGATCTTCCGAGCATTAACTTTGCCGGTAACTCAAGCTCATTAAGTGCAGAAGCGAAGGCATTAGTAGGAAGTGTAGCTTCTTCACTCCGTGGTAACCCACTTTGTAAACTGATCGTTTGCGGTAGCGCTGCTAAGAGCAAATCAGGTCAGTCTCTGGGTCAAAAGCGTGTAGATGCAATCGTGAAGTACTTGGTTGAAGTACAAGGTATCAGTGCAGATCGTGTGGTTGCACAATACGATTGTCATGAAGGAGATCCTTCAGTAGTTGAGCTCCGTGCTGAGCAGAAGTAATTCATAAACTAACTGCATATAAAAAGCCCTCCGGTTATCCGGAGGGCTTTCTTTATGAAAAGATTAACCGCTGTTCCCTACATTACAAAAAGGATAAGGCTAATTTGCCCGAAAATCTTAACTTTGCTCGCTTTTATGAATTGTACAAGGTTGTTAGTCGTTTTTAGTGCCGTGCTTATACTTGCGGGTTGCAACAAAAACTCTGTTGCCAAAATCCTCAAGAACAAGGATGTAGAATACAAACTCGGTATGGCCGAGCAGTATTATGCAAATAAAAAGTACAGTAAAGCACAGATTCTGTACGAGGATTTATTCCCCTTATTAAGGAATGATCCCCGATTTGAAGATCTTTATTATAAATATGCGTATTGCGCTTTTTATCAAAAGGATTACGGCAATGCAGAAAACCTGTTTAAAGGATTTCTGGAAGTTTTTCCTAAAAGCCAGCGGGCATCAGATGCTGATTTTATGAGGGCAAATTGCTTCTTTAAACAATCTCCCCGTGTTGAACTGGATCAAACACCAACAGAAAAGGCAATTGGCTTTATGCAGGCCCATCTCAATAATTATCCTGAGTCTGCCAATACTGAAGAAGCAAAAAAGATCATTGAAGAATGTTACGAAAAGCTTGAACTGAAGGAATTTAAAAGTGCAGAATTGTATTATAATGTGGCCTCTTACAGGGCAGCTGCCATCAGTTATACAAATCTGTTAAACAGCTATCCTGAATCGAAGAAAGCGGATGAATATAAGTTAATGATCATTAAGTCTTATTTCATGTATGCAGGGATGAGTGTAGAAGAAAAACAAAGAGAGCGTTTTGAAAAAGTGATTGAAGAGTACTATGATTTTCTTGATCGCTTTCCGGAGAGTAAACTTGTAAAAGACGCAGAAAAATATTTCAATCAATCAAAAAACAATTTAAAAGCTATTACCAATGAGCAGACTGATAAGAAAAGTTAGTGCCAATACAAGCAGTGTGGTTGAAACAAAGAATGTGGCTGATTTAAAAGCTAAGACAGGTAACCTGTACGAATCTATTGCAGTAGTTGCAAAGCGTGCAAACCAGATCAATATTTCATTGAAAGAAGAATTGCATAATAAGCTGGAAGAGTTTGCAAGCCATACAGACAGTCTGGAAGAAATTCATGAGAATAAAGAGCAAATTGAAATTTCAAAGGCTTACGAACGCATGCCCAACCCTGCTCTGCTTGCAACGCAGGAGTTTATGGATGATAAAGTATATCACCGTCGTGCAGATAATGATCTGTTTAATTAAGTGATCTGCTTCTACATAATAAATGGCGGCCATTGGCCGCCATTGCCATTTTTTAATTAACGATTTTACACTATTTTACACTTGCATGAACTTAAAAGGAAAGAAAATAGTATTAGGGATATCAGGCAGTATTGCAGCTTACAAATCTATTTTGTTACTCCGTTTGCTGGTTAAAGAAGGGGCAGAAGTTAAAGTAATGATGACACCTGCTGCAAAAGATTTTGTATCACCTCTGGTTTTGTCAACACTTTCCGGCAATGCCGTTTTAGTTGATTTGTTTGAAGAAAACAGCTGGTCGAACCATGTTGCTTTGGGCAGATGGGCTGATCTAATGTTGATTGCCCCATTGAGTTGCAATACACTTGCAAAAATGGCAAGTGGTGCCTGCGATAACTTATTGCTTGCAGTGTATTTATCCGCAACCTGCCCTGTGATGGTTGCTCCTGCAATGGATGAGGATATGTGGAAGCATCCTGCTACTAAACGTAACCTCACTTTATTGACTTCTTATCAAAATATTATTATTCCGGTTGAAAAGGGAGAGCTGGCCAGTGGCTTACATGGTGAAGGAAGAATGGCAGAGCCTGAACTGATATTAGAGCAGGTACAGGGTTTTTTTTTGAAAAAAAATGACTTTGCAGGAGTTCGTGTATTGATTACGGCAGGCCCTACCTACGAAGCAATTGATCCGGTTCGTTTTATCGGCAATCATTCCAGTGGTAAAATGGGTATTGCATTAGCAGAGGAACTAACAAGAAGAGGCGCTGAGGTGTTGCTGGTGATAGGCCCTTCATTCCAGCCTATTCATCTTTTGCCGGAACAGATCATCAGAGTACAGACTGCCGATGAAATGTATCAGGCATGTATCAAGCACTTTGAGCGTTGTCAGATAGCAATCATGTCTGCTGCTGTTGCAGATTATACGCCGGTAAATAAATTCAATGAAAAAATAAAGAAGGCAGAGAATTCGTTTACTATAGAATTAAAGAAAACAACAGATATTCTTGGGAGTTTAGGTAAGATAAAAAAACCGGGACAATGGTTGGTTGGGTTTGCTTTAGAAACATCGAATGAAAAAGCATATGCGCTGGGTAAGCTTCAATCGAAAAATGCAGATATGATTGTTTTAAATTCATTAAATGATACCGGTGCCGGTTTTGGCGGCAACTCAAATAAGATTACTATTTTCGATAAACACGAAAATGAATATGCATTTTCACTTAAGTCAAAAAAAGAAGTGGCTGCAGATATTACTGATACACTCAAAAAACTGATGCATGCATAAAGTAGTTCAACTTTTTGTTCTTTGTTGCTTTATAAATATCTATTCCTATTCGCAGGAACTGAATGCAAGGGTACGGGTTATTGATAATCAGATTCCAACTACCATTGATCATAAGATTTTCCGTACACTTGAAACTTCGCTTGCTAATTTCATTAACAACCGGAAATGGGGGAGTGATAATTTTAAACCGGGTGAAAAAATTAATTGTCAGTTTTTAATTACGCTGCAGGAGATGCCGGAGTTAAATGTATTTACTGCCAACCTTACCATTCAGGTGGGACGACCTGTTTACTCAACTACTTATCTTTCGCCCATCATCAACTTTCAGGATCCGAATTTAGATTTTAAGTATCTTGAATCTCAATCGCTTGAATTTAACGAAAACAGAATTACCGGAACCGACCCGTTGATGTCAAATCTTACGGCTGTTATTGCTTATTACGCTTATATCATTATTGGATTTGATTACGATTCTTTTTCAATGCGTGGGGGCGATCCTTTTTTTCAAAAAGCATTGAATATTGTAAATAATGCACCTGATGCAACAAAAATTTCGGGATGGAAAGCGTTTGAAAGTAATAACAGAAACCGCTACTGGCTGTCGGAAAACCTGATTAATAACAGGTATGCGGTGATCCATGATGTGTATTATAATTATTACAGAAGGGGTTTTGATGTGCTGTATGAGGATGAAAATTCAGCCCGTTCAGAAGTATTGAATGCACTCATTTATCTGGACAATCTAAACAGGGAAACTCCCAATTTGATGATTGTACAGTTTTTTATGCTGGGAAAAATGGATGAGCTGATTAATCTGTTTAAGAAATTACCTCCACAGGATAAATCCAGGGTAGTTGAAATCTTAAGCCGTCTTGATGTCAGTAATTCAAACAAATACAAACAGGAACTGAAATGAAACTATTCCTGACGCTTATTGTGTTGATTGTTCTTTCGGGGTCGTGCTCAGAAAAAAATAAGGTACCTGATGATATTCTGAAGCCCGATAAAATGAGAGTGGTTTTAACTGATATTTTAATTGCAGATGTGTATAATAATGAAAGGGCATTAAGAGATACCTCAGTTAAGCTGCCCGAGGGAAATGCAGCATTATTTTTAAAAGTTTTTCAACTGCATCAAATTACACGGAATGAATTTACACACAGTTATAACTTTTACCTGAAACGGCCTGATTTATTAAAGCCCATTACCGATTCAATCTCAGCAGTCATTAACCGGAAAAATCAGGCAATTGCAACGGGAACTGATACCGTTAAAAATAAACAGAATGGTCATAACCTCAAGAAAATTACAAGACAACCTGGGAATAAACGCTGAGATTGCAGATTACTTTGCAAATGAGCGGGCAATTCCTCAAGACAATCTTTTTTGGCGTAATAAACGGGTATATATTTCCGGAGGGTTTGGTTTTTTAACCATTCCGCTTGTGTATGATCTTTTGTGTAAACTCGGTGTTTCTGAGGATATATTATTAGAAGATGATCATGTGACATTGATGGAGAAAGGGTTTGACCGTTTTATGCGGTATGAAAATAATGAATACAGCTTTGATGTATTTCTGCAGGAAATGCAAGCTCTTTTGAACGGTAAAATAAAACAACAAAAACTTGCAGACGACTTGTTTGCTTTAGTGAAAGGAGGCAGCACAACACATTTTACATTTGAAACTACTCATAAAGCGCTTGCCCGGTCAGACAGTTTTTTGTTTACAATACTCGATCTTCCTCTGTCCGATAGCTGGGTTGAGCACTTTCTGCCCTACTGGTATGCTGTTGCCAGACCTATTTTATTGCTCGATGATTTTAAAGATCTGGAGGACGACCGGTTGAAAAATGAAGAAAATACAATTATTGAATTGGGAAATGACCGGCATGCAATTGAAGCAGCTTATGAAATGGGCTTGGCTGACATACGGATAATTGAAACAATCAATCCTCAACTTGCAAAGTATATGAAAAATATGTTGAAGGAGTCTTTGTTATACGATCATATTCAGAAAGAATTAGGAGAAGCGAATTAATCAATTAATGAATTCTTCATAGCAAAAAACACTAGACCTACAGAGTTTTTTACACCAAAACGTTCCATTAAACGGTCTTTAATTGCTTCAACAGTTCTGGGACTGATTTCCATTTCTTTCGCAATTTCCTGGGCCGTGTATTCCATACACAAAAGACGTATAACCTGCTTCTCTTTATCAGAGATCTGAATTTCGCTGTTTAAAGTAGGGATGGCTTTTACTTTATTGTGCGATTTTTTGAGCAGTATGCGGTTTACAAAATTATTCAGGTAGTATCCTTTGGTATATACTTCTAAAATTGCTTTTTTAATTTCTGCAGGGTCAGAACTTTTGAGGAGGTATCCGTTGGCTCCGTTTTCCATTAAGTGTGTAACAAAACGCTCATCTTCATACATGGTGAGTACCAATACATGCATGTGCGGAAATAACTTGTTTACAGCCTTTGTGGTTTCTATACCATCTTTACCCGGCATGCGGAGATCCATTAAAATAACATCCGGCTGGGCTTCTGCCAAACCTGCCAGTAATTCTTCTCCGTTTTCGGCTTCTAAAACAAATTTGATGTTTGCATACGAACGCAGGGAAAGAATAACTCCTTTCCTGAATATCTGGTGATCGTCGGCAATTGCTACTTTTATCTGACTCATAGATGTATGCTATAAAGTTAGTCTTTTTATCCAATTACAACATGGCTTCCATTGGAATCTCAATGGTTACTTTGTAATAAGTATTGGATGCATCTTTTTCAAACAGAATTTTAGAATTTAAAATTTTAATACGACTGTGAATATTCTTTAATCCCATGCCCATGGGTGTATCCCGCAGCTTTTCATATTCTGTTTGTGTAAGACCTTCTCCGTCGTGATGCATCCGGATGTATATATGCTGATCAGTTTTATTTTGTGTGAGATGGATAAAACTGGAATGACTGTGCTTGATGGTATTATTCACAAGCTCCTGCAGTACCCTGAAGATAGATAGTTCATACTCCAGTTTTAAACGCCGCTTATACTCATGGAAACGTGCACTTGCGCTGATAGAACCACTTCCGTTGATCTTTTGAAACATGTCATTCACCGCACTTTCCAGCCCGAAATTTTTGAGGGTAGGTGGAATCAGGCTGTGAGACATATTCCGGATCAGCTGAATGGTATCATCAATAATCTGCTTGGCATTGTAAATGCTCTGGAGCTGTGTTCCCTGGTCCTGATGAATGAGATTTTCATTGAGATAAAGACGAACCGTGGCTAAAAGTGGACCTGCATCATCGTGCAGATCGGCTGCAATCCGCTGCCTTTCTTCTTCCTGGCTCTGGATAGATGCCTGAAGCATCATTTGCTGCTGCTCTTCCTGCATCTTTTTCATACGCAGTTGGTAATATATAACTTTACGCTGATGAAAAACAATGAATACAATCAACCCAACAGCAAGCAGCAGCATCCCAAATGTACCAAGGTACACTACATAGGTCGTATTAGTTGGGTTTGAAGCTTGTAAAAAAAACATGAATGTAAAGTGTGGTTTGGGAAGTATAGTTTAATCTAAACAAGAGTAACAGAATTGTCAGTATACGGTGTTTTTGAAGGGTTTATAAACATTGCTATCGAAAAAAGGACGTTTTTGAGAATAAAACTTATTGCATGAATATATGCATATTGAAAAATAAACTCTTCTATATGCCAGGAAGTTTGTCTGTAAACAAAAACAAAAAAAGTACCGGAAGTAAAAAGAAAAATACCGCATGTGATCCAAAAGGACGGTTGTGTATAAATAAAAACACTTTGAGGGAGCTTAATCTGTTCATTAAAATACAAAATGCAGTAAAATAAAATTATTAAGGATTCAACCGTATTAACAATGGAATCAAATGATGCTTGCTTTAATACTAAAGAGGAAACTACCCAGAACGTAATAAAAGCAATTGTAATAATTCTTAGAATTTTTATGTTTAAGTGTTTCAAGAACGAAATCCTAAAAAAATAAGATAAGAAGATAAATTCAACAGGAATGTAAATTAAATTAAAAAGAAAACCAATTTCAGGATACCTGTATTTAAGGTATGTATATATTACCTCATGTAGAATTATATATGAGGCAAAGTAAAAAATTACCTGTTTTATTCTCGATTTTTCTGATTTAGAAAGAAAGAAGAATAAAACAGGTAAAAGAAAAGATAACTTTGCGATGAGCTCAATATATTTCAATATACTTGTTTATGTTTCAAATATACTGAAGAAGAAAGTAAAACAGTAATTAAAGGATTCTTTATTCTATTTGGCACCCCAAGAATCAGTTACAAAACGGTCAGCAACTAGTCCCTCTTCACTTACAATCTGACCAGCCATGTTAATTACATTGAACTGTAATATTGGTTTGCCATTGCTTGTTAAACCAACAAATACCAGCTGACGTTGACCTTGGTCATTGTAAGCAGGTAATACACCAATTCCAGCACAATCAGGCTGAGCTAAGATTTTTTCAATGATTTCACGGCCTACAATGTGACCAAAAGCCTGATCAGGATGTTTGTCGTAAAAACGTTTTACCATTTCTTCGCCGGCTTCATAGCCAATGTGCTTACCAATGGCCTCAATCTGGGGTTTTTGAAGTAATTCTTTTTGCATAGTTGTAGGTTTGAGAAGTTATATTAATGCTGCTAAATTTTTGAAAATTGAATAGCTGCGCAAGAGGCAGGGATGTGGATAAGGTAATCGCTTTCTATTATATTATTATAATTCAATTAGTTATAATTTTAATCCTATTAAATAAGTAATAAGACTAAAGCAATAATACGATTAGTTTTGCGTAAAATTACTAGTTTAGTAATAGTGAATTAACGATTAATGATTGGGAAAAGCTCTACGTAGGAGTGCGATGTGCAAAAAATGTGAGTAAGTGAAAATACTTAGTAAAATTGCTCAAATTGCCTAGACGAGGTGTGTTGGCTAGCTAAATTGTATAGTTCCTTACTAAAAGATCTTCGGTTAACTTGCGATGTAAAATTATTGAAAAAACTGCAATTAACGTAAGCTCATTTCTATAAAACTTCAACTGATTTTAAAAGACCTGCATTCAATTTAAAATCTTATAATTCCATTCTTTACTGCATAGATTGCCAGTCCAACCCTGCTTTTAACATCTAATTTTACAAATAATTGGTCTCTTAAACGGTCAATTGCCCTTGGACTTAATGCCATAGTCATGGCAATTTCTTTGTAGGTTTTATCAGTTGCGGCATGCTTCAAAAAAATTAATTCTTCCTCCTGTAACAGGGCTTCATCAATTTTACGTTTATTTTCTTTTACTTTTATAAACAAACCCGAGAGCTTGCTTCCAAGATAATTGGAATGATAATAACCTTCTTTGTGCAGTGTTTCTATGGCAGTTTTCAGTTCAGCAGGCTGAATATCTTTGCGTAGAAACCCCTTTACAGAAAATTGCAGTAAACGAATCAATGATAGCTCTGAGTCATACATTGTTACAGCCATCACTTTAATATCCGGGTATTGAAGCTGTAGCTGCTCTGCTGTTTCAAACCCATCCATTTCAGGCATATTCAGATCGAGCAGAATAATATCGGGTATGTTCCCGCTTTTTAAGCATTTCATTACTTCTAACCCGTTTCCTGCCTCGAAAACAACCCGGCAGGTAAGAAAACGATCAATTAAGCTGGCAAGCGCATTTCGGAGCAGCACATGATCGTCTGCAATCAGCACTTTTATTTTTTGTTGATCATCTGTCATATACCGGTATAGGGAATTGTTATAGTAATTGTTGTTCCTTTATTCTGAATACCTTTTAATTTGAAATTTCCTTTTAATGCGGCCACTCTTGCCTGCATATTGGTAATACCTGCGCCATTTTGTTTTGAGTGAGGCGCAGAATATCCAATTCCATCATCGGCAATACAGATCTGCAACTCTTCTTCCTGAAAATACAGATCAAACCGAACAACTCCTGCGGCTGCATGCTTAATAATATTCTGTAGAGCTTCCTGTATGATGCGGAAAAGGATCAGCTCCTTTTGTGATTCAAGAAATTTGGTTTTGCCAAAAATATGCATCATTATATTAATCTTTGCAGAACGGTTAATTCGTTCAACCTCCGCTTCCAGAGCATTGATTAATCCCTGCGATGTAATAATATCTGCATTAAGGCTACGTGAAAGATTGCTCAGCTCATCAATGGTTTTACTTATCAGGTCGGCACAGGAACAAACGACGAGTTTGCTTGCATCCACATCATTCCATGAAATGGTATTTAACTGCAGCTTGGCGAGAGTTAGAGACAGGTTTATATTATCGTGAATTTCACGGGATATTTCTGTTAAGGTTGATTCATGAATTTCCATACGGCTGGCAATGAGCTGTTTTTCATGTTCAGCTTTAAGGATATTTTCTTTTTCAAAGTGCAATGCCTGTTTTTTTCTGTAAGCAAAAAAGATAAGTACAATTAATGCAAAAAGCATTAGAACAAAAAGCACGATAAAAATAAGAAACACAATCATCTGTATTTCCGTTTGCTGCATAAAAAGGCTTTTATTGAAAATAAATAAAATAGTATATAAAAAGTTTGAATGATGTTCCCGGATAATTCTCTGAACATTGGTTGGTTATTGTATAAAATGAATGAGGAGGCCTGGCATAACACACGTACCAGAAATAAACATAAAAAGCCAAGAATTAGCCAAAAAGATGAAAGGGTAAAGAAATCTGACTTATAATCAGCTAATAAAGTATTTCTAAGGTAAAAAAAACAACCCAGTATAATTATTAATGGAGGTGCAATAATGAGCAGCAACGAATGAACACTAAAAGTTTCATAACCGATGTCAGGATTACTGAGAAACAAAGAAAAACTCAGGAGTGATAACGAAATTAGAAAAACAAATTGTTTTCTGTGTATCAAAAAACCTAAGTAAAGAATGTATAAAGTAAACTCGGTGAATATAAAAATATTCCAGAATAGCAGAGGTGAGTATCCAAATAACTTCGCTGCGTTGCTTATTTCAGACATCATAAGGACGAAAAGTATCAAAAAAAGAGAGCGCTCTTTTATTTTAATTGAGCCTATGATAATTGCTGTAATACAAGTGAGGTGTAAAATATAATCAAGAATTATGTCAGCAGTATGCATATAAGATCAAATATTATTATTGCTCCACAACATGAAGTAACTAAACTTTTCCCTTTTTGCAACGGAGAAAAAAACGTTTAAATGCGGATGTTTTTCTCTTTGCTTTGTTTTCTGCAGCTATTAGTTTTGAGATTACAAATGAAAATGGAAGCTAACAGGCTTACATGACCTGCTTTGTTTGTTTAGTTTCTTTTTGCTCAGTTAGGGAAGAACACCTTTTTAAATTGGGCTTAATTAATATAAAACTGAGATATGTGGTTTAGTGAGATGTTGTTATCTCTGAGAAACACCTTTTTGAAACATATTACGGCTGGTAACCGTATGGGAATGCTGATGCCTGGCAGTTTACCACTGGCAAAGTTGAGTTCAGTTAAATTCCAAAAACAATCCCTCGTAATGCTCATTTTTTAGCATTCATAAATAAAAAAAGTTTAGTTGGCA
The DNA here is from genome assembly GCA_019752045.1 of Chitinophagaceae bacterium. Taxonomy (GTDB): domain Bacteria; phylum Bacteroidota; class Bacteroidia; order Chitinophagales; family Chitinophagaceae; genus Lacibacter. The sequence goes on along the minus strand of JAIEMP010000001.1, from coordinate 135,215 downwards.
TAAATGCTTTTTCAAAAATCTAACTTCTACTATCAAAACAGGACGAAAAGAGCCTTGCAAAATGACGCAGAAGAATAAGAAGAAAATCAAATCATGCCTTCAGCGGAATATTCTGACACAGCGCTTAATCTGAAGGTAGGAAAACTTAAAAATTTTTACAAAATGAAAAAAACACATTTGATGCTTTCTCTTTTGGTAATTTTTATTTTCTCTGCTTGTAATAAAAAAGCTGAAACAGAAGAGTTAATAAAACCGGAAAATCTTCAATTTTCATTTTTGAATGACAACGAAACTGTAATAAAGATTTCTTCAAGTTTAAGTTCATTCATTAATTCAATTCATCAGATTGATCCAAACATTATTATGAATGAAGTTGATTTTAATAAATCATTTATTGCTTCAGAAAAAGGACAAATCGGCGAAGCTCTTGGGGTAAATTTAAAAACAAGAGATACAGAAATAATATATACTTTTATGCTTGTTAGAAATGGAGATAAAATTGGAAGCCCCAAACTTGTTGCAATTGAGAATCGAAAGTCTATAAAGTATTATGACTTGGAGAGTGGAACTCTGTTACACTTGATAATACATGATAATAAAGTAGAAGTTATGAATTCTAGATATAGTCATGTAAATTTTCAACAGAGAGTTTTTGATTGTGGGCAAGCTACTGCAAATTGTATAGCTGATGCTTATTCCAATCATGGATGGACTTCGGTATGGTTAGGAATACAGTCAGCTTTTTTACCTCAAACCGCTGTTGCAATCGCAGCTGCTTGTGCCGCCAAAAATTGTTTATAACTTTTAATTTTACTAATTATGAATTTAAAGTTTTCATTTTTTTATTACTTCATGATAATAACTCCATTATTACTATTAATTTTATTTCTGAAAAAAGGAGATATAACCTCAGTATTTTTTACAATTAGTTTATTATTTTATGGAATTATTTATCATCCTTTAATTTCAGGGATTAGATTATTCTTGCTTAATAAGATTGAAAAAAGTGAGATTCCAAAAACACTTATTCCTTTCTGGAATTTAAGATTTGCTAAAGACCTTTATTCGTTGTGACTAGACATAATAATTATTAAATAAAGGTAATAATAAACAAATATTTCTGGGAATGATAGTATTTATGCAATATGGGTTGAAGAATCAATCTCAGCCCATATTATCAATTTACAGCACGAATTAAAACTTCTGAAAAGTGGATAGAGCATACCGTTATTTCGAACTGGAATAACGGTATGTTTTTTTTAAATTAAACTAAATTTATTCTACAATTTTTTCAAATGGCAACAATGAAAATTTTTCCTCCTTATTTATCTTTTTTTAATTTCAACGAACTGTATTGCTCAAAAAAGCTTAAACCTGAATATTTCCCGTTCTATCCATGGAACTGGTGATATCAGAGGTTGGGGCTTTAGTGTAGAATACAATATACAGATTAAACAAAGATTAATCTGGAGTTTATCATTGGGCAGCACAATTCATGATGGAAATATTCCCTTATTGTTTGAATATCCATCAGGAAATGCAATTGACGGCTCCATCCGATATACAACAGCTGGTTTTCAAACAGTTTTTTCATTCGGATATGACTTTATTAAATCAGATAAGAATTCATTATTATTTAAAATCGGGGTTCCATTAAGGTATCAATCATCATCCTACTATGATAATGTTATAATTTTATATGAGCCAATTACAAGCTTACCTTTTCCGGTAATTATTTTCAATAATCGGACACCACAAAAAACTCTTGCAATAGGGCTATCGCCTCAAATAGCCTATAACTTCATTATTTCAAATAAAATAGTAATAGGGCTTTCTGGTTCGTTTCAATTCGACACAAATGGTGACAACATTTCATCGTTATCTTTTACAATTGGCCATCGTTTCTAATGTGACTTATATTGGTAGAGAAACCATTATTCCGAACAGGGATAAGAGGTTCTTATTTAAATTAAGCCTATTTTTTTATTATTTCTAATCAGATTACCAAGGTGGTTTTAGCACAAAAAGGAATGCATAATGCTCCATTATGCTTTTTGAAAGGATCATTTCAGCCAAATCTTCCTGCCTTTACAGCAGAATTCCCCTTACATTCTTTGAAGTTTGGATATAGTAGAGTACTTTGCAATACCTAAAAACCACAATATCCCATGTCTCTCGAAACAAACATTAAGTTCGCCATTGCAGACGATCACAAAATCTTTCGTGATGGTATCAAAATGGCATTGGGCGGAAGAGCCCACCTCAAACTAATCTGGGAGGCTGAAGATGGCAAGGATATGATGCATAAGCTTGCTATTAAAAAGCCGGATATTTTACTGATGGACATCCGCATGCCGGAGCTGGATGGTGTAAATGCACTGCAGCTGATACGTAAAGAGCATGAAGAAGTAAAGATTGTGGTGCTGAGTATGTATGATGACCAGCAGATGGTGAGCAAAATGATGGAAATGGGTGCCAATGCCTACCTCACAAAAACAACAGATCCTAACGAAATTTACGAAGCTATCCTCACCTGTATGAACGAGGATTTTTACTTTAATGAACTGGTGAATCAGGCCGTTTTGTTAAAGCTCAACTACAAAAAGACCGTCAAGCAGTTTTATCCAAATACCACTAAGTTTTCTGACAAAGAACTCCAGATCCTCAAACTGCTCTCCGAAGACAAAACCACCGAGGAAATTTCCAAACTCGTTTTTCTAAGCCCACGAACCATTGAAACCATCCGCCAAAACATGAAAAATAAGGTGGGGGCAAAGACTATTGCCGGCTTAATTGTGTACGGAATGCGCAACCGTTTGATCGAATAAAACAGCCTGCGTAAAAACCACAAGTTTAAAGTCAGGTAGTAGTACCAATAAAAAATCAGTTAAAATTTGTCAATTTGCATTGCGATAGATAATATAAATACGTTCTTAACCCATACCCTATGTACGTAATGAAAACCGTTAAACCAAACGAACAATCCACAGACACAATTAAAGTAGCCATTACAGATGACCACGTATTATACCGTGCAGGCGTAAAAACTGCCTTAGGTATGAAAAAGGACATCCAGGTTATTTTTGAGGCTGATAATGGAATGCATTTGCTCAACATGCTCAAATCAATTCAACCCGATGTGATTTTGCTGGATGTACAAATGCCGATTATGGATGGAATTGCAACTTTACCCGAAGTAAAGCGATTGTATCCCGAAATAAAAATCATTATGCTCACCATGCACGATGAGCATACCATGATAACCAAACTGATGGAATTAGGAGCAAACTCCTATCTCACAAAAAATTCTGACAGTGAAGTGATTTATGAAGCCATTAAAACCTGTCATGAGCAGGAATATTTCTTCAACACCCTGACCAATAAGGCATTAATTGATGGCTTAAAAATGAAACGCCAAGGCGATTCTGTGATGGGGCATGATGTGAAACTCAATGATAAAGAGATCAATATCCTGCGCCTCATGTGCGAAGAAAAAAGTACAAAAGAAATTGCTGATATTGTTGATTTAAGTCCACGAACTGTGGAAGCAATCAGAGACAAACTGAAATCAAAAATAGGAGCAAGGTCAACTGCCGGATTAATTTTGTATGCTGTTAAGCATAACATTATAGAAGGTTAAAAAGCCGAAACTGAAACCAACTGCCGGGGCGATACTGAAAGGTGTCGCCCCTTTCTTTATTTTTGTATTCTATTTCTCACCCAATCATGTATTACAACTATAACGGTAAAATCATCAGTATAAATGAAGCAATCATTCATCCCGATAACCGGTCCTTTCGGTATGGAGAAGGTTTGTTTGAAACCATCCGTTTGCAAAACAATCAACTGCCGTTATGGAATGCACACTGGAACCGTTTGATTACATCATTGCCTCAATTGTATTTTTCTGCACCGGCACATTTCAACAGCGATGTATTGAAAATACAGGTGTTGGCATTAGCACAAAAAAATAAATGTACAGATGCTGCAAGAGTGCGTATAACAGTTTGTAAGGGAGAAGGGGGCTTGTGGGAAACGCCATCAACTTCATTCAACTATATAATTCAGTGCTGGCCAATTGAAAATAAAGAATTCAGCATGAATGAAAACGGGTTGGATATCGGTTTGTTTGAAGATGGCTGGAAATCCTGTGATGCATTTTCTAATCTCAAAAGTAATAATTATCAACTCTACGCCTTGGCAGCACAATTTGCAAAGCAGCAAAAATGGAACGAAGCATTGGTACTTAATCAACACCAGCGTATTTGCGATGCAACCATTGCGAATGTGTTTTTTTTGAAAGACAATGTGCTGCATACTCCGCATTTAAAAGAAGGTGGAGTGAATGGGGTAATGCGGAATTACTTAATTGCTCAGTTACACTCAGCAAATGTACAAATTGTGGAAGGCGCTTATTCGGTTACCGACCTTCTGCATGCAGACGAGTTGTTTTTAACCAATGCCATGTACGGTATCAGATGGGTAAAATTATTTGGTCAAAAGAGTTATAGTTTTCAGCAGGCCGCTCATTTCTTTCACACTCATCTTTTGCCCTTATTCAAGTAAACTTTTTTCGCTTATTTCCGTTAATACAGCATGGTTAAACAGAATGTAAATATTTGCTGGTTCCGCAGAGATCTGCGTTTGCACGACAATGCCGCATTGTATCACGCATTAAAAGAAGGGTTGCCGGTTGTTCCTTTGTTTATTTTTGATCAAAACATTCTGTTGAAACTGGATGATAAGGGCGACCGAAGGGTTGAGTTCATCCATCAGGCCGTTTCTTCCATGCAGAATCAATTGCTGCAAATGGGCAGCAGCATGGAAGTGCACTATGGTGAACCGGTGGAAGTGATGCGTCAGTTGTTATTGAAGTATAAAATAGAAAAGCTGTTCACCAATTATGATTATGAGCCTTATGCTGCTGAACGGGATACACAGGTGTTACAGTTGCTAAATGATGCAGGTACTTCGTTTCATACATTTAAAGATCAGGTGATTTTTGATAAAGAGGAAATATTGAAGGATGATGGAAAGCCATATACTGTGTTTACACCTTACAGCAGAAAATGGAAAGCAAAACTGAATGAGTTTTATTTGGAGTGTTATCCAACAGAAAAATATTTCAATCATTTTTATCAGCAGCCTGCACAACCAATTCCATCTTTACAACAAATGGGCTTTCAACAAACCGGTTCAGCATTTCCATCATCACAGGTAAGCGATGAAATTATAGTAAAGTATAAAGAGCAACGGGATATTCCATCCTTACAGGGAACAAGCAGGCTAAGTGTTCATCTTCGTTTTGGAACCATCAGTATTCGTGAGCTTGCACGGCATGTAAAAGACATGAACGAAAGTTTTTTGAATGAACTGATCTGGCGTGATTTTTATCACATGATCCTCTGGCATTTTCCTCATGTGGGAAAAGATAAAGCATTTAAAAAAGAATATGATCTGATCGAGTGGCGCAATAATGAAGATGAGTTTCACAAATGGTGCAATGGCCAAACGGGTTATCCCATTGTTGATGCAGGTATGCGTGAGCTGAACGAAACAGGTTTTATGCACAACCGTGTGCGGATGATTGTGGCCTCTTTTCTTACCAAACATTTACTCATTGACTGGCGATGGGGCGAAGCCTATTTTGCAAAAAAATTATTGGACTTTGATTTAGCGGCAAACAATGGAGGATGGCAATGGGCTGCAGGCAGTGGTTGTGATGCAGCGCCTTATTTCCGCATTTTTAACCCGTATTTACAAACACAGAAATTCGATCCGCAATTAAAGTATATCCGTAAGTGGGTGCCGGAGTTTGAAGGGTTTGAATATGTAAAGCCGGTAGTGGTACATGAAGTTGCAAGAAAACGTTGTCTGGAAGTGTATGCAAAAGCGCTGAAAAAATAATTATTACATACGGGTTGATGCAATCTGCATTAAACACTCAACTGCTTTCATGCCATCATCACCCAAATTAAGTGAATAATTATTTACATAGAGATCAATGTGCATCCGCATCACCTCTTCACTCATTTCCTGTGAATGTTGTTTTACATATTCTGAGACAAAAGGATAGTTTGCAAAAGCATACTCCACACTTTTACGAATCAGGCCATCAACTTTTTTTTGTGTTGATTTGTTTATGCGATGATGTGCAACAATGCCGCCAAGCGGAATGGGGTAGCCTGTTGTTTGTTCCCAATATTCCCCAAGATCAATCAACTTCAGCAATCCTTTTTGCTGATAAGTAAATCGGTTTTCATGAATAATCACACCTGCATCCACTTTGCCGCATAATACTGCCTCTTCAATTTCATAAAAGACCATAAACTTTTTATTGGCTGCATTCGGGAATGCCTGCATAAATAAAAAATGGGCCGTGGTGTTTTTGCCTGGTATTGCTATGGAACCTGTTTCAATAGCTTTATGGAGATCATTAACAGGAGATTTAGAAATTAACAGTGGCCCAACTCCTTTACCTAAAGCTCCTCCGCTTTGCAATAAATGATACCCTTCTTTAATAAGCGGATAAACACCGTAACTGATTTTTGAAAAATCAAGCATGCCCCGTAATGCCCATTCGTTCAGCGTTTGCACATCTTCAAGCTGTACATCAAAATCAAATCCCTCTGTATCAATTTTTTTATTCACCAGTGCATCAAAAATAAATGTGTCGTTGGGGCAGGGTGAAAATCCAAGCGTATATTTCATTGTCTGTTAATCATTCGATTATTTGTGTATCATCATAAACTTTCAACCAGTCGAATTAATTCAGTATTCAGGTTGGTAACAGCTTCTTTTAATTTCCATTTCTTTTTATTCCGTTCTCCCACATAATTCGAAATACTCCTGATCTGTACAAATGGAATATTTTCATTAAGGCATACCAAGTGTAAAGCAGCACCTTCCATATTTTCAACAGCGGCTTTATATTTCCGGCTGTAAAGTTCAGCAGTTTTTTTTGAGCCGGTAATCTGGTTTACAGTAACAGAACCAACCTTTGGTAATTTTGTTCGTTCCATCAAAACGGTAAAAGGGTTCAGTAATTTTTTCTTTGTATAGGGAGGCTGATTTGGTGCAAGTAATTTTAAATCGAATACATCTTTATACCCGTCTTTTTCCTGCACACCCAAATCGGCCAGTGCTTCTTCTTTAATAACAACAGTGCTGCCAAGAGAAAGTTTGGTTGAAAATGCTCCGGCTATTCCTGCCATAATAATTACATCAGGTTTTTTTACCTGCAGATGTTTCATTAATGCGTAGCTGCTGTTGAGCGAGCCCACGCCGGTAATGAGAAAATCGAGTTGCAGATCAATATAATCCAGCTTGTTACTGATGCGGCAATGCTCAATAAAGGGCTTTATTTCAAGAATGGTGGCAGAAACGATGAGGCAGTTCATGCGGTTTTTTAGAACAAGATTAAAACAAAATTCAGAATACCTCTAAAATGGCTTAATCTTATTAACTTTGCGCCTCATTAATTTCTCCGCCCAATTGCTGTGAGGAATATTAATAAGTGAAGCATGGTTTACTTAACAAGACTCGAACATTTTAATGCGGCCCATAAACTGTACAATCCAAACTGGAGTGCAGAGCAAAATGAAGCCATGTTTGGCAAATGCGCCAACGAAAACTGGCACGGCCATAACTACGAATTATTTGTTACCATTAAAGGTGAGGTGAACAAAGACACCGGTTTTTTATTTGATGTAAAAAAACTGAGTGAACTGATTAAAGTGCATGTGCTGGAAAAGCTCGATCACAAAAACCTGAACATGGATGTAGATTTTATGAAAGGGCAAATGTGCTCTACCGAAAATCTGGCAAAAGCCATCTGGCAACAGTTAACTCCACATTTGCCGAATGAAGTACAATTACATTGTATTAAGCTGTATGAAACTCAGCGTATTTATGTAGAATATTTTGGTGGCTAAACCTTTTACTGCGTACCTTGTTATAGACTGTGGCAAGCCTGAAACGTGATTACAATTAACGGACAAGGGCAACTTATTTCAACGTTTTATGATGCAAAAAAAAGTATCGGTTTTCAGGCAGGAACATTTTAACGCAGCCCACCGTCTGTACAATCCTTCATGGAGCTTTGAGAAAAACGATGCCGTTTTTGGAAAGTGCAACAACCCATCTTATCACGGTCATAACTATGAGCTGCTGGTAAAAATTACCGGTGTGCCAAATCCTGAAACCGGATATGTGATGGATTTAAAAGTGTTGAGTGATCTTATTAAAGCAGAAGTAATTGAACGGTTTGATCATAAAAACCTGAATCTTGATACAGCAGAATTTAGAGAACTCAACCCAACAGCCGAGCATATTGCCATTGTAATTTTTGAGTTACTGCGTCCGCATATTGATGCAGATAAAGATCTGCACATACGGTTATATGAAACGCCAAGAAATTTTGTAGAGTATCCGGGATAGTTGAGTTCGTAAAGGTTGAATGATAAATGATGTTTTGCTGAAAGAGCTTGCTGCAACATTACATATGTTACAGGTATTTTGTTACAACGAAACAACGTAATAAAGGGTATCAAAAAATTTATACAATCAGATATGGCTTATAAAAAAACAGAACAATATGATGAGCAGGTAACGAAAGGCCTGGTTGACAATTACCGGAATGCATTAACACTTTTGGGAGAAGATGCGGAGAGAGAAGGTCTCATCAAAACGCCGGAGCGTATGGCCAAAGCCATGCAGTATCTTACACATGGTTATGAGCTGGATGCAAAAGCAATTCTTGACAGTGCCCGTTTTCATGAGGAAGTGAGTGAAATGATTATTGTAAAAGACATTGAACTGTACAGCATGTGTGAGCATCATATGCTTCCTTTTTTTGGGAAGGCACATATTGCTTATATTCCCAATGGTGTAATCACCGGACTCAGCAAAATGGCGAGGGTTGTAGATGTATACTCCAGAAGATTGCAGGTGCAGGAACGTTTAACCACACAAATATTAGAAGCCATTAAAGAATCGCTCAATCCGCTCGGTGTAGCAGTGGTGATAGAAGCACAGCATTTATGTATGATGATGCGTGGTGTGCAAAAACAAAATTCTGTAACAACTACATCCTCTTTCTCCGGTGAATTTCAGAAAGAAGCAACCAGAAGTGAATTTTTGAAACTGATTTCCGGAAAATTTAATTAAAGCGTATACTTTTCTTTTAAAGAAGTCTGTTGCTTTATTGCAACAGACTTCTTTATTTTTGACAGATAAATAGACCAACATGAAACATGCATTTGTATTTCCAGGCCAGGGTTCACAGTTCAGCGGAATGGGAAAAAATTTATATGAAAACAACGCATCGGCTCAACGCCTGTTTGAACAGGCAAATGAAATTTTAGGATTCAGAATATCCGATATTATGTTCAATGGAACAGATGAAGACTTGAGGCAAACCAATGTTACACAACCTGCCGTTTTTCTCCATTCTGTTGTTGCCTATAAAAGCGTAGATCCTTCTGAAGGTTCAAAACCGGATATGGTGGCAGGTCATTCACTCGGCGAGTTCAGTGCATTGGTTGCAAACGGAGTGTTGAGTTTTGAAGATGCCTTGCAGTTGGTAAGTGTAAGAGCAAAGGCCATGCAAAAAGCATGTGAACTGAATCCATCAACCATGGCAGCAGTATTGGCATTGGCCGATGAAAAAGTAGAAGAAGTATGCAGACAGGTACAGGAGGAAACAGGCGAAATTGTAGTACCTGCCAATTACAACTGTCCGGGTCAGTTAGTGATCAGCGGTTCATTAAAAGGAATTGATATTGCATGCGAAAAAATGAAAGCTGCCGGAGCTAAGCGTGCATTGGTATTACCTGTTGGAGGCGCCTTTCACAGTCCGTTGATGGAACCTGCACGTGAAGAGTTGAAGGCAAAAATTGAAAGCACCGGTTTTTACAATGCAACCTGTGCTATCTATCAAAACGTAGTTGCCAAAGCGGTGTTGGATAAAGATGAGATCAAACAAAATTTAATTGATCAGCTTACCGGCGCAGTTCGTTGGACACAAAGTGTACAGTCAATGATTGCCGATGGCGCCAGCAGGTTTACAGAAGTTGGTCCCGGCAAAGTATTACAGGGACTTGTTCAAAAGATCAACAAAGAAATGAGTGTGGAAGGAGTGAGTTAAGAAAGCCACAAGCCCTTAGCCATTAGCTCCAAGCCTGCTATTGCTCGCAGCTAATGGCTTAAAGCTAACAGCTATATATTTATGCTGCAGTTAATCCACCCCGCATCAAAGTTTGCATTGTATTTTTTATAGAAGTTGATAGCAGGTTCGTTCCAATCCAACACCTGCCAGACAATACCGCTCAGTTTTTTTTCTTTTGCTTCTTCAATTAACTGATCAAACAATAATTTGCCAATACCCTTGCCTCTTGCCTGTTCAGTAACAAGTATATCTTCCAGGTACATACGCTGACCTTTCCATGTGGAGTAACGGATATAATACAAAGCAAAACCTTGTATCACTCCATCTTCTATTGCAACAAAGCTCCACCACACGGGATTTGCGCCAAAGCCACTTTCAATAAAATGATCTAATGTAACTGTTACTTCCTGTGGAGCTTTTTCATAGAGGGCCAGCTCTTTCACAAGATCCAGTAATCTTGAACAATCTTCTTTTACTGCACGACGAATGGTAATGGACATGTTGAAAAATTAAAAGTTGAAAACAAATGTAAGAATTGAAAAGTAGGTGCCGGCATCAATGTTTCAATGGTCTTTTTTTAATCATACCACCTTTGGTATCTCTTACACTGCTCATCACCACAAACGCAAAGGGATCTATTTTCTGAATTTCCGTATTGAGCTTGTTTAACTCCAGTCTTGTTACAACGGTATAAAGAATATCAATATCTTTTGTTTCACCTTTTTTTCCAAATCCTTTTTTACCATTATATACTGTAACTCCACGGCCCAGAGTATTAATAATCATCTCTCTGATTTCTTCATTATGTGATGAGATAATGCTGACACCCGTGTACTCTTCAATACCTTCTACAATAAAATCGAGTGTTTTAGATGCAGCCAGATAAGTTATAAGTGAATACATCGCAATATCAATCGAAAGAAAATAGGCAGCAGCAGAAAAGATGAGTACATTGATGAGTACAATGATATCGCCAATGGTTGTGCCCAGTTTTCGGCTCAGGAAAATAGCCAGTACTTCCGTACCATCAATAACGGCCCCGCCTCTTACTGATAATCCAATGCCTGCACCCAGAAAAAAACCACCAAATAGTGCTACTAATAAATTATCGTTCGTTACGTTTGGGAATTGAACTGTTGCCACCACCAGTGCAAGACCTGAAATTGCAATGGCTGTTTTAATAGCAAAATTCCGGTTCACCACTTTATAGCCCAGCAGTATAAAGGGAATGTTTACAAGAATCAACAGATAGTATAATGGAATTTGTGTTAATGCAGAAATGAGCAATGAAATGCCCGTTGCACCGCCATCAATAAACTGATTGGTTAATAAAAATCCTTTAAATCCAAACGCTGCAGAAAAAATCCCCGCTGTTATAAGTACCGCATCTTTTATTTGCCTGAATGTGTTAATTTTTAATTCACGAAAACCCGATGCCAATTGAAACCTGCTGAAATTCTGCCCTGCTTCTCTTCTCTTTTTTCGAAGGGTTGTGTTGATGATAATCCGTTTAAGAATTTTATTCATGCGCCTGTTTTAAAGAATGAACGGGTTGTATGCTAAAATAAACCAGATGAAGCAGGTATCCAAAACAATAAGCCGATGCCGCTTGCTGCATAAAAAAACCGGATGCAATACATGCAGCCGGTTAATTGAATTCGTATATCAGGTTTATTTCTTTCTCATTGCTTTAAATGTGCCGTTTGGCTGAATGAAATATACGGCTGTGATTTCATCTTTATCATTCTTTTCAAATCGTACACTGAAACCGCTCAATATTTTTAAATTGAACACATCTTTTTTTACCGGCAGCAATTCATACTCAGGCTGACCGGGAACAAACAACATCAATGTTTTTTCTCCCTTTAAAAATACCTTTACTACAGTTGGTCCGGGCAATTCATATTCACCGGCATATTTATCCAAATCGGTTTTGCTTACTTCAATGGTTTCCACTTTCTTTTTAAACTCAATCTCTTTTACACCTGCCTGCAGAGGAAGAGAGAGCGATTCAATTTCTCCTTTTACATTGATGTTGAACAATCCCTTCATACCATCTTCCTCATCTGCCACTGCACCATCTGCAACAGGAATAAAGTTAAAGTAGTTGAAGTGGTAATGTTTTATTTTAAAATTAAGTGCATTGAATTTTCCTGTTATTGAATCTTTCTGTACATCAATTGTAACTGTGCCATATGCCTCGTTGCTGTATGTGCCAACATAATCCGTAAGTGCATGTGTTGGTCTTGTTCCTTTTTTCTGTTGCGAGCTGTCTGCTTTTATACGTTCTTTGGCAGCGGCACTTGCTTTATCAGCGGCAACTTTTTGTGTACGGTGCCAGTCTTTAAATTTCAACCCAAGCATACGATCCATAATGGTATTGCGAATGATGCCGGGTATAGGCGATCCGTTTTGATTAACGGAAACAAACACACCAATACTGTCAGTAGGAAAAAATGAAGTGCTGCTGCTGAAGCCATCAATATTACCACCATGCTCTACACGGTAATGTCCACGGTAGTTTGCAAGAAACCAGGCCATGCCGTAGTTGCTGAAAAAAACATCCGGTTGTTCTTTGGTTGGTAAGCCTGCACCAATCACCATTTGCGAACTGATGGCCTGATTATAATAAACAGCAGGAAGAATTTCTTTGCCATTGAATTTGCCTCCATTGATCCACATCATCACCCAATTGGCCATATCTTTTGCAGTGGAGTTGATGGAACCGGCCGGAGCAATACCATCTATATTCATAAACGGCAGACGTTTAATTTTCCCATCGCTTTCTGTGTATCCAAAAGAATAATCACTTGCTTTTACATGATCATTCATAGATGTATTAGATGCTGTCATCCTCAACGGTGTAAACAATTGTTCTTTGATCAATGTTTCCCAACTTTTGCCACTTAATTTTTCTGCCAGTACACCTTGAGCAAGAAACATGAAATTATTGTATTGCCATGCCTGGCGAAGAGGAGCTGTTTTTTCAAAATAACGAATGATATAAATTAAACTGTCTCTTTTAGATGCGGAGCCATACCATGCAAGATCATGACGGGGTAAACCTGTGCGATGACTCATCATATCTCTTGTGGTAATATTATTGGTGAGTTCATCGTCAATAAAACGCAGCTCAGGTAAATAATGATTCACGGGTTTATCAAAATCGAGCTTGCCATCTTTCATAGGAAAGCTGAGCAACGAAGAAGTAAATGCTTTTGTACAACTGCCAATTGCAAACAAGGTGTTTTCTGTAACAGGAATCTTGTTCTCATAATCTTTGTAACCAAAACCTCTGGCCATGATCACTTTGTTTTTTTCTACTACCGCTATGGTAACACCGGCAGCTTTCCATTCACTGAGGATGCGGTTGATGAATGTATCAATCCCTGCCAAACGTTTATCGGTTGTTTGTGCGTTGAGCGATTGAATCAAAAAAAAGGGAAAAAAGAGGAAGATTAATTTTCTCATGTTTGTTTAATTATGCAATGATGAAAGGTTTCTAAAATTATCAGATACTTTTTAATGCCTGTTCAAAATCTTCAATCAGATCTTTGATGTGTTCAATACCAACAGATATCCGCAACAGATTATCCGGTGTGGCCGATGCAGGACCTTCAATTGATTTACGATGTTCAATCAAGCTTTCAACACCACCTAAACTGGTAGCATGTGTAAATAAACGTAAATCTGTTGCAAGTTTTAACGCTGCAGCTCGTTCACCTTTTACAAGAATAGATAACATACCGCCAAAGCCTCCTTTCATTTGTTGCTTTGCAATTTCATGTTGCGGATGCGATGGCAGACCTGGATACAAGACACGTTCAATTTTTGGATGTGTTTCAAGATACTGAGCCAGTTGCATGGCATTGTTTGTATGGATGGGCATGCGTGCAGTAAAGGTTGTAAGACTTCTGCATAACAACCAGCAATCGTATGGTGAAGGAACAGCGCCACCTAATTTCTGACAGGCCCTGATGAATTCATAACGGTCATTATCAGCCGCAAAAATCAAAGCGCCTCCAAGAATGTCACTATGTCCGCCAAAATATTTTGTAGTTGAATGCAGTACAATATCAACACCCAGTTCCAGTGGTTTTGTATAAAAAGGTGTTGCCCATGTATTATCAGCCACCGTAAAATAATCATGTGCTTTTGCAATGGCAGTAACGGCAGCAATATCTGTTACTTTTATTAACGGATTAGATGGTGTTTCCATCCAGATCAGTTTTGTGTTGGGTTGCAACGCAGCTTTCAGATTGTTGAGATCGCTCATATCAACCAATGTATACGTTAATCCAAATCCGGAAAACATGGTATCAAGAATGGAACGGATAGAAAAGTAAGTATCATCGGGCAAAATAATATGATCACCTGTTTTTAAACTTTGAAACACCACCGTTGCTGCTGCAAGACCTGAAGCAAAACTTACACAGGAACTACCGCCTTCCATTTTTGCCAGCTTGCTTTCAAGCGAATGACGGTTGGGGTTATCATATCTTGAATAGAAAAAGCCACTGGGGAAATTGACGCCATCTTCTCCCCGTTCAAATGTGGTTGAAAGAATGATGGGCGACATTACTGCACCGCTGCTGTCTTTAATATTGTCTTCATGAATGATTCTTGTAGAGAACTCCATAGCTGTTGACGGTTTTATTTGGTTGATGCGATAAAAGTAACGAATCCTGAGGTGGATGCTTTTGTTTGTACAGAAATGTTTTCTGTGTAATTTCTAATTTGGATTAAAGGTATTGCCCTGAACTTTGTGTATCCTTTGTGTTCATTGTGCAGCATTTTATTTTTTCTGTAACACAAAGTACACGGAGTTTTGCACAAAGGGCACTAAGTAATCCGGGATTTCTCCAACAGTCAGTCTATAATAAAATTGCCGGCAACAGATTTTATTTTTTGGTGCAGAATAACAGGAGTGTAAAACTTAATACCGGATATATCAATTTACACAACACGTAAAATCTTTTCCATTGTACGTCCTTTGGCCAGTTCATCAACCAGCTTGTCTAAATACCGGGCCTTTTGTGTGATGGGGTTTGTGATTTCTTCCACCCGGTAGCCGCAGATAACACCTGTGATGAGTTTTGCATTCGGGTTTAGTTTCGCCTGTTGAAAAAAATCTTCAAAGCTTACTTTTTCATCTATGAGTTTAGTAAGCTTTTTTTCATTGAAGCCGGTAAGCCATTCAATCACCTCGTGTAATTCTTCTTTTGTACGTCCTTTCTTTTCCACTTTTGTTATGTAATGCGGATAGACCGAAGCGAAGCTCATTTTTGCAATCTTCTCATCATGATGTGCAGTGCTGTTCATGCCTTAAGGTTTAAAGTGATGTGTAAAATTATTTTAAAGCCCCGGTTCGTGTCTTCACGGACCGGAATCAAGTGATATAAAAATGGTACCGAAAATTAGGAATTACTGCATTTGTTTAAATTTACTTCAATCGTATTAATTTCCCCTTCCGCTTCACGATGTTTTTATAATCCCATTGGATGTCTTTTGATTTTTTCAAGCAACGGGTAAGATCTTTTATGTTCACTTCAGAAAGATGGTTGTAAAAAACAGATGCATCTTTAAATTTTTTACCCCGGACATCCAGCAGGTCTTCTTCAAAATCAGCACCGCTCCAGAACATGAGCCGTATCCCTGCCTTTTGTTTACTGTAGCCAACAATGGGATTACCCTCTAAAAACCAAACAGGGTGGGCATGCCATATTTTACTTTCTGCTTCGGGTAACTTGCTGTCAATAGTTGCAGCAAGCAGATGACAGATTTCTTTATCGTTTTCAATCTGTTTTTCGTTGTATTGCTGAATTTCTTTTTGCATGTTTTATGAAGGTAAATGATGTTTCCTTTAATCAATCTAAGCCGGAGACCACATGCCTCATTGTCCATCAGCAAATGATAATGGCTTGTTTCGTAAATCTACGATACCGGGCAATCGTTTTTTACTTTTATTCATTGAAAGAAAGGGATTTTTATAATAAAAAGCAACCATTTTCGTTTAGAGGCTGTCTCAACATTAAATTAAAAATCTGTAACAATGAAAATGAAATCTTTTATCCTGCTGGCTTTAACAGCCATGTTGTTTACCCTCTCTTGCAAAAAACAAAGCACTAAACTTCAATTGACGTTTACCGGTAATGTGGCAGAAGGCACAGCAAATGCCAATGGGGAATACAGCATTACTGGTCATATCAGTTCTGCAGTACGGCTTGATAAGGTAACACTCACTAAGGAAGGACAGAGCACTCCTTTTCTGGTTGACGAATCAACTGCAAAAAATAAAACCGAATACGATTATTCTTATCCGGTTACAGGCATTACTGCCAACACTTACATCATCATTGATGTGTACGATCAACTCGGTGGAAAAATAACGCAACGCTTTCTCATCAGAAAATAAAATAAAAAAAGCCGGAAAATTTTCCGGCTTTTTTTATTTCCAACGCCCCGGTTCCTGTCTTCACGTACCGGAATTGAATGTAAATGGTTCGTGAGACACGAACCATGGTGTAAACGGATCGGGAATAGTTGATTTTGGAATGAGTCTTGAGATAAGAGCTGTAGAAGTAAAATCATCAAATAAAATTCTGATGATATTGATGTAGTTATCAAGAGCTTGTACATTCTTATTCCACTCTTTGTAATATTCAGGATTATTAAAGTAATATGTACGACATGTATCAGCCACCTTGTATGTCAATGTATAGTTTATGCCGTCATCAACACTTCCTTTCAATACCAAATTGTCTTGATTGTCGAGATTGAATACATTATTTCGAGTTAAGCATGCGATAACTGTATCATAATTTATTTTGGGTTTAATGATTGTTGTCACAACTTTCTTAAACGACATGTTGCCATTTAACTTCTTCGCAGTCCAGTGGTGTCCATTAAATGTTAGATGGACTGTCTCATAACCACCCGTCATAGTCCCCGATCTTGTTAATGCAATTTCAATTTGGTTGGAAGACTGGCAGATGTATTTGTAGCTTGAAATTGGAGAAGTTGTGTCTGTCTTCTGTGAATAGCAGATCTGGAGAGTATTTATCATTATTATTGTCAAAAGTACTTTCATCGAATGGCTTTAGGGGTTTTTAACTTGTCACTAAAAATACAACCGTTCTTCTATAATATTTCAATTCAGCTTGAGATCGCATAAACACAAGGGTGGTTTTTTACGGACCGGAATTGGATGAAAATGGAAATGGTTTTTGAGACACAAACCACGGCATTAAAGACATGAACAGGAATCGGGAGATATGGAAGTAGTTAGTGGGACAGGAATTATGGCATTAAGGAGATATTTAGTTTGTTACTGTAAACCTTATTGTTTTCAAATGAATGTTGTTGTTTGGGCTTGAACCATCGGAGCCTGATGAACTCTTAATTTCTACTTCATCTGTACCGGTATAATCAACAGCCGGTTTATATAGATAAATGAAGTAAAGCCTCTGGCTTGTTGTGTCTAACCTAATCTCACTGGTTAAGAAATATTTTGCCTGTTTGTTTATTAACAAACCACATTCGTCGCACAAACTTCCCAAGTCAAGTGTATACGCCTCATTTTTCTTCAGCGTTATTTCTAATGATGAGGTAGTAACTTTTACTTCATCTTTTTTACAAGAAATAATCAGCATGGAAACAAATATTAATCTAAATAGCAGTTGTAAATTCAGTATTATCATAGTTCATTTTATGTAGGTTTATAAAATTCTTAAGATAAGAACAACTGAATAAATTTATATTATCAAATAAAATGTTGATTATTTCTAATTGGGTGGATTAATGCCTGCTTTTTTAAATATTTCGATTATCTCCTGTTCAATAGGAAGTTGTTTTAGTGGTGGTATATCTGCTCCACCCGTATTGCCAACCGGGATTGTGCCAACAAACGATTTTATCCCGCCAATCAAAAGACGGGGAATTTGTCCTGCCACTTCTTTTGGGCTTTTTATTTTTATGCCAAACTGCAGCATTTTCCAATGTACATAACTGTGCTGGTATGGGTAAGCCTGACCGATAACATGAGCCTTCTCAAGATGGCGCCATGCTTGTTGCAATTTGTTTTCTTGCAATAAAGAAGTATAAGCGCTTAGTTCCTTCTCATAATATGGTCGAAGTGAGGGTGGCATTGATGTGTTGAAAGTCATGATCTAAGTTAAAACTTTTTTCCAACGCCCCGGTTCGTGTCTTCACGGACCGGAATTGGATGATATGGAAATGGTTCGTAAGACATGAACAATGGGTTAAAAACTTTTTTTGTACGGTCGTTTTTATTCTTACCATTTAATGCCTGTTTCCAAAACTTCTTCGGGCGGTATCATTTGAAATGGTCTAACTATAACCTCTTTTTTCTTTTTTAATGGGTAGCTAATTTTCCATTTTGTACTGTCACCCTCTTTATCAACGTCAAACTCTTTTGTACTTGTCCATTTGTTATTAATCCATTCAAGTCTACCACCGCCACCGCCACCATTCCCAATATAAAATCCAGTTATCTTTTTTTGCTTTATATAAAAAGTCGGATTTGGTAAGTCTGAAAGTTGCTCGTCTAAAAAGTAATATTGTTTTTTCGGGTTGAAAAGGTAAACCTTTACTTTATTCTTAATTCCTGTTCCAGATTTGCCGTAATAACCTATAACATAATCTTTAAAACCATCGTAAGTTAAATCAAACAGTGTGTCATAATCCGGCGACGACAGTCCGTTTTCTATTAAAAACCGGTTCATAAGCCAACTTCGCTTTCCCTGTAAAGTCGAAGTGTCAACATATGCTCTGGCTAAACTATCATACGTATCACTGAAAGATGAATTTCCAATACTGCTGTTCTCTGAAAATGCAGTATCTATTTGAGAAGTAATACTGTCTTTTGCTGTTAGTTGTGTATTTTTTCTTTCCGTCAAGTTACAGCTTGTCAGAATTATAAATGTCCCAAAGATTAAAATTGAGTTCATGATTGTTTTAAAATGTCTTTTTGCTCATAAATTTAAGCACCTTCTTATATAAATTTCATTTAAGTTAAAGCCCCGTTTCGTGTTTCACGGACCGGAATTGAATAATTATGGAAGTGTTTCGTGGGCCACGAACTAAGGCATCGGTATTAGATCAATAACCTTTAATATCTACCCGGTCTAACAACAATCTTTTTTAATTCAACCTCGCCATTTACAATCGGTTGAATTGCGATGAAAGCTGCTTCAACAACTTCTGTCATAAATGAATAGTTCAGTGTATGTGCTTCGTCCGATTCTTTGTGATAATGTTTATTCTCATCATCAGTCACATAAATGGTGTGTGCAGGTATTCCCTTTAATGCAAACGGGTAATTATCACTTCGTGTAAAAAGCATTCTTATATCTTCAGGAGCTCTTCTAAAAAAATATTTGCCATATTTCTGCAGATCTTTTTTTGCCAGTTCTTTATTCAGTACACTGAAGAAATTGCCATAGTTAGCGCCTGTAATAAATGCCCGTTTTCCTGAAGGAATACCAAGCATTTCAAAGTTGATTACCGCTTTTATTTTAACAGGATCAACTATTGATGCAACATATTTCGAACCGAGCAATCCCATTTCTTCTCCGCTGAATGCAATAAAAATGAGGGTCCTTTTTGGTTGTAGTTTTTTTAATTGTGCTGCAAGAAAAAGCAGGGCGGCTGTTCCGCTGGCATTATCATTTGCTCCGTTATAAATCGAATCTTTTTTATTTTCAGACAGACCGATATGGTCATAATGTGCACAGATAATGACTACTTCATCTTTTAATTCCTGTCCCTCCAAAACACCCATAACATTTACAGCAGATAACCCATCTGCTGTAAATAACTGAGCATAGCCGTCATTGCCGGCCGCAGTTTTTAAACCCGCAGCTTTCATTTCATTAGCAATAAATGCAGCGGCTTTATACATGCCCGAAGAGCCGGTCTTTCTGCCCTGCATAGAATCATGTGCAAGTGCGGTTACATAATGCCGTAATAAATTTTGAATTGATGTGTCGGACTGATTGTTGGATTGTGCAAAAGCAGATTGCAACAAGAAAAGAAGTAAGAGGGTAGATAGATATTTCATAAGTGTTGTAGAATGGTTCATAAAAAAAGCAGCTGCTCTCACAACCGCTTTCAATATTTATGATTAACGATTTAATTGCTATCGTAGGCCCACTTAATCCAAGTAGCACCCCATGTAAACCCACCACCAAAAGCAGCCAGTACAATATTGTCGCCTTTTTTTAATTGGCTTTCCCATTCCCATAAACAAAGTGGAATAGTAGCGGCCGTGGTATTGCCATATTTCTGGATGTTGATCATCACTTTTTCTTTTGCTAATCCCATGCGGTTAGCTGTTGCATCAATGATGCGGAGGTTGGCCTGGTGCGGTACCAGCCATGCAATATCATCACCTGTTAAATTATTTTTTTCCAACAGCTCGGCACTTACATCGGCCATCCCTTTCACTGCAAACTTAAATACCTGTTGTCCTTCCTGGTAAGCAAAATGCTCTTTGTTGGCAACTGTTTCCATGCTGGCGGGTTTTAAACTGCCACCTGCTTTCATGTGTAAAAAATTACGACCAGCACCATCGGTACGCAAAATACTATCTAGTACGCCATTGCCTTCTGTGTTTGGTTCCAGTAAAACAGCAGCAGCACCATCACCAAAAATCACACAAGTGTTACGGTCGGTGTAATCAACAATGGCGCTCATCTTATCTGCACCAACCACTACCACTTTTTTGTAACGACCGCTTTCAATATAAGCAGCACCGGTAGTTAATGAAAAAAGGAAGCCGCTGCAGGCAGCACTCATATCGTACCCCCATGCATTTACAGCGCCAATTTTATCGCACACAATATTTGCAGTAGCAGGGAACACCATATCAGGAGTTACGGTTGCCACAATTAAACAGTCAATTTCAGTTGGATCAATTCCACGTTTTTTACAGAGATCCAAAACGGCCGGTGCAATCATGTCGGATGTTGCCAAGCCTTCACCTTTTAAAATTCTTCTTTCTGTAATGCCTGTTCTTGTGCGGATCCACTCATCGTTGGTATCTACCATTTTTTCCAGATCGAAGTTGGTGAGCTTGTCTTCCGGTACCCAACCGGCTACGGCAGTAATAGCAGCAGTGATTTTCTGATTCATTTGGTCTTGTTTGAGTTCTTAATTCACCCGTTTCATTCAGCGAATGATACTTGCTTTGAGGCCACAAATATAGATGGAAAGGTGGAAATGAGTTGATAGGGGTAGCCGATAGTTGTTAGTCTTTACCCGCTAGTTGATAGTTGATAGTCATTAGCCAAATAGTAACACGCCCACTAACGACTAACTACTAACCACTACCGGCTTGCATTTCCGTTTTGTCAGCTTAATAAAAAGATTATTTTCGTTTCATGTTTGCGTACCTCAAAGGAACCTTTACACTAAAAACTCCAACTGTTGTTCATGTAGATGTGCATGGCGTGGGGTACGAAGTGCAGGTAAGTCTCAACACCTACAGTAAAATTCAGCATTTAAACGAAGGCATACTTTTTACGCATTTACTGGTGCGTGAAGATGCACATATCCTCTTTGGTTTCTCTGAGAGAAGTGAAAAAGACGTTTTTCTGCAGTTGTTAAGTGTAAGTGGAGTGGGTGCTTCCACTGCACGGATGATGCTTTCGTCGCTGCAACCCGACGAAGTGGTGAGGGCCATTCTTTCGGGCAACGAAAGCCTGTTGGAAAGTGTCAAAGGAATAGGAAAAAAAACCGCTCAGCGGATTGTACTGGAGCTGAGAGACAAAATTTCAAAATCAACTACGAACGATGGGAATATTTCTACACTGACTCACAATAGTTTAGAGCAAGATGCGTTAACTGCTATGACTGCTTTAGGTATTGCAAGAAATGCGGCCGAATCAGCCATCAAAAAAGCCCGCCAGATGAATACGGAGTTTGGCGAGGTACAGGAACTGATAAAAGCTGCATTGAAATGTTTGTAAACCCATAACAAAACCATCGCTTAGAGATTTTGACCCGGATGCAACGCACCATACATGGTATCACGGCCCTGATGACCATATTGCTTACCTGCTTTTCTGTTGTAAGCAATGCTGGCGTTCCTGCATTTAATCCCGCAAAGCAAGACAGTATTCCAACAAAAGATAGCTTACGGTTTCCGTTAACCGACCGCAGGGGAGATGCATTCAATTACCCCAACCGCAATACATTTGATCTGCAGCGGCCTTCCAATTTTACCGATTCCATTGCTTACGATCCTGCTACCAAACGCTATTATATTTATGAAAAAGTAGGCCGTAGCTGGTACCGCAAACCAACATACTTAACCTTTGATGAGATGGTGGCTTACAAAACCCGGCAAGACGAACGGGAGTATTTTCAAAAGCGATTAAACACCACACTCAACCTCAACCGAAAAATACTTGACCCTAAATTACAGGTAAGACCAAGTTTCTTTAACCGCCTTTTTAGTACAACGGGTATTCCAAAAGTGGAGATACGTCCGCAAGGCGATGTAACATTAACAGCCGGTTATCTGGGGCAGAATATCAAGAACCCAACACTTCCTGAACGTGCAAGAAAAAACGGAGGGTTTGATTTTGATATGAATGCCAATTTTGGATTGAATGCCAAGATAGGCGACAAACTGAATTTTCCTGTTACATACAATACACTCGCCAACTTCCAGTTCGAAAATCAACTCAAGCTCGATTATGTTGGCAATACCGATGCCATTATTAAACGCATTGAAGCGGGTAACATCGCTTTCCCTGCAAAAGGGTCGCTCATGCCCGGTGCTTCTGCACTGTTTGGTTTAAAAACTGAATTACAGTTTGGTAAACTCTATGTTACCACTGTATTAGCCAATCAAAACTCAAGCAGTCAGCAGGTGCAGTTAACCGGTGGCACGGGCTTACAGCAATTTGTTGTGAAGGCTGATGAGTATGAAGAGAATCGTCACTTTCTTTTAGCACAATACTTCCGCAATAATTATAACAAGAACATGAAGAATATTCCGGCAGTTACTACACCGGTGCAAATTCTTCGGATGGAAGTTTGGGTTACCAACAGAACAGGATCAACAACAGAAAACAGAAATGTGGTTGCGTTGATGGACCTCGGGGAAAATCAACCCTTCAACTCAAACATCAACTCACTCACCAGCTCAGATTATCCTGCAAACAGTGCGAATGATTTGTATCAGCGGATGATCAACGATCCTGCTACAAGAGATGCAGCTTTGGTAACAAACCGATTAACTTCTTACGGCTTAACGGCTGTGCAGGATTTTGAACGAACTTTTGCAAGAAAATTAAGACCCGAAGAATATTATTTCAATCCGCAAATTGGTTTTATTTCGCTCAACACCGTATTGCAGCCCGATGAAGTGTTGGGTGTAGCATTTCAATACAGTGTAAACGGAAAAATTTATACCGTAGGCGAATTCTCCAATGATGTAACACCCGATACATTAAATACCAACAGCGGAACACAGAAAGTGCTGTTCCTTAAAATGCTGAAGGCAACATCGCAAAGGCCGGCATTGCCCATTTGGGATTTAATGATGAAGAATGTGTACTCCGTTGGTTTTGGTCAACTGGAGCGCAGAGATTTTAAATTGAATATTCTTTATCAGGAACCGGGCGGTGGCGAAAAAAGATATATACCTGAGGGAGAAGAAAAAGGAAAACCCTTGATTGAATTACTGAACCTCGACCGGCTCAATAACCAGAACGATCCGCAACCCGATGGTGTATTTGATTATGTAGAAGGCTTTACCGTGAACTCACAATTGAGTCGAGTAATTTTTCCATTACTTGAACCATTTGGTAAAGACCTCAATTATATTTTCCGTGGTCCCGATTCAACTACGCTGCGTGAAAAATATTTGTTTTATCCGTTGTACGATTCAATTAAATGGGTGGCACAACAATCGCCGCAATTAAACCGCTATGTATTTAAAGGCGCCAGCAGAAGCGCAGGTGGCAGCGGCGATATTCCATTGGGTGCTTTTAATGTGCCGCCGGGTTCTGTGTCTGTTACAGCAGGCGGACAAATTCTACGGGAGAATGTTGATTACACCGTTGATTATAATTTGGGTACGGTAAAAATCATTAACCAGGCCATTGTAAACTCCGGTGTGCCGATTAATGTAAAGTTCGAAAACAATGCAACATTTGGTATGCAGAACCGCAACTTCATGGCCCTGCGTTTAGATTACCGTGCCATTGAAAAACAAACCAAACAGTTAAGTATTGGTGCGGCGGTTATGCGTTTAGGTGAGCGGCCTTTCTTTACAAAAATGAATTATGGTGATGATCCTATCCGCAACACCATGATTGGTGCCGACATTAATTACCGCAGCGATTTTAAACGGTTAACCAAATGGCTCGATGCCTTACCGTTTTATACTACCCGTCAGCCATCATCCATTAATTTTTATGGCGAGGGTGCACAAATTATTCCCAGCACAGCCCGGCAAATAAGACCTGAAAAAGGTGGTGGTGGCTTAATTTATATTGATGATTTTGAAGGTACACGTAATGGGATTGATCTCCGCTTTCCGTTTATAGCATGGACACTTGCATCAACACCTTTCAAAGCGCAGGATCGTTTTGGAGTAGAGTTGTTTCCCGAAGCAGGTTTATCCAATGATCTGCAATATGGATATAACCGTGCAAAAATGGCCTGGTATAATATTGAGCCGGTATTGCAGCAACGCCGTGACCCCAACAATCCATTAGGAAATAATTTAGCCGAGCTCTCTGATCCACGTGTTCGTTTTATAAACCGGCAGGAAATTTTTCCGCAGTTTACGCCCGATCTGGGACAGAATCAGTTAATCACATTTGATCTTTCCTTTTTTCCAACAGAAAGAGGTCCGTATAATTTTGATGCAAGAAACGGAAGCATCAACCCTTCAAACGGCCGTTTATTAAATCCAAAAAGCAGGTGGGGCGGTATTATGCGTGCCATTGACCAGATTGATTTTGAAACAAACAACATTGAGTTTATTGAAACATGGGTGCAGGATCCGTTTATTCTCAACCCTGCAAGTACAGGCGGACAATTATATTTTAACCTTGGAAATATTTCTGAAGACATTTTAAAAGATGGCCGTCGTTTTTATGAAAACGGATTGAGTACCCTTCAAACACCTGCAAGAGAAGATTCCAGCAACTGGTCAAGAGTACCCCGTAACCCAATTCAGATTGCTCAGGCCTTCAGCAATATTGTGGAAGAACGTTCACAACAGGATGTAGGTTTTGATGGACGGACAGATACTTCTGAACAACGGATCTATGCACAGTTTCTTGCCGGCATCAGAACCATTATTGGTACTGGTCCTGCTTACCAGGCTTTGCTTGGCGACCCCAGCAGTGATAACTATCAGCATTTCCGTTTGGGACAATCAGATAATACAGGTATTCTTGACCGTTATAAAAACTTTAATAATCCGCAGGGCAACAGTCCGGTTGCAAATAATAATACGGAGTATACATCTGCCTCCACATTGTATCCGGATAATGAGGATCTCAACCGGGATAATACATTGAATGAAGTGGAAGAATATTTCCAGTATCATTTGGAATTAAGGCCAAAGAACGATCCGCTGATGCAGGTAGGGCAAAACTATATTGCCGACAGACGAGAAGTGGATATAAAACTTGAAGACGGCACTGAAAGAAAAGAAACCTGGTATCTGTTCCGTATTCCGATAAAAGATTACGAGCAGAAAGTAGGAAATATTCCCGATTTTAAATCCATTCGTTTTATGCGGATGTTTATGACAGGCTTTGAAGATCAGACAGTGATTCGTTTTGGAAAACTTGAACTGGTTCGTAACACCTGGCGTTCGTTTCCATATGCATTAGATACAGCGGGTACTTACAAGCCGCTCAACAATACAGGCATCACCAGCTTTAATGTTACAGCCGTTAATATTGAAGAGAACGATAACCGCATTCCCATTAACTATGTAACACCACAGGGTGTTGAACGAGTACAGCAGTTAAGTAATAACGGTATTACTACTCTGCAAAACGAAGCATCACTCAGTATGCAGTTGTGCGATTTGCAGGATGGTGACAGCCGTGCTGTATTTAAATCAACCAATCTCGATCTGCGCCAGTACAAACGTGTACGGATGTTTATGCATACCGAATCAAGAGGTAAAACAGATGTGTTGAAAGATGATGAGGTGCTTGCAGTCATTCGTTTTGGTACAGATTTCATCAACAACTATTACGAAGTGCGGATGCCGTTGAAAGTAACCAGATGGGGCACTTATCAACGTCCGGGATTAAATGATACTACGAGTGCACAATGGCCCAATGCAAACCAGTTTGATGTAAATCTGGAAGAACTGGTACGTTTTAAATTGCGCCGCAGCGGATCTGTTTCCACTGTTTTTTCTGAAGACAGAGGCAATGGTATTCGCTGGAGTGTAATGGGTAATCCAAATCTTGGCGAAGTAAAAGGATTTCTTGTGGGTGTAGAAAATAACAAGAATGACAATACTGCTTCTGTTTGTGCAGAAGTGTGGATGAACGAACTGCGGTTAAGTGGTCTCGATGAAAAAGGCGGATGGGCAGGTACGGGCCGGTTAGATATTCAATTAGCTGATCTGGGAACCATTACTGTATCAGGATCTGCACGCAGTGCAGGTTTTGGCACCATTGAGCAACGTGTAAATGAACGCAGCCGTGAATTCTTTTATCAGTTTGATGTGGCAACCAATTTACAATTGGGAAAACTGTTACCTAAAAAAGCAGCCATTGATATTCCGTTTTATGCAAGCTATTCACAAACAGTGATGAATCCGGAATATGATCCGTACGATCAGGATGTAAAACTCAAAGACAAACTCAATACTACCAATAACAAAGATTCGGTAAAAAATATATCACAGGATTTTGCAGCCATCACCACGGTGAATGTAACCAACATGCGGAAAAATAAAACCGATGGTAAACCTGCTAAAGTGTATGATGTATCAAATTTTGATGTGAGCTATTCGTATACAAAAACGGAAAAAAGAAATCCATTGATTGAAAGTGATGTGATTGAAAAACATTACGGAGGCTTAGGTTATAACTATGCACCACAACCGAAGTTTATTGAGCCGTTTAAAAAGCTGATTAAATACCGCAGTCCGTGGTGGAATATCATCAAGGATATTAATTTTAATTACAAACCCAGTCTCTTAAGTTTCAGAGCCGATGTAAACAGGCAGTTTGGTGCTGCAAGAGCAAGAGAAGTAACCATACCGGGTGTTGCACCAAGTCCGTTTAAAATTCCTGAAACCTACGATAAGTTTTTTGTGTTTGACCGTGTGTATAATTTGCGATGGGATTTAACCCGTTCTATTAATCTTGATTTCAGCGCTACAAATAATGCACGTATTGATGAACCCATTGGACGGCCCGATACAAAAGAAAAGAAAGATTCCATCCGCCGTAACTTTTTAAAGGGCGGAAGAAATGTGATCTATCGCCAAACAGCCAATGCATCTTATAATTTTCCACTGGCAAAAATTCCTGCGCTCGATTGGACAACAGCACGGTTCAACTATTCCACAACTTATAACTGGATTGGTGCTTCACGTCTTGCAGTAAACCTGGGTAATACCATTGAAAATTCGCAGGCCAAAGTGTTTACAGGGCAGCTCGACTTTTCACGTCTTTATCAAAAATCAAGATTCCTGCGTTCTTTAGAAACGCAAACAGATCCCAATAAGCAACCGGTACTTGCATCGCCCAATATTAAATTCAATCCAAAAGATACTGTTGGCAAAAGCAAAAAATATGTTGCAAAACTGTTCCGCCGTTTAAACCGGCTTGAAGCGAAGAAAGACAAAGGCATTCAATATGAGCCCGGTGCTGCTGCAAAAGCATTTGGACGATTACTTACTTCTGTTAAAAATATCAACGTTAACTATAACGAATCATTCAATTCACGCATTCCGGGTTATGCAGACAGTCCGAAATATGTTGGTCAAAACTGGAGAACCCGAGCACCAAGCCTGGCTTATGTATTTGGCAGGCAGCCCGATCAGCAATGGCTGGATGAAGCTGCAGGGAAAGGTTGGATCACAAAAGATACCAACTTCAATTTCCTGTTTACACAAAGCTACCGTCAGGAATTAAAAATAGAAGCAACACTGGAACCCATCCGTGACTTTACGATTGATTTAAATCTGAGCCGTTCGTTCAGCAAAAATTATTCTGAGTTATTTAAAGATACCACCGGTGGCAGCACCTTCGCTCATCTGAGTCCGTTAGCAGCAGGAGGTTTCGATATAACGTTTATCTCTTACCAAACCATGTTCAGAAAATATTCTGTAACAACACCCGGCGAATCGTTTCTGCAGTTTGAAGAAAACCGTAAAATTTTATCTCAACGCCTGGGGCAGGAAAATCCTTATGCAGGCGGACAGTTAATTGGTGATTATTATAAAGGATACGGCAAGTATGCACAGGATGTATTGATTCCTGCGTTTATTGCAGCCTATACCGATCAGGATGCAACCAAAGTGGGTTTAATTGATCAAAGTAATAAACGTGTAAATGCCAATCCGTTTAAACGTTATTTGCCCAAACCCAACTGGCGCCTAACCTACAATGGTTTATCACGAGTGCCCGGTCTGGAGAAAATATTTACCAACTTTTCCATTACACATGGCTACAGCAGCAACCTGAGTATGAATAATTTTACGTCGGCCTTGTTGTATGCCGATCAGTTTGGTTTGGGCTTCCCATCGTTTATTGATACAGTATCAAAAAACTTTGTGCCTTACTTTTTAATACCCAATGTAACCATCATTGAACGTTTTTCTCCATTAATTGGCGTTGATGTACAACTGACTAACCAGTTAAACTTTAAAGTAGATTACGGCCGCAGCAGAACCATCAGTTTAAGTTTAATTGATTTCCAGGTAAGCGAAGTGCGGAGTATTGATATTACGGTTGGTGCGGGCTGGCGCAAACGTGGATTGAAGATGCCGTTTAAAATTCCGTTCAGTAAAAAAGATACCAAAACACTGGAGAACGATCTCAGTTTCCGTTTTGATTTAACATACAGAGACAATGCCACTTCAAATAATATACTTGATCAGCGGAATACCATCCCAACCGGCGGACAAAAAGTATTGACTATTAATCCGTCTATTGATTATGTATTGAACAACCGTGTTCGATTGCGTTTGTTCTTTGAACAAAACAGAGTTGTAGGTTATATTGCCACACCTCCGCCTGTAGTTAATACAAGAGCAGGCCTGCAGGTGAATATCAGTTTGGCGCAGTAAATCCTGATTCGTATTTCATTTCCTTCATCTTCCTTATTTTTGATGCAAATCAATGTTATGAGTCATCAATTATTGAAAGGAAAAAAAGGCATCATCTTCGGTGCATTAGATGAAAAATCAATTGCATGGAAAACTGCTTTGAAGTGTTATGAAGAAGGCGCACAGATTGTGTTGTCCAATGCTCCTGTTGCTTTACGTATGGGCGAAATCAATAAGCTTGCTGAAACCTGCGGAAATGCTCCGGTAATTGGTGCCGATGTAACCAATATGGATGAGCTGAAAAATCTTTTTGAAAAATCAATGGAACATTTTGGTGGTAAGATTGATTTTGTGTTGCACAGTATTGGCATGGGTATTAATGTGCGTAAAGGCAAACATTATACGGAGATGAATTATGAATGGAATCAAAAATCGAATGATATATCTGCAGTTAGTCTGCACCGCATGTTACGTACGGCATGGGATCTGGATGCGTTGAATGAGTGGGGCAGTGTTGTTGCACTTACTTATATTGCTGCACAACGTGTGTTTCCTGATTATAATGAAATGGCTGATGCAAAAGCATTACTTGAAAGCATCACCCGTAGTTTTGGATATCACTATGGTGTACGGAATAAAGTAAGGGTGAATACCATTTCGCAATCGCCAACCAGAACAACTGCAGGCAGTGGTGTTAAAGGGTTTGACGGGTTTATTAACTATGCAGAAAAAATGAGTCCGTTGGGTAATGCATCGTCAGAAGATTGCGCCAACTATGTTGCGCTCATGTTTAGTGATATGACAAGGATGGTTACCATGCAAAATCTTTTTCACGATGGTGGTTTCAGTTTTACCGGTGTTACAGCAGAAGTGATTGAACAAATGGAAAAGTAAATGGATGTACGATGTTAGTTGAAAGAAGCAACGCTTGTAGTGTTGCTCACAGATAGTTCACAGTAGAAAAGTTGATGGGATCACCTGTCAACTTTTCAACGTTTAAACCATACTTTATGACGGCATTTTGGGTAGAAGCGGCAGGTCTCTTTGGATCTTTTTTGAGCAGCATCACATTTGTTCCGCAGGTGTACAAAGCATGGCAAAGTAAAAGTATTGGTGATCTCAGCATTTATACCATCCTGATTGTAACCTCCAGTACATTGGTTTGGCTGGTGTACGGTTTTTTTAGTGATCCAATGTTGTTACCTGTAGTACTATGCAACGGGTTCATTTTTTTACTATCACTTGTACTGTTGTATTTTAAGTTCACATTTAAAAAATAAAACCCCGCCGTTTAAGGCAGGGTTCAATGTATTTAACTCACAGCTTTTTTAATACTCATCTTCATTAAAAAAGAAGTCTTCCTGACTTGGATAGTCGGGCCAGATGTCATCAATACTTTCATAAATTTCACCTTCGTCATCCAGCTCCTGGAGGTTCTCCACTACTTCAATAGGAGCACCGCTGCGGATGGAGTAATCAATCAGTTCATCCTTGGTAGCGGGCCAGGGAGCGTCTTCGAGGTACGATGCTAATTCAAGTGTCCAGAACATAAGGTAAACCCTTTAATTTTCCGCAAAAGTAACTTTCCTGCTGAAATAACCAAATCTGCTTTGTTAAGGCTGTGAATAACCGGGTTTTCATATTTTTTAACTCCCCCAAGGCAAGAACAAAAAGCAAAGCCTTAGGTTTGTAAAACGGAGAAAAAATTATGCTTACTTGTACACAGATCACAAAGCGTTACGGCAGCCTGGAAGTGTTGAAGGGCGTGGATTTACAGATTGAAAAGGGCGAAATTGTAAGCTTGGTTGGGAGCAGCGGTGCCGGCAAAAGTACCCTGCTGCATATTCTTGGCACACTCGATGAAGCCGATGGCGGACAGGTTTGGTTAAATAATTCACAGATCAGTGAGTTAAAGGGAAATCAGCTGGCAGCATTCAGAAACAGGCATATTGGTTTTGTTTTCCAGTTTCATCATTTATTACCTGAGTTTACGGCTTTGGAAAATGTGTGCATTCCCGGATGGCTCGGCAACCGTAAGAAAAAAGAAGTGGAAGAACGTGCAAAAGAGTTGCTGCAGTTATTAGGTATGGGCAACAGAATGGAAAACAAACCATCCCAACTTTCGGGTGGGGAGCAGCAACGGGTTGCTGTTGCCAGAGCCCTCATCAACAATCCTGCTATTATTATGGCTGATGAGCCAACCGGTAACCTGGATAGCGCACATGCAACAGAATTGCATCAATTGTTTTTTGATCTGCGAAAACAATTCAATCAAACATTTTTAATTGTAACGCACAACGAAGAGCTCGCTGCTCAATGTGACAGAACTATTCATATGAAAGATGGAAGGATTATTTAAAATACGAATTGAGAAATACGAGGTACGAAAAACTCATCATTGCTGCCTTGTCAAATAGATATTTGTTTGCTTGAATTATTTCGTACTTCCAACTTTGTTCTTCGTACTTGCTTTACACTCTTGGCTTCCATGGAATTTCTTCTACACCCAGTTGATGACCGGTATAACGAGCAAGTACAAATAAAAAATCGCTGAGACGATTAATGTATTTGATCACCAACGGATCTACAAACATATCTTCCTGCTGCATGTGTACACATAAGCGTTCGCAACGACGGCATACACAACGGGCCACATGAATGGTACTTACTGAAACATGCCCGCCGGGCAGGATAAAATATTTCATGGCAGGAATTGCATCGCTCATTTTATCAATCTCTTTTTCCAGCAATGCAATATCACTTTCTTTTAAATCGGGAATTTTCATCTTTGGTTCTTTCTCCGGATCACAGGCAAGCGAAGAACCAACGGTAAACAATCGGTCCTGTATTTCTTTTAATATTGCTTTAGTGTGCACATCAGCCACATGATCACTCACAAGACCAACGTAGGAGTTAAGTTCATCAACAGTGCCGTAGGTTTCAATACGGATATGGCTTTTGGGCACTTTTGTGCCGCCAATTAAACTTGTTTTACCCAGATCGCCTGTCTTTGTATATATTTTAAATGCCATAGTATTATGATTGAGTACTCACTAACAAAAGTACCTGCGAAATAGTTTGAAATAAAAAAAGGAGAGTGCAAACTCTCCACAAATTTTTTGGCTTTCTGTTTACAACGCAGAAACCGGTTCCGTTTTTTTGGTGTCGCTTTCAATAACACCGTCTCTTAAACGAACAACCCGTTTTGCATAATGAGCAATATCTTCTTCATGTGTAACCAATACAACTGTATTACCCAACCTGTGAATTTCTGTAATCAGATTCATGATCTCCACAGAAGTTTTACTGTCGAGGTTACCTGTAGGTTCATCGGCTAAAATAATGGCCGGATTATTCACCAATGCACGTGCAATGGCTACACGCTGTATTTGTCCGCCGCTTAATTCGTTTGATTTGTGGTGTGAGCGGTCGGCCAGATTTACTTTGGCCAGCATTTCCAGTGCACGTTCATTGCGTTCTTTTTTGGGAACACCTGCATAGATCAATGGTAATGCAACATTCTCTAATGCCGATAAACGGGGCAGCAGGTTAAACTGCTGAAACACGAACCCGATTTCCTGATTGCGGATTTCTGCAAGATCATTATCTGCCATCTTACTCACATCTTTTCCGTTGAGGATATATTTTCCGCTGGTAAGTGTATCCAGGCAACCCAGAATATTCATCAATGTACTTTTGCCTGAACCCGATGGACCCATCAAAGCAACAAATTCGTTTTTTTGAATATCCAGATCAATCCCTTTTAAAACAGGCAGTTCCTGTTTGCCGAGGTAATAACTTTTGCGGAGTGTTTCAAGATGAATAACTGATGACATAAGGAGTGTAATGTAAAATTATTTTTTGATCACTTTTGGAACCATAAAAAAAGCTTCATTTTTTAACGCCGCATTTTGTAACGCAACTTCTCTGGAAACAGAATTCTTTACTTCATCTGCACGCAACACATTGATCTCTTCTGTAAGGTGCATCAACGGTTCAATACCTGTTGTATCCAGTTCCTGCAGTTTTTCAATAAAGCCAATCATTTGTTGCATGTCTTTTTGCAGTTGATCCTTTTCTTGCGGCTTTATCTCCAACCTGGCAAGATGGCTCAGTTTATCAATTAATGCAGCGTTTACTTCCATCATTCAAAAATAAGAAAAAGCGGGGTGGTATGTCATCTTTTGATTGAATGAGGGAAAAAGGGTTATTCTATCAGTTGCACATTCTGTTTACTTGTTACAACATCTTATAATAAGATGCCATTCAGAAACAGAAATGCTGTTGAAAAATAAATGAGCAGCCCGGTTACATCTACCAGTGTAGCTACAAAAGGGGTAGATGAGGCAGCAGGATCGGCTCCAAATTTCTTCAATACTAATGGCAG
Organism: Chitinophagaceae bacterium; assembly: GCA_019752045.1. Lineage (GTDB taxonomy): Bacteria > Bacteroidota > Bacteroidia > Chitinophagales > Chitinophagaceae > Lacibacter. Next base: position 101,366 of record JAIEMP010000001.1, on the reverse strand, counting down.
CATTGATCCCATCAATGTTCCCCACAGCACAATACCAATCAGCGAGCAACCAACAGTTAACCCTATAAGCATAGCATGATCACCAAAAGTTGTGGTGAAAGAACTCCATACAAAAATGACGCTGAATGCAAGAATGCAAAGTGATGAACCCAGTAACAAACCGGAAATGATTTCACGTTTAAGAATACGCCACCAGTCTGCAATGGTTATTTCTCCCAAAGCCATAGCCTGAATAATAAGGGTAGATGCCTGCGAACCGCTGTTGCCTCCGCTGGAAATGATAAGAGGAATGAATGTTGCCAGTATCACCACTTTTGCAATTTCATTCTGGTAACTCTGCATGGCAGAAATGGTGAGTAGTTCACCAAAAAAAAGAATGATGAGCCAGATGACACGTTTCTTAAACAACTGTATGATGGGTGTTTCTATATAAGGTTCATCCAACGCTTCGGTACCACCCATTTTCTGCATGTCTTCACTAAACTCTTCATTGGCTACCCACAACACGTCATCAATGGTTACAATACCCAGTAATTTATTGGTGTTACTCACAACGGGCAGTGCTACACGGTTGTTCATTTTAAATGCTTCGTTGGCAGTTTCCTGATCGTCGTATACATTCAATGCAATAAAACGTCCGTCGCTCAATTCTTCCACCCGTTTATCGGGAGCTGCAAGAATAATATCCCGGATGCGGATATCATCAATTAATTCTCCTTTTTCATTAATTACATACAATACGTTGATGGTTTCGCTGTCTTTCCCGTATTTACGAATGGTATCAAATACTTCAGCAACGGTATTGTGCAGATAAATGTACACATAGTCTGGCGTCATTAAACGGCCAATACTGTTTTCGGGATAGCCTAATAAGGATAATGTAATTTTTCGTTCTTCAGGGTTCAGCAGTTTAATGAGTTCACGCACCACACTGCTTGGTAATTCTTCCAGAAACGAAGTGCGGTCATCGGCCGGCAGTTCATTCAGCAGTTCTGCTGTTTTAAACGGCGGCAGTTCTTTAATGATCTGTTTTTGTGTGGGCAGATCGAGAATTTTAAACACACTCACCGCTCTGTGCACACTCATGTTTGCCAGCATCTGACTTTCATAATCAGGAAATTCATACACCAGTTCGGCTACATCACTGATGTTTTGATTGTTGAGAAATTCCTGAATGTCAAGTTTATCATCCCGAAGCATCAACGCTTCAAACTGTTCTTTTAAGGACTGTTCCAATTCCAGTTCCATAGTCATAATACCTCGAGGTTTAATTGTTTTTCAAACTACTGTTTTCTCTGAGCAGCAAATCCATGAGGCTGCTTTTTATTACCAAAAAGCAACAGGATAATTAATACATTAAACGATTTCTGCATTTTGGTTAAAGTTAGTTTCTTTGATCCAAATTGAATATTCAATAACATAAACGTAAGGTATGAGGTTGCAGAGTTTATATATAAATACAATTGACGGAAAGGGCAGAGGCGTGTTTACAAATGAACGGATAGAAGCGGATACGGTTATTGAAATAGCTCCGGTGATAGTGATGAGTGCTGCCGAACGTTTATTGCTTGATCAAACACTGCTGCACGATTATATTTTTGAATGGGGCGAGCAAAAAAATGAATGCGCTATGGCACTTGGATGGATACCGCTGTATAACCATTCTTACCAAAGCAACGCCGAATATTTTATGGAGTTTGACGAACAGATGATGTTTATTAAGACCATGATGGCGGTAGAGGCAGGTGAAGAGCTGACGATCAATTATAATGGACCGGCAGATGATGCCAAAAAGGTTTGGTTTGATGTAAAATAGACCCGAGTTCGTGGGGACGTAGATCTACGAAAAGATATCTGCAAAAAACAGAATTTATTTTTAATAAGTATTGTATTCAAGTTTACTATTGTATAGCTTTGCAATACAACCTTCCCCCGAAAAACCTTTCTTTTACTTCCACACCTAGGAAACCAGTTAACAATTTAAATGTAACTACATGAATAAAAAGTTACTCTTGTTTCTGGTCTTGTTGCTAATGCATTATTTTTCTTTTTCTCAGGGAGCTGAGATAAAAGGAAATTGTTTGTACGACAACACAACTAAACGTATTACAGTACGCCTGGCTCTTCGTAATCCTACCGGATCTCCTGCGCCTATTCAATTAGCAGGTATGCGTTTTGGCATTCAATACAATCCATTGGCAGTAAATTATGCTGGATTTACAAGTTATATGTATAACAGCACTAACCAGGGATTGAATGATGCAAGTTATCTCGGTTTTATGGGTCCGGATTCAAATGCTCCCAATGGATTTTCCTGGGAATCGCCTGCCACAAGAAATGCTACAGTTGCCAGTAATAACAGCATGAAGGTGATGAACAGGATTTACATTAACCGTTCTACCGATAACTGCTTCAATGCAAATGTGATTGGTGCAAGCCAGATGAAAGTACTCATTGATATTTATTTTACACTTGTAAATGATAATCCTGCATACTATCATCTCAACGAGCCCGGCGAATACGGATGGGGCGATCCTGAATTTATTGCACAGTTTCTTACAAAAGATAATGGAGGACATACAGGCAACTTAACAGATCCGTTTAAAGAAATTGCCATTGTAATCATCCGTCAGGGAAATACAACAAATCCCTATCAGCCTTTTGACTTTGCCAATGCAGGATGTTCTGCATCAGGCAATCCCAATCCGGTTGTTGTAAACGGAAGCAATGTGAATTTTATTAATCCTATAAATGGGGTGCTCTCCGGAAAGGTTTCAAAACTGGATATTTCTGAACGGAATGATCATGTGGTACTCAACTGGAGTGTAGAAAACAATGAGTTGGCAGATCATTATGAAATTGAACGTAAGGATGAAAATGGAAATTTCAGAACCATTGGATTAATCATGGGCGATAATAAAAGTACAACAACAGACTACCAGTTTAAAGATAAGATTACATCAAGGGATTTGAAATTGTATTACCGTGTAAAACTGGTTGGTGCAGACCGTGTAGTTTCTTACAGCGATATTAAAATGATCAGACCATCCAGTGCTCAGCAGCAGATGGTGAAAATGTTTCCAAACCCTGCTGCAGAAATTGTTTGGTTTCAATCACCATTAATGAACGGTAATTTCATGTGCAGGGTATACAGTACTGATGGCAGAATGGTGTTAACAGCCAATGCATCTTCTTTAAAACCGAATATTAATACAAGCAGTTTAAAAACGGGAGTATACTTTGTAGAAATGTATCATCCGCAAAGTGGAAAACGATTTTATTCACAGTTTAATAAAAAATAAAACCTCATTTATATAACGGATAATCTCTTCAACGCTTCCCTTTTACCCAATGGTAAAAGGGAAGTTTTTTTAGCATCGCTCGTAACCATGTATTTTCAGTTAACGCAAAAAAAGCGGATGGTACTTCAAGACAATTCTATGCAGCGGTAGCTTCCACATCAAGTCTAGTATTTCGTGGCAAGTTTTTTTTTACCAACCAATACCATAATCTTCACCATGATTACTGCTGCCGCCCCAAAAACTTTTATGTTTCCAATCGAACCAGATAGCATTGATGGGGCCGCTTGTCCGGTCATCAAACGAAAGTGTATAACCCATCTGTCGTAATTCTTTCCGCACCCATTCAGGTGTGTTTTCATGCAGTAACAAACTTCCTGCCCTTGGTTGACGGTCTTCTGTTTTAATACCACCCAGCGATAACCATAATTGATTGGTATTAATATTGGCAGCTTCGCATGCTTCCTGTACCGTCATCCCAAACTCAACAATATTTAAAAAAAACTGCAACAGGTTTTGCTCCTGCGTATCGCCACCTTGCACAGCAAATGATAAGAATGGTTTGCCATCTTTCAATGCCATGGTTGGCGTCAACGTTACTCTTGGACGTTTGCCCGGTTCAATTACATTGAACGGATTTAACGAAGCATCTAATACAAAACTTTGTCCCCGCTGACTCATACCTACACCTGTATTGCCTGCAATGGTTGCGGGCAACCATCCGCCGGAAGGCGTAATAGAAACCACCCAGCCTTCGGCATCAGCCGCTTCAACTGATGTTGTGCCGGCCCAGAGGCGTTCCATATAGGCCCCCTCTAAATCTCCCCCAAAGGGGGAGACTTCTGCAACAGCTTCATTTCTGATATCATGCGCCGGTGCAAAATTTCTGTTTTGATTTGATGTGGTATCTAAACTGTAACCTCTTTTTTTCAACACATCTACAAACGGATTTGTTTTTCCCTGCCCGTTCGGCAGACGGGCTTCAAACGGATAAGGATCACCGGGTCCGATATTTGGCATGTTGCGTTCCATTGAAATTTGTCGTGCACGTTGCTTTGCATAGGCTTTGCTCAATAATCCCTGCATTGGTTCTGATGGCGGAAACGCAGGATCGCCGTAATAAAAATCACGATCAGCAAACGTCATATTCATTGTTTGATACAATGTGTGAATATATCTTGTGCTGTTATACCCCATGTTCTTCAAATCAAAATTTTCAAGAATGTTGAGGCTTTGTAATAGCATTGGCCCTTGTGTCCATTGTTGCAATTTATATACTTCAATGCCTTTATAATTTACATGCATGGGTTCTTCTTCAATGGGTTTCCAGTTGGCAAGATCATTCATGGTAATTAAGCCGCCTTGTTCCTGGCAACCACGCACAAATTCTTGAGCAATATCTCCTTTGTAAAAACGATCATACGCCGCCATGATGGCTTCTTTACGACTCTTTCCTTTTTTCAATGCCTGCTGTTCGGCTTCCACCATTTTGGTAAGCGTTTCCAATAAATCTTTTTGTACAAAAATTTCACCTGCTTCAGGGGCTTCTCTTTTTTCGCCAAGGTGTGGAAGAAAAACTTTTTTACTGTAAGGCCATTCTTTAATCATTTGTTTACCACGCTCCATGCTATTGGCTGTTTGTGCATCTATCGGGTAACCGGCTGCCAATTGCATGGACGGTGCAAGCACTTCTTTCAAACTCATAGTGCCATAGTTTGCCAGCATTAAACACAAGCCGCCAACTGTACCGGGAGTGATAGCTGATAGTGGTCCGTACTGCGGCGGAAAATTATATCCTTTGCTTTTATAATATTCTGCCGTAGCTCCTGTTGGTGCCACTCCCAATGCATTGATGCCAATTACTTTTCCGGTTTTTGGATTGTAGATGAGCGCCTGTGTTTCGCCGCCCCAACTTAACACATCCCACATGGTGCAGGTGGCGCCTAACATAGCGCATGCTGCATCAACGGCATTGCCACCTTTTTGAAAAATCATGGAGCCTGCTGTTGCAGCCAATGGTTTGCCGGTAATGGCCATCCATTGTTTACCGTGCAAAGGAGGTTTCTGTGTTTGTTGTGAGAAGATGAATAATGAGTGATGAATAATAAGTAAAAGAAGAATAAGAGTTCTCATGCCTGTAAGTTTATTACTTAAAGTTAGGCAGAGAAATGAAATGAAAATTGTGATGTGATGAGTGGTGGGGGGATAAAAATTATTTTTTCTTCAACTGCTTGATGTCATCTAGGTCCTTTAATCTTCCTGCTTTCTTTTTTGCTTCAAGTAAATGATTAAAATGCAGTGTTCTTACTTTTAATTCCTGGTCTTCAAAAAAAGTTGACAAATCGTAACATTCTTTAAAGTCAAGGCCTTTTACTTTGGTCATAATGTCGATGGCAACAGGTTTACGTCCGAATTTAAATACATCCCAATCTTCATGATGAAGAAAGTTTTCTTTCGTCATATCAAAAACCGGCATATGAAATTGGCGAAATGCTTTTAATAATCTGAAGTAGTTTTCTTCAGTTTGCTCCACCCAAATATCCAGATCACCGGTTACTCTTGCATGGCCATGTAATATAACTGCAAAACCACCAACGAGTATGTAGTTTACCTGTTGATCGTTTAACGATTGTATAAAATCCCGAAAATCATCTTGAAAAATATCGCCCATCAACTATGTTTAGATTTACTGAAAATTGTTTTATCCATTTTGGGTGGATGATCTGCATCAAATCCATATGCAAGACTGGTTAAGTAGTGCGATACTTTTAACCGCTCTTTCCAACTATAATTGCTGTAATCTCTCATGTAGTCATCTGCCTCTTCCACACTCATTGCCTGGAAGGCTGTTTTATCGAGCCGGTATTTTTTACTGTGATCGCTCATGATTTAAAATTAAAAAGAAAAGCCGGAAGCGGGTAGAAATAAAAAATCCCCCGTTGAACCGGGGGACTTTTATTATCATGCAACGTTTGTTGATTATGCTTTCGCAAATTCCGAGCGAATGACGTTCAAAGCACCGCCTGCTTTAAACCATTCAATCTGTTGTGCATTGTAGCTGTGATTAACTGTAATATTTTCACTGCTTCCATCTGCATGGTTCAATACCAGTGTTAACGGAACACCCGGAGTAAATGATGTTAAACCAACTACATCTATCGTATCATCTTCCAGAATTTTATCGTAATCTTCTTTATTAGCAAAAGTTAACGCTAGCATTCCCTGCTTTTTCAAATTGGTTTCATGTATACGTGCAAATGATTTCACCAATACAACACGAACACCCAAATGACGTGGCTCCATCGCCGCATGTTCACGGCTTGAACCTTCACCATAGTTTTCATCTCCTACTACAATTGTTCCGATACCGGCAGCTTTGTAAGCACGCTGTGTATTGGGTACAGTTCCGTATTCGCCAGTGATTTGACTTTTTACAGAATCTGTTTTCTCATTGAAGAAATTGGTAGCTCCAATCAACAGGTTGTTACTGATATTATCTAAGTGACCACGGAATTTTAACCACGGACCCGCCATGGAGATATGATCAGTTGTACATTTTCCTTTTGCTTTGATGAGAAGCTTCAATCCTTTGATGTCAACACCTTCCCATGCAGCAAATGGATATAATAATTGTAAACGCTTGCTGTCTGATTTTACATCTAATACAACGGTGCTTCCATCTTCTGCAGGAGCCTGATAACCGGCATCTTCCACCGCAAATCCTTTAGTTGGCAGTTCATCACCACTTGGAGGATCGAGTTTTACCTGCTCACCTTTATCATTGGTTAATGTATCAGTAAGCGGATTGAATGTAAGATCACCGGCAATGGCCAATGCAGTTACTAACTCAGGACTTGCAACAAAAGCTAATGTATTTGGATTGCCATCAGCACGTTTTGCAAAGTTCCTGTTGAATGAATGAACGATGGTGTTACGTTCTGCTTTTTCAGCTCCAACTCTGTCCCACATACCAATACAAGGTCCGCATGCATTTGCAAATACCGTTGCACCAATTTTTTCAAACACACCCAAGTAACCATCACGTTCAATAGTATAACGAACCAATTCGCTGCCGGGAGTAATGGTGAATTCAGATTTTAATGTCAACCCTTTATCACTAACCTGTCCTGCAAGACTTACTGCACGACTGATATCTTCGTACGAAGAGTTGGTACAGCTACCAATTAAACCCACTTCAATTTTTGTGGGCCATCCGTTTTTAGCAGCTGCTTCTTTCATTTGAGAAATAGGAGTAGCTAAATCAGGAGTGAAAGGTCCGTTCAAATGTGGTTCCAGTTCACTGAGGTTAATCTCAATTACTTTATCAAAATATTTTTCAGGGTTTGCATAAACTTCAGCATCACCAGTTAAATAATCTTTGATAGCGTCTGCTGCATCAGCAACTTCTGCACGGCCGGTTGCTTTCAGGTAACGGCTCATGCTTTCATCATAACCGAATGTGGAAGTGGTTGCACCAATTTCAGCACCCATGTTACAAATAGTTCCTTTACCTGTGCAGCTCATACTTGTTGCACCTTCGCCAAAATATTCAACAATGGCGTTGGTACCACCTTTTACAGTTAAGATGCCCGCCACTTTTAAGATTACATCTTTAGGAGCCGTCCACCCATTGAGTTTGCCGGTCAATTTCACACCAATCAATTTCGGCATCAGCAATTCCCAGCTAAGGCCGGCCATTACATCACAGGCATCAGCACCGCCCACACCAATCGCAATCATACCCAAACCACCGGCATTCACCGTATGGCTGTCGGTACCAATCATCATACCACCGGGGAATGCATAATTTTCCAACACCACCTGGTGAATGATACCTGCACCCGGTTTCCAGAAACCAATGCCATATTTATTAGAGATAGATGAAAGGAAGTTATAAACCTCTTCATTATCAGTAACAGCTTTTACCAGATCCTGTTTGCCTTCTGTTTTTGCAACAATCAGGTGATCGCAATGCACTGTTGAAGGAACGGCAACCTTTTTACGGCCGGTCGTGTCAAACTGCAACAAAGCCATCTGTGCCGTTGCATCCTGCATCGCCACACGGTCGGGTGCAAAATCAACATAAGCTTTTCCTCTTTCGAAGTCAATTGGTTCAACTCCTGTCCAAAGATGGGAGAATAATATTTTTTCTGCCAGAGTGAAAGGGCGGCCCAATGCTTTACGGGCAGCATCCACTTTTGCAGGCATTTCACTGTACAATTTTTTGATGAGGTCTAAATCGAATACCATAATATCAATTTGAGAAGTTGAAAATCAGCTCATTTGAAAAAACCGGTTGTGGTGAAAGTTGATTTTTGTTTTGCAAAAAAAACGGTACACTTTTTCAGCTTTTTCAAATTTGCAGGTTGCTCTTTGAGGTGGCGAATTTACCGATTTATCAGCAACTTTTTAAACCAACTGGCCGAAAGAATTGTATTATAGCTAAATTTGCACTTCAACTTTATGCTATGAATCGCTTACGAAGACTTATTGAGTGGAATGTGTTTGGTGTTTGCAGCTGGCTGGGCGATAAAATGGGTGTAGCTACCAGTACCATTCGCAAATATTTTATCTATATTTCTTTCCTTACCATGGGATCACCTCTGATCATTTATTTTTTTATTGCTTTCTGGATGAATGTGCGCCAATACATCTGGTTCAGCAAAAGAAATCCCGTACGTTACTAGAAAGGGTTGTAATTAACCTTTTCATTGTTTAATTTAATGGAACAAACTTTCTATGTTTTCGTTTGAGTATACACATAGCAGTTACAGCCAGATGATTGTGGATCTGGCAAAAGCTTTGCAAACGAGAGTAAAGGATAACTGGCTTTTTTTCCCTGAGGAGGTTGCAAGTGGTTATTACCGTGTGTTGCAGTTGCCCAATGGCCTTGATGTAAATGTTATTAAATGCAGAATTAATGACGACTGGTTCGTACACCGGAAAAGAGATACCAGTGAATATTATACACTCCGATTTGATGAACTGGTTGTTGAAAAAGAAATTGCCATTGGTATTGATACCGATGTTGTAAGAAAACAACATGAAACAGTGGCTGTAGCTTATTTAACCAGTTCATTGTTTGACTGGTATTATCATGGTACAAAAGGAACCGTTTTTAAAGGGGTCAATATCCTGATACCAAAAGAATGGCTTGGCAAGTTGATGGGCATTGAAATGTTTGATGACATTCTGCCTGCATATTTAGCATTAAAGAGCCGGAGCTTTACCATGGAGCCTCTGGATCAGACTTATCATGAGCTGATGAATGAAATAATGCAGGAGGAGTATGATTCGCCTTTGCCTGATCTCTTTGTACAAAACCGTATACAGCTGTTGCTGGAACGCTTTTTTACACGCATTCATTCCAGAGTATCATTGGCGGATGTGCTCAGCAACATTAAGCATGATGACATTTACACCGTTTTAAAAATTGAACAAATCCTCACAGAAAGCTTTTCAGAAAAACCAAAATCAATTGATCAGCTTTCAAAAAAAGCTATGATGAGTTCAACCAAACTGAAAAAGCTGTTTAAATCGGTTTTTGGGTTGCCTATATATGAATATTATCAGCAAAAGCGCATGCAACGTGCAGGAGAGCTGCTTAGTAACGGTTCCAATTCAGTTAAACAGGTTGCAGAAAAAGTTGGTTACAGCAATTTGAGTAATTTTACAATGGCGTTTAAAAAACATATGAAACAGGATCCTGAAAAATTTGGCCGTAACTGATTGTTTGCATATTAAAATTGATCTCCGGTGCTTGAATTGTTTTTGAAAAATAGAAATTATAATGATTTTCTGAAGTATTTGTCAGAAAAATTATTTGTAGAAATAAAAAAAGGAACCATTTTTTTTCCTTCTTCTTTTGGTGAAGGATATATACAGGTGGTAGAACTCCCCAATGGATTACAATGTCTGGTTTCTGATATTCATTACCATATAGATGTGATGTACAGAAGAACAAAATCAAGTGAAGAATTCTGTATACTTCATTTTAACGATGTAGAGCTGAGCAGTTCAATTCACTTTGAAAAAAATGGGATAAAGCTGGAAGACAAAAGTGAACGAAGGGCAGGCATTGCTTTAGCTTCCAGTTCCAGCGACTTTAGTTTCGCAGTAAAAGAGGGCACCAAAGCCAGATCGGTGAATATACTTTTACCCAAGGAGTGGTTAATGGCAAATCTGAAAGAGTTTGATGGCCTTCATCCGCTTTCGAGTTATACCTCTTTTTCCAATACATTAACTCATCCCGAACCGTTTGATGCTCAAAACAGAATTTTCTTTGATGAAATTTTTTATACAGGTAAAGATCATCCACTGCGTGAAATGATGATGAAAAACAGGATACTGCTTTTGCTGGAACATTTTCTTTCACGTTTATACCGTAACACAAAAAAAATACAGGAAGGGGCTCAACGTAAAATGAAGGCCTCCGATCTCAGTAAGTTGATGGAAATTGAATCTTTACTGGTGAGAGATTTCAGTCAGCCACCCCCAACCATTGTAAATCTTGCCGAACGAACCGGTATGAGTGTATCTAAATTAAAAACGGCTTTTAAAAAAGTGTATGGTACCGGTGTGTATGAATATTATCAGAAAAACAGAATGCAAAAAGCACGCTCATTACTTCTTACCGGACAATACACTGTAAAAGAAGTTGGCCTGCAGTTAGGTTATACCAACCTCAGTAATTTTTCTCTGGCTTTTAGAAAAGAATTCGGATTGCTTCCAAGTCAGGTATAATGAGGTTTTCATCTAAACAGCCTTCCCTTACAACTTTACTGTAACACAGCAGCTCAAAAAATATTTATTCAGAACAATATAATAAAGGCTCTTTTAAAAGAGCCTTTATTAATCATTTATCTGCAAGCTCATTTTAAAATAATTTAAACAGCAGACCAACTTTTATCTGCAACTGTTGCAACGGGCTGTTGTACAGCCTTGCTACAGTATGGTTGTGAATGTTATTGGTATTTAAGTTTACAAACTGCATAGTTAAAGTTTTACTTTCATCATTATTCTCCTGCGGTGTAACAGGTTGCTGCAGTTCTTTTACGTTTACATAATCTATTCGGTTGCCATGTATTCTGTTTACAGAAATATTGAGCTGTGTGCCATTGTCAATATTACCGCAACGTTTGTTTGAAAGATTAATCAGTAAACCGCCACCATAACCCCAAGTCATACTTCTTTTCCGAAACGTCACTTCATTTTCAAGCGGAACACAATCATCACCACCCATCTGATCTTCATGTATGTTGATGCGAACTTTTGTACCAAGACTGTTTACACCACCTGATAATTGCACATACGGAATAATTTTTCCCTGCCTTAGAATTTCATACCGGAGGTTGAGATTGCTGTAAGCGGCAAAGTTGATATAATGTACAGGCATTTCAGTTGGAGTTTGCACATCTTCGCTCTGAAAAGTCTGGGTTACTTTTTTTTGCGCCGTAAATTCCTTTTCCCGTTTCAAAGGAAGCAACAATATGTTTTCTTAAAACAGGTAAACGATAACCTGTCTGAAAATGAAAACCATGTGCAGCATTGATGTTCCCGGCCATTTCGCCTAGAGGCGATTGATTGGTATAGCCAAAACCAAGATCCCATTGTGCAAAAGAAAATTGAAACGTACAAACTGTAAACAGCAGGAGTAAAAATTGTTTCATAACAGTAAGTTTTCAGGTGTACTTAAAGTTCGTGAAACTTTCCGGGAATTAAAAGTTATAAATTTCTGAAAACATGAAACCGTTACTCAGCTTTACAGCGCTTTTCTGAGTTTTACTAATTGCTCCAGCAAACCTTTCAGTTTGTCTAACTGCAACATATTGGCGCCATCGCTTTTTGCAAGAGCAGGATTGGGGTGTGTTTCAATAAACAATCCATCAACTCCAGTTGCAATAGCGGCTTTGGCAATGGTACCAATGAGTTGCGGATTACCTCCCGTAACACCCGTTGTTTGATTGGGCTGCTGCAGCGAGTGTGTACAATCCATAATTACCGGCACATTTAATTCTTTCATCCAGGTAATATTGCGGTAATCAACAACAAGATCTGTATAACCAAATGTGTTTCCACGCTCTGTAAGCATGATATGATTGTTGCCTGCTTTCCGGATTTTTTCCACGGCAAATTTCATCGAAGGACCACTCAGGAACTGACCTTTTTTTACGTTCACAATTTTTCCGGTTGCTGCAGCCGCTTCCAGCAAATCTGTTTGCCGACAAAGAAAAGCCGGTATTTGCAAGATGTCTAAGTACGGAGCTGCCATCGCAGCTTCTTCATGTGCATGAATATCGGATGTGGCAGGAAGCTGGTATTGCTTTCTTACTTTATCAATTAAACTCAAACCTGTATCATCGCCCAAACCTGTAAACGATGATGCACTTGTTCTGTTGGCTTTTCTGTACGATGCTTTAAACACATACGGAATGCCCAGCTCTTTGCAAATGCCCGACACTTTATCAGCTACTTCCATCACCAGTTCTTCGCTCTCAACCACACAGGGCCCGGCAATGAGGAAAAAGTTTTTTTCGTCGTACAATTGATGTGCAAACAGGTCTTTCAGAAATTGTTCCATGCGGCAAAGATAATGGTTGATGGATGATGTAGGATGGCTGATGGCGGATTTCGATATTGCCAATTGCCTCTTGCTTGTTGCCTGTTTGTTTAAACGAATGGTTGCTTTCTTTTTGTTTTTAAACCTAATTTTGACATTCAATAGATTGCTGTTATGATAAAAGAAAAAATTTTAGTGATTGGTGCTTCGGGTCAGATAGGAGTTGAGCTAACACTGGCCCTGCGTAAACTGTATGGTAATGCCAATGTGATTGCATCTGATCTGCGTGAACAGAATCCGTTACTCGAAGGCACAGGCCCGTATGTAAGTCTGGATGTAATGAACAAAGAGATGTTGCATGTGCAGGTGATCCGTCAAAACATCACACAGATTTATTTGCTGGCTGCTATACTTTCAGCAACGGGAGAAAAAAATCCAAACCTTGCCTGGAACCTCAACATGACGGGTTTATTGAATGTATTGGATATTGCTCGTGAAGAAAAATTACACAAAGTATACTGGCCAAGTTCCATTGCAGTATTTGGTCCAACAAGTCCCAGACAAAACTGTCCGCAACAAACTATTATTGAACCAACAACCGTTTATGGTATCAGTAAATATGCAGGAGAGTTTTGGTGCAATTATTATTTTCAACGTTACGGTGTTGATGTAAGGAGTTTACGTTATCCCGGTTTGATCTCTTATAAATCTGCACCCGGTGGCGGTACAACCGATTATGCGGTAGAAATTTTTCACGAAGCGCTGGATGAAAATAAATACGAATGTTTTTTGCAGGAAGATACCTACCTGCCGATGATGTATATGCCCGATGCGATCCGTGCAACCATTGAATTGATGGAAGCACCGGCCGACAAAATTTCGATCCGTCATTCGTACAATATTTCATCCATGAGTTTTTCACCAAAAGAAATTGCGGCAGAAGTAGCAAAACATCGCCCCGGTTTTGAAATAACCTACAAACCCGATTACCGTCAACAGATTGCCAACAGCTGGCCCGAAAGTATTGATGACAGTGTGGCGAGAAAAGACTGGGGCTGGAAACATGAATACGATCTTGCTGCTATGACGAAGGATATGTTTGAAAATTTATAAGAATCTTCACAGTTCTGCACAGAAGCTGTCAGAGTTATGACGATATAAGAAAGCTGCAAGTGTTAACTTGCAGCTTCGTTTTTAATAACAAGCATGATCGGTAAATCAGGAATTTATATGAAGCAATTTTTACTCTCAATAACGGTAGCTGTTCTTTACACTACAACAACAGTTGCACAAGCAGCAAGTAAACTCCGCACAGGCTGGTATCGTGCAGCCATCTTTCGTGAAGATGGTGCTGAAATTATTTTTAATGCCGAAGTGCAGTTGAAGAACGGAAAGCAGGTAATGTTTATCCGTAATGCAGCAGAGCGTTTATTGGTGGATGATATTAAAGTAAAAGGCGATTCAGTAAATATTGAAATGCCTTTCTTTGAATCGTTCTTTCGGCTGCAAATACAAAAAGATGGAAAGCTGGTTGGCAAATGGTTTAAAGCAGGCAGTTTAAAATTGCTGGAGTTTCCTGTTGAATTTGTTTATGGTAACAGAGAAAGGTTCACGGTTACAAAAGCAGCAACAGAAAACAGTAACGGCAGATGGCAGGTTGCTTTTACACGGCCCAACGGTACCGACCGCCCCGCCATTGCAGTTTTTCAACAAAAAGGTTCAGCATTAACCGGCACTTTTTTAACACCAAGTGGCGATTATCGTTTTCTGGAAGGCGTTGTTAGCGGAGACAGTTTGTATCTGAGTTGTTTTGATGGGAGTCATGCATACTCATTTACAGCAACCATCAGTGGCAACGAAATAAAAAACGGCATGTATTACAGCAGTGCTGTGCCAGTTGAAAAATGGCGAGCAACAAAAAATGAACAGGCAGCATTGCCCGATACTACACAACTCACACAATTAAAACCGGGCGAGACTAAATTAAATTTCACGTTTAAAGATGTGAATGGAAAAAATGTTTCCATCAACGATGCACGGTTTAAAAATAAAGTAGTGGTGATACAAATTATGGGAAGCTGGTGCCCCAACTGTATGGATGAAAGTAAATTCCTCAGCAGCTTTTACAAAGAGTATAAAAACAAAGGAGTTGAAGTAGTGGCACTGGCGTATGAATATAGTACAGACTTCAATCGTTCCAGAGCAAGTGTACAAAAGTTTATCAACCGTTTCGGTATTCAATATCCGGTGTTGATTACACCAACAACCACAAGTGATGAACAACGTACTGAAAAAACATTACCCCAGCTAACAGCTATTCGTATGTTTCCTACTACGATCTTTTTAGATAAGCAGGGAAATGTATCAAAGATCCACCATGGATTTTACGGGCCAGGCACTGGTGCTTTTTATTCAGAGTTTAAAGCAGATTTCTACCGAACTATCCGTTCGCTGCTTGCAGATTAAGCAGTATTAATTGACGATACAGAGTTATATTTGCTCTCCTCAAAAGCAGCAACGCTTTTGTATTTATCACATTAAACGACTAAACTGATGGCTGCAAAGATTAAAGTTGCCAATCCCGTTGTAGAGCTGGATGGCGATGAGATGACAAGGATCATCTGGAAATTTATTAAAGAGAAATTAATTCTTCCTTATCTCGAACTGGATATTAAATATTACGATCTGGGTGTTGAGTACAGAGATGAAACCAACGATCAGGTAACCATTGATGCAGCCAATGCCATCAAAGAATTTGGTGTAGGTATTAAGTGTGCCACCATTACTCCCGATGAGCAACGTGTAGAAGAGTTCAAACTCAAACAAATGTGGAAGAGCCCGAACGGAACTATCCGCAATATTTTAGATGGTACTGTTTTTCGTGAACCGATCGTTATTCAAAATATTCCACGATTGGTTACTAACTGGACGGCGCCCATTATTGTTGGCCGTCATGCATTTGGTGATCAGTACCGTGCAACCGATACGGTATTCAAAGGCAAAGGAAAATTAACCATGACCTTTACACCGGAAGGTGGTGGCGAACCGCAAACTTTTGAAGTGTATAATTTCAAAGGCGACGGTGTTGCCATGAGTATGTACAATACCGATGAAAGTATTATGGGTTTTGCACGCAGCTGTTTCAATATGGCGTTGAGCAAAAAATGGCCGTTGTATCTTTCTACAAAAAATACCATTCTTAAAAAATATGACGGACGTTTCAAAGATATTTTTGAAGAGATCTATCAAAAAGAATTCAAAGCACAGTTTGATGCTGCAGGTATTGTGTACGAACATCGGTTGATTGATGATATGGTGGCAAGTGCATTGAAGTGGAACGGTAATTTTGTATGGGCTTGTAAAAACTATGATGGTGATGTGCAAAGCGATACCGTTGCGCAAGGTTTCGGTTCGCTTGGTTTAATGACGTCGGTACTGGTTACACCCGATGGTAAAACGATGGAAGCAGAAGCAGCACATGGTACTGTAACACGTCACTACCGTGAGCATCAGAAAGGTCGTCCAACTTCTACAAATCCCATTGCATCTATTTTTGCATGGACAAGAGGTTTGGCTTTTCGTGGTAAATTAGATGGCAACCAGCCGTTGATTGATTTTGCAAATGCACTGGAAGCAGTTTGTATTGAAACTGTAGAGAGTGGTAAGATGACAAAAGATCTGGCGGTTTGTATTCATGGTAACAAAGTAAATCATGCTGAGCATTATTTGTATACAGAAGAATTTCTGGATGCAATTGATGTAAACCTGAAAGCTAAGTTGGGATAATTCTGGAAGAATATTTCAGTTGCCGGTAAGGCGGAAAGTCGGGAAGGAATAAAATACTCACCCCCTTTCAGTCTTCCCGGTTTTTTTATTGATATGAAAAAGCAAACACAATCATTTGCCGGTAAGGCGTTAAGTCGGGAAGGAATACAATCCTCACCGTCTTCCCGTCTTTCCGGCTTTTTTTATTTACCTTGTAAGTAAATGAATCACATGAATTATATCAAACAATTACCTGCCTTGATACTATTTCTTGCAGCAGGATGTGCAAGCGGAGAAGAAAAGCAATCAACAACAACGCCTGCAGCAACGCTGCCATCAACACCTGCAGCAAGCACACCTATGCAACCTGTACAACAGCCAGCAGCACCTGCAAAAGGAAATGTGGCATTAAACCCTGCACATGGTATGCCCGGTCATCGTTGCGATATAAAAGTAGGAGAGCCTTTAAACAGTGCACCTGCACCTGCTGCTGCAACTGCTCCGCAACAGGCACCGGTTCCGGTGATCAATCCACCTGCTGTAACTACATCTGCTGCCGGAAAAAATCCTGCACATGGTATGCCCGGACATCGTTGCGATATTGCAGTGGGTGCGCCATTAAACAGTAAGCCTGTACAATAATCAGTGAAATATATTTATGTAAAAGAAGCCGTCTCAATAATAAACGAGACGGCCTCTTTTTTATAGCTTATGAGATGCCGGTAAAAAAATTAAAAACTGTCTGTACTCAAAACAGTTTGACCACTTGGATACTGAATGCCGGCATCATCTTCGGCAGTGATATAAATTTTGGTGGGCTTAAAAGAAGATACCGTTTTTAAAGAACTCTTTAACGTTTTAGAGAACATACCACTGGAGGTTTTCAGCTGTCCTAAATTTCTTGTTCCATTCGTTTCTGATTCCATCCAAACGATGTACATATTTTTTGGAGGGCTTAACCGCTTAGAGTCTGCCAGTCTTATTAAACGTAAATCAATTGTATAGTTCCTGTTCTTGTCTTTTTTTATTTTAACAGTGCCTTCAGCAGCGGGCACAACAACAGAAACCGGAAACGTTAATTTCTTTGCACAGGATTGCAGCGTTATTGCAATACATAAAACAAAAGTGAAGCGTACTATACTCTTTAACGGCAGTTTGAATGTTGTATGCATGATCTTTTTTTTGTAAAAATACAGCATATCGTAAAACAGGAGAATTATTGTTTATTTAAAATTCGCTGATTGTCAGTGTTCTGTAATATTTATTGAGTTGTTTTTATTTTCAGTTAGTAAGTGAATGATATGTTCGATTTTCTAAGTACTGCCTCCCAACAGATGAAGATGAACGCCTGTTCTAAAGCATAACGGGTATGGTGCGCAGTAAAAATCAAACGGATCATTTCCATTTATCTATGAAAAACAAAATGACAGAACGCAATGTCCTGCGCAATCTTTTGTACAAATCATTTGCTTTTTTAAAGGCAGAGACATTGTTGCGAATAGCTAAACCGTAAGAAAGATCAAAAATTATTTGGTTTTTTACACAGATTTCATGTAAGGCGCATTGAAGGCTGCTTTGAATTTAATGTTCTAAACTGTTAGCCATGTTTATGGGTTACTGTAATCCATGACTTGTCAAAGCCAAGTGCCGTAAGAATTTTTTCTTTATCTAAGGTTTTCGGTTGCTTAATATTGATTACAAGACTTGTTTCTGGAACATCTTCAATGATGGTAAATTGAGAACCATGTGGCTGCCATGTAAAGCGATGGTCACCAGATTTTTTTTCGTAGCCTACAAGATTATTATTCTTGTTCCATTCCCATTTAAAAAGTTCGTTGTCATAACGAATGGTCTCAAATTCAAAAACTACCACTTCTGAAAGGTCGCTTGATTTAATAAGTACAACAGTTCTCAAATGCTTAAACTTTTCTCGGATTGCTGAAACTCTTTCATTCCAAATGTCAAGTATGAGGCTGCCAACTGTATTCGGATTTGCTTTTGTGTCTATGCGTTCTCCAAAAGAATAAATTGGTGAATTACGACCAGAAATTAGACGAACCTTTTTTTGTGTTGATGGCTTTGTTGCTTTAACCGTCTTAGCTCCCCAAGCTGTATTACCAATAATGACGTCATCAAGTCCAACATTAGAAGGTTTCCAGTAAGCACCAATGCAGGACGCAAAAACACTTTCCCAGTCAGAACCTTCTAATTCCGATTTGCCTTTTGATGCAAGCAAATAAATTAACTCCTTGCCGAGAAGAAACGGGAAATCTTTAGGGAACTCATTTAAAGGGAATGCAGATACAGATTTATTTACAGTCCTAAGTTTTGGTGATTGCTTTGCCATTATTTGCTGTTATATTCTACTTCGTATTCCCTTAATACGTTTGTCATGTCAAGAGTTGTTGCAACATACGGCAATAATTTTAAAATAACAGCCTTCACCATGTTTACGGGAACTGCGTTACCAGCTTGCTTTCTTGCTTGTGTATCGTTTGCTATAATTTTATAAGTGTCGGGAAACCCTTGGAGGCGAAACATTTCTCGTGGTGTCAAACGGCGTTCACCATTTACAAGAAGGTAGTTATATGATGCTCCTGCTCTTAAAGCACATGAATAAGGATAAGAACAAATATTACCTGCTTTATTTTCATGCCAAATGGAAAGTTTGTATGCTGATGTGTGTGACTCTTTTCGTTTCTGTTTGATGTAGTCCGATGCAATATGCTTTTTGTCAATTTTCTTTTCTAAGATTTCACTCAATGGTTTAAACGGTCTAACTGGTGAAGGGTAAGAAAACATAATTGGGTCTTTGTGTCCAACAATTAAAACCCTTTCTCTTTTTTGAGGCAAGCCGTAATCTAAAGCATTTAAAACTGTGTATTGAACATGATAACCTAAGTCTTGCAAAGTTTTGATTATAACTTTAAGTGTCTGCCCTTGGTTGTGTCCTACCAATTGCTTTACATTTTCAAGTACGAATGCTTTTGGTTTCTTTTCTTTTATAATGTTTGCAATATGAAAAAACAAAGTTCCTCTTGTGTCGTCAAAACCTTTCATTTGTCCAATAATGCTGAAAGGTTGGCAAGGAAAACCTGCAAATAGAATGTCGTGGTTCGGAATTGTTTTAGGGTCAACTTTGGTTATGTCTCCTGTGGGTCTGTGTCCAAAGTTTACCTCGTATGAATCCTTGCAATAGGTGTCAATGTCCGATGAAAAAACACACTCTGGAATCAGGTCGTTTTCAATACAGGCTTGGTCCATACCAACACGAAAGCCACCGATGCCACAAAACAGGTCAATAAAGCGAATTTTTTCCATTGTAAAGTGTTTGAGCAAATTTAAGGTTCTTGAATGAAAAGTTAGTAAAAATTTGCTAAGATATTTAGGTCAAATCTTTGAGTATTAGAGTGTGTCCACAAATTGCGCCTTACTCTTAAATATACACACCTTCTTGTATAGTTTTCTATTGATTTACAATGATTATAAATACAAATTGTCTTTTATTCAGGATAACATTTTTTTATAAAATAAATTTCTTCTTACCTCTCAATCCTAAACCCATCAAACTTCATCAACCCCCTTTCTTCCACAACAACAGCACTCACCTTGCTTTTAGGAGATCCCATCCAACACCACGTTACCAGTTCTTGTAGTTGTTCTGCAGTTCCTGTTGCAACAATATATACCGTATCATCAGGCAGGTTTTTTACAAAGCCGGTCAGTTTCAGTTCAACAGCTTTATCCAGTGTGTATTTTCTGTACCACACGCCCTGCACTTTTCCGCTAACAAGTATAGAAACTGTTTTCAACATCAGGAAATATCTGCAACGGTTTTCTTTTCCAGAATTTTTAAATTGGCGTCTCTCACTTTCACCATCATGTCGTGCAGGCCGCAATGTTTCTCATCGCAATTGCGGCAGCGTTCGTAAAAATGCAGACTCACACAGGAGAGCGGTGCAATGGGGCCATCGAGTAAACGGATCACTCTTGCCAATACAATCTGCGTTGGTTTCATTTTAAAATAATATCCACCGCCTTTTCCTTTCTTACTTTCAAGAATACCATCCTTACGCATCAGCAGCAAAATATTTTCCAGAAACTTGAGCGGTATTTTTTTCTTTTTTGAAATATCGGCAATTAAAATAGGATCGTTTCCCGGCTGCTGTGCCATGTAAGAAAGTGCCTGAAATGCGTATTGCGTTTTTTTAGAAAGCATGCGTTTTTTATTAATCTGTATTACGTGTTAGAGGGTATTTCTACCGCTCGTAAAGATGCTACTTTTATTTAAACTATTTATATGTCAAAATTCATTCTTACACAATTTGTCTGTTTTTGTATGCTGGCTGTACTGCCTGCAACAGCACAAAAGAGCAACTCCTTTTTTGGCGGTAATATTCTGTTTGGTTTTCCTAATGGCGATTTTAAAAACGGCTATAAAAGTGCTACAGGTATTGAAGCGTCTGGAGGAATCGGGATAAGCAAAATCTATTTCTTAGGTACGGTTGGGTACACATCGTACAAACCTGTTAGCTCCAACACGTTCGGAAAAATTACAGTGATCCCGTTAAAAGCAGGTTTACGGGTGTATGCAACCAAACGGCTTTTCATTACCGGTAATGCGGGCTATGGTTTTTTGAAAGATGAATCAATGGAATCACGGCAAGCAAATTTTATGTACGATGCAGGGGTGGGGCTGCATTTATTATTAGGACAAATGAGTTTGCATTATGATGCATGGCAGCGAAAAAACAACAGCGGTGCTTCTGCCAGCATTCAGTTAAAATTCGGTATTGCATTGAAGTAATGTAGCGACTGTTTATGACCGTACAGGTTGTTAAAGAAAATTCAAAAGCAGCAAATAGTTCAGTTTGGTACAGATTTGGCAAATGGATGGAAAACTATTGTATGAAACAATTTTTTCTGTTTTCTCTGCTGCTGATTTTTTTTAGCCCATCATTGGTGAATGCACAAAAAGGCAAAACCTTGTTTGGCGGTAATTTTATTATTGGTACGCCTGTGGGCGATTTCAGAAACGGATACAGGAGTGTGCTGGGTGTAGAGGGTTTGGCCGGTTTTGCTGTAGCATCGAATGTATATTTAACGGGCACCATCGGTTACCAATCCTTTGCTGCCGATCCTGCTTATCCTGAAATTTATTACAACTATGGAAACATTACTATGATTCCGTTAAAAGCTGGTGTACGGTTTTATCCCGTGCAACAGTTTTTTGTAACCGGTAACCTGGGTACAGGTCTTGTAAAAGATGCGGAGCTTATTGCAAGAGAATCGAGATTTATTTATGATGTGGGGGCGGGTTTGCATATTTCAAAACTGCAGGCCAGTATTCATTACGATGCCATCAAGCGGATCAATTCTCCCGGTTCATCTAACTCGATTGTGGTAAAAGTGGGTATTGGTATCAGGTAACACTAAATGAGTTTGTGCTCGTACGCATATTTAATGAGCCCGATTACTGAATTGGTTTTTGTTTTGCGGAAGATGTTTTTCCTGTGTGTTTCAACAGTACGCTCACTCAGGAATAATTCTTCCGCAATTTTTTTGTTGCTGTATTCTTTTTCAATGAGCCGTACAATCTCTATTTCTCTGTTTGTGAGTTTGGCTTCTTCGTCGGTTTGTTTTTTCCGTTCACTTGCTTTGAGCATTTCCTGCAATACATCATCACTGAAATAAATGCCACCTGTTGCAACTTTATTTAAGGCGGTTATGAATTCTGTTTGCCCAATGTTCTTGAGCAGGTAACCACTGATGTCGCTTTCCTCAATCATCTGGTTTACAAGACTGCCTTCGCCATTCATAGAAAGTGTAATGATTTTGATGGCCGGAAATTCTTTCTTCACCAGCCGGGCTAATTCAACACCTGTCATTACAGGCATCATCACATCGGTTAATAAAATATCAACGGACTGTTTGTGTAATTGTGCAAGAATGGTTTCGGGATGGTTCGATTCCAGTACAATTTCAAACTGATCGTGGCCCCTTAATAATGAATGAAGTCCGTCTATTACAATCTGGTGATCGTCTACAATTGCCAATTTAATTTTGCCAGCGGGCATAGATAAAGGTTTACCGAATGTAAGAAAAAGCAGCTCTGTTTTTTTCTTTATTTCTTAATTGCTGTATAAAGTATTTTATTTTAAATATGAATTGTTCACCGGTACATGAATTGCTACCAGTGTACCTCTGCCCGGTGCTGTATCAAAATCAACCGTTCCTTTCAGGAACTGAATACGGCTGCGGATATTTTTTAAACCGATGCCTTCTTCATCCTCATTACTTTGATTGTAAGAAAATCCTTTGCCGTTATCTTCAATGGTTACACTGATGATATCTGTTTCGCAAATGAGTGCAATGTCCAGTTCTGTTGCTCCGGCGTGTTTAATGGTATTGTTTACACATTCCTGTATTACTCTGTACACAATGGTTTCGGTATTGGAATCGAAGCGGCTGTTAAATCCCTCGCTGTGAAAACTTACCTGTAGTGCTGTGCCGTTTATTTTTGAAACCAGCTCTTCCACAGCATCGGGCAAACCTTTGCTGAGCAATGCAGCAGGCATCATGCTGTGGCTTACAGCCCTTACTTCTTTACAACTGTCATCAACCAGCTGAATAATGTTGAGCAGTGATTGGTCTTCTGTATTATTTTTTACCTGCAGATGATTGTAAAACGATGAAAGATTCATCCGTGCTGCACTCATCATTTGGCCCACGCCATCGTGCAGATCTTTTGCAATACGGCTCCGTTCTTTTTCTTCAGCTTCCAGAATTGATTTTGCAGCAAGCTCCTGTTGTTTTAATATTTCAATCTGCATCCTGGTTTGCTGTTTCCATTTATACCGGTTGTATAATAAAAACACAACGAGAAGGGTAAGGGCAGACATTACAAGAATAACTACAATGAGCGAATTTCTTTTCTTAATGGTTAACTGTTGCCCCTGGATCTGCTGTTCTCTTTTGTTTGTTTCATACAGGGTGCTCAGCTCTTCTACCTGTCTGTTTTTTTGTGAAGTAAAAATGGAATCTTTTAATTGTGTATGCCAGGTAAAATAATCGAGTGCACTTTTATAATTACCGGTTACGTTGGCCAGCTTGCTCATTTCTGCATAGTTGTTCGAAAGGAGTTCTTTGTAACCCATCTTATCAGCAATTTTATTGCTCTGCTCAAAATAGTAATTGGCACGTTCGGGTTTGTTCCATGCACTGTACATGACACCCAGATCAGAAAAGCTGAGGGTAATGGCAAAGGTATCGTTGAGTTTTTGGCGAATGGCGAGGGACTGCAGGTTGTAATTTTCTGCCGACTCATAATCGTTTTGCAGCACATTTACACCGGCAATAAAACTATAGCACCAGCTTTTTCCAATTTCGTCGTTAAGGCGTTTGGCAATTTGTAAAGATGCATTATAACGTTTCAATGCTTCTGTATAATTGCCCTGGTATTCATATACCACACCGCTTTCATTTAATATCATCTGTATGCCGCTTGAATCTTTGAGTGAGCGGAATATTGAAAGCGCCTTTTCATAGTTTTGCCCGGCACGTTTTAAATCTCTGTTTTTGCGGTAGAGTTTTGCAATATCATTAAAAACATAAGCAAGCGGTTGTTCTTTACCGGCCTGCTCATAAATACGTGCTGCCGTAAAGTAAAGAGTAGCAGCTTTTTCATACTCCCCTTTAAAATAATAGGCAGTGCCCATATTGCGGCTCAGCTCTGCATATGCAAGCGAATCTTTACGTTTTGCTGCCAGTTCAATACCTCGCTCTGCTATTTTAATGGTTTCGTTAAAACTGATGAGACTCAGTTTGCCGCTGAGTTGAATGTAGGCGGTTAATTTCTCATCATCTGTTGCAGCAGATGAAATAACTGCACGCAAACGGTCAATGGTTTGATCTTGAGACAAACTAGTGAAGAAAAACAGCAAAGAGATGAAGAGTATAAAAAGTTGTTTGGGTTGCAGCCGCATGGTGCTTACAAGTTAAGCACTTCTTTCATTCCAAAAAACCCTGTTTTATTTTTTAAAAACTCTGCTGCCAGCACAGCGCCTAAAGCAAAGCCCGTGCGGTTGTGAGCGGTATGAATAATTTCAATATCATCAATGGCAGAACTGTATTTTACATGATGCGTACCGGGAGCAGGATCAATCCGTTCGCTGATGATGGCCAGATCGCCGGGATGTGCAGCTACATCGTTCACCCATTTTTCTTTACGGCCCAGTTGCTCCAGCACCTGTTCTGCCAACGATATAGCGGTGCCGCTGGGAGCATCTTTTTTTGCCGTGTGATGAATTTCTCTGAGTGTCACATCATAATTATCGTGGCCCTGCATCAGTTGAGCCAGGCGTTTATTCACTTCAAAAAAAATATTAACGCCTACGCTGAAGTTGCTTGCTACAATTAATCCGGTATGATGTTGCTGCGCCATTTGTTTTGCTTCATCTAATTTTTCTAACCAACC
This sequence comes from Chitinophagaceae bacterium, assembly GCA_019752045.1. Classification (GTDB taxonomy): domain Bacteria; phylum Bacteroidota; class Bacteroidia; order Chitinophagales; family Chitinophagaceae; genus Lacibacter. The sequence goes on along the minus strand of JAIEMP010000001.1, from coordinate 76,267 downwards.
GGTAGACCCGCATACAACAGGAACGGAATGTTGCAAACAGAATAATACATTAGCCAGTGCCGTATGCGGACTTGTAAACTCAATGGCCACATCTGCCTGCTTTATATTTTCATGAGTAAGCTCATGTAAATTATCTGCATCAATAATCAGCACAGCTTCATGACCACGCTGCTTCGCCACTTCATGTATAGCTTTACCCATTTTGCCGTAACCGATCAATGCAAGTTTCATTTGTAGTTGTTTGAATTTGAACGAAGATACTTCAGCGAATATTATCTGCCCGCAGTGTTCCTGAATTTACCAAACGTAAATACAAGACCAATTTGTGCCTGACGTGTTTGAGGCAGGTAGGAAGGGTTTACACGCAGCGATAAATTTTCATTTACTTCAAAGGCTTTCAAATGCCCGTCTACCGTGGCATCTACCACATTTAATCCCCAGAGAATAAAAAAAGCAAGTACAGAATAATCAACATTCTGCCGCACACCATTTCTGTATTGTCTGATTCCTTCAGGATCAACTGGTCGGAATTTTGGTTTAATCAGCACATCATTCGAAGGGAAGGTATCCACTTTATACTTGTAGGCATTTCTTGCATCGGTATACTCTCTTACATTTAAAATAAAAAAGCCTGCTGCTGTACCTAATGCACCATATACAATCGGGATTTTCCAGTATTTTTTATTGTAAGCCTGTCCCCAGCCGGGAAGTATGGCCGAGCGGATGGTTGCTTTACGTGGAGAATGCAGTTTTACAGTATCGGTTTCTTTTTTCTTTTTTGCTGCTGCCGATTTTAAAGCAGCACTGTCAACCGGAAGTTTCACAGTGTCTGTCTGCTGCGCATACAGCAGCGGAGAAAAAAAACAAAGCAGAAGAAAAAGAAAAAAATACTTCATAGTAAGTTATTCAACATCGGTACCCAGTTGTTTCAGGATCTGGTTAAACTGCTCCAGCGAATAGTATTCAATAAAAATACTTCCGTTTCCTTTTTTACTGTGGTGGAGTTTTACTTTGGTGCCGAACTGTGAAGCTAAATTATCTTCAATTCGCTGAAAGGCTTGTGGAAGGCCGCTCTTTACCGATTTTTTAACATCGGTTGATTTGTACATCTGCCTTACCAGCTCTTCTGTTTGGCGAACAGATAATGCTTTCTGGCGGATTTGCTGATACACATACAACTGCTTATCAACTGTATCAACATTAATCAATGCTCTTGCATGGCCCATGCTCAATTCGCCCGAACGAACGGCCAATTGAATATCGGGTGGTAATTTCAACAAGCGGATATAATTGGTAACAGTGGTCCGGTCTTTACCCATTCGTTCTGCCACCTGTTCCTGTGTGTAATTCAATTCTTCCATCAGTCGTTTATAGCTGAGGGCAATTTCAACTGCATTGAGATTTTCTCTTTGTAAGTTTTCAAGCAATGCCAGTTCAAGCAATTCCTGGTCATTAGCCTGACGGATATAAGCAGGAATATCTTTTAAACCGGCCAGCTTACTTGCACGCCATCTTCTTTCACCAGCAATTAAACGGTATTTGTTGCCGGCGATCCTTGAAACAGTTATGGGCTGAACAATATCATGCATTTTGATGCTGTCTGCCAGTTCTTTAAGCGCCTGCTCATCAAAATCTTTGCGGGGTTGCTTGGGGTTGATCTCAATATCAGCAACAGGAATGCGGAGCATACTTGTAACCGCTTCCTGAACCGTTGGCTTTAACTGTCCGGCTGTGGTTTTCAGATCTTCATCAATACTTTGCAGCAGGGAACGGATTCCTTTTCCTAACGCATCTTTTTTTCCGGGAGTAGACATAATATGTGTTGTTACAGTCTGCGAAGTACCTGAAAAAAAACCAAAAAACAAGGTTGAAGACAGTTTGTAGTTTTTAGTTGATAGTTGATAGTTAGCCCTGCTCAGCTTTATTCACTTGATGAAATGCTTAACTACTGTAGTGAAATTATAGACAGAAAGCTTGGTCTCCCCTCTTGGGAGGGGATTAAGGGGTGGGTTAATAATGCTGGTAAACTTGAACTTTGCCAAAGTTCAGTATGACTGACCAAAAAGAATCAGATTGATAAAACTTTGGCAAAGTTGTTATTGCTCTGATAGAGGATGAATGCACATTGTTGGCTGATTAGCCGTTACATTCATTGCGCTTACGGCCGAAATTTACGAACAGCCTGTTCTTGGCGGCATCAACAACCTGATTAAAAAATAACAGCAAGCCCTCCCATAAATCCATGATTAAAATTTTCAAAACGATAATCAGTTTTTAATAAAAGGTTACGAAGCAGGTTGATCTCAATTCCTGCACCACCTAAAAAGTGTAAACCGTAGTTTTTCTGGAACCCTGTTTCATCTTCAATATTCTGAGTGCCTGCTTTTGTTGCAATATAGCTTAAGTTGAACCCACCAAAAACATAAGGTCTGAAGGATTTGTTTAACAGGTTTTGTTGCACAAAAAAAGGAATGGAAGCAATTGATCTGTTGAATGTATTGGTTTGAATTGGAGAGTAAGCTGTTTTAAATTGGTATTGATAATAATGGAAGCCGGTATTAAAAGAAGTACTCCTGCTAAAGTCTGTAAAGTACAGGCGATAATGAATAAACCCCCAGATTGCATAAGGCGTGTTTTTTGTTTTTTTAAACAACAGCCCTCCGGTAATAAATTTTTTGTTTTCTTTTTTTATTACTGAAAGCTCAGCAGGATTGTTGTAAAGCTGATTGTATTCAAAAATTAACCGGCTGATACGCTTTTCATCAAAATCAATTTTGGCAGCTTTTTCTCTGAGCTCATCCGGTGCATCCTTAAGGGCATTCATAAGGAAGGAATTATAAAAGTGTTCCTTTACTTCTTTATCGTTTGATGTGAACTCGTCTTTCTGCATGGGATATGTATTGTCCTCTCGGGCAGCAATCAGTATCATTGATTCTTTATAAAATACCTGGTAAAGATTTACTCTGCCGGTTACAAGTACTCTGCCGAGAACAGTTAATGTGTCCACTGTTTTGTGCGGTGTAAAAGTAATTTGTCTGAATTTTTTCCCGTTTTCGAACTCTATTGAAAGTATATCTGCAGCCGTATATTTTTTTCTGCTTTTTTTAGATGAAGAATCTTTTACTGTAACTGAATTGTTGAGTTTTCCGGTTTCTTCATTCAAAATAAGTGTCGGTTCTTTACGTCCATCGGTAAAGTGAAGAGTTCCTTTTATATACTCATCCTGTAATTGGGCATTGATGAGGTACGATTTAAAAATGAACACTGGAATCAGAAAGCAGATTCTTTTTATCATGTTATTTTTTTTTAGGCTGATTTAAAAGTAAGTAAAGTTGTTTGTTGGTAACAGAACTATGCGCCGATATTTGAAGAAATGGTTGTAACCGTTTTTTATCAGCGAGGGGAGGGCTCCTCTATAGAGAAAAACAATTTTGAATCATCGGGAGTAACAGACTTTAGCTATTGAATAGTAAGATAAGTCTACCTATTTCATTAAACTGTAACCCAGCCATGCAGCAGCCAGCCCTAAGAGAATACTTCCCACAACATAAACGAAAAACAATCCGATTCGTTGCTGCTGCAGTAATTGCAGGCTTTCAAGTGAGAATGCAGAGAAGGTTGTAAAGCCGCCGCAAAGACCGGCTGCAAGAAAGATGCGCCAGTTAAGATCAAAAGATGCATTGCGTAAGGCATATGCAAACACAAGACCAATGATAAAACTCCCAATCATATTTACCAGAAACGTGGCAAGTGGAAACGTAGCATGCTTCAACCAAACGGAAAATGCATAACGCAACATACTGCCTGCAGCACCACCAAGACCAACCAGTAAGAAGTTTTTAAGCATGATGGATATTTGTACAAATTTGTATTGAAGTAAAAATGCTTAGCTGTAACTGGAGAATATATTTCTAATGCCCGGCCTCCTTCTCTTTTGGGGAAGGAACGAGGATGGGGCCTACAGATTCCCCGTAAATGTATAATTAAAATCTACCTGCCACAGACCGTTTCGTTTAATCACTTTAACAGGCATTGGTTTCTTTTTGTATGAGTTTGAATAATTCACAATCACCACGCTGTCGTTTACTGTATTTACATCATGAATAATAATGCTGGAACTTTTATATTCTTCTTTATCTTTCTTTGACATTTCGTTCTTATACTTGGATTCAATGATGCCCAGCTCATACAGGTTTATACTGTCCTGAATCATGAGTTCTCTTGCCCAGTCATAATCACCATCCAGCGAACTGCGTATAAACTCACGGGCAGTATCCAAAGCCTCTGTGGGTCGCTCACGTTCCTGTTTGCAGGCATACAAGCAAAGTACAGCTATAAGTAGTATGGAACATTTCTTCATCATGCCCAAATGTACAAAAGGGATTGAATTGTAAATCAGTTTTAACGATACTATAGAAACACTGATGTTACAGATTTGGAGGATGAAACAGATTTTTAAGCCAATCTGCGAAAATCTGTTCGATCAGTGTTTAACTTTGGCAAAGTTTGGAAGGGTTTCCTAATGATTTCAGCAATCTAATCAACTTTGGCAAAGTTTATTCTTATCCAAAAAAAAACCGTCTCTACATTGAAACGGTTTTTGATTGTGCAACTACGCTCATTCAGGGTTGTTACAATGATCAAGTATAACAAATGAGCTTCGTTGCATCTGTCTATGCTGCGGTGTAAGTACCTATTTTCTGTACGGATTCTGTTCCTGATCCTGTTGATGATCTTTATCATAAGCACGGATAATGGCTTTCACCAAACGGTGACGTACCACATCTTCTTCATCCAGTTCAATATGACTGATACCGTCAATATTTTTCAGGATGTTGATTCCTTTCACCAAACCGCTGCGCTGGTTCTTCGGTAAATCAACCTGTGTAAGATCGCCGGTGATGATGGCTTTTGCATTGGCACCAATACGGGTGAGGAACATCTTCAACTGCAGATCAGTTGTATTCTGCGCCTCATCTAAAATAATGAATGCATTATCCAGTGTGCGGCCACGCATATAAGCAAGCGGTGCAATTTCAATGACTCTTGTGCTCATGTAATAGCCCAGCTTATCAGCAGGAATCATATCGTCCAGTGCATCATATAACGGACGGAGATAGGGATCAATTTTTTCTTTGAGATCGCCGGGTAAAAATCCAAGACTCTCACCAGCTTCAACGGCTGGACGTGTTAAAATAATTTTCTTGACCAGTTTATTTTTTAATGCTCTTACAGCAAGCGCAACAGCCGTATAGGTTTTACCTGTACCTGCCGGACCAACTGCAAACACAATATCATTCTTGTCAATAGCACCCACCATCCGTTTCTGGTTTTGTGTGCGTGCCCTAACGGTGCGGCCATTAGGACCAAACACCAGTACTTCACTTGGGTTGCGCTCAACAAAGGCATCCACCGTTTCCTGATCGTCGCCGCCAAGAATCTGTTCAAAATAATTTTCACTCAAATGACCATTGCGTTCGAGATAGGCAATGAGTAAATCAATTTTTTCTTTGGCCTGATCTACCTGTTCGGGACTGCCGCTCAATTTGATTTGTGTGCCTCTTGAAAGAATTTTTAAGAGCGGAAATTTTTTCTTTAGAATGTCGAGCTTGCCATTGTTAACACCGAAGAACTCAATAGGGTTTACGGTTTCGAGGTTGATGATTGTTTCAGTCAATGCTTTTTAAGTTTAGCGGCAGGTACCGGAATATATATTACAGAACCCGCCATGTTCACAATAAGTATCGCATGTACATGTGATACTTCTAACCCTTCCATCTGTTTTCAATATTACTTATTGCAAAGTAATATTCATAAAGTTACTTATTAACAGCGTGTGGAAACTGTTAAGTTTTTGTAAGATTGTAATCACTATTTTATACTGTTCACTGCTTTTGAAGTTTGTAATTTTATTTCAACAGAATCAAAGGGAAACAGTTCATCTTTGCATGAACAGATAAAGTGTTTAATCGGCAAACAATGTTCAGATATTGCCAAATGCTCAATTAAATTCATGCAAAGAAAAAAAGCAGATGTAGATGTGGTGAAGGATGTGTTGCAACTGATGAAGGCTGCAAGACCGGATTCTGTATTCATTAACAGTCTTGCATTTCAGTATGAAGAACGTGGCGGGCTCAGTAAAAAACAACTGGAAGGCTTGTATCAGAAAGCAATGAAAGCACAGGCAGTTCCTGAAGGAAAACTGGCAACGCTGGAAGCTATTATCTTAAAAAAGCCTACCAGAGAAAGGGCTGCGGCATCGGCACCAACACCTATGTTTACAAAAGATGAAGCAGTAGGAGCAATCATTGATTCCATTCTGAACAAATATCCCCAACATAAACGCATCTTGTTTTTTAAAGCGAAGTATGAGAACAATGAAACACTTACTGCGCCGGAAATAACTGAACTGAAACGGTTTGAAAAAATGTTGAAATAATTTTTTTTACGGATTTATTATAATCAATGAACTGATGAAGGCCCATAGGGCCGAAATATCAGTAGTAAATTAAAATCAAGTAACTGATTGAAGCTCCTTAAGAGCGACATGTAGAATATTTCGCTCCTACGGAGCTTTCTGATACATATCATTCATGCTTCTACTATCATTTCGCCTCTATGGAGGCTGTAGAAATTTGTATAGCAGAGTTAGTAAATAACTTACTCCCTGATCACCGTTCCTTTTTCATTGAACCATTGCGGATAAAACTGTTGGTGTATTTTTTCTACCTGATTGCGTTTTACTTTCATGGTAGGAGTAAGCAACCCATTTTCGATGGTCCAGTTTTCTTTCATGATGACCACTTTTGCCAGCAGCTCATGATGTTCCAGCGATTGGTTTACTTCCTGCAGCAGATCGGTGAGGGATTGATCCAGCTCCTCTTTTGTTTTTTGTTTGCCAATATCAGAAAGCGTTACCAATGCAATTGGTTGTGGTATGCCCATACCTGCCACACAGGTTTGTTCTATGTCAGGATTTGCAAGTATTTTCATTTCAATTGGAGCCGGTGAAATGTATTTTCCTTTATCTGTTTTAAACTGATCTTTAATACGGCCGGTTACAAATAAAAAACCGTCGTGATCATATTCGCAGATGTCGCCTGTTTTTAAATAACCATCTTCATCAAATAACTCTGCAGTTAATTCAGGCTCTTTGTAATAGCCTTTTGTGTTGGCATCACTTTTTACCCGCAACTCACCTTCTTCGGTAATTTTTACTTTTAATCTGGCGAATGGTTTTCCTACGGAGCCGTGTCTGAATTCATAAGGGCGTTCAAAATGGGCGTACACACAATCTTCCGTCATACCGAGTGCCTGAATAATTTTTATATCGAGCTTTGCAAACCATTTCAACAACTCTACAGCAATAGGAGCAGAGGCACTGTAGATATGTGTGGCTCTTGATAAGCCGAGTTTCTTTTTGATGCTTTTTTTGATGATGCCGTTAATGATGGGAATGGATAACAGGATATCTAATTTCTTTTGCGGCAGTTTTTTTAACACACCTTCTCTGAACTTTCCCCAAAGCCTTGGCACCGCAAAGAAAATTTGAGGCTGCACTTCGGCAACATTTTTTGCAAAGCTGTCAATTGATTCGGCAAAAGAAATCACTGATGCATTATAGATACCGTTCATTTCAATACCAATCCGTTCTGCAATATGACTGAGTGGTAAATAAGAAAACAACCAGCTTCGTTCGGGCAGTCTTAACTCTCTGATGGCGGCCTTCAATACAATATCAAAATTTCCTGCCGTATGAACCACACCCTTTGGTTTGCCGGTTGTACCTGAAGTGTAGATGATGGTGAGGATTTCATCTGCTGTCCAGTTGTATACATTTGTTAATGGCTGAGACTGTGCAATCAGTTCGCTCCAGTTGTGTTGGTCTTTTCTTCCATAGTCATCAAAAGAAATACGTGTAAGGTTAGGATGAATAGCTGCTTCCTGCGAAGCAAAATCATCAAGCTTACCAATGAAGATGGCTTTTGCATCACTGTGTTCAAGAATTGGTTGGATGGATGCGGCGGTTAATGTTGGATAAATAGGAACCGAAACACAACCTGCCATCATAATGGCTATATCGGCCATCATCCAATGCGCACAGTTTTTTGATAAGATGGCGATATGACTTCTTTCAGGAAGGTTGAGTGTTATTAATGCAGCGGCCATTCTTCTGCATTCGTCTCCCGCTTCTTTCCAGGTCCATGTCTTGTATACTCCGTTAAATGGCTGACGAAGAAAAATATCATTCGCAAATTCTGCTTCATTTCTCAGGAACTGATAAAGCGGAGCGGAGTTGGGCATAGCAATTGGTTTGAAAAACTAATCTACTGCATTTTTTCAGAGATTAATCAAAACAACTGTTGTGCCATGAAGAATTTATTGTTTCAGAAAGCGGAGTGTTCGCTGATCTCCTTTACCGTTGACAGCAGTTAACACATAGGAGCCTGCCGGTAAAGCAGAAAGTTGAAGCTGAATTTGATTGGTGCCCGACTGTACCTGATATTGCTGCATGCTGTATCGCTTTCCGGTAAGATCGGTCATGTACAATTGAAGACGATCACTTTCTGCACAGGAGATACTGAGTACAGCATTTGTATTTACCAATGAAGGAAGCAATGCATTTAATTCAAACCCCGATCCTGCATTGAGCACTGCAACAGTAAATGAATGAGCAAATGTATTTGTTGGCGTGATCATTCTGATGCGGTAATAGTTGGTTCCTTCCCTGCGTTGCAGATCTGTAAAATCGAAAGGCTGTGCACAACGCAGCTGATCTGCATTGATTGATTCAAGCACCTTAAAATTTCTGTTATCTGTTGAATGCTGAATTTCAAAAGTAGCTTCTGATGTTTGGCATGGAGCCAGCCATTTGAGTAAATTGGATTGACTGGTTTTCTGTGCCTGAAAATATTTCAGTTCAATCGGGAATACCAGCACGGGATCATTCGACTGTGCAAAAACATTTACAACAGTTACAAAACAGATGATGATTGAGAGGGTTGTTTTCATATTCCAGTATTTACGGAAGTAAAGATAGGAAAGGATTTGCTGTAATTATAGTCGTTTAGATGACAGTAACTTTTTTTACCCACCCCATACAGTTTTTACTTAGGATAAGAACCTGCCTCCCCTCCAGGGAGGGGATAGATATTCTGAAACTCGGCGACTAGCTACTACATACTAAAAACTATCGGCTGCTCTCACCATCTCGCCACAATCTTAAAATTCACCAATCTCGGAGTTAAGCGATTGGGTATAGAAAAAATAGTGTTGCTGAAATCTTTAATGAGCAAATAGGAAATTGTATTCGGACGGTCAATCACATTAAACACTTCTAAACTTGCCCAAATATTATTAAAGCCTCTGAAAGGATTGCGACTCCTGCGTTTGCTCCGTTCTGCATCCAGCAACAATGCACTGAATCCAAAATCAACACGAATGTAGGGGTCAATGGTTAATGCATTGCGGTACTTCACACTGTTGGGTATATTGTACGGAAGATTGGTACCGTACAATAAGTTCATAGAGAATTTAAAATTCTTATTGGTCGCTAAATAATCCTGATAAAACAAACCAACAGTTAACAAACGATCTGTTGGTCGTCTGATCCATCCGCCCTGTATCAAAGTACTGTCTACCGGTTTGTTATTTGAATCTAATGAGTAATTATAATATTGATCGTTATCAAGGTTTTCTCTTGTACGCATCAAACCAATACTCAGCCAGCTTTCTGCATCTTTCACCAGCTCACCAAACAGTCTCGCTTCAATCCCTGTTGCATAAGCCTTTGCGCTGTTGCTGCCGAAATAACGGATACGCACATTGTCTATATCATAAGGCACCACATCGTACAGATGTTTGTAGTAAGCTTCTACCTGCAGTTTAAATGGTCGGTTACCCCAACCTTTAAAATTATAATCAATACCTGCAACTGCCTGCCAGCTTTTTTGTGCCCGCACTGATTCATTTACTGTTCCGTCATAACGGCGCAGCTCACGGTAAAACGGTGGCTGATGATAGGCGCCTGCTGCAGTGCGGATGATGATATCTTTTTTCCATCTTGGTTTAAATGCAAATTGTATGCGTGGTTGCACCAATACTTCGTTGTTGAGCGTATTGTAATTATAACGTACACCCACCTGCAAAGTCATATTGAGTGAATCATTCAAAATAAAATTATCCTGCACATAACCATGAGTGCGAAAGAAAGAAAAACCGGCACTTGATTTAATGACTTTACTAAACTGCAACTGATTTGGATTAAAGGGCAACGTGTAACCTGCACTGTCCTGCATTTCCCACTCACTCAATTTATCGTTGATGGTTTGCCGTTCAAGACTGTGGCCCCATTGAATAAAATGTCTTCCTTTTTCAACACTGCCCTTATGTGTTGCATTTTGTATTTGAATGTTGAGACGGTTGCGTGCATAATTCTGAAATACACCTGCGCCCAACGGATTTACAATTAAACCAAAGCTTGCACGACTTCTGTCGAAGTCACGTTCGCCAAATAAATACGCACCTTGTATGTCAAATGATTCTTCTTCCTTGTTACTGAACTGGCTCAGCATCCATTTCAACTTCAGATTTTTTCTTGGTTGATAATTGGCCGCAATGCCAAACATGTTGGTACTGTACTGATCACGTTCACCACCGGCAAAATAAATATCTAAACCAAGATTGGCGGTAAAGAAAGGTGAGAACACAGAAGCAGTCTGACTGCTGAATTCAGGATTGAGTTTGAATTGTGTTTTCGATACATTGGTCATTCCTTCAAACAACCATTTGCTGTTGGGTTGCCAGGTGATGTAACCCTGCAGATCGTTACTGGACGGAACATAGTTGCCTTTTGTCTGCTGACTGCTGAGTAAATTCTGATTGCTGCGGTTTCTTGCACCAATTACAAAACTTACTTTATCATTTCTGGTTGCACCTTCAAAATGCAAACCCTGTTCCAGCAAAGAAATATAAGCAGAACCTCCAAAAGCTTTTGGCCGTTTGTATTGAATGTCGAGTACGCTGCTCATTTTATCGCCATACCTTGATTGAAATCCACCGTTGTAAAAAGTAAGTGAGCGCACCATTTCAGGATTGATAAAACTCAATCCTTCCTGCTGACCTTGTCTTACGAGGTATGGACGAAACACTTCAAAATCGTTTACATAAATTAAGTTCTCATCATAATTTCCACCACGCACAGAATATTGTGAAGTGAGTTCATTGTTACTGCCTACAAATATTTTGATCAATGCTTCCACACCACCGGTTGCAGATGGCAGCACCAATGCATTTTTTGGATTGATGCGATAAGAAGAAGACTCAGTGCGGAGGCGGTCATCTTTTACCGTTACTTCCTGTAACTCCGTTACACCTTTTTCTAACCGTAATACCATGTACTCTTCTTCATTTTCATTCAGAAAAAAATTGCGTTGTTCAGATCGGTAGGAGCTGTAGGTGAAGATGAGGGCAAAGGCTTTATCGGCCGGTACTTTTATTTTAAATATACCTGAGTCGTTTGTTGTTACACCTGCACTGCGGCCAAGGATCACAACGGAAACCTTGCTGAGCGGTTGTTCATTTTCATCGAGCACTTTACCCGATACGGTAGCAGTTTTCTTTTGTGCAAAAGAAAACATAGATGCCAACAGGAACAGGATGAGGAAGCAGGTTTTGGATGAATTCATGGGAGTTAAAACTAAGCGTTTATTCTAAAACGGTAACCGGTTAGTTATATTTTTAAAGTAGAAGGGATTATTTCCAAAGAGTATGAACATTATACTGTTTAAAAATTTGATCTTTTGAAACAATGGTAAGGTGGTTTGCAAGTGCCTGTGAAATAATAATCCGGTCAAAAGGATCCAGATGAATTAATGCTAATTTTTGAAGTTGTTTAAGATGACTGACTGTTACAGGTAATAAATTGATTTTGTTTTCAATTATAAACGCTTCCACCTGATCAAAAGCAATATTCATTTCAAGTTTATTAATACTCAGCTTGATGGCAATTTCCCACAGACTTGCAATGCTGATGTAGCAATTATTAGAAGTGTCCTGAATTGCTAATTTTGATTTAGAAGGAATGTTTTCACCATTTATAAACCAGATCATACTATGTGTGTCAAGTAGTATGTCCATTACATATAGTCTTTAAAATCTTCAAGCGGATCATCGAATCCTGGTTTTATGATAAATGCACCTTTCGCATAGCCAAACTTTCGTTTCTTGATTTTTTTAACCGGCTTTTGCTTGGTTTTTAAAAAATCAATAAACAGCTTAACCTCTTTTTTAAGAGCGGGAGGAAGTTCTTTAATTTCAATATATAAATCCTTATCGGTCATACGCAGTTAAAGTTAAGAAATTTAAATAAAAGCATATTACCCCCCTTCGGTACTTATTTTTTCAGATATAACCGCTCAAAACGTAATGGAGTTTCTGTTCCGTTTATTTTACAGGATTGAATACTGTTGCCGCACATGATTTTTCTAGTTGATTGCCTGCCTTCCTTTTGCGGCTCATTTATTTCAGTAATGACATAGATTGAGTTTGTTGGTGGAATACTGATGCGGTAATCGTATTTGCTTAAAAGTTTTGTTGTCCCTAAACTATATTCTAATTTCAATGTATCGTTGACCAAACCGTAACGGGTTATATTGCTGTCAATGATCAAGCTGTCAATAGCCCTTGTAAAGTCACTGCCTTTTTCAAATTTCTTCAGCAAAATCGTATCTGCTTCCAGTTGTGTGAAACCAACAAGCTCCATTTGCAAACCATCAGAAGGCGCACAGGGATAATTACAGGATGCTAAAACAAATAATAATAAAATGAAGAGGGTGTGTTTCATACATCTATGACATAAATATGAACTTAGCCGCTGCTTTACCTGATGTTTTTTAACAACGTAATGGTTTCTGTTGGATTTGCCGATTTAAACACCGTATTACCTGCCACCAGCACCGTTGCCCCGGCATCAAGAATGCTTTTTGCATTCTCTAACGTAACACCGCCATCAATTTCAATATCTACTTTCAATCCTTTCTCATCAATCATCTTTCGCAGGTCTTTTATTTTGTTGATGGTGTTGGGAATAAATGATTGTCCGCCAAAACCCGGGTTCACACTCATTAAACAAACCAGATCAATATCTGCCAATATATCTTTTAATAATTCAACAGGTGTGTGTGGGTTTAGTGCTACGCCTGCCTTCATACCCAAACCTTTTATCTGTTGAATATTGCGGTGCAGGTGTGTACATGCTTCGTAATGTACAGTGAGTATATCTGCGCCGGCTTTTTGAAATGCTTCAGCATATTTTTCCGGTTCTTCAATCATTAAATGCACATCGCACACTTTTGCAGTTGCTTTGCGGAAAAAATCAATGAGCATGGGTCCAAAGCTGATGTTGGGAACAAATCGGCCGTCCATCACATCCAGATGATACCAGTCTGCTTCACTTGCGTTGAGCATATCGCAATCGGCTTGCAGGTTTAAGAAATTAGCTGAGAGGAGAGATGGAGCAATGATGGGCATAATAATTTATAGTTTGTAGTTGTTAGTTTGTAGTTGTCCTCATGCCTGTTTTCTAAGAACACAGAGAACAGATTTCTGTTTTTATTGGTCTAAGTAATTAAGCCAGTCCGAACGTTATTCATTCTGGCGGGCATTTACTCATCACTCCCGCCTTCACTAAAGTTTCGGCGGGCAGGCATCATTTCATCACATCTAACCGTTTCAACGCATCTTTTGCTTCTGTGATTGATTGATCCAATGCAAGTGAACGTTTATAGTTGTCAATCGCCTCTTGTGTTTTGTTCATCTTCTCTTCGGTTTTGGCCATCCAGAAATAACCATCAGCAAATTGATTGCTGATGTTGGTGGTCCGTTCAAACAGCTTATGAGCTTCAGCAAATTTGCCCATGTCATAAAAAATCAATCCTTTTTCAATATAAGCTTCTAAATAGGTATAGTCTTCACGAATGATCTGGTTGTACAGGGCCGTGGCTTTAGCTGCATCATTTATTTTTTTGAAATAAGCAGCTTTTACAAATAAAATATCGCTGCGCATTTTTACAGCAGTTGGCTCTTTCAGCAATATATCACAAAGCTTCACCGCCATTTTATTTCCTGTTTCTGCATAGAGTGATGCCAACCGTAACTGAGCTTCGGTAAATAAACCTGCTGCATTAATTGCCTGTTTATAATAACTGATGGCACTGGCTGTATCAGCTTTCTTTTCCAATGCATCTGCTTTCATAAACAAATACGCCGGACTGTTGGGTTCTTTTTTCAACAGCTGATCTATTTGCGCTAATGCTTTATCGTATTGATTGGTTAGCACAAGTTCCTGCACAAGGCCTTCACGTAAACTATCAGAATAGGGTTCTTGGTTTAGTTTTGTTTCAAGATCACGGATCTGCGGTGTTGTGGAAGCAGTATCTGCAACGGGTTCGTTTTTTACTGTTCCATTATTGGTACAGGCTGCAAAAAATAAACTGATGATACTGATGCTGAGGGCTGCTTTCAAATGCATGGCGCAAAACTAATTATTTTAAGCTCAGGGTTCTTACAATTTCCTGACATTTGCAGCGCTTTTAGAAAATACATTTACCAAAATTACCGGTCATGAAACCTCTGGGATCTCTGTTGTTTATTTTGCTTGCTGTTGTTTCCGTTTCTTTTTTATCTAAATCAGATGCTGTCGTTAGCAGTGAACGGATAGCAGCAGATACCATTTTGTATCCCGATGAGCAGCATTTTAAAAACATGCAGCAGTTGACGTTTGGCGGCGATAATGCCGAAGCGTATTTCAGTTATGATGGTAAATGGCTCATCTTTCAAAAAACATATGCTAAAGAAGGAATTCCTTGCGACCAGATATATATTGGAAAAATTCCAAGCAAAGCAGGCGAAAAATTTGTGCCCAAACTGGTGAGTACTGGTAAAGGAAGAACAACCTGCGGTGCGTTTATGAAAGATGGCAAACATGTCATTTATGCTTCCACACATTTGGGTGCTGATAGTTGTCCGCCGGTGCCGGATAGAAAAAAGTATGGCAACAAATACATCTGGCCTTTGTACGACAGCTACGATATTTTTATGGCCGATCTCAATGGAAAAATTGTAAAGCAACTCACAAAGAGCAAAGGATATGATGCTGAAGCAACCATTTCGCCCGATGGAAAAAAAATGCTGTACACCAGTACAAAAGATGGTGATATTGATTTGTATGTGATGGATCTGAAAACAGGAAAAGAAAAACGCATCACCAACTTACCGGGTTATGATGGTGGTGCATGGTTCAGCCCCAATGGTAAAAAAATCATCTGGCGTGCAAGTCGTCCAAAGACTGAAGCAGAGATCAAAGAATACAAAGAGTTACTCGCCCAAGGTTTGGTTGCGCCAACGAATATGGAAGTCTGGATTGCCAATGCAGATGGATCAAGCCCCAAACAGGTTTCAACATTCGGACAAGCCAATTGGGCACCAGCTTATATGCCCGATAACAAACGCATCATCTTTGCAAGCAATCACGAATACAAACGTGGATTTCCGTTTAATTTGTATACAATGAATGAAGATGGAAGCAACTTAACCAAGATCAGCCGTGATAAAGGCTTTGATGCATTCCCGATGTTTAGCCCCAACGGAAAAAAGATTGTGTTTTGCAGCAACCGCAATAACGGCGGCACAAGAGATACCAATATTTTTATTGCAGATTGGGTGGAGTGATTAGATGAGTGATGAGTGATGAGTAATGAGTGATGAGTAATGAGCGATGAGTGAATGGTGAGTGATGAAAACTGAACGCAAGTACATTGAATGGGCGTTTCTTTTAATCCTTTTGTAAATTTTCTTTTTCGTCGCTCCGCTTTTTAAATGGAATGGTTGGTTCAATTTTAAAATCATAACCCGGCTTGGGTTGTATGTTAAACTGTCTGTAAGGATAATAAGGATTGGGTATTTGTGTGGTTGAATTTCCGTTTAATTTTTTTACAGGCATATGATATGCCATGGAACTGTCTGGTACAAGCACGGGCATACGATCCTGCGGCAGCAGGTAAACCGTTCCTCTTTCTGTTTTTGCAATCTTCATCTTTGGAAGCAGCAATTGATTCTGCAGGGTATAAGGAATTGTATCGCTCACAGTGTGTATGTTTTGTGCAATAGCAAACTGCAGAATGCATAAAAAGGCCAGTGTGGATAAAAGCTGTTTCATAGTTGCTGTTTGAAATATGAATTTAATTCTTTTTTTGAAACTGTTTTTGCAGAATTCCTTTCCCGGCCTTAATTTGTGTATTCTTAACATTTCTTCATAATAAATCATCAATTTCTATGTACACAGGATTGCTTCATTTACATAATGTGCTGCGTTGGGTTATTTTAATTCTGCTGATCGTTGCTCTGTTTCAGGCAATCACTAAAAAAGACGGGATTAAAAAATCAAGTCTTTGGTTACTCATAGCTGCACATACAACCTTTTTAATTGGATTGTACCAATGGATTGCCGGTCCGTGGGGCTTAAAAAATATTCAGAACCTGGGCATGGGAGAGGTGATGAAAAATACAGCCATGCGTTTCTGGGCGGTAGAACATTTCAGTATGATGATTCTTGCTGTGATCTTCATTACTGTAGCCCGAAAAAAAGCAAAGCTGGCAAGCTATTCTGCTGCAATGTGGCTTTACATTGTAGCATTCGTATTGATTCTTGCAGCAGTGCCATGGCCTTTCCGTGAAGCCATTGCAAGGCCCTTATTTCCCGGCATGTAAAACATTCAAAAAAGGAGAACAGACATGTTCTCCTTTTTTATTCAACAATGTTTGACTGAATGGTCATTGCATGGAGGATCGTTTTCCCAGTTCAATTACTTCACAATCTTTCATATTACTGCCATCAATAACAAAGCGGATGATGGTGCGTACTTTATGCCAGCCATGTTTTCCTGCAGCACCGGGGTTCATGTGCAAACAATTGATCTTCTCATCATACATCACTTTTAAAATATGCGAATGCCCGGCGATGAAAAGTTTGGGCTGGTGCAGATGCAATTCTTTTCTGGTCTCCGGATTATAGTTGGGCGGAGAGCCGCCAATATGCCGCATCATTACTTTTACTTCTTCACAATAAAAAACCAACTGTTCCGGAAACACTGAACGCAGTTCAATGCCATCAATATTTCCAAACACTCCTTTCAGTTTTTTTTCTTCTTTTAATCTCCTTGCAATTTCTTCATCACCAAAATCACCTGCATGCCATATCTCATCACATTGTTTAAAATGATCAAAGACCTGCGGATCTAAAAAACCATGTGTATCGGAAATAAGACCTATTCGTGTCAAACTGTATTATTTAGAAGTAAGATTTTTTTTCTTCAGCAATAGCTGTATCCTGAATGTTTACATTAATATATTATTGATGGGCTGTAAGGCAGAAGGCAGTTCAGTTTCATCCAGCATTTCCCGTAAATCAATTTCTATGGTTCGGCTCAGTGCTGTAATAGGCACATCGTTGGCGCCACCTTCAAACGGATTTTCAGTTGCTTCACCTACACGTTCCATTGAAGAAAAAACCCAGCATACAACCATGCTGAAGGGGATGTTGAGCCATACATAATGTTCGCCCATTTTCTGAAACTCATTCAGTAAACCAAAAGGTACAATACTGATAAAGAGAACAATAAAAAATTTGTTGATGGATGCAAATTGCCGGGGGTAAGGAAAGTTTTTGATCCGTTCGCATTTGCCCTGCTGTTCATACAGGTTAACCAGCATGTTCTGCAGCTCAATATAATTCAACGGTTCAATGTTGCCCGCTTCTTTCAGTTGTTTCAGATGCAACGATTGTAAACTGATGAGTTGAGTAGCACGGTTTTTTTTCTGCAGCACATAGGTTGCATCTTGTTCAGATATCAATGCTTTCAACTCTGCTTCAAGATTACTTTCTTTTTCAGGTATTATATAAAAACGCTTGTATTCAATGTTATATTTCTTTTCCGTGTTCTCCCATTTTCTCGATTCTCTTAGTTGAAAACGCAAAGCCGTTAGCCAGGCAATATGCCGGTAGATGAGTATTTTTTGTGCAGCAGGATCTTTTACAAAATCTCTGGCCATCACACCCCATGAACGACTGCTGTTTACAATTGCACCGTAGATTTGACGGGCTTCCCATAAACGGTTATAGGTTTGTGTATTTTTAAAGCCAACAATAAAAGCTGCTGCTGTACCAATCATTGCAATGGGTACCCATGGAATCGCCAGCCAGTGCCAGTTGAATAACTGGAACAGAATGGTAGGCACAACAGCAAGAAAAAACAATGCATAAATGTCTCTTCTAGTCCATACAATAAATTCTTTCAGTGAGTATTGATTACCGGCGTGCATTTTTGCTGCTATTAAAGGTGTAAAAAGATTAAGTAAAGAGGGAAGATAAATCTATTTGTAATTTTTACAAAGATGCGTTGAAGCTTCGTTCATAACCCGAACAGATTACTTAGCTTTGAATATGCCATTTTTCAGAAACTTTATCTACTGGATTGATAAACGGAAGTGCCCGCCCGGATGAACCGTTCGGACGGGGAAGTATATTTTTTTACTTGCCACATTAGAACTTTCCCGAAGCTGAAAATTTTATTGCCTGTTTTTAAAAAAAGCGAAAGACGATTGTGGGTATCTGCTGAAAAACACAATCCCGCTGTTCGATCATTTTCAAATCATCAAATTTTAAATTAGCTAAATGCCACATTATTATACATTAGGGACTATCCCCCACAAACGCCACACTCAGTTCCGCAAGCCCGATGGTGGATTGTATAGCGAACAATTATTTTCAACTGAAGGATTCAGTGATGATTATTCGTTGCTTTATCATTGCCATCCCCCAACACAGATTATTAAAACAGAACCGCAGATTGATGTGAGTCCCATTATTGCAGAAGAGAAAATGCTGCAGCATCGTTGTTTTGAAGGATTCAATCTAAAACCGGGCGGAGAGTTTTTAAAAAGCCGTGTGCCGGTGCTGGTTAACAACGATTGCCATATTGTATTAGCTGCACCAACCAGTGGAACAACGAATTATTTCTATAAAAATACAGATGCAGATGAAATGATTTTTGTTCACGAAGGAAGTGGAACTGTTAAAACACAATACGGAGAATTGCCGTTTGGTTATGGCGATTATATCGTGTTGCCCAGAGGAACTATTTATCAGATTGAATTCAATGATGAGAAGAATCGTTTGTTTATTGTTGAGTCGTTTACGCCGCTCCGTTATCCCAAACGTTATATGAGTAAGTTTGGTCAGTTGATGGAGCATGCGCCTTATTGTGAACGGGATATCAGAACACCGCAGGATCTTAAAACACATGATGAGCAGGGCGATTTTTTAATCAGGGCCAAGAAGAAAGGAATGTTATACGGTTTGCATTATGGTACACATCCGTTTGATGTGGTGGGATGGGATGGTTGCTGCTATCCGTATATTTTTTCTATTCATGATTTTGAACCCATCACCGGTAGGGTACATCAGCCGCCACCTGTGCATCAAACATTCGAGACCAATGCCTTTGTCGTTTGTTCCTTTGTACCGAGGTTATACGATTATCATCCAAACGCTATCCCTGCTCCATATAACCACAGCAATATTGATAGTGATGAAGTGATTTACTATGTAGACGGCGATTTTATGAGTCGTAAGAATGTAACAAGAGGCATGATCACCTTGCATCCTGCAGGCATACCACATGGGCCACATCCCGGTGCTGTTGAAAAAAGTATTGGCAAAAAAGAAACCAAAGAATTAGCAGTGATGGTAGATACCTTCCGTCCGTTGATGCTTACGAAACAGGCGCTGGAAATTGAAAATGGAAATTATGTGATGAGTTGGGCGGAGTAGGAACTAAGAATAACAAAAAGAAGAAAGAGAGAAAAGGATTGAAAATTCTTTTCTCTTTTTTGTTGTCAAGAGGTTTTACTCTTCCACCTTCACTTCAAATTTTGCAGGTATCACAAATACATTGGTAAAATGCGATTTTATTTTTTTCTGGTAATTGACTGCTTCGGTCTTGGTTACAAAATGTCCAAACCGTATTTTATAGTACGGAGTTTGAAATAGCAGAAAGGTTTTCTGCTGCGGGTATTTTGAAAGCAGCAGGGATTTTGCATTGATGGCTTCGTTCCTGTCGGTGGTATTCAATACCTGCAGTTGATAACCATTCACTGTTTTTTTTGTAATGGTTTTTTTCTTTACTGCTGTTGGAGGAGCAGTTGTTGTTGTCTTTGGTCCTGTGCAGGCTGCAAGCGAACAGGTAATAACGACGGCAGTGATGATTTTATAAATGTGCATTGTTACAGAATACACATTTTTTGCAAAATCCAGGCCAGAATAGATTATTGACCATAGTTGTTACCGCAAGCATTCTTGAACGGGAACAGTTATTTTAATTCCTGTTAAAGAAAAATATCCCCAGATTCAGTGATACCGTTTGTAAATTGTTTACATCATTGTATTTAAAGGCTGTGTAGTGGTACCGTAAACTAAGGTCTGCACCGGCAAGTGAGTATTTATTAAAGGCAATACGTGTTCCAATCTCCGGCATTACTGAAAAACGTAAACCACTTTTTTCATCTACCAGTGTTCCGTACCATTCCTGATAATTTATCAGGCTTGCACCGGCAGCTATTCCAACATAATGTTGAAAAAGCGAACCTTCTTTGATCTGATTGTAACTGCCTTTCAACATCATAGGAATAGTTTGGATAGAATATGATTTTACTGCCGAAACATCCACATCATCAAATACATATGTTTTCCTGTCCTTTTTTGTATACAGGTCGTTATACCCTCCTGTTAAGCCAATGGAAAATTGATTTGTAAGAAAATAACTGTAATCGGCAATAAACCCACGGAAAGTTGGTTTGTCAACCGATGCACGCACACTGCCGAGCGGAAGATGTGTTGATTGCTGTACACTTATTTTTGTCAACCCTTGCTGCGCTGCAGCAATTACACCAAAGCTTGTAGCTGTAATAAAGAAGAATATTTTTTTCATTTCTTTTTCTTTTGCGTTTAAAATCAATTTCTGCTGATATATGGAGCAATATCAAACAATCCTTTTACAAGCAACGGCGGGGCCTGGTTGTTAAAGATCTGTTCGCCACGAATGGTTCCGCTCCAGAGAATGCGAAGTGAATTACTGCTTGTATTTTTTAAATCAATTATATCAATGGCCCAGGCCGATTCAGTTGTATTATAAAACACAAATTGTGTAGGCGCCCATCCAAAACCGGGATAGCCCCAAAAAGTGGGATCCCAATAACCATAATAAGGATCCCACCAGCCATTAAACGCAGCTACATTGGTGTAACTGTTATCAATGCGTGCAATGCTGATACCGATGTCCGGATTGTTATCCTTGCCGGTAATGCTGTAGCCACGTGACTGAATTGTTTTTTTTACCTCCGCAATCATCACTTGGGCAAGGGCATTTGTTTCGTAATTATTGCTTCCCTGCCTGTTGCTAACCAGTATAATAGAATCAGGCAAGGTAAACGTTTGAAAATTTGAAAATGTTATTCCATTTTGGCCACTGCTGATATACACCCAAGATTCTTCTGCCGATAAATTGTTCATCGGGTCTTTGCGGCATGCGTTTGCCACAAAAATGATAGTGAGTACAGTTGAGAGAAATATTAATCGTTTCATATCGATTCTGTTTATAAGTTATCAATAGAGAAACAAAAAAAAGGCCATTTCGATTGCAAATAAGCTGTTAAGACTAATAAGATGTACCAACTTTCCATTGGGCTGCATATTTGTCATTATTTGTTTAAATTAGAGCAATCAAAAACGATTGTACTATGATAAAAATTTCTGAACTCAAAGAAGGTGATATGGTCATGGTTGATTTTGACGGCACGCTTATGGAAGGAGAGGTGCTGGAAGTAAATATGGGTCAAAAGTTAGCTAAGGTGCTCACCAATGGACAAAATGAATTTTGGTATGGAGGCGAAGCCCTTCTGCCCATCCCTTTGAACGACAGTTCTCTTCAAAAACTGAGTTTTCAACGCCAGGATGAAGAGAATGGCTCCGTAAAATATTTGAAAGGAGCTTTCAGGGTGCAATTAGAAAAGAAAGACGATTTCAATAACCTGCATTTCTGGTACAGAGAAGATAAACGCCATGTAAATCAACCACTTTCTGTTCATCAGTTACAGAATTATTATCTGCAAATGACCAAGGTGCACCTTACTGCATCAGCCATGTAAGCGTTGAAAAAAAACTATTTTTGGCCCCGGTCTGGTAATTTTTTTTAGAAATTGCTGTCGGGGCTTATTTTTTTGTATTCTTTTCCGGAAATCCTCCTATCTTTGCGACCCCAAAAAGTATGGCGAAACAAGCACTCATTAAGCAGGACGGAAAAATTTTAGAAGCATTAAGTAATGCTATGTTTCGGGTACAGCTTGAAAACGGACATGAAATACTGGCCACGATCTCAGGAAAAATGAGGATGCACTACATCCGTATTCTTCCCGGTGATAAAGTAGGAGTGGAAATGAGTCCGTACGATTTGAGCAGGGGTAGGATTATTTTCAGGTATAAATAATGCTGAACGCCAAAAGCCGAAAGCTTCACGCAGAAAACATAAAACGATGAAAGTTAGAGCATCCATCAAAAAGCGCAGCGTCGACTGCAAAATTGTACGCAGGAAAGGTCGTCTGTATGTAATTAACAAAAAGAATCCCCGCTTTAAGCAGCGTCAGGGATAATTGCTGAAGATTCAAAACCCAAAAACCAAATCACAAACAGAATATTTGGATTTTGGAATTTGGATTTTGGAATTTGATACAAACAACAATAAAAGTAAAATAAGTTATGGCTCGTATTGCCGGTGTTGATTTACCAAAGAACAAAAGAGGAGAAATAGGTTTAACCTATATCTATGGTATTGGTCCCTCTACTGCCCGTTATATCCTGGAAAAAGCAGGTATTGACGTAAATAAGAAAGTAAACCAGTGGAATGATGACGAATTGAATGCAATTCGTAACACCATTACCAATGAGTTTAAGGTAGAAGGTCAGTTGCGTAGTGAAGTGCAAATGAGCATCAAGCGTTTGCTTGATATTGCTTGCTACCGTGGTTTACGTCACCGTAAAGGATTACCCGTTCGTGGTCAGCGTACCAAAACAAACAGCCGTACACGGAAAGGTAAACGTAAAACAGTTGCAGGTAAGAAGAAAGCAGCTAAGAAATAATATCAGCCGCAAGCTTGAAGCGAAAAGCTTTGAGCTTGTGGCTTTTTATATGCACCGGTTCTTACAGATCAATTACAGATGTTTGGTGCAAATGGAGTGTTGATCTGGTCTCGATTTTTTCGGGATAATTTTTAAAACAAATGATTACCTCGGTTTTCAATTATGGCAAAATCTCAACAGGTTAGCGCAAAAGCAGCCGCCAAAAAAAGAGTAGTAAAAGTGGATTCACATGGTGATGCACACATTACTGCAAGTTTCAACAACATTATTATCAGCTTAACCAATAAGCAGGGACAGGTAATTTCCTGGAGCAGCGCCGGTAAAATGGGCTTTAAAGGTTCCAAGAAAAATACACCTTATGCTGCACAGGTAGCATCTGCAGAAGCAGCTAAAAAAGCGTTTGATGCAGGTGTTAAACGTGTGGATGTATTTGTAAAAGGTCCGGGTTCAGGTCGTGAAAGCGCCATCCGTGCTTTGGCACAATCAGGTATTGAAGTAGCAATGATTAAAGACGTTACTCCTTTACCACATAATGGTTGTCGTCCTCCGAAGAAGAGAAGAGTATAAGAAAGGCTGTAAGCCATAAGCTATTAGCTGCAAGTATTTACTTGAGGCTTATAGCTAAAAGCTTGAAGCTTTTTCAACAACATATTTGAATCGCCAAGATTCATTCATTTTAATAAAGGGTGACTGATTAATTTTTTAACGCTTTTACCGATCAGCTCACCGGTTTCTAAAAAGCGTAAATGAATAAAAACTATGGCACGTTACACTGGTCCAAAGACCAAGATCTCCCGTATTTTCGGTGAGCCAATTTTAGGAAATGGTAAGTGGTTGAACAAAAACAGCAACCCTCCCGGCCAACACGGCGCACAACGTAAACGTAAAACTTTAGGTGAATACGCTTTGCAGTTGCGTGAAAAACAAAAAGCCAAATACACATATGGCTTGCTGGAAAAACAATTCCGTAAAACATTTGATGAAGCTGCCCGTTTAAAGGGTGTTACAGGTGAAAACCTGATCCGTTTGCTGGAAGCACGTTTGGATAATGCAATTTACCGTTTGGGTATTGCTCCAAGCCGTCCTGCTGCACGCCAGCTCGTTAGTCACAAACACGTTACAGTAAATGGTGAAGTGGTAAACGTTCCTTCTTTCAGCCTGCAACCCGGCGATGTAATTTCTTTAAAAGATAAGAGCAAGGATAATGTTTCTGTTACCGGCATGGTAAAAGGAAAAAATCCTAAGTTCAGCTGGTTAGACTGGAATGAAGCAGAACTGAAAGGTACCTTCATTGCATTTCCTGAGCGTGAAAGTGTTCCTGAGAATATCAAGGAGCAACTGATTGTGGAATTGTACAGCAAGTAAGAAGCCCCCTCCGCCCCCTGAAGGGGGAACCGGGAGCTGAACTATATTCTAAAGTTTATAACCGCTTTTGTCCCCCTTTAGGGATAGGGGCAAATAAAAACAGAAACTTCAATATGGCTATTTTGAATTTCGTAAAACCCGACAAAATTGTTCTTCAGAAAGCAAATGATTTCGAAGCACAGTTTGAATTTCGTCCGCTTGAACCAGGCTATGGTGTTACCATTGGTAACGCATTACGCCGTGTGTTGTTGAATTCACTGGAAGGCTATGCCATTGTGGGCATTAAGATTGAGGGAGCCGATCATGAGTTTGCAACTATCAAAGGCATCAGCGAAGACGTGGTTGAAATTATCCTGAACCTGAAACAGGTTCGTTTTAAAAAGAAAGTGGAACATGATGTAAGTCATGAAAAAATCACTTTGAGCCTGAAGAATAAAACAGAATTTACAGCTGCCAATATTGGTGAAGCTACACAGAGCTTTGAAGTAATGAATCCTGAGTTGCTGATCTGCACCATGGATCCAAGTTCAAAACTTGACATTGAAATAAACATTGCGAAAGGTCGTGGTTATGTTCCTGCAGAAGATAACAAACCAAAAGATGCACCATTTGGCTTTATTGCTACTGATGCCATCTTTACACCCATCAAAAATGTAAAGTACCTGATTGAAAACACCCGTGTTGAACAGCGTACAGATTTCGAAAAACTCATCATGGATGTTGTAACTGATGGCACAATTCATCCGGAAGAAGCTGTAAAACAGGCAAGCCGCATTTTGATTCAGCACCTGATGATCATTACGGATGAAAACATCACGTTTGATAATAAGGAAGAGAAGAAAGAAGATGTGGTTGATGAGCAAATGCTGCAACTGCGTAAAGTATTGAAAACACCTTTGGAAGATCTCGATCTTTCAGTACGTGCCTTCAACTGTTTAAAAGCTGCCAAGATCAATTCATTAAGTGAATTAGTTCAGTACGAGCAGGAAGACCTGATGAAGTTCCGCAACTTCGGTCAAAAATCATTGGCTGAAATTGAGCAGGTGTTAGGCGAAAGAGGCTTACACTTTGGTATGGATCTTCATAAAATGGGATTGGATAATATTGATTAAGCGGGTCGGCCCCCTAAATCCCCCCGAAGGGGACTTTTGGAAAGGCAACAGTATAAGTATTTAGGATAAGGCTGTAATTCCTGACACGGTACAGCTATTTATAACAAAGGTTTGAATTTGAGTTAATTTTCAAATTTTTCAATTTTCAAATCTTCAAATTAACACGTCATGCGTCACGGAGACAAAATCAAAAATCTGAGCAGAACCGCTTCTCACAGAAAAGCGTTGCTGACTAATCTGGCTATCGAACTGATCCAGCACAAACGTATCGTTACTACCTTAACCAAGGCAAAAGCGTTGCGTACCTGGATTGAGCCAATCATTACAAAATCAAAAGACAACTCTACGCACTCACGCCGTATTGTGTTCAGCTACTTACAAAACAAAGAGGCTGTTACAGAATTGTTCAGCACAGTTGCAGAGAAGATTGCCAGCCGCCCCGGTGGTTATACACGTATCCTTAAGTTGGGTATTCGTAGCGGTGATAACGCAGAAAAAGCCATGATTGAACTGGTTGATTTCAACGAAATCTACGGTAAAGGAAAAGGTGAAGCTGCTGCTCCTGCTAAGAAAACACGTCGTGCAGGTAGTGCAAAGAAATCCCCCTCTGCTAAAGCTACGGAGGATAAAAAAGTTGAAGCAAAAGCTGATGAAGCTGTTGCTCCTGCTGCTGAAGAAACTAAAGAAGAAAAATCAGCTGAATAATATTGTTAATGATCTATTCGCAAAAGCCGGGTTTATCCCGGCTTTTTTATTAAATAGTTAAAAATTCATGTGATGACGCTGGTTAATGAATAGAAAGTTCTTTCTTCATTAAAATTTATATTTATGAACCGCATAAAGTGGTTTGCACAATTCAAAGTGAAAGCGTTTGCTCTGTATTTATTGCTTCAACTTTTTACGTTTTCATTATTTGCTCAAAATAAATCTCAAACACCATTTACTGTTTCAGGTGGTTTTGGTTATTCTAATGCTTTGCAAAATAACACAGGATCAAGTTCACGCTGGCTGCAAACTGACTTTCGGTTTTATAAATCTTTATCCTTTGCGATGGAATTTGAAAATATGCTTTTTAAATCTCCTGGTATTTACACCGAGTTTGGATATCCCGATAAATTAGGAGTATATGATAATTTATTTATGATTGGACCAAAATATCAGGTTACTTCTAAATCCCAAATTGCTTTTTCAGTCTGTACCGGCTTTGCATATCTTATCAGGCAAAGTAGCCGAATTACAAGGGATATATATACAGAAAATAATGGAACAGTAGTTGAAACTTTTGATTGGCGAGGTTTAACAGATAACAGGTTTAGTATTCCAGTAATATTTGAATCAACTTATCCATTTAGCAAAAAAATTACGGCGGGGTTAAGAGTGAAGTATAACAATCATTTCAGCTTAAAAGATACTTATACCTGTGGATTGCTTGTGGGATTAAAATTGTAAATAATATGGACAATTGGCCTGCATTTCGTTACTTCGCAAAATTATGGCGCAACCACATACCCCCACAGGAAATCAAACAGCCATCCTGATTCTGGAAGATGGAAATGTATTTTACGGAAAAGCTTTTGGAAAGATCGGTACCACCACCGGTGAAATTTGTTTCAACACTGGAATGACGGGTTACCAGGAAGTATTCACCGATCCAAGCTACACAGGCCAGGTGATCATTATGAACAATGTGCACACGGGCAACTATGGCACTTTTGTAAAAGATGTGGAGAGTAATAGCGTAAAGATTAAAGGATTGATTGGCCGTAATCTCGAAGATCGTTATTCAAGATATTTTGCAGATCATTCGTTGCAGCAGTACCTCGAGTCGCAAAACATCGTGGCTATTGAAAATGTGGATACCAGAGCATTGGTTGCACATGTGCGTACAAAAGGTGCCATGAACTGTATCATTTCATCTGAAATTTTGGATGAAGTAAAACTGAAAGAAGAGTTGGCAAAAGTTCCATCAATGGAAGGACTGGAGCTGGCCAGCACCGTTAGTACCAAAGAAGCATTTACCATGGGCGATGAAAAAGCAGATGTACGGATTGCTGTGATGGATTATGGTACAAAGCTCAATATTCTGCAATGCATGGTAGATCGTGGTGCTTACCTGAAAGTATTTCCTGCAAAAACAAAACTGGAAGAACTGAAAGCATTTAATCCAAATGGATATTTTATCTCCAATGGTCCCGGCGATCCTGCAAGTATGGATTATGCTATTGAAACAGTAAAAGGTATCATCAACGAAAAGAAGCCAACCTTTGGGATTTGTCTCGGTCATCAATTGCTGGCTTTGGCAAATGATATCCCTACATTTAAAATGCATCACGGACACAGAGGATTAAATCATCCGGTTAAGAATATGATCACTGGTTTGTGTGAAATCACCACACAAAACCATGGCTTTGGTGTTGATCCTGAAGCTGTGCGTAAAGCTGAAAATGTGGAGATCACACATATCAATCTCAACGATGGTTCTATTGAAGGAATTCGTTTAAAAGACCGTCCTGCATTTTCTGTTCAACATCACCCTGAAAGCACGCCTGGTCCGCACGACAGCCGTTACCTGTTTGATGATTTTATACATATGATTCAAAAGAGTTTAAATTAATTAGAAGCCCCCCGATCCATCGGGGGGCTTTTCATATATTTATGTTATGAAGAAGATTGCCATCATCAATGGTCCCAATTTAAATCTGCTTGGTAAAAGAGAAACAGATATTTATGGTAATAAACCATTTGAAGTATATCTGGATGAGCTGAAAACAATATTTCCCTCTGTTGATTTCAGCTATTACCAAAGCAATGTAGAAGGTGAACTGATCAACGAATTGCAAAGAGTTGGTTATGACTATGATGGTATTGTTTTCAACCCCGGTGGTTATACGCATACGTCAGTTGCTATTGGCGATGCCATTGCTGCTATTAAAACGCCTGTGGTAGAAGTGCATATCTCCAATGTACATGCACGGGAAGATTTTAGAAAACTTTCGCATGTTAGTGGTAAAGCAGCGGGAAGTATATTCGGCCTCGGTCTTAAGGGGTACGAGCTGGCTGTATCTTTTCTGATTTCCTGATGGTTTCTTTTTTTGAACTCACCAGTATGCTGCTGTCTGCATGCAAAGTAAACCCTGCATTAAAATATTTATTGAGTACCACCCTGAAGGTATTGACCGGTGAAATGGAATCGTACAACTGTTGGTACTGCCTGTCGGGAAAATAAATGGCCTGCAGATTGCTGAACGTATAACCTGTTTTATTTCCCTGTTCAGTTCTGTACCCATGATCACCTGCAACAATAATGACGGTATTTTTTTTGTTATTCTCACGAATGTGTTGCACCAGGTCTTTGATCACTTTCCCTGCATAAATAACCTGCTGATAATAAGCAGGCGCATCCTCTTCCTTACGATGAATAATGGTTTGCAGCGGCAATTTTAATTTCCCTGTACTGTCGAATATGTATTGCTCATGGGGAATCATAAAATGGCTGTACACAAATTTTGGCTTTCCTGTTGTGGAACAGGAGTTTTTCAACAGCTCTGCTGTTCTGTTAAACGATTGCTGTTTCTGTTGATTTCGATCTTCAATAAACTGGATTTGTTTTTGATGGATAAACGGCAGATCAATTTTTGAGTAGTTCCAGAAAAGATCCCGACTTAATCTGCCGGGAAGTGTTTTAAAATAGAAATGATTTTTTTTCAGGTTGCTGAAAAAGGTTTCATCATTCCAGTCTTTATTATCGAATGAAATGGGTTGATAGCTCTTTGTTTCATATCCTTCTTTTTGCAAAATAGAAAAAAGGGAATTATTGAGGATAGATGCAGAGCCCCAGAATAAAGCTTTGGGATCATTGGCAACCGGAACTATCCATGTTGGGAGATAGTCCATGTTAAATGTAGTGCTGAGCGAATGGACGGTTGAATTGTAGTTTGCACTTGCATTTTCAGCAATATAAAATTCATGTTGGCGAAGAAAGCTGTCGAGCTCTGTATGATTTTTACCAATCACCTGCATCAATCCTTTGGATGACGTCATTGCGTCAAATACCAGAAAATAGATATCAGGTTTTAGTGAATCAGCTACCGGTGCAGATGGTTTGTAACTGTTGAATGCATTCAAGCGAAAGTCAATAAGATTGTGTACGCTCTGATCGAGGCGGTATCGTTTAATACTGTTTGGTATTTCAGAGAAGAGTAAGATGCAGAACAATGCATTTAAGAAAAGGTACAATTCTGTAAAATCTTTTTTTCGTTTTTTTAGATAAAGAAACAGAATGAATAACAGTAAAGTACAAAGCGGCAGCAGCACTGTAAATTTTGTAAAAAATGCAGTTGCAGAGAGTTGTTTTAAACTGTCATGTAAATAACCAAACACCAGAAAAAAAAGAGCGCAGAAAAAAGTAAACACGGATGCCTTTGTCTTGGTCTTTAAAAAAAAGAATGAAACCAGGAACAGCACAAGCATGCACACAACGCATACAGCAAAATTACGTACAACAAACGGGAAGCTTAAAAATCCAAACAGCTCATTGTAGCCGCTGTAAATAAAAAATAACGGCAGCAGGAGCAGAAAGAGAGGTCTTGTTTTAAAAAACTGTGTTATTTGCTGATACAGTATACGCATGAAATTTATTGTTCGCCCGGTAAGTTATAAGGAATGAAAATACTGCTATCTTTTTATATAAAACCGACTGCTTTAAAAAAATCTCAGGCTTAAGCTCAAAACTTCAGGAACACGAACGGTTAGGTAAGATGTATGTTTAACGTAAAGCAAATCGCAGTAACTCTGCAAATGTTTTAACCGCTCCGGATAACATGTACATGGAGTACCCGGTACCTTTTATTTTTTTTCGGCTGATGTGTGTAACAGGAATTGTTTTAATACGCCATTTCTTTTTAACAGCAAACGCACTCATCAACACATTTGGTGCGAAGTTGTTTTTTTTATTTTCCTTTAAAAATTCCTTCAATTTTTCTGTTCGTATTAAACGATAAGGAGCGTTAATATCTCGCAGTCCTTTACCAACTAAAATGCGTACTGATAAACTTACGATGGTTGTAAGAAACACTCTGAAAACAGGAGCATGTCTTTGTATACGTTCGCCTACTAATAAATCATACTCGTTTCGGTGCTTCCATAATTCATTAAACGATGCAACAGGTAATTCATGATCAGAATCTATTTGAAAAATCCAGTTAAATCCTACTGCCTGTTCATAAGCTGCTGTAATAGTAGGCCCATGACCAGAATTTGTTTTAAAATAAATTTTGAGTTCCGGATACACAGCTTGTAATTGCTGAATAATCTCTGCGGTATTATCAGTTGAACCGTCATTGTATAACCTCAACTCAAATGGAATTGAGAGTAAACGGATATTACTTATCCAATCATTTAGGAATTGTTCAAGAATTCCTGATTCATTATAAACTGGAGCAATAATAAGTAATTCCGGTTTGAAATTCATTCTGTCATTTGATTTTCGATGGCAGGTTTCTTTTTAGTATAACAAAACCTTCAGCTGATTTAACAGCACTATAATTTGTGTAAAGATATTTATTCCATTCTCTTCGCAATAATGAATCTGATAGAGGGTATTCAACAGACATATCAACTACATACAACGTTTGATTGGATTCTAAAGCTTTAATAATTTCCGACACAAAATTTTCTGTCTTTTCAATTTTATACTTGCTTTTATATATTGGTAAATATATCCATTTGGTTGGGGCCAGGCAATTTAATTGATTATAGAGATGAATATAGGCTGTATTCCTGAAAACAAATAATTGATCATTTTTGTTTTTTACTTCCTGAATAACGGGTAATATTTCCTGCATTCTTTTATAGTAAACATCTTTCTTTTCAGTAAAAGCGCTTGTTAATGCGTTCTCCCATAAAAACCAACTGCTTATTAGAAAAACAAAGCTGCCTGCTAATTTCCATTTTATTGTTTGTAAATACAGATTCCATTCACGTAGAATCAGCAAGGCTGAAATGGCAAACAATGCACTGAACCCCATGAAATAATGCTGCATATTATACATTTCGCCCAGTCTGGAGTACACAGATTTTACTAATACAAACAAAAGAAACGTAATGATGGCAGTAAAGTGGAGTGTTCTGTTTGTTTTCTTCACTACAAAATAGAAATGAACAAAAAGAAATCCTGTGATAAAAAAACCAATACGTGAATGATATAACAGTGCCAGCGCATTTAATAGTCTTACAGACATTGGATTGCTCGGCCGGTAAATAAAGAAGTTATATAAAAATGCTTGCTCCCAAAATGCAGTAAGAGCACCTTTTGCAAATAACCACAGGAGAAGGGGAATTAAGACAATCATAAACCCCAAAAACATCTTCAGTATTCGTTGAAAAAAAAGTTTCATGTTAAATTGAAACTGATTGTCTTCATGCGTGCAAAGATGCCATATAATGAAAGGAATAAGGGCAAGTATTTCTTCCTGTTGTGTAAAAAAAGTAAGACCAAATATTAAGCCGGTTATAATATATTTTTTGCCCGGATTCATGAGTATAACAGCGAGTGCTATTGCAATAAACACGGCGGTGTATTCTCTGGTGAATGATCCAAGACAAATGATAAATGGATCAAGCAGTGTTACAAGAAAACATAACGGAACCAGAATGCTTAGGCCAGCTTTTAGGTTTACTGCAGCCTTAAATAAAAACAAGGCTGCAATCCATTTTGCAAGCACACCAACCATCCACACACCCCACCATTTAAAAGGCCACCCTAAAGCGAGAATAAGAAATATCAATGGCGGCTTATGGTCAAAAAAATCTTTATAAGGCACTCCGCCTTTTAAGATTGTCATACTGCCATAAACAAAAACCTGCCGATCAAACTGGGGGCTTTTAAAATACGGTGAAATATAATAGCTGAGCAGGAGTGTAACAAAAAACAGAAAGACAGATTCTTTTGAGAAAATAATTTTTTTATGCATTTACTTCATCATTCGTTCGTTAAATAAAGATAGTGCTCTGTGAATAGTGTCGTGCATGTCATAATAACGATAGTCGCCCAACCTTCCTGCAATAATCAGATTAGGCTGGCTATCTGCTAATGCCCTATACTTTAAAACCAGTTCTCTGTTTTTTATATTGTGCAAAGGATAATATGGGTTCTTCCCATCGTCGGCCTTGGAGTATTCCCTGATGATAAGTGTTTTATTATCCGGATAGTTTCTTTCGGTATGCAGATGCCTTGGTTCATGAATTCTTGTAAAGGGAATTTCTTCATCTGCATAATTCATTACGCTTGTACCCTGGTAATCTTCAACTTCAATTATTTCTTTTTCAAACTCAAGTGTTCTCCACTCAAGTTTCCCGTAACAATAATCGAAGTAGGAATCTATAGGGCCGCTGTAGATAATTTTTGTATCAGGGTAAAGATGCGAACGAAGGCTAAAGAAATCTGTATTTAATCTTATCTCAATATTTGGATGCGATAACATTTTTTCAAAAATCGCTGTGTATCCAAATTCCGGAATACCCTGCCATTTGCTGTTGTAATAACTTTCGTTATAAGATTTTCTAAATGGCAGTCGGTTTAAAATGTCTACTGGCAATTGTGCAGGAGAACAGCCCCATTGTTTTTTAGAATAGCCTTTTATAAAAGCCTCATACAGTTTTTTACCAATCAGGTTAATTGCTTTTTCTTCAAAGTTAGATGGGTGTTCAATGTAGTCGTTCCCTATCTGTTCTTTTAGAAATTGCTCTACTTCAAAAGGTTTGAGCGATAGATTATAAAAGCTGTTAATCGTCTCCAGGTTAATGGGCAGTTGGTAAACCTTATTTTCATAAGTGGTAAGCACCTGATGTCGGTATCCGTTAAAACTTGTGAATTGATTAATATAATTCCATACAAGTTCATTTGAGGTATGGAAAATATGTGTACCGTAGGTGTGGTATTCAATAGATGTTTCCTCATCGGTTTGCGAATGGCAATTACCGCCAATATGAGGCCGTTTATCTATCAACAGCACTTTTTCGTTTAGCTGACTGGCTATACGCTCGGCCATTGTAGCACCAAAGAAGCCGCTGCCAACAACAAGATATTTCAGGTTTTGCCAATCCATAGATATAAATGTATAATTGATTTTGAGTTATACAAAAAACAATGAACAATTAGTTTGATTTGGGGGAGGAAGTTGTGTCGGTTGGAAGCATGTTATAGGGAATATAATAAGATGTATCAGTAAGCGGTAAGAATTGGGTATGAAAGTATTTATTGAGTACAAATCTAAAAGTATTTATGGGTGAATGAGTTGGTTTATATGCCGAATAATTTCCATCCGGGTAGTAAATGGTTTGAAGATTGTCGAAAATAAGATACTCCTGCTTGCCATAAATATTTCTGTAGCCATGATCTCCTTCAATAATAATGACCGTATTTTTTTTATTATTCCTTTTAATATAAGCCACCAGCTGTTGAATGATCTTGTTAGTATATTTGACTTGATCAATAAACTGCCTGACATTTTGCTCTTCGTTGTTTTCTGTTAATATTGGCGGGATCACTTTTCCGGCACTGTCAAAAACAAATGGTTCATGGGGTATCATAAAATGACCATAAATAAATTTTGCAGAACCAATGTCTTTACAGCTGTTTTTAATTAAATCAATGGTATACTGCAGGTTATTTTTGTGTGCTTCCTGATCTTTATAGGTAATAGCTGATTTTATTTTTTTAATTCGTTGAAAGCGATTGAAATGCCAGCCAAGATCTTTATATATTCTGCCTGGGAGTGTTTTATACAAGTAGGTAGTAGACATGATATAACTAAAAAACAGCTCGCCTTTCCATTGCGGATTATTTGTAGAAAGCGATTGGTATTGATAAATTTTATAGTCTTCCTTTTTTAGAATTTTTATGAGTGAATTATTCAACAGGGAAGGTGATGCTTTTTGAATCATTTTAAGCTCACTTCCAGTATAAATTTGATCGTGAAGCAGGTATTCCATGTTCATACAACTGCTAACAGAAAGCATTGTAATGTTATAATTACTTTTAGCATCAACAGCTACATAAAACTTTTCTTTAAGGAGGAATGAATCAAGAGAAGAATTATCGTAGTTCCATTGTTGTTTCATAGCACTCGTTGATGGCATTCCATCAAACACCAAAAAATATATATCCGGTTTATCAGCTTCTGCAACAGGTGTTAAAGGTTTATAATTTTTAAAAGCAGTAAACCGGTTGTCAATTACGTTGCTTCCTTTTTGAACCTGTATAAACCGTTGAATTCCGTCTGCAAATTCATAGAGCAGAAAACTGATCATTACCAGATTAAGGAAAGTGAATGTCCGCAAAAACAGTGAAGGGCTTTTTTTGATCCGGACAATGAGTACGAACACAACTAACAAGATCAACGGCAGAAGAAATGTATAACTGCTGAAAAAACCCGGGGCTATTTTTTTCAACAGGTCGTGTACACTACCAAAGGTTAAGAGCAACAGAAGAAACCAAAAACTAAACAATGCAGTTTTTTTCAGGCTCCTGAAATAAACATAGGCAGTTAAGTACAGTATTGCAGTAAATAATAAAACGGCGGTAAGATGAAGGGCGGTAAACTTCAGTGTAAAAAATCCAAAGAACTCATTGTATCCATGCAAAATAAAAAAGACGGGTAGTAAAACCAGAAAGAATGGTTTCTGTTGCAGCTTTTTAAGAATTGTTTCTTTCATGAAGAAAACGCAGGTGGTTTTACTGTTTTTTCTGATAATGATAAAGCGTTCTTTCCGAACCGGGGACAGCTGTTTTCTTTTTCAACATAAAATGTTCTCCAAAACTTTTTTCAAACTTTTCCTCAGTATACTGTTCAAAAATATCCTTTCTCCATTGCAGCATGCCCTTCACTTTTGGATCCGTTTTCGGCACAAACTCTATGATCAGCTCATTACAAATGTCAGATAAGAATAAAGCTATTTGATCAAATGAAATATTCTTAGCAATTGCCAGATGATGGATGAGCGCCAGTGCAAAGCCCAGATCATATGTTTTTCTTTTGAAAAAAGCTGTACGCTCTGCATTTGCCCAACCTAAAGATGGAGATGGGTAAGTAAGATCAACAATCAACGGAATAATATGCTGCAGCTTTTCAGCTTTTAATTTTGTGTACAGGGAGTTGATGCAGGCACTGTCAAAATCTGTTGCAACAACCAGTGCTTCTTTTTTGCAGAGCAGAGAAAATTCACCTTCGTTTGCACCCAAATCAATAACAGATGAATAGTTGATCTCCCCAAGCCATGCAGCAACCAGTTTCTTTTTTTCGGAGAGGTATTGATCGCTCAGGATGGTTTCATCGTAATAATTATTCCAGGTTGTTTGTTGCGTTGGGAGAGTAAGACCGGAGATACAATCGTGCAGACTTTGAATGATCTGCTCCATATTTTTCAGAGTAACTTTCTTTGTTTGTTTTGCTGTACTTGCATCTGCCTTTCCGGAAAGATTTGCATGCAAATGCACATGCAGGTATATAACCGGTTTCAACTTTGTTTTAAACGGAAGCAAGTTAGCAGTAAGTGCAGCAGGAACACCTTCCGGATAACTCAGCAATAGTTTATGCGCTTCAATTCCTTTGTAAGCTGCCAGCAGTAAAGGGTTGAGAAAGCATTCACAAAACTGGCGATAAGCAACCCATGGTTCACCTTCGGTGTAACGTTCAAATGAAAGCGTATCAATTAATTTGGCCCTTCCATTTACAAACTGAATATTGGTATGCGTGGCATCTTTCAAAATCATACCTTTTTTCAACGAAGCACTGCAAATAGACAGTGTAGTTAATGCAGCATCTTTTAATTGATCAAAACTCCATTCCCATGCATACGATACGAATGGAAGTAACTGAGGTTGCAGTGTTTTATACCAATCAGCACGGCTTGTGTGGTTTTCATTGATCTCAGTAAAGGGCAGTAGTTTTTTCTGTTTGATCAGCTCATCAGCAAGGCCCGATGATTGCAGCAGATCATAATGCTGTTGATATGCAGATGAAACGAATCTGTATATAGTTCCATCCTTTTCATAAATAAACCCGGATGGATCACGGAATGAAGCAGCATTTGGTTTAATCGCTTGATTCATTCTTTTCCTCTTCGTTTTTGGGAGTTGTTTTAATGAAAAAACTTTTGATCCAGTTCCAGGTGTTCTTGAAATAAAACAATACTGCCAGCACCCCGGCAATGATCACCTGAATCAAATAACTTCCGCTTCCGGGATCAAGGTATAATAACTGCATCATAAATAACGGAGATTGGTTTTAGGCGTTAATGCCAGTAATGTTTCATACATAAGCATAATGGTATTTTCAATATCACTTTTATGCAGCATTTCAACAGTGGTATGCATGTAACGTAGCGGAATGCTGATTAATACGGATGGGCAACCATCATTGGCATATGCAAATGAATCTGTATCGGTTCCTGTACTGCGGCTTAAGGAACGCCATTGCACAGCAATTTTTTTCTTTTCAGCAATATCAGTAACAAAGTCCAGTAATTTATTATGTACCGCCGGTGCAGTAGCAAGTGAAGGTCCTTTACCACAACTGATATCACCTTCAATAATTTTACTGATCATGGGAGTGGTTGTGTCATGGGTTACATCCGTAACAATAGCCACATCGGGTTTAATACGGCGGGCAATCATTTCAGCACCACGCAAACCAATTTCTTCCTGCACTGCATTTACAATGTATAAGCCGTAAGGAAGTTTTTTATTATTTTCTTTCAACAGCCTTGCAACTTCCGCAATCATAAAGCCACCAATACGGTTATCAAATGCACGGGCTATGTAATAATCATGCGCCAGTTCATCAAACCCTTCTTCATACGTAACCACGCAACCAATTTTAATACCTAATGCTTCTACTTCTTTTTTATTTCTTGCACCGCAATCGAGAAAGAGATTATCTACTTTGGGCTGCGGCTCTTTTGCTTCAGGATTGCTGAGACGTGTATGAATGGCGGGCCATCCAAACACTGCTTTTACAATTCCTTTCTTTCCATGAATCAATACACGTTTTGCAGGAGCAATCTGATGATCAACACCGCCATTCCGTTTTAAATAAATCAATCCGTCGGGTGAAATATAATTTACAAACCAGCTGATTTCATCGGCATGTGCTTCAATCACTACTTTAAAACTGTGTTGAGGATTTACAACACCAACTACGGTTCCGTAAGGATCAGAAAAATGTGTATCAACATATGGCTTCAGATACTCCAGCCATACTTTCTGTCCGCTGGTTTCAAAACCAACAGGCGAATGGGTGTTATGATAATGCTTTAAAAAGTCGAGTGATGCTGTAGTGAGGATTGATTTTTTCTTTGCTGTCTTTACTGCTTTCGCCATCGTTCATGGTTTTAGCAAATGTAATTAAAACAACAGGAATAAACTAAGCAGTGGGGAAAGGATTAAAATGCCGTCGACCCAGCCCAGATAATAATATTCATGGGTTTGTTTTTTTGACAGATGAAACAGAACCAGCAGCAAGGGGCAGCAGAGCAGTTGAAGCAAGTACAGCTGCTTATCGAAAATGTAGCTGACGAATAAAACCGAAATGGCATAAAGAACAACATTGGCATTAAAAAAAATGCTGAACTGTTGTTCATTCATTTTATTCGCCGGTGTATAAACGCCAAATGAAAAATCCTGCAGTTTGTCTCTGTAATCGAAAATCAGTGTGGCAACAGCCACCAATAATAAGCGGTTGATGAACAGAAGTACTTCCGGCAATCCAAATGAATGTTGCAGAAACAGAACGGGTAACAGTACTGTGGCCCATGCCCACACAAAACCAATAAAATAACTTTTAAGATAAGTGAGCAGTTTTGGTAAACGGATGGGTTTGTTTAGCAGGAGCGGGGCAGTATAACAGGCATTAATAAAAACAGACAGCCCAATAACCAAACGGATTTCTTTCAGTTGCCACCAATACCAAATTGTTACCAAAGCAGCTCCCAGATTAAAGAACATTGTAAATATTCTGGTTTGTTGAAACCATCGGTGCTGTGCAGTTGCATTACTTTTTTCAGCTGCTAAAAAAAAGTGTGTATTATAACTGAGAAGGGTAGCAAAAAACATAAACAGCAACAACGGGGTGCTGCTTGCTGTGTTGCTGTATAACAATAAGGTCTGTACACAAAGAGCAACAGAACCTAAGGCAATTACAAAGTGGTGAAAAAAGAATAAACGTTTAAATGTTTGCATCTTCCATGCAATGCTTAAAAGGGCAAAGCTACAGCACTGGTGAAAAGGGTATCACTTTTATTATTTGCTTTATCAGAAACAACAAAGCGGAAAAATGAAGTATCTTTTCTGGGAGAACATCGGGCGCCACCTAACAAACCGTAACCGGCTACATTAATTGTGGCATACCGCACTTTAAAAAGTACTTTCTGGTTGCTCTCATTGGGATAATTGGGGATCTTGTATACATCCCTCAAGAGACTATTTGCAGGGCAAATACCCGTGGCATCTACTTTATCAATAAATATACTGTCTTCCACATCTCCTTCTTTATCGGTTACTTCAATTTCAAACTCAACGGTAGAACCAATTGTACCTGCAGCATCCTGAATACCGCCAACGGTTAAGTTTTTTAACGACAGTTGCGGTTTTGTTTGATATTTATCTTTCTTGCATGCTGCAAGTGCAACGATAAATAAAAAAAGAAATAATAGTTTTGCTTTCATTACGAGATGTTCTTATTTCAAATTTAAGCATTAATACAGCAGTAAAAAATTGATTCCTTCATTTGTTAACAATCTTTTTGAGGTAAACGCTGCAAATTTCGGCATGGCGGCATATGCTGCCTTTCAATTTCAATATGAAACGAATGAAGTATACCGGTTATTTTGCGATTCCCTCAAAACAGATCAGGAAAGTGTAAAGAATGATGCCCGGATGCCTTTTTTGCCTATTAGTTTTTTTAAATCGCATATGGTTTGCTCCACCCAATTTGAGCCCGACATCATTTTTGAAAGCAGCGGCACCTCACAAACCATTCAAAGCAAACATGCAGTAAAAAGTATTGCCTTGTATGAAGATGCTTTTTTTAATGGGTTTGAACTCCGTTACGGTAATCCTGAAAACTGGTGTTTCCTCGGATTGTTACCTGCCTATCTGGAACGCAAACATTCCTCTTTGGTATATATGGTTAAACGGCTGATGGATGAAAGTCAGCACCCCAACAATGGGTTTTATCTAAATGAATTTGAACAGTTGCATCAAACATTGCAATTACTCGAAACAAACGGACAGCAAACAATGTTGATAGGAGTGAGTTTTGCGTTGCTCGATTTTACTGAGAAGTATAACATGCAATGCCACAACACAACAATTGTTGAAACCGGTGGTATGAAAGGCAGAAGAGAAGAACTTACAAGAGAAGAACTCCATCTGCAATTGAAAAACAGTTTTGCTGTAAATGCAATCCATTCTGAATACGGGATGACGGAGTTGTTGAGCCAGGCTTATTCATCGGGAGATGGATTGTTTCATTGTCCGCCATGGATGAAAGTGCTGGTAAGAGATGAAGATGATCCTTTGCACATCAGTACAACGGGAAAAGGAGCGATCAATATTATTGACCTTGCCAATATTTATTCCTGCTGTTTTATTGCCACCGATGATGTGGGGGAGGTATATGAAGATGGCAGTTTCAGAATTTTTGGCCGCATGGACAACAGCGATATAAGGGGTTGCAGCTTATTAGCCTTGTAACATGTCTTTTACTCATCCACTCCTTCTTCATAAAAATTTTGAAGGCAGATACTACACATGAATTATGATTATGCTGTCGGGTAAATTACAAATGTTTCAGAACAGGCTTTCTAAA
This sequence comes from Chitinophagaceae bacterium, assembly GCA_019752045.1. GTDB lineage: Bacteria > Bacteroidota > Bacteroidia > Chitinophagales > Chitinophagaceae > Lacibacter. The sequence continues at coordinate 35,675 of JAIEMP010000001.1, read as the reverse complement.
GTGTATAAGCACCGGAGTAAACAGGCCAAACGAATGGGCATTTCCTGTTACCGTTTATACGATAAAGATTTGCCCGAGTTTCCTGTAAGTATTGATGTATATGGCGATAAAGTTTGTTTGAGTGAGTACAGAGCAAAACATCATTTAACGGAAGAGGAACATCAGGACTGGCTGGAAGGTACCGTAGATGTAATAGCTCAGGTATTGAATATCAGCGGCGAAGATATTTTTACAAAAGAACGAAGACGAAAAACCAACCGGTTAGCACAGTATCAGAAAACAGGAGAAGAAAAAGTTTTTTTTGAAGTAGAGGAACATGAGTTAAAGTTTTTAGTTAACCTGAGTGATTATCTGGATACCGGTTTATTTCTCGATCACCGTACAACAAGAAAAATGCTGATGAGTGAAGCCAAAGGAAAAAAAGTGTTGAATCTGTTTGCATACACCGGATCGTTTAGTGTACATGCAGCAGCAGGTGGTGCAGATGAAGTGGTGACTGTAGATCTTTCAAACACATACATTGACTGGGCGAAAAAAAATTTTGAAGCCAATTTCCTGGTAGATCATAAGAAATATAAATTTGAAACAGCTGATGTAAAACAATACCTGCACACACTCACTCCAAACAGTTTTGATCTGGTGATCATGGATCCACCAACATTCAGCAACAGCAAAAAAATGAATGGAATTCTGGATATACAACAGGATCATGCTGAACTCATCAACCAGACTCTGCGTATCATGAAACCCGACGGCATTCTTTATTTCAGTACCAATGCTAGGCGCTTTGAGTTACAGGAAACACTTATACAGGCATCAGTTATCAATGATATCACCAAGGCAACAACTCCTTTTGATTTTGAAGGCAAACTGCAGCGTTGGTGCTGGCGAATGATCAGGTAATGAGCCTGTGCGTACTTTTCCCTGTAGTTTTACATTGCCCGTATAGTGGAAAAACAAATGGCTGCAATTGGTTGTGATCATAAATCGACGTAATTTTCTATTCTCACTTCCTAAAATCCACACTATGAAACCAATTATGCCTTTTATAAAGGGTCATCCCCGTCTGAAAAGGATTCTTGCATTTGCAGCAGTTATCACTGTATTATTTGTTGGTATTGGTTTCAATTTCATGATTGAGTCTAAAGTATTGGATTCAGTGCAGGAGCATACTTATAAAACAGACTCTGTACTGCAGCATGAAAAGTACCGGCAGCTGGTTGAAAAAACCATGTTCCTGATGACTCAGAATGATCATCATCTCGAAAGTTATGTACAAACAAAAGGCACCTTAAAACTTTTACAATATCAGTCTGGCAACCGCCTCATTCAAAACAATCTGAATCAGGTAAAAACAAATTATGCCGGTTATATTCCAAAATATCTGGTAAATATTTTTATTCATAAAGCCTCTAATAGAATTGATATAAACAGCGAAATACTGGCAACCTGCAAAGTTGGTGAAACAGCAAAAGCACTTGCATTAATGAATGGAAGAGAAAACAAAACCAATCTTACAGAATTAAATTACAGTGCACAGGAACTTGTAAATACCTTAAATGCAAAAATTGAAGGACTTAACCAGGCAGTTACATTGCAAAAAAATGCTTTGCTGGCATTAGACAGGAAATGGAATATTGTTTCCCTCATCTTTATGTTACTCATTGCTTTTCTTGTATTGTACAAAATGCTTGAAACAGGCCGTTTGAACGTGCGGCTTTCTGCAGCAATTAAAAAAGAACATGAAGCATCACTTGTAAAAGATCAGTTTATCTCCAATGTTACGCATGAGTTAAGAACACCTTTAAATTCAATAATCGGGTACACCAATCTGTTGTTAAAAAAAGAATATCGTACAGAAATGAAACAGTGGATCTATGCCATGAAGGTTTCAGGTAACCTGTTAATGGAAGTGATTAACGATGTGCTTGATTACTCCAAACTTGAATCGGGTTATATTCAGTTTGCAAACGAACCGTTTCAGTTGAAAGAGGTATTAAGCAATCTCAAGAATGTAATGCAAAACAGGGCAGACAGTAAGAACCTCGCTTTTATTATGGATCATTCCGGTGATATTCCGGCAGGACTCGAAGGTGATGAAAAGAAACTGATGCAGATACTGGTTAACCTCACTGGTAACTCAGTAAAGTTTACAGAAAGCGGTCACATAAAACTGCGTACATCAGTACATAAAAAAGATGAAGGAAGAGTATGGATACAGTTTACAATTACCGATACAGGCATTGGTATTGATGAAAAAAAACTCCCTTATATTTTTGAGCGGTTTTACCAGGTTGATTCGGGGTTGTCGAAAAAATATTTTGGCACCGGTCTTGGATTGCCCATAGTGAAACAGCTGGTTGAAATGCAGGGTGGTACTATTACTGCTGCATCATCACCGGGAATGGGAACAAAGTTTCAGATCACATTGCCATATAAAATTTACGAAGGCGAACTGTTATCTGCACTGCCTGAGGTAAAACAGGTGTCTGCTGCAGCAACAACCAATCTGCAACAGAAAGAAATTCTGGTAGTTGATGATAACGAAATGAACAGAGATTTGCTTGGATTTATTTTAAAAGAACATCATTACCGTGTTGAAACGGCAGCCAATGGTGTAATTGCAATACAAATGCTGAAGCAAAAGAAGTACGATTTTGTACTTATGGATGTACAGATGCCTGAAATGAACGGGATGGAAACCACCCGTAAGATCAGAGCTGAATTAAAACTGCAGACACCTGTGATTGGTTTAAGCGCATTCAGTCAGCCTGAAGAACAACAAGCCAGCATACATGCAGGGATGAATGCTTACCTCACCAAGCCGGTTGATGATCAGAAATTATTTGAATTGCTCAATTATTATACAGATTGGAATGCGCAAACAGATACAGAACATTTGAAACTGGTTAATATAGATTATCTGCAGCGTATAACAGGCGGCAGTAAAGAGTATGTAGAAGAAGTGTTGATAAAAGCAGTGCATCTGTTACCGGGGGAAGTAAAAAAACTCCATGATTCACTTGAAGATAATAATGGTGAACTGTTAAAAGAGATTGTACATAATATGAAAACAACACTCAGCATTCTGGGGGTAAAAGAAATTGTGTCAAACAAAGTGCGTGAGCTGGAGAAAAGCGATCTGTCTATACCTGCTGATAAAGCACAGATGAAAGTACTGGCAGCAGAGTTAGATCATTCTGTAAAAGTGGTACTGGAAGAGTTGAAAGACTATTTAAAAGCAGCATAACTGTTCATTGCAAATCGTTTGCTTCCTTTACTTTTGTACAAACGATTGTGTCATATGAATAAAGTTGTTTCAAATGCTGCTGAAGCAATCAACGATATACCAAATGGAGCAACCCTTATGCTCGGTGGTTTTGGTTTATGCGGCATTCCTGAAAACTGTATCTCTGCTTTAGTGAATAAAGGAACAAAGGATCTCACCTGTATTTCTAATAATGCCGGTGTTGATGATTTTGGTATTGGACTGATGCTGCAACAAAAGCAGGTAAAGAAAATGATCTCTTCTTATGTTGGAGAGAATGCAGAATTTGAACGCCAGTTGTTGAGTGGCGAACTGGAAGTGGAATTGATTCCACAAGGAACATTGGCTACAAGATGCATGGCTGCAGGATATGGAATGCCTGCCATTTATACTCCGGCAGGTGTAGGCACCGAAGTAGCTATTGGAAAAGAAACCCGCAATTTTAATGGAAAAGATTATTTGCTTGAATATGCATTTGATGCAGACTATGCAATTGTAAAAGCATGGAAAGGAGATACAATGGGTAACCTGATTTACAAAGACACTGCCCGAAACTTTAATCCACTTATGGCAATGGCAGGTAAGATCACCATTGCAGAAGTAGAAGTGTTGGTTGAACCCGGTGTGTTAAATCCAAACGAAATTCATACACCGGGCATTTATGTGCATCGCATTTTCAAAGGAACTAATTATGAAAAGCGGATTGAGCAGAAGACAGTAAGAAGGAAATAAACCACAAAGCCACAGAGACACAAAGTAGCACGAAGGCTTTGTGAAACTTTGCGCCTTAGAGTCTTTGTGGTTCAATAATTATTATATGGCTTTAACGAAAGAACAAATCGCACAACGCATTGCCAGAGAATTAAAAGATGGGTTTTATGTAAACCTTGGCATAGGCATTCCAACATTGGTGGCCAATTATATTCCTGCAGGTATTCATGTAGAACTGCAAAGTGAAAATGGATTACTGGGCATGGGTCCTTTTCCGTTTGAAGGGGAAGAAGATCCTGATCTCATCAATGCAGGTAAACAAACTATTACCACATTGCCCGGCTCTGCTTTTTTTGACAGTGCTATGAGCTTTGGAATGATCCGTGCTGGTAAAGTTGATCTCACTGTACTTGGTGCAATGGAAGTGAGTGAACAGGGAGATATTGCCAACTGGAAAATTCCGGGTAAAATGGTAAAAGGAATGGGTGGTGCAATGGATCTGGTAGCAAGTGCAAAAAATATTATTGTGGCCATGATGCATACTAATCCAAAAGGCGAAAGCAAATTATTGCCGCAATGTGCATTGCCGTTAACCGGAATCAGGTGTGTAAAAAAGATTGTGAGCGATCTGGCTGTACTTGATATTACACCCGATGGATTTAAGTTACTTGAACGGGCTCCGGGAGTTAGTGTTGATGAAATTGTAGCAAAAACAAACGGCCGGTTGATTGTAGAAGGCGAAATACCTGAAATTGTTTTTTAAAACTTTAATTGGTTGTTCTAAAGTCTTAAAAAAAATCCCCCGTTAAAAACGGGGGATTTTTTTTATTAATCACATTGATAAGAATATCTGGAGAGTAATTGACCCGCAATACTAAAGCTGGTCATATTTTGTTTTTCATCTGCTGTATAGCTCAGCGGTGCTGTACCTACGCTAAACTGCACACCGGTAACATTGTTCTGGCTTAAGATAATCGGCAAAACAGTTCCGTCAAAATCTGAAAAAAGAAAATCAAGTAATAAAATATTTTTTGTTTTTGCAAAATAGTTCGGGATGGCATCGTATGTATAATTAAATGTTTCGGTACTGTTGCCGTTTACCGGATCGTATTCTGTATACACTGTTCTTGTAATATTTGCGCCGGTATAAGTATACACATAATCGGTAATGAGATCAAAAATGCCATTGCCGTCATTTTCCGTAACAGCCATCTTCTGCAATCTGCCTCCGTTGTACGTAAATTGATACACGAGTTCTTTGGTATAGGTATTATTGGTGCGAACAAATGCTTCAATTTTTGCAATGCTTCCGTCAGAATTATAAACAGCAGTTTCATAATAATCACTCAATGATGCCGCTCCTTCAAAATAACTGCGTTTGCTGATCTGCTCAGCATTGTATTCATACGTAAAATAAAAGCCTTGTGGAAAATTGGCACGAACAGGTTTGTTGTTTTGATACACAAAACTGATACTGTCTGTAGCTACGCCCGAATCGAAGTATACGATTTTTGAAAGTTTACAGGTTTTTTCAGCCTGTACATCGGGTTTTTTCTTTTTACAGGAAGAGAGGCTGATGCCTGTGAGGAGAATCACGGCAAGACTGAGTTGAATGAATTTCATGGTGATTAATTTTGGTAATACACGTTTAAACGTTTAAGAGTATAAAACATTGTGTAATGCTGCTTTGCCGTAATAATAACAAAAACTCCCGGTTTGCGGGAGTTTTTGTTATACTGTAGCGGTACTCTTTATAATGTTGTAAAGGTCTTTATAAAGCCGTCGGTTTCACTGCTCACAATTAACATGCTTTTCCGTTAGGACTTTTTTCTGCAGACAGAAACAACAACCCTTCCGGTCCAACGCCCGTGTTGAGCCATTGCAAGTAACTTGGCTTAACAGGATTTGTGACATCGAACACCATCACTGCATTTGCTCTTTCTAATCCAACGAACAACAGATTTTTATTTCCAACACGACCCGTGGTAATACCTTCGGGTTCGCTTCCTTTATCATCACTTCTTCCGTTGGGATATTTTCCCATTTCGAAAGCTTTTTTATCTATAAAATCTTTACTGTCGAAAAGTAATTCACCGGTAAGTCCATGCCAGATACTAAATGAACGGGCACCGAAAGAATATAATCCGGTGTAAGCTCCGTTAGCACCTGTTCTTCCAAGTGTATTGGTAATGTTCAACCGTCCAAGATTTGCATTTTGTTTCAGAAACGGTGCATTTGGAAATGCAGTTGGGTCTAATGTTACAGCAGAGCTGCCCACTCTCACTGTTTCATTAAAACCTGCGTACTCTCTTTGATCGCCTTCATTTGCCGTAAATACAAATGGAACATTGTTATTTGGAAGAACAGCAATTGCATCGGGCATATACATTCCGTAAACAGGCCAGCTGTTAAAATTTACTACTGGTACCAGTGTTGGAATGTTAGTACCACCCTCATCACTTGCATCAATTGAATTACCCGGTGCATTGTAATCCTTAAAACCAAAAGGTAAAATATCAGTAATGGTTTTTGAATTTAAATCTATCAATGCCATTCCATTATTTTCCTGTAAGGTTACCCATGCTTTTTTAGAATTTTCTGAAACAGCAATATACTCCGGCTCTATATCCTGAGCAAAGCTTGCATTGTTTCCAAAAATGCGAAAGCCTTTTGTTTTTAATTGTGCAGCACGACTTTCAAAACCACTAAAATCTAAAGTAGTTACACTGTAATTTTCGTTTACACTGATTATAGAAACAGTTCCCACCGGATCAATTGTATAAGCCTCATTTGGTTCGCCTTCGTTTGCAGTTAAAATTAAATTTCCATCGGGTGAAAATGTTACCATGTCCGGTAAAGCACCAACTGTTATACTGGCCAATACACTGTAATCCGTAGTTTTAAGCAGCAATACTTTCCCATTGTTTGTTTTAGGAATTGCTTCAATTGCTGCAGCCAGAGTTCCATTACTTACATCTACACTGTTTACCACCCCGCCATAGATGGCAATGTTGATATTGCCAATAACAACCGGTGAAGCCGGATTGGTAAGATCAACAACTTCAATACGGTTATTGCCGGTGCTATTGTTTACTACAAATAATTTTTTTGTTGAAGGATCATATGCACTGATTTCGGCTGCGCCTTGTCCGCCGCCAATTGCCAGGCTGCTGATTTCTGCAAAGGATGTTGATTCCTGACGGGCAGCAAATCCGGTTGAGGTATTTTCTTTTTCTTTTCTTTCAGCAATCTGCCCACCTGTTTGTTCTTCACTATCAAGCTTGGTACATGCATTTAACAGCAAAACGCTGCTGATTAGCAAAATGGATTTTCTCATTGTATAAGTTTATTAGTTGAGCCGCAATGGTAGATGGAGATTGTTAAGGAAATATGACGGGAAGGTTATGAAAAGATGAAGGAAAGGTTAAGTTTCGCTCTTACCTGCTTGCAGATTTTCTTTTTTGATTTTATATTACCGGGTAAATAGCTGCCTATGCAAATCATCAGAAGTATTCAGAATCGCATTTATGAAATTAGGGGTGAGAGGGTTATGCTGGACCTCGACCTGGCCGAATTATATGAAGTTGAGGTTCGGACATTAAATCAGGCTGTAAAAAGAAACACTAAGCGCTTTCCTGAAGATTTTATGTTTCAATTGAGTAAAGAAGAATATGAGAGTTTGAGGACGCAATTTGAAGCCACAGAAACCTCAAAATCTTTAAGATCACAAATTGTGATCTTAAAAACCGGGCAGGGTCAACACCGGAAATTTATGCCTTACGCCTTTACAGAGCAGGGAGTAGCCATGCTCTGTGGCATTCTCAACAGCGACCGGGCTATACAAATGAACATTGCTATCATGCGGGCTTTTGTTGAAATCAGAAAAATACTGTTGAAGGAAAATGATTTGAAAGAGCAGTTGAAAGAAATTAAAGAACGACTAGGCGAACATGATGTGCAACTCAACCAGATTTACGATGCGATGGAAAACTTACTTGATGAAAAGGCTGCGGAACGGAAGTGGGATGAACGGGAGAGGATTGGGTTCAGGAAAAAATAATGGTTGATGGAAATATTCTGCCCACGGGCTGCCGGATTGCAGCGGCACCGCAGCGTAGCGCAGGTACAGCGAAAAGCCGGAATCGCAGCCGCCCAAAGATGCATAGTCCACAGCCCCAACTCCTAATTCCAAATACCCAATTCCCTATGGGTTCAGGCCGCTCCAGCGTCCCGACCCAGCCCAAACTTCCCCACAAATCCTCCCCAACCCGCCAATTTTTCCGCTTTTCGAACATTATCTATACTTTTTCGTATAGATTAATCTGTACTTTTGTGTATAGATAGATATTGTTGAAGAAATTAGGTAAACAGATTAAACAAAGCGAATCATGAGTGAGATGCTCAATACACTGGAGCAAACGGCCCTGAGTGAGTACAAGTATGGTTGGGTAACCGACATTGAAGCCGACGAGGCACCTCCCGGACTGAACGAAGACATTGTGCGTTTCATCAGCGCCAAAAAGAACGAACCCGAGTGGATGCTCGAGTGGCGACTCAAAGCCTACCGTCATTGGTTAAAAATGTCCGAGCCTGAATGGGCCAATGTGAAGTATCCCAAGGTAGATTACAACGCCATTAAATATTACAGCGCCCCCAAGCAAAAGAAAACCCTCAACAGTTTAGACGAGGTAGACCCTGAATTGCGGGCTACGTTTGAAAAGCTCGGCATTTCGTTGGATGAACAAAAACGTTTGAGCAATGTGGCCGTGGATGCGGTGATCGACTCGGTTTCTATTGCAACAACATTTAAAAAAGAATTAGCCGAGCTCGGTATTATTTTCTGCAGCATGAGCGAAGCGGTGCAGGAACATCCGGAATTGATAAAAAAATGGTTGGGTTCAGTTGTTCCGATGACAGATAATTATTTCTCAGCTTTAAATAGCGCTGTGTTCAGCGATGGTAGTTTCTGCTACATTCCAAAAGGTGTAAAAAGTCCGATGGAGTTAAGCACTTACTTCCGTATTAATGCCGAAAACACGGGACAGTTTGAACGTACATTGATTGTTGCTGAAGAAGGCAGCTTTGTAAGTTACCTCGAAGGTTGCACAGCACCCATGCGTGACGAAAATCAATTGCATGCTGCTGTGGTTGAAATTGTAGCACTCGATAATGCAGAAGTAAAATATTCAACCGTTCAAAACTGGTACCCCGGAGATAAAGAAGGCAAAGGTGGTATCTACAACTTTGTTACCAAGCGTGGTATTTGTGCAGGTGTAAATTCAAAGATCAGTTGGACGCAGGTTGAAACAGGCAGCGCTGTTACATGGAAATATCCTTCCGTTATTTTAAAAGGTGATAACAGTCAAGGTGAATTTTATTCTGTTGCTGTTACAAACAATCATCAGCAAGCGGATACCGGTACCAAGATGATGCATATTGGTAAGAACACGAGAAGTCGCATTGTATCGAAAGGTATTTCTGCAGGCTTCAGTCAAAACTCTTATCGTGGTTTGGTGCAGGTTGGTAAGAACGCTGTTAATGCAAGAAACTTTTCACAGTGTGATAGTTTGTTGCTTGGTGATAAATGCGGCGCACACACCTTCCCTTACATTGAAGTAAAGAATAGCACTGCACAGGTAGAGCATGAAGCAACCACTTCAAAAATTGGTGAAGACCAGATATTCTACTGCAATCAACGTGGTCTCGATACAGAAACTGCCGTTGCATTAATCATAAATGGTTTTGCCAAAGAAGTGATGAACCAATTACCGATGGAGTTTGCTGTGGAAGCACAGAAACTGTTGGCAATTTCATTAGAAGGAAGTGTGGGGTAAAGCCGGCCCCTCTAAATCTCCCCGGAGGGGAGACTTTGGAAACACTCCGACTAAAGAGTAAGAGTATAAAATTTTGAAGTTCTTTTTTTATTGTGTTGACCAGATTTAGTGCTACAATATAACTATTGTTGCGCCTGCCCGCTCGTAACTTTAGTGAAGACGGGTCGCACACTTGTACTGATCAATCAGAATTCATCAGTTGAAAAGTAAAAACTATTGTATAAATAATAAACAAATGCCCGACCTCCCTCTCTACCGGAGAGGGAACGAGGGAGAGGCTTAAATCATGTTAAGTATTAAAAATCTACAAGCTCGTATCGAAGAGAAGGAAATCTTAAAAGGCATCAACCTCGATATTAAACCAGGCGAAGTACATGCCATCATGGGGCCAAACGGTAGCGGTAAGTCAACATTGGCTTCTGTATTGGCTGGTCGTGCTGATTATGAAGTAACCGCCGGTAGTGTTGAATTCTTAGGAAAAGATCTGTTAGAACTTTCTCCAGAAGATCGTGCACGTGAAGGTGTGTTCCTTGCATTTCAATATCCGATTGAAATGCCCGGTGTAAGTACTACCAACTTTGTAAAAACAGCGGTGAATGAAATTCGCAAGTATCGTGGTGAAGAACCAATGGATGCAGTTGCTTTCTTGAAGTTGATGAAAGAAAGAATGAAGCTTGTGAATATTGACCAGGCGTTGTTAAGCCGTTCATTGAACGAAGGCTTCAGCGGCGGTGAAAAGAAACGCAACGAAATTTTCCAGATGGCGATGCTTGAACCAAAGCTTGCTATACTTGATGAAACAGATAGTGGTTTGGATATTGACGCCCTTCGTATTGTTGCAGAAGGTGTAAACAAACTCAAATCAAAAGACAACGCCACATTGGTGATTACGCACTACCAGCGTTTGCTCGATTATATTGTTCCTGATTATGTACACATTCTCTACAAAGGACGTATTGTAAAAACAGGTGGTAAAGAATTAGCACTCGAACTGGAAGAAAAAGGATACGATTTCATTAAAGAAGAATTGGGAGAAGAAGTAGAAAGCCCCCTCTAACTCCCCCGAAGGGGGAGGACTTGTAAGCCTCCGATTAATTGAAGCTTACAGATGATTAAAATTTAAGAGTTGAAATGCTGAATTACAATTGATAAACAAATAAAAAAAAGCCCGGCCTCCCTTGAAACTTATTCCATTTCCTTTGGCCTTCTCCTTTTGGAGAAGGTGCCCGAAGGGCGGATGAGGTGAGAGGGAACGAGGGTGAGGTGCCATGTCAGAATTAAAAGAATTAATACAGAATAAACTCAGCAAAGAATCGTTCAGCGGTAATGGTTCATTAAAAGCTTTGAGTCAAAAAGGATTGGAGCTCTTTAACGAGCAGGGCATTCCTACCGTAAAGCATGAAGAGTGGAAGTACACACGCATCAGTGCAGCGCTCAACAAAAACTTTTCTTATGCAGAAGGTGCTACAGCAATTACTGCAAAGGAAGTGGAGGAGTTTCGTTTACCCGGTTATGAAGCTGCCAATGAATTGGTATTTGTCAACGGTATTTATCATGCTGAGCTTTCAAACATCCGTTCATCTGCCGATGAGCTGGTGATTCTACCGTTGAGTGAAGCTGTGAAAGGCGAATACAAATCAATTGTTGATAGCAATCTTGGTCATAGCGCCGGTTATCACAAAGATGGTATTAATGCATTGAACAATGCGTTTGCATACCAGGGTTTGTTTATTTCTGTAAAGAAAAATAAATCAGTTGAGCATCCATTGTATTGCTACTACATCAACGATGCAAGAACAGTAAATGTGTTATCGCAACCACGCACATTGATTCATGTGGCTGCGAATGCAGAAGTGAAGGTCGTGGAAGAAGAAGTGACCATCGGTACAAGTGATTCATTCATCAACAAGATCTCTGAGATTGTTGTTGAAGACAATGCACAGGTGCATTTATATAAAATTCAGAACGAGGACAGTCACAGCAGTTGTGTAAAAACAACACATGTGCGCCAGATAGGAGTGAGTAAGGTAAATTCTGTAACCATTACACTCAATGGTGGTGTTATCCGTAACAACCTCAACTTTATTTTAGAGGCACCGGGTTGCGAAAGCAACATGTACGGATTGTATTGTGTGAAGGGATCTACGCATGTTGATAATCATACCATCGTTGATAACAAAATGCCCAACAGTTTAAGTAATGAACTGTACAAAGGCATTATTGATGAAAATGCAACGGCAGTATTCAACGGTAAGATCTTTGTTCGCAAGGATGCACAAAAAACAAACGCTTATCAAAGCAATAAGAATATTTTATTGAGCGATACAGCAACAGTGAACACCAAACCTCAGCTCGAAATTTTTGCTGATGATGTAAAATGTTCACATGGTTGTACCATTGGCCGATTGGATGACGAAGCATTGTTTTATCTGCAATCAAGAGGTATTGGTGATAAAGCTGCAAAAGCATTGCTACTGCATGCTTTCGCCATTGAAATTTTGGAGAAGATTGAACTGGAGCCGATCCGTCAGTATGTAGATCAGATCATTTCTGAACGTTTGGATTTTGAGATATAGTAAGGTAGGTATTCGTCAGACGCCCTCGTCGGACGAATAATCAGGAAACAATTTTTGAAATCCGTCCGACGAGGGCGTCTGACGGTGCTGAGCAAATAAGAAACTATGCAAGCAACATCATTACATACTGCATTTGATGTAGATCAGGTAAGAAGACACTTTCCGATATTGAAGCGTGAGGTAAAAGGAAAGCCTTTGGTTTATTTTGATAATGCAGCCACTACACAGAAGCCTGTTGAAGTGATCGATGCGTTAACTGGCTACTATCAATATTTTAATGCGAATATTCACCGTGGCATTCACTCCTTGGCTGAAGAAGCAACGGCTGCTTATGAAGCAACAAGAGATACGGTGCAGCAATTCATCAACGCCAATCAACGTGAAGAAATTATTTTCACAAGAGGCGTAACTGAAAGCATCAACCTCGTTGCGTATACATGGGCCAGAACAAATCTGAAAGCGGGTGATGAGATCCTCATTAGTGGCATGGAACACCACAGCAATATTGTTCCCTGGCAATTGATCACTGAAATGACAGGTGCAAAGTTGAAAGTAATTCCCGTTGATGATAACGGAGAATTGATGATGGATGAATTTCACAAACTGCTGAACGAAAAAGTGAAGCTGGTTTCTGTGGTGCATGCATCTAATTCACTTGGTACCATCAATCCCGTAAAAGAAATAATTGATTCAGCACATAAGATTGGAGCAATTGTAATGCTTGATGGGGCACAATCAACTGTACACTTGGATATTGATGTACAGGAACTCGATTGTGATTTCTTCGCCATCAGTTCACACAAAGTATATGGCCCAACAGGTATTGGTGTGTTGTATGGTAAACGAGCATTACTTGAAGCTATGCCACCGTTCATGGGTGGTGGCGAAATGATCAAAGATGTTTCGTTTGAAAAAACAACCTGGAACGAGTTGCCTTACAAGTTCGAAGCAGGTACACCCAATATTGCAGATACCGTTGCATTAAAAGCAGCGATTGATTTTGTGCAACGCATCGGTAAGAAACAGATTCGCATGCACGAAGATGAACTGTTACGATATGCAACAGAAGAATTACAAAACATTGATGGTATCCGTTTGATCGGTACAGCAAAGCAAAAAGTAAGTGTTGCATCATTTGTAGTGGAAGGTGTTCATCCGCAGGACTTAGGTATTCTGTTGGATAATCAAGGTGTGGCGGTACGCACAGGTCACCATTGTACGCAACCGTTAATGAACCGCTTTGGTATTCCCGGCACCACAAGAGCAAGTTTTGCGATGTACAATACCAAAGATGAAATTGATGTGATGATAAATGCTTTAAACAAAGCGATTAATTTGTTGAGATAGAAGCCCCCTCTAACTCCCCCGGAAGGGGAGGACTGCAAGGCACGCCCTATCTTATGAAGTGATGTTGATAAAATGGATTGAGTTTGGTATCAGATGAATGGAATAGCGAAAGATGAAATGCCGAATTACAAATGTTTAATTAAATAATAAAAGCCCGGCCTCCCTCTCTACTGGAGAGGGAACGAGGGTGAGGCCGCATATGAAATCAATAGTAGAAATAGAAGAAGAAATAGTTGAGGATTTTTCCCTGTTTGATTCATGGGATGAGAAGTATGAATACATCATCGACATGGGGAAGAAGTTAAAACCTTTGGAAGATGAACACAAGAAAGAAGAGAACAAGATCAAAGGTTGCCAGAGCACTGTATGGATGGTGAGTGAGTTGAAAGATGGGAAAATATATTACCGTGCAGAAAGTGATGCGGTGATCGTAAAAGGTTTGGTGAGTTTGCTCATTCGTGTGTTGAGCGGACATGCACCAACAGAGATCATTAACGCAAAGCTGGATTTTATTGATAAGATCGGTATGAAACAACACCTGGCACAAACCAGAAGCAACGGTTTGCTGAGCATGGTGAAACAAATGAAATTGGATGCAACAGTTTATTTAGCACAACAAGCAAGTAAAAACTGATGAGTTTAAATAAAGAAGATATTAAAGAAAAGATCATCGAAAAACTGCAAACGGTATTTGATCCCGAGTTGCCGGTGAATATCTATGATCTTGGGTTGATCTATAATATCGACATCAACGATAAAGGTTATGCGCAGATCACGATGACTTTAACAGCACCAAGTTGTCCGGCCGCACAATCATTACCTGTGGAAGTAGATCAAAAGACAAGAGAAGTAGAAGGAGTAACTGATGCAAATGTGATGATCACCTGGACACCCAAATGGGAGAAGAGTATGATGAGCGAAGTGGCAGCGCTTGAATTAGGATTTATGTAAGACGCCCCTATCCCCTAAAGGGGACAAGGAGCTTCATACTTTAAAATAATGATTAACTAAAACACCCTTTAGGGGATGGGGGCAAAATATTATGGCAATGATTTCATTAGATAGTTTAATGGGCAACCAAGGTCCCAGCTATCCCGAACAAATAGCAGCACCTTACCGCAAAGAGCTGGTGGATGCAGGTTTTGAACAAATGATGACGGTGGAAGATGTTGAAAAAGTAGTAGCAGGAAATCCGGGCAAAAGCATTCTTGTCGTGTTGAACAGTGTATGCGGTTGCAGCGCAAGAGTAAGCCGCCCCGGTGCATTGCTCAGCTTTTTTAATCAGGTAGTGCCTGATGTAAAAGCAACCTTGTTTGCCGGCATGGAAAAAGATGCGGTTGTGCATTTCCGTGAGAAATATCTCAACGGTATTACACCTTCTTCACCCAACATTATTTTGTTGAAAGACGGACAGGTATTATTACACCTGCAACGTCACCAGATTGAAACAACAGATGCAGGCAGCATTGCAGATGCATTAACTGCAGTGTATAATCAGCATTGCAGCAAACAAACAACAGAAGAAGACACAAACGAACTGAGAAATTATTTTATACAACTGTATAAAGTTGATCCATTAGCAACACAAGCATAAACCATCTCAAAATGAAAATTACTTCATCAGAAGAGTACGGTATCAGGATCCTCATCCGCATTGCATCTGCAAACGCTATCGAAGGTTTGAGTATTCCGCAGTTAAGCGATGCTGAGAAATTAAGTGAACCACATGTCGCTAAGATTTGTCGCACCCTGCGTATGGAAGGCTTCATCAACAGTACACCCGGTTATAAAGGTGGTTATGTGCTGGCGAAGCATGCTGAACAGATCATCATCAACGATGTGTTGAAAACCTTGGGTGGCAGCTTGTTCGATCAGCAGTTTTGTGATGCTCATACCGGATTGGGAAAACTCTGCACCAACTCAGTTGATTGCAGTACCCGTTCTTTATGGAAAATGATTCAATACACACTCGATAATCTCCTGAATAAATTAACGTTGAAAGATCTGATGGTGAATGAAAAAGAAGTGGAGTTGAAACTGGAAGCGATTTTACAGAGGAATGTGGAGGAGTTGTTAAAATAGATTTTTATAATGAAGGTGGCGGTAAAGTAATCTGTGGCAGATACGATTCTTTGTGTATAGGAATGATACTTACTTTATATAATCCAACTTCCGCCGGCGTCTCTGTCAACGTTTCCTGTTTGCCAGTCTTTAGTTTGATATCATAAAACGAGTTTATCAGTTTAACCAGCTTATCAGATACTAATGGAGTAATAAAGCACAATTCTTCTTTTGAATTTCTGTTCCAAACAGCAATGTAGTCATAGGCTCCGGCATAATACTTTCCTTCTTCTAATTTTATCTTTGTTCTAAATGAATTGATATTTTTTAAAGCTGATATAGTTTTGAATAATTTGTTATCAAGCTTAATATCAGTTGTAACTTCATAACCTTTATAAATCTTATCAATTACTTTCAGTTCTTTATTGTCATACACTTCGTAAATACGTCTTACAGCAAAGTCTTCTGCTTTTTTTTGCAAGGGTTTCCCATACTCATAAGACACATAACTAAAAACCAGTTTGTTTGATTGTTTAACCGTAGTCTTTTGAAATCGAAATGCAAATACTATTAGAAGTGAAAATATGATCGCAAGTATTGATAGAATTTTAGTAAATATGTTCATAATTTTCTCGGTTTAATTCAGCTAATTTAGGATTGCTTTTGAAGGCTTACAGCTAGCGGCCCATGGTCAGTAGCTCTCTATATCTTCCAATCCACAATCTCATTTACCCACTCTTCTTTGTAAGGCGTTGTGATCTTAATATAGTTATCGGTATAACCTTCCATCATACCCTGCCCGAATGATTCGTTCAGGCGGGCATTCTTGCTATGTCCTTCAAACAACACAGGTCTTGTTTCGCCTGTATGTTGCTGTGTAAAGTATTGCATCTTCATGTAAGAAAGATTTCGGAGTGTTTTGTTACGTTCGTAGCGGGTGGTCATCGGCACAACCGGACCAAGTGTTAATGCATGTGTGTTATCCCGTTCAGAATAAGTGAACACATGGAGATACGATACATCCAGTGAATGCAGGAACTCAAATGTTTCCTGAAACAGTTCATCTGTTTCGCCGGGGAAACCTGCAATCACATCTACGCCAATACAGCAATGCGGCATCAGCTCTTTAATGAGTGCAACTCGTTCGGTATACAATTCACGTTTGTAACGGCGGCGCATCATACCTAATATGGTATTGCTTCCGCTTTGTAACGGAATATGAAAATGCGGCATGAACTTTTTACTCTTGCTTACAAACTCAATGATCTCGTTGGTGAGCAGGTTGGGTTCAATGGAAGAGATGCGGAAACGTTCAATACCCTCAACCTTATCTAATTCTTTAATAAGGTATAAAAAGTTATGATCTTTAAATAATCGGAGGCTTGCTAAGTCTCCCCCTCGGGGGGAGCCCGCCCGGATGATTGGGTCGGACGGGGTTTGGAGGGGGCTTCGGAAATCACCAAGGTTTACACCCGTCAACACAATTTCTTTACTGCCGCCTGCAGCAATTTCTTTGGCGTTGGCAATTACATTCGCCACAGTATCGCTTCTGCTTTTACCACGAGCCTGCGGAATGGTGCAGAACGAACAGGTATAATCGCAACCATCCTGTACTTTTAAAAATGTACGTGTACGATCATTGATGGAGTAAGATGCATTGAATCCATTCACTTCTTCAATTTCACAACTGCTGATCTTTGCGCTATCACCTTTCGACAGTTCTTTAATATGCGAAGCAAGATTAAATTTTTCTGCAGCACCCAACACCAGATCAACACCGGGTATTGCTGCAATTTCTTTTGGTTTAAGTTGTGCATAGCATCCGGTGATTACCACTAAACTCTCCGGTGACTTACGTTGAATACGACGAACAAGTTGACGACATTCTTTATCTGCATTATCAGTAACAGAGCAGGTGTTGATCACATATACATCGGCCAGGTCATCAAACTCTCTCTTCTCAAAACCTTCTTTTTCCATCAGGCGACTGATGGTGGAGGTTTCGGAGTAGTTGAGTTTACAACCGAGTGTGTGAAATGCGACTGATTTTGCTGCTGCCATGAGGGCGGCAAAGATAACTAAGAATTGGGAAAGAGGAGCAAGGAGCCGGTAGCAGGTAGTTGATAGTCAGTAGCTAAAAGATGCCGCTATAAAAAGGGGACGTACAAGAGAGTGACACAACAGTTGCTCAACAAAGCTTCAACTGCTGGCTAACTAAAATTATTTATCATTGTAGTGTAAACCAATTTCAATTCAAACAGTTTTAACTACTCCCTTTAGGGATGGGGCATGAAAAAAGCATTACCATATATTTTATTGCTAGTGTTATTAATTGCGGCGATTATGCTTCGCCGTTGTGGCAGCACAAATAACCAAACCGATAATCAGAAAGAAAAAAGGAAAACATCGGATGTACGCAACAACGATGAGCGAACGGATAATCAGAAATCGAATCTGGATATTTTTCGTGATCCTTCGGCTGAATATTATTTTACCAAACATGCACGCTGCCGTATGAAGTGCCGGCATATTACACAGGAAGAAATAAAAGAGATTGTGCAGCAAGCAGAAGTGAATTATAAAAAGAGTGATCTGGGTGCGCCACAAGGACCGAAGTATGCGTTGGAAGGAGTTACAAGCAAAGACCGGCAACATGTACGGATCATTGTTGCACCAAAGCAACGGCATTTAACAATTGTGACGGTGATTGATTTGGGTGAAGATTGGGAGTGCCCGAGTTGTTGACCTCCCCAAACCCCTCCAAAGGAGGGGCTTTACAAAGCACAAAGCCAGCTTGTTTCACTAAATTAATTATTTGCAAATTTGTTGTTTAAAGAAGCTTCAGACGTGATGTAAAAAACCACAATAAGTACAAATAGAAATGATTGATGAATAGAAATGTTATGATGAAACGGAAGACACACATGCAGGAAAATGATTTGCAGTACCGCTCCCTCTCTCTTTGGAGAGGTAACCAAACTGTGTGTAGGTTAGTAGCGAAGCTAGGGAGGGTGAGGTGTTAAAGCCCTTACAATACATTTACGCCATCTATGCCATGATCCTGTTTGTACTGATCATGTTTATTGTTGTTCCATTTGTGATCATTGGATCGTTGTTTGGAAAAATAACCGGAGGCAATGTGGTGATGCAGCTGGCGCATTGGTGGGCCGATCTGTGGTTGTTCCTCATCGGTATTTTTCATAAACGCATTGTTGAGCAGGAAATCAAACCGCATCAGCCTTATATTTTTGTGAGCAATCATAACTCGTACATGGATATTCCGCAGATGTTGAAAGCTATTCGCCGGCCATTACGTATTCTGGGAAAAGCAGAAACAGGCAATGTGCCCATCTTTGGTATCATCTACAAAGCAGCCGTGGTGCCGGTTATAAGAGGCAGTGCTGAAAACAGGGCAAGAAGTGTAAAGACGTTGAAATCGGTTTTAAGTAAGGAAATTTCCATTTATATCGCTCCCGAAGGAACGTTTAATATGACTGACAAACCGTTGATTGATTTTTATGATGGTGCTTTTCGTTTAGCCATTGAAACACAAACTCCCATTAAGCCAATGTTGTTTTTAGATGGAGTGGATCGTATGCACTGGAGCAGCATCTTTGCTTTATCACCCGGTAAGCTTCGCACCGTTTATCTGGAAGAAATTTCTCCCGAAGGTTACACGCCTTTTGATGTGGAAGCACTGAAGAAAAAAGTATATGATTTGATGGAGCAAAAGTTGATTGAGTATAAAGCGGGCTGGATCGGGAGTGGTGAGTAGTGATTCGTGTGTGGGTGTTCGATAATTTTTACTGTCTCATTCGGTGCATACTCTTTAAATTGCATATTCACTATTCACAATTGACCATTCACCGGATGTTTGCAGAAGTCATCATACCACTTGCGCTCCCTAAAAATTATACATGGAGCATTCCCGATCGTTTGCAGGAGCTGGTACGTGTAGGTGTTCGTGTAGAAGTGGAACTGCGTAAGAAACGTTATGCCGGTGTGATTAAAACATTGCATCACAACAAGCCATCTGCTTTTGATCCCAAGTTTATTTTGAATGTATTGGATGCAGAACCTATTATTCATGAAGAACAATTGAAGTTGTGGCAATGGATTGCCGATTATTATTTGTGTACCGAAGGGGAGGTGATGGCGGCTGCATTACCTGCTCATTTTAAACTGAGCAGTGAAACCATTTTGGTTTATAACGAAGAGATCGGTGAAGATTTTTCTACACTCGATCATGATGAATATTTAGTGGCAGAAGCATTGCTCATCCGCAAAGAATTGAAGTTGCCTGAAGTACAGCAGATACTTGATACTTCGCATGTGTATCCGGTAGTGAAACGATTGATTGAAAAGCGTGTTTGTTTTGTATGGGAATCGTTGAAGGAAACATACTCTGCTAAGAAAGAAACATTTGTTTTACTCAATCCGCAATACGACAATGAAGATCAGCTAAGTGAGTTGTTGAACAACTGGAGCCGTGCACCAAAACAAATGGAATTATTGTTGAGCTATCTGCATCTCATGAAAACAGAGGGAGAAGTGAGCAAGACCGCATTGTTGAAAAAAAGCAATGCAAGCGATGCACAGTTGAAAGGTTTAGTTGAGAAGAATATTTTGTTTTTAGAAAAACGTGCTGTCGATCGCTTACAGAATCTACCGAAAAATGTTTCCATTGATTTTGAATTAACGGCTGCACAGCAAACTGCATTGAACGAAATAAGAATATCATTTGAATCTAAATCTGTATGCTTATTACATGGCGTAACCGGTAGTGGTAAAACATTGCTTTACATCAAACTCATTGAAGAGTATATCAAAAAGGGAAAACAGGTATTGTACCTGTTGCCGGAGATTGCATTAACTGCACAAATCATCCGTCGCTTGCAAAAACATTTTGGTGGATACATTGGCATCTATCACAGCAAGTTCAACCAAAACGAGCGTATTGAAATCTGGAACAAGATTAAGAGTGGTGAACTGAAAGTTGTGCTGGGTGCAAGAAGTTCCTTGTTTCTTCCGTTTGTTGATTTGGGTTTAATTGTTTGTGATGAAGAGCACGACAGCAGTTACAAGCAACAACAACCGGCTCCACGTTACAATGCACGGGATGCAGCTGTTTATTATGCAACTGTATTTGGGTCGAAGGTATTGTTGGGCAGCGGCACACCTTCAATTGAAACCTATTACAATACACAAACAGAAAAATACAGTTTGGTTGAGTTGAATGAACGTTATGGCGAAGGGGAGTTACCCGTTATTGAACTCATCGACACCAAACCACTTTTTAAACAAACAAAAGAAAAGGTAATGATTGCGCCGGTGCTGCAAAAAGCCATCGAAGAATCATTGCAATTGAAGAAGCAGGTCATCTTGTTTCAAAACAGGAGAGGCTATACGCCGCACCAGATTTGCAAAGCCTGTGGATGGATTCCGCATTGCCGTTATTGCGATGTGAGTTTAACCTATCACAAATTCAAACATAAACTGCAGTGTCACTATTGCGGCACAGTTTATCCCATTGTTACAATCTGTGATGCCTGCGGCAGTCATGATTTTATACAGCAGAATTTTGGTACAGAAAAAGTAGAAGAGCAATTACAGGAATTAATTCCACATGCAAAAATTGCACGAATGGATTATGATACTGTGAGTGGTAAAACAGCACATGATCAGTTGATCCAGAATTTTGAACAGCAAAAGATTGATGTACTGGTAGGTACACAGATGGTGGTAAAGGGTTTGGATTTTGAACATGTAAATCTGGTTGGTATCCTTGATGCTGACAGTTTGTTAAGCTTTGCAGATTTTCGTGTAAACGAACGTGGCTTTCAGTTAATGGAACAGGTGAGTGGCCGTGCCGGACGAAAAGATGCCTTGGGAAAAGTAATGATCCAGGTGGCCAATACCAATCACCCTGTATTAAAGTATGTGGCAGCACATGATTACAGATCTTTTTTTGCAGAAGAGATACAAGGCAGGCGACAATTTTTTTATCCGCCGTTTTCACGCATCATTCAGCTTACGTTTAAACATAAGTTGAAAGAAGTGGTAGAAGCTGCATCGCTGCTGGTGGCAGAAAACATGAAACCCTTGTTTGCGAATTATATGATTGGTCCGGCAGAACCTGTGGTGAACCGCATCCGTAATCAATACATCATGGAGCTGATTTTTAAATTACCGAAAGATGCGCAACTGATGCTTCAGTGCAAAGAGATGATTCTTGCACAGCAGGTGCATTTGCATAATCATCCCAATTTTAAAAGTGTGGTGATGATACCGGATGTAGATAAGATGTGATACGGTCGGTACGCTGCTTGCGGCCTGAACGATAAAAGTTGAAACTTATCGTTGAGCATCATTCAAATAATCAATCGGGTTCAAATAAAACATCTTTTTCCAACCCTGAATTGAATCATCCTTTCTCCATGGCAATGGTATAATTGAACGAATGGTATAATGTAAATGAGGCGCTTTGCCTTTTGCATTACCTGTTGTGCCGACTGTTCCAATTGCTTCTTTATGATTTGTAAATGCAAATGTTGAAGTTTTGATCTCTTTCAGATGTGCATAGTAATGTAATCTCCATTTTGGCCCAAGTATCAATACGATGTTGCCACCTTTTTTAATTTCACCTGTGTAAAGAGCCAAGCCTCCTGTAGAAGATACAACATCAGTTCCTTCTTTCGAGAATATATCAACGCCTTTATGAGTTACAGAAGTTCCCCAAGGATAAGCCCAGAATGATTGTTGATTGTAACTTGATCTGTCTGCTCCCGAAACCGGCATATTGAATTGTTCAGGAAGAAGAAATCCAACAGATAGAATAATGAACGCTGTAAAGAAAATTCGTTTGAAACTTTTCATTGAGTTAAAAAACGCTTTCCCATTATAGTTATTATCTGAATTGTTGTTAAAAGCAAGGTTCAAGAGCAGATAATTTGATGTTGAAACAACTAAGGGAAAAATCTGTACATTTCTTTCCTTGCTAATACCCGAACTAAATCTAACGACGATTTATCCCAATAGAATCCGACACGATATTCACCTATTCGAATGCGATAGGCATTTTTAAATCCCGTAAGTTTTTTGCAGTTGGAAATTTCACTTAAGGAATTTGCTTTTTCAAGCTCATCTAATAAATCAGCAATACGATGCTGTATAAAAGCAGGAAGTTTTAAGCCATCTTTTTCAAAAGTTTTTCGAACAGTTACGTTCATTTTGCAGATTTAAGTTTCTTTACAAAACTTACTTTTTCTTTTGCCGTCAGAGTCTTGCTTTTCTTACCTTTTTGCATTGCTTTGTATAGCGCCTGCTCCTCCTGTACTTCAGTGAGGTATTCAATTTCAAGGCTCTCCAGGAAAGCTTTGACAACTTTCTCCTCTTTTTTATTTTTTGTTTTAATTACCAGTTCAGCCATGAATCAGCTTTGCTCAAATTTACAATTTTATCATCTCCCCGTAATAATAAAAATTCATCCCTTCATTTCCTTTCTTTGCTGCTTTTACCATGGCTGCAGCAACCGTTTTGCCTGTAATGCTTTTGTAATTTGATGGAATCAGGAAATTGAAGAGTTTAAAAAGATTTGTTCCGATTGTTTCACCCAATCTTTTTTCTGTTCGTTCACCCACTAAAAAAGAAGGACGGAAGACATGATAACTTTTAAAATTAAAATTGGCAATGACCTCTTCCACTTCACCTTTCAGCCTGGTATAAAAAAAGGATGAGTTAGCATTTGCTCCAACCGATGAAACAAGGATGAACTGTTTAAACCCGGCTTCTTTACCAAACCTTGCAGCATTTACCGGAATGTCAAAATCAATGGTGCGGTACAACGCTTTATCGCCTTTCACAGTTGCATTGGTTGTGCCAATACAGGAGAAAATGCAATCACCTGTGCCCAGATTAGTTTGATATTGATCATAATTGCTGAAATCTGTAACAATCACTTCCAGCTTTGGATGTTGCAATGCAAGAGGCCTTCTTACCAAGGCCCTTACTTTGCTGAATGCATCATCCTGTAGTAATTGTTTCAGCACATGTGAGCCGATTAATCCTGTTGCACCGAGAACAACAGCTGTTTGTTCGTTCATAAATTGTTATTTTGCAGTGTATGCAAGTTCATCAAAATATTTCATTGCGGCAATACAATACATTTGGCATTGATGTAAAGGCAAAGCTGTTTGCAGATTTTTCTTCAGCAGAGAAGTTGCAGGAGCTGTTGGCGTATGTGCAACAATTATCTCCCAACAGTCAGCGGATGATTCTTGGTGGCGGCAGTAATTTGTTGTTTACAAAAGATGTAGATGCCTTGGTATTGAAGAACGAGATCATGGGGTTTGAAAAACTGAAAGAAGATGATGAATTTGTTTACTTACGGGCAGGTGCAGGCGAAAACTGGCATGGCCTTGTTCAGTATTGTGTACAGCAGGGTTGGGGCGGTATTGAAAACCTGAGTTTAATTCCGGGTAATGTAGGTGCAAGTCCCATGCAGAATATTGGTGCGTATGGAGTTGAGATCAAAGATGTGTTTGAAGAACTGGAAGCCTATCATCTCCATGATAAAACCATTGTAAAGTTTGCAAATAAAGATTGTGCATTTGGTTACAGAGAAAGTGTATTTAAGCAGCAATACAAAAATCAGTTTGCGATTTTAAGTGTAACGTATAAACTACGTAAACAGCCTGTCTTTCATACAAGCTATGGAGCCATCAATCAGGAGCTGGAGCAAATGGGTATTAAAGAATTATCTGTTGCAGCTGTTTCGCAGGCAGTGATCAATATCCGCTCTTCTAAATTGCCCGACCCCAAAGTAATTGGTAATGCAGGAAGTTTTTTTAAGAATCCGCAAATTACAAAAGAGAAATTTCAAAATTTACAATCGCAGTTTCCTGCCATTGTAGGTTATCCATTAGAGAACGGTGAAGTAAAACTCGCTGCGGGTTGGTTAATTGAACAATGTGGCTGGAAGGGTTACCGCAAAGGCGATGCCCGCTGTCATGCAAAGCAGGCACTGGTTCTGGTGAATTATGGGCAAGCAACGGGAAAAGAAATGTTTGATTTAAGCGAAGAGATCTTGCAAAGCGTATATGCTAAGTTTGGTGTTGAGTTGGAGAAAGAAGTGAATATTTTCTAAATACACAAAGCAGCAGTTGTAGTAATGAACGCATCTTTATTTTATGCTAACAATAAAAAAAACAAGTCAATCAGCTTTCACTTTTTTTATCTGCTTAATTCATTTTGTCAGTGTTAAATCTCAGGAATTAACCGATGTGCAAAGTAACCACTCTGTTTTTTTGGAACTGGGTGGTCCTGGCTTTGGTGGCAGCATCAATTATCAGAGAAAAATTATCAGGAGTAGCTACAATAACGGTCTTTTTTTTCGTGGTGGGATTGGTGGGTTGGGTCCAATACCAAGTCGTGACGGAGGGGCTCTGTTTCTTTCTTTTCCGGTAGGATTCCATTACAGCTTTACCAAATCTTCAAAGTTAGAAATTGGTGCCGGGTGCACACCTTACACCTTTACAAACAGTAATCTTTCAGTGGCTGGCTTTGCATCAATTGCATATTATCCATTTAAAAAGCATGATGTCCGATTGTTGTTTAGCCCGTTTTTCCATAACCGATCAACATTAAAATATTATCTCAATACAAACAGTAACATCCTTTTTTATGGAGGGATTGACTTTCTCTTTCCACTTAGAAAGCGCTAAAGATCTGTTTATCGGTTTTGCTAAACTAAACTGTTGTTAATATCTTGACTAACTACTATCGGCTTTCTTCAACTAACCACCCAACTCATCACCAGTTCTTCCATAAAACGATAATGAACAGTTAGAGGTATGGGTTCAAATTTCTGAAAACTGCAGATCAATTTTCCTTCTTCATTATTGCCTTCAATATTTTCAATGTGCATGTGCTCACGGAAATCGAGTCCGCCATCACCAAACCATTTAAACATGGATTCTTTGGTGCTCCATAATAAAGTAGCCAGTTGTAATAGCTGCGATGGGCTCATCTGCTCATCAAGGAACATTTTTTCCTGGAGGGTTAAAAATTTATGGCTGATGCGAAAAATTTTATCGGTGGGTAATTCAATATCCACTCCAACACGTTGGGTAGAACTTACAACTGCTGCTGCATAGTTGCCGCAATGGGAGATGGAGAAGTGGTATTTCTCATCAGCTAAAAAAGGTTTTCTGGTATCTGCAATTAAAATTTCTTCGAGCGGAAAATCTTCGAACAGCGTTGGCAATAAATAACGGCCTGCTAGGTGTTGCAACCGTTTATGCGGATGAGTTACATCCCGTTTCAAGGGGACTTTTGCAAGGAAAAATTCTTCAGGTTCTTCAATACGCCATAGCCCTGCTTTTGTGGCGCTGTTGATAGTATGTTGATAAACGAGCGGCATCTCTGTGATTTAGAATTTACATTGCAACCTTAATAATAAGCCAGTTCAAAAGCTACTTTTGCGAACACACCCGCAACTCAGCACAACAAATATAACTATGATCCTTTCTGACAAACGCATTCTTGAAGAAATTGAAAAAGAAACCATTAAAGTTGAACCATACGACCGTGAATGTTTGGGCAGTAACAGCTATGATGTTCATCTCGGCGCTACCTTGGCCATTTACAAGGATCATATGATTGATGCAAAAAAGCATAATGAAATTGAGTACATGGAAATCCCGGATGAAGGCATTGTATTGTATCCGCATATTTTTTATCTGGGTGTTACATTAGAATACACCGAAACACATGCACATGTTCCATTCCTGGAAGGAAAATCATCTACAGGCCGTTTGGGTATTGACATACATGCCACCGCAGGTAAAGGTGATGTGGGCTTTTGCGGCAACTGGACATTGGAAATTTCTGTAAAACAACCGGTGAAAGTGTACAAAGGAATGCCTATTGGCCAGCTCATTTATTTTCCTGTAGATGGTGAAATTGAAGTGAAGTACAATCAAAAGAAAAATGCAAAATACAGTGGTCAGCACAATAAGCCGGTGGAGAGTATGATGTGGAAGAATCAGTTTTAAACGGAAGGCCGGCCCCCTAAATCCCCCAAAGGGGGACTTGCCATGCACAGCCCATACTTTTCAAAATGTAATAAGTAAAGTTCTGATGTTTTTCTTTTAACGAGTAGAGCTTCATTGCTGAAGTGGAAGAATAGGTAGTTTAATAAAGTGATAAAGTACCGCTCTTTCTCCTTCGGGGAAAGAGAAGCCCGCCCGGATGAACCGGTTCGGACGGGGAGTTAGGGGCTGCTTTCATATTTCTTCCAGTATGCAATCAACCAACCTGTTACTTCATTATAACTTTCAATCCCTTTTCGCTGGCGGTTTTGGCGTAAATAAAAATCATAAAACGCATCGGTCCAGTTTTGTAAAAAAGTTCTGTGTTTCATTGCAAATGCACGTTCTGTTCTAATATCTCTTTTTACGCCTTCATGTAATTGTTTGCCAATTTCTTTTGAGGCAACAGAATCAACCGCTCTTAAATTGCCAATGGAATACAAAAAAATATCTAAGTAAGCAGAGTATTGCAACAACGTATCGGGCGAATGGGTGGCGGCAAGAAACCCCACAAAATTTGCTTCACTTTCACTGGCATAACCAATTTGGTGCGCCATTTCATGACTGGTAACAAATGGCTGCACAAAGTTTGGTATATGAGTATTTATTTGTGCTTCGCCGGTAAATGGATTGTAATAACCCTGAAAGCCAACGTAGTTACCAATCCTGCCAAACAAAGATGGTTTTAATGAAACATTCCGGTAACGGATAAACGAAAATTTCTTTTCGAGCTCACGGTATCCTTCAACTGAAGAGTGAAACATACGGTCGCTGCTCATCACCGTATCTTTTTTTTGCAGACAAATTTCTTTGGTTGCATTTAATTTTATCAGTAATGCCCGGTTTAGCTCAATGAGCTGTTGTTTATCGAATGTACTGTTCTGTAAAGCCAGTTGATGTTCAATTCCTTTACGGTAATAATTCAATCCCCAAAACATATAAAAATAAACATACACAAAGAGCAGGATAAGACCGGCCGTTAGTAAAGGAGATAATTTCTTTGCCCAACTGTCTGTTTTGTGAAACAGGCGAACAAAAAACTTACCAATCTGCCACAATATGCTGATGGTAACAATTGAATAGAGAATATCGCCCAGACTGAACGGCATCCATCCAAATAAAAAACGTAAGACAGACGCAAGCCTTGGAAAAAAAGCGGACGCATAGTTTTTTTCAATCCAGTCGGGGCTCCCTGATATAAAAAAGATAAAAAGGGCAAGAACAGACAGTGCAAACAATAAAGAAATGCGTATCAGCTTAGCGTAGGTCATAGGGATTCAAATTTACGGGAGAAACTGAAAGATTTTGAACGATTGAGGGGGAATTGCGCTGTATCGGGGCCTTTCGTACTTTAGCAGCTTTCAGGAAACTGCAAAAATCATCATCCGAAACAAGGAATAATTCAGTGTTTGGGCTAAATAAACTGATTTTTCCTTTGGCTGGAAAATGTTTTTCGGCTACCTTTGCAAACTCTTTAAAATAGGGTGATATGGGAAGCCGCCGGGAATTTGAAATAGCTTTTGTGGGTTTAAAACCCGGCAATCATGAATTTCTTTATGAAATTGATGACAGGTTCTTTGAAGAATTCGGAAAGCAGGACTTTAAAAACTGTAAAGCAAATGTAAAACTGGATTTAGAAAAAAATACAGGCTTTATGTTGCTGAAGTTTGAGGTAGGTGGTACTGTTGGCGTTCTTTGCGACCGCTGCGGAAACGATCTTCCTTTAGAATTGTGGGACGAATTTGAAATGCTGGTAAAACTGACTGATGAGCCGGAGAAAATGAACGATGAGGAAGAAAGTCCTGACGTTTATTATATTTCCAGAACAGAAAGTCATTTGCATGTGAAGAGCTGGATCTATGAGTTCATCAACCTTAGTATCCCGATGCAGAAAATGTGCAAGGAAACTGAAATAGGCGGATCGCATTGTAACAAAGAAGTGCTTGCACGTCTTGCTCAGCTTAATCCACAGCCCAGCGAAAACAAATCAATCTGGAAAGATTTAGATAAATTTAGAAACGAGTAAAAAATAAAAGATATGCCAAATCCAAAACGCAGACATTCGCAGCAACGCAGTGCGAAGCGTCGTACACATTATACGGCAGTGAGCGTTACTTTAACAAAAGACAGCACTACCGGCGAAACACATCCACGTCACCGTGCACATGTGAGCGAAGGTAAATTGTACTACAAAGGAAAATTAGTAGCTGAAAAAGCTCCTGCAAAAGCGTAAGCTTTCATAACTTACCTGCATGGTCATAGGAATTGACATGATGGGTGGCGACTACGCCCCTCAGCAAACGCTGTTGGGCGTAGATTTGTTTTTAGCCGAAACCACATCCGATATTGAACTTCGTTTGATAGGAGATACAGAGATCATGCGTAAGCATTTTACAACTGTACCTCCTGCAGTATCGCTTGTGCATGCATCTGAAGTAATTGACATGCATGAGCCTCCCACCAAAGCTTTAAGAGACAAACCCAACTCATCAATGAATGTTGGTTTGCAAATGCTTGCCAATGGAGAAATAGATGCATTCATCAGCGCCGGCAACACAGGTGCCATGATGGTGGGTATATTTTATACCATCAAGGCAATTGAAGGGGTGATGCGTCCAACCATTTCAACGGTGATTCCAAAAGTACAAGGTGGTTATGGATTGATATTAGACGTTGGTATGCAGGCCGATTGTAAACCGGAAAACCTGTTACAAAATGCCATCCTTGGCAGCATCTATGCACAAAACATTCTTGAAATTGATAACCCAACTGTTGCACTCATTAATATTGGTGAAGAAGAGGGCAAAGGAAATTTGCTGGCACAGGCGGCATATCAATTACTGAAAGAAAATAAACTCATCAACTTTATTGGAAATATTGAAGGGCGTGAAGTGTTAAATGGTAAAGCCGATGTAATGGTGTGCGATGGGTTTACCGGCAACATTATTTTAAAACTGGGCGAATCAATTTATGATATTGCCCATTCCCGTAACCTGCACGAAGACGACTATTTTAAGCGCTTTAATTTTGAAACATACGGCGGTACACCCATTCTTGGTATTGATAAACCGGTGATTGTTGGTCATGGCATTTCTACTTCCCGTGCATTTAAAAATATGATTCTGCTGGCAGGTAAAATGATTGAAACAAAACTGCTGGAGAAAATGAAAGAGAAATTTGTAACAGAATAAACTGAATTGATGTTGAAATAAAACAGAAAAGCCTCCGAAAGGAGGCTTTATTTATTCTGTGATCCCGCTGGGACTCGAACCCAGGACCCCAACATTAAAAGTGTCGTGCTCTACCAACTGAGCTACGGAATCATCAAAAACGTTTGCGTTTTTTTGGAGTGCAAAAATAGGGTAATTACATTTTGCACCCAACTTTTATAAAAAATAGTTTTCACTTTCATTTTAAGAAACAAAACGAATTGATGTCTGCTGACGTACTTTTACATTTAAACACATGAGAATGGATTTCAGGAATAAGGTTGTTGCAGTTACCGGAGGCAGCGAAGGTATTGGCAGAGCATTGGTTGAATTACTCTTGCAACGTGGTGCCAGTGTAGCAACCTGTGGCCGTAATCATGATAAATTGTATCAGTTACAGGCTGCATTTCCGGGCATGCCCCTGCATGTGTTGGTTGCCGATGTAAGTAATGAGCAGGATTGCAATCAATTTATTGCAACTACCATCAGCACATTTGGTGGTATTGATATATTAATAAATAATGCAGGTCTTTCTATGCGTGCTTTAATTGTGGATGCAGAAGTGCATGCATTTAAACGACTGATGGATGTAAATTTCTGGGGAATGGTGCATTGCACAAAAGCTGCTCTGCCTTCAATCATTGAACGGAAGGGTACCGTTGTTGGCATTTCTTCTATTGTTGGTAACAGAGGTATTCCGGGCCGCAGTGCATACTCTGCATCAAAGTTTGCCATGCAGGGATGGCTCGAAGCTTTAAGAGTAGAAATGTTTCAACACAATGTAAATGTATTGTGGGTGTCGCCCGGTTTTATTGCTACCAACATACGGTCGGTTGCTTTAAATGAACAGGGGCAGCAAATTGGTGAAACACCTATGGACGAATCGAAATTAATGAGTGCCGAAGAATGTGCAGGATATATCATCAACGCAATTGAAAAACGTAAACGGACTGTGGTGCTAACTCTTACCGGAAAAGCAACCGTTTTCATCAGCCGTTTTTTTCCCCGACTTGCAGATAAATACATTCATCAATTTTTCTTTAAAAATGGCAAACTGATTAAATAGGAAATGAACATTTATCACGAGCCCTAACGAATCAGTCGGTTCAATTTTTTTTCCACGTTTCATTCTTTATATTTATTTTCTCATTTCCAAACATGCCATTACTAACCCTTACATCAGACATTGGTGAAAAAGATTACCTCGCAGGGGCAGTAAAAGGCGTTTTATTAAAACAGGATGCTGCCTTTCAGTTAATTGATATATCGCACCATCTGTCTCCTTTTAATGATCCGCAGGCTGCATACGTGGTAAGAAATGCATCCAGACATTTTCCTGCAGATACGTTTCATATTGTTTTGGTGAACCTGTTTCAGTATAAGCCCGATCATTTGCTGATGGTGAAACATAACAATCAATATTTCTGCCTGGCCGATAACGGACTGATCACCATGATTCTTGAAGAAACACCACAGGAAGTTGTTGCACTGGATCTGGACAAATCTGCAGCCCGCAACACACTGGCCTGTACAGAAGTATTTGCAAGAGCCATCAGCAAAGTGGCTGCAGGCACAGCATTAAACGACTTAGGCGATCCGGGAGTTTCCATACAGGTAAGAAATCCATTACGGCCCATTACCACCAATCAATACATGGAAGGACAGATTATTTCCATTGATCATTTTGAAAATGTAATTGTCAATATTACACAGGAAGAGTTTGAAGCACAACGCAAAGGGCGCAGGTTTAAAATTGTGTTTAAACGGGATGAAGTAATAGACCGGTTTAGTGAAACCTATGCAGATGTGAATGAAGGGGAGAAGCTGGCTTTTTTTAATGCGGCTGGTTATCTCGAAATTGCCATCAACAAAGGAAATGCAGCCGGCTTGTTCGGCTTGCAGGGATTTTCTGAAAAAAATATGAGTCAGTATACGCAGAGCCGTTTATTTTATCAGACGGTGAGGGTTTATTTTGAATAGGCGCAGCCCCTTCTAACTCCCCCGGTGGGGGAGAACTGCTTTGCACAGCCCTTGCTTTTCTACATTTAATACAAGAATCAACCATTCTAAACTTCGTTGCTTTGTAGATAGCATTACAAAAGCCGAAATGTTTGATTAAAGAGGCTAAATGATGTGGAGAAGTTTGGGCCTATGCTTCTTCAGGAGGGGATAAGAAGGAGAGGTCTTGTTAAAACACAACGGAAATTCTCGTTTATACACCCATCTCCTTATTTTTGCCTGCCCCCATTAAACAGGGCTGTATAAAACCTACGCTTTTATGAATTTCCAAAAGCTCAATAACATCACAGGCTGGATCATTGGCCTCTTTGCATGCGCCATTTATATTTTAACCATGGAACCTACGGGTAGTTTGTGGGATACGGGTGAGTTTATCTCCTGTGCCTATAAGTTAGGTATTCCACACCCTCCGGGTGCTCCTTTGTTCCTGTTGCTTGGCAGGTTGTTTACACTCTTTACACCGGGCGATGCCGCTGTAGGTGTAAATCTGTTATCTGCTTTGTCAAGCGGGTTCACCATCATGTTCCTGTTCTGGACCATTACCCATTTTGGAAGAAGACTGGTACAAAAGGGAACGGAAGAATTACAGGGCAACCAGTTGTTCAGTGTAATGGCTTCGGGTGTAATTGGTGCACTGGCTTATACATTCAGCGATTCTTTTTGGTTCAGTGCTGTTGAAGGGGAAGTATACGCCTTGTCTTCTTTCTTTACTGCTGTTGTGTTCTGGGCTATTCTTAAGTGGGAGCATGAAGATGCAAAAGCAGGTGAAGATGATGTAAAACGTACTCATGCTGAGCGTTGGATCATTATGATTTTCTTTATGATGGGCTTGAGCATTGGCGTCCATTTATTAAACTTATTAACCATCCCTGCAATTGTGATGGTGTATTATTTCCGCAGGTATAAACCAACATGGACTGGTGGAATTCTTGCGTTCGTGATTGGTGTTGCTTTAATTGGTGTTGTGCAGAAAGCAGTAATCCAGTGGAGTATTGCAGGTGCAGGCTGGTTCGATCGTTTATTTGTAAACAGTTTTAATCTGCCGTTTTTCTCCGGTTTCATTTTCTTCTTTGCAGTAGTGGCAGCGTTGATCTGGTTTGGACTCAGATGGGCACAAACAAATCACTGGCGTTTTTTACGTTTAGGTCTGTGGAGCTTTGCGTTTATGCTGGTGGGTTACTCAACTTATATCACTACCATGATTCGCTCCAATGCCAACCCGGGTATTGATATGAATGATGTAAACAATCCCATTTCATTAGTTAGTTATTTAAGTCGTGAGCAATATGGCGATGTGCCTTTACTGAAAGGACAAATGTTTACTGCAGATGCAGATTATGAAGAGGTAGGCGATACGTATCAGCGGGTAGGTGATAAATATGAAGTAACCGGTAAAAAACGGAAAGCAGTTTATCCGGCAGAGCAAACAATGGTGTTTCCACGTGTGTGGGATGCCAGCAATGATCAGGGACATGCAGATTATTATGCAAGTTTTCTGGGTATTGAAAAACTCCGCAACAATCAAACAGGCGAAACCTCTTACGACCGTGACCCCACCATGGCCGATAACTTTAAATTCTTCTTTCAGTACCAGATCAACATCATGTACTGGCGTTACTTTATGTGGAATTTTGCAGGTAAGCAAAACGATGTGCAGGGTGTGGGTGAAAAAAGAAACGGCAACTGGATCAGTGGAATTTCTTTTCTCGACAATATGCGTTTAGGTAACCAAAAAGTAATGCCCGACAGTTTAAAAAATAATCAGGCCAACAATAAATTATTTCTGTTGCCTTTTATATTGGGTCTGCTCGGTATTATTTTTCAATACAGCAAACACCAGCGTGATACACTGATTGTTGGATTGTTATTCTTAAGTACGGGTCTTGCAATTGTTCTTTATCTCAACCAGGCGGGCCCTCAACCACGTGAAAGGGATTATGCATATGTAGGAAGCTTCTATGCATTCGCCATCTGGATTGGTCTTGGGTTTTATTTTGTAAAAGAATTGCTCGAAAAACTGATCAAAGGTGCAGGTGCATCTTATGCTGCAGCAGCTTTGTGTTTCCTAGCAGTACCTGTATTAATGGCCAGCCAGGAATGGGATGATCATGACCGCAGTAAAAAAACCATTGCTCCTGATCTTGCAACCAGTTATCTCGAGAGCTGTGCACCCAATGCCATTTTATTTACAGTAGGTGATAACGATACATATCCGTTATGGTATGCACAGGAAGTAAAAGGTATTCGTCCGGATGTTCGGGTGATTAATACCAGCTTACTGGGTACCGACTGGTACATTAATCAACTGCGTTACAAAGTAAACGACAGTGATCCCATTGATGTTTTGTGGAACGAAGAACAGATTGCCGGAGATAAACGCAACGTGGTGTATCATTTGCCCGTATCACAAACCGATACCAGTTATGCCGATCTGTACACAATGATGAAAGACCAGGTAGGCAGCGATGCAGAAAGTAAAATGTACCGTGCGCCTAATGGTGAATATTACAACTACTTCCCTTACAACAGGGTAACCGTTCCTGTAGATAAAGCTTTTGTATTGCAGAACGGAACCGTTACTGCTAAAGACAGTGTTGTAAGTGAATTAAAGTTTCAGATTACAAAAGGTTATCTCTTTAAAAATGATGCTGCAATTATGAATGTAATTGCTGCCAACAAATGGAAACGTCCTATTTACTTTACACAACCTTTGCAAATGGGTTTTGATGATTATCTGCGCCAGGATGGTTTAACCTACCGTCTGGTACCTGTTGCAAACGCAAGAGGAACAGTGAATGTGGAGTGGATGTATGATAAGGTGATGAATAAGTTTAAGTACGGCGGTGCAGATAAAGACGGTGTTTATTTTGATGAAGAAAACCGCCGACATTTAGTGAACATACGCAATGCACACACTATACTTGCTATGAATTTAATTGCTGCCGGTCGTAAAGACGATGCAAAGAAAGTGCTGCAACGTGCAGATCAGATGCTTAAAGACAAGAACATGCCGTATGGTATGGCCAGCCGATATGGTAATGATCATAATGAAAAGAGTTTCTATTTTGCATTAACCGCTTTCCAGGCAGGCGATCTGGAGATGGGTAAACGTATTATGGCTGCTGTGAAAAAAGATTGTGAACAACAAGTTGCCTATTACGAAGCAACCAATGAACTGGACAGCAGAACACCATCTGAATATGAGTATCAAATGGCCAAGCAGTTAATTCAGGGTATTGATAATGCCATGAAAGAATATGCACAGGGCGTTTCACCTGCTGCTGATACCATTCAGAATAAAGAAGTGCCGCAAACAATTAAGAATACTCCGGATACACAAAAGAAATAAATACGGAGAATGGATTTGCAGGTAAGACTGCTTAAACTTTGCCAAAGTTGAAAAGACAAATTGATTTCGATCTGTTTGACTGAACTTTGGCAAAGTTTTTTTTATTCAGACACAGCTAATAAGTTATTGCTGGTTTTTTTGCCGGTAAGACGGTAAGGCGGAAAAGAATCAACTACTTCCCGTCTTCTTTCCTTCCCGGCAATTATTTTTC